>CAWFRF010000001.1:0-74771 GCA_963818135.1 uncultured Actinomycetota bacterium
CTGCGGATCGGCAAGCTCGCCAAGCGGCGCTGACTGAAGTTCTGCCCCTGCAGCAGGCCGACTTCGAGGGCATCTTCGCTGCGATGTCCGGGCTTCCGGTGACGATTCGCCTGCTGGATCCGCCGCTGCACGAGTTCCTGCCCGACATCGCTGAGTTGTCAGCGTAGGTTGAGCGGGCACGGATCCAGTCAACTTCCGAGCTACCAGAGCTCGAGCGACTTCTCGCCCGTGTTGAGGAAATCGCGGAGGAGAACCCGATGCTCGGCACACGCGGTTGCCGGCTGGGGATCCTTTACCCGGAGATCTATGAGATGCAGGTCCAGGCCATTTTGCGCGCAGCAAAGGCAGCGGACCGGCCCCCGCATCCAGAGATCATGATCCCCCTGGTGGACTACGAAACCGAGCTGCAGATCATGCGCGAGCTCGTCTTGCGCGTAGCGGAGCAGGAGGAAATGACATGGGGCACCGACTACACCGTCGGGACCACGATCGAGCTGCCGGCGCCTGCTTTGTCGCACAATCCGCATCGCTCGCTACGCCCATTTCTTCAGCTTCGGCACGAACGATCTCACTCGGACAGCACTTGCGTTTCTCCCGCGACGATGTTGAATCAGCGTTCGTTCCGACCTACATCGAGCGCAAGATCATCGATCGGAGTCCATTCGAGACGATCGACGAACCAGGGGTCGGCTGGCTCGTGCGGCTAGCCGCCTGGGTTGGACGCAAGGCCAACCCGGACCTCAAGCTTGGGATTTGCGGTGAGCATGGGGAGGCCACCCCGACTCGATCGACTTCTTCCATCGCGCGTGGCTTGACTACGTGTCGTGCTCGACCGTTCCGAATCCCCATTGCGCGATCGCGGCCGCCCGGGCGGCGATCAAGATCGACCATCAACGCGGCTGACCTACCCACGGCATGGTAAGACGTCGAGTCCCGCAGCCCTCCCCGTGGGCGACGCTTGCGGTCGGCGGGTTTGGGTTGTGCGGGATCCCGTCGGTGTTGATCCGGGCGTTGCTGAGGGGCGATCTCGAGGTCGTCTCGAACAACGCGGGCGTGGATGATTGGGGGCTCGGGCTGTTGTTGGGTGCGGGCGGTTGCGGCGTGTGGTTGCGTCGTATGTGGGTGAGAACAGGGAGTTCGCACGCCAGTATCTCGCGGTGAACTCGAGGTCGTTGACGCCGCAGGGGACGTTGGCGGAGCGGATGCGTGCCGGTGGGTCGGGGATCGCGGCGTTCTCACGCGCACGGGGGTCGGCACATGGTTGCGGATGGTGGGATGCCGTGGCGATACGACGCCGACGGGAACGTGCAGATCGCCTCACCGCCGAAGCAGACCCAGGTGTTCGATGGTCTCGAGTACGTGCTGGAGCGCGCGATCGTCGCCGACTTCGGTCTGGTGCGGGCGTGGAAGGGTGACCGGCACGGCAACCTCGATCTACCGTGACGCGGCGCGTAACTTCAACCCGTTGGCGGCGATGTGCGGCAGGGTCACGATCGCCGAGGTCGAGCATCTGGTTGAACCCGGGGAGCTGGACCCGAACGAGATCCACACCCCCGGCGCGTATGTCATCACGTGCTGGAACTCACGCCCGCGCAGGCCGCGGAGAAGCGGATCGAGAAGGTGACCGTGACGGAGGTAGCGGGCTGATGGCGTGGACCCGCGAGCAGATGGCGGCCCGCGCCGCCGCGGAGCTGTCAGACGGTGACTACGTCAACCTCGGGATCGGGCTGCCGACACTGGTGCCCGAACTATGTGCCTGATCATGTTGAGCTCGTGCTGCAGTCAGAGAACGGGATCCTCGGGATCGGCCCCTACCCCACGCCCGACCGGGTTGATCCCGACCTGATCAACGCCGGCAAGGAAACCGTCACGATCCGCCCGGGCGCGAGCTTCTTCGACTCCGCCACCAGCTTCGGGATGATCCGCGGCGGCAAGATCGACGCCGCGATCCTCGGGGCGATGCAGGTATCCGCCACCGGGGACATCGCCAACTGGATGATCCCCGGCAAGATGGTCAAGGGCATGGGCGGCGCGATGGACCTCGTCCACGGCGCCAAAAAGGTGATCGTGCTGATGGAGCACGTCGCCAAGGACGGCACCTACAAGATCGTCAACGAGTGCACCCTGCCCTACACCGGCAGCGGTGTCGTGCAACGCATCATCACCGACCTCTGCGTACTCGACATCACCCAACTGGGCTCGAACTCGTCGAACTCGCACCGGCGTCAGCATCGAAGAGGTAAGGGCTAGAACCGAGCCAGAGGTGATGGTCCGCTAACGCTCGCAATCGCTTACGACGGGGATTGAGCGACGGCTCCACGCAGAATCGCCTGGGGGTCCCGACGTAAGCCGGAGACGTGAGCATTGACAGGGCATTTCGGCTGGATCGCCGTGCACGGCGGACGGGTGTTCGCGGTTCGGCGCTGGTTATTCTCTGGCCATGGCCGATCGCGAACGTCGCTGACCTGTTGTCGCCGCCTCGACGCCCGAGTGGCGAACGCCTCACGCCGTTCGCGATTGGCTATGCCGGTGATTGCTGATTTCGTTGACGCGATCGTCGGCGGCCGTTTGCACCTGGCACGACGCTTCCCAGCGAAGCAGCGATGTGCGAACACCTGGGCGTTAGTCGCACTGTCCTGCGGGAGGTTTTGAAGTCGCTCGAGCAGAAAGGGCTCGTTCAAGTACTCAATGGCGTTGGAACGAGGACTACCCATCGCGGCGAGTGGAAGCTCCTGGACCCGCTCGTCCTAGCTGCCCGGATCCGTGGCGACAAGAGCGACAAGTTCGTTGCGGATCTCGTCCGAGTGCGGATCATCCTGGAAGCCGAGATGGCCCGGTCGGCGGCCGACAAGGCAACGATGTGCAGATCGCCGGCTTCCACGCTCAGTGCGAGCAGCTCGGTGCCGCTCTAAGCAAGGGTGACGTCGGCGACTATTTCCGTCGGAACGTCTAGTTTCACGATCTCATCATGCTCGCGCAGGCAACGAAACCGCTCGTGCGGTCGTTCTGACCCTGAACGATCAGGCGCGTGCCGGCCTGCACGACGAGGCGATCGACATTCGCCAGCTGGATCCTTCGCAACACGATCACGTACTCATCTGTAAGGCGCTCGCTGAGCACAATGCGGACGGCGCGGCCCGCCCGATGGCGGAGCACATTGAGGCCGGTTGGTTGCTTAGATCCGCCTGATCGGAGGTCTCAGTACCAGATTGTGGGGCAATGGGCTCGGGGCGAGCGGTCGCCCGCCCCGAGCCCTCTCAACCAAGGGAACCTAACCGCTGATTGAGAAGTTCGAGAATGACGCGAACCCGGCAGGACCCGGAGCTGTTCGTCTACGTTGCGAACAGTCCGACGTCCTCAGTGGTGTTGGCGCCGCTGCATGTCGCGGTTCCAACTGATGTCCATGTCGTTCCGTTGGCGGAGTAATAGCCAGTTACACCGGTCGTACTGGTCCGGGTGAGCCGCAACCAGATGGGGGCCGACAGGCCGCCCGGACCGACCGTCGTATCCAACTGGCCGTCGCTGTTGGTGTCCGACATTAATGCAACACCGTGATCCGGGATGAACCCGAGTGCGCAATATCCAAGCGAGCTGCCAGCACCCGCGAGGTTGTTACGCAGCATGATTCCGGCCTTTGTGTAGCTGGCGGAATCGGCTTGCGAGTTCAGCTTCACGGTGGTGGTGCTCGATGCGTCCGCAGAGCTTGGGTCGTAGATCGACGCATACTGATCCGTCGATCCCCAAACGTCCTCACCGGCGCTGTTGATCGTGAAGTTGCCGCTTCCGTCCTCCACAAGCGCCGACTGCGTGTTCGCGAACGTCTTGTACGGTGAGTTCACCGACGTGAAGTTCGCGAACGTCGCATGCCCGGTAACACCAGCGTTGTTGGAATTAGCAAACACTCCAACATCCTCGGTCGTGTTCGCACCGCTACACGTCGCGGAACCAACCGTGGTCCAGGTCGTGCCGTCAGTCGAGTAGTAGCCGGTCACACCAGTCGTACTGGTCCGGACCAAACGCAGCCACACCGGGGCCTTCACGACGCCAGTGTATGCCGCGAGATCGTCCAGTTGACCGTCGCTGTTGGTGTCCGAATTGAGCACAATGCCGTGATCTGGGATGTCGGCGAGAACGCAGTAGCCGAGCGAGCTGCCGGCCCCGGGGATGCTGTTGCGCAGCATGATCCCAGCCCTGACCCACGACCCCGAGTCATCCTGGCTAGTCAGCTCAACGGTCGTGGTGTTGGACGCACTCGCGCCACCCGGGACATAAATCGCCCCATACTGATCAGTCGAGCCCCACAGATCCGCGCCTGAGCTGTCGATCGTGAAGTCTCCATTCGAGTCATTCACGAGCGTCGACTCAGTGTTCGAGTACGTCGAGAACGGGGAGTTGACCGACGAATAGTCCGAGAACACCGCCTGCCCCATCGTGCTGGTGCTTTGCGCGTCCGCGAACAGCCCGACGTCCTCCGTTGTGTTGGCCCCGGTCAGTGTTCCGGACCCGACTGACGTGTAGGTCGTTCCGTTCGTTGAGTAGTAGCCGGCGACGCCGTCGCCGCTGCGGACGAGCTTCAACCAGTCTGGAGCACACGCCACTCCCCGCGTTCTGCACTGCCTGGTTGAGCCCTCCTGAGCTGCTGCCATCCCACTGCATTAGCACACCGTTACTGGGCGTGACAAACATCGCCGCATACCCCAGCGAGGTACCTGCACCGGGAATGCTGTTGCGAAGCATTATCCCTGCCTTCGCCCACCCGGACGAGTTCGCCTGACTGGCGACCTTGACGATGGTGGTGTTCTGAATACCGGCCCCGCCCGGGGTGTAGACCGAACCGTACTGGCTGGCGCTTCCCACACGTCGGCGCCGCCGGCATTGATGGTGAACACGCCATTCGATTGTTGATAGCTCGCCGTGGTTGATGAGTATGTCTTGTACGGGAACTGCTGACCAGAACGATTTTCAGCCCCGACGGCGGTTGTGTTGTCGGTGTCGCTGCTCAGATTCTCATCAGACTGTGACGTAGTGCATAGAGAATTGAGACCGTTTTCCACCCGGAAGCGCCAATCGGCGCAGCGTAGTTGTTGATAAACGTCATCGCTCCACAGTTGTCGTCCGAAGGCGTGTTGTCGTCGTCGAACATCCAGGAGATGCCATCGCCCGTCACGACGTTGTCCCTAACCGTCCAGCCGATGCTTCCCTCATCGAGGTAGAGCCCGAACCGCGTGTTTCCCCCGAGAGCGGTGTAGTTGCCTGACATGATGCCGTTGGGCTGCGGTCCCAGGTTGTAGATTCCGCCGCCGTCATATTGGCCTGGGTCGGTTGTGACGTTGCTTACGTAATTGTCGACAACCTGGTTGTTAGTGTCGATGGAAGGAACCGTGTCCCATGAGCCCCAGCCCCAGCCTGTCGATATTCCGGTGTAGGGCGCGTTTTCGACGGTGTTGTTCTCGATTGTCAGGTTGGCCGTATATCCGGCCCAGATGCCGACGCCTCCGTGATAGTCGACGGCCGGATTGTTGACGAGGTTTTCGTCAACCGTGTCGTTTGAATCCACGAGGTTTGAGTCTGATTCGTTCGGGTTCGCGGTCTGTCCAACCTGTACCGGGTTCCCTCCGATGTCGGTGAGGTTGCTGCCGACTATCGTTGAGTTCTGCGTTCCGCCGCCCAGCGTGATCCCGGAGGTCCCGAGGTGGGTGAACGTGTCGTCGGAAACCACACTCCGCGCCCGGCATTTACCTCGACGGCAGCGGCCATCGGCACGGTGCACGCCTCGAATGGTGTGCCGTTGACGCTTGCGCCGCCGGCGCTTGTGATGAACTCGCTTGGGCCTGAATCTTGGTCGCAGGCGAAGTTCGGGTACTCGATGTCCGCCTGTGACGCAGTCATCCCGGCGGTCACGGTCGCTGGTAGTGTCGTGTTTTGGAAGCTGATGCCTGAGAACTGAACCCCGGTCACCGGCGAGCTTTCGGTGCCGTTGAGTGATACGAGGGTCGTCAGGTTGCCAGCTCCGCATCAGCGCCCGACATGCTGACGCCCGACGGGGCTTCGAAATAGAGCTTGCCGGTGGTGGTGTTATACGCCCACTGGTTCGCACCGTTGATCCACTCCTTTTCGTTCTGTACGACGACCGGGAGATTGGTTGGGGCCCACGGGTCCTGGTTGCTGATCTCATAGCAAGGGTTGGTGACGGTCACCGTCGTCGACGTGCTCGTCCCGGTCACAGAACTAACGGGGCATGTGTTCTGAACCCAGCCGGCTCCCTGCAGGACCAACTCCATCCCGTCCGGGTTGCTGAGGCCTTGCAGAGTGTTTCCCGAAACCACGTAGCCCGTGCTGTTCACCGTCGATCCAGATGGGAATAACGTAGATGCGCTTCCCTGCGATAGCGTGGCCCGCGTGCCGTTGACCCAGAGGTCGTAGCTCGTGACACCCGAGGGAATGTTGGCTTCCCAGATGTTGTGGGTGGTATCGATCTCGGTCCAGCCGGTGACCTGTGCCCCTCCGGTGATGATCGGTGTAGCGTCCGGCGCCGCTTCCCAGATGATCGAGTGGCCGTTCGTGGCCGAGTCAGAACCGGTGAACGTCATCGTCGACGAGAGCCGGTAGGTCCCGCCGGCGAGCTGCACAATGATGTCCCCGGTCATCCCCGAGTTCATCCCTTCGACCTTCGTTGAGCACCGCTCAACGAACACGGCGACCCGCTCGTACAGGCCGTGCCGCTGCCAGTAGGCGAGGCATAAATCGTCGCCTGAACGCTAGCCGATGCGACCGATGCGCTTGAAAGCGCCAACACAGATGCAGCAAAGGAACGTCGTCGTCCCAACCGCCGTACGCGCGCTTGCCGGGCTAACAGAGCCCGTAAAGCGTTTCTACAACCACCCATCGAAGCCTCCCAACTTTGGTAATGAGGATTGGAGTCTGCTTGATGCTAGGTCTGAGCTAGCAGCTAGGTCCTAGGTGGAGGGATGTTATCGCCTCCTTCTGTGGCCGGTTCGAGGGCGCTGTGTTCTACGAGAGCGGGGCGCCGCTGGCGAGATCGAAGAAGTGCATGCGTGTGCGTTACCGCGAGCGGAATCTGCTCGCCTGTCTTCAAGAAGACGTGGGCAGGGAACTCGGCGACGAGATCGGGCGAGAGCGACCATCCTTCCTGCTCCCCGCGACTTCGTCATCGTTCGTCGTCGTCGATCTCGCGTCGAACGGAGACACCCTCGCTCTTGATGTAAACGATCGACTCGCCGCCGAGAGCCTCGACCAGGTCGACCCGGCCGGTGATGGTCGGAAGATGCGGGCGCTCTGCGGCCGGATGGAGGTGCTGGCTACGAAGGCCGGCGATCACGCGCCGGCCGTGCTGGTCACGCAGCCTGGGATAGGCGTCAAGTGCTTCGTGGGCAACGGTAAAGCGGCATCTCCGATCGAGACCGAGACGGCGCGTTGACGGTCACAGTCGCTTCGAGCAGGTTCATGGGCGGTGAGCCGATGAACCCCGCGACAAACAAGTTCGCCGGTTTGTCATAGAGGGTTGGGGATCGGCGACCTGCTGCAACACTCCGTTGCGCATGACCGCGACGCCGTAGCCCATCGTCATCGCTTCGATCTGGTCGTGCGTGACGTAGATAGTGGTCGTCTCAAGGTTGTGCTGGAGCTCCGAGATGTCGGCCCGCATCTGCACCCGAAGTTTGGCGTCGAGGTTCGAGCGGTTCATCCATCAGGAACACCTGGGCTCGCGGACGATCGCTCGGCCCATCGCACCCGCTGCCTCTGACCACCCGAGATTGCTTGGGCTTGCGGGCGAGGAGAGGCTTGAGATCGAGAAGTTTCGCCGCCCACCTAACGCGTCGCTCGGTCTCCTCTTTCGGCGTCTTCCTCAGCTTCAGGCCGAACGCGATGTTGTCGTACACGGATATGCGGATAGAGCGCGTAGTTCTGGAAGATCATTGCGATGTCGCTGCTTCGGCGTTAGGTCGTTGACGACCTGATCGCCGATTCGGAGATCGCCTCCAGAGATCTTCTCCAGTCCGGCGACCATGCGCAGCGCCGTGGTTTTGCCGCACCCAGACGGCCCGACGAGAACGAGGAACTCTCCGTCTTGTATCTCGAGCGAGAGCGAGTCGACGGCACGAAACCCGTTCTGGTAGATCTTCGCGACTTCCTCAAAAACAACGTCCGCCATTTTTAAACCTCCAACTCCTCGTCCATGGAATGCAAAGCACAGATTCGATCGACGGTGCATGCGGCTGCATGACTGACACCGTCCATGTAGATGAATCCGTGTAAGAGGCCCGGCGCTTCGATCAGCTCGGCGGGCACGCCCGCGGCAACAAGCCGGCGAGCGAAAGCGACTCCGTCATCGTGAAGCGGGTCGCAGCCCGCCACCACGATCGTTGCCGGTGGCAGGCCGCTCAGGTCGTTTGCTCGCGACGGCGCGGCGATAGGCATCTCCCGGGCGATGCGACAGATAGATCTGCCAGCTGTCTGCCAGAGCCTGTGTGCTGACGAGGTACTCACCGCCACCCCACCGACGATGAGAGTCGGTGTCGAGGTCGTCGCTGAGTATCGGGCAGATGAGAACCTGTCGGGCGATCCGCAGATCCTCGCGGTCGCGGCCACGAAGGCAGAGCGCAGCGGCGAGGTTTGCGCCTGCCGATTCGCCGACAACGATCGGAGCATCGCCGTCGGCTCCGACGCCGATCCTTCCTCAGCGAGCCACGTCAACGCGGCGACGCAATCATCGAGCGCCGCCGGGTATGGCTCCTCGGGCGCGAGCCTGTAGGCGACGCTTGCAACCAGCCGGTCCGGTGCCGACGCACAGCCGGCGACAGAATCGATCGGCTAACGCGAGCGATCCAGCGCTCCAAGCGCCACCGTGCATGTACAAGATCGGCTGGCTGCAGCTAGGACCTGGCCGATACAACCGAACCCAAAGAAACCCTCGTGGACCGCGAACGGAAACGTCTTTGACGCTAGGAACCGGTATGGGTGGCCGACTCCAGCGCACGAAGGACTCGGCGAATGCTCGGCCCGCGACGAGCGGGTCGGCGGTGTCGGGGCCGGACCAGGTCGCCGCGTCGGATAGGACGACCTCCATGCCTGGGTCGAGGAGAGCTGCCAGGTCGGCAGACATCATTGCTTCACGGCCCCGACCGTCGCGCCACGCGCCAAGAAGCGCTGGGCGATCAGGAAGATCACTGAGCAACGGCGCCGTCTGCAGTACCGCAGCGAATACGAGTTGCGGCATGTAGAGCTGCACTGGTGAGCCCGCTGCACCTGACGGGTCGTACAGCTGACTCCCGGTGATCAGCTGCTGCAAGCCGACTGTGAGAGTCTGTTGATTGTCGACTGGGAGCAGCACAAGCGGCAGGAAGTAGTTCGTCCAGCTTGCTAGGAACGAGAAGAATGCAACGATCGCGACGGCCTGCTTCGAAACTGGAAGCGCCACTCGTGCGAAGATGCCGATCTTCACCGAGCCCGTCGACTCGCGCCGCCTCGACAAGCTCTGTCGGTAGAGCCGTCTCGAAGTGGATGTACGCCATGTACGTGCCGAACGGGAAGAACCCGAAGATCACCGCTACTGGCCATAGCTGCCCGAGCTGATGGATCTTGTCGACCTCGAGGAACAGCGGGATTACGAGGACGGTGTTCGGGATCACCATCATCAGGATGGTCACGATCAGCAGCGTTCGCCGGAACGGGAATCGCAGCTTCGCCAGGGCGTAGCCGGAGGGGATGCTCGACAGAAGGCTGAGCGCTGTGCCGCCGAGACAGACGATCAGCGAGTTTTTGTACCAGGTCGTGAATAGGCCACTGTCGAAGCCGCGGATCTGCTCCCAGTCGTAGCGGAGGTTGCTCCATGAGAGCCCGCTTACGGGGTTGGCGCTGCTCATCGATTGCCTCGTCCGGAAGGCGGCGAGGATGAAGGTCACTAGGAGGAATAAGAAAATCGCGGCCGTGACGACTAGGGTCCCGACTCGCCCGATTGCGCCGAGCGTCACGCGGTTGCGGTGCTGCGGAGGGGTGGCTGGTCCCTCTTCTCTGCTGGGGGCCTCCGCAACGGCGGTCATGAGCGTCCCTCACCGAGGAGGTTCGAGCGCAGGATGACGTACGAGTCCGATGACCATGGTCACCAACAGGAGGATTACCGACAACGCAGCGGCGCCACCGGTGTCGAGCAGGCTATACGCGTACGTGTAACTGAGCTCGTTTGGAGACCAGGTTGGGGAGATGACTCCGTGTGTGACCTGGCTCATGACCGAAGGCTCGAGGAAGAGCTGAAAGCCGTACGCGATGTTGACCAGAGTCAGATAGCCGATCCAGGGTTTGATCAGCGGGAGCTTGACCTTCCATGCGATCTGCCACGTGGATGCGCCATCAATCTCTGCTGCCTCGAGGACCTCTTCGGGGATGTTGTTGAGGCCGCCGTAGACGATCACGATCCACGTCCCGGTGCCAAGGAAGATGAGCATCGCCGCAAGGATGATCGGTAGGTGCGCAGGCTGTGCGACCTGGTCGAGCGTGGTTTCACCAAAGCCGTGAGCAAGGAACCGGATCGGGCTGACGGTTGGGTCGAGGATGAACAGCCACAACACGAAGTTGGCGATTCCGGCGAGCGCGCCCGGCAGGTAGAGAATGAACTGGACCGAGCGGCTCAGCCGGCCTGGTCGCTGGTGCATCAGCAGAGCGAGACCAACGACGATGATGATGAAGAGCGGGAGCCAGACCAGGAGGGTTTCGCCGACGTGGAGGAAGCTGGAATCGAAGCGGTAGTCGGTAAACACGCGCTGGTAGTTGGCGAAGAGGCCATGACCGCCGGTCTCGCCGAGGCCCGATAGAAGGCTCGAAGCTTTGTACGACTGCGTATACCGCCGGGATCAGACCCGCGACTGCGAGCAGAATCAAGTACGGGGCTGCTGAGCAGGTATGCGCTGAGCGGCTCCTTCGCGCGATTCAGCCGACGGCGCACACGCGAGCTAGGCCGCAGGCCGCGCGTGGCATTGGTGCCACGCGCGGCCGATGCGGATTCCAGCTGCATCTACTGCTTGACCTTATAACCGAACGACTTCGCTTGCTGGACAAGCTGGGTCCCGAAGGCGCTCCAGCCAGCGCTGAGCGGCTTGCCGCCCGCGAGGGCGGCGGTCACCGTCTGCGACCAGATATTGCCGGGGTTGTACTGCGTGTAGTTCGTGTCGGTCCGGATCTCACCCGCGGCGGTTTTCAGCGCCTGCTTCATCTGCGACGGATCCGCGAAGTAACCGGACGCTGCGAGCTTGTTGAGCCACGCGTTCTGAGCCGGACCATAAGCCGGGAACGTGACATTGCTCGTCAGCAGCTTGTGGTTCGTGGTGAGGAAGGTGACCGCCTTGATCGCGGCCTGGAGGTTCTTGCCGGTGGCGTGCCGCGACACCATCCAGAGCCCGCCGCCCTCGGCACCCGTCCCGGCCTTCTCGCCCGCCCAGTGCAGCGGCAGGCTTGCGGTCATCTGGTGCGCCGGAACCTTGAAGTCGGCCTGGAAGATGAACTGCCCATACCAGGAAGCACCTGGGGTCATGACCAGCTTCGCACCGACCTGGGTCGGAGCGTCTGTGTCGAACAACCCGATCGGTGAGACCACCTTGGCAGTCAGTAGCGTCGAGAGCATGTTCTCGACACGCGTGCAAGACGGGGCGTTCACGTTGATCTTGACCGTCATCGGAGCCAGCAGCGTGCTGACAGGGCAGCCGCTCGGCCACAGGTAGCGCAGCGGCGCGTTGACGTCGCCGGCGAGGCCGGTGAAGTAGCCCGGGTGGTCCTTAGCAATCTGGAGGCTCAGAGCCTCGTACTGCTCCCAGGTCTTCGGCGGCGTGTAGCCCCACTGCTTGAAGAGCGCAGCGTTGTACCAGAGCACAACCTGGCCCAGGTCGTTCGGGAGGCAGTAGAGCTTCCCGCCCTGCTCGCAAACGGACAGGTTGTTGCCAAAGCCCTTCTTGATCGCCGATGAGACGCCAGAACTGATGTTGTCGGTGTACTTGATCTTGCTGTTCGACGCCCACGCGAGGTCGTTGCCATCGCTGAAGAAGACATCCGGCCAACCGCTTCCGGCCTGGTTGTAGAGCGCGAACTTCTGTTCGAGACCGTTGTTGCCGGTGTTGGCGTACGTCTCGATCGTGACCTTGATCGTCGGATTCGCCTTCTCGAACGCCTTGATCGCCGGCTCGCGGGTGGTGTCGGCAAGGATCGTGATCTGACCGCCCGAGCCCGCGCTGGCCCTTGGGCCGGCGGCTGAGGCGATACCCACACCGGCAGCTGAGGCAGCCACGACCATCGACGCTGTTGCGACGAGGGCCGCCCGCAACCGGGTTCGGCTGTGCTTCTTTCTCATTTCCTCTCTCCTCTTGTTACCGCCGCCCGTTAGGGGCGGATCTGATTGAACTCGCCCGGACTACGTCCGGGCATCCGTAAGGTCCTGGGCTAACTCAGGCTTAATCGCGCCTGCGCACAGCCCACATCGATGCCTAACTGAGCGTGCGCATAGCCTCTGTTGATGCATCTCCTTTCACGGTCTCAGCCGCCACCTCGGCCACGTACTCCGCCAGAGTGGCGGGGTAATCCAGGCCAGCCGGTAGGCCTATGCCAGGACCGGTCGGCGCTTCGAGAAAGCCGTTCTCGTTCACCTCGGGTGCGCGCTCGATCGGCAACGTCGTCACGAGCGACTCATAGAATGTGGTGTTCGGGATTGACATGCAGAGATGGTGCGCTGCGAGGTCCCCCCCGAGAACCTCTGCTCGGATCCTGAAAGCGTCGGCAAGGTGCGCCGTTCTGAGCGAGCCGGTGATCCCGGCACGCAATGTTGCGCCTGCTCGAACGCCGAACGTTGCGGCGCCACGCGCGATGAAGTCAGCGGAGTTCATGTGCGCCCCGTCGGAGGTCTCGGCGACCAACAATGGAATCCGTACGGCCTGCGCGAGCCGCTCGTAGGCGGTGACGCTGAACTCGCGCATCGGCTCCTCGTACCAGAGGAAGCCAGCGTCGTGGAGCGCATCGCCCAGGTAAATCGCCTCGGGCAGGTCAAAGCCCGCGGAGCCGTCGTACATCAGCGGAACGTCATCTCCCACCCGAGCACGGAGGGCCGCGCCGAGCGCAGCGTCACGACGAGCGTGTCCCCACGCGTGAACCTTTATGGCCGGGTAACCGAGTGCCAGGCACTGGTCGGCCGCCTCGAGATACTCCTCGATGGTGGAGAACGTCACTGTCGATGCGTATGCGGGAATTCGGGTCCGGAAGCCCCCGATCATCTGCCACGTCGGAAGCCCGGCAAGGCGTCCGGCGAGATCCCAGAGCGCTACGTCGACCAGACCGAGAAGCGGCAGCGGCAGCTCCTCGGTGCGATCGATCTCCCAAACCCGATGCCAGAGCAGCTCGCGGTGAAGTGGATCAGCGCCGGTGAGCTGGTCTCGAAGGACGCGGTTCACGAGATCCTCGACCGCAGCAGCCATCCCGGGACGCGTCGCGATCGCGACTCCAGTCACGCCCTCGTCTGTCCCAAGGCGAAGGACGGCTGCTTCGCCGTCTGCCGCCGAGCCTAGAAGGCCCTGCGCCAAAGGAATGGTGGGTTCGCCCCTGGCTGAGGGACGCGTATGCACTCGACATGTGTGATCCGCATCGCTAGCGGTGGCCTTTCGATCTCACGGCCGGAAAGCTAATACCTAATACATGTGTTGTCAATATCTAATCTTTTGTATAGTTCCGACCATGACATTCACCAGCGGGATCACGGAAGGGACAGCCGAGGGGCAGAGTGAGAGCTGGCCCAAGCGGCCCGCACGGATGGCTCTCGCCGTCACCGAAGATCTCGTCGACCGCATCGTTCGAGGCGAGTTCGAGTCCGGATCGGCCCTCCCCAAGGAGGCCGAGTTGTGCGAGCACTACAAAGCCAGCCGGACCGTTACCCGAGAAGCGGTCCAGGCAGCCGAGGCGATGCGCCTCGTCCGCTCCCAGCAAGGTCTCGGCACGATCGTTCAGCCGTTCGACGAGTGGGACCTCGCCAACCCCGTGGTGTTGGCCGCGACGATCAGGAACGACGCGCAACTTGCGATCCTCGAGGACCTGATCGACATGCGTCGCGCGCTTGAGGCGCAGATGGCCGCACAGGCTGCTCTCCGTGCGACGGACGACCAGGTGCGGGCCATCCTCGATGCCTACGACATGGGCGTAGCGACTGCTGCCGATCCAGCCGGCCACCTGACGGCAGACCTCAGGTTTCACGACGCGGTGATGCGTGCGTCCGGCAACCGGTTGAGCCGGGTGGCGACGAACAAGCTCCTCGAAGAGGCATTGCGAAGCCTCCGCTACCTGGGCGATAGCACGGCAGACGACTTCGAACATTCGAACGCCGGTCACAAGGCGATCGTCGACAGAATCACCTCGCGCGACGCGGACGGGGCCGCGCAAGCGATGAACGACCACATCGTCGGCTCATGGCTCCGGAGAAGACCGGGGCAAGCTGCCGATCCAATACTCGACGCGCTTAGACGCTCTGGCGTTTAGCGCGTAGCAACCGAACCACGGGCGCGAGTCGAGAGAAAGCGACCCTGCGAATGTCTCTGCACGATTTTGGTGCGCTCGTGACCGGTGGCTCGTCGGGCCTGGGTCTCACGATCGCCCGACGGTTGACAACGGACGGCATGCAAGTCGCCGTCATCGACCGGGAGCGCGCGCCATCTGATCTCTTCTCCGCAACAGCCGATGTGCGCCACAGCGGAGAGGTGCAGGAAGGTGTCCGGCTGTGTGAGGCACAGCTCGGACGAATCGACGTGCTCGTCAACTGCGCCGGCATCGGCGCGCAGGGCAGGATCGAAGACAACCCCGATGAGGAGTGGCATGCCGTCTTTGACGTAAACGTCGTCGGCATCGCGCGTGTGACGAGAGCGGCGTTGCCTGCACTGCGCCGCTCGCCGGCTGGCTCCATCGTCAACGTCAGCTCGATCGCGGCCACCGCGGGTCTCCCTAACCGTGCCTTGTACTCTGCGTCGAAGGGGGCCGTGCTGGCGCTCACGCGAGCCATGGCCGCCGATCTGTTGCCTGAGGGCATACGTGTAAACGCGGTCAGCCCCGGTACAGCTGACACTCCCTGGATCAGCCGCCTCCTCGCGGCGGCCAAAGACCCCGAGGCGGAGCGTGTCGCGCTCGAAGCCCGACAACCGCACGGGCGTCTCGTAACGGCGGAGGAAGTCGCGGGCGCTGTCGCGTACCTCGCCTCCCCGGAGGCCGGTTCAACAACGGGGATCTCGCTAGCCGTTGACGGCGGCATGCAGGAACTGCGTTTGCGTCCCCGGGAGCCCGCAAAGTGACGAGGCACGCTGCTGTTGTGAAGCTGCGACCAGCCAAAGAGGCTGAGTACCGGGAGCTCCACGACACGGTTTGGCCAGTAGTGCTGGAGCGCCTCCGGCTGAGCAACATCCGCAACTATTCAATCTTCCTTCACGACGGCGTTCTGTTCTCCTACTTCGAGTACGTCGGCGGCGACTACGAAGCCGACATGGCAGCCATCGCCGCAGACCCGGGCACCCAGCGCTGGTGGGAACTCACCGAGCCGTGCCAAGAGCCGTTCGGTTGCGGTGAGTGGTGGACGCCAATCGAAGAGCTGTTTCACGCGGATTGATGAGGATCGACGCTCACCACCACGTCTGGGATCTGCGGACCAGGCCGCAGCCCTGGACTGCCGCCTTCCCCCCAATCGCTCGCTCATTCAGCCTCGAAGACCTGGCGCCGTCGCTCGAGGCATGCGACATCGACGCCACAGTTGTCGTGCAGACGGTGACGGTTGCCGAAGAGACCCCGGAACTGCTGGAGCTCGCGCACCAGAACCCCATGGTCGCGGGGGTTGTCGGTTGGGTCGACCTCACCGCGCTCGATGTCTCGAGCCGGTTGACGGAACTTGCCGCCGGGGATGGCTGGCGCTACCTGGTTGGGATCCGCCATCAGATACAGGAGGAAGCCAGGCACCGAGTGGTTCTCGAGACGCGAGGTTCTCCGCGGCCTTCAAGCAGTGGCCGAGCATGAACTGGCCTATGACTTGATAGTCCGCAACGACCAACTCGCAGCCGCGCGCATGCTGGCACGCAGGCTGCCGGACCTCCGTTTCATCCTCGACCATGGCGGCAACCCTGACATCGAAGCCGGCGCGCTGGACTCCTGGCGGTACGACATCTCGGCCCTAGCTGGGCTGCCGAATGTCGCCGTAAAACTCTCCGGCTTCGTGACACGCGCTTCGCGGCCGGTGTCCGCCGAGCACCTCCAACCGTACTCGAAACACCTGCTGAGCTCGTTCGGGCCTTCGCGCGTTCTTTTCGGTTCTGATTGGCCCGTTTGCCTGCTCCGAACGAGTTATGAGCAGGTCGTCGGAGCAGTTGAACTGCTGACAGCAGACCTGAGCGCCGACGAGCGCACAGCGGTCTTCGGAGGCAACGCGAGGACGTGGTATCGCCTCGCCACGGCCGGATGATCGTGATCGACGTGACTGCTCATGATCGCCCCCCAGCGTCGAAGCTGGCCCTCGGCTGTGCCCCACTGGGCAACTTGTACGCACAGGTGTCCGACGGACAGGCGAACCGCGCCGTCAGGGCTGCACTGAGATCGGGGATCAGATACTTCGACACCGCCCCGCACTACGGGCTCGGCCTTTCCGAGCGCCGCCTTGGCCATGCGCTCGAAGGTCGAGCCCGAAACACATTTTTGGTTTCGACAAAAGTCGGGCGCTTACTCCGCCGAAACCCCGCCCCGACGGGCAGCGACCTCGCCAACGGTTTCGCGGTGCCCGATGACCTCGCTCGCGTCCCGGACTACAGCAGGGACGGCGTCCGGCGCAGCATCGCCGAAAGCCTTGCACGCCTCCGCCTCGACTACATCGACATTGCATTAGTGCATGACCCAGATGACAACATGGATGAGGCGATCACGGAAACGATCCCAGCATTGCTCGAGCTGCGCGACGAGGGCGTTGTGAAGGCTGTCGGCGCAGGCATGAACGATTGGCTCGCCCTGATGCGTCTGGTCGAGGAGACGGACCTTGACACGGTGATGATCGCGGGCCGCTGGACGCTGCTGGATCGCAGCGGCGCTCCACTTCTTGACTTGTGCGGCTGCCGGTCGGTCTCCGTTCTCGCAGCAGCCCCTTTCAATTCGGGCATCCTGGCGAGCAATACTGTGCGTGCCGGCGCAACATTCAATTACGCCGCGGCCGACCGCGGCCGACTCGGCGCAGCCCGACGACTGGCTGATATATGTCGTGATTACCGGGTTGACCTCGCTGCCGCCGCTCTTCAATTCCCACTTCGGCACCCAGCTGTCACAGCGGTCGTCTGCGGGATGCGCTCCCAAAAAGAAGTCACCGCGGATACTTCACTCGTCAGCGCCCCGATCCCCAGCCAGTGCTGGGAGGAGCTTGAACGCGACAGGGTTGCTTACTGAGCGTCAGACGACTCTATGCCCGCCTTCACGTTCGTATCTGCGCGGCCCTCGCCACTCGTGCCTTTTCAGCCGTTGCTCACGGCTGCGAACCCGAGAGGTTTCCAGCAACTGCCCCAATGCCACCCAGACCAGGTACCGTCCCGGCGTCGATCTCCGTGCGGCAGTGCTGTTCGAACGCTTCGACAAGACGCGTGGGACGCAGTTGCGCAAGGCGGGCTAGCCCCAAGATCATTGGACGCGGATTGCCCGCGATCGGGCGAGTCGCCAGCGGACGGCCGTCGAGTGCCCACTCGGTCTGCGGTCGAGCATTGATGATCGAGTACCCGAAACCGTTGGCCACCATGGTCCGGATCACCTCGGGGAGCTGAGAGCGGTGCCCGACGGCGGGCTCTTCCCCCTCTGCGGCGAACAGCCCTAGGAAATAATCGCGCGAGTAGGGAAGGTCGAGCAGAATCAATGATTCGCTGGCCAACTCCCTCATGGTCACAGTCTGGCGCTGCGCAAGCGGGTGGTCCTCAGCGAACGTAGCGTACGGGGGTAGAGTCGCCAATCGCGCGAACGTCAAGTCAGAACTGAGGTCTAAGTCATAGGTCAATGCCACCCTCAGATCCCCGGATCGAAGCCCGTCGACCAGCTCCGACTGGCCAGCCTCCACCATATCCAGCGCTACCGCCGGATGCCGTGTCCGGAAACCTTGAGCCAAGCGCGGCGTGATCAGAGGCGCCAACGTCAACAGACATCCGAGATGCAGCGTCCCGCTAAGGTCTGTTGTTAGCTCCGAGCCAAATCGCTCAAGCTCTTCAGCACCCTGTAACAGTAAGCGCGCGCGAGCGAGAAACTCGCGGCCTTCGGGCGTTGGCGAGATTCCCTGTGCGTGATGTCGGATCAAGAGCTGCACGCCAAGCGCAGCCTCGAGCTGTCCGATTGCGGTGGACACCGACGACTGCGCGACCGGGATGTTCAGCGCCGCATCGGTTAAAGGATCCGGCATCCGCCGCGGCGACGAAGTATTCGAGCTCGACGTAGAGTGAACCGCGTGCGGGGCATGACCGTCAGTGTCTCACGAGTCAGGCCGACGCTAGATCTCGCATTGGGTCACGAAACTGCTCCCGACTCTGCTTGGTAGGTCCTACGGAAGCGCACGCTGGGTCGTAGCGTCATCGATGTAAAGCTCGCCAGTCCGTAAGCAGCCCAGGGTCGGTCCGATTTGGATTTCACGGTGCTCGTCGGAAGTCGCTGGTCGCGTCAGTGTCGGGGTCGCCCGGCACTGCATACGCCGGAGCCGCCGCGGGATCCAGCGCGCGAGTGACATAGTCGTCGCGTTGCGGCGCCCACAGCTCCCACAGACGGGCGAGCTCGGCGATTGGGCCCGGGCCGCCGCGGGCCGCACAGTCCACTCGTAGATTCGTAACCGGCCATTCGACGGCATCTGCGACCAGCAGACCAGCTGACCCGAGCGGCCCCGCCTCTCCCCCGGCCACTAAGCCTGCGGCCAGCGCAGCGAGCAGTCGCGCCTCGAGTTCGGGTTCCTCGCTTTTGACGAAGGCAGCGCCGAGTGCTTCCAACACATCCTCAGACGCCAGCATGTTTCCGGCTGCGGCCCATCCGTGCCCAGTGCGGGTGCCGAACACGCCGAGCGCTTTCGTACCAGTCCAGGCGGCGCTCGCGCCGCTCGCGTCGACGACCGCGAGTTGTCGGCGGTCGGAATGGGGGGCTACGGCAACGACCGCATCGAGCGCAGCCTGTGCGCCCGCGCCACCCGCGAGTGCGTCCAGGATTCGGGGTCCCAGCCGGGGATCGGTCATGTTTTGGGAAGTGGCCACACCCACCTGGGCTTGAACGTACGCACACCGGGATGCCACCGCCGGACTGGATGACGACAGCGCGATGCCCAGCCGTCCGGTGTCTGCGCACCATCCGAGAATCGAGAAGGTCACGCCGTCTCCTCGCCTCCGAGAACCGCAACCGCCTCGATCTCCACGAGCCACTCGGGTCGCGCCAACGCGCTGACCACTACGCCGGTGGAGACGGGATGCACGCCCTTCAGCCATCGACCCATCACCCGATAGACACTCTCCCGGTACCTGGGGTCGACCAGGTAAACCGTCACCTTCACCACATGCTCGAGGGTTCCCCCGACTTCGTCGAGCAGCTTCTTGATGTTTTCCATCGCTTGCTCGGCTTGCGCCTCGACGTCTCCCACCCCCACGGTCTCAGACGTGTCTAGATCCTGGCCAATCTGTCCGCGCAAATAGATCGTATTGCCGGCGACGACGGCCTGACAGAGGTCGTTGTCGAGGCTTTGCTCTGGGTAGGTATCGCGCGTATTGAAGGGTCGAATTCGCCGGTGGAGCATCGGAACACACATCTACCTGAGAGTCGCTAGCCAACGAATGACAACGTGACTGACGCGTCTATCTCCAGTTGCGGCTCGCGGCGGCCGAGCGAATGAGTCGCTCGCTGACAACCGGCTGAGGTGGAGCGGGGAAGGGGATGAAAGCGTCACCGTCATTTTGCTCTGGCTGCTGGCGTGCTCACAATTTCAGTCTGAAGGCAGATCGCCACTCTCTCAATATCAAGACACGGACTACTGAATCGGCATAGCCGATCCAACCCTCACGGGTACGTGACGGCTGCAGCAAGCGCAAGCTCGCCTTATCGCGCTGCATCGAGAAAACGCAAGCAGAGCTTCGCGAACTTCGCTTGGCCGTCGGCATTTCGTCAGTGACTATGTGTCTAGACGCCTTTCGTCAGACACGAATGCGACCGATGCCTTATGGAGACAGTGACGAGTGAATAAACCGAGTGAAACGGCTGAAGTGCTGGTCATCGGCGGAGGGCAAGCCGGGCTGGCAATGAGTCGGCAGCTGACGGCTCGCGACCTGCCGCACCTCATCATCGAACGCGGCCGGATCGCCGAGCGTTGGCGTTCGGAGCGTTGGGATTCTCTGGTCGCGAACGGCCCGGCGTGGCACGACCGATTTCCGGACCTCGAGTTTGCCGATGTTCGTGCTGACCGTTTCGCGACCAAAGACCAGGTCGCCGATTACTTTGCTGCCTACGCCGAGAAGATCCGGGCGCCGGTTCGGTGCGGCGTGGAGGTAACACGCGCGCAGACCAACAGTGGTCGACCCGGGTTCCTCGTGGAGACCACGGCCGGGGTGATCGATGCACGGTATGTGGTTGTCGCGACCGGAGCCTTTCAGTCTCCGGCGATTCCGCCGATCGTGCCCGAGGAGGGCCATCTTGTACAGATACATTCGAGCGGCTACCGCAACCCCCGCCAACTCCCCGACGGGGCAGTCCTCGTCGTCGGGGCTGGATCTTCTGGAGTTCAGATCGCCGACGAACTGCTCCGGGCCGGCCGACGTGTGTACTTGTCCGTTGGTCCTCACGACCGACCTCCTCGGCGGTATCGAGGACGTGACTTCTGCTGGTGGTTAGGTGTCCTGGGCCAGTGGGATGCGGATGCTCCGCCCCAAGGAGCCGAGCACGTCACGATCGCCGTCAGCGGCGCACACGGCGGATATACCGTCGACTTTCGCGAGCTCGCTGAACGGGGCATGCAACTGGTCGGAACTACCACGTCCTATTCGAACGGGGTGATGAGCTTCGCCACGGACCTCAGTGACCAATATCGCGCGCGGCGACGCCACATATCTAGCGCTGCTAGCCGAAGCCGACGCATACATCGCCCGGACCGGTCTCGATCTTCCTGAAGAGCCTCGAGCATGGAACGTCGGAAACTTGCCGTCCTGCACAGCACAGCCTCTAAGCGAGTTGGATCTGCGGAGCGCTGGAGTGACGTCGATTGTCTGGGCAACCGGTTTTGTGGCCGACTACAGCTGGCTCAAGGCCAACGCCTTCGATGAGTACGGCCACCCTAGACACCGTCGCGGCGTCTCCTCCGAACCTGGCGTCTATTTCCTGGGGCTGCCATGGCTGTCGCGCCGCGGCTCTTCATTCATCTGGGGCGTCTGGCATGACGCGAGCTACGTCGCCGACCACATCGTGACACAGCGGAGCTACCTCGCATACCACGAGGGCAACATCGTCGATGGCGCCGAAATCATGGCGTGATCCGATGGTCAACGCAGACGAGCTTGCCCAATTCGCAGCCGTGGCGGCTCCGACCGGCAATGAGGAGGCTCGAGCCGCCTGGCTCGAGCGCCGACTTGCAACAGCACACGGGCGCCGGTACCGCGACGCGGTCGGCAACCTCATTTGGGCGTTTGGCAACGAGCGACCGGACCTGCTTGTCATGGCTCATCTCGACACCGTCTTCCCCGCCGACACAGAGTTGCTCTTTGAGCGCGACGGCGACACACTGACCGGCCCAGGGATCGGCGACAACGCCTGTGCGGTCTTAGCTGTGATCTGGGCACTTGAACACGTTGCGCCACGACCAGGGCTGGCCGTCGCCTTCACCGTCGGCGAGGAGGGCCTGGGCAATCTTCGAGGCGCACGCCACGTGTGCGAGGAACTGCACCCACGCCGGGTGATCGCAGTTGAGGGCCACGGGCTCGAACGCGTGGTGACGGAGCACGTTGGCAGCATCCGCGCCCACATCGAGGTGACCGGCCCCGGCGGCCATTCGTGGTGGGACCGGGGAACACCGAGCGCCGTGCACGAGCTAGCGTGGATCGCCGGATGGCTGATCGACGAGCGCGTTAACATAGGGCGCTTCGATGGCGGTTCTGCCGTCAACGCAATCGCGTCGTCGGCCGAGTTAATCGTCGAGCTGCGCTCGCACGACAATCGCGAGCTCGACTCGTTTGAGGCCGGGCTCACGGCGCTGCCAGTACGCGAGCCACTGACCGTCGCCATCGAATTCTTAGGTCGACGCGGCGCTGGCCGTGTCCATCACGATCACCCGTTGGTGGCGGATGTGCTCGCCGTGCGCCGCACGCTTGGACTGCCCGAAACATTTGGCGACGGTTCGACCGACGCAAACGCCGCAGCAGCACTCGGGATCCCAGCGGTTGGGATCGGCTGTGCGACCGGCGCAGGGATGCACACGACGCACGAGCAGATCGACCTCAAGTCATTGGAACTCGGGGTGGAGCAGCTCAATCAGTTACTGGTGGCCGACACCCCGGTCTCCACTTGATAGTTCCCACCGTCGTCGGCCGGGGACCTTTCAATAAGTGCTCATTCCAGCTGGCAGCGACAGGGTTGCGGCGGACCTGAAGCGAACACGCAACGCGAGAAATGCGCCTGCGAACAGCTGTGGTGTCGGCTTGGCTCAAGCACGCCGTGCAACGCCTGCCTCCCCCGGCCGATCTCAAGCGCGCAGCGCTGTTCGCAGCTCTGGCGGCAGCTCGGCGACGTCGTCGGACTCACGCTCATCCGGGGCCGGCAACTCCCCGTCGGTAACACGGCGATGAGGCTCGCCTCCGTCTCCGCCCCGCGATGACGGACGGCACGGACGGCCATCGCCGAGGATGACTCCGTCGGAGCAGTGCGCCTCGATCGCACCCTCTCCGAACTGCTCCGTGTAGAGCCGTGCGTACAAGCCGCCGGCAGCGAGCAGCTCGTCGTGGGTCCCGCGCTCGACGACCCGGCCACCATCGATCGCGAAGATCACGTCGGCCGCGCGAATCGTCGATAGGCGGTGGGCTATCGCGACCGTCGTGCGGCGACGCATCAGGGTCTCAAGCGCCTGCTGGACCACCCGCTCTGACTCGGTGTCCAGCGCCGAGGTCGCTTCATCGAGGATCAGGACCGGCGGGTTAGCGAGAATCACCCGCGCGATTGCCAGTCGCTGGCGCTCGCCACCCGAGAAGCGGTAGCCGCGCTCGCCGACGACCGTGTCGTAGCCGTGATCGAGCGCCATGATCCGGTCGTGGATGAACGCTGCGCGGGCCGCAGCGTGCATCTCCTCATCGGTCGCGTCCGGCGCGCCGTAACGGAGGTTATCTGCGACGGTGCCACCGAACAGATAGCTCTCCTGGGTGACGACACCGACCGCGCCGGCGATCGTGGCAGCTGTCAGGTCACGCACATCGTGACCGTCGATCCTCACCGCTCCCGAATCGACGTCATACAACCGCGGGATCAGGTAGGAGATCGTCGTCTTACCTGCCCCCGACGGACCGACAAGCGCGGCCAACTGCCCGGGCTCCACCGCAAGCGAGACGTCGCGCAGAGCCAGAACGCGCGTGGCGTCCGGCACCTGCTCACTGCCGCCGTAGCTGAACGACACGTCCTCCAGCGCGACGGCTCCCTGGATCTCGTCTGCCGCAACCGAGACCGCGTTCGGCCGGTCGCTGATTTGCGGCGTCAGGTCGATCAGTTCGAAGATCCGCCCGAACAGCGCCAGCGAGGATTGAATATCGACCGACACCTGTAACAACTGGTTGATCGGCATCAGAAGCCGCGTCTGCAACGTAGTGAACGCGACGAGTGTCCCCGCGGACAGCGCCCCGCCACGATCGCCCTGGAGGCCGGCGACGAGGTAAACGAGCGCCGGGCTGATGCCAAAGAAGGCCTGGGTCACGGCGAAGAAGCCACGGCCGACCATCGCCTGACGGACCTGAAGATCCGCCTGGCGGGCGTTCTCCTCGCGGTAGCGCTGCACCTCGTAGGCCTGGCGACCGAATACTTTCGCCAACAGAACCCCCGATACCGACAACGTCTCCTGCGTGATCGATCCCATCGACGCGAGGGACGCCTGCGCCTCCCGGCGAGCGGCGCGTCGCGCGCGCCCCACACGGCGGCTGAAGAGGACGAACATCGGTGTCACCGCAAGCGAAATCACCGTCAGCAGCGGCGACAACAACAGCATTGCCACCACGGAGGAGACGAGCGTGACGACATTCGAGACGACAGATGACGCGGTACTCGTGATCGTTGTCTGCACGCCGCCGACGTCGTTCGCGAGCCGGGACTGCACCTCGCCTGAACGCGTCGCCGTGTAAAACGCGAGCGACAGACGCTCCAGATGCGCGAACAACCGATCGCGCAGGTCCCGGAGCACCTTGTTGCCGACGATCTCAGTCAGCCAGGTCTGTCCGACATTGAGCACGCCGTTCACGATCGGGATCGCGATCAGCGCCGCAACAAGCGGATACAGCTTGCCCAGGTCCGGTCCCCCGCGGACAAACAGCGCCTCGTTGAACACATCGCGCACGAGCAGCGCGCCGATCACCGACAACACTGAACCGGTGAGGATCATCGCCGCGATACCCGCCAGCGTGCCCCGGTACGGCTTGAACAGCGCGGCGATGCGGCGACCGAGTCCTGGCTGCTCCCCAGCTGCAGGCGTCATGCGCGCACACTACTCGCGCGAGCCGACGAGAAACCCGGGCAACGGCTTCTACGGAACCGAAGATCAGGGGCTGTAATCCCTTGGGCGCACTGGGAAAAAGGCCCGCAAATAGCGGACTTTTGCTTTAGCGACCACTCCCGACGGAAATGCCGTGACCGTGGTCAGAAGTCGCGTGATGTCAGGTCCCCGGATTCGAGGGCGCCAGCCGCGAGGCGAGCGCGCTTCTCGTTCTGGGGGACATCGGTGCCGATGCCGTAACGATCGAAGAGAATGCGCAGGTGCGCCTTCACGGCGTCGACACCGAGAAACACCTCTTCGGCGATCTGACGGTTCGTGGCAGGGGTAGGCGACTGGTTCTCATACACCGGCCGGCAGAGCGCGATGAGTATTTTCCGCTGCATCGGGGTGAGCCGTACCGACGGCATGGCGTCGGCGGCTGTGACAGTCGAGGCGCTGCCTGTAATCGAAGGCTCGCGGTAGGTCAGCTCGGTGACTCCGACGCAGAGCTGATCCCGGTCCGCCAGGCGGCGTCGACCGACGACGCGTACGCCGTTGATGAACGAGCCGTTGCGGGAGAGCCCGTCGTCGATAAGCGTCCAGCCACTCCCCACCCGTTCGAGCAGGGCGTGTTCGCGTGAAACCTGTTGATCCCACCCGAGCGAGACGTCAGCACCGAGACCACGCCCGATTGTCACCCGCCACCGATCCGGGTGCAGTGCGAGAAGTTGTTGCTGGCCGTCCTGGGACCGCCAGAGGAGGAACGGAGCACCGGCGCGCTCGGCGGCGATGATCGCCTGGAGTTCAATCGGTGAAGGCGGGACTCGCGGGCCAGTGCAGAGCGAGTTCATAGCGAAGCTCGTCGGCCGGTGTGGGAGATTTCCCACAGGGTTCCGTTGGCGCGTTTCCAGAACACATCCAACTGGCCGTCGGCGTGCACCGCTACTGCCGGTTGAGACGCAACCTCATCACCAGCTCTGGTTATCGGTCCCGGCGCACCCCACCGCCCGTTGAGCTCCCACTTTTCCCAAAGGGTGCCGTTCGTACCTTCCCAGAACACGTACACGTCGTCATCGGCATCAACCCCGGCCGTCGGCCCAGACCCCAGCGGACCCGACCCAAGACGCACCGGCTTCTGCCACGCGGTGGTGTGGGAGATCTCCCAGAGCTTTCCGTCGGTTCCCTTCCAGAACACGTCCTGCTGACCGCCGGCGTGTACCGCGACCGCCGGCGGTTGAGACGACAGTCGATCACCAGCTGCGGTTATCTGTGCCGCCTGGCTCCACTGCTCGCCGAGCTGCCACTTCTCCCAAAGCGTGCCGTTCGCTCCCTCCCAAAACACGTATACGCCCCCGTTGCCATCAACTCCGGCCGTCGGCCCTGACCCCATCGGACCGGACCCCAGATTCACCGGCTTTTGCCACGCGCTGGTGTGGGAGATCTCCCAGAGGCTTCCGTTGGCGCGCTTCCAGAAGACGTCCTGCTGGCCGTCGGCGTGTACCGCGACCGCCGGCGGAGACACAAGCCCACGACGAGCTGCGGTTATTGGTCCCGGCCCGTACCACCGGCCCTTGAGCTGCCACTTATCCCAAAGGGCGCCGTTCGTTCCCGCCCAAAACACGTATTCACCGCCGTCGGCATCAACCCCCGCCGTCGGCCCAGACCCCAGGGGGCCCGACCGGAGATTCACTGGCTTCTGCCAGGAGTGCTGGACAATGGGCGCCGGCTTGGGGTTGATGACGAGCGCCAGAATTCCCAATGCCGCTCCGATCAAGACCACCGTCGCTAGCGTGATGAACGCGATCCGGTTGCCGACGCGCTTGGGGCGGGAAGGCCGGCCCGTAGCTCTGGGACCTCCCGCTCCCCCACGGTAACCGTCCTCGGATTCAATCGGGATGCTGCGCGGACCCGTGGTTCGGGGTCCCTTCGGTGGGTCTGGTTCGCTTACCGCCGTGATGTCGATCGACCGAGCGCACTCTGTCGCGGCGACCTCCAGGGCGGTGGCGAACTCGCTTGCCGAGCTGTACCGACCGTCCCGGTCGATCGCGAGCGCCTTCGCCAAGAAGCGATCGAACGGCTCGTACTGTGACCCGAGCACAGGGACGAGCGAAGGCGTTGTGCTCTGAGCATGCGCCGACTCGGGTGCCTCGTCGTCGTCTGCCGAGCACACAGACTTTCCGCTGATCGCTTCGAAGAACACGCACCCGAGCGCGTACAGATCGGCGCGCTTATCTACATCACGACCGATCGCCTGCTCAGGTGAGACATAACCCGGAGTGCCGACCGCCACACCTTCCTGCGTGAGCGTCTCGCCCCTGACCGTCGGCCGTGCGATACCAAAGTCAGTCAGGTATACGTGGGCCGCCTCGCCAGTGCCACTGACCATGATGTTGGCTGGCTTGACATCCCGATGCACCATCGTGGCGTGCACCGCCTCGAGCGCGTTTGCGGTCTGATGCACTATGGCCACAGCTTTGGCGGGGGCGAGACGGCCGTCCCTGCTGAGGATGGATCGCAAATCGTCCCCATCAACCCACTCCATGGCAAGAAACAAACGATCGTCCTCGACGCCCGAGTCGTAGACGATCACCACGTTCGCGTGACGTTTGATGGAGGCTGCGAGCGCTGCTTCGCGCAAGAACCTATCTTCGAATCCTGGCTCGCTACTCAGGTCGCCTCGCAGCAGCTTGAGGGCGACAAGGCGCCGCAACCGGACATGAGTGGCCTTATAGACGACGCCCATCCCGCCTTTGCCGGCGAGCGCGACGATCTTGTAATCGCCAAACAAATCCCCGGGCTGCAGCCCGCGATCCGATGAGGAGTTGCGACCCACGCTTTTGTGATCCCCTGATTTGCGACGATCAGCGGCCCAATCCACAGGGCTGACTGACCAGGAGACTAACCGCTATCGCCGACGCGCGCCAGCGACCCTCATTCGGCCTATGCAAGGCGAACTACCACCGCTCAGCCACGGCAGCCACGCTTCGGTCGCGTCCCTCGACCGCAGCGGCCAGCGGTACAAACGGCCGACGAGGCACAGCAAACTCGCCGGCCGCGCGAGCAGGCGACGGCATACAGGATAAGCCTGCGTTTGAGGTCAGGCGCAACCACGAATATGCGCCTCAAGATGCACGCGCCTGCGTGAATGCGCGCCGGCCGGCTCTGCTCGGTCATGGCAGCGTCCTTGACGCTCCGCCGGACCGGACCATCTGACCGCCTCGTGACGAAACTCACGTGGATTAGACGGACGACTCCTCGGCATAACGAACACTTTTCAGCAGCTTCACCACAAAGCCTGTCACCTCGTGCAAACGGGAGAGTTCCACTGCCGCTGGCCGGGCACGAGGTGTGAAGCGCAAACCCTAGGGTGGGCTGTGCACCACGCGGGAGCGCCATACGGTCGGTTCATCCTCCATTTTCGGGCCCGCTCAACCGCGCGGTTGGGCGTACCCAAGCAGCTACCAAGCTAGCGGTTAGCGGAGGCACAACCCGAAGTTCATAGCAAGTGTGAAAGAGAGAAATGTCATGACCCCAGGTCGGACGGCCGGGTTTGTCTGGGATGGCACTCACAAAAGCGCGGAGGCGCGAGTTGCGGGACACAAGGGGGTGGCGGTCACCGGAACGCCGGCGGGCGCGACCGAGCGGCGGCGCGACCTTCAGGGTGTCCGCGCGCTCGCGGTTCTGTTAGTGGCGCTCAACCACGCGCAAATCCCGTTCCTGCGCGGCGGCTACGTCGGCGTCGATGTGTTCTTCGTTCTGTCCGGCTACTTCATCACGGGACTGCTGCTACGCGAGGGGTTCGGCGGCGGCCACATCTCGATCCCAAAGTTCTACGCCCGCCGTGCCCGCCGCATCCTCCCAGCCGCCGCCCTGACACTGGCGCTGACGAGCATCGCGGTGTTCGTCGTCTACGACCTTCTGCGTGCCGATTTCCTGCAGACCGAGTCAACTTTGCTGGACTCTCTGGCCGCGTCGCTGTTCTACGCGAACATCCACTTCGCCAGCAACGCGACGAACTATTTCCTGCAGGCGAGTTCGACGATGCCGTCGCCGGTTCAGCACTTCTGGTCGCTGTCCGTCGAGGAGCAGTTCTATCTCGTGTGGCCGTCGCTGCTCGCGGTCACCTTACTGATCTGCCGCGGTCGCGGGCGCGGGTTCGACCGCGCGCGTGCGGCCCGTGTCGTCGGCTTCGTGATCGCCGCCGTCTGCTTGACGTCACTGGTGTGGTCGATCCGTGACACGTCAGTCAACCCGCAGGCCGCCTACTTCTCCCCGTTCGATCGGGCATGGGAACTCGGCCTCGGCGCCGGCATCGCAGTGCTCGTTCCAGCGCTAGACGCGCTGCCCAGTGCTCTGCGGATCCCGATTGGCTGGGTGGGAGCCGGGATGGTTCTGGCCGCTGCTGTCTTTTACTCGAATCGCACCTCGTTCCCCGGCGACGCCGCACTTCTTCCTGTGGTCGGCGCGGCGTTCATGATCCTCGGTGGGCTGCACCCGACACGTCACGGGGTCGACAGGGTCATGGCGACGCAGCCGCTGGCCTACATCGGAGACCGCTCCTTCACGTTCTACCTCTGGCATTACCCCGTGCTGATCGTTGTCTGGCAGGCAGCCGGGCATGTGCTTCCGGTGACCGACAACTTGGGGCTGCTGCTGGCAGCGTTCGCGCTCTCCGTGGCGACTTACCACTTCTATGAGAATCCGCTGCGCTACGCGGGCTTCCTCCGCGGATGGCGCACTGCAGCGATGGTTCCGGTCTCCATCGGGGCTGCAGTCACCGCGATCATGGTCCCGGTGTTCGCCTTCCAGGCGTCACTCACCGCTGAGGCGTCAGCCTCGACGCGGGTCCATGTCAAGGCGCTCGTCGCCGCAAGGGGCCAGACGAATCCGACGAACCTTTGGGACGCTCGTCCGCTTCCACAGGTGGTGGCCGCCGTCGACGCCGTCAAGCGGAACGCCCCGCTGCCCAAGGCGTTCGTGCCGTCGATGGCCAATCTCGAGCGGGAGAACACCCACATCAGCTACGACATCCCGCCCGGTTGTGAGCCGTCGTTCGGCTCCGGCGTGACAAGCAGGATCTGTCACCTGGGGGACGCCTCGTCCAAGCGAGTGGTCGCTGTGTTCGGCGACTCGCACGCGCAGATGTGGACGCCCGCGCTGATCGCGGCGGGTCGGAAACTGGGCTTCGCTGTCGTGCTGACGGTGAAGCCGGGCTGCTTGCTTGGCAGGCTCAACAACACCATCCCGGGATGGCCGTGCGGCAGTTGGTACCACTGGGCGCTCAAGAGGCTGAGGGCGCTACACCCAATCGCGACGATCGTGTCCTTCAGGCTCGGACGCACGCTGCAGAAGCACCCACGCTCGACCGTCGCGAGGATGCGACGGGTGATGACCAGCGTGCCAAACGCCGTATATCTCGCCGACTTCCCGGACGACAACCTTCCAAAGCCGGCGCTGTGCATCACCGAGGACCGCGCCACGATGCGCAGCTGCTCAGCGCACGAACCGTCCCGTTACCGAACGCTGATGCAGAACCTCTCAAATCTGGCGAACCAGCTGCACGATCCGGCAATCCCGACGATCCAGTGGTTCTGCGCCGACGAGATCTGCCCGACGATCATCGATCACACGCTCGTCACTCACGACGGCGACCACCTGACGATGGAGTACAGCGCCGACCTCGGATCGCTGCTCAGCCGCGAACTGCAACCAATCCTCCAGCCACGGATGGACGGCGTCCGATAGAGCGCGGCAAAGAGCCCCCGCCAGAGCACTCGCGGTGGCCCGATTGATCAGACCTGTGAACTCGCCTAGGAGGCCTCAATCGCGACTTTGATTCGCTGCGCTAAGGCGGGTGCGTCTTTGGTTGCTGCCCGAGCGGCTGCGCCAACGAAAAGCTTCCCGATGCCGTGACCGACGAACGTGTTGTAGATGGTGACCCTCGTTCGTGTATCGCTCACGGCCTCAAGGTCGTATCCACCCTCCGGCACCGTGACCATGTTCTTCGAACGCTCGGCCCACCGGATTTTCGTCGGCGCCTCGAGCTCCGTCAGCTCGAACCTCCGGGTCGTTTTCATCCCGGCATCTTTGACCGTGCTCTCGAACACCGTGCCGATGGCAATCGGACCGTCGGTCGTCTTTCGGATCTCCTGTACGCGTGGACTGAACTTCCTGTCGTTGGTGCCGTCAGCCAAGAACGCGAACACGACGTCGATTGGCTTGTCTATCTCAGTCGTGCCCCGGAACCCGTATCCCATGCCGCCGCTCCCCAGTGTGGTTGCTAGTTCGTCCCGCGCGACCACAGTACGACAACGCCGGAGTTGAGAAGGTCGCGTCGCCCCAAGGCCAGACCCAGGCGCCCGAGCGCCGACGTGTCGATCGTCGCCGTTGCGATAGCGCCAGGGATCGGCTCCTAGGCACGGAAGCCATAGTCAGCGACGTTCGCACATTCCGCGGTAAGCGACGTCGCGTGAGTCATTCATCGAGATAGTCCTGCTGCAGTGACATCAGGTGCTGGTTCGGGGGTAGGATCGCGGCGGAGCGGAAGCGAGTACCCAAAGGCCTTAGTTACCAGGACGGTCTCCGCCGGATGAACTCGCCCCAGGAGCGCGAGCCTACTCGCTGAACATGCCGCTCCTCGGACCGGAGACCGGGAGCCGAACCAGCTGCTTCTCCTCGATCGCGAAGTAGTCCCCCAACTTCCGGGAGTCGACCTTATCGAGGCAGACCCCGCCGACATCGACGACCCAGCCGGTCAGCTCGCGTACGTCCTTCGCCGCCGCATCCAGCGCCTCTGGCGAGTACACGTCCAGCGACCCCGCAAGTCTCCGCGACGGCTTGTAGCGCCCCAGAGCCATCGACATGTTGAGCCCGCCGAAGGCGAACCACCAGTCGCCGTGAGCGAAGTCGTTCCGGCGCGTGATCTCGTCGTTGACCTTGGCTTGTACCTTGCCGACGATCTTCCCGCTCCTCGTCGTCGCACTCGCCGACGACGAGGGACATGGCGAAGAACGCGTCCGACACATGCTTCGCGGGCGCCTCGCCGAACGCGATCGCGGCGAGGACTCGATTCGACTCGTCCTGCGACGCGAGCCGCGCGGACATGTCGATCCTCATGCAGGAGATCAGGACGGAGAAGTCGACTACGTAGCGTCCTATCGCGCGGTATGCCTCGTCCCTGTCGTGGGCAGCTCTTCTCTCCGGCACAGCGAGACGGTCCCACGCCGGCCGGACGGCCTGCGTCTGGCACGACACATATTCTCGATCCCCCAATGTCCGACGAGACCAAAGACTGGCGTGCGTCGCTCATCGACGAGGTGGGCGATATGTCGACCAGCATCGCGCCGCTCCTAGACGAGCTTGCCGAGATACTCATCATTGTCGGCCAGCCGGAACCGCTCGCGACCTATGCTGAATCTAGCGACGAAGAGGTTCTGATCCGCGTACTTGTCCGCGGCGCGGTTCATCAGATCCGTGCGCAGCGAACGAAGCACACTGGGATGGGCTTCCAGGATTCCGAGTCAACCGGCGCGCTGACCACGATCGACCTGGATCCGCTCTGGCGGACTGAAGCGCGGTTAGAGACCAAGATCGATCGAGGCGTCACTTGGCAGACGCGCGTCTACCTGATCGGTCCTGTGGAGGGCGAACCCGCATTTAAGTTTGAGATCGGCGTCCCAAGAGTCCGTGACGAGCAGCAGCTTCGGGCGTTTGCCCGCGCGTTTATGGCGGAGATCCTCCGTCTCCGCGCCGAGTACGCCGTCCGGCGCACCTGAGAATCGGGATTTAGCCGGGGTTCGATTGGGGGACGTGGAGCCACACCGCTCCCTCGGCCTAGAGGCCGGCCTATCGCCTGCCTGCGGGTCGTCACCATTGCGCTCGTCGCTCCACTGGCGCTGCCAGAGCGAAAGCGCTCGTCGGCAGCCCCGCCAACACCTCGGGCGGAAAGCCGTGTGTTTAGCAAGCGAGGCCGCTATGTGCCTTATGGCCCAAGGCCGCGCCGGACCAAAGAAGACATCGGAGCGGACGAGCAGCTTGCAAATCGCCCCTCCACGGCTTTATTGGAAAGTCACAGCGATCGAAACGCTGATCGGGAACCCTACGCTAATGGTGTAAGACGCCGCGCTCACCGCCTTCTTGATCTTGTCGAGTGTGCCTTTCAGCTTCTGGATGTAGTCAGCCAGTCGCGTCGTGAGCCGACCAGCTTTTGACGCCGCGTTATTCACGATCGCGGTGAGCGTCGTCACTTGGGTCAGGGCACGATATGGGTCACCGTCGGCAATGTCGTCCACGTGTTGAAAGGCCTTGTCCGCCCCGCCTGGATCTGCAATGAACTGCGCAGTGAGCATTTCGAATGGCGCTTCGCGCTCGGATCGCGTCTCGGCGCGCGCTCGAAACTCGGAGCGGGGCGCCTGTGGCCGAGAGAATTCACGGGACGTGTCGGCATCGCCAGTCCACGCCATGAAGCTGTCGTAGAAGCCCACTTCGCCTACCCCCTATGTAGTTGCCCGAAGGAGGTGCGAAGCCTTTCAGACCAACGCCGCCGATGCCAGAGTTGCTCGGCGAAAGCATCGGAGCGTCACCAATGCAGTCGTCGACCGTGGACCACTAATCAGTGTCGACCGTAGAACCGTGCGCCGGCCAGCCGATTGGGGCTAAAGCGACGCGGAACGCTTTCGCCAGGGTCCGTCTGCTGTCTCAAGCGCGCCCTGATACCCAGGGTGCCGCACCACTCTGATCTTCATGTTCGTGTTGAACCAGCCGGTGGGTGTTCGCTCGGCGTGAAGTTCGGCCACCACGATCCCGGCCAGATGCTGCTTACGATGAGCCTGCCGCGCAAGTGTCTCGATCGCGGCCTGCTCCAGCACCTCAAGCGAGTTGCCAACGAGGTGGAACGCGCAGATGGCGAGGAGCCCCGATTCAGCTGTATCTAGCTGGCCACGAGAGGCTGGACGCTGCTTTCTTCAGCTGCCGGGCGACTATGGCCTTGGCCTCTTCTAGCTTGAGCTCCTGCCCCGTCGGACCACGAAGTGCTTGCGGGGTCTTGAGTTCCACGTCAACTCGAGTTAGCAACCCTGGCCTCAACCACAGATCTGCAATTCGACCGGATTTGCCGGTCGTCTCCACGAGACCGACGCCGTTACCACCGTCCACGAAGTAGCTCGCGAGCAGAAGCGCCATGAGGGTGTGTTGCTGCTCGGTAGGGTGCCCCACGGTCGCGGCAAGGTGCGCCCAAGCCGGGTGGTTCTGCCATCGCCGTAACAGCCCCACGGCCGCCGACAGTTCGCCGATGAGGTCGGCTTCCAGAGTATCTCCGGACGCGTTCCGCTCCAAGGTCTTGGCAGCCCTCAGGGCGTAGTCGATGAGTTCGATGATCCGTTGCCGCTGCGGCGGAGGGGTTGGTGAGTCTTGCCCTCGCCTGTCGGCAGCGATCGCGGCCTCTAGGTGGTCACCCATCAGGGAGCCGAGATAGTCGGCGGCGTTGCGCAAACCGACGGGTGACAAGTCGAAGGTATCGCCACGGTCAGCGTACCCTGTCTCGGTCGCATAGCTTTCAACCGCCTCCTGCCCCACCAGCATCGCATTGCTCTCAGTGATATCGACAGCCCTGACCATGTGCTGGTCGTCGGTCCACCCGGCGTTGCCGGAAAGTGGAACTCCTGGGGGCCGCGCAAGTGTTGACGAGAGGCTCGAGCAGATGTGGCAACTAAGCACCAAGCTCAGAAATTGATGCTCGTGCCTCGCGCCGCGAATTAAAGACGGCGCCACAAGTCGAACAGACCCAGTCGATTCCGCCGTTCCCTCGAGCTTGGAAGGGCGCGTCCTCGATCGGAAAGAAAACGCCTTTCCAGTCGCCGGCAGAGCCGGCGAACGGTGCCAATGGCCTCGTGTCGATCTTGTTGTTGGTCACAGCTTCCGCGACTCTAAAGTCCTGCCGTGGCGAGTGCTCGGCGCGACTAGTGCTTTCACAGTAGGCGCCTTCGCGGACCCGCTAGCGCTATGGCGACATTTGGATCGTCTGGCTCCCACAGGGTGCCGCGGGTCAGCGATCGACAGCCCCCGAGCTCCGCGTTGCAGCTGCTTCCGATTCGTGGAGGACCGTTAGGCACAAACGCACCATCCGAAGTAGAACAACCCGCAGCAACTAGAAGACACCCAAACGGGGCGGGACATGGCTGGCCTACGCCGATGCCTGGCGTCGGAGCAGCGGAGCCACGCGGTATCTGGGGTCGTGTTCCTGGTCCCAGAGGGCATCGAGGATCGAGACGATCCGGCCGGCTCCGAGGCGGCGGCTCCATTCGCCCGGGCCGCAGGGATGGTTGAGGCCGATGACCATGGCCTGATCGATGCCATCCGCGGTGGCGATCCCCTCGGCGAGGGCAAACGCGGCCTCGTTGACAAGCTGCGCGACCACACGCTCCAGCAGAGCCGGGCCCCCGGCGACCGCGTCGGCTCCAGCGGCCGTCGCATTGGCTTCAGCTTCCGGTGCGCCGACCTCGTCGCGCCAACTGCGCCCAAGCTCGTAGAAGCCGCCGCCGGCCTTGCGACCCAGCCGACCGGACGCGACCATCGCTCGCTGCAGAGTGCTTGGCCGCCAGCGCGGCTCGCCATCAGCCTGAACGTACATGGCACGGGTGGCGGCGAGGCTGACGTCGATCCCGATCAGATCCATCAACTCAAACGGGCCAAGCGGGAAACCGCCCTGCTCAACGCAGGCTCTGTCCACCTCTGGCACGGAAGCAACACCGTCCTCGACGATCCGCAGCGCCTCGAGGTAATAGGGGCGCGCGCAGCGATTGACGAGGAAGCCCGGCGAATCACGCACCGTGATCACCTGCTTGCCAAGCGCCTCCGCGAGATCGCCGGCGCGCCGAAGGTGCTCGGCGTCGACCTGACCGGTATCGATCAACTCCACCAGGCGCATGCGCTCGGGCGGGTTGAAGAAGTGCAGGCCGACCAGGCGGCTGCCGGTCCCAGACTCCACGGCCAGCTTGGCGATCTCAATCGAAGAAGTGTTGGAGGCGAGCGTTGCGGCCGATGCGACGTGCGCCAGTTCACCGAGCACACGGGTCTTGAGGTCAATGCTCTCATTCACAGCCTCAACGATCACCGTGCAACCCGCCAACGACTGAAGCTCGGTCGCGGTGCTCAGCAGAAGCTGATCCCGCGCAGGCGTCTCGGAGGCGAGCTCGCCCCGTTCAATCGCTCGCGTGACCAGCTTGCGCACGCGCTCACGTCCCCGCTCCAGCGAGGCCTCGGCAACGTCATAGAGCACGGTCTCAAACCCAGCCTTGACCGCAAGCGCCGCGATGCCGGCACCCATCGAGCCGGCCCCGACGATCCCGACCCGCACCTCAGAGCTGGCACCAGTAGTCATGGCCCAGAAATTATATGACAGTCCATCTCGCTGACATGTAGACTTTTGGCCGCCGGTGTCACGCATTTACACTGAGGCTCCAGCAGCCCGGCCGCGAAGGAGAGTGGGGCATGGCGGAACGTTCGTTTGCCAATGAGGTTGAGCAGTTGCGAAAGGGCGCGGGCGAAACGCTGCATGTCGAGGGCATCTTGGCGGTCACCAAGGCGCTGCTCCAGTCCGGCGTCGCCTACGTCGGCGGCTATCAGGGAGCGCCGATCTCCCACCTGATGGATGTGCTCGGGGATGCGCGTCCGATCCTCGACGAGCTCGACGTTTACTTCGAGAACAGCGCCTCCGAGGCGACCGCCGCCGCGATGCTGGCCGCCTCGGTCCACTACCCGCTGCGCGGCGCGATCACGTTCAAGTCGACCGTCGGCCTGAACGTTGCCTCCGACGGACTCGCCAACCTCGCCAGCGGTGGCGTCCAGGGTGGTGCGCTGGTGATCCTCGGTGAGGATTACGGTGAGGGCTCGAGCATCATGCAGGAGCGCGCGCACGCTTTCGCGATGAAGTCACAGATGTGGCTGCTCGACCCGCGCCCCAACGTGAGCGCGATCGTCGACGCGGTCGAGGCTGGGTTTGAGCTCTCCGAGGCGAGCAACACCCCCGTGATGCTCGACCTGCGGCTGCGCTCCTGTCACCTGCACGGAAGCTTCGTCGCCAAGGACAACCGCCGGCCGTCGCTCAGCGTCAAGGAAGCGACCAAGCAGCCGAAGCGCGATGTCGGCCGGATCGTGCTGCCGCCGGCGAGCTTCATCCATGAGCAGGAGAAGATCAACGTGCGCTGGCCCGCGGCCGTGCAGTACATCCGCGACCACAGGCTCAACGAGGTCATAAACAACGACGCGGCTGACATCGGGATCATCACCCAGGGCGGCCTCTACAACACCGTCAACCGCTCACTCGAGCTGCTCGGCTGCTCCGACGCGTTCGGGAACACCAAGATCCCGACGTACGTCATGAACGTCACCTACCCGGTCGTGGATGAGGAGATCCTCGAGTTCTGCGCCGGCAAGCGCGCGGTGCTGCTGGTGGAAGAGGGACAGCCCGACTACATCGAGCAGAACCTCAACACGATCCTGCGCCGCAATGGCGTCGACATCGCGCTGCACGGCAAGGACATGCTGCCGGTCGCCGGCGAGTACTCGTCGGCCGCCGTGACCCGTGGGGTCGCAGCGTTCCTCGACAAGGTCGCACCCGGGATGGTCGAGCACGAGCCCGCGCTGCTGCGTCCCGCCGACGACCCGGCCAGCCCGTTCGCAGAGCGGGTCGCCGCCAAGGCAGTCCAGCCGCGCCCGCCGGGCTCTGCACCGGCTGCCCCGAGCGCCCGATCTTCAGCGGCATGAAGCTGGCTGAGCGCGAGACCGGGGAGCACCACGTCAGCGCCGACATCGGCTGCCACCTGTTCGCCATCAACGCGCCTTTCAACATTGGCGCGACGACAATGGGTTACGGGCTCGGATCGGCCGGCGGGGCCGCGCTCAGCGGCCCCGGCGCAGACAACCGCACCGATGGCCGTGATGGGCGACGGCGGCTTCTGGCACAACGGCCTGACCAGCGGCGTCGGCAACGCCGTCTTCAACAAGTCAGACCAGGTGCTGGTGGTCGTTGACAACGCATACGCCGCCGCCACCGGCGGCCAGGACCTGCTCTCCTCCAAGGCCCAGGTGCCGACGCGCTCAACCCAGCATCCGATCGAGCAGGCGGTGCGCGGGGTCGGGGTCAAGTGGGCCAGAACGATCAAGAACACGTATGACGTAGCCAAGGTCCGCGACACCTTCCTCGAGGCGCTGCGCAGCGAGGAAAAGGGCCCGAAGGTGCTCGTGATGCAGAGCGAGTGCCAGCTCAACCGCCAGCGCCGCGTCAAGCCGGAGATGCGCCAGGCACTCAAGGAGGGCAGGCGTGTGACGCGCGAGCGCTTTGGCGTCGACCCAGAGACCTGCACCGGTGATCACGCCTGCATCCGGATCTCCGGCTGCCCATCCCTGACGATCACCTCAAACCCAGATCCGATGCGGATCGATCCGATCGCGACCGTGCTCGACAGCTGCGTCGGCTGCGGCGTCTGCGGCGCCAACGCCCACGCCGCCGTGCTCTGTCCCTCGTTCTATCGCTCCGATGTGACGCAGAACCTTACGCCCCGCGACCGCTTCACGATGAAGGCGCGGAAATGGTCGGCGCGCCTGCTGTCCGCCGGCCTGGAGGCACGCGCGGCCAAGTTCGAGCCTGCCTGATGTCAAGCTGGCTCGATGGGCAACGCCCGCTGACGCTGGCGATCCTCGCGCTCGGCGGCGAGGGCGGCGGCGTACTGGCTGACTGGGTCGTGGCCGCGGCCGAGGGCGCCGGCTGCGTCGCCCAGAACACGTCGGTCGCGGGCGTCGCCCAGCGCACGGGAGCGACGGTGTATTACGTGGAGATCTTCCCGCCCGGGAGGGACCGCCGCACACAAGGAGTCGGTCCGTGCCGAGCCGGTAATGAGCATCTTCCCCACTCCGGGCGAGGTCGATGTCGTGATCGCCTCCGAGCTGATGGAGTGCGGGCGCGCGATCCAGCGCGGCTTTGCGACCCCGGACCGCACGACGCTGATCACGTCAACCAGCCGCGTCTACTCGATCGACGAGAAGATGGCCCCCGCCGATGGCCGCGTCGATGATCAGGGAGCTGATCGCCGCTGCGCGCCGGTCGGCCAGGCGGCTGATCGCGGCCGACTTCGCCCAGATCGCCGAGCAGTCGAGCTCGGTGATCAGCGCCTCCCTGTTCGGCGCGCTCGCCGGCTCCGGCGCGCTACCGCTCACCCGGCAACAGTTCGAGGCCCCGATCCGTTCCTTCGGCAAGGGCTCCGAGTCATCACTGGCCGCTTTCGACGGCGGCTTTGATGCCGCCGTCTCCACCGAACCGGGTCCCGCCGCAAGCGAGACCGGGGACGCCCCGACCCTCTTGCCGATGTCGAACTGGACCGGCAGCTCCCGTGTCAAAGAGGCGGAGAAGGAGTCAGAGGAGGAGCGGCGCACCAGGATCGCTGCCACTGATCCCGGCGCGCTTGTCGGTCCGGCGCTGCGCCCGCTGGCGCAGCGCACCCTGACGATGCCCGCCGCCGCCCGCTCCATGATCCTCCACGGCCTGGTCAGGACCGCCGTATATCAGGATCGCGCCTACGCCGAGCGCTACATCGAGCGGGTCGCACGGTTCGCAGCACTCGAGCCCGAAGCGATCGGCGAGGCCCGCCTGACGCTCGAAGCCGCTCGCCACATCGCCCTGTGGATGTGTTACCAGGACACGATCCACGTCGCCCAGCAGAAGACCCGGCGTGCGCGGATGGAGCGGGTCCGCGGCGAGGCCAAGGCGAAGCCTGACCAGCGGCTGGACGTTCGTGAGTTTCTGCACCCTCGCATCGACGAGATCACGGACACGCTCCCGACCGCGATCGGTGAGCGCCTGCGCGACTCCCCCACATTCCGCCGTGTCGTCGGCCGCATCACCGAGCGCGGTATGACCCTCAACACCACCTCCGTGTACGGCTATGCCCTGCTGACGACGATGGCGCGGGCGCGTCCGCTGCGCCCCCGCTCACTGCGCTTCGGGCATGAGCAGGCTGCGATCGAGCGCTGGATCGGGCAGGCCCTCGCGTCCGCTGAGCACGACCCTGAACTGGCCCGGGAAATTGTCGAGTGTCAGGGCGTCCTGAAGGGCTACGGCGCCACTTGGGAGCACGGCAGTGACAGCTTCGGCAAGCTGATGTCCGCCGCCGAAACTCTGGACGGCTCACCCGACGCCGCAGCGCGACTGGCGAGCCTGCGTGAGGCGGCCGGCGCCGATGAGGATGGCGCCGCCTTGACCGCGAGGCTGGCTGAGCTCAGCCTCGCCTGACAGTTTGCGTGGCGCGGTCGGGCGCGAGCGCCCGACCGCACCCACAGAGATCAGCGCGGTACGAACGCCAGCACCCGCGAGGGGCTGCCGGTGCCGTTCACGAGCTTGAGCGGTGCCACCACCACGAGCGCTCCCGAGACCGGCAGCGCCGCCAGGTTGGCGAGCTGCGTGAGGCCGTAACGGCCGTTGCCGAGCAGGAAGTTGTGCACGGGGAAGCCGGGGTCAAAGCCACCGGCGGCACCGGCATCGATGCCTACCGTCTCAACCCCGAAGCCGACGATGTTGGGGTGCTCCGCCAGCCACTTCGCGCCGCTGACGTCAGGCCCTGGGGTGACCGGGCCCGCGGGACCGGCATTGAGGAAGGCCGCCTCGTCACTCGCGCGCGCACCCCAGCCGGTGCGGAAGAACAACCAGGTTCCCGGCTCGATGTTGCCTTGCTCAGCCTCATGCGCATCGAGGTCAGCGGCGGTCAGCAGGTAACCCGGATCAGCGGCGGTCTGGGCAGTCTTGTCGACCACGCGAGCGGGGCCGACGAGCTGGCCTGGCGGGATGGAAGCTACGTCCTTACCGTCCTTGCCGGTGATCCAGTGGATCGGCGCATCGATATGGGTACCGGTGTGCTCACCGAGCTCGAGAACGTCCCAGGCCCAGGCCGGTCCGGCGTCGTCAAACTTGCTGAGCTTCCGACGCGAAAGGTGCGGTGTGTTCGCGAACGGTTCAGGCAGAACCAGGACCGGCGTCGTCTCCGACAGCGGCTGGGTCAAGTCGACCACCTCAACCGAGCCGCTCGCAAGCGCGGCGCTCAGATCGGTCACGCTTGAACTGGACATACAGTGGGCCTCCTGTCGCGTTGGGTTCGATGGTCCGTGGTTTGGCGCAAATCTACACGCACAACCGGGGAGCTATGCAGAATGTCGCGCTCACCCTGCGTTGGTCCGTTGTGTCGGCTGCCAGCGCCTGATCGGTTCCTGCGGATCGTCCTCAAAGGACCGCGGCGCGACGCGCACATCGGAACGACCGTCGTTCGGCCGCTTCGCACCCGATAGGTAGTTGCGGATCCATGGCGTGCCGGCATACCCCTGATCAGCGGCCGCGTGCAACGTCCAGTAGGGGTCGTGCAGATGCGGGCGCGCAAGCGCGCAGAGGTCAGCGCGACCGGAGAGCACGATCGTGTTGACGTCCTCGTAGCTGGAAATCGCGCCCACGGCCATCGTCGGGATTCCGACGTCATGGCGGATTCGATCGGCGAACGGCGTCTGGTAGCTGCGCCCGTATTCCGGCTTCTGGTCAGGCCAGACCTGACCGCTGGAGACGTCGATGAGGTCGCAGCCGTGCTGCTTGAGCAGGGCTGCCAACTCGACTGCGTCGTCGCCGGTGAAGCCGCCGTCATACCAGTCGGTGGCCGAGATTCGGACTGAGATCGGCTTGCCCTGGGGCCAGACCGCACGACAGGCATCAAACACCTCAAGCGGGAACCGGGCGCGTTTCGCCAGCGAGCCGCCGTACTCATCCTCACGCCGGTTGGTCAGCGGCGACAGAAATGACGAGAGCAGGTAGCCGTGCGCCATGTGGATCTCGAGCAGATCGAAGCGAGCCGCATCAGCGCGGCGGGTCGCCGCGATGAACTGCTCGCGCACCAGATCCATGTCCGCGCTGGTCATCTCGCGCGGGACCGGGCTGTGAGCGAAGTAAGGCAGCGCCGAAGGGGCGAGCAGCTCCCAGGGCTGCTCGACCGGGACGTGGTCGCCCTCCCAAAGCGCCTTGGTCGCGCCCTTGCGTCCACTGTGACCAATCTGAGCACCGACCTTGGCCTCACTGTGAGTGTGGATGAAGTCGACGATCCTGCACCAGCCCTCGGTGTGATCGTCGCGGTAGAGCCCGCCGCACACGGGCGTGATCCGGCCCTGCGGTGAGACACAGATCATCTCGGTCATCACCAAACCGGCGCCGCCGATCCCACGGCTGCCGAGGTGGACCAGGTGGAAGTCACCGACGAGCCCGTCCTCTGCCGCGTACATGTCCATCGGCGACACGACCACCCGGTTGGGGAGTAACAGTTGCCGCAGGCGGAGGGGGTAGAACATCGGAGGAACAGCGGCTCCGCCGTCGGGCACAAGCTCGGGGTTGCTGGCCGCGAAGGCGTTGTCCACCGTGTCCATGAACTCGCAGTCCCGCATGCGCAGGTTCTGATACGTGATGCGGCGGCTGCGGGTCAGCAGGTTGAAGGCGAACTCATCGACGTCCTGGCCCATGTAACGGCCGATCTGCTCGAACCACTCGAGACTCGCCTGGGCCGCGCGCTGGGTCGAGGCGACACCGGCGCGGCGCTCGTCCTCGTAGGCCTGAAGCAGGTTGGCCACGGAGTCCTCAGGGCGGGCGGTCTTGAAGACCCACGCGAGCGCGATCGCGTCCTCCATCGCGAGCTTGGTGCCGGAGCCGATCGAGAAGTGAGCGGTGTGGGCGGCGTCGCCGAGCAGCACCACGTTGCCGTCATGCCAGCGCTGGTTGCGGACCGTGCTGAAGTTGAGCCAGCGCGAGTTGTTGGCGAGCAGCTCATGGCCCGCCAGCACGTCCGCGAACAGGTCCCTGCAGAAGTCGATTGATGCGGTGTCACTCTCGCCAGGCGCGAGTTCAAGCTGCTCACTCGCATCGAGACCGGCCCGGCGCCAGGTGGCCTCGTCGGTCTCAACGATGAAGGTCGACATCGTCTCGTTGAACGGGTAGCAATGCAGCTGGAAGGTGCCCCACTCGGTGTCGACGATGTGGAAGGTGAAGGCCTCAAACACGAGGTCGGTGCCGAGCCACATGAACTTTGAATGGCGGCGATCGATTGACGGCCGGAAGGCGGCGGCCCGTTCGGCCCGGGACTGGCTGTTGACACCGTCAGCGCAAAGCACGAGGTCATAGGCGGCGGCCATGTCATCGAGTGCCGGCGCCTCAGTCAGAAAGCGCAGCTCCGCTCCGAGCTCCGCGGCGCGGCTCTGGAGGATCGCCAGCAGGTGCTTACGGCTGAGCGCTGAGAAGCCGTGCCCGCCGGACGTGCGCAGCTCACCCTTGTAATAGATGTCGATCTCTCCCCAGCGGGCAAAGCTGGCGGCGATCTCCTCGTACGTCGGCGGGTCGGCGGCCTCGAACGCACTCAGCGTCTCATCGGAGAAGACAACGCCGAATCCGAAGGTGTCATCCGCGGCGTTGCGCTCCCAGACCGTCACCTCGTGGCCGAGGCGGCTGAAGAGGATCGCTGAGTAGAGCCCACCGGGTCCCCCTCCACGGATCGCAACCTTCAACGTGTCTCCTCCTTCGCGTAGAGACCGCGGGCGATGAGCTCGCGCTGGATCTCTGAGGCGCCTTCATAGATCCGCGGGGCTCTGACCTCGCGGTACAGATGCTCCAGCAGATGACCGTGTTCAAGCGCGCGGGCACCGTGGAACTGGATCGCCACGTCAACGGCCTCCTGAGCGGCCTCGGTGGCTGCCAGCTTCGCCATCGCCGCCAGCTGCGTGGTCGGCCTGACGCCGGCATCGTATGCGGAGGCGGCAGCGTGCACGAGCAGGCGCGCGCCCTGTACGCGCGTTGCGACGTCAGCCAGGCGGTGCGCGATCGCCTGTTGCTCCTTGAGCGGACGGCCGAACGCCTGGCGCTCCGCCGTGTATTCGACCGCCGCATCCAGCGCCGCGCGAGCCATGCCGATCGCGAACGCACCGACGCTCGGCCGGAATAGATCGAGCGTCTGCATCGCGACCTTGAAGCCGGCATCGACGTCACCCAGCACCTGCTCATCAGGGACGTACACATCCTCAAAGATCAGGCGCCCGATGGGATGCGGGGAGAGCAGCTGGATGCGCTCGCCGCGCAGGCCCTCGGTGTTGCCCAGTACCAGGAAGGCGGTCAGGCCACGGGCCCCGGCCCCCTCGGTCGTCCGTGCGAAGACCGAGTACAGATCGCCGTCGGGGGCGTTGGAGATCCACGTCTTCTCACCGTTGAGACGCCAGCCGTCGCCCTCACGCTTGGCCTCAAGCGCGAGGCCTGCGACGTCGGTACCGGCCTGCGGTTCGGACAGCGCAAAGCCGGTGGCCGCCTCCCCGGCGGCCACCCGAGGAATCCACGTCTGCACCAGCTCGGTGTTGCCAAACTGCAGCAGCGGAAAGCTGCCGAGGCCCTGCATCGCGAACGCGGTCTCAGCCTCGGTGCAGCCGCGGGCCAGTCCCTCGCGAATCAAGCAGAGGTCGAGTGCCGAGACCTCGGTGCGCCAGTGTCCCCCGGTCTGAGTGAACAGCTGCCCCAGCAGGCCCTGCTCGGCCAGCGCGGCGAGCAATTCACGGTCGACCTGCCCGGGCGTGCCTTGCCCGGCGATGGGCGCGAAGACCGCACGAGCGAGCCGCTCGCTCTGCTCCAGCAGCTCGCGCTGAGCATCGTTCAGATGGGCGTTGAGCAGGGCATTCATCCGCGGGCGAGCGGCACCACCGCGATCGCCATCAACTCGATCTGCGCCTCTTCGTCATAGAGCCGTGTCACCCCGAACAGGCCGGTGGCGGGATAGCGCCGGCCGAAGCGCTCCTGCCAGAGCCGGCCCAGCTCCCGCAGGTGGCGCTTGTAGTCAGCGGGGTCGGTCACGAAGATCTGCATCGAGCAGATGTCCTCGGGCTGACCGCCGGCGGCGCGCAGCGCGGTCACGACGTTGTCGGCCGCGACCGCGAACTGCTCAGGCAGGGTCGTGCCAGAGATGGTGCCGTCGGGCAGCAGCGCCGTCTGGCCACCGAGAAACACCGTGCGGCCAGGGGCGGCGATCACGGCATGGGCGTAGCCGACTGGCTCCCCCAACTCTGGTGCGGTGATGATCTCGTTCTCCATACCTCAGCATCCTTTCCACTCGGGTGGGCGCTTCTCCGTCCAGGCCTTATAGAACTCGCCGTGGTCCTCCGCGAGCATCAGCAGCGCCTGGGTCGAAGCCTCGAGCTCGATCGCGCTCGCCAGGTCCATGTCCATCTCCCGTGAGATCAGGGTCTTGGTGGTGGCGTAGGCCAGTGCGGGTCCGTCGGCCAGGCGCCGCGCCAACGCCTCGGCGCGCTCCAGCAGCTGCTCTGGCGCGACCACCTCGGTGGCGAGCCCGATCTCCAGCGCGCGCTGGGCGGTGACCTTGTCACCGAGCATCAGCAGCTCAGTCGCGCGTCCCATCCCGACGATGCGGGGCAGCAGGTAAGCGGCACCCATGTCCGCTCCGGAGAGCCCGACGTGCGTGAACAGGAAGGCGAACGAGGCCGTGTCCGCGAGCAGGCGAAAGTCCGCGGCCAATGCGAGCACCGAACCGGCGCCGGCGGCGATGCCGTTGACAGCGGCGATCACCGGCAACGGGCAGTCACGAACGGCCTTGATCATCAGTCCGGTCATACGCGTGAACTCGAGCAGCTCAGCGGCCTTCATCTTCCGTAGCTCGCCGATGATCTCCTCGACGTCTCCGCCTGAGCAAAAGCCGCGTCCCTGGCCGGTGATGATCACGCAGCGAGCATCGCCATGCAGGGGCAGCTCGGCGAACAGGTCACGCAGGTCCGCGTAGGACTCGAAGGTCAGCGGGTTCAGCTTCTCGGGGCGGCTCAGCGTGATCCGCGCGACCCCGTCGGCGACGGAGAACTCAAAGTGCTCCCACTCGCGTGTCAGCGGCGCCGACGCACGGAACGGACTCATGTCTGGATGCCTCCTCCGTCAAGGACGATTGTTTGGCCGTTGATTGCACCGGCCTGGGCGGAGGCGAGCCAGACGACGGTGTCGGCAACCTCCTCCGGATCGATCAAGCGGCCAAGCGGTGACAGCTTTGACAGGGCCTCAAAGCTCTGGTCTAACGAGCGTCCGGTGCGCTCCGAGATTCGCGCGGCCGAGAGCTGCGTCATCTCCGTGTCGACGAACGCCGGGCAAACGGCGTTGGCGGTGACCTGCGTCCCGGCCAGCTCTGCCGCGACGGCGCGCATCAGGCCGACGGCAGCGTGCTTGGAGGCCGAGTAGGCGCTCGTGTAGGGCGCACCGACCCTGCCGGCGGTCGAGGCGACCGTGACGATCCGTCCCTGGTTGCGCTCACGCATGCCGGTGATCACGCCACGAGTGCAGAGGAACACGGCGGTCGCATTGATCGCCATCTGCGCGTTCCAGGAGTCAAGCGTGGTCTTGATGCAGCGGGGCACTGTCGGAGCTGCCGGCGTTGTTGACCAGCACGTCCACCACGCCGAGCTCCGCCATCAACGCATCGACCGCTGACTCATCGGTGAGGTCGCAGCAGCTCACGGTGACTCCCGCGCCGCCCTGCCGCGCAACCGCCTCCAGCGCCTCCCGATCCCGACCAACGGCGACCACCTGGTCACCGAGCGACGCGAACCGGGCCACGACGGCGCGGCCGATCCCGCGGCTGCCTCCGGTCACGACCACCCGTCTAGCCGAAGCCATGCGCCAAGGACCTCCGCCGATCGTGCATGGCCGTTAGTCTACACCTCAGCCCCGTAGGGTGTCGAAAATCTACTTCTGAGTGCTGTGGTCCGGATCGGCCGTCTGCCAGAAGTGGTCGGTGGCCGGCTTCTCGAGTGCCGCATAGACCTCGTCGAAGCAGGCGACCGCCTGAACCCGCAGGTCACGCAGCTCATCGATGCTCTTCGGCAGCTCCGGGTCGATGAACGGGAAGCCACGGAACCGGTGCAGCAGGAGGATCCGGTTGCGGAACGCCTCGGCGGCCGAGAGGCGGTTGCGGACCGACGCCTTGCGCAGCCCTTCGAATTCGGAAAGGAACGTGTTGTAGGCCTCGCGTGTCTGCTCCGGGCGCCAAGCCTGGGCGACGAGCGCGATCGGCCGCACCTCAGCAGACATGTGGCCGACCATCACGGACGCATACCGCGTGATGTCGAGCTGGTGCAGCAGCGGCATCAGCTCCTGCTCACGGTTACGCGGCGCGACCCAGGTCGCGTCCTGAACGGAACCGAAGCCCAGGAACCGCAGCCGTGCCGCGAGCCGGGAGCGGCTGATCCGCTGATCCTCGGGGATCGCGTGCCAGAGCACGGTCCACAGCTCGACTGCAGGATCTGTGCGACCGAAGCTGAAGATGCGGTCGTCGCCGTCCGACAGCAGCGCGTTGGCGCGCTGGGTCGGCGTGTAGTACATCCGGCGCCCGTCGCGGGTACGTGCCAGCAATTCCCGGTTCACGAGCCGCGACAGTGCGGCGCGGGCGCCGCCGCTGGTGAAGTCGAGTTCCTCCAGGATCTCGACCATGCCGCCCGACCAAACCCGCTGCCCCGGACGACGGACGTGAGCCCCCAGGATCGTCAGTACGAGATCCTGGGGCTGGAGTCCCTCTGTCCCCTGCGCGGCAGCCATTGGACGGCCACGCTATCGAAACGGTGTCAGTGCGCGCTGGGGATCAGGTCGTAGCTGTAGTTGGTGAAGACCTCAGCGCCGGTGGCGGTGACCAGCACCAGGTCCTCCAGCCGCGCGCCGCCGAAGCCCTGGCGGTAGCAGCCCGGCTCGACCGCGATCACGTCCCCCTCGACCAGAACCTCATCGCTCTGGCCGAGGCCGGGAGCCTCATGCACCTCGAGCCCGACACCGTGGCCGAGGCTGTGGAAGAAGCCGTCAAGCAGAACCTCACCCGGCTTCTTGGTGCGCTGGGTCGGATAGCCGGCGGCCTCGAAGACGTCGCAGGCGGCGCCGTGCACGTCCGCGACCTTCGCACCCGGCCGGATCGTCGCGAGTGAGCGGTCGAGCGCGTCCTTTGAGAGACGGTGGTAGGTCAACAGCTCCTCTGAGGGCTCACCGACGACATAGGTCCGGGTCATGTCGGTGAAGCAGCCGGTCTCCTCGTCCTTCGGCCAGAGGTCGACCGTGATCGGCTCACCTGCCAGGATCGCGCCCGATCCCATGTGATGCCCGACGCAGGTCTGGTACCCGTGCGCGACGATGAACTCATCGGCGCTCACGGCGCTCTCCGCGAACGCCTGGCGGGCGGCAGCCTTGAGGATCTCAGAGGTCAGCGGCTCGCCCCTGTAGAGCACGGCCTCGCCGCTCACATCGGCCTGGGCCAGGATCGCGGTGATCGCGTCGACCGCTGCCTCGGCGCCGTGCTGGGCGCGGCGGATGCCCTCGATCTGCGTTGGTGTCTTCACCCGCCGACGGCCCTCGAACAGGGCAGCGCTGACATCGAGCTCCAGGCCGTTGCCACGCAGGTGGTCAGCAAGTGAGATTGGGAAATCAGGCGGCACGGTAGCGCCGGTGACGCCGAAGCTGCGCAGCGCGTTGAGCGCCACGTGCAGGTGCATGTCACTGGGGGCGACGCCCTGCCCGCGCAGGTCATCAAGGCCGAACTCCTCGTCGGCGTGCGGCTCAAGACCGGGCACGCCGCGCATGCGCTCGACCTCAAGTGAGCGGCAGACCACGCGGGAGACGCCATCGTGTTCCACGTAGAGGAAGCGATCGGCCACGGTATGGGAGATCTGGTGCCGTAGGTCCGGCGAGCGGACCGTGTCGGCGTACATCAGGACTGTCTCGTTACTCATCGGGTCTCCCATCCGCGGGGAAGGTGGAATGCAACTTCACCGAGGCGACGATGGCCAGCCACCGAGGGGTGGTTGCCGTCATCAGTCCACTCGGTTCTCATGCGCCCAGGGTTGTCTGGGTCCTCCAGCGTGTCGTGAAACCTCAGGACGTCGACGCCCGCATCGGCGGCGAGCGCGTAGATCAGCTCGTTGAGGTGCCGGATCTTCGGTTCGGCAGCGGGCCAGCCCTTGTTCCAGGGGAGCACGTCCACAATCACCACACCAAGACCCAGGCTGAGGCCGCGGTCGACCATCCCGCGCAGGCCCTCAGCGGCGTCCTGGAGCGGCAGTCCTTTGACCACGTCGTTGATGCCGCCCTGGACCACCAGCACGTCACTGCCCGGGACGCAGCCATCAAAGCGACCGGCGATCTCCGACACGACCTCTCCCCCGACCCCGTGGTTGCGGAAGTCCAGGCGCGGGTCCAGTAGCGCCGCCCAATGCTGGTACTGGCTCTCCGGGTTGTCACCCTCGCGCTCACGGAAAGCGGGGTTCGGATCCCAGCCGGGGTTGCCGGCTGAGATCGAGTCACCGAGTGTGGTTACGACGATCTTGGACTCGCTCACAACTGGCCTCCGGTTGAATCGACATCGACTTCTGCCTCGAGCTCAACCTCGACCAGCGCCCCCTGGGGAATCAGCGAGTGCACATACACCGTGGTGTTCGCCGGGTTGATGTCGGTGAAGGCGGCGTGGTGGGCGGCGACCATGCCGCGCCAGTCGGCGCCGGCGGTCAGGTAGATGCGGGAGCGGGTCACGTCGTTGACGCTGCCGCCGAGACCTTCCACGGCTGCAAGCGCCATCGCGATCGCCGCCCGGGTCTGAGCCTCGACGTCTCCCGGATGCAGCGCGACGCCCTTCTCATCGAGCGCCGCCGTGCCGCTGGTCACGATCCGGCTACCCGTCCGGACCGCTCGTGAATAGGCCGCGGCGTCCTCAAAACCACCGCCGCTGCGAAGCACCTGTCTCATTGGGCGCCGGCCCCCTTTCCAAACTCGGTTGACTGTGAGAGCAACTCCAGGATCCGCAGGGTCAGGCGCACCTCGTTGAGGTAGTGACTGACCATCGCGTTCTCATCAGGGCCGTGCATGCCGCTGTCCGGGCGGATCGTGCCGGGCGGCATCACCGCGGTCAGCTCCGGCATCGCCGTGGTGAATAGGTGCAGCGGACCTGAGCCCGGGACGACCGGGTGCAGCAGTGGCTCATTGCCGCCGAAGAGCTCTGTCGACGCCTGCCGAACGGCCAGCGCGAGCGGCGAATCGAGCGGGCTCCCTGCCGGCTTGACCGCGTTGCGCAGCGTCATCTGCACCTCACTGAAGCCGGTCGCATCGAGATGCGCCCGCATCGCATCGAAGATCCTGTGCGGGTCCTGGTCGGGCATCAGCCGGATGTCGAGGCGGGCGTGCGCCCGGGCCGGCAGGACAGTCGCGTCGGACCTGTCGCTGCCCGGTCCGGCGTGGATCGCGGACAGGTTGAACGTCGGCTCGTAAAGCCAGCGACGCGTGATCTCAGAGGTGCCACTGGCCCACAGAGCCTCAGGGCGCGCGTTGATCGGCGGTGCTGGAGTGCGCGCCACGGCCGCCGCATCGGCGCTCGTGAAGGGCAGCAGATCGTCATAGAACCCGGGGATCGTGACCTTGCCGTCGGCGTCCATCAACGCGGCAACCGCTCGCGTCAGGATCATCGCCGCCGAGCGGTAGATCCCGGCCATCGCCGAGTGCGTGTCCGAGTCCATCAGTGAGATCGAAAGCTCGAGGTTGAGCACGCCGCGAGAGCCGAAACCGATCGTCGCGACCTCACCGTCGATCGAGCGGTAGTAGCTCTCCCACAGGCAGGCGTCTGCCTGAACCAGATCGCCATGGTCGTTGAGCACCTCGCGCAGGCCCGGGCTCCCGACCTCCTCCATGCCCTCGCAGAACCAGAGCACGGTGAATGGCAACTGACCGTTGACCGCGGTCCAGGCCTGCAGCGCGTGCAGCCGTGCCATCACGTCAGCCTTGTCGTCGCCGGCGCCGCGTGCGTAGACGGCGCCGTCCGCCTCCTCGGCGCCGAACGGATCATGGGTCCAGCCATCCCCAGCGGGAACCACGTCGTAATGGTTGTAGAGCAACAGGGTTCTGGTTCCGGTGCCCTTGAGGGCACCGAGCAGAACCGGCGCGGAGCCGTCGGCCTGAAGCACATCGAAGCGGTCGAATTGGGGCGCAGCCCGCGCCTGCAGCCAGGCAGCCATCTCTTCGACGGCAGCCGGACCCTCAGCCGATACGGACGGGATCGCGCAACAGGCTCGCCACTCCGCGACCAAACGCTCGGCTTGGTTCTCAACCCAAGCGCTCAACTCAGCGTTGAGTGGCGTCGCGCTCATCGCGCCTCCCTACTGGTGTCGACCGCGCCCGGGAGCACCCCCTGCAGGGGTGCGAAGGCAAAACACTGGACAGCGCCGGGAGCGTTCAGTATGTTCATCGCCGCCGAGCATACTGAACGGGGCCGCCAGGAATTGTCGCCACCATAACGGTCCCTAACCGGAAGTTCGGCTTCTCCGACCTATTTTCGATATGGCCGGAAGATAAAAGAAGGATCAACACTCACGTAGGAGGAGGACCGTGTTCGGCACCCGGTTGGGTTCAAACAAGCGACGCGTCGCCAGTATGGTCGCGCTGCTAATCGCCCTGGTCGCTTTTGCGATCAGCGCGAGCGCATCGAGTGGCAAGACCACCAAGGCGCACACCGCGAGCTCAGGCACGCTCGTCGTAGACACCTCGTTCATCATCAACACGGCCGACCCGGCACGTGATCTTGATCCGACGGGATACATCGTGGATCACGCCATCTACGACACCCTGCTCACTGAGAACGGCTCGAGCACCACCCCCGTGGCTGATCTGGCAGCGTCTTACAAGGCATCGCCTGACGCCAAGACATACACGTTCCACCTTCGCCACAACGCGAAGTTCTCCAACGGCGACCCGGTCACCTCGGCCGACGTGGTCTTCTCATTGGAGCGCGTGATCAACGTGAACTCGGCCCCGGCCTATCTGCTGGCCGGCATCAAGGTCGCTGCAAAGGGCCCGTACACGGTGGTCCTGAGTTCGGCGACGCCGAACCCGGCGATCCCCTCGATCGTGACGACTCCCGCCCTGGGCATCGTCGATCAGAAGGCTGTTGTGGCCAACGGCGGCAGCGATGCGAAGAACGCATCGAAGACCGACAAGGCTGAGGCGTTCCTCGACAAGACGTCCGAGGGCTCAGGGCCGTACGTCCTGACGACGTTCTCGACCAACAACCAGATCACGCTCACCGCCAACCCCAAGTACTGGGGTCCGAAGCCGAAGTTCAAGACGGTCGTGCTGCGCAACATGAGCGCCGCCACCCAGTACCTGAACGTGCAGCGTGGTGCAGATCAGGTCGCACTCGACCTGTCCTCACAGCAGGCCGACCAGCTCCACAGCAACTCGTCACTGCAGGTCCACACCAACGCATCACCAAACGTGTTCTTCCTGCAGATGACGGAGAACGCCAAGGTCTCGCCGACGATGGCGAACCCTGACATCCAGGAAGCCATCCGTTATGGCCTCGATTACAAGGGCATGATCGCCACGGCCGGCACCGGCGCGATCCAGGCAGCGGGCATCGTTCCCAAGCAGTTCCTGGGTAGCCTGCCGACCTCGGATGCGATCAAGCAGAACATCGCCAAGGCGAAGCAGCTGGTGAAGGCGTCAGGCATCACGGACCCGTCCGCGACGATGGCCTTCCCGAGCGGCATCAACGTTAACGGCCTGTCGTTCGCGACACTGGCCCAGCGCGTCCAGTATGACCTCGGGCAGATCGGCATCAAGATCACCCTCTCAGCTGTTCCGGTCACTGCATTCCTGAACAACTACAACGCTGACAAGTACGCGCTCGTCCAGTCGTACTGGGGCCCCGACTACGCCGACCCGAACGACTACCTCGTGTTCGTCCCGGGCGGCAGTGTCGCGACCCGCTCGGCTTGGCCCGCTTCGGCCTACCCGACGCTGGCGACACTGGGCAAGAAGGCCGGATCGACGTCGAACAACGCGAAGCGCGCAGGGTTGTTCCAGACGATCCAGAAGGACCTCAACGCCAAGAGCCCGTTCGTCAACATGATCCAGCCGGCTGAGGCGATCGTCGGTAGCTCCAACCTCACGGGTGTCGCTGAGAACCCCAGCTGGATCCTCAGCGTCGCCACGGTTGGCGCCAAGCAGTAACGAGCAGTTGGCAACAAGCAGTAACAGTTACGTGAAGGCAATGGGATGGCAGCGGCTGCTGCCATCCCGCGCCTTCCGGCGCATGTTCGGGCGCCGGCTTGTCGCGCTCGTGGCGCTGTCGATCGGCATCGTCATCGTCACCTTTGTGCTCACGCACATGGTCCCGGGCAATCCGGCTCTGGCCAACCTCGGCCAGAACCCGACCAAGTCTGAGATCGCGACCTTCAACCAACAGAACGGTCTCAACAAGCCGCTGCCGGCTCAGCTGGGGATCTATTTCTGGCACCTGCTCCATGGCAACCTCGGCATTGACGAGCAGACCGGAACGTCGGTCACGAAGGAGCTCTCACAGGCGATTCCCGCCACCGCTGAGCTCGCGATCGCCTCGATCGTTATAGCGGTGATCTTCGGGGTCGGTTTTGGCCTGCTGGCGGCGCTACGCCGAGACGGCATCACCGATGCGGGTCTGCGGATCCTGTCGCTGATCGGTGTCTCCGTTCCGACGTTCTGGTTGGCGCTGATCGCGCTCTACCTCCTTTTTTACAAAGTCGGAATCTTTCCCGGTGGGTCGAGGCTGTCACCGAGTGACACCGCACCTCCCCATGTAACCGGCATGTACACCTTCGACGCCCTGGTGACAGGTCACTGGGCAACCTTCTGGGACGCGTTCAAACATCTCATCCTGCCAGCGTGCGTTCTGGCTGCCTGGAGCGTCGGCCTGTTCACGCGTTACACCCGCTCCGCCGTGCTCGAGGTGATCGATCAGGATTACATCCGCGCCGCGACTGCCAAGGGCCTGCCGCGCCGGTCAATTGTGTTCGGCCACATCCTGCGCGCAGCGCTGCCTTCGATCGTCACCGTTGTCGGCCTTGCTTTCGCCAGCGTGATGACCGGTGCCGTGCTGGTGGAGAACATCTTCTCCTGGCCCGGCCTGGGTCAGTACGCCTACCAGTCGTCGACCTCACTCGACCTGCCTGCGATCGCCGGTGCCAGCCTCTTCATCGCGGTCGTCTACATCGTCATCAACTTCATCGTTGACGTGCTCTACGGAGTCCTCGATCCCCGGGTGCGGGTCGAATGAGCGCGATCAGCCCCGCCGTTCGGATGCCGCGTCGTTACTCGCGTCGCCTTAAGGTCCATCCAGCTATGCGACGGCCGCTGACCGTGATCGGCGTGCTGATTCTTGCGATCTGGATCTTCATCGCAATCTTTGCGCCGGAGTTGGCGCCATACAATCCGGACGCGCTCGGTGACACGCTCTCCGCGGCGCCGTCTTCTGCGCACTGGTTCGGGACCGATCAGCTCGGGCGTGACGTGCTCAGCCGGGTCATGTACGGCGCCCGCATCTCCCTGCCGATCTCTGCCCTGCTGGTTCTGATCTCAATGACGGTCGGCGGCATCCTGGGCGCCATCTCCGGGTTTGTCGGCGGGTTCATCGACTCCCTGATCATGCGTTTGGTGGACCTGGTCTTCGCCTTCCCGCCGATCATCCTGGCGCTGGTGGTAACGGCAGTGCTTGGCCCCAGCCTCGAGAACGCTGTGCTCGCCCTGGTGGTCGTCTCCTGGCCGACCTATGCGCGCCTTGTCCGCGGCCTGGTCTTGAGCGCCGGCAAGGCCGAATACGTGCAGAGCTCGCGGCTGCTCGGTGCCTCCTCGTTCCAGACGCTGGTTCGTGACGTGATGCCGAACATGATCGGTCCGGTTGTGATCTACGCAACCATCGACTTCGGCAACGCCATTCTGCTGCTCGCCGGCCTCTCCTTCCTAGGTCTCGGAGCGCAGCCGCCGGCGCCTGAGTGGGGCGCAATGGTCAGCTACGGTAGCCAGTACTTCCAGGACTGGTGGATGAGCACATTCCCCGGCCTGGCGATCTTCACCTCGGTGTTGGCGCTGAACTTCCTTGGTGACAGTCTCCGCGACGCGCTGGATCCGCGTGGCGCTTGGAACACGGGCGGACGACGATGAGCCTGCTTGAAGTTGAGAACCTCCGCGTCACGCTGCCCACCGCCGGCGGTCCGGTCACGGTCGTCGACGGCGTCTCGTTCGCGATCGAGGAGGGCCAGGTCTTTGGTATCGCCGGTGAGAGCGGCAGCGGCAAGACGATGTCTGCCCTGGCGCTGCTGGGTCTGCTGCCCAGCCGGTCACAGGTCGAGGGCCGGATCGTTTACCAGGGCCGTGACCTCGTCGGCATCGGCGAGCGTCAGCTGCAGGAGGTGCGTGGCCGGGAAATCGCGATGATCTTTCAGGATCCGATGACGTCCCTGCATCCGATGCTGACGATCGGACGGGCGTTGTGCGAGCACCTGCGCCACCACCTCAGAGTCTCCAAGAAGGAAGCCGAGCGGCGTGCGGTTGAGCTGCTGAATGAGGTCCGGATCCCCGATCCTGAAGGCTGCCTCCGCGCCTATCCGCATCAGTTCTCCGGCGGCATGCGCCAGCGCATCGCGATCGCGGTGGCGCTGATCTGCGGTCCCAGCCTGGTGATCGCCGACGAGCCGACGACCGCGCTCGACGTGACCGTTCAGGCAGGCATTCTTGCGCTGATTGACCGTCTGCGTAAGGAGAACGGCTTGTCGGTGATGCTGATCACCCACGACCTCGGCGTGATGTCATCAATCGCCGACGCCGTGTCCGTGATGTACGCCGGCAGGATCGTGGAATCCGGTACCACCGCGGAGCTGATGCAGAGCCCACGCCACCCCTACACCGAAGGCCTGCTCGGGGCACTGCCGCATCCTGAGGACGCTGACGACCGCCCCCTGGTGTCGATTCCAGGCAGCCCGCCGGCTGCCAGCGAACCTCCGTCCGGATGCCGCTTCCACCCACGCTGCCAGTACGCCACGGACAGCTGCCGCACCGACACTCCCACGCTCCTGACGATCGGCTCGCGCAGGCTCGCCTGCCCCGTCAACCCCTTGGGGGCGAAGCCATGAGCCTGCTGGAGCTGCGTGATGTCGAGGTCGCCTACGGCGGCCGAGGCCGCGGCCGGACTCCGGTCCGCGCGGTGGCCGGTGCCAGCCTGAAGCTAGAGCCCGGTGAGATCGTCGGTCTGGTCGGCGAGAGCGGCTGCGGCAAGTCCACGCTGGCGAGGGCTGCCGCCGGACTGCTCGCGCCCACCGCCGGCCAGGTCCTGCTCGAGGGCGAGCCGATCGCGGCGCTGACCCGCGGGGCTCGCCCGACGCGGGAGGTCAAGCTGCAGCTGGTGTTCCAGGATCCGTACTCCTCCCTCAACCCCCGCCGGCGCGTCGGTAACCAGATCGCCGATGCGTTGCGAATCAACGACCTTGTGCCGTCGGAGCGGCGCGAGCAGCGCGTGATCGAGCTGCTGGAGCAGGTCGGTCTACCGGCCAGCGCAATGCGCTCCTTCCCGCACCAGTTCAGCGGCGGTCAGCGCCAGCGCTTGGCGATCGCTCGCGCGTTGGCGGCCGAGCCGTCAGTGCTGGTGCTCGATGAGCCACTGTCCGCGCTCGACGCTTCCGCTCAGGCGCAGGTCGCAAACCTGCTGATGAAGCTCTGCCGGGAGCTGGGGATCGCGATGCTGCTGATCTCGCACGATCTTGCGATCGTGCGCCAGATCGCTGACCGCATCTCAGTCATGTACCTCGGCGTGATCGTCGAGACCGGCCCGATCGGTGAGTTGTGGAACAGTCCGCAGCATCCCTACACCCAGGCGCTGATCGGGGCGATCCCGCGGACCGACGGGCTCGGGGTGAAGCCGATGACCCTGCCGGGCGAGGTGCCCGACCCCGCCAACCCGCCATCGGGTTGTCGCTTCAATCCACGCTGCGCATACGCCTTTGACGCCTGTGCGAACGTCGTCCCGTCGCTGATCGCCGTCGGCAACGAGCACAGAGCCGCGTGCCTGTTGCGGGACCCCGCCTACGCCCCAGCCGAGGCTGTGGCGGCCGACGCGGGTGATGAATCGAGCCTCCAATGAGCGAGCGTCAAGCCGTGGACCAGCCGGACGCCGACAACAACGGCCTGGTAGGGGAGTCGTTGCGGCGGATCCGCCAGGGACGCGGGCTGTCGCTCAATGAGGTGGCGGCGGGGACCGGCATCTCGCCCTCATTCCTGTCGCTGGTTGAGAACGGCCGCAGCGACATCACGATCGGCCGTCTGACCCGGCTGGTCGAGTACTTCAAGATCTCAATCAACGACCTGCTGCCCAGTCCTGAGGCGGCAGAGGCGGACGTGGTGCGCGCCTCCGAGCGACGCCTGATCCACTCGCCCGCTGAGGGGATCGACGTTTACATGCTGGGCGTCGACACGCGCCGGACGATGATGCCGATGCTGCTGGTCTTTGAACCGGGAGCCAAGCTGGCCGAGTACGGCCGCCACCCCGGTGAGGAGTTCATCCATGTGATGGAGGGGACACTCGGGCTCACGCTGATTGGCAGTGAGCCACGAATCCTTGAGGCGGGAGACAGTGCGTATTACCCCGGTGACAGATCCCATCTGTTCACCAACGCAAGTGACGACTCAGTGCTGAAGGTCATCTGCGTCGACTCACCGCCGAACCTATGAGCGGCCGGGTCTCCAATCTCTTCAATGCCGCCATGGAGGAACGTGCATGAACTACGACATCACCGTGATCGGTGCCGGCGTGACCGGCCTTTCAATCGCCTGGCATCTCTCGGCCGACAGTTCGCGCTCGGTGCTGCTGCTGGACGGAAAGGGTGTTGGCGCGGGTGCAACCTCAATCCAGCCCGGCGGCGTCCGTCAACAGTGGGGCACCGCGATGTCAATCCAGCTCGCGATTGAGTCGTTCCGCTTCTATGAGAACTTTGACGAACGGCTGTCGCCGAGCGTCTCTCCTGCACTCGATCGCTGTGGGTACCTGTTCGTCGCCGAGAAGGAGGAGGGCCTGCGCCAGCTCGAGGACCAGATCGAGCTGCAGAACGCCAACGGCATCAACTCACGCCTGGTCAGCGCGGAAGAGGCCGGGGAGCTCGTGCCGGCGCTCGACGCCGAAGGGATCACCGGCGCCGCCTGGCATGACAACGACGGTTACTTCGACCGCCCGCTGGCGGTCGTCGGAGGCTTCCACGAGGCGGCGCTGAAGCAGGGGGTCACCTATCGCGACGCGCAGGTCCAGCAGATCGCGCCGAACGGCTCCGGTTGGACGCTGACTTTGCAGGGCGGCGACAAGGTTGAGACCGGGGTCGCCGTCCTGGCGACCGCTTACGACACACCGGCTCTACTCGCGCCGCTCGGGGTGGAGGTGCCGATCACCAAGGAACCGCGTTACCTCTTCTACTCCAACCCGATCAGTCAGCGCATCCTTGAGCCGCTGGCCGTCTTCATCGACCGTCACTTCGCCGCCAAGCAGCTGGCCGACGGTTCGATCCTGGCCAGCGATCTGTCGGCTGACGGCGACCCCGACACCCGCAAGGCCGAGTGGTATCAGAACATCAAGCAGTCGATCCGCGATCGCCTGCCGGTGCTGGACCTGGTCTCCTTCCCGGTGATGGTTGAGGGCTTCTATGACGTGACCGCGGATCGGCAGCCGATCGTCGGCCCTGTCAGCGGCCACGATGGTCTCTGGCTGGCGGCCGGGCTCAACGGCCGCGGACTGATGATGGCGCCCGCGATCGGACGGCTGGTGAGTGAGGCGATCGATAACTCCTCGCTGCCGGACCCGCTGCCGGAACTCAGCCTCGATCGGTTTGCGGGAGCCGATCTTGTCCCCGAGCGCCAGGTCGTTTAGGCGAGTCAGGAGGTTCGTTGTGTCAACGGTCAGTGATCATCCGCAGCTGCGTGAGGTTCGCAGCCGTTTCTCCTCACTCAAGGGCGACTTCGCATATCTCGACGCACCCGGCGGCTCGCAGGTGCCAGACGAGGTCGGCGACGCCATCGCACGGGCGATGCGCGAATCGGCCGCCAACATCGGGGCTGGTTACGCCACAAGCCATCGGGTCGGTGAGATCCTCGTTAAGGCTGAGGAGAACGCGGCACGCCTGTTCGGGTCCGAGCCCACCGAGGTCACGTTCGGCACCAACGCAACGACGCTGAACTTCATGCTCACGCGCAGTGCAGCGCGCTCAATGCAACCCGGCGACGAGATCATCACGACCTGCCTGGATCACGACGCCGGCGTCTCCCCCTGGCTGCAGCTTGCCGAGGACCGCGGCCTGGTGGTCAGGCATGCAGAGATCAAGTCCGACACGACGCTCGACTACGACCACCTACAAAGCCTGGTCACTGACCGGACGCGCGTGATCGCGTTCGCCTGGGCATCCAACGCGATCGGAACAGTCACCGATGCCGCCCGCGTCTGTGCGATCGCCCGTGAGGCTGGCGCGCTGGCGTGGATCGATGCGGTCCACTACGCGGCCCATGAACCGATTGACGTCCGCGCCATCGACGCGGACGTGCTGCTCTGTTCCCCATACAAGTTCTGCGGGCCACACATGGGTGTTGCCTACGTGCGTGGTTCGGTCGCCGAGCGGTGGAACGCGTACAAGACCCGTCCGACGCCGCCCAGCCCGACCGGGCGCAAGTTCGCCACCGGCACATTCCCGTTCGAGCAATTGGCCGGTTTCAACGCGCTGAGCGACTACTACGACTCGATCGGCGGCTTCGAGGCGATCGTGCCCTATGAGCGGATGCTCGGGGAGCGCTTCCTCAGCGGACTACCTGACGGTGTGACCCTCTACGGCCTGCCAACCATGGCCAACCGAGTCCCGACCTTCCTGCTCAACGTCGACGGCCTCGAGGCAGCCGACCTGGCTGCCCATATGGTCAACGACGGCCTTGCCGTCTGGGCCGGCGACACCTGGTACTCACTTGAGCTCTACCGCCGCCTCGGCTACGAGACCGCCGCCGTCCGCCTCGGCTTCGTGCACTACAACACGGTTTCCGAGGTCGATCGCGCGCTGGCGTCGTTGCGATCGGCGAGCCACCTCTGATCTGCACAGGGCTGCAAAATTCTCGGTACCCACTGGCTTCGCGTCCGGGGCGCAGCTACCGCGACGCGTTCGACGCGATCGTGACAGGGTTGTTGGGGCGAGATGATCCGTGTGAAGACCACCGCCGACGAGTGCCGCTCGACCGGGAGCTGACCAGCCGCTCGCCCGATGAGACTGGAGCCGTTGCACACATGAGCACACTAGAAGGCATCGTGACCGCGGTTGTGGTCGTGCTTTCGTTCTTCGGTATCGCCGTGGTGGTCCTCGTGCGCCGCGCGGCCCGTCGGATCGATCTGGACCCGAGGTACGACGACCCCAAGAGCCGATGAGCGCGGATCCTTTCGTCAGAGACGCGCGTCTAGTCAGTCACGTATGGCCGGATGACGCGTCACCCGCGGCCTATCCGCCAGCCCTCCCAGGTCGTCTGGCTGTAGTAGTCACCCTTCCGGAATCCGAGCGCTCTCGTGTGGCGGACCCTGAACACAAGCACTAGGCTGCCACCGTCGCGGGAGGTGAAACCGCCTTCTTGGGCGATGAAGTGCCACGGGCCATTCGGGTACTTGGCGTTGAGCAGGGTGGCGACGGGTTCGAGCTGAGCCCTGTCGGTCACGCCCTCGACCTGGCCTTCGAGCATGACATCAAGCGCGCCTTCAGCGAGGTCGCTGCATCCGGCGGTTACCACGCATGACGGGTTCGCCGCCAGATTCTTTGCCTTGCGCTCAGTCGGCCCGGTGGCGAACCAAAGCGCTTCCTGGTGCCAGACAGCAACCACCGGCGTGACGTGCGGGCGGCCGTCAGGACGAACGGTTGAAACCCAGTAGGTGTCAGCGGCACGGAGCCGCTCGAGCCCGTCCGCCCATGGCGTCGGGATCGCGTCCGGCTGGCTGAACCCGTGGATCTCCGCTGTCACGTCCTGAGCTGCCATTTCTGTCACTCCTCTCCGGATCCGCGGAGCCGGTTTCGATCTACAAGTCGGGCCCCCGTGACCCTACCGGGACCACCTGCGTCGGCGTCGGCGCCTCGCGGTAGGCCTAGCCTGCGTATTCCTGGAAAACGATCATGGCCCTGCGGTGCGGAGAGCGCTACGTACCGGCCCCACATCCCGCCTGTACGGAGCGTCTCTGTAGTTGAGCGGCAGCGCCGGGCTAACACCGGCGCCGACGGCATCTGGTCTGGGCTGGCCTGTAGCCGCTTGTCCCGTGGGGGGAACGGGATCGAGGGTCTCCGGCTAGTGCAGAACAATGCTCGGCTTTTGGGCGACTAACCGGTGGATTATCCGGCCTGATGAGAGGCTGCTCGACTGCTGATCGTGCAGGATCGTCATGGTGGCGATCGCGTCTCTGACGAGCGTTGCCTCAAACGCCGTATAGAGGCGCCCTCGCTCATCACGCACGTCATCCCCATCCGTGACCCGCCAGCTCAGATACATGATCCCGCCCGGAAGCAACACATCCGTGAGGCGGCTCACGGACGGTGCGATCGCCCATGCCGGCAAATGCATGATCACGGTTTCACAAAGCACGTTGATAAAGCTCTCATCCTCGACTCCAACGAGCTCGGGTAGCGCTGACTGCCTGAAGGACAGTCCGGGATGGCGAGCACGCGCCTGCTCAAGCAATCCCGCGGACGCGTCATACCCGACCGCCGGAAATCCGTTGGCATCGAGCCAGGCCGTATCTCGTCCGCTGCCGCAGCCAATATCGGCAGTCGCTCCAGGACGAAAGAACGCATTGACGATCGTCTGAAGGTCGGTTGGAGCTGGTTGGTCCTCCCACTCGCTTGCGTAGATCGACGAGAACCGATCGTAGGCACCGAGCGTCGCCAAATCCATGACCACTATTTTCGATGCGACGAAGCAATTCGTCCACCCGATAGCTGCCGGTCTGACGCCAGCTCGCAAGCCATCGGACAAAAGCCTGGAATGACTAATTGGCCGGTCCGATCTGCCTCCCGGGACCTGCAACCCACGCCGGCGTGCATCCCAAACGCTGAAGCGACAACTCGGTATCCGCGGGATGCGGAAACCGTGGCTTAGCGACTCGCCACGCCGAAGCACGTCTCAGGGCAATAGCGACCGTGACGAGCTAGTCGTCAGGGCCGACTGGGTCGGTTAGCCCCAACCTGGTTCCACGGGACTCGCAGCGCGTAATCAGGGTTCGGCCCTGGCTGTTCACGATCGTCAGCTTGACGGCGCGAATGGCGTGCCGGAGGTGGGGTGGGTGGCTTTGTTGGTGCGGGGATAAGCGGACGGGACGATGCCGGTTGGCTTGAAAAAGCCAATGAACTCCCGTCGCTCGACAGTGCTTGTCATCTGAATCCCTCGATGGTCCGTGCGGTTCAGAGCCAAGGTGTCATTCGGCACTGGTCGCACGCACGGCCTCGGCGGGCCGCTTGAGCCAGACTGCGAGCCCGATGAGATAGCACGTGTTCGAGTCCTGCGCTCGCGAGGTCTGCGCTTGGTGGCAGGTCGCGATCCCCATATAGGGAGATCGAGCCAGGACCGCCGACGGCCGAACGGTCACGGCTCCGGCACCACTCCCAGCGGTTGTCGTCCCCAGGCCTGACGCCCACCAGATTAGAACTGTGCCGGCCACGGCAGCGGTCGCCGCAAGGAGTAGCCGAGTGCGTCGTCGGTGATTGCGCTCCCAAGACTCTGCAATAAGCGGCGCGACCGACGACATGATGCCAGCATAGCTAGCACTATCTAGGAGGTCAAGCGAAGCGCCTGCGCGAGCCAAGGATGCCTCGTAATGCCCGAGCCAGCGTCGACGAGCTGCTCACCGTGTTGCACGCTCAGCTGCCGCTCACCCGTGGTGTGCTGCATGCCCCCGCATCCGAGCTCAAACGATGGCAGGCGCGATTGAGTGCGTCCACCGCGGCCCGTGACGAGTGAGCTGCCACGCAGGCGATAGCCAGCGGACACAGACAGTACGTGCGGAGCAAGGCAGTCACGCGAGATAGTCTGGCGAGGTCGCGTGACCTTCGACTCAACCTGTTCGCTGTGTTTGCGCTGGGCGTAACAGTTGAGTCCGTGCCACCGTTAGCCTCCAGCGGCGGCCCACGGTCCAACGCCGCCAAGGCGCTCGGGCGTGATACGCATGACGTATCCGGGGGCATCGAACCCCGGCGGAGGGAACACGACTTCGGGGCCAAGGTAGACATGCGCCAGTTCTTGCAGGAGCGCCGCAGCGCCTCCCTCCTGCACGCGCGCGCGGCCGTGGATCACCAGGTACTCGCGGAGGCCTCGTTCGTTCAGGCCTGGCCCCTCGATCGACATCACCACACGTGGATCGCGCTCAACGTTGCGTACCTTTTGGCGGCGCTGCATGTGGCCAATGACGATCTCGTCGTTATCCAGGCCAACCCACACGCAGCTCACCTGCGGGCTCCCGTCCCGGTTCAGGGTCACCAGGTGCACGAGCGCGTCGGAATCAAGAAGCTCGCGAGCCTCTGCGGTCAGGATCGTCATTGATGCTCCTCTGCTCGGGTGAGGAGACGGCTAATCAGCACCGTTGATCCTCACGAATGATTCGCCCCCACACCAGCGCGCACCACGCCACGAGGAGCGATCGCTTTCACCTCTCAAGCCCTCGCCGCCCACTATTGCAACGGCGACGGACCGCATATGGGTCCGCCCGATAGTGGTCGAGTGATATCAGGCAGTCGGCGTCAGGGCGACGAGTGGAATCCGGCGGGTCGTCTTCTTCTGGTAGCCGTCGTACCGGTTGCTGTTCTTGTCGTTTACGAGCTTCCACAGCCGGGCGTAGTCCGGATCGCTGGCACCGATCTCAAGAGCGTTCGCGGGAAAACGCGTACGTCCTATCTGCACCTGGACCATCGGCCTGGCCCTCAGGTTGAGCAGCCATGCAGGAGCCTTCGGGTCACCGCCCTTGGACGCAACGACGATGTAGCGGTCACCGTCTTTTGCGTAAACCAGCGAGTTGACCCGTTCCTGCCCGCTCTTTCGACCCGTCGTACGAAGCATCAAACACGGAACACCGAGGATGCGGTGACCGATGAGGCCGTCCGTGCGTTTATAGATGAACGCGTGGACACGCAAGACCGATCCCAAGACGCTCGCGGAGCTCGACACAACTGCAGAGATTACGCCGACTGCGTCTCCGCCTCGACTGCCGACTAAAGACAGCTCGAGGCGAAGCCCAGCAGCTAACAACGGGCAGACGACGGCGGATGTGCTGGTGGTCCTGTGCGCTATCGAGTGCGTGGCGACGCGGTTGTTGGGCGGGAACCGCGGACCGCTCGCCCGCGCGGCTGCTGTGCGCAGCTGACCTCGCAGGCGGAGCGGTCTCGCAGGACCCGCTTGGGCTTCCGATCTGCTTGGCGCCACATGAGGCGCGAGGTGAGTTCAACGCCGACAGTTCGTGAGCGTCGAGGTCGTCGCCTAGCTCGTGCGGCGGGGCGGAGTCGACGATCTTCTGCGCCACGTATTCCTCGGCCTGGTAGAGCGTCCCGGACGGGTCGTACTGCTCGTCCGCCAGCAGTCGGCCGGTCTGCTGGTCGAAGATCATCCTGGAGGTGTAGCCAGCCTTGCTCGTGATCTCCACGCCGAGGCCCGACTGGCCGGCTGCGTCCGTTTGCGATCCCATCACCCTGACGCCGGGGATCAGCGCGACGGCCTGGTACAGCGCTTGCAGGCTGGCCACCGGGACGGGAATCGCCTTGAGGGCGTCGCTGATGTTGACGAACTCCTCGGCTGGCGTGTTGTCGCCGCCATCGATCTGGTGAATCTTCTGCAGCAGCGTCGCCGGGTCCGTCGACAGCGACTTCCAACCGGCAACCGTGATGGGGAACGCGCCTTTCTCGGGTCCCTGCTCGGTGATCGCCGGGTTGTTCATACTGCTCGCGTCCTTGATCCCGATCGAGGCGCATTCGGCCGCACCGGCCGGGGACGTGAACTTGCTTCTGTTGACAAACGCGTCGCTGATCTCGCTGGAATAGTCGCTTCGAATCCACTGCTGATCATGATCGAGCTGCACGGCGCAGGTGGTCCCGCTCGTATTGTTGGGGTCGAAGAAAGCCGCTTCCACCTCCGTGTACACGTACTGACCGGGGCCAGGGAGCCCCGACCAGTCCTGGCTGGCCGCTACCTGCGCTAGCTGGTTCGATCTCTGCCGCCAGCGCGGACGGCGGGTTGCCTGCGCCCTGGAAGCCGAACACCCCGGCCGCCGCAAAACTCGCGACCGCGCCCGCCGCAAGAGCGAGCCTGTGCGAGCGACGCCGGGTGACCGTCGCGAGCCCGCCGAGTCGCGTCCAGCGTCGGCGTCGAGCCGCTGGTTGGCGGAGATCGCCGACCTTGAACGCCTCGTCGAGGCTTGTGCGCAGCTCGATCAAGATCGGCAGATCCTCGAAGTGTCTCTCGTCTCATACATGGTCAACAAGTCCTTTCTGGCAACTCGAGGGGCGAGGCGACGGCGGCGCGCAGGCTCCGCAAACCGCGGCTGACGCGCGCGCGTGCCGCCTGCTGGGTGATCCCGAGCTGCTCAGCGACCTCTTCATAGGAGAGTTCCTCGATCAGCCGTAACCGGACGGCGTCCTGTTGCTCTGCTGGAAGTTGCTCCACTTGGTCAGCGACTAAGTCCCGTAGCTGTTCGGTTCCTGCGAGTTCTTCGATGCGGTCGTACTCGGTGTCGGTCAGGTCACGCCGCTCGATCCCCAGCCGACGAACCGCCGAACCGTGGGCTTGCTCTGATCGGAAGTGGTCCGCCAACAGGTTCCGCGCGATCGCGAACAACCAGGCTCGCTCGGAGCGGGGATCCTTGCCGCGAAACTCGCCACGGCCCTCAAAGGCCGACGCGAACGTCTCCGCAAGAATGTCGACCGCCGCCTCAGGGTCACTGGTGCGACGGGCGAGAAAGCCAAGGATCTCCCGAGCATGTTTGTCGAACAGCTCCGGTTAGACGAGGGCCATTCACGCCGGTCATATTGACGGCCCGCTCAACTGCGCTGAATCGTTCATGCACCAGTAGACGGGCGAGCCCCGAATCTGTGACGCGACGATCGGCCAAACGCTCCCATTCAGGCGCCGAAGCGACCTAACCCACGCGACTGCTGCCTTACCGCTCAGTTATCGGCGTCAACGCGAAAGCAGGTGCGGCGCCCACCATCCCGCGGCTGCTGTAGACGCGCGCGACTTCACCTAGCAGTTCAACGTCTCGCTGATACGTCTCCCCGAGCCGCTCGGCGACCCTGATTGAGCCAGTGTTTTCAGGTCGGATGAGACTGATGATCTCGTCCGCTTGTAGCACCTCGAACGCGTAGCCGATAGCCGCGCTTGCGGCCTCGGTGGCATAGCCATGACCCCACGCGGCCCGGTCGAGCACCCAACCGACCTCGAGGCCCGGCCACCCGTCGGGCTGCCAAAGCCCGGCGCGTCCGATGAACCGTCCGGTCGCGCGATCCTCCAGTGCCCACTGTCCGTAGCCACGCAACTCCCAGTGCCCGAGATGCAGCGCCATCCCCCGGAACGCCGCCGCGCGATCAAGCGGAACGCCGTGCTCGAGGAACCTCATCACCTCAGGGTCGGCATACATCCGCGCATACGCGTCGAGATCGTCAAGCCGCAACGATCGCAAGCGGAGGCGCTCTGTCTCAAGCTCAGGAATCACAGCTGCGGAGCCTAGCCGTGGGACCACGACGCTAACCCACTTCACGAAACGTCGCCAATCCGATAGCGAGGATCAACGGCTCCAAAGCCCGAGAGCGATACTCAGCAGGCTGCCAGCTTGCGCTCCGAACACGTCTCCTTGGCGGTGGTCTGTCAACAATGTCAGCGCCGCATAACAAGCGGCCGTCCGGCTGGGTCGGACGGGCGTACGCGCGCGAGCAGGAGCGACCGGCTGCTGATCGTAAGTTCGTTGAGCAACGGCGCCTGTTCCTCGCTTCCGTGATCGCGTGCGTTTAGAGTCCCGCGCCGGGTCGGAGCAGATGAGGAGGGAGTCAACGCGTGTCCTACGAATTTAGACGTGCCGTGCTCGCTTGGGCGGGTGCTGCAGCCACGGTGCTTGTGCTGCTCGTCCTGGCTCCGAGCGCGTCCGCCACGGGGCCGTACGCGATGACGATCTCCACAGCGGCGACCAGCAATATGAGTCTGAGTGGTGGCATCTACGCACCCACGGCGAACGGCGCCAACTTGAACGTCTCAAGCCTGGTCAGCGCCCTCACCTCAGGGAACGTGTCGGTCGGGGGAGCTGTCACCTCATCTATCACGATCGAGAACTCGATCGCCTACACCGGATCGAACACGCTCACGTTCACCGGCGCCACCGCGATTGCGGGTCCCCTGACGTTGCAGGCCGGGACCGTCGAGTTCAGCGATCCGGTCACCGGTTCCGGGAACCTGACGATCACCGGAAACGCGCGGTTCGCGGCGGGTGTGAATGGCTTGGGCGCGGTGAGCATCAGCGGCAACGCCGAGTTTGACTACGCGGTATCCGGAACCAGCAGCATTGGTTCGCTGAGCGTGGGCGGAACCTCCTCGCTGGGCGGTGACATCGTGACGACGTCGTCGCAGACCTACACCGGGGCCGTGACCCTCACCTGGGATACGCAGCTGAGCGGCAGCCAGGTCACCTTTGAGTCGCTAGTGGACGGGCCTTACAGCCTGTCGGTATCCGGCGCCGTGTCGTTTCAGGGTGCCGTTGGCTCACTGACGCCGCTGATGGGTCTGAACAGCACCAGCACAACGCTGGCCGACAACGTGACCACCAGCGGCTCGCAGCTCTACGACGCGGTCACGCTGGCAGCGAGCGCCGTGACGCTCACAGGCGGGACGGTCAGTTTCGCGTCGACGGTCATCGGCGCCACGAACCTGAGCATCACCGGAAACGCCCAGTTCAACGGTGACGTTCAGCTCTCGTCTCTTTCGGTTACTGGTATGACGATGCCTGGCCCCGAGATCTTCACGACCGGGGACCAGACCTACGACGGACCCGTGTACTACGGGATCCAGATCCCAACGTTCTCCGCGAACGATCTGACCTTTGGCTCATGGGTAAGCGGATACGGGTTTGAGGTCCAAGGGAGCGGGACCACCACGCTGAACGGTGCGGTAGAGACCACAGGCCCGCAGACGTACACCGAACCCGTGGTGTTGACGAACAACATCCACGTGGGCGCGCAGCTTTCCGAAGCGCTATTCACGGCCGGCGTGTCCGGCAGCGGTTTCGGGCTCACGGTCGACCAGGGGACCGTTGCGCTCGAGTCAGCAGGCGACACCTACAGCGGCGGCACCACGGTGACCGGTGGCACGCTTGAGTTCGTGAACGGTGGGCTTGGCAGCGGTCCGATCACCCTGAACGGCGGCACACTCGAGTGGGCGAGCGGCAACACAGAGGACATCTCCGCACTGCTTCAGCCAATCGGTCCGAACGGCGGGACGCTGAACACCAACGGCAACAACGTGAACTTCGCTAACGCGGTCGACGGCACCGGAGGGCTGACCAAGACGGGATCGGGAACGCTAAGCCTCGATGCGAGCACTGGCGGATACGGCGACCAGCTCAACGTCGCTGGAGGAACGCTGGCCGTCGATGGGACGACAGTGAGCACGCCGATCTCGGTGCTCTCTGGCGGCACGCTCAGCTGCAGCAACGGCGGCACGCTCAGCGGCGGCGTGACCAACAGCGGCGGTACGCTGAACGGCGCACCGAACGCGCCGACCGTCACCAGTGCAGCCGATGAAGACGGGCCAACAGCCACCGTTGGCTTCACGGCCGGGACGCCCAATTGCCTGCCGGTTAGCTACACCGCGCAAACGACGACCGGCGGCTTTAGCTCGAGCTCAGCGTCAGCAAGCCCGCTGTCAGCAGGCAATCTTGCAGCGGGCACGACCTACGCGTTCACCGTCACCGCCACGGACCCAATGGGCTCAACAGTTTCGGGCAACTCGATGAGCACGACGACTCCGGCGGCGCCGTCCACCTCGATCACCTCTCCAAGCGAGGGTTCACGTACGGCTTCAACCAGTCGGTCGCCGTCAGCTATAGCTGCGCTGACAGCACCGGCCCCGGCATAAGCAGCTGCCATGGCTCGGTCGCGTCCGGCGCGCCGCTCGACACGAGCAAGCCCGGCAAGTATTCGCTCACCGTGACCGCGACATCCGCGGACGGCTACACGAGCACCAAGACCGTCGCACACGATCCCAGCCGCCCCCACCACTGATCACGATCAGTTCTCCGACCGCGAACGCTACCTACACCCGTTATCAGATCGTTCACGCCGGCTACAGCTGCCAAGACGCGGCCTCCGGCACCGGCATCAGAACGTGCACCGGCCCGGTCGCGACCGGTTCGACGCTCAACACCAGCGCATTCGAGGGCGCCACAGCTTCACGGTGACCGCAACATCAAAGGACGGCGCCTCATCCACCACGACCGTCACCTACGTGGTGCGCCGACCCTCAAACGCGTTCGAGTTCTCCGGATTGAGCGCGAGCCAAAGTGGGCAGCTGCACATCTCCCTCAGCGGCCTTCAAACGCCTGGTGCGATCAAGGTCACAGTTAACGTGCCCGGAGTGGGAAGACTCACCCTGAACAAGACGGTCGGCATGAAACGAACGCTTGCGTTCACGCTGCCAATGGCAGGACCACTCCCGGGCCATACGCCGCCCGTGCACATGCGAGTCTCGGCACTCGTGTCGATCACCTACACCCCGCGAGGCGGACTACCCCTGAGCCACAGCCGACGGGTCAGCGCTGACGCTCCCAAAGCCAGACTAGCCTGGCAAGCCGAGCTCGGCCTCCTCGCCGCTCTAGGTGACGACGGAGGCGGTGTGCGAGTAGAGCCAGACGTCGCCAACGCACTCGTCAGCGTGGTCGCCCAACCCTCAGCAAAAGCGCTCGCCTGCAGCATCGACCGAACGAGCGCTTCGACCGAACAGCTACTTCCGGACGGCCAGCAGATCCACCACGCACACCAGCGTGGCGTTCTTGGGGACGAAATGCCCATCTCCCGCAGCTCCATAGGCGAGAGCAGGCGGGATGATCAGTTCGCGACGGCCGCCGACCTTCATGCCGACAACGCCCTGATCCCAACCCTCTATCACCATGCCGTCGTCAAGTTCAAACGGCCCGAACGCTTTGCCCGGTGTGTCCTTCCAAGACGAGTTCAAGATCTTGCCATTGCTGTAGAGCTTGACCACGTAGTTGGCGTAGAGTTGCTCGCCCTTTTTTGCGGTTGCCCCGGTGCCGACGATGAGGTCCTTGACTACTAGCTTTCGCGGCGGAGCCCCGGCTGGGATACGGGAACACAGGCTCTTTCGAGAGGGGCCCTGTCTTGGGCGTACGAACGGTGGCCGTCTGCGTCGTCTTGGTTGGCGTGGGTTGCGACGTCTCGGCAGCGACGATCCCCATCAACGAGCGAACAACCTTTACATCCCAACCGAGACCGCTGAAAGTGTCATCCGTACTCATCGCCACGATGACGCGGCACTCGCGGGCGTAAACGAGGTCGTCGTGGAAGCTGACCGTCCGGCCCTTGTACGTGACGCGAACAGCGATGTCGGTTACGCGAGCGTAATCGCCGACACGAACGGATCGGGGCCGGGTCGCCTAGCACACCCGTCACCTGGTATTGCAGCTCTTTGTCGCTGCAGCAAATTCCTGCGCTTGGCAATCCACTTCAGCCTTGCTTCCAAGGATCCGCAACGCGCTTTTCGCTGACGCTGGGGTTGAACAGAGCACATCAGCAAGACGAATTTGCAACCCGGCGCGGTACTTGAGAAGCCGTGACGAGGCGTCAGCCGTCGGTGTCGGCGACGCAGCCGCAGCGGCAGAACACAACGCCGCCCCGCCACCATGCGCACGGCCCGCTCGTTCAAAACCTCCTGGCAGCGCGCGCAACTCGAACGCGAGCAGTTCCCGGGCTAGATGCGCATCAGACAGAACGTGTGCCGTCGAACCAGTCGCCGCACTCGACAGCGATGCAGATCAATATTGCGCCGCACATAACGACCACCGAGACGAAGGCACGCGTCGAACGATCACGACGCTGCCTCGGTTCACCGCATGAGACTAACAAGGGGGACGCACTCCCGCTCGTTGTCGCCGAAGCACTCGCCAGTGATCGAACGGCGGTACCCCGAAAGATGTCATGTCCCGGTTGGCGTGATCTGGTGGTGAAGGTGGCCGGTCCTCCACGTCGAACGGCGTTGTAGGCGCGCGCGGATTGCGGCCGCGCGGCCGGCCAATCGAAGAGGAGGCACCGACCGTGAGTCACGGTAGGCGATGCGCTGCCCGCTGGGCGATGTCGGTGCGTGCGTCAGCTGCGCTGCGAGGGGAGGTGGACGTCATGGCGTGGGTGATGGGTCTGGATCAGCACCGGGCGCAGATCGCGGCGGAGTGGATCGACACGGTCACGGGTGAGATCTCGCGGACGCGGATCGCGCCGGCGGACCGGGCCGGCGTCCGGGAGTTCCTGGAGCCGTTTGCGACACGGGTCTTGAGGTCGCGTTGGAGGCAACGACCGGCTGGCGGTTCGTCGTCGAGGAGCTCGAGCGGTCGGTGCTGAGGTGCACTTCGCGGAGGCGGCGGAAGCCAGCGCGTTGCGGGGCAAGAAGAAGCGGGCGAAGACCGACTTCGCAGACGCCAGGCATCTGCGGGAGCTGTTGTTGATCGGCCGGATCCCGGACTCGTGGATCCCGCCGGCGCACATCTTGATCTCCGCGCCAGGGTCCGGACCCGGCATCTGCTCTCTCATCAGCGAACGGAGTGGCAGCAGCGGATGCACGCGGTGCTCTATCACCACGGTGTCCCGCAACGCCGCAACCTGCTCAACCGGCTAACCGGGAGTGGCTCGCCGAGGTGGTGCTTCCTGCCGCTGCGCGTGAGCAGCTCGAGTCGCGCTGCACGTGATCGACGCGCTCGAGCAGCGCCTGATCCCGTTTGACCAGGAACTCACCCGGATCGCGAAACAACAGCCCGGATGCCGCACCCTGATGCGTGAGATCTATGGTGTCGGCGCGCTCACCTCGGTCACGATCCTCGCTGAGCTCGGTGATGTCCGTCGCTTCCAGAACTCGAGAGACGTGGTCCGCTATGGCGGGATGGACATCACCGTCCACCAATCCGATGAGCGTCGCGCCCCCGGGCACCTCTCCCGCCAAGGCCCACCGGCGTTGCGCTGGGCGCTCTATGAGGCCGCGCAACGCGCCCGGTTCCCCGCCAGTCCCGACCGCGCGTATTACGAACAGCTCGCCGCCCGGATCGGCGGCAACCGCGCGTGTCTAGCGCTCGCGCGCAAGCTGCTCAAGCGCAGCTATCACCTGCTCAAGAACCTCGGCGACGACGCGATCGCGCCCGTCGCCTAAAACCTGTCACGCGGCAAGCCCGACAACACCCGATGACCCGCGGTCAGCTCCCGGCAAGATTGCTGCCGACCCGCCACCGCGGCGGGGACGGCCTAGAAAGAATGAGCGGCCGCAACACCATCTGCCGGAACACCCCATCAAACATCATGCCGCCGACCCGGAGCCAACCCGGGCCGAGTGCCGAAGTAAGCCTGGGCGTCCGCGGACACACCCCGTCCCCCAACCGCGCACACGCACCCCCAAACGACGCCCGAAGTCAACCGAAGACGAGGCTCCCGAGCCGCCACTTGACACGAACGCCGGGACAAGTAAGCAATCGCGCGGTCAGCGCGAAGAGCTCGCGCCTAGCTCCGGCCGAGGCTTCCGATCCACCGCGCTTGTAGCGCCGGCTGCTCGCCTGCTTGGCGGCCGCCAGTTAGGGTCAACTCCGAAAGCCGCCAGGACCGAACGACGAATTTCGTCACGTCGGCGTGCCACTCGTGACGGCAAGGTCGTCCGAAGCTCTTGCACAAGTTGCCCGCCAGATCGCCTATCTGCCGCCGACAGGCGCCGAGGTTTCGGACTGTCTGTTGACCGCAGAGCGTTAGTTGTTCGGTGGTTGAGCGATGCTGACCGGCGTGCCCTAGCCCACCCCGCGAGCGTCAAAGCCGACCTGCCCGCACGCAGCAGCAAAACAGTCGCACGCCACACAGCCGCAACCAGCAGACGCCAATGGCTAGCGCCGCGAAAAAGCAGCCGCACGGCTCGCCGCCAGCCGAACAAGCGGATCAGGCGAACAACTAGCCAGAGCAGCAGCAGCCGCACCGCACGCCGCCACCCAACCCACCGGGTCAGACGAACAATCAGCCAGAGCAGCACCCTCCTGGCCCAGCGACGGCTGGCCAGCCGCCAAGCGAAGCGGAGAAAGACCATACCCCACCCTACCCACCCAGACAGGCGTTACGCGGGCGGTCGCGGCAGCGCCAGCCTCAGCGGCTAGGCCGAGGTGAGAGCGCCAAGTCGCGGATGCGATAGCGACCCTGTGGTCGAGGCTCGTCCTGAATGCGATCGCCGCGACAGCGTCCGTACCTGCGGCCGCAGTTCTGGCGAATGAACCCGTCACCCTGGCGCTGGGCACCGGCCCGCCCGCCCGCACGGATAGGTGGGAGCAATCAAATCGGCGCGAAGACAAGCGACCGATTCTGGCGCCCGGCACGGGTCAAGGGTCCGCAGGCCAGATTGCCGAGCCCATTCTCAGAGCTTCTTCGTTTGCCGCGGACGATCCGGTTTGCTTGCGGGTCCCGAACCGACTCTGAGAAGTAGTGTGCTCGGGAAGGCCCAGAAGTAGGATCGGTATGGCAAACGTCCACCGGGAGAAGGGACCATCGATCACCCGTCGACTTCTTCGACGTCGGCCTCACGTTGCTTGGCTTGTGGCCATTGCCGCGCTCTTGTTCGCTGCAACCGGCTCGGCACTCGGACATGGCGACCCGCCACAGGTCCGCGCACACAAGTTCAAGAAGCCAGCATTACTCAATCCGAGTGAGGTACGTCAGGTCGCGAAGTACCTGGAGACCCATGACAAACAGTTGCGTGGCAGGACCGGGCCGGCCGGGCCGACCGGGCCGACCGGGCCGACCGGAGCCCAGGGGACGCCGGGGACCGACGGCGTCGGCGACGGCCCCGTTGGCTTCGGGCGCAAGCGAATCGGGTGTCTTTTCCGTCGGCGGCGGTGTCGACTCCAGCGGTTACGTAGGCGTCGCGATCAACTATCAGTGCCCGCTGCCGACCGCGGTCGCCGACACTCACGTGATCGACACTGATCTGACCCCCGACCTCACCGACTGCCCAGGCCCGGGCCAAGCCGCTAGAGGCTACCGTGTCTGTATCCCCAGGAGCAGGAGGGCGTCGGTAGCACGCTGTTTGTCGCGTCCACTGACGGTCCGATGGGAGAAATAGCGCCATCCGTCGGTGTGTCCATCTACTTCCAACTCACCGGCGGTGATCCCTACAGCGACGGTGTCTGGACCGTCACCGCCTCTTGATCGACTTACCCAAGTCGGCGACCAACACAACCACGGGATGTCGCCAAAGGAATAGTCGGATGCGTGGCCGGTCCGAGACGAATGCGATCGTCGTGTGCTCACCAACCTTGCCGCGTTTCAAAGCCTCACCGCCAGCGGCACTTGTCGGTGCCACCGACGGGCCGCGGGCGCGATTCGCCTCCAGTTCTGTCGGAATCCGGTTGTATGCGCGGCCGCGAGCGAAGCGACGCTGGTTGCGTCCGCGTAGTCCCGCCGTACGCAGTTCCTGGGCAACGCGTGCATCGAACTCGCTAAGCCCGCTGGCTTCGTGCGACTGCAGAGCGTGCATGAGCTCGTGCCACAGGGTGCGCGAGGCCTGCGAGGCGCTGAGGTGTGTGTCGACTCCAATGCGCCACTCTCCGTCGAGAAACCCGATCAGCCGGCCGACGGGTTTCACCGCCCCAGTAATCCGTGACGATGACGCGCACAGGGTCTGTAATGCCCAGTCGCCTTCTGGCCTCAGGGATCTGCTCATGTACTACGACGTAGCGCCATTTTGCTTCGATCGGGCGCTTCTCATTGGGTCTCCTCTCACGCTGTGCGTCGCCGACAGCCGTTGTGTCCCTGTGATACAGACGGTCGCTACCTTCTGCGGGCGATGATGCCGTCTCAGGATTTCTGAATCTCACGGGCGCCTCTAGCGGCGGGACAGCAGATCGGCCTCAGTAGAGGCGGCATGTGCCGGGGAGTCCGCTAG
>CAWFRF010000002.1:0-50788 GCA_963818135.1 uncultured Actinomycetota bacterium
AGGGCCGTGGATGAGCAGGTGCGTGCCGTTCTGGAAGAACTCCACACCTACGGCGTCGCACACGATGCCGGCAAGCCGGATCGCCTCGAGCGCCTGCGCAACCTCGAGCCCGATACCGCTGCGCTGCTGGCGCTCATGGTCCGCGCGACAGATGCGCACCGCGTACTCGAGCTGGGTACGTCCAACGGTTACTCGACGCTGTGGCTGGCGGACGCGCTGCGTTCCACCGGCGGGCACCTGGTGAGCGTCGAGCTGGATCCCGACCGCAGCGCACAGGCGACGCGCAACCTGGCGCGCGGGGGACTCACCAAGTTCGCCGAGGTGCTCGTTCAGGATGCCCGGGACGCGCTCAGACAGTCCGCTGACGGGCAATGGGACCTGGTATTCCTCGACGCCGAGCGCCCCGCGTACGTCTCGTACTGGCCGGACCTCGTCCGCGTACTGCGTCCCGGCGGGCTGCTGGCTGTCGACAACGTCAACTCGCACGCCGATGAGGTGGCGGACTTCCGTGCGCTCGTGCAGGCCGATCCGTCCGTCACCGAGGCCGTCGCACCGACCGGTGCGGGTCTGCTGCTCGCCGTCCGCGAGCCGGTCAGGGAGTAGCTGTCGATCGGTTCGGTCTGATCCAGGGCCGGATCCGGGCCAGCACGCCTTCAGGATCCTCCAACCCGACGATCCACTCGTCGTATGCGCCTGCCTCGAGCTGTACCCGCAATCCGCGGGGTGTGTCGTGGTGAACGGCAGCGAACAGCCGCCGCTTGCGTCCCTGCACGCTGCCGACCTCGATCACCCCGGGTATGCGCGTGCCGACCTTGATTCCCGCCCGGATCCCCGCCGGCTTATGCGCGTCGTCCAGCAGATCAATTCCGCGCACCGTCGCGAGCGGGACTCGGAGGTCTCCGTGCACGCCCTCGATCCGCTCTGCGGTCGAAAGCTGCAGCACGAGCTCGTCTCCCTGAACCTCTAGTTTCGCCAATCTCGACTCCTTGTGGGCCGTGCCGCGCTCTGGAACGTCGGACGGCCTCGGTCATACGAACGGTTCAAACGAGGCATATTCGCGCTGTAGCTCGAGACTCAGCGACAGGCGTATCCGAGCCCTCGGACCGTCCAGTCGCTTCTCCAGCGCGATGCCCGCCGCCAACAGGTCATCCCAGGCGTGCGGATATGACTCCTCTGCCTGCACCGGGCCCGAGCCGGTGCGGGTGGTGAGCACGACGGGCACCGACTTGCATGCGGCGAGCAGCTCGGTCCTGACGGCGGCGGGCACCGAGCCGGCCCCGAGTGCATCGACGACGACACCCGCGGCGTCACTGATGGCCGCCACAAAGCGCCGACGACCCGGACTGCCGGTGAGCCGCACGTAGGCGACAGCGTCCGAGTCCGGAGCCGCGCCGGGAACCGTGCCCAACCAGTTGAATTCGAGCGGCTGCGAGAGCAGCCTCAGTTGCCGGTCGTGAACTGTGCCGATCCGCGTGCCGTGCCTGGTGGCGAACGAGCTCAGTGCGACCGAGTCGCGCTTGACGACGTCCCATGCCGGCAGCACCTCGTGGTTCATCACAACGACGGTCCCCAGCTTGGATGCCAGCGGGTATCGCGCCACGGTAATCGCATCGAGCAGATTGCGTCCGCCGTCATAGCCCGGAGTTCCCGGCGGCCGCATTGCGCCGCACAGCGTCACCGGGATCCCAGGCACGCACTCGTTGATGAAGTGTGCGGCCTCCTCCATCGTGTCGGTGCCGTGCATGACGACGACGCCGGCGTGGTCGCGCGCGATCCGCTCGATCTCACGGACGAGCGTGAGCCAGTGCTCGAAGGTCGCGTCCTCGCTACCGATCGCGTAGGGCTGCAGGTGCGTGAGCGGCGCGTCGAGGCCGTGGATGCCTGCGGCCAGGTCGGCGCCCGTCAGCGATGGGCGCCGGACCCCCATTCAGGGTCCGGCAGCATCGAGATGGTGCCGCCGGTGGCGATCACCGCCGTCGGCCGCTCCGCCGTTCGTGTGGAAGTGTGTGAGATCTCGGTTGACATCGCATCGCCCGCGCAGTGCGGCAGCCGAACGGTATCCGCTGGCAGCCGCCGCCGGCACGATGCCCGAGATCCAGGTGAAGCCGGCAGGTGAAGCCGGCCAAAGAGACGGGGTGCCCGCGGCAGCGCCGCGGACACCCCTGTATTCGCTCGTGGGTCTCGCTCAGACGGCAGCGACAGGTGCCGGCGTGTTGACGTCGAGCACGATCGGCTGCTCGTCGCCGATCCTTGCTGTCACCTGGCTGCCGTCACTCAGCGTGCCGTCGAGGATCGCCCGCGTCAGCTCCTTTTCGAGCGTGCGGCGTAGATGCCGCTTCAGCGGACGGGCACCGAACTCGGGGTCGAAGCCCTCACGCGAGAGCTGCTCCGCGAGCTCCGGGGTCACCGTCAGCTCGATCCCGCGATCCGCCTGCAGGCGCTCTGCGATCCGCGAAACCAGCAGCTCGCCGATCTGCGTGATCTGCGTCTCAGAGAGCGGATCGAACGTGAGAATCTCGTCGATCCGGTTCAGGAACTCCGGCAGGAAGGCCCGCTTGGCGGCCTCGAGCATGCGGTCGGCGGCCTGCGGCGCCGCGTTCTCGCCGGCGGTGAAGCCGAGTCCGCGCTTTGCCTGGCCGGCACCGAGGTTGGAGGTCATGACCACGACCGTATTGGTGAAGTCCACGGTCCGGCCCTCGCCGTCGGTCAGCCGTCCGTCGTCGAGCACCTGCAGCAGGATGTTCCAGACATCGGGGTGTGCCTTTTCGATCTCATCGAGCAGCACGACGCTGTACGGCCGCCGGCGCACGGGCTCGGTCAGCTGTCCGGCGTCGCCGTAACCAACGTAGCCCGGGGGGGAGCCGATCAGCTTCGCGACCGTGTGTGGTTCGCGGTACTCGGACATATCGATCCGCACGAGCGCCTTCTCCGTTGCGAACAGCCGCTCCGCAAGCGCCTTGACAAGCTCGGTCTTGCCGACCCCGGTCGGGCCCATGAACAGGAAGCTCCCGAGCGGCCGATCGGGCTCAGCCAGGCCCGCGCGTGCGTGACGCACGGTCTCGGCGACAGCTTGCACGGCGGCATCCTGGCCGATCACACGGCGGTGCAGGTCATCCTCGAGCGACCCCAGCCTTGCGAGTTCGGCGGCGACCAGTTCGCCCACCGGGATCCCGGTGCGCGCGGCCACGACATGAGCGACATCGCTCTCACCGACGACCGCTTCAGCGGTGTCGCTGGCAAGCAAGCCAGCGTCACCGGCCGCAGGCTGATCATCGGCCACCAGCTCGGCCAGCTGCTGCGAGACGCGTGCGATTCTTGCCTTGATCTCGGCTGCGTCCTCGTAGGCCTCGGCGTCGACCGCGGCCTGCTTCTCGGCCTTCAGGTGTTCGAGCTCCGCCCGCAGCCTGCCGGTCTCCGAACCACTTGAGCGCAGCTTCAGCCGCGCGGCCGCCTGATCGACCAGATCGATCGCCTTGTCCGGCAGGTGGTACTCGGTGATGTAGCGATCGGACAACCTCGCCGCGGCCTCGAGAGCCGCGTCCGTGATCATCACGCCGTGGTGTTCTTCGTAACCAGACCTGATGCCGCGCAGGATCTCGATCGTTTCGGTCACCGACGGCTCTTCGACCATCACCGCCGAGAAGCGCCGGGCGAGTGCCGCGTCGCGCTCGATCTCGCGGTACTCGGCGAGCGTCGTCGCGCCGATCATCCGCAGCGTGCCACGCGCGAGCCGGGGCTTCAGCATGTTGGCGGCGTCGAGCGCGCCCTCAGCCCCGCCCGCGCCGAGGACCGTGTGCAGCTCGTCGACGAACAGGATCACGCTGCCCTCGGCCTGCTCGACCTCGGCCAGGAGGGCCTGTAGCCGCTGCTCGAAGGCACCGCGGAACTGCGTGCCGGCGACCATTCCCGCGAGGTCGAGCGCGATCACGCGCACGTCCTTGAGAAGTGCCGGAACCTGGCCAGCGGAGATCCGCAGCGCGAGGCCCTCGGCGATCGCGGTCTTGCCGACACCGGCTTCACCGATCAGAACCGCGTTGTTCTTGCGGCGGCGGCTGAGAATCTCAATGACCTGCTCGACTTCCGCATCGCGGCCGATCACGGGGTCGATGCGCCCGTCGCGTGCGTCGGCGGTGAGGTCGTGGCCGAATTGATCCAGGGCAGCCGTCTGCGGGCGCCTCAGAGCGACCTGCGAGCGCCTGCGCCGGAGCTGCGCGGGGGTCGGGCCGGGGGCGGAACTGGCCGCCTCGGCGACATCCATGGCCTCGCGGGCGCACTGGTCGCAGACAGCGCCGTCGTGGCTCTCACCGGCCGCGACGAAACGGAACTGCGCGACTGCCGGACGTTCGCCACAAACGTCGCAAAGGCGGGGATTTGCAGGGTTGTTCTCGTGAAGATCCACTATCAAGGTCCTCTCAAAATCTAAGTTTGGACGACTTAGATCCTAGCGCACGATGATTGCGGGCGCAAGCATCCCAACAGAGCGCCAACAAAGCCCTAAACTGCCGATCCTTGCCGCGCGACCTTCGGATACGTTCAAACGTCGCCGAGGACGCGAAGACGATCAGGGGCTGGCGCAACGCGATCATCTGCGCCTTCGGTCTGGGCGGGATCACCGTGGCTTCCTGGGGTCCGCGGTTGCCAGCAATTCGCACCGAACTTGGGGCGGGGACCGGCACGATCGGCCTGTTGCTCGCGTGCTCGACGGTGGGCTCGATTGCCGGCCTGCTGACTTCCCGCTACGCGCTGCACCGCCTCGGGGGTCGCGGCGCGGTGCTCTCCGCGCTGCTCGTCATGGCTGCTGCTCTTGCCGTGATGGGCGTTGGCGTCACCTCTGGCTCGGCGGCGGTCGTCGCGGTCGGGTTCGCGACGGTCGGCTTTGGGCTCGGCAACCTCGACGTCGCGATCAACGTCGAGGGGGCGGCTGTCGAACGCAAGGCGGGGCGCACGCTCTTGCCGCTGATGCACTCGGCCTGGTCGGGTGGTGCAGCCGTCGGTGCCGCGATCGGCGCACTCTGTGCTGCTACCGGGGTGAGGCCGGGAGTGCAGTTCCTACTGCTCGCCGTGCTGGTGGCCGCAGCCGGGCTGGTGATCGTACGATCGATCCCTGCCGAGGCGCCACAGGAAGCCGAGGAGCGGGTCTCGGAGCCGTGGCGCACCAGGCTGCGACGCTGGATGCACGGATGGAGTGATCGACGCCTGCTGCTGATCGGGATCGTCCTGTTCGGGGTCGAGTTCGGCGAGGGCTCGGCCAACAACTGGCTCGCGCTTTCGGTGAAGCAGGACCACGGTCAAACCTCGGCCGTTGCGGCGCTGTTCCTGACCCTCTTCGCGCTGAGCGAGATGTCGGCGCGGGTCGTGGCAGGTCCGTTGGTCGATCGCCTCGGCCGCGTGCGCATGTTGCGCTACACGACTGCACTCGGCGTCGTGGGCGTCGCCGTGTTCATTCTGGTTCCGTCCATCTGGGTTGTCGCCATCGGAGTCGTTTTCTGGGCGATCGGGGTAAGCATGGGCTTCCCGCTGGGCATGTCCGCCGCTGCCGAGGGCGACGATCCGCCGACACAGGTCAGCGTCGCCGCGTCGATCGGCTACCTCTCGAGCCTGATCGGGCCGCCGGTGATCGGCTACCTTGCCGAGTCGGTGGGTCTGCTCGCTGCGATGTGGTGCCTCGCCGCCCTGTTCATGGCAGCGTTCGCGGCCGGCGGCTCGTTGAGACCGATCCGCGCCGGCTCGAGTTACGGCGCCTAGGGCTGCGGCACCACGGATCAGGTCTGCGGCGCCACGCTCAGGGCTGCGGTGCCACGATCAGCTGATCGGGTGACTTGATCAGCTTCATCGTGATGTGCGAATCGAGCTTGTCCATCCCCGGGAGCTCGCCGAGCTTGGTGGACACGAACGTCTCATAGCTCTCGATGCTGTCGGTCGCGACGCGGAGCAGGTAATCGGGCAGGCCGAACATCCTGCGCACCTCGACCACCTCCTCGAGCGCCGCCACGGCGTCCTCGAAGGCCTCGAAGGTCGCGCGGTCCTTGCGGGTGAGATCGACGTTCACGAGCACCTCGAACCCGCGACCGACGGCCTCGGGGTTGACCCGTGCCACGTATCCGAGGATCACGCCTTCGCTCTCGAGCCGCCTGACTCGGCGCAGGCAGGGAGCGGGGCTCAAGCCGACCCGTTCTGCGAGCTCGACGTTGGAGAGGCGCCCGTCGCGTCCGAGCTCAGCAATGATCTGGCGGTCGATGGCGTCCATAGTGGTAGATGATTGCGCATACGGGCGTTTGGCTGGCGGAATTAGCCATCGGGTTGCTGCGACTGGATCCGTAGTCTTTCTGGCCGTGACCACGTTGACGACCGCGCGCTCACGGTGACGCCTGCGACTCCTGAACAGGACGCGTTCGTCGAGCGCGACTCGATCAAGCGGGCGGTAGCCGGGATTGCGGTCTACGCGGGCGCGTTCGGGCTGGCCTTTGGGGCCGTTGCCGCCGCTGCCGGACTGAGCGTCCTCCAGTCCGTCGTCCTGAGCGTGGTCATGTTCACGGGCGCCTCGCAGTTCGCCCTCGTCGGAATCCTCGGCGTCGGTGGATCGCCGTTCGCTGCGGTGGCCGCCGCGCTGCTGCTGGGCGTGCGCAACGCGTTCTACGGCCTCCCCGTCGCCGGCATCGTGCGCCCTCGCGGCCTGGGGCGGCTGCTGACCGCCCACTTCGTCATCGACGAGACAACGGCGATGGCAGTGGCCCAGCACGATCGGCGCGCCGGGCGTTACGCATTCTGGGCAACAGGCGTTGGGCTCTTCTCGCTATGGAACCTCGGGACGCTCGCCGGCGCGGTGATCGGCAGCAGCATCAACACCAACGCGCTCGGCCTCGATGCGGCCGCACCGGCGATCTTCCTCGCGCTGTTGTGGCCGCAGCTCAGCGCGCGAGCGCGGGCCGGCGGTCGCACTCGGCGCCGTGGCGGTGGCGCTGGCACTGGTGACGATCGCCCCGGCAGGAGTGCCGATCATGGCTGCCGCGGCGGTCGCGATTGCGGCAGGTCTGATGCCTGATCGCGCGCGAGCCGTGGAGTCGGGAGTCAGAGCGTTGAGCACCTGGATGGCAATCCTTGCGGCTTCGATCGGCTGCTACGCGCTCAAGCTGGTGGGTGTCTCGCTTCCGCAGTCGGTACTGGGCCACCCCCGTGTGCAGCGAATCGCCGCTCTGCTGCCGGTCGCGATGCTGAGTGCGCTGATCGTCACCGACCTGTTCGACTCGAACCGGCATTACAGTGCCGATTGGCACACGCTTGCCGGGGTCGGGGTGGGCGCGGCTGCGCTTTGGCGTGGCCGCTCACTGCTCGTGGTGTTCGTGCTTGCGATCGCGACAACCGCGCTGCTGCGGCTGGCGTTCTGAGCCTGCCGGTCGCGCACTGAGGTGAACTGGCCATGGCCGGTCAGGAGCGCAGGATTACTTCTCTACAGGTGCGAGCGACGGAGAGCTCGAGGTGCTGCTCGGGCACATGGGTGGCCCGTTCTGGGCCAAGAAGGACGACGGCAGCATGGTCAATCCCGAAGGGTGAATACGACCCCGGAGAGGAGCCCCTGGCGGCGGCCAGGCGCGAGTTCGAGGAGGAGATGGGCGTCCGGCCCCGAGCGGTCCCGTTGAGTCTCTCGGCGAAGTCAAGCAAGCTGGCGGAAAGGTGATCAGCGTGTGGTGCCTGCAGGGCGACTTCGACACCGAGCGCGTGCGGAGCAACACATTCACGCTCGAGTGGCCACCGCGATCGGGGAGGATGCAGCAATTCCCGGAGATCGACCGGGCGCATGGTTCGGGATCGAATCGGCGCGCCAGAAGCTGGTGCGAGGCCAGGTCCCATTCCGGACAGCTGCTGGACTAGTCGGCTCGCAGCGCGATTCCCGCTCGCGGAGCCCCGACGAGCGCCAGAATCTTCATCACTGCGGCGAGGCAATGCCGAAAGGCCAGTTCGGGGCGGGATCCTGACGGTAGTCCGCACCAGCGGCCGCTGGCCTTGCGGCCGCGGGAGACTCCGCTCAATTGACGGTGTAATCTCGCGCGCGGCTGCCCCGGTGTAATGCGGGCCACGGGGCTCGCTTTCGCTGCGAGGGGCCTTGATCCTGCAGGTCTCTTGAAAATGGGCAAATTGCCGATGAACTTTCCGTGCGCGCGCGGCGGCTGCACAGGGCGATATCAAGGATGCGAGGCTACTTCAGCGTGAAAGGCCTGATCAGGCCCCGTTCGGCTCGCCTGCTCACGAGCTTGGCGGTCTGGCGTCGCAGCATTGGCCGCGCTTGCGGTGTCCACCAACGGAACCACGGCAAGCGTGGCCGCGATGCGCGCACAACACAGGTGAACGCCTACGTCACGTACTACGGCTGGTACGACAACACTCCACCCGGTTGCGCCACGGCGTTCGCGCCCGGCTGTGCCAAGGGCAAAGGGACATACAGCGACCCCATCACTTTCGCCAGCGATCATACGCGAGTTCCCGGTGGGCACGATGGTTTACTACCCGACCGTCGAGAAGTACTTCCGCATGCGCGACGACTGCAGTGAGTGCGACGCCGACTGGCAAGGGAAGGGGCCCGATGGCGGGCCGCGCTTGCACCATCTCGACCTCTGGATCGGCGGCAAGGGCGGAGACGAGCGGGATGCGATCCGCTGCGAGGATGCGCTGACCCAGGCGCTGCCAAACGGGACACCGCTTCAGACGCCGGTGGTCGTGAATCCGCCGCCGGGCCTGCCAACCAGCACGGAGCCGCTGTTCAACAGCCGGACCAATTGGTGCTTTGGCGGCGCCCGGAACGAGACGTATTACGGTCGCTACCAAAACCGGCAGACGCATGAGTGCCTGAAGGACTCGGGCCGGAACACCGGCGCGCCTGTGGTTGCCGCACCGTGCAACACCGGCGTCAGTGAGGATCTGGCCTTTGACGGAGCGTTCTTCACAGTCAGAAAGCTGTGTCTCGCGAGCAAGCAACAGAGGACCGGTTCCGCGTTGGTCTTCGTGACCTGCTCAGGCCGCCGACAGCAGCTTTGGGAGACCGGAACTGGAGGAAGGATCTCAACAGTCCAGGCGCTCAGCTGCATCTCTGAGGTGAACGGCGCCATCAGGCTCGGCGGCTGCAGCGCCTCAGGTGCTCATGGCCGAAACCAATGGATCTACGTCCGAGCGCCGCTGAGCGGCTAGCGGCCCCAGCCTAACCTGAGCACTGTCGGCTATCAGGGAACCGTCACACCCGTGAGCTCAACCGGTCCGAGCGTCGGATCGAGCTCGGTGTCCTGCGAGACGCTCGGCGGGGTGATCGTGTCGATCACGTATGGGACGCTGCTCGGGTTTACGGAACAAATCGGACTGGTTCCGCCCGCCGCGCAGACACCGAACGTATACGCACCCGGCGTGGCGGTGAAGTCACGGGCCTGATAGGAGTTGAACCCGTTCTGACCGGCCAGCGCAACGGTGAAGATCCAGCCGCTGCCGACGGTGCCGAACGCCGACTGCGGGACGATCAGCGTGATCGTCCCGCTGGGGTCATCGACGACCTGCTGGACACTGCCCAGCGATGTGCCGGCAGCGTTGACCCAGATCGGCGGCGCGAACCCCTGCGCCTCCAGGCGCTCGCTCCACGCGTCAGCGGGCGTGATGCTGTAGTTGAGCTGTGGATATGCGGCTGACGTCGACGTGGACGTTGCCGAAGGATCGCTGACGTAGAGGTCCAGCAATTGCGCCCCGAACGAGTTGCCGAACGTCGGGACGAGGTTGCGAATGGACGTCTGAATGTATACCTCGGTGCCGGTCTCGCTGACACGCAGCCCGGTGAGGTCGAACCCACCAGGAGCAAAGGACGAGTTGGTCGGGTACTGGTAGGTGCCAGGCCCGTTGTCGTCGCCGACGGGGTCGGAGACGTTCAGCACCTGGGTTCCAGGCAGCGAGACGTTCGTCACCGATGTCTGCGCGTAGCCGGTGCTACGTCCGGCGCGTGGCGGCGACAGTGATCGTCGTGCTCCCGAAGCCGGTCGGAAGCTGCAGTGACCAATTGCCGGCGCTGTCAGCGGCTGTTGATGCCGTGGCGGCGCTACCGCCCGTGGCGCCAACGCCCTCGGCGTCGACAGTCGCGTGCGGAGAGGTTGTGCCCGTGAGCGTGACGGTCGAAGCGTTGACGCTCGAGCCACTGGCCGGCGAAGTGATCGTCAGCGGCAGCGCTCCCGGCATGCCATCGTTGACGTACCTCTCAGTCACGATCTGTGGTGTTTCGAGGTTCCGGCCCGCACTGATGTCCAGCGCAAGGCGGGCGTACTGTGCCTGCGCCCACGTCAGCGGGCTGGCGGAGCCGGCCGGTTGCCCGGGCTCGAAGCCGATGGACGCCGTTGCCGGGTCCGTGCCATACGGAGAGGCGGGAACGGCGGGGTCCTCCCAGACCTGCTCGGGCTCGAGGCCTTGTCCGGAGGTCATCTTTCGCATCGCGGTCAGCAAAGCAGCCGCCGAGCTTGTATCGGTCGCCGCGACGTCGTACTCGCCACGCTCGCCGGACAGCACGGGCCAAAGATGCCCCGTGCCGGTGTCGGTCGGCGGCCAGGGCGCTCCGATCGTGGAGCAACTCGAACCACTCGGCTGATAGCAATCTCCATACCCGTCGACAGACTCGGTGGGGGTCGTTCCATAGCGATAGAACCCAACGCCGTTGGGCGTCTGACGCTCGATCGTCTCGTCTACGACCCTCAGCGATGACTGGATCGTCGGGTCATTGGCCGGCAGGATTCCGAGGCGGACCAGCTCCAGGAAACCCGCGTCGATCAGCGACCGCTGGTCAACCGTGGTGCTGCCGTTACCGAGGTTCACCTGATCGGGGGAGTTCGGGTCTGCGTTCTGGGCTATCCGGATGAAGTAGCTCGAAACCGTCGAAGAGATGAACGGTCCGTTGGTCGTCACGGTCCAGGCCTTGATGTTTCGCGCGAAGTCATCGGCGGTGGCCTGATAGACCGCCGCGCGCACGGGATCGTTGTTGGCCGTCGCGATGTGCGCAGCGGCGGTGAGGCCGGCAATCTCGGCCGCGATGGTCGACGGCGAGTATCCGGACTGCTCCTCCCACCGTTCGACGCCGTCAGAGGGCCCATGGGCCACCAGGAAGTCGGCAGCCGGGATCACGTGCTGGGTGTAGAGGCCGCTGGTCGTGTGCCAGACCGGACTGCCAGTCCATCAGGATCGGGTAGGAGGTCTCGTCGAGCTGTAGTCCCCCGGTGTCGGGAGCCGCCTGTCCATTCAGCAGCGAGTTTCGTGGCATCGAGCCATCGGCCTGCTGCTGGCGCTCGAAAAGGAATTTCGTTGCGGCCTGGGCGGTGCTGCGGTCGCCCGCCAGGAGCAGCGCGGTGAATGCCTCGTACAGGTCGCGGGCGAACACTTCCCGGTAGGACCCGAAGTACGTCGGCTCGCCATTTGTGAGGTTCCCCGCGGGGACGGACTGACCCCAAGGTGAGGCAAGGCCGGCTGCGATAGCGCCTGGGAAGGTCTTGTCGACGCTCGCCCGGACGACGTTCACCGACTCGTAGTACTCGTGGATCGCCGCGCGGCCGAGCTGCGCTGACGGCCGCCTCAGCCCGGCATCGTAGCGGCGCCACTGGCGCTGGTAGACAGCTTGGACGCGGCGGAATGGCTGGCGCACCGAAGCGTGCGCGACAGACAGCGCCTGCGACTGAGTCGTGGCGAAACCGAGCGCCAGATTCGTGCTCTGCTGCCCGCCACCATCGCCCGCCAGTTCGGCCGTCAGGGTAACGTGGCCGTCCGGCGCCGACCCATACGGGGTGAGCTGATAGGAGCTGTCCAACATCGTCAGCCCGTCGCTGGCAGTCCCGGCGTATCCCACGCTCTCGTTCGTGAAGCCGCTCGACGACTCGAGCGCCATGTAGGTGGGAACCGCGTAGCTGCGATTGACAGCATCGGTGGTCGTGTTCGTGTTCGAGTCGACCGGGACCGTCTGGCCCTCGGAGCTGACGAGCGAGGCGGAGTTCCCACCTGCGTTCTGCGAGCCGCCACCGCCAGTGCCCCCGGCGAGCGGGTCCAACTCGACGTACAGATGGTCTCCGTGCGGGCTCACGAACCGCACGTGCATGAGCACCGCGTCACGAGACGGGATCAGCAAGGTAGGTCGTGACGATCCTGTAGTGGTGGGCGCTGTTTGAGGCAACGATCGTGCACGCCATGCCGGTCGAATCGGGTTCGACGGCGTAGGTCATGTCTCGCGTCTGAAGGTCAGTGAAGCTGTGTCCGTCGCTGACGATGTACTGGAGGGTGTGGACGTTTGTTGCGTCGATCGTTGGCCAATACGTGTCCGAGAGCACTCCGTCGGCGACCGTGAACCAGACCTTTGAGTGGGTGTTCATGGCGGTGCCGACGCAGTCCTTGCGAGCGAGGTCGAAGTAGCTCTCACTCCCGGGAGCACCTGGGGCCGTAGCGGTGGGCGGCTGCGCGGCTCCGGTTCGGGTCTGGGTGGCAGCGGCAGCGGAGCCACCGCCGAGGATCCCGCAGCCCAGGACGATCAGACTCGCGGACAGAACGGACCTGCGGACGATCCAACGCATCGCTCCCTCGCTTCTCTCGCTCCGGCTTCGAGGGGCGCCCTACCCGTCTGCCAGGAGACCAAACCCGGGTTTTTGAACATCTGGTTGCGGTGCGCGCAGCGATCGCCAAACTCGTGCATCTGATGCGAGACGAGTTCGATGCGATCGTGGTGGGCGCAGGGCTGATGGGCACGGCCACAGCGTGGTCGCTGGCACGGCGAGGCCGGTCTGTCCTGATGGTTGAGCAATTCGAGGCGGGCCACGGTCGGGGCAGCTCGCACGGCAGCGCGCGAATTGTCCGTCGCGCCTACGGCGATGCGCTCTACACACGGCTGACCGGCGAGTCGTTCGAGCTGTGGCGAGAGCTCGAACGGCAGTCTGGCGCGAGCATCCTGCGCACGCTCGGTGGGCTGGATTACGGAGCGCGCCACGATGTCGACGGCATCAGCCGACGCCTGCGCACCGAGAAGGTGCCGTACGAGCTGCTGCGAGCAGAGGATGCGCAGGAGCGGTGGCCCGGGATGCGCTTCAAGGGTGACGTCCTGTTCCATCCACAGGCCGGGACGATGGACGCGGCGTTGGCGATCCAGACCTTCACGGCTGAGGCGGCGCGCCTCGGCGCAGAGGTGCGGTATGAGACAAGGGTGCACGCGGTGCTCACGGGCGATGACCGAGCTGAGATCGAGCTCGTCAGCGGAGAGCGGCTGGCCGCCAACTCGGTCGTGGTGGCTGCCGGTGCTTGGGTCGGCAAGCTGCTTGACGGGCTCGTGGCGCTCCCGCGGATCGAGGTCACGCAGCAGCAGATCTTCCACTTTCCACGAATGGATACGCAGGCGGAGGCGTGGCCGAGCGTGATTCACGACGAGCTCACGCCGGTCTACCACCTCGCGGGAGGGCGCGACGGAGGCCCGGGCGATGATCGCAAGGTCGCCGAACACCGCCACGGCACGCCGACGACTGCGGCGGGGCGGAGCGGCGTGGTCGACCCGGCATCGCGCGCTCGCCTGGTGGAGTACGTGACGCGCTGGTTGCCTGGGCTGGACTCCGACACCGCGCCGCGAGGCGACCTGCCTCTACACCACGACACAGAGTGAGGACTTCATACTCGATCGCGTCGGCGCTCTCGTGATCTGCTCGCCGTGCTCAGGCCACGGAGCGAAGTTCGCGCCACTGATCGGCGAGATGACCGCCGACCTCGTCACATCGCCGGCCGCGCCGCGGATCCCGGAGCGTTTCCGGATCGCTTCTGCCATTGGTGTCCCTGCGGCCCCTACTGCACCCCGAATGGGAGGAGCATGAACCAGAACTCCGGCACCGGTTACGTCCAGGGACCCGAGGGGCTGATCGTCGAGCTCGCGGAACAGATCGGCGCGCAGCCGGCTAGTCCAGCTCCACCGGACTGATCTGAAGCTGCCGTTCCTTCCCATCCCGCAGCAGCACGACAGCGAGAGGAGTTCCGATCACCTCGTGTTGCAGCAGGCTCAGTAGGTCAGAAACCCCGGTCATCGGCCGACCGTCGAGCTCGACGATCAGATCGCCGACCCGAATCCCGGCATGGTCGGCCGGCGAATCGTTCACAACCTCGACGACCTCAATGCACCCAGGCGCGGGCCGCTCAGCTTGCGCCGACCTCGGAAGCGGTCTCGTCGCGCCGGCGATCCCGATATACCCGCGCCGCACGCGGCCGCTGGTCATCAGCGCCCCGACAATCCCGAGCGTCGCGGTGTTGATCGGTACGGCTAGCCCAAGTCCGATCCCCGCTACCGCCGTGTTGACTCCGACGACCTCTCCGTTGTGGTCCGCGAGTGCGCCGCCCGAGTTCCCGGGGTTCAGCGCCGCGTCGGTTTGGATGACGTCGTCGATCCTGCGGACCGCGCGACTGCTGCGCGCCGGCAACGAACGCCCAAGCGCCGAGACGACGCCCGTCGTCACGGAGCCGGCAAATCCATTCGGATTGCCGATCGCCACGACGAGCTGGCCAACTCGCAGATTGCTCGCGTCGCCGAGCTTCGCCGGCGTCAGACCGCCGTCTTCGCACCGTAGGACCGCAAGGTCGCTGAGAGCGTCGGCGCCGACGACCGTGAACGCCAGCTCACGGCCGTCGGTGAAGGCCGCAGTCCCGCGGCGTCGGGCGCGCCCGTCGCGTGTCGACACGACGTGCGCCGATGTGAGCAGGAACCCATCCGTCGTCAGCGCGATCCCGCTTCCGGCACCGACCTGGGCTTCGCCGCCGTCGCGTCGACGCGCAAGCACCTGGAGGTTCGCCACGGACGGCGCCAGCACCTCGACGACGTGGGTCACAGCCCGGCTGTAGGCGTCCAGCGCGTCGGTCTCGCTCACAACGGTCTCGCTCACAACGGTCTCGCTCATCACTCTTCTCCGCGCAGGTCGATCGCCACCTCGATCTCATCGACCCCGCGGACTAACCGCAGAACGGTGGGCTCGGATGCGGCCGCTTCGAGCGCTCCAAAGAGCGCGTCGACCGATCCAATCTCGACTGCGCCGAGCCCGACGATCAGATCGCCCCGCTGTACGCCGGCGCGCGCGGCGACGGACTCCGGCTCGATACCGCGCACCAACAGCCCATCGCGTTCAGGCAGTCCCACTGCACCGCGGAGCCGTCGAGCGAAGCGCGGTGGCGCAACCGCCACGCCGAGCCTCGTGGGCTCGGGAGCGCCGGAGAGCAGCCGCTCGACGGCCGGCCGCACCGCCGATGCCCCGATGGCGAACAGGAAACCGGGATCTGTGCGGAGCACGTTCAGGCCGACCACGGCGCCGTCGCCGTTGATAAGTGGCCCTCCAGCCGACCCGCGTGGAAGTGGCGCGGTGTGCTCGATGCCCTCGAGCAGGTGCCCGGAGCGCCCGCGCAGGGACAGCGGCTCAGCCGAGACGCGGCCCTCCGTGAGGCGAAGACCGGTACCCGGGTCGCCGAGCGCGAATACGACCGCGCCCAGCTCCGGTGCACGATCGGCCCAGGTGACGGGGGCGACATCAGCCGGTCGGAGCTGCGATCAAGGAGATCCCGACGATGCGATCGGAACCCTCGACAGTGCCCTCGACGGCATCTCCTGCGATGCGTAGCTCCACATCGGACCCCTTCAAGGAATGGGCCATGGCGATGACGCGATCCGGGCCGACGACCAGTCCGGAGCCGCGCCGCGCGCCCCGGCCCAGGGGGAGTACGGCACGACCTACTTGTTCTTTGAGGCTAGTGACTTGCAACATGCAAGCATCATACCGACAGCGGTTATCCTGGTCGTAGATGCCCGACTACGAGCCCGTTGCAGCGATCTCCGAGGCGGCCTCGATCATTGGCGACCGCTGGTCCCCGGGCGTGATCGCGGCCCTTTTGGATGGGCCACTTCGGTACGGCGAGCTCATGGATCGGCTCGCGGGCATAGCTCCGAACATCCTCAGCGCGCGACTCAAGAAGCTCGAGGCTGACGGGCTGGTCGTCTCCTCGCTGTACTCCGAGCGGCCGGCACGATTCGAGTACCGGCTGACCGAGTCCGGCGCCGAGCTTTCGGATCTGCTCAGGCTGCTGGCGGCCTGGGGCGCCCGGCGGCTTTCGAATTACCCGGGCCCGCTGCACGCTGTCTGCGGCACACCGCTACAGGTTGCATGGTGGTGTCCCACCTGCGCGACCACTGCCAGCCCCGACGACGATCAGCCCATCAACGTCTAGCCACTCGCGCCGCTTGGCCAACGGTGGCACGCGGAAGCCGCGGAATCAGTCGCGGGCGCGGAGCGCCTCGTTGACGTGGGGGATGACGCGCTGCCCGTACGCGGACAGCGTCGCGTCCTGGGCGTCGTGCTGGAGGTACAGGCCGTAGTGGTCGACGCCGACCGCGGCGAGCTCCTTCAGACGGTCGATGTGGCGCTCCGGAGGGCCGATCAGGCAGAAGCGCTCGACGATCTCATCCGGGACGAACTCGGCGTGTGTGTTGCCGGCCCTGCCATGCTCGTTGTAGTCGTAACCCTCCCGGCCCGCGATGTAGTCGGAGAGGCTCCTCGGGATCGCGCCGCCCTCGGCGCCGTAGCGGGTGACGATGTCGTGAACGTGGTTTCCGACCATGCCGCCGAACCAGCGGCATTGATCGAGCGCATGCGCATGTTGCGCGTCGGTGCCGTCGGTGACATATGCAGGCGCGGCGACACACATGGTCAGCTTGTCTGGGTCCCGGCCGGCCGCGGCGGCTGCGTCGCGAACCCTGTTGATCGACCAGGCGGTGATGTCAGGGTCGGCGAGCTGGAGGATGAAGCCGTCGCCGACCTCTCCGGCGAGCTTGAGCGCGTTTGGCCCGTAGCCAGCCACCCAGATCGGCAGCCGGCTGTCCGGGTTCCATGGCAAGCGCAGATTCGAGCCCTTGTACTCGACCGACTGGCCGTTGGCGAGCGCGCGGATCACCTCGATCGCGTCGCGCATGTCGGCGAGCTTGACGGGCCTTCCGTTGATCGCGCGAACGGCGGAGTCGCCGCGGCCCATGCCGCAGACGGTGCGGTTTCCGTACATCTCGTTCAGAGTCGCGAACAGCGAGGCGATCACGGTCCAGTCGCGGGTCGCCGGGTTGGTGACCATCGGCCCGACGATGATCCTGTGCGTGGCAGTCGAGGATCCGGCTGTAGATCACGAACGGCTCCTCCCACAGCAGGTGGGAGTCGAACGTCCACGCGTGCGAGAACCCGTAGGTCTCCGCCTGCCGGGCGAGCTCGATCACCCGCGATGCCGGCGGGTTGGTCTGCAGCACGACTCCGAAGTTCACTGGGCGTCGCCTCTCCCGGAGCGCATCGCGGTTGCTCAACGCCCATGCGACCGTGCGCCCGTAGGCCCCGATCGCGACGCGCAGCGCCTCCTCGGTCGAGTTCTCGATCGCGTGCGTGTGAGAGCGGCGGATCGGACTGGGCGAAGATCATCGCCGGTCGGGACCACACGGCCGATCTCGGTCGCGTCGTGCAGCGGCCCGCTGGGGATCGGCTCGCCGTCGCTCGCCGCCGGCGTCGGCCACGGCCTTGCGGGCGGCCGCGACGAGGGCGGGGTGGAATGGGGTGGGTGTGGCGCCGAATACGCGCTGGACGTCCAGCGTGCATCCGAACGCGTCGGCGGCGCGTCCGGCAGGCGCGTGAGGGCGTCGTCGAGCATCGCGGCCAGCGCCGCGCGGTCGAGGTGGCGCTGATCGAGCTGCATCTCGGTGCGGCCCGCGACGGCGGTGATGACGCCCGGGGTCGATGCGAGGTTCCCGACGGTGGCCACGCCGCCGTGGGCGATGCGCGCTCTCACGGATGGCGAGCGTGGCCTGCGCCGCTGCCGCGAGCGTGTCACGCCGCAGGCGCATCGGGGTCGAGCCGGCGTGCGCGGCCTGACCCGTGAAGGTGATCAGATGACGCTCGACCCCGACGGTGCCGCTGACCGCCGAGGCGAGACGCCCGCTGTCCAGCAGCACGGGCCCCTGTTCGATGTGCAACTCGAGGTAGCCGATGGCCCCGTGCAGCGACGAGGTCGCCCGCGGCGCCTGGTCGAGGTCGACGCCGCAGCTGGCGAGCGCCTCCCCGAGCGTCACCCCACGGGCGTCGCTCAGGCCGCGCACATCATCTGGGACGAGCGTGCCCGCGCATGCCGAGGATCCGAGCAGGCTGCGGGTGAAGCGGGCGCCCTCCTCATCCGCCCAATCGACGAATTTGACGCTCACCGGTGGCGGGGCCGGTAGGGCGGCAAGCTGCCGAACGACCTCAAGCGCGGTCATCAGCCCGAGGACACCGTCGAGCCAACCGCCATCGGGTACGGCGTCGATATGCGACCCGACGATCAGGAACTCGTCGGTCTCGCCCTGCACAGTGGCCCACAGATTCCCGGCGACGTCCTCTGCGATCGGCGAGGCCGATCGCCTCGAGCTTGTCGCGCAGCCAGGCACGAGCGGCGAGCCAGTCGGGACTCCACGCCAGGCGCTTTGCACCGGCAAACCGCCCGCCGCTCTGCGCGGCGAGGTCATCGAGGTCGGCGATCACCGCCGCGGGGTCGAGCGCGAGCTCGAGCATCAGCGCGCCCCCGCCAGCGAGCGCTTCACGAAGCGGCCATGCCCGGGAGCGGTGAGGATCTCGCCACGGTCATAGACCATCGTTCCGCGGCAGAGCGTGTGGCGGACACTGGCGGACGCGGTCTCGCCCTCGTAGAGGTCGTAGTCGACGTTCATCAGCGAGTTCGCGCGCCCGTAGGAGCGCGGAGCGTTCGGATCGAACACGACAACATCGGCGTCCTTGCCTGGCAGGATCGCGCCCTTGCCGACTCAGGCCGAAGCGCCTGGCGACAGTGGTGGAGGTGCGGTCGACGAGCTGCGAGCGCGTCAGCTTGCCTGCAGCGACACCCTCATCCCAGAGCTTCGCAAGCCGGTGCTGGATCAGCGCGAGGCCGTTGGGAACGAGGCTGAAGTTGTCCAGACCGCGGGCCTTCTGCTCGTCGGTGAACGGGCAATGGTCGGTCGAGATGCTCTCGAGCACACCCCGATCGACGTACTCCCACAGCGGTTCGTGGTTGGAGGCGTCGCGGAGGGGAGGGGAGCAGATGTAGCGGCAACCCTCGACCCCGGGCCTCTTCAAATCCTCGATGGAGTTGGTCAGGTACTGCACGCAGGTCTCACCCGTCACCGGGCCGCCGCGCTGTTGAGACGCCTCGATCTCAGCCGCCGCCGGGGCGCAGGTCACGTGCACGACGAACAGCGGTGCGCCGACGTTCTCGGCGATCCGGGCGGCGCGCCCGGTGGCCTCGGCCTCGACGAACTCAGGGCGCGTCAGCGCGTGATTGATCGCCGAGGTTTGGCCCTTCGCGAGCGCACGCTTGACGAGCAGATCGACGATGTCGCCGTTCTCGGCGTGCACCATCGTCAGCGCGTTCAGGTCGCGGGCGCGCTCCATGCAGGCGGTGAGCACGTCGTCGCGCGCCATCAACTCGCCCTTGTAGGCCATGAACAGCTTGAACGAGCAGACCCCCGCGTCGACCATCGCGTTCATGTCGTCGAGCACCGGGTCGCTCCCATTGGTGATCGCCATGTGGAAGCCGTAATCCACGTGCGCCGCACCCGACGCGCGAGCGGACCACTGCTCAAGCGCCGAGCGCAGGTTGTCCGGTTCACGCTGGATGGCAAAGTCGACGAGGCAGGTGACGCCTCCCGCGGCCGCGGCCCGCGTGCCGGTGTCGTAGTCGTCAGAGGACATCATCCCCATGAACGGCATCGACAGATGCGTGTGGTTATCGATGAGGCCCGGGAGCACGAAACACCCGGTCGCATCGATCACGTTCGCGCTCTCCGGTGCGTTGACCTGTCCGACGGCGGCGATCGTCTCGCCCTCGATCAGTACGTCGCCGGGGAACTCGTCGTCTGCGGTGACGACGGTGCCTCCGGAGATGAGGGTCGTCTCGCTCACTCCTCGCCTCCTCCTGATGTGTGATCCGTGCCGGACTTTCCGTCCCGGTCAAGCCACGTGGCCCGAGCCCAATCCTCTCAAATCCTGGAGCTCCTTCGGAGTGCCGGTCGCTTGGCGCAGCGGATCGGCCAGTCTTTCGCGGGGCGGCACGACGCTCGCGCCTGCTTTCACTGTGTGACGTAACCGGGCACGCCAACTCCGCTGCGCACGGCCCCGACGGCGAGCGTCGCGCGGTGTGCGCAGACCGTCACAGGCATATAAACCGGCTTAGCGGCTCGCTGACCGGGTGCGTAGACCTTGAAGCCATCAGCAGATACGCCGCTTCGGCCGCAGAGCGCTCCCGTGTCCGTGACCCTCAGGAAGGCGTACGCAGTCGCGCCAGGCGCGAGCGTCACCAGTGAACGGGCCTCCGGGATCCGTGTAGCCGCCGGCCCGAGCTGTAGCGCTCCGCGAACCGCGGACACCCCTGGATATCCATAGAGCGTGCACGACTGCCGCCCGACGTTGCTGAACTCCAGCGGCATCCCGTAACCACCGGCGAACCCGCTGCCGCCTCCCACACCGATCCAGACCTGCGTCTGAGCTGCCGAGCACGCAGGAGAAGCAGTTCCAGCCCTGGCCCGTTCTGGGGACAGCACAAGTGCGGCTACGACCGCGCAAATAGCCACCAGTGCGGGGCACAGCACAACGAGTCCAGACGACCGTCGACGCCAAATTGTCGTGACACACATCCTCCTCTCGAGCGGAGAACCTATCGGTAAGCGAGGTCGCTGCGCTGTCGACTCGTGTTCGCACTCGGGCTGATGCCCAGCGCTGAAGCCGACGCTGATCTGTCGCACTGATCTCAGCCGAGTTCTACGCGACAATCAGCAACGCCCGCACGAACACTCGTGCAACGGCGACGCACCCTGAACCATGACCCGATCAACGTCCCCCAAGACACGTGCCGCCGGGCTCGCAATCGCGTCGAACACGCTGCTGATTGCGATCAAGGTGGCGGCCGGGATCGTCACCGGCTCGGTGGCGATCCTCAGCGACGCGGTGCATTCGTTGATGGATCTGGTGGCATCGGTGATCTCGCTGCTCTCCGTGCGAAAGGCCGAGGAACCTGCCGACTACTCCCATCCCTTTGGGCACGAGGGCCTGGAGGATCTGTCAGCGGGTGCACAGGCGATCCTCCTGCTGATCGGGGCGGTGTTCGTGATCTACGAGAGCGTCCGCCGCCTCGTCGAGGGAGGAGGTGTTGAGTCCGCCGGAATAGGTATTGCCGTTGTCGGGGTCGCGGCCGTCGTCAACGTCGTGGTGTCAAGCATCCTGGTCAGAACCGGCCGCGCGACTGGCTCACCGTCCTTGACCGCCACCGGCATCGATCTGCGCACCGACGTGGTCGTGTCGTCCGGGGTGCTGGTCGCGCTGGTTGCGATCAAGCTCACGGGCCTGAACTGGCTTGATCCAATGGTGGGCTTGCTCATCGGTCTGGCGATCTGCTCGACAGGCGTGCGGATCCTGCTCTCGGCGGGTCGGCGGCTGTCCGGGGAAACACTTCCCCCCGCCGAACTCGAGCAGCTGCATGCGATCGCGCGGTCGTTCATCGGAGGCGAGGTCGTCGGGTACCACGATCTCCGTGCCCGTCACATCGGAAGCGCGCACCAGGTTGATCTGCACATGCAGTTCGCCCATGGGACCACGCTCGAGCGTGCACATGAGCTCTCCCATCACCTCGAGGATGCGATGATCGCGCGTCTGCCGGGGACGACGGTGCTGGTCCACCTCGAGCCTGAGGAGCGTGTGCGTCCAGATCGGTTCGAGATACCTGAGGTGGCGGACCGCCACACGCCCTGATCGCCGTCAGGACGAATACGAGGTCGATGGCGATTGAGTCAGCTGTCCCCCACTGGCCCCGCGGGGCGCTCATGGGTAGTCGTTGGTGTTGCCGTGTCCGTGCTTGTGCAGGCCACGATGAGTAGCGCCGCTGCTCTGGACATGAGGCGAATCTATACGGTGGCTTTTGAGACTTGGAACGGCGCAGCTGCATCGCCGGCTGACAACGGTTCGGCATTTGAGGGACGATTCCGGTTCATATGGCGCTCAGCTACACGGATTACTACGAGGTTCTCGGTGTCCCGCACGACGCGGATCAGGATGCGATCCGGAGCGCGTATCGGAAGCTGGCGAGGAAGTACCACCCGGATCTCAACTCAGAAGAGGACGCCGAAGAGCGCTTCAAGGAGCTGGGTGAGGCATATGAGGTGCTGTCAGACCCAGAGAGACGTGAGCGCTACGACCGCCTCGGGGCGAACTGGAAGCAGACGGAGCGCGAAGCTCCCAACGAGAGTTTCTCGGACTTCTTCAGCGCTCAGGGATGGGGCGATGGGACTGGTGGAGAGTTCGGGGAGGACCTGTTCGAGGCGCTGTTTGGAGGTCGGGCGCAGCGCACGGGGGGTTCGATCCGTGGGCGCGACCGTGAGGCGCTTTTGGAGCTTTCCTTGGAGGATGCGCTTGCCGGGGGTCGGCGGCGGCTGACAATGGACGGCCGCCAGGTGACCGTGAACTTCCCCGCCGGTGTTCGTGATGGCCAGCTGATCCGACTGGCGGGACAGGGAGGGGAAGGGTTCGGCGGCGGGCCTCCAGGCGACCTCTTTCTCCGAGTTGCACTCAAGCCACACCCGCGCTTTCACCGTCGTGGCGATCACGACCTGGATGTCGATCTACCGATCACACCATCCGAGGCGGCGCTCGGGGCGACCGTGACGGTTGATACGCCTAGAGGTGACGCGCAGATTCGCGTGCCGGCGGGCTCATCCAGCGGACGACGCTTGCGATTGCGTGGCCGTGGACTGCCGAAGCGCGGTGGCGAGAGGGGCGACCTGCACGCCGTTGTGAAGATCGTCGTCCCCAAGACGCTCTCGACTCGCGAGCGCGAGCTCTATGAGCAGCTCGCTGAGAGCTCAAGCCCTGACGAACAGGAGGCGTGAGGATGGGCGACGACCCAACGACGCAGCCGGGCAATCGCGACGACGCCGAGGAGGCGGTCGAGCTGACGGTTATCGCCCGGATGGCGGGAGTTCAGACCGTGCTCGTACGGCGTTACCTGGAGTTCGGGCTGCTCGAGCCCGAGAAGCCACGGCCGACTGCCGCAGCCCCCGCGCCGCGCTTCCCCGCGACCAGCGCCGCACGGGTCGCCAGGGCCGAGCGTCTGCGCCGCGACCTCGATCTCAACTACGCCGGCGCGGTGCTCGTCGTCGAGTTACTCGATCGCATCAGCGAACTCGAGGCACGACTGCCTCGCTCCTCCGGCGACTAGCGCTCGGACGGGCGGATGACGCGGACGAAAACCGGCCGGGGAGCGTCACGCGCGGCGTCCACCACGGCGCCCGCCAGTTGATCCCCGATCACTTCGGCGGCCCCGATGACGATGATCAGCGGCTCCGTGCCGGTGCCGGCCTGCCGCAGCAGGTGCCGGAGTCCGTCCGCTTGCCGTTCAAGCTCCTCGAACGACGGGACCGAGAGGACGGTTTCACCAGCCAAGGCCTCGAGATTCCCCTGCTCATCAGTAGGCCCGGTCTGGACCAATACATCGTCTCCACGGAGCCCCGGCGGCGGCTCGTCGCGGAGCTGCCGCTCGATCGCGCTGCCCCGCGGAACCTGGAAGATGACGGCCGCCTGACTGATCGGCCGAGCCTACCCGGTTTGGAGTCGACTTGACCGTCTGGCTCAGCCGACGTCGCCGCGGACATCGTGGTAGCGGCGGTCGAAGAGCTCGAGTGCAGCGGTCACGTCAGACGGACCGCGGACCTCGTGGCTGACGCCGGCTGAGTCTGGTGTCGAGTCCGCCGGTTCAGCGTCGCCGTGTTCCACAAGGCTGTCGCGCTCCGCGCCCAGAAAGGGCAGCTCCACGAGCTTGCGCCCGAGGTCGAGGATTCCCAGCTCGGACTGCTCGTAAATGACTGCAACCACGTTGTTCGGTCGTCGCTCGAGCCGGATTCCGGGCCAGGTTGCGAGCTCGTTGGCGACGTCGTCCAGCTGTGCTGATTCTGAGGCCGTCATTGCCAGTACCTCTCAACTGTTGTCGCGTCGCGCTCCTTGGCTTCGTCCGGATCTTGGCCCGCCTCCCGGCGGGCGCGACGCTGGCGCAGGAGGTCCCAGCAGCGGTCCAGCTCGATCGAGATCTGGGACAGTCGCTCGCGGTCTGCCTCTAGCGCGTCGCTCTGAGCGCTATCTGCCGGCTCGCGGGAAAGCAGGGTGTGCTCCTCGGCGACCAGCGCCTCGATGTGGTCGGTGATCTGCAGGTCGTTCATGCGCGCATTGTTACAGGCACTGACAGCGACGACGGTTTATGCTTCTGCGAGCCAGGTCTTAGCGTTTTCTCTCGCCAGAAAAGGAAGACAAATGAGCGGGTTCGTTCAGGCGGTTTTTCCAGGGCGAGTAGGAGTGGTCAACACTGAGCGTCGGACGCTGTCCGATGTCGTGCGGTATTACGCACCGGCGCGGCGCGACCTTGGGTGGATTTCGCTCTTGGTCGCGGCGTACTTTTCCGCTGCCCAGCTCGGCTACGCATTTCAGTTCTCCGGTCCCGTCGCCGCGATCATGTGGCTACCGGTGGGAGTCGGTGTGGCGTTTCTGTACCTGGGAGGGCTGCGACTGTGGCCGGGCGTGGTGATCGGCGACCTTCTGGTCAACAACTACTCGGCGCTACCGATCGGCTCTGCCGTAGCCCAGAGCATCGGCAACTTGCTGGAAGTGGTTGTGGCCACGGTACTTCTCTTGCGACTGTGCCCCCGGGGCGAGCCGATCGGGACGTTGCGGGGTGTGATCGGGATGGTGGTGGCGATCGCGTCCGGTACGTTCCTGAGTGCCACAGTCGGTTCGGTGGCGTCATGGCTCGGCGGCGTGATCGAGGCCGGGTCGCTGCCACACGTATGGAGAACCTGGTGGCTCGGGGATTTCACCGGTGCGCTGATCGTGGTGCCGCTCGCGCTGGCGTGGTCATCGCTCCCGGCGCGCCCGTGGCGCGTTGGCCGCATGCTCGAGGCGTGCCTGATGGTCGTGGTGGTCGTCGGGCTCAGTGCGCTTCCGCTCGGCGGGCCGATTCTGCTGTGCGCGTTGGTATTCCCGGCGCTGATCTGGGCGGCACTGGACTTCGGGCTACGCGGCGCGACTGCCGCGATCACGGTCATCTGCGCTTTCGCGATCTGGGGGACCACAAACGATCTTGGACCGTTCGGCGTAGGCACCATGAACGATCGCCTGCTGGAGACGCAACTGTTCATGGCGACGGTGTCGTTGACGGCGCTGGCCATCGCAGCTCTCGTTGCCGAGCGAGCGCGACTCGACGAGCACCTGCGCGCATCCCGCACTCGTCTAGTCGAGGCGTCTGATCACGCCCGGCAGCGGTTCGAACGCGACCTTCACGACGGTGCCCAGCAGGGCATCCTTGGGTTGCGCCTCAAACTCACGCTCGCCACCGAGGTCCTCGCGAGCGACGTGCAGGAGGGCCAGCGGCTTCTGGCGACGATCGAGCGACAGATGGACGGCGTTCTCGAGGACCTGCGCGCCCTCGCCCACGGTGTGTACCCGCCGATTCTTCGTGAGTACGGTGTCGTCAGCGCACTTGAGTCGGCGGCGCTACGCGTAGCATCGCCGGTCTCGGTTCACGGCGCAGGCGTCGGCCGCCACCGCCAAGCGACTGAGGCCGCGGTGTACTTCTCCTGCCTCGAGGCACTGCAGAACGTGGCCAAGCACGCCGGGGCTGGGGCCCGCGCGTCCGTACGGTTGCGAGAGCACGCCGATGAACTCCGCTTCGAGGTCGTTGACACTGGAACAGGTTTCGACCCCAGAACGACCGGCCGCGGTGACGGCCTGACAAACATGCGTGACCGCATCGAGGCGGTGGGAGGGACGTTGATGGTGGATTCGTGGCCGCAGAATGGCACCGTTGTCCGAGGTCGAGTACCGATTCATCCAGGCCACCGAACGCCCGCATGAGCGCGGAGCCCGAGATCCTTGACTGGGCTGGCGTCGGTCCGGCCACGCGCGCACTGGCCGAGGCCATCAACGATGACGGCTTCCAACCGGACGTGATCCTCGCGATTGCGCGCGGGGGCCTCATCGTCGCGGCGAGCCTGGGTTACGCGCTCGGGGTGAAGAACACCTGGACGATGAACGTCGAGTTCTACACCGGTGTTGACGAGCGACTGGAACTCCCAATCATCCTTCCGCCCGTCCCCGAGTTCGTAGATCTCGAGGAAGCAACGATCCTGATCGCGGACGATGTGGCCGACACTGGTGCCACGCTGGCGCTCGTCAAGGAGTTCTGTGGCCCGCGCGTGGGTCAGATTCGGATCGCCACGCTCTACGAAAAGCCGCGCTCGGTGATCAAATGCGATTACGTGTGGCGGCGGACCGACCGGTGGATTGTCTTTCCATGGAGCGCGGAACCGTCACTGACTCCGAAGCCGCCCCCGTCGGTTCCTGAGGGCTCGGAATCGTCGAGCCTCGCGCATGTCGAACCTGCGTAGCGCAGGTTGCTGACGCGGCGCTAGACCCGCCTCGCCGTGGGTTCTTGCTCTGTGCGCTGGGCGACTGACTGTGCCGCGATTTGCTGACGCTTCTTGCGCCGTATCAGAAGTCGATCCAGCGCGGCGCCCAGAAGCACTGCCAACACAATCACCACTATTAGCGGCGTCTCGGCGGAGGTGATGATCCAGTTCACCTTCACGTCGCCGAGGTTGAGCAAAGCAAACGCGGCCAGCAACGCCCCGATAACGGCCGCCACCGTCTCCCGTCGTCGCCGCCGCCTTGCCGCGAGGGCTACTCGTTCGGCAGCAGGTCCCGACGAGTTACTCACAGCTGCGTCAGGCTTCGACCGCGCCGAGGTTATCCCGTGGGGCCCGCCTCAGAGACCAAATCGCCGCGGCCATCAGCCCGAGCGTGAGCGCCCGGACAATCAGCGCGATGCCTGTGATTACGGCCAAGGTCGTGACTCCGATGTTGGGATCAGAGACGATCACCACGCCGAACGCGATCTCGGCCACCGCCAACACGAACGACCCGATTCGATTGCCGGGCTCCACGAAGGCTCGCACCAACCTCAGCAGGCCGGCGGCGATCAGCCACAGGCCGATCAGCAGCGCCACAGCAGTGACCGCGTGCGTAGGGTGACGAATCAGGAGCACGCCCAGGACGGCGGTGATCACCCCGAACAAAGCCGACAGCCCCCGGCTCTCCGGCTTGCCCAGGATTGCCCACCCCAGGTCGATCACGCCGGCGACCGCCAGATAGATGCCGACAAGCACAGCGAGGGTGCTCAGGGTGATCGATGGCTCGACCAAGATCACGACACCGAAGGCCAACGTCAGCAGCGCGAGAATCCCTATCAGCCAAGCGGCCCACGCAAGTGCCTTGGCGTCGTCGCCGGCCGGCAATCCCGCAAAGCCAGCCGTGCTCGCCCAGACGGTCTGATCCTGCCCTGCGTGCGTTTCCATGGTGGCCTTTCCGGGCACGTTGCTGACGGTCGAGCCGCCCCCGCTTGGGGCGGCTCGGACCAGCGTTCCCACGCGAACGCCGCGACGCATCATCCAGATCGGGTGACATAGCTCCGGCTCGCCCCCCTGAACAGGCGTCGAACGAGATCACGCGTCGAAGGAGATCCCGTCACCCAATGGTCAGGACAACCTTGTCGTGCGTCTCGCCGCTCTCCAGCAGTCGGTGCGCTTCTGCCGCGTGTTGCATTCGGCAGCTCTCGTCGCTGCTTCATCCGTAGCTTTCCTTCAGCAAGAAGTGCCATGCCTTGCGCAACTGCCCCTGGCGCGCGGTCGGGCGTCGGCGCGGACAAGCGGACGCCAAAGTCTTGGGCGTGTGGGTCCGAGAGCGTGATCACGCGCTCGGTTCCACCCGCCAGCTCGATCGCCTGAGCCAACGAACCGCGGCCGGCGGCGTCCATGACGGCATCCACGCGACTGCTGATATCGCGAACCTGCTCGACCAGATTCTCCCCATAGGTGACTGGGGCCGCACCCAGCTCTCGTAGGAGTTCATGATCGCGTGGGCTCGCCGCTGCGATCACAGTGGCACCCCGTGAGAGCGCGATTTGGGTGGCGATCGTGCCTACCGACCCGGCGCCCCCGAGAATCAGGACGATATCCCCACTGACGACCCCGAGCTGATCGAGCACTCCGACCGCAGCCTCGACCGAGGCCGGCAGAGCGGCCGCGTCCACGAAGCTGACTGCCTGCGACTTGATCGTCCAAGAGGACGCGAGCGCGTATTCGGCGTAGCCGCCCAAGCGACGGCAGCCATGCCGCGACCTCATCGCCGACGCTGATGCCTTGGACTCCTTCACCGAGCGCGTCGGCCACTCCGGAGGCTTCGAAACCGAGGACCGAGTCGGCCGTGAGCGAGAAGATCGCCCTTAGATCGCCGCGGCGAATTTCCAGATCCGTCGGCCCGACACCCGCGGCGCGGACTCGCAAGCGGATCTGGCCGGCAGCGGGCTGTGGAAGCTCGACCTGCTGCCAGCGCAACACGGCTGGCGCTCCGTAATCGGTGAGAACACATGCACTGGGCACCTGGACCTCCCATGAATCGAGCCGAACCGGGATCATCTGGCATCCCCTCAAGAGGGCGCAACCACTACTTTACGTGACATGTCATCTAAAAGCGAGCGAGACGACGGAGCCACGCCATTCGAGCGGCGGTTGACCCGCCCACAGCAGCGGGCGTGGCTGGCCTACATGCGGGTGCAGCTCCGTCTCAACTACGAGATGAATCGCCAGCTCCAGACGGACAGCGACCTGTCGCTCTCTGACTACGATGTCTTGAACGCTCTGCGTTACTCGCCGGACGGGGCGCTGCAGATCACAGCGCTCGCCGCCCGGATCGGCTGGGAGCGCAGTCGCGTCTCCCATCAGGTCCGACGCATGGCAACACGCCGACTCGTGAGCCGCGATGTTCTCGCCTCCGATCGACGTGCGACCGAGGTGCGGCTCACCGAGCAAGGCTGGAAGGCAGTCGCACAGGCGTCGATCGGCCACATTGAGCTCGTGCGCAGTCTCTTCTTCGGCGGTCTCCCAGCCGAGCACCTCGGAGCCATCACCGAGGCGCTCGAGTCGGTCTACGCCAATCTGATCGAGAACGGATCGCTACCCGCGCCCTGATCAGCCCGTGGTGTTCGGCGCGTTGTCAGTTGATGTCGCGCCGGCTGGTGAGGCCGATGCCGATGAACGCGAGCACGGCCGCCCAGGCGATCAGGATGATCGCGCCGGCGCCCGGCGAGAGCAGGTGGTCGGTCCTCAGGCCCATCAGCGCGTCCAGCGCGCGTGTCGGCGTGAAGCGCCCAACGGCGGGCACGAGACCGAACAGAAGGTTGTCGACCACGAACCCCCAGGCCAGCAGCGTGATGACGGCGCCGACCTGGTTGCGGATGATCGTGCCGAGGGCGGTGCCAATCGCTCCCCACAGAGCCACGCCAGCGAGCCCTCCGAGCGCAAGCAGCAGTACGTCGCTGCTGCTGAGCACGATCGTGATTCCTCGACCGTCGAGGATCACGACGCCGATGGCCCACCCGAGCGCTTCGCCGATGACACCGAACACGATCCCGGCAAGCGCGCCGGCAACGATCTTGGCGGCGAGTACGCGCGAGCGCGCCGGGTTGAACAGGATCGTTGGTCGGATCGTCCCGTAGCGGTACTCGCTGGTTATAAGCAGCACTCCGGCGAGCGCTGAGAACACTCCTGCAAGGCTGCCCAGGCTGAGCAGCTGTCTCTGGTTCTGCTTGCCCATGAGCCCGGGCGGATGGCTGAGCAGTCCGGTCAGCAGCGTGAACAGCAGGATCAGCGCGATCATCCCGAGCAGCAGGCCGATGGTGGTCCTAGTCGAGCGAATCTTGAGGAGTTCAGCCCTGATCTGCGCGATCATGCCGGCGCCTCCGAGGTGGTCAACGGCGCCTCCGAGGTCAATTCGAGGAAGATCTCCTCAAGCGAGCCACCGTCCGTCAGCAGTTCGTGCACCGGAACGCCGGCGGCGAATGCGATCTCGCCGACCTGCTCGCTCGAGGCTCCCTGTACGAGCAGCGCGCGATCTGTGCCGGTAGTGACCTGCAGATTGTTGTCCTGCAGAGCGGACTCGAGCCGCTGGGGATCCGCGCTTCGGACGCGGACCGCGCCGCCGGCGCGCGCCGTCAGCTCTGCCAGCGAGGACTCGATCACGAGCCGTCCGCGGCTGATGATCAATACCTGGTCGACCGTTTGCGCGACCTCAGCGAGCACATGGCTTGAGATGAGCACCGTGCGGCCCTCGGACGCCAGTCGGCGCAGGAAGTCACGCAGCCAGCGAACGCCCTCCGGGTCAAGCCCGTTCGCGGGTTCATCGAGAATCAGCAGCTCCGGGTCGCCGAGCAGGGCCGCCGCGAGCCCGAGTCGCTGGCGCATCCCCAGCGAATATCCCTTCACGCGCCGGTGTCCCGCGTCGCCGAGCTCCACCGAACGCAGCACCTCATCGGCGCGCGAATCGGGAACGCTCGACTGCGCGCCCGAGCATCCGCAGGTGATCACGACCAGAGCGGCCGGGATGAAAATCGGTCGCCTCGAGCACCGCTCCGATCCGCAAGGCGGGACGCTCAAGCTCGTGGTAAGCACGGTCGAATACGAGCGCCCGGCCCGCCGTTGGCGCAGCCAGCCCCAGAACCATCCGGAGCGTCGTGGTCTTGCCAGCGCCGTTCGGCCCCAGGAAACCAGTGATCGTCCCCGCCTCCAGCACGAACGACAGATCCGTAACCGCCGAAACTTCGCCAAAGCGTTTTGTCAACGACTCCGCCTGAACCACGGCCATTCTTAGCGTCCCCTTGTCTCGACTGATGCCGCGCCGAATTCGACAGCCTAGCCCCTGGGCCGGTCTGTGGAAGCGCCGGCGCCCTTCTGGTCAGTGACCAAGGGCGCGGGCGAGATGAGCGCCCGTGGAAACGAGATAGGCGAGACCAAGTAGGTGGCGGAACAAGTTGACCCCGTGGACCAGTTCCTCGTAGGCCCAGATGGTGAGGGCGAGATATGAGACCGCTTTGGCGTCAAACTGTCCGGAACCGTGGAGCATCGCTGCGACCTGACCAGCAACGAACGCTGCGATCAGAGCGTTGTTCGGGAACTGGGCAATCGGATACCGACGAGGCCAGCCAAAACCCCTCACGTGCCGATAGGCGGCCAAAGCGTTCGTTCGGTTCATCTCCGACTTAGACGTCAGACACGCGTGAATCCTTCCGGCGCGGCGGGACCGGATCAGGTTCTGGTGCGGAGGCGGCCGAGGTCCATCACGTAGATCGGCTGGTACACAGGCGCCCGACACGGACTCCTAGCTTCGCGGCCCGCTTGGCGGCAGGTCTGGTTCCCAATCGACACCGGTGTGCTCTCGGAACGCGTCGACCGCCGCCTCGAGTGTGGGGAAGAAGTGGTCCGGATCCAATGGGCCAATCAGTTCGTAGCGTTCCAGCTTCGAGCGGACGGGGTCCTTAAGCTCCGCGAATACGAGGGAGGTCCCTGCGGCGTTGAGGTCCTGATCAAGTTCGGCAAGCATGTCGGCTGCAGTGGTGTCGACATCGGTGATGGGCTCGGCAGCGATGAGGATCCACTGCGGTCGAGGCTCGCGGGCGGCGAGGTTACGGATCTGCTCGCGGAAGGTGCGGGCATTCGCGAAGAACAGCTGCGCATCGAATCGGAAGATCACCAATCCCGGCAGCTCCTCCGCTCCGGGATGCAGCTGGCGGTCGTGGTAGCCGGGCATCTCCGGTACCCGTCCGAGGACGGTCTGGTACGGCCACCAGGCGCGGCGGAAGACGTTGAAGATCGAGAGCACGACCGCCACCGCGATGCCCTGGAGAACGCCGAGCAGGGCGACCCCGAGGAAAGCCGTGATCGAGAGCGCGAACTCAACTCGACGCTGCTGCCAAAGCCGAATCGTTCCGGGAATGTCGGCCAGGGACAGCGATGCCGCGATCACCACCGCAGCGAGCGTCGGGTTCGGAAGATTCTTCAGCAGCCCCGGTACGAACACGAGCATCAACACGATCAGCGCCGCCCCGATCACGCCGGTGACCTGCGTCTTGGCGCCGGCCCGCTCGGCCACTGCAGTGCGTGAGCCGCTGGTGCTGACGGGAAAGCCCTGGAAGAACCCGGCGGCAACGTTTGCAGCGCCGATCCCGATCATCTCCCCGTTCCCGTCGAGCTCCTGACCCGTACGCGCCGCGAAGGCGGACGCGGTAGAGATCGTGTCGGTGAGCGCGACAAGCGCGATTCCGAGCGCGCCGGCAACCAGCAGCGGAAGATCGGAGACTGGATGCGGGACGGTCAGCGGGGGCAATCCCTTCGGCAGGGTTCCCACAAGCGACACGCCATGGCTGGCCAACTGGAAAACCGAGGTTGCCGCAATCGCAAGTACGACTGCGATCAGTACCGCAGGAAGCTTCGGCAGCCAGCGGCCAAAGGCCAGGATCATGAGCAGGCTGAGCACGCCGATCGCGGCCGCGGCGCCCACGGCTTTCCCGGAGGAGAGTCCGTCGACGAACGCGCGTGTCTCGTTGATCAGCCCGTTGGCGTCGATCGAGAACCCGAACAGCTTCGGTAGCTGTCCAACGAGGATTGTCAGGGCGAGTCCGTTCATGTAGCCGATCTGCGTCGGCTTGGACAGAAGGTCGGCGACGAACCCGAGCTTCGCGGCCCCTGCCGCGATCATGATCGCTCCCACCAGGAGCGCGAGCATCGATGCCAGCGCGATTGCGCGCGCCGGGCTCCCGTCTGCGCCGAGGATAGGCAGAATCGTCGCCGCGATCATCGGCCCGAGCGATGAATCGGGACCGAGCACGAGGATCCGCGACGGCCCGAATACCGCATAACCAACCAGGCACAAGATCGTGGTGTAAAGACCGGTGATCGCCGGAACGCCCGCAAGTTCTGCGTACGCCATGCCCTGCGGAACCAGCAAGGTCGTCAGGACGATCGCGGCGACTGCGTCCTTACGCAGCCACGACGCCCGGTATCCGGCGATTGCTCGCACCCCGGGAACCGAATGCAAACTCATCGGCCTCGCCTTGTCTGGTCAGTAGAAGTCGCGAACCAGTCGACGCTTTCGCTCGGCCGGGCGTGGCCAGCCACGCCAAGCGAAAGGTTGCGGACAGCCATTTCCGTGTTCATCACCCGGATGAGGTGAGGATTCGAGCTGGTCACCTCCACGACGAGATCAGCCGTCTCGGGACCCAGGCGGTCGGCGTCATCTCATCCGGGCGATGCGGGGCTGAGTTCGCGCCCCGAGTCTGGGAGCCGCGGTGAAATGGGAATTAGCAATCACTGCCGCGAGCGTTCTGGCGGTGGCTGCGGTGTCGCGACGGCTGACGCGGCACCTCCGTTACGCCGTCGATGGTGTTCGTCCTTATCGGTGTGCTCGTGGGACCGTTTGCGATCGACGAGGTGACGGGCGCCCCAACGGCTGAGAGCGTGAGGACGCTCGCGGAGGCGACCCTCGCGGTTGTGCTGTTCGCGGACGCCTCCCGGATCAAGTCTCGCGTCCTGCGCCGCGAGTATGCGGTACCGCTTCGTCTGCTCGGGGTCGGGCTGCCGTTGACGATCGCTATCGGCGCGGTGCTCGCGGCGGCGATCTTCGATCAGCTCAACCTGACTGAGGCGATCGTGTTGGCGGTGCTCCTCGCGCCAACAGATGCCGCCCTCGGGGAAGCGGTGGTGACCGAGCCGCGACTCCCCTCGCGGATCCGCCAGGGGCTGAACGTCGAGAGCGGACTCAACGACGGAATCTGTGTCCCGCTGCTGTTGATCGCACTCGCGGTGGCGGATGTCGAGGACGACGCCGCGAGCAGCCAGCACGCGATCCGGATCGTGCTCGAGCAGATCGGCTACGGAATCCTCGGAGGCGTCGCTGCGGGTTTGGCCGCCGCGGGGGTCGTGGCGATCGCCTATCGACGAGGGCTGATCACCGACTCATGGCTTCAGGTCATTCCGGTTGCCGGCGCGGGCCTGGCGTATGGAATCGCGGCTGGGCTTGGAGGCTCGGGCTTCATCGCGGCGTTCGTCGCGGGGGCAATCTTCGGAGCGCTCGTCAGCCGCGAGTCCGAGCAGGCCTCACGGCTGAACGAGGAACTCGGAGCTTTACTCGGAGGTGTCACGTTCTTGATCTTCGGGGCAGTTCTCCTGGGGCCGGCGCTCGAGCACGTGAGTTGGCAGATCGCGCTGTACGCCGTGCTCAGCTTGACGTTGGTGCGCATCCTGCCGGTCGCGGTGGCGATGATCCGTACCGGCGCTCGCCCACCAACGGTCGGCTTTCTCGGCTGGTTTGGTCCACGAGGTCTCGCATCGATCGTGTTCGCGGTGATCGTCGTCGAGGAGGCGCACCTACCCGGCGCCGCGACGATCCTGACCACCACGTATGTGACGATCGGACTCTCGGTGATGGCGCACGGAATCACGGCAGCGCCGTTGGCCAGACGCTACGCCCGCTGGTACGAATCGCACCCACGGGACCGCGCGCCGGTCATGGAAAGCGTCCCCACACCAGACCACCGCGCCCGCGGGGCGCCGCAACAGTCGGCATGAGCACTGCGCTCATTCGCTGCATCTACAGAAAGGCCACGGTCGCGCTCATTTAGCATCGTTTCTCGTGAGCGCGAGCACTGTGACGGAGGCCTTCGGGTTCGGCGACCTTGAGTCCTACCGGCGGGAGTTGACTGGGTACTGCTATCGCATACTCGCTTCTCCACACGATGCCGAGGACGCGGTCCAGGACGCGCTGATCCGGCGGCGTCACGATTGTGGCTTCACGCCGCGGCCGCGAGGGCGAACTGATGCTCGAACTCCTTAACTGGGCCGTTGCGCCACTCGCGCGGGTCGTCGGTGAAGTCGAGGTAGGCGTCTAGCACTTCCCAAACGACCCTTGAGCCGGGAATCAGCTCGGTGATCCGTTGCCTTGAGTAGTGGATGTCCTGGGGCTTCTACATCAACGGCAGCCTCAAGCAGCTGATCACGCAAGGCAAGGGCGCACCCAACCCAACCGAGGACCACGGATTTGATCACGCCCGCTAACGACACAAGCAGAGTTCGGACGGCTGGGGCGGACGCCCAGCCGTCCGAGAGTCTTTGGAGCTACCACGACGTTGGCGCGTAGTCCTTCAGGAAGACGCCATGCAGGTCTTCGCCGAGCTCACCACGGACGATCGGGTCGTATACGCGCGACGCGCCGTCGGCGAGATCCAACGGTGCATGAAAGCCCTCGTCTGCCAGCCGTGTTCGAGTCGAGTGCGGACGCTCGTCGGTGATCCAGCCCGTGTCTACGCTCGTCATCAGGATGCTGTTGGCGTCGAGCATCTCCCGAGCACTCGTGCGCGTCAGCATGTTGAGCGCCGCTTTGGCCATGTTCGTGTGTGGATGACCAGGCCCCTTGTACCCGCGCCCGAAGCTTCCTTCCATTGCTGAGACGTTGACTATGTACTTGCGGCGAGCAGGCGACGCCGTGAGCGCGGCTCGCAGCCGACTGATCAGGATGAACGGCGCCGTCGTGTTGCAGAGCTGGACCTCGAGCATCTCGACTGGATCGATCTCGTCGACGCGTTGTGTCCAACTGTTGTGATCGACCGCATCTGGAATGAGCCCGCCTGCATCGATCGTCGTGCCCTGCGCAGCCAGTGCCAGCGTCGTGCCCGGGTGCAGATCGTGTGGACCTCCAAGCTCAAGGACTCGCGACGTGTCCACGAGCCGCTGAGCCTCACCGGCTACCAACAGCGAGTACGCATCGGGAGAGCGGCGCACCGTCTGAGCCGCGTTGTTGATCAAGATGTCGAGGGGACCGTCGGCGGCGATCGCGTCCGCTAAGGCGACGACTTGACCGATCTGACGGAGGTCTATGCCGACAATGTTCAGCCGATGCAGCCAGTCACCGCTGTCGGCCATCGATCTGAACCGGCGGGCCGCGTCCTTCGGAAAGCGGGTCGTGATCGTCAATTCAGCGCCATCGCGCAGGAGGCGCAGCGCGATGTACATCCCGATCTTGGCGCGGCCGCCCGTCAGCAGCGCGCGCCGGCCGGTGAGGTCGGTGCGGGCCTCCCGGCGCTGGCGGTTAAGTGCGGCACACGCCGGACAGAGCTGATGGTAAAAGGCATCAACTTCGACGTAGCGAACCTTGCACTGGTAGCAGGGCCGTGGCTTGAGCAGAGTTCCGGCGGTTGCACCCGACGCCCTCGAAGCCAACTCGGTGCCGTTGGTCTCGTCGTCGATCCGACCAGGTGCTGCTGTGGCCGTGCGCTCGAGCACCGCCTTGTCGTTGGCTGACACCGCGGCGCGTCGCTCGAAACGACGCTGCAGCTTCACCGCCTTGAAGATGCGTGCGGTCGCCAGTCGCACCGCCACGGCGTCGGGATCGTCGGCTGGCAAGGTCTCGACCTGCGCCAGCACGTCGAGGCAGATCTTCAACTCCTCAGCGTCAATCGTCACCGAGGCATTCTGACGCGCAAACCCCGACCACGCAGCTCACAACCGAGCACACGATCCCGCCCGGGCTTCTGATGGTGTCCACACCGACAGGTGAGGCCCGTCGCCGGAACGTCAGAACGCTGGCAAAGAGGGGGAGGGGTGCGACGGCTGGGCAAAAATGGCAAAGACTTCCCCCTCACCCTCATCAACAGCCTGATCGCGGGCAACTTCCCGACCAGTGCGACGGCTGCTGGCAGAGCGGCCTCCCCAAACCCACGGCCTCCACGGAAGCGCAGCGACCGATGGACCACACGAGCGCTTCTGCCGTTAAACCGTCAATCCGCGTCGTGGCGACCCAGTTCCAGCCACTCCGCTGCCTGTTCACCGTCGTGGACGACGACGACGGGACAGCTGGCGTGTGCGGCGCAGAACTCACTGACGGAGCCGAGCAGCATCCCTATAAGCTCGCGATGGCCACGGCTGCCGACCGCCAGCAGGTTCGCGGCCTTCGCCTCATCGACCAACACGCGGGCGGGTTCACCCTCCACGATCCTGCTTTCGATGGCGACGTCGGCGAGCGCGTCGCCCAGCGTGGCGAGTGCCTGCTCTTGCACGTGGACGGCGTCCTCCTGTGGACGCCAACCCTCGTAGCCGAGGTCATAGCCGAAGGGTCTCGGCAACTGCCAACAGGTCACCAGCCTCAGCCGTGCCCCCGTCAGACGTGCCAGCCCGGAGGCCCAGACGAGGGCACCAACTGAACTGCCCGAGCCGTCGATTCCGACGACAATCAACGACGAGCCAGCCGGTCCGATCATCACTCCTCCTCCTGCCGACTCGGGACCGTCCGCAGCTTCCTGTCAACCAGAATCATGAGCAAGACCACAGCACTCACCCCGATCAGGATCAAGGCGATCTGATGGAGACCATGGTCGGAGACCTTCTTGTGGAAGACGATGCTGCTGATCGTCGCCGACGCGATCGAGCCGATGTAGCTGAAGGTCCGATAGAGGCCCGACGCGGTGCCAACCAGCTTCGCCGGCGCCTGCAGGTAAAGCGCGGTTTGGTTGCACACGGACACCGTGCCGGTGGTAACACCGAAGAGCAGCGTCACCGCGACGATCGCGATTGCCGGGCTGGTGGTCTTCAATAGCAGCACCCCGATCGAGCCAAGCAGTGCCGTGACTGCGCCGGCGATCAGCGGCCCGCGAACGAGGTTCGCGGGCGGCGATCGGCCGTGAGATGACGGCGGCGAGGGCGCCCATCGGCAGGATCAGCAGCCCGGCCTCCTGTGCCGAGTAGCCGTGGGCGGCCTCGAGCCATTGGGTGATGCTGTAGAGGATCGTGTAGACGCCCAGCAGCGAGAGGCCGCCACGCAGATACGTCCGTGTGAGCGGCAGATTGCCGACGAGGAGACGCATGTCGATGAAGGGCGCCGAGGCGCGCAACTCCCAACAGACGAGCACCACAAAGAAGACGGCAGAGCCCCCCAGGAAGGCCCATTCGGCCCCCGGGAGGTCGAGCAGGAAGACGAGCAGCGCCGCCATCGCGCAAGCGAAGATCGCGATGCCGAACACGTCGATACGCCTGGCGATCTCGGCGGCCGTGACCCCCTTCTCGATCGCACGGTCGCGCGGGATCCACCTGGCCGCCATCGCCAACGCGATCAGGCCCACCGGGACGTTGACGAGGAAGGCCGCCCGCCAACTCGTGGCGTCGACCAGGACACCGCCGATCGGCGGCCCGACCGCGGCGGTGACCGTGCCCGCGATCGCGATGCCGCCGAGCACCCCACCTGGGGGTGCGGCCATCCCAGCCCACTGCGCGCGACGACGAATGAGGACCATCGCCGACGGATAGCCGGCCGACGTCCCGACCCCGATCAGCACCCGGGACACGACGAGCAGCACGAGACTGTGCCCGACACCACCGATTACCCCGCCGACGATCACCACGAGGATGCCGCTGAGGAAGACGCGCCGCGGGCCGAGCTCCTCGGAGAGCTTGCCGGCGGTCGGCTGAGCGATTGCGCAGGCGAGATAGAGCGAGGCGACGAGGATCGACGTCTGGCCGACCGGAACGTGCAGGGAGAGCGCGATCGGCACCAGTGCGGTTGCGATCAGCGAGCTGTTGACCGGGTTGAGCGCCGAGCCGAGATAGAGAGGCGAGATAAAACGCAGAGCGAAGGGCTTAGCGTGGCGCGACTCGCCGACTAGTTCCTCAGGAGCGTCTGATAGTGCGTCCACATCAGCGAGTTTATCAGATTTCCTGATGACCTTAGGCGTAGTAGGCAAGAGCGCTACCGCTAGTCCGGGCCTCCTCACGAACGCAACCATCAGGTAGCCTGGGAGATCGAGGAATGACTCGGAGAGTCAACACACGCGCGTCCTGCCAGCCCGCGCGGCACGCCCGACGTTGAGTGAGGGGACGCGGTCGGTGGCCTCCGCCGCAGACGCCGGCTTCAGTCGCCTAAGGCTCGTCGCCGGAGGCGGCAACCCGCTCGATTAAGGTCAACCGCGACGTCGAGGATCTGCTGCTCAGCTGGGGAGAGCACCTCGTCGATGGCCGCGGCCAGCCAGGCATGGCGAACGTCGATGATCGCGTCGAGAGTCCGCCTCCCTTCGGCGGTGACCGTGAAGAGGATCTTGCGAGCATCGGCGGCGTCCGTGCTGCGCGCCACGAGCCCTCGCGACTGGAGCATCCGGACCCACTCGTTCATCGATTGCGGTCGAACATGCTCCCGCGCCGCGAGTGCGGCGTTCGAGATCGGACCTTCTGCTGCGATCCGCGAGAGCGCGTGCAGCTGGGGCATCGAGATCTCCGACGGCGCGGGCTGCGACTCCTGCCGCAACCGAGCGCGCAGCGTCGCAATCGCGTGCGTGAGATCAATAGCGGTCGCCGATGGGGGACGCGTTGGTGACACCGCTGAGCAAGCTAGCAACGCGGTCACCCAGTCGACACCCTGCACGAGCGGCCGCCATCCGTTCAGCTTCGCCACATGCCGTCGCGGACTCCACAAGAAAGCCATTCTCAGGCAATCTGAGCGACTGACTAGGCGCTGTCAATGCCGTCTCCCGCCCGCAGCAGACACGGCAGCGAAGCTCTCCCGGCCCCACGGCGCGCGTCACCGTCGCTTCCGCCATGGCATTGATCGAGCGGATAGCGACGATCCGATAAGGGCAGGGATGCGATGCTAGCCAACTGAGGACCATCAGGATTCCTGATGATTATGCTAGATTTTTCGATACCCGATCGTCGACGCTGAGCAGACGATCAATTCTCAACCGCGGAGGAGTTCTCCTTGCCTCACACACCCATCGAGATAAGTCGAGCGGCCCTGCTGCTGATGGACTACCAGCCCTTCATCGTCGATAGTGCTGGCGAAGAAGGCGCAGCAGTGCTGACCCGGGCGAAAGCCGCACGCGAACACGCGCGCACGGCCGGGCTGCAGGTTGTCCATGTGCGCGTTGCGTTTACCGAGCAGGACTATGCGTCCATATCCCCGCGGAACAAGGCATTCGCTGGCCTTGCCGGCGCACGCCTGCTTGCCGATGGATCCTCCGAGGCAGCCGTTCACCCGGACTTGGGACCTGGCGCCGGCGATGTTGTGGTGACGAAGACTCGGTTCGGATCCTTCAGCACGACGAACCTCGCGACCCACCTGCACGGACGCGGCATCGACACGCTGATCGTGGCGGGGATCTCGACCGGTGGGGTGGTGCTATCAACCGTTCGCGATGCAGCCGACCGCGACTATCAGCTGTACGTGTTGAGCGATTGCTGCGCCGACCCACATCCCGAGGTACACCGCGTTCTCATCGAGCACGTCTTCCCCCACCAGGCCGAGGTAATCAGCCTCGACGACTTCGTCGGACTTCTGTAATCACCAACGTTGCGCTTGTCTTCAGGCCGCGGCCGCGGCCGCGGCTGCGCTGTCAGGATTGAGCAACGCCTTAATGGCACGGCGCCGTTCACCAGGCTCCGCTCGATCCAATGTCAGCAGCCCGTCGAGATGATCGATCTCATGCTGGATGAGCGACGCCTCAAAGCCTTCACACTCCAACTCTCGGTGATTGCCAGCGGCATCGAATCCGACGACGCGAACGGAGCAGGGACGGCGAACTGCAACCCAGATCGAGTTGAAACTCAGACACGCTTCGTGAAAGAGCTCCGACTCCTCGGATTGCCACACCACCTCCGGGTTCACGAGCACGTCTGTCGGATGCTGGTCGCTTAGGCGAAACGCGAACATCCGGCGTAGCGATCCTATCTGCGTGGCGGCAAGACCAGCACCATTGACCTCCTCGAGCTTGCGGGCAAGGCGACGTGCCTGCGCGATCAGCAGCTCGTCGAACTTCTTGATCAGTGGTGCGCGCTCATGCAACCCGGGACTGCCCCACTGCAGGATGAAGTCATCAGGCACGATCAGAATCTCACCAGGTAGTCCATAGGGCGTCAAGACGCCGATCGGGCGAGGCAATCTGCGCGGAGGCGCGCTGTCGCGATGGCACGCATAGCTCGGCGCTTCGCTCGTCTTAGGCTTGGTTCGCTCGTCTTAGGCTTGGGCTTAGGCGAAGTACGCCGCACGCTGCGGCGGCGCACAGCGCGGCGCAGGTTCCCCACAGCGCGACGGGGCCGGCTGCGAGGAGTCTGGTCCCGCCGATTGATGATGTGAGCCAGCCTGAGGCGAGGGCGAATCCGTAGAGGCCGGAGTACCGGCCGCGGAGGTGCTCCGGGGCCAGTCGTGTGACGATCGCGCCGCTCACTGTCGCTGGGAAGATCTCACCGACGGTCCATGTGGCGACCGTCAGCAGGTAGCCGGCAGCCGTCGACACAGCGGCAGTCAGCCCAAATCCGAGGCCCACGATCACGAGTCCGGCGGCCCAGACGCGGCCCGGGTCGAGTCGCATCAGCAGTGGCGCGAGGACGGGCTGCGCGACACAAATCAGTGCGCCGTTGAGGGCCATGCAGAGTCCGTACACGTGCGGCGGCAGGCCAGAATCGCGCACGGCAAGCGAGAGCGTCGCGTCTGATTGCAAGTAGACGAAGTAGTAGATCATCACAACGACGGTGAAAGCGACCATTGGACGATGGCTCAGCACCTGCCTGTAGCCACGTGAGCGCGGCTCGACGCCTGCGGCGGGGCGGTCTTTCTCGGACACGAATCTCCAAACGAGACCGCCAAACAGGCAGCCGGTGATGGCGTCGATCCAGAAGACGAGAACGAACCCTGATTGCGCAACGAACCCCGCGCTTGCCATCGCAGTCGCGAACCCAAGATTGCCAACCCAAAAGAGCACCGCATAGGCGCGTACTCGGTCGCTCTCCGCCACAAGATCCGCGACGAGCGCTTGTGTCACTGGACGGGGTGCCTCGAGCCCGACGCCGAGAAGCAGGACTAGAGCAACTATCACCGCGGTGGAACGGACGTATGCGAGTGCGACCATGACCGCGGCAGTAATGACCGTGGCGGCAAACAGCGTAATCCGACGCCCGACGTGGTCAGCAAGAGCGCCGCTGATCAACGGGGCGATGATCGCTCCGACACCGAACCCTGCCACTACCTCGCCGGCAGCAACAACCGAGAACGCCCTTGCGCTCACGAGATAAAGCGTCATGAACGGCACGACCATCGTGCCAGCCCGGTTGATGAACGTGCCAGCGCACAGAGCCCAGAATCCCGTGCCCAGCCCTGCTCCCCAGTTGGCAAGTCTCGTGGGCTTGCGGTAGCACTCGCACGCTCACGTCGGCATCCGTTGTTTGGGGCAAGGCTCTGATCAGGCCGCGAGGGCTAGCCGGACTGCGACGGTCAGGACGACCAACCTGCCAAGAATCGAGATCGCGCGCTGGATTGCTGGGGTGAGCCGACGCCCGACGTACCCGGCGGCAAGACTCAACGACAGGTGCCATACGGCAGAGGCACCACCCGCCCCGACCACGAACGCGAAGCGGGACGGCACGCCCCTGAGCGACACGGAAGTGGCAACAGACGCGAAGTAGACGATCGTCAGCGGGTTGATCGCCGTTAGCGCTACAAAACGCAGGTACTGGTCGCGAGCCGGTAGAGATCGTCTCGTAGCGCCCACCGTCGGCTCGGAGGCCGCGGCCCGCGGCCGCGCTGGATCTCGGATGATGCTGCGGATCCCTCGAAAAGCAGTGAACATGAGCGCAAGCGCGGCGGCCGCCCTGAGCTCGGCTTCATGACCGGCTAGAACGACGCGAGCGGCGGCGCCTGCTCCGACAGCCAACGCGGCGTAGGCCAAATCGACGCTTGCGACGCCGAGCCCCGCTGCCGCTGCCCGTCGCGGACCAGCAACAACCGCAGTCTCCAAGAGCAGCGCACTGACGGCGCCGAACTGCGTCGCGATTGCGCCGCCCGCTAGGAGGCCTGCGACCAAGGCTGCGGGGACGTTCATATCGCCTTGGGTACCACCCGGTCCAGCGTGAACACAAGCCACACGGCGCGAAAACAGTGATACTCACTGTTATGGACGAGATAGACAGCGCTATCCTCAGCATTCTCCGAGGCGATGCTCGAATGTCGTGGCGTGACCTGGGGGCTGCAGTTGGCTTGAGCGCAAACGCCGCAGCCGACCGGGTGCGACGGCTGCGCAAGGCCCGGATCATCACCGGGTTCGCGGCACAGATCGATCCAGCAGCTGGCGGCCGCCAACTGGAGGCAGTGATCTCAGTGACGCTCCTTCCCGGCACCGACTCCGACGAATTCGCGAGCATGAGTGACAAGCTCGCACCCGTGAGCGAAGTGCTGCACCTCGCCGGAACCCCTGATTACCAGCTGAGGGTCGCATGTCACGACACCGCCGAGCTGGACAGCCTGCTGCGCACGCTTCGCCTTAAGCTCGGCGTGGCAGATACCGACACGAAAATCATCCTTCGGTTGGGCCCGCCCCCGGACGAAATCAACGGCTAGGGAACGGCGGTGGCGATCCCCCGAGGGCCGCCGCAAGCACGCAAGCGAGTGGGAAGACGGTTACCGTCTCCCCGGTCGTCGGCGGATGTCGGGGGGGCACGCGGGGCAGACCCGCGGCTGGCTCGCCGGTCCGCCCTACAGACGAGCCGGCAGAGGTAAGGTCCGCTGCGTGACTGTCGTCGTGCTCACGGGAGCTACCCGCGGCATCGGTCGAGCCGGCGCGGTCGAGCTCGCTCGGCGAGGAACCGAGGTCGTCCTCGTCGGACGCGATCCCGAGCGCGTCCGGTTGGTCGCTGAAGAAGCCACAGCAGCCGGTGGCGGTGGACGGGTCCACGGGCTCGTGTCGGACCTGTCGCTGATGTCCAACGTCCGGGCTCTGGCCGACGAGATCCGTGGCCGCCACGAGCACGTCGACGTCCTTGCCAACAACGCGGGGGCACTGTTCGCCTCGCGCAAGGAGACCTCTGAGGGTTTGGAGCAGACCTTTGCGCTCAACCATCTCGCACCGTTCCTGCTCACGAACCTGCTGCGGGATCGCCTTGACGGCGGTCGCGTCGTGAACACGGCGTCCGGCGCCCACCGGTCCGGGCGCTTGGACCTCGACGACCTGCAATCGGTGAGGTCCTACTCGCCACGCGTGTACGGCACCTCGAAGTTGTGCAACATCATGTTCACCCGCGAGCTGGCCAGGCGCCCGCCGGAGCTGAGTGCAAATTGCTTTCACCCCGGCGTGGTGCGCACCGGCTTCGCCAAGAATGAAAACGGAATCTGGAAAGTCATCGCTACGCTCGGCGGGCCCTTCCTCCGCTCCCCGGAGCGCGGCGCCCGCTCGCTGGTGTGGCTCGCACTGTCAGACGACGCCGCTGCCCTCACCGGGATGTACCTCGAAGACGAACAGGTGGTCGCCCCCAGTGAGCAGGCCCAGGACGATAGCTTCGCCCGGAGCCTCTGGGAACAAAGTGCCCGGCTCGTCGGCCTGCCCGCTAACGAGCCGGCCTGACGTTCTCAGCGCAGGCTCGTGTACCGGGCCGACTCGGGCCGCACTTCGTCTAGGTGACGGGGGGGTGTTGAGCTAGGCCGGCTCGTCGCCGAAGCGTTTGGCATGCACGAACTCGAGCGCTTCGCGTAACGCTGCAACGCGCTCTTCGCCGAATCGCGCGGCCCATTCCTGCTCGAGGTTCGTCGTTCAGCCGCCATCCAGTGAGGTACACATCGCGACCCTTGGCAGTCAGCCGGATGATTTTCACGCGACCATCGTTTGGGTCTGGGATGCGCTCCACGTATCCGCGCTCCTCTAGATCGGTGACGACCTCGCCCACCGTCTGCTTGGTCATCATCGCCTTGTCTGCGAGGTCGGTCAGTCGCGACCCGTTCTCCGGATCGATGCCGCCGAATACGCAGCCGTGACCGGGTCGGATATCCGGATACCCGGCTGCGGCGACGCGGTCGAGGTGCTCGTTCGAGAAGTAATCGAGCGCAACACCGAGTAGCCGGATCATGGGCACGGAGGTGGGGAGGGAGGGCTCTTGAGGCATGGTAGTCAGGACGCCTGATAAGGTGTCCGAACGATCAGGCAACCGTATCAGACCGCTTGACGAATCTAGCTGGCCTCACTGGGGGCTGGCGACGGTCCAGTTGCGCGATTTCGACCTGAGGGGAGCGAAGTCCATGTCAGTCAACGTCACAGCAGCAGGCTCGGTGCCATCGTCGGATCCGCGCCGCTGGCGAGCGCTGGTGCTCCTGTGCGCGGCGCAGTTCATGGTTGTTTTGGACGCGTCGATCGTCAATGTCGCGCTGCCGTCGATCAAGACCTCACTGCACTTCTCCGAAGCCAGCCTGCCGTGGGTCGTGAACGCCTACACGCTGACGTTCGGAGGATTCCTGCTGCTCGGCGGCCGTGCGGCCGATCTGCTCGGACGTCGTCGTGTGTTCATGGTCGGGCTGGTCGTTTTCTCGGCTGCGTCCCTGGCGGGTGGTCTGGCGCAGTCCGAGGCCTGGCTGCTCGTCGCGCGCGGAGTCCAGGGGCTGGGGGCAGCGATCCTCTCGCCCGCGACGCTGTCGATCATCACCACGACGTTCACCGAAGGCACCGAGCGCAACAAGGCGCTTGGAGTTTGGGGTGCGCTGGCCGGCGCCGGGGCTGCTGCCGGAGTGCTCCTCGGCGGCGTGCTGACGACCGGTATCGGCTGGCGTTGGGTGTTGTTCGTCAACGTGCCGATCGGCGTGCTGGCAATCGCGCTGGTCCCACTCCTGATCAGCGAGAGCCGATCGGCTGAGCGGCACGCCGGTTACGACCTCGCCGGCGCGGTGTCGATCACGAGCGGCCTGATGCTGCCTGGTTTACACGCTCGTCAAGACCAGTTCGGTGGGGTGGGGGGCGACACGGACGATCGTGTTGCTTGCCGCCTCGGCCGCCCTGATCGTCGCGTTCGTCGTGATCGAGTCTCGCACGCGCTCGCCGCTGATGCCGCTGCGGATCTTCCGTAACCGGTCGGTGGCGAGTGCGGATGCGGTCGGGCTCTTGGTCGGTGCGGCGTTGCTGTCGATGTTCTTTTTTCTGTCGCTGTATCTGCAGCAGGTGCTGCATTACTCCGCGCTGCGAACTGGTGTCTCGTACCTGCCGTTGGCAGTCGGGATCATCGTCTCCGCGGGCCTCGCGTCGGGGTTGACGAGCTCGCGTCGGTGCCAAGCCGATACTGATCATCGGCTTGGCGGCGCTCGCCGCCGGGATGATCTGGTTCAGCAAGGTGCACGTACACGGCGGCTACAGCAGCGACGTGCTGGGGCCGTCGTTGATCGTCGCCTTGGGGCTCGGCTTCTGTTTCGTTCCGTTGACCATCCTTGCGGTCAGCGGAACGACCGAGGCCGACGCTGGACTCGCCTCGGGCCTGATCAACACCGCCGAACAGGTGGGCGGCGCGATCGGCCTGGCCGTCCTGGCGACAGTCGCCGCCTCTCGCACTAATACGGTGCTGCACGCCTCGCACAGCGCGCAGGCGACGCTGGCCGGCGCGCTCACCGACGGATTCTCACGCGCCTTCATCATCGGAGCCGGGTTCGCAGTGTTCGGGATCATCGTGACACTCCTGTTTGTCGAGAACACGCGTCCGCCTACGGGCCAGGAGACCGCCGGCGCCAACGCCGAAGGGTCGCTCGCGCCCACCTCGGCGTAACGTCGGACCCTTTGAGCCAACACCCACACGGAATCGAGAGATGCGATGACTGAGACGCACAATGAGCAGCCGAGTGCGGTTGTGTTCGGAGCGCGCAACCTGGGCCGCGCGATCATCGAGCTGCTCGTAAGCGAGGGCTGGGTGGTGGCGGGGGCGGCGCGGTCGCAGAGCACCCTGGATGGCGTCACCGCGGCCGGGGCACTCGCTGTGAAAGCCGACGTGACGGATCCTGAGAGCGTGTACGGCGTACTGGAGCAGACGGCCGACGCTCACGGCGGCGTCGATCTGGTGGTGAACGCCGCCGCCGCATACGGCGGCGAGCGCACCGGTCCCTTCGGCGGCGGGCCGATCGCACAGGCGAACATGGCTGGCTTTGACGCATGGGCTGCGGCTCCCGCTCGTGCGGCGTTCTCGTTCCTGTCCGCCAGTGCGCGATTCGCGGTCGAGCAGCGCCGGGCAGCGACTCTGGTGCAGATCACCGGCGGATCGGCACGGCGCGCGATGCCAGGCCGCGGCCTGTGGGCAGCAGGCTCCTTCGGGGTGCGGGCAATAACCAACGCGGCCGCGCTGGAGCTGCGACCGCAGGGGATCCAGGTTGCGCTGCTGATCGTCGACGCTGGCATCAGGCCGCTCGACGGATCGACGCGTCCTGGCGTGGCGCCGGAAGCGCTGGCGGACCCACACAGGATCGCCGATGCCGTCCTGTTCCTCGCCAACCAGGACGACCGCTCCGCAACACACGAGCTCCAGCTCACCCCGCTGGCCGAGAACTGGACCCCCTGAGCCCCACCACAGAAGGGCGGTATCGGCTGCTTCTGCTGCTAGCCCCCAAGCGGAAGCAAGAGCAGTGCACGTTGTCGATGAGCGGGAGCAGCCGCGCGTCAGCGGCCAACTCTTCAGGCAGCTCTGATCACGCGCTGGTGCCAGAAGCGCTCGCCGGCTGAGGGCCTGGTCAGGGATTGCGTACAGCGCAGGCGGATATTGCGTAGCGGCGTACGCAGGACACAACGGTCGGCGAGATTTAGCTTCAGGTCACGCTCAATTCAACACAGAGGTGGTCCTGATTATGTCTGTCGTTCGTCGTTCGCTCATGCTGATTACAGCTGTTGGAATCGTCTTCGCAGGGGTCGGCGTGACGCTGGCCAGTGCCGCCCCGAAGCCGGGGCTCGCGCCGGGTGCGGTCCGCATCGTCGCGCCGGCAACCGGCGCGCTCGTTCGATCGCGCTCGGTCCGGGTTCAGATCGCCGGCGGCTCGCGCGTCACGCGGGTCCGGGTTTGGGCCGGCATCCGGCGCTCGTCCGCGACCTTCACCCGCCACGGCCACAGCTTCGTCGGGTTGGTGCCCACAAAAACGCTCAAGCCAGGAACGACTCGTCTCCTCGTTCAGAGCTACGCCGGCAGCAAGCCGAGCGGGGCAGCGACCGCCAGCATCACCGTCGGGCGCCGGTCCCCTGGGCTGATCCGGATCGGCAGCGGGAAGCGCGCCGTCGCCGGGCAGGTGCCGGTTGTCGCCACGAGCTCGGCCCCGACGTACGCGCGTCTTCTCGTCAACGGTCACACCGTCGCCGATCTGCGACGCCATCGCGCGATCCGGCGTCACGGCTGGATGGTCTCGCGGACCGACAGGTTGCGTTTCGGTATCAACCGCTTCAGCGTGATTGCCTGGCGCGCCGACGGCCGATATGCCGTCAAGCGTTGGACGGTGACGCGCCGTCGCGATCTGCCGTTGGCGGAGGCGGGCCCGGGTGAGCGAGTCGTCACACCGCGGCGCTGGGTCACGCTCAGCGGCTCAGGCAGTCGCGCCAGCCGGCGCGGCGCGTCGCTGACCTACCGCTGGCGCATCGTGAGCGCCCCGAAGGGCTCCAAGCCGACGCTGCGCGACGCAGGCGCGGTCAAACCACGATTCAAGGCGACCCAGCCCGGTGTCTATCGGCTCGCGATGAGCGTCACGCAGCGGTCGAAAACCACCGCCCGCAAAGCCAACATTGCTGCGTCGTCGTCGGGCAGGCCGTCTCAGGATGCGATCACGCTGGACGAGACGCCCAATTTTCCCGAACAGGGCCTGTACGCTCCACGCTGCTGCAGCAGCTGATCCCGACGCTTCCGCCCACCTCACTGTCCGTGGAGGGGCACCTGTACACGTCTGGGATCAGCGGCCCGGACGAGTGGGTGCAGCTCGACGCGACCACGCTCACCCCGATGGCCTCCGGAACACACACGCAGGTCACTCCGCAGGCGGGCACGATCACGATCGGCACCTGGTCGGGCGTGAACGTCAACGATGTCCCGTGGAGTAAGTCGGCGACCGATCAGTTCGGCTCGCAGATCTGGATCGGCACCACGCTCGTCGCCAGCAACGAGACGCCAACCGCGCCGGCGCCGAACAGCGGCAACCCGACCAGCAACCTGCGGGGCTGGCTCGAGCCGGCTCCCAGCGCAAAGTCGGGCTCGGCAACGTGGGTCGACAGCGACATGATGTCGGTGAGTACACGGAGCGCCTCGGACACTCCCGAGACCAACACCATGCAGATCAACGGCCACAGCTACCCGCAGCTCCTGGCCCCGGGCTCACCCGGCGCCTACCAGCTGGTCGTGCTCGATCACAACGGGCAGGTCGTCAGCAACCGGCTCTACACGCTGAGCGGCACCCCGGCCACAGACCTCTTGATCGAGGACAACGTTGCCACGGCCATCAACGCGCTGCCGTCTACGGGAGAGAGCTTCATGCTCGAGGGGTTCGGCCCCGATCTGCCAGCGATCCCGGCCAGTAGTGCACTGGCCAACGCGATCCAGAACCGCGGTGGGCGCGCCGACGTGGTTTCGCGATTCACCGGCACTCCCGACAGCACCGGAGGGGTGTATGGGTTGATCGCCGGCCCTTCCGCGACGCTTGCCAACACGTGGAGCCCCGGGTGGGATGCTCATGAAGCCAGCTTCGAGCGGACCCAGTCCAGCGGCTCCGTTGCCGGCGTGCTGACCCGAGACGCCAGCAGCAACGCTTACGTGCCCTACGACGCCGACGGCGGCGGCCCGGACCAGACGGCCGACCGTTATGGGATCCTGCCGACGATCTATGCCCATCGAGCGGATGGACGAACTCGATCATCGAGGCGACCGCCGTGACTGAATACGCCCGCTACGCGGCCGAAGCGGCCGCCTACAAGGAGATGCTCACCGAATCACAAGGGGCGCAGTGGCTGCAGGTCACCAGTCAGAACACCCAGTGCAGCAAGTTCCAGCCCGACATCATCCGCGCGCAGTTCTGCGACGCGAGCCCGACCGATTGAACACGACCAAGCCGGGTTCGACAAGTTGAGCTTCAACGCGGCCATCGCGAACGGCAACTACCAGCAGTCCGACTGGACGGCTGTGCAGAACTCGATCGACGATGAGTTCCTCGAAGCTCACACGATCCGCTCGGCGATCGCCAACTACACGTCGCTGTTCAGGACGGCCGAGCTGATCGGCAGCGTCAACGCCGCGACGATCGGCGATGTGATCAAACAGCAGATCACGCAGGTCAGCGGCGGGACGACGGACGCCAAGATGGACAACGTCCTCAGCGCTCTGACCGACATGGCATCCGTGCTGCCGGAGATCGGGCCGCCGATGACGTTCCTGTCGGGAGCGTTCGCCCTCGAAGCGGACCTGCTGCCGGATTCCAGCCAGAACGCCGTACTCAACAACATCACCGTCACCCAGGACAGCGCAGCGGCCACGCTCGTCACAGGCTTGGAGGACGCCACAACCGACTCACGTTCTACGGCGACTACCTGATCTCAGATCCGGTGAAGCTCGAGCAAGGCTCGGACTACTTCAAGTCCTCAAACCAATCGCAGTCTGCCGTGTCGGTGGACTTCAAGGCCGGAGTGTCGTACGCAGCGCAGCAATGGCTGTGGGGCACGATCCTCGCACCTAGCTACACGACCTGGGTCCTGCCGGCCGCCGCCGGAACCAACCCGTTCTGCAACCGCGTCAACACCGGCTTCCCCTGGAAGAACGTCAGCCAGTCGACCAACGTTTGGCAATCTAGCCTCGGTCTCGGCTCGCCGAACTCGAATGCGAACTGGTTCATCGGCTACGACTCCCACCACAACGAACCATTGGGGTTCGCGACGACCTACATGAACCCGACCGGGCTGCCCCCATCGATCACCAACCCGCTGTTCGGCCTCCCGATCGATCCGACCCTGACCCCCACAACGACAACCAACACCCGGAGCAATCCAGCCGTACTTCTCGCTCGACTACCTGCCGATCACAAGAGCAAAT
>CAWFRF010000003.1:0-151863 GCA_963818135.1 uncultured Actinomycetota bacterium
CGGCGGTGTCGATCGACCCGCCGCCTCCTGTCGTGAAGAAGATCCGCGGGGCATCGCGCAAGATCCGCGAGCGTGCTCGCAACTCGAGCGCCGGCCTGTTGGCGAAGTCTCCAAAGGCCGAGTAGGCCTCGATCCGCTTGACCTGCTCGGCGACGGCCGCGGCGATCTCCGGCCGGCCGTTGCCGACGTTCGCGTACCAAAGGCGGGCGGTCGCATCGAGGTGGTTGCCCTGGGCGTCCCACACCCACACGTCCTCACCACGCTCGATCACGAGCTCGTTCCCGCGACGGTGGACATGTCGGCAAACGGATGCCAGAAACGGGTGTCGCTGATGGCTGTCACGAGGTCACCTTATAGCCCCGGTTGCTGGCCGTGCTGTCCATCGTTCGCGGCGCGATCCTCGAACTGTTTGACTGGGCGGATGCCAGACACCGTGAAGGTCGCCTGTTGCCAGACGATCCCGGAGGTCGGCGACCCTGCTGCCAGTGCCGCGCGCGCTCGCGCGGGACTGCGGTCCGCCGTTGAAGCGGGAGCCGACGTGGTCTGCTGCCAGAGCTCGCCGGCAGCGGCGACGAGTTCAGCTCGACGAGGAGGCTGAGCTGCCGCGGTACCGGTGGACGGGGGATGATCGACGGCTGGGCAAAGGAGGCCACGCGCGGCAGCGCCGTGGTCGTCGGCGGCTTCTGCGAGCTCGGCGATGACGGGAAGCTGTTCAACAGCGCGGCCGTCGTCGACCGTAACGGGGTGGTCGCCGTGTACCGCAAGCTGCACCTCTGGAATGAGGAGTCATTGTGGTTCGCGCCGGGCAGCGATCCGGCCCCGGTGGTGGACACCAGCCACGGCCGGATCGGCGTCGGGTGTCTGCTACGACATCGAATTCCCGGAGTTACCAGCGGGCTGGCGCTCGCCGGGGCGGAGCTCCATCGCGCTTCCCACGAACTGGCCCCGGGAGCCCTCGGCGGCGCCGGAGGGACCGATGCTGCAGCTGATCGCCAGGACCACCGCATACCTCAACCGTGCGTTCGTTGCCGTTTGCGACCGCGGCGGCCACGAGCGCGGACTCGACTTCCAGGGCGGCAGCGTGATCGCCGGTCCGCGGGGAGGCTCGGCGTTAGCTCTCGCAAAACCTGGCGCCGGTGCACAAACCCTCCTGGCGGACTGCGATCTGGCGGCGGCGCGCGACAAGCGCACCGGACCGCGTAACGACGCAATCGGCGACGGCGACCCGAGCACTACGCGGCCGATCTGTCGAGCGCGAATATCACGAAAGTGTGACATCCTCACTCCCCATCCTGGGGGAGAGCAGATCAGATTCGTCAGGACGATCTTCCGAACTTGCCGCCGGCGGCGAAGCGGTCGTAGGCCTCGGCGGCTTCGGCCAGCGGGTAGGTGGCGGCGACGGCACACTGCAGCGCGCCGCTCGCAAACAGGGGCAGCACGCTGCGCTCGACGGCACGGGCGGTCAGCGCCTTCTCCTCGAGCGCGCGGCCGCGAAGCGTCGAGCCATGGATGCGACCGCGCCTGGCCATCAGCAGGCCGAGAGTGGAGCTCGATCGTGGCGCCCGCGCCGGTGCCGATCACGGAGATGCGGCCACCGGCTCTGCAGCGCGCGAAGGTTGTCGGGCATGTTCGGAGCGCCGACGAGCTCGAGGATCACGTCGTAGGGGCCCTCGTCGACGAACTCCTCGGGCGCGAGCACCGCGGCGCCGAACGACGCGACGCTCTGCGCGGTGCTCGGGGTTGCGCACGGTGGCGGTCACGCGCGCACCCGCGGCGCGGCCGAGCTGCACGGCCGCGGTGCCGACTCCGCCGGCGCCGCCGTGCACCAGCAGCCGCTCGCCGGGCTGCAGCCCGCACTGGGTGAAGAGCGCGTCGTGCGCGGTGGTGAAGACCTCGGGCAGGCCGCCGGCGGCGGCCCAGTCGAGCCTTGTCTGGGACCGCCATCAGCATGCGCTCGTTCAGGACCGCCAGCTCCGCCTGCCCGGCGCCGGCGATCAGGCCCATCACCCGCTCGCCGACCGGGAAGCGGGTCGCGCCGGGCGCCGTTGGCGACGACCTCGCCGGCCAGCTCCATGCCCGGCATGTCGGCCGGCACGCCCGGCGGCGGCGGGTAGAGGCCCTTGCGCTGGAGGATGTCGGCGCCGTTCAGCCCGGCGGCGTGGACCTTGACCAGCACCTCGCCGCGTGCCCGGCTCGGGGTCCGGGGCGCTCCTCGATGACGATCTGACCGTCTTTGATGACGACTGCGCGCATGGCTGCTCAGTTAACCGCTACCCGGTGCGTGCGGAACACTTATCCGGAGCGGCGCTCGAGCTGCGCGACGCACTCGATGTGGGGCGTCTGCGGGAACATGTCCACCGGGCCGCACCTTGGTCAGCTCGTAGCCCGCCTCGACCAGCTGCGCCGCGTTGGGCGCGAGCGTCGTCGGGTTGCAGGAGACGTAGACGATCCGCTTGGGCGCCGCCTCGATAATGCGGCGCACGACCTTCTGCGAGAGCCCGGCGCGCGGCGGGTCGACGACCAGCACGTCGGGCCGGCCCGCCCGCTCGACCAGCTCGCGCATCGCCAGACGCACGTCGCCGGCGAAGAAGTGGGCGTTGTCGATCTCGTTGCGGCGGGCGTTGGCGATCGCGTCGGCGATCGCGTCCTCGACGATCTCCAGGCCCCACAGCTCGGCGACACGGGGAGCCATCAGCAGGCCGATCGTGCCGATCCCGCAGTACAGGTCGTAGAGGCGCTCGTAGCCCTTGAGCTCGGCGTACTCGATCGCCAGCGCGTAGAGGCGCTCGGCCATCTCGGTGTTGGTCTGGAAGAAGGCCTCGCCGGAGATGCTGATCGAGAGGCCGCCGAGCTGCTCCTCGAGCTGCTCGGCGCCCGCCAGCAGCGCGGTCTCGCCGCCTGCGGTGGTCTCGGCGACGCTGTCGAGCTTGCGTCCAGAGCAGCCCGTCGGCGGTGGGCGTGGCTTCGCGCCAGCGACGTCCTCGTCGAGCTTCGCCCGCCGGCGACGGTGACGAGCCGCACCTGGATCTCACCCGTGCGCCGGCCCTCGCGCACCACGAGGTTGCGCAGGAAGCCCTCGCTGGTGCGGCGGTCGTAGGGCTCGAGGCCCTGCGCGCGGCACCATGCGACGACCTCCTCACGCGCCTGGTTGCCCTTCTCCGAGGCGAGCATGCAGTCGGTCACCTCGACGATGTCCTCCCAGCGCCCGGGCGCGTGGAAGCCGCAGATCAGCCGGCCGTGCCGCGTCCTTGCCGAACGAGTACTCGAGCTTGTTGCGGTAGCGCCACTCCTGCACGGCCGGGACGATCGGCTCGAGCATGTAGCCGTCGAGCTTGCCGATCCGCCTGCAGCGCGTCGTCGACCTGCTCGTGCTTGATCTCGAGCTGCTTGGCGTAGGGGATCACCTGCCAGGGCGCGCCCGGGTGGTCGGCGAGCGGCTCGATCCGGTCGGGGCTCGGGCGTGACCACCTCGAGCACGCGCGCCTCGGCGTAGGCGCGCTTGGCCTTGCCGACCTCGACGCGCACGGTGTCGCCCGGGAATGCCGCCCTGGACGAAGACGACATAGCCGTCGATGGCGGGCGACACCGGCGCCGCCGTAGGCGAGCGTGTCGACGGTGAGCGTGAGCTGGTCGCCGCGGCGGGGGCGGGTGGTCGTGCGGTGGTCTGGTCCATGGCTCGACTGAGGGTAGTCGCGGGCGCTGCGGTGAGGCGCGCGAAGTAGCGGCGAGCGCGCCGGCGAGCTAGCCGCAGAGGAGTTCGAGCAGAGCCTTCTGGGCATGGCGGCGGTTCTCCGCCTGGTCCCAGATGCGCTGGCGCTCCCCGTAGAGCACCGCCTCGGTGATCTCCTCGCCCGGATGGGCCGGGAGGCAGTGCAGCGCGATCGCGCCCGGCGCGGCGGCGGCGAGCAGCTCGTCGTTGAGCTGGTAGGGGCGCGAGCGCCTGCGTGCGCGCGGCGGCGGTCTCGGGCGAGTCGTTCATGCTCACCCAGACGTCGGTGTAGACGGCGTTGGCGTCCTTCACGGCCTCGTACGGGTCCTCGGTGAGCTCGGCGCCGGCGACCGGCTTCGAGCTGGTAGCCGTCGGGCGCGGCGACGCTGACCTTGACGCCGGCGAGCGCGCCGACGATCGCCAGCGAGCGGGCGACGTTGTTGCCGTCGCCGACGTAGGCGAGCTTCAGGCCGTCGAGGTCGCCGAAGGTCTGCTTGAGCGTCAGCAGGTCGGCGAACGCCTGGCACGGGTGGTGGTCGGCGGTGAGCATGTTGATCACCGGGACGCGTGGCGTGCTCGGCGAGCTCCCGCGACGAGCTCGTCGGGGCCGGTGCGGATGCCGATCGCGGCGACGTTCCTCGACAGGACGTAGGCGGTGTCCCTGATCGACTCGCCGCGGGCGAGCTGCGTGTCCTCGGTCCTGAGGACCATCGGGTGGCCGCCGAGCTCGACGATCCCCGTCTCGAAGCGTGACGCGCGTGCGCGTCGAGTGGCGCTGGAAGATCAGCGCGACCGTGCGGCTCTTGAGCACGTCGGAGCCGAGCGGGTTGGCCTTCATCCAGTCGGCGCGCTCGAGCAGCTCGTGCGAGCTGGTCGGGGCTGAGCTCCTCGCCCGTGAGGAAGTCGTGTTGGTCGCAAGTTGCGCAGTCTACGTGGCGGTAGGGGGGTTAATGAGACGTTCTTTGTGACCTCTTATACGTAATGACGCTATGCGAGGGACATCAGAAACGAGCCGCGGAGGGTGGCGCTCTGGATCGAGCGAGGCCGACTCCAACCTGTTCTTCCTGACGTATACGCCCTGGGCCACGCCGCTCCCAGTCGCGGAGCTGATCTTGTGGGCCGCCGTACTTCATGCGGGCCCTGGCGCCATGCTCAGCCACGGGACGGCCGCGCACTGGCGCGGGATTGATCCGACTACGCGCCGCGCTGTCATCGAGGTGAGCACCCCGCGCAAGGTGCGACCTCATCCTCCGCAGCCACGGCCTCACCGTTCACCGCTACGACCGAGAGCTGGTGCACGAGCGGCGATCCGAAGTGCATGCGCAGACGTGCTCGCCGCCTCGAGCGCTGATGACGCTGCAGCGCGCGCCAGGCGGGTTAGCTAGGCGGGCTCAGGCCGAGCTCGTCGGCCCGCGCGCGGACCAGCTCGACGATCTCGGGCGGCGCGGTGAGCGGCGAACCACCCGCGAACGGCGGCTCGGGGTCGTACTCGATCCCAGCTGGATGCCGTGCGCCAGCTCGGGCCCGGCGATCTCCCCCGCGAGCATCAGCGCCATGTCGATCCCGGAGGAGACCCCGGCGGCGGTGATGATCTTGCCCTCGCGGACGATCCGTTCGGCCGACCGGCGTGACCCCGTAGGGCCGCAAGCAGGTCGTATCTGGAGCCAATGCGTGGTCGCTCCAGGCCATCAAGCAGCCCGGCGGCGGCGAGCAGCAGCGCGCCGGTGCAGACCGACGTCGTCCAGGTCGAGTCTCGTGGGCGTGGCGCATCCAGTCGAGCAACGCCTCGATCGTGCAGCCAGGGCACGCGTGCCGAAGCCACCCGGGCACAACGATCACCTCCGGCTCGGGCAACTCGCTGAGCGCCCGATCCGCGACCAGCGCAAGCATCCCGTTCTCGGTCCGCTTCGGCCCCGGCTCCTGAGCGACGAAGCTCACGCGCGCGTCGGGCAACCGCGACAGCACCTCATACGGCCCGACCGCATCAAGCGCGGTGATCTGGTCGAAGATCGGGATCGCGATGTCCATAGCCCAGTAACGGCCTAGCGCCCCGCGCGCAACCCGAACCCGCGCAGCATCAGCAGCGCCTTCTCACCGAGCGTCCCGCGACCCGGCAGCACGCCCAGCTGGACGGCGGCGTCATACAGATCGAAGAAGGCGCGGACACGCAGCAGGCGGCCGCGGTCGAGCTCGCAGTAGAAGATCACCGGGACGACGATGAACTTGTTGGTGGCGGGCAGCCCGCCGAGCGGCTCGCGATGGGTGGCGAGCAGCTTGCACGGCGCGGCCGCCATCCGGCCCTCGGACAGCCGCGGCCCGAGCTGCTCGAGGCGCGCGTCGGGAAGGCGTCCCATAGGCGCTCGGCATGGGCGCTGAGCGCCGGGGGGCCCTCCAGCGGCTCGCCGGTCAGCGGGTCCTCGTAGTGGACCTGCGGGCTGCAGATCTGCCGGAAGGCGTCCGGGTCCTTGTCCGACCAGGCGTCCTCCCAGGCGTCGAACAGCTCGTCGACCGTTCCCTCGCCGCGGTTCGAGGTCAGGCGCAGTCACAGCAGCGATCGTAGCTCGTGGACCTGGACCCTGTCCGAGCGGCTCCTGACAGACTGCCGCGGCGTGATCGAGAATCCGCGCCAGCGGCTTGAGGACGCGCGGCTCTATCTGATCTGCGAGACGATCGACGAGCAGCGGCTCGACGCCGCCCTGCGGGGCGGCGTCGACATCGTCGAGCTGATGGACAGCGGACCGGAGCGACGCATGAGATGCTGGACGCGGCGGCGCGGCTGCGCCCGTCGTGCGAGCGCCACGGCGTGCCTGCTGATGCTGAACAACCGCCCGGCGCTGGTCGGCGCAGGCCGGGGCCGACGGCGTGCACATCGACAGGGCCGAGATCGACATCGCCCAGGCCCGCGCGACGATCGGCCCGGAGAAGCTGCTCGGCAGCTCGCCCACACTCCGGCAGGAGATCGACGCCGCGCAGCAGCTGCCGCTCGACTACATCAGCGTCGGCCCCGTGCACGCGACGCCGATCCGGCCCGACCGCGACCGCCGTCGGCCACGCGCTGATCACCTACGCCTCGCGCAACTCGAGGCTGCCGTTCTTCGCGGTCGGCGGGATCGAGCCACACAACACCGGCGCGGTCGCCGCCGCCGGCGCGCAGCGGATCGCGGTCGTCCGCGCGATCACCGAGGCCGAGCGATCCCGGAGCGCTCGGCCGCCGGTGCTGCAATGCCGAGATCGACTGCGCCCGCCGACTTCCTCGAGCGCTACCGCGCCCGCACCGAGGCGCAGAACGCGGCCGCGCGCGCGCAGCTCGAGCCACTCGCCCCGGGCGAGCGCCCCTGGCCGCTGCAGGCTGGCGGTCGCGCTCGCGGCGCTCGCCGCGCTCATCAACCTGGTCGCCTACGCCGCCGGCGCCAAGCTCCACGGCAGCAAGCTCTCGCACCTCGGAGCTGGTGCCGTTCGTGATGGTGATGCTGGCTGCTGGCCGTCGGCATGTGGCGGCGCTCGGCCGCAGCGGTGCTGCTGTTCATGGCGCTGCTGGCGGTCATCGTCGTGCTGTTCTCGCTGTTCCTGATCGAGGCCAGCAACCTGCTCGGGGTGATCGTGCCGCTGCTGTTCATCGGCGGCGGCGGCTACCTGTTCTGGAAGCTCGTCCGTGTGCTCGGCCGGATCCAGGCGCCACGCCAACTGTGCAGGCCCGCACCAATACGCCACAATCGCTAGGCTGATTCGTGCCTGAATCTGCTTATGACGTCATCGTGATTGGCTCGGGGCCGGGCGGCTACGTCACCGCCATCAGGGCCGCGCAGCTTGGTTTCAAGACCGCTGTTGTCGAGAGGGACAAGGTCGGCGGTCGCTGTCTGAACTACGCGTGTATTCCGGCGAAGGCGGTGTTGCGTGTCGCCGATGTGCTGGCTGAGATCCGTGAGGCGGATGAGTTCGGGATCACCGTGAACGAGCCGACCGTCGATTTCGGTGCGGTGATGGCGCGCCGTGACAAGGTCGTCTCGACGTTGACCGGCGGTGTTGTCGGGTCTGTTCAAGAAGAACAAGGTCGATCTGATCGAGGGCGTCGGCTCGCTCGCCGGTGACGGCAAGGTCAGGGTCGGCGAGGACACGCTATGAGGCGAAGTTCATCGTGCTCGCGACCGGTTCGGTGCCGCGCGCGATCCCGGGCACGACGTTCGGCGGCGGCGTGATCGGCACCGAGGAGGCGTGGGCGCTGAGCGGAGCTGCCCAAGACGCTGGCGGTGATCGGCTCCGGCGCGTCCGGTTCGGAGATCGCCTCCGCGTATGCGCGGCTCGGTGTGAAGGTGCAGCTGTTCGAGGCGTTGGATCGGGTGCTCCCGTCCGAGGATGCGGACATCTCGAAGCTCGCTGAGCGCGGTTTCAAGAAGCAGGGCATCGAGGTGCACACCGGCACGCTCGTCACCGACGTCGTCACCGGCGAAGGACGCGGTGACGTTCAAGTACGGCGATCAGACCGGTGAGGCTGACTATGTCGTGATCGCCGCCGGCCGCGGCCCCGACATCGAGGGTCTCGGGCTCGACACCGCCGGCGTGAAGCTCGACGAGCGCGGCCTGATCGAGGTCGACGGCGCGATGCGCACCAGCGTCCCCGGCGATCTATGCGATCGGCGACCTGGTCCCCGGCCCGGCGTTGGCGCACAAGGCCTCTGATGAGGGTGTGATCGCGGTCGAGGACGCCGCCGGGCTTGCAGACCCATCCGATCAGCTACATCGACATCCCACGCGCGACGTTCTGCACCCCGAACGTCGCGAGCTTCGGCCTGACCGAGGAGCAGGCACGCGCGCAGGGCTATGACGTCACGGTCGGCAAGGTCCAGTACGGCGCGGTCGGTGCCGGCACCGTCTACGGCGACCGCCAGGGGCTGGTGAAGATCGTCGGTGACAAACAGTTCGGTGAGATGCTCGGCGGCCACATCATCGGCGCCAAGGCGACCGAACTGATCCAGGAACTCGTCAACGCCAAGCTGCTCGAGGGCGGCTACCCCGAGGTCGCACGGATCATCCACGGCCACCCGACGCTGTCCGAGGCGCTGATGGAAGCCGCCCGCGCAGCCGACGGCTGGCTGATCCACGGCTGATCCCGGCCGACGCGGGATCGCGCGGTCGGGCCAACCGCGCGCCACCCGACTCGGCGGTTTCCGGTTATCTTGAGCGCCCGATGAGTGACGCCGCCACGCCGATCTCCGAGCCGGGCCTGAAGGGCGAGATCACGACGATCGAGCTCGACCGGCTCGAGCGCACGCGTCGCGCGCCGCAGCGCCGAGAGCCGCGCCACGATCCCGACGATGGAGTTCAGCAGCATCGTCGACGCCGACGCGCTGCTCGCAGCGCGAGGCCGAGCTCGGCTGCGGGATCGCACGCGATCGTGGTCGCGGCCGCCGCGCACGCGCTGCGCGCCGTCCCACGCGTCAACGGCTCCTACCGAGACGGCCGCTACGAGCTCTACTCGCGGGTCAACGTCGGCGTGACGATCGTCGGCGAGGGGGTCTACGTGACGCCCACGATCTTCGACGCCGACGAGAAGTCGCCTGCCGAGATCGGCGAGCGAACTGGCCGAGCCTATCACGTGCGGGCGCGCGAGGACGAGCTGCGCCCGTCCGAGCTCACCGGCGCGACCTTCACCGTCGTCGACTCGAGCGACGTACGACGTCGTCGCGGTGTCGCCGCTGGTGCTGCCGCCACAGGCCGGGGCGCTGGCGTTCGGGCCGATCCGCGACGTGCCGGTCGTGCGCGGCGGCGAGGTCGTCCCCGGCCAGCACGATGCAGCTGTCGCTGGCCGTTGACCACAGGATCGTCTACGGCCACCATGCCGCGGCGTTCCTGGAGGAGGTCAAGGCGTTTCTGGAGGAGGCACGCGTATGACAGACACCGAGCTGGACGTCGAGACGCTCGCGCAGCGGATCGCGGACGGCGGGCGCGACGCGCTGGTCGCGCGCCTGCGGGGCGCCTATGCCGATGCCGCCGCGGCCCACGCCGACATCGTCTCGCTGGACGACGAGCGCATCGAGGCGATGGTGCAGAGCGCGGCCGAACGCGCCGACGGCCTGCAGTGGCGCCGCGCGCTGGCCGGAGTCGCCGCCGACGAGCTCGGCGTCAGCGTCACCGAGGCGCTCTCGCACCCGGCCGTCGCCCGTGCGCAGGCGCTGGTCGGTGCGCCGTCCTACGAGCAGAGCCTGGCCGAGCTGATCGCCCGCCCGGTGCCGCCCGCGTGCACCAACGGCGCCGAACCCGGGCGCGCCCGCTGGCGCGCCCACGAGCCTGAGCCCGAGCCTGCGCCACCCGATGCCCGAGCCGCCGGTCGAGCTCGCAGTCGGTGCAGCTGACGACGGCGAGCTCCCGCGACCGCCGAGCATCAGCCCGAACCCGAAGCCGACGCGCCGGACGACAGCCGAGCCGAGCCCGAGGCCGACGAGCTCGAGGCGGTCGAGGCGGACGACGAGGTCTTCGATCTGCTGCCCGAGCCCGACCCGATCGAGTCGAGACGCGGCTTACGAAGCGCAGCCCGAGTACACCGATCAGGACGCCCCGCCGACGCTCGAACCCGAGCCGTTCGTGGAGGAGACGGAGAAGACGGATGGGGCGTTGCCGGCAAGCGCTGGCCGCGGAGCAGTCACCGTCCTCCGAGCGCAGGAGCCGGTCGCGGAGGACAGGGAACCGGACGGCGGCGCAGGAGCCGGCCATCGAGAGGGAGGAGCTGCGCGTGACGGCGATCCACCTCGGCGGCGTCGCCAACCTGCCGACCAAGCGCGAGGGGCTCGGCCTGCGCCTGTCGGGCAACGGGCTGGACATCCTGCAGGGCGACGGCGAGATCATCGGCAGGCTGATCTGGGAGGAGATCGACGCGCTGGAGGTCCCGCACATGCGGGCTCGGCGCCGCCGCAGCAGAGTCCGCGCGCGGCTGGTCGTGCGCACGCCGCATGGCGACGCGAGCTTCGAGATTCCCGGGTTCTCGCGCCGACGAGCTACGCGACCGAATCGAGCCGCTGGTCAGCCGCTACGGGCGCCACTGACGGGCGCCGGGCTCCAGGCGCTCGCGCATGACCTCGATCGCGGTCGGGCTCGAGTCGACCAGCACGAAACGCCGCCCGAGCTTCTGACAGACGGCGCCGAGCGTGCCCGAGCCCGCGAACGGGTCCAGGCACCAGCCGCCGGGACGCGAGGAGGCGGCGACCATCCGCCGCAGCACGCCCTCGGGCTTCTGCGTCGGGTAGCCGGTCTTCTCGCGGCCGTTGGTCGGCACGATCGTGTGGAACCAGACGTCGGTCGGCCGCTTCCCGCGCGCCGCCTTCTCGGCGCTGACCAGACCTGGCGCCATGTACGGCTCGCGCTCGACGGCGTCGGCGTCGAAGTGGTGGGCGCCGGGCTCGCGCACGTAGACGAGGATCGTGTCGTGCTTGGCGGGCCAGCGGCGGCGCGGCTTGGCGCCGTAGTCGTAGGCCCAGATCAGCTCGTTGAGGAACGCGTCACGGCCGAAGATCTCGTCGAGCAGCAGCTTGCAGTAGTGCGCCTCGCGGTAATCGATGTGGAAGTACAGCGTGCCGTGCGGCGCCAGCAGGTCCCGCGCGCGCCGCAGGCGCGGCTCCAGGAACGCGAGGTAGTCGCCGAAGGCGTCGTCGTAGCTGAGGCTCTGCAGCAGCCGTGCTCGCGTACCGGTGTCCGCCGAAGCCGGTGCGCGCGCCCGGCCCTCGGCGTCCTCGGCGCGGCTCACCGCGAGCGGTCGCGCGTCTGCGCGCGGCCGGTGTTGAACGGCGGGTCCATGTAGATCAGGTCGAAGCGGGCCTCGGGCAGCGCCGCGAGCACGGCCAGGTTGTCACCGGCGATGATCAGATCGTCGTCGAGCGTGATGGGCTCGTCGACGGCCTGGACGCGCATGCTCAGGACGATACGAAGTACGCTGGACGCGTGGAGACCGAGACCGCGAGCGGCCGGCGCCACGCTCCACCGGCGGCTGGCACGCATCCAGAGTTCGCGGTCAAGGTGACCACGCTACGCGATCGGCTCGGTGGTCGCGCTGCTGACCAGCGTGGTCGTGTTCGCGCTGCTGCTGATGCCGGCGTCGGTACGACCGTCGACTCGATCGTGGCGTTCATCGCCGGCGCGGTGCCCAACTGGATCCTGAACCGGCGCTGGGCCTGGGAGCGGACGCGGCGAGATGGACGTGGCCCGAGAGGTCGTCGGCTACACGCTGATCTCGGTGATCGCGCTCGCTGGCGTCCTCGGCCGGCACGGGCTGGGTCGAACACGCTCGTTCGCCAGCACGTGGCCCACCAGCATGCACTGCGCGTGATACTCGTGACGCTTCCTACGTGTCGTCCAGGGCTGCTGTTCGTGGCCAAGTTCGTCGCCTACGACCGCTGGGTGTTCACGGACGGCGTCCGTGCGCGTCGGCCGCGCCTTGGCGGCTGAGCGAGCTGACGAGCCGCGCTGAGCGGCTGTCGCGGCGCCGCGCTCGACGGCCGGCGCGCGCGTCGGCGCCGTGGAACGCAAGCGCGCCCTCGATCTCGAGGTCCTTCCACTCCTCCCAGACGCCGGTGACGCCGGTGGTGAAGTCGAACTGCGGCGACCAGCCGGCGCCGTGGGCGCGGCCGGGATCGACGATCACCGCGGGCATCTCGCCCGGGCGGGCGGGACCGTGCGTGACCGGCAGCTCGGCGCCGGTGACGCGACGGACCTCGTCGATCACGTCGAGCACGGACAGCGACTTGCCGGCGCCGATCACGATCGGGCCCGACCAGTTGGCGTTGGTGAGCGCGATCAGCATCGCGCTGACGACGTCCGCGACGTGCACGTAGTCGCGCACCTGGAGACCGTCGCCATAGACCTCGAAGCCGTTGTCGAGCCGGATCGCGCGCATCAGGCGCGCGACGATGCTGTCCTTGGCCTGCATCCCCGGCCCGTAGACGTTCGTCAGCCGCAGGGCCGTGCAGCGGATGCCGTAGACGGCCGTGTAGGCCGACATCAGCATCTCGCCGGCGGCCTTGGTGGCGCCGTACGGGGTCAGCGGGCGCAGGCTCGAGAGCTCGGTGATCGCCGGGTCGAGCATCGGCCCGGTGACCGCGTTGGTCGACGCGAACACGAGCGCCCTGCACGCCGGCCGCGCGCGCACCCTCGAGCACGCGGTGCGTGCCGGCGACGTTGGTCTGGTAGGTCAGCTCCGGGCGCTGCACCGAGCGCAGCACCGAGGTGACCGCCGCGAGGTGCACGACGCCGTCGAAGCCGCCTTCGAAGGCGGCCTCGATCACCTCGGGGTCGGCGATGTCACCACGGACGATGTCGACGTCCGGATCGGGGTGAGCCTGGAGGTCGACGACGCGCACACGTGCGCGCCCGCCGCCGCCAGCGTGGCGACGGCGTGCCGACCGATGAAGCCTGACCCGCCGGTGACCAGCACGCGCTGGCCCCGTAGGGCACCTGCCGCGACGCTCACGCGCCCGCCAGTGGGGCGGTGTTCGAACAGAGGATTCGCATTCGGGTGCTCCTAGATACCTTCAGGTCGATTTGGTCCCCGGCGCTAGGGCGGCTCGCCGCCCCACACAGAGCAGCTTGCCGAGGGACAAGTACGAGACAACACCTGCGCGCTCACGGCAGCATAGCCAATCGTGCGGGCAGGCGTCACCGACTGCGTCATAGCAGCTGGTGCATTGCCGACCCGACGGAGCGCGTCCTGCACCCCTCGATAAAGAGGAGAATACCCCCGGCGTCAAGCCGCGTCAGGCGGCTAAACGGCGGCTACTCGGGCGTCGTGCCGCCCGCACGCAGGGCGTCCGCGACGCTCGCCGCGGCATTCGCGACGGTGGCCGCCGGATCGACCTGGCCCGCCTGCGCAGGGGGCTCGATCCGGGCCTCATAGGCGGCGCGCTCCAGCGCGTCCACCTGCGTGAACATCCGATCGGCTCCGAGCAGACGGCGGAGTCGTCGCACCGCCGGCTGCGGCGTGATCGCCTCCAGCGGCCACCAACCAACCGAGCTGCCGCGGTACGTACGCCTCGCGCCGGCCGGTCTGCAGCGCGGTCGACGATCGCGTCGGCGACCTCTTCCGGCTTGCAGAAGTGCGCGAGCCCCGCAGCGGCTTGACGCCCGCTGCCATCTCCGTTCCGATCAGGCTCGGCAGGATCAGATGCAGCTCGACACCCGTGCCGTCGAGCTCCGCCCGCAGGGCCCCGGTGAGGCCGACGATCGCGTGCTTGCTCGCGGAGTAGGTCGCAAGGCCGGGCGCCGGCGTGCGGCCCAAGCCCGAGGAGACGTTGACGATGTGGCCGCTGCTCCCGCGGCAGCATGCGTTCGAGCGCAAGCTTGCAGCCGAGCACCGTCCCGCCGACGTTCACCTCGAGCACGCGCGCGGTGACCGCATCGGACTCATGCGCGAACTCACCCGTCGGCAGCGATTCCGGCGTTGTTGACGAGCACGTCCAGCGGGCCCGAGCTCGCGCTCGACGCGATCGAGGAAAGCGCTGAAGCTCTCACGGCTCGTGACGTCGAGCGGCAGTCCGACCGCGCCGGCTCCGAGCTCGGCGGCGACCTGGCGCGTGAGCTCCGCGTCGAGGTCGCCGATCGCCACCCGCGCTCCCTGCGCGAGCAGAGCCGCCGCGGTCGCGCGGCCGATTCCGCGCGCCCCGCCTGTGATCGCCACAACCTTGCCGTTCAGTTGCCTGAGGTTCTTGGCCATCGCTCTGGTCTCCGGATCGCTCGTTATCTCGCCTCGCGCGGGCGCGCGGGAACGCCGGTGACGGTCACACCACCGGGGACATCCTTCGTCACCACAGCCCCGGCTCCTACGACGGCGCCGGCTCCGATCGTGATCGGCTTACCGGGGAGGCCGTTCACCGTGACCGCTCCCGTGCCGATGAAGGTGTACGGCTCGAGCGTCACGTTGCCGGAGATGTGCACCCCCGGCGAGAGCGTCGAATACGCCCCGATCACCGCGTCGTGGCCGACCGTGCAGTCGAGATTGATCTGGGCGTGGGGCTCGACGACGATGTTGACGGTCAGGATCGAGCCCGCGCAGACGACCACGCCCTCGCCGAACTCGACGTAGTCATGGTCGTACTCGACGTTCGGGTGCACCAGCGGCGCGGTCGCCACGAGACCGGCCTCGAGCGCCTTGCGCGATCAGCCGCTCGCGCAGCCTCGGGTCGCCGACGGTGGCGATCACGCTCGCGCCCGGGTGCCGCGCCGCGGCAGCCTCGAGCGACAGCACCGGCCGGCCGTTGAGCTCGCTCGCGCCGGAGCGTTGTCGTCGATGAAGGCGACCACCTCGAAGCCCTGCTCCTGCCACTGCGCGCGTCCCGCCCAGGAGGCGACCTCGCGGCCGAAGCCGCCGGCGCCGAAGATCAACGAGTTCCCGTGGTCTGCACGGCGGCGATCCTACCCGTCTCGCTCGGTCGGGGGCTCCGGCGAGCCGAGGTCGACGCCGCCGCTCTCATCCGCGTGGTAGAGGCCGTGGCCGCCGAACACCATCCGCGCGGTCATCGCAAGGATCTTCAGGTCGAGCCACAGCGAGCGATGCTCGACGTACCAGACGTCGAGCTCGATCCGCTCGGACCATGGCAGCGACGCGCGGCCGTTGACCTGCGCCCAGCCGGTGATCCCGGGCGCGCACCAGCAGCCGCTCGCGCTGGTGTTCGGTGTAGAGCTCGATCTGGCCCATCAGCGTCGGTCGCGGCCCGACGATCGCCATCTCGCCGCGCACGACATTCCACAGGTTCGGCAGCTCGTCGAGCGAGTAGCGCCGCAGGAACTCACCCGTGCGCGTGATCCGGCGTCGCCCTGCAGCACCGCGAGGCCGGCGCCGATGTGCTCGGCGCCGCGTGACCATCGTGCGCAGCTTGAAGATCTGAAACGGCTGGCCACCGAGCCCCGCCCGCTCCTGCGTGAAGATCGCGACTGCCGCGCGACTCGAGGCGGATCAGCAGGAGAGCAGAGCACCAGCGCGCAGGCGACCAGCGGGCGCGGTCGACGATCAGCGACGCCGGGACGGCGATCAGCAGATGGCCAGCGGCCGAGCGCAGACAGGCGATTTTCACCGTGTTCCCTCCACCGTCTCCCAGACCGGCGAGCGCTCACCCCGCAGCCAGTCCCACAACCCGGCTGCGAGCGCCCAGTTGGTGACCACGTAGTACCGGGCCACCAGCAGCAGACGCGCGGGCGCAAGCGGCGCCAGCGCGGCTCCCAGAAGAGCGCCAGCTGCAGCGCGAGCGTGACGACGTACAACGGGCCCTGACCGACGAGCGCGATGTTGGCGGCGAGCGCGATCACGTGCAGGAACGGAACCAGGTAGCGCAGGATCCGGTGCGAGAAGATCATCAGCGCGTAGAGCGGGCTGTAACCGCGCGGCGACAGCAGGCCGCTCGAGAAGACCGTCGGCCAGGTGCGGCGAGCCATCCGCCGCTTGCGCGTGAACTCGCCCTCGATCGACGGCGCCATCTTCTCGGTCGCGCGCGCATCGGTGACATAGATCGCGCGCCAGCCGCGCTTGACCATGTTGAACGGGAACGAGAGGTCGTGGCCCGCCAGCGGGTCGACGTTCAGATACGAGTCGCGGCGGGTTGCATAGATCGCGCCATTGCCGGCGGTGACGGAGCTGAGCGCCGACTCCATGCGCCGCAGCCACATCTCGTAGCGCCAGTAGAGGCCCTCCTGGTTGGTGCCCTCGGGGTCGAGGAAGCTGACGTCGCCGCAGACATAGCCGACGTCGGGATCGGCGAACGCGTCGACCAGCCGCTTCAGCGCGTCCCGCTCCCACAGCGAGTTGGCGTCCGAGAAGACCAGCAGCTCGCCGGTCGCCTGCGCCACGGCGGCATCCTGCGCGCGGATCTTGCCGCCGCGCGGCAGCTCGAGCACCAGCTCGGCGCCGGCCGCGCGGGCTCGCGCGGCCGTGTGTCGGTTGAGCCGTCGGAGGCGACGATCACCTGCAGGCGTGCGGCGGGATAGTCGAGCGCTGCGCAGGTTGGCGATCCGCTGTGCGATCACGTCCTGCTCGTTGTAGGCGGCGATGATCGCCGTGACCTGCGGAAGCTCGCCGGGCGCGCTCGCGTCGCCGTGGCGCCGGCGGCGCGATCAGGCGCGCGAGCAGCGCCAGCAGCAGCGCGTAGCCGACCTGGGTGTAGACGAGCAGCCCGACGGCCACCCAGAAGACGATCGCGACAACGGTCATGCCGCGGCGATTGTCTCGTACAGAGCGAGCGTTGCCTGTGCAGCCGCGTCCCAGGAGTACTCCTTGGTTGCCGCCTCCGCCGCCGCTGCGGCGAGGCGGGCGCGCGCGTCGTCGTCGGCGATCAGCTGCTCGAGCGCCTCGTGCAACGCCTGCGGGTCACCGGCCGGGACCAGGCGCGCGGCGCCTCGCGAGCTCCGAGAAACCGCCCACATCACTGAGCACGATCGCCTTGCCATGGCCGAGCGCGGTCGCGAGCACGCCGGAGAAGCCGAAGCGCTCGCTGCGCTCGTACGGCAGCACGACGAGGTCCGCGCGCTCGAACAGCGCCGCCTCCTCCGCGGGGGTGACGAAGCGCGGGACGAGCCGCTGACGGTCGGCGGCACCGCGGCGGCGAGCAGACCGAGACGTCCATCATCGGGCGGCCGACGATCCAGAGCTGGGCGTCGGTGATGCCGCGCCAGGCCTCAAGCAGCGTCTCGATCCCCTTGTACGGCCGGATCAGCCCGTAGCTGAGTACCACCGGCGTGCCGTCGTCCTCGATGCGGCGCTCGGGAAGCGTTTGTGCCGTGGCGGCACCTTTCGTTCCCAGCACCCGTGGTGGATGACGTGGACCCGCTCGGCCTCGAGGCCGTGTTGCTGCGACGACCTGGCCTGCCTCGCGAACTCGGAGTGGACGACGATCGCGTCGACACGCCGGCGAAAGGCCGCGCGCAGGCAAAGGTGAACGCGCCGCGCTCGAGTGGGTCGTGGATCGTCAGCACCGTCGGGCGCCGCGGCAGCAGCCGCAGGTCGAGTCGCGGCACGGTCAGCCACTCGAAGTGCACGACGTCGGCATCGCGAGCGCGGCGCGCCGGTAGCGGAGCATGTCGAGCGGGTGCTCGGCGCGCTTGCTCAGCGCGCGCAGGCGCGAGCCGGCTGGGCCGAGCGCGTGGCGGTAGAAGAGCTCGTCGCGGCTGTAGCCGTCAGCCGCCGGTGGATCGCCGTAGGCGAACTCACTGGTCACGAGCCGCACGGAGACGCCGAGCCGTGCCAGCGCCGCGGCGAGCGCATGATCGTAGGGCGGCGAGTACGCCGGCGGATCAACGATGTCGACACGCATCACGGCTTCCGCGGCTTGACCTCGTTGGACATGCGCAGCCCGATCTGCTCCTCGATCGCCAGGTAGATCTGCACGAACAGGAACTGAAGGCGATCCCAGCGGCTGAGCTGCGCCGAGGAGGCCGAGCTGCGGCCGTCGGCGCGGACGGCGACGCCCTCACCGATCCCGAACCGCTTCAGCAGCAGCCGCAACCCGCGGTTGAGGCCCGGGTCGGGCTTGAAGTCGGGGTAGCGCTCGGACAGCCAGCGCGCGCCGGCGGCGTAGCCGCGCCACTGTCGTCCCAGCTCGCTCAAGCGTTCGCGGTAGGCGTGCTGGACCACGGCGTGCTCGTTGAATTCGAGCGTCCAGCCGGCGGCCTGCAGGCGCCAGGTGAAGTCGGTGTCCTCCGCGGCCCAGATGCCCTCGGTGTAGCCGCCTATCTCCTCGAAGGCGACGCGGCGCACGAGCAGGTTGGCGCTCGAGGCACGCGGACGGACGGGGTTGTTGACATGCGAGCGCTGACCGAGGAAGTTGCGCGCGGTTCCGTAGCGGGCGGCGAGCGTGCGCGTGTCGGGGATGCCCGCGATGTCGCCGGTCATCGCGCCCACGCGCTCGCCGATCGGGTCGGCGAAGAAGCTGTCGAGCAGATCCGCGGGCGCGACCACATCGGAGTCGAGGAACAGGATCCAGTCATTGGCTGGCGGCGGCGGCGCCGACGTTGCGCGCGTGGGAGGCCGAGGCCTCGCCGCGGCGCGCACGGCGACCAGCTGCGGCGTTGCGCTGTCGGGGAGCAGCATCAGCGACGATCGGCGGCGCGGTGCCGCTGTTGTCGGCCAGGATCAGCTCGTCGTCGGGCCGCGTGTCGAGGCCGCCGAGCATCGCGTCAGTACCGCGATCGCCTGCTCGCGCGTGCCCGCAAACGGCACAACCACGCTCACCGCCGGCCGGCTCATGCGGCTCCCATCCGCGCCCGCACGCGCCGGAGCGCCGCGACGCCCCTGGTCGAGCTCGGCGCGGTGCACGAAGCCGGTCAGCCAGAGCACCAACGGGATCGCCAGGAACACGGGCGCCCGCGCGAGAAAGCCACCGAAGCCAGATGTCGGCAGCAGCAGCTCCCCGGCGACCGCCATGCCGCCGATCACGACGACGAGCTGCGCCAGGCGACGCCACTCGAAGCTGACCGGGAAGGCGCGGCGGATCAGCAGGTACATCACCGCGAGCATCGCCACGTAGGCGCCGCAGAGGGCGATGCCACCGCCCACGATCCCGTAGTGGGGGACGAGCAGGGCCAGCAGCACCACGTTGACGACGAGCCCGACGAACGCCGCCGGGAAGTTGCGGCGCGTGACCTGGGCTCGGCCCGCGACCACCAGCAGCACGACCCAGAGGCCATACATGGCCCAGCCGAGCGAGACCCACGGGATTGCGCGATAGGCACCGAAGTAGCCGGGATGCGGGGTGAGCACACGAATGATGTAGCGGCTCTCGAGCGTGAGACCGGCGACAACCCAGCCGGTGATCAGCGTGTAGTAGGTGGTGACGAGCGCGTAAAGGCGGGCCGCCTGGGCGTCATCGCTGACCGAATAGGCCAGCGGAGGCCAGGCATATTGGAACGCGGTCACGATGAAGGCGATCGCGCCTGCGACCTTGACCGCGATCGCGTAGCGGCCGGCGGCGGCGGTGCCGTGGGTGTGCACGATGAACTGGCGGTCGAGCACGCTCAGCGCGTAGACGGATGCCTCGGCGGGCACGGTCGGCAGGCCGAAGCGGAAGAGGGTCCGGAAGCTCTCTCCTGCGGATATTGCCCCGCTGGGCAATATCCGGCGCCGCAGGTGCCACCAGAGTCCGAACAGCACGAGCGTGCTGGTGCCGTAATTGGCGATCAGCAGGCCGTCGTAACCCTTGTCGAGGCCGACGACCAGGACCAATGAGGTCGCCACGGTCACCGCCACGTTGATCGAGTTGACCACCGCATAGGCGCGGAGTCGCTCGTCGACCCGCAGCACCGCCTGCGCCAGCTCGAGGTTGGTGAACGACCAGATGCCGAGCACCGCCACGCGGAATGCCCCAGGGACGTGCTCGCTCGTGACCAGCTTCGAGAGCGGTCCCGCCGGGACGACAAGCACCGCGCAGGCGATGGTCGTCGTAGCAAGCAGGAACAGCGCTGAACGGCGCACGAGCGCGTCGCGCCGCGCCGGATCCTTGTCGATGTAGTAGTAGCGGAGGAACGACTCGATGATCCCGAAGCGCACGACGATGCTCACGAAGATCACGAAGGTGGCGAGCGTCTCGACGATCCCGTAGCCGTCGGGCGGGATCTTGCCCGTGAAGACGGGCAACAGCAGCACGGCCAGGAGCTTCTGGAAGATGCTCGCGATCTGGTACGCGCCGAGCGCGCTGAGCAGGCGTTTCAGGTAACCAGCCAGATCAGCGCTCAGAGGTAGGGGTAGCCGCCGGGTCAGCGCTCCTTGGCCAGCACGCGCCAGGTGTTGGTCAGCAGCTCCTGCGAGTCGACGTTGTGCGCAAGGCTTGCTCCGAAGCCCGGCAGTCCGACCGCAATCACGGTGCCCGAGCCAGAGCGGAATCCGATGATCGCGGGCGAGCCGTCGGCGACGCCGGCAGCCGAGATCGTCGCGCCGCTCGGAGGCTGGATCGGCTGGTAGTGGCTGAAGCCGTTGAAGGCCGTCGCCCCGTTGAAAAGGCCGAGCGCGTCGGTGAGCTCGGTGATCAGGTCGCCGTTGGTGGACATGATCGAGCCGCGCCGCGCGCCGAAGGGATCCACCGACGAGAACACTGGAGCACTCGCGCGGGGATCGGACGGGAAGCCCGTGATGTCGCTGACGCCGCGGAGGCTCCCGGTTCCGAGCACGGCCACGCGCCCGCCGTCCTTGACGAAGCCACTGAGCGACTTCGGCCCGGACGCGAGCGCCCCGGGCAGAAATTCCTCGCCCCCGGGGAACAGCACACCCCAGCGGTCGACGAGCGACGGACCGTGACCTTCGGCCAGAGCCACATCGGTGGTGAGCTGGTACTTCACGTGCATCGAGTCGAGGTAGTTGAGCAGCGTTGCGTCGTCGGCGAGGCTGGCAGGCGGGCCCTTCACCAGCGGCCGGTCCAGGGAGACCGCGTCAGCGTGCTGGAGCGTGTCCGGCAGGCCGTCGCCGGTGTCGTCCACCGGCGTGTTCCCGACCCAGGTCAGCATCGGCAGGACGACCAGCACACGGTCATGGGCGGCTGCAGCGCCTGCCTGCGATGCCACCAGCGGAACCGTCGCGCGCTGTGTTCCTGCGAGAACCGTGAGCGTGTACAGCCCGGCGTGGTGCCTCGGCATCAGCGGATGGATCTTCGAGCTGCCCGCCGGTCCCGTGCCGTGAGCCAGCACCTTGCTCGTGCCGGAGCGGTGTATCTGCCAGACGTAGCCCGAGTTCGGCGAGTCGATCGCGACGGTTGTGCGCGAGCCGGAGACCGTCGGCGTGAGCGGCGGAGTCACGCTCAGGTAGCGGATCGTGACGCCCGCGTGCGGCGTGGTCCCGGGCGCCGGCGGGAGCACAATCGGCCAAGTGGCCTGATTGCAGGCCAGGTCCTGAGCTGTGATCCCGGCCAGGTACGTGCCGGCGGGCGCCGGCTCACCATCAATCTTCCCGTTCCACAACACCGAGTGCCGTTTCGACGGCTGAGGGACCTTCAGCGGCGTAGCGATCTTCGGCTTGCCGGCGACATCGGTGCGGTAGATGTCGATCGTCGCCCGCCGATACAGGCCCGGGGTGAACGTGATCCTGACTCGGTGGTCGACCGTGCCCGAGCGTTGGCGAGAGCACCGGCGGGCCAGGCGCCGTGACGGTGTCGGTCGTCGTCCCGCCATCGCCACCGGCTGTGCTCGTGGTGACGGCCGTCTGGTCCGGTGGTAGCAGTGCTGTCGTGGCGCTCGTGCCGCTGCCACCCGGGCCCGGCGGCGTGTTGACGAGGCGAACGCTCAGCACACGCGGCGTCGGCGGCTCGGTGATCACCTTGATCGGCCAGTTCGACAGGTTGATCGAGCGGTCCTCGTTCGAGAGGACGATGCGGAAGTAGTACACGCCGCCGGTTGCCAGCGATCCATCGGACGAGGCGGCCATTCCAGGTGAAGACACGGGTGTCCTTCGCCGTCTGGGCGATCAGCGCCTTGGTCGCAAAACCTGGCGCCGCCGCCATCTGCGTGCCACTCGTGAGCGTCGCCACCGGCGCGCCACCGGCATTGTTGGCGTCGACGATGTACACGCCCACCGAATCGGCATGGCTGATGGCCAGTGTCAGCTTGGTCTCGCGGTAGTTGATCGACACGCCCTTCGCGGATGTGCACGACCCGCCCGTTGACCGGGTTGAAGGCCGCGGGAATGTGGGAGAGCGGCCCCCACAGCAGCGGCGGGGCCGTTTTCAGCGCCTGGATCAGGAAGAACGCCCCGACGGTCGCCAGCGCCAGCAGCCCGAAGCCGATCAGTGGAAGGCGCCGGCTCACAACGCCACCACCGCAGTGTTGGACACGTCGTACTCATGGAAGGCATCCAGCCCGCGCGGATCGAAGCGGCACAGAACGGTGCGAATCGAGCCTCGGTGGCAGACGATCAGCGCGGGCAGCGGCTCTCGGCGCGGATCTCCTGAAGCGCCTGCCAGACCCGATCCGAGTGCTCCTGGAGAGACTCGCCGCCGGGGAAGCGGAAGCCGCTGCCGCCCCGCTGCCAGGCGGCATACGCCTCGGGTTCGTCGCGCGCAACGTCGACGAACAGGCGTCCCTCCCAATCACCGCGGTCGCCCTCCCGCAGGCGCGGATCGAGGCGTGGCTCGAGACCGATGCGCCGGCCGACGATGTCCGCCGTCAAGGCGGCGCGAGCCAGATCGGAAGTCCACAGCGAGCGTACGTCGAATTCGTCGGCCACCCGGCGCGGCCAGCGCATGCGCCTGCTTGACACCCGTTCGTTCAGAGGTGTGTCACGGAACCCCTGGAAGCGCAGTGGCTCGAGGTTGTCGTCCGTCTGCCCGTGGCGTGCGAGCAGCAGACCGCTATCGCCGGCGAGCCCGTCCATCACGTGCCTGTGGCCGGCGCTACCTCAGCCGCCGGAGGCGAGGTTCACGCGGTCCTGGCCAACCGAGACCATCACGTTGGCGGTGCAGGAGCCCAGGGATGCGCCGGAGGCGCTGAGCGCGCAAGCCTGGAGCACGCCCTGGCCCGCTTGACGCACGCGCGACGGCGGGAGCGTGAGCGCCTTTGCGACATGCTGCGCCGCCACCTTGTTCGCGTTGCCGCGGCTTGTAATACACAAACGTCAGACCCTCGGTCTGGGAGGCGGCGTTGGTGATGTTGCCCTTCCTGTAGCCCTCACCCGCCAGCTTCGTACCGACGTCGCCCGCCAACCCCGACTGCGCCGTGCCGTTGAGCACCGCCACCTTCACGTGCGAGGGCTTGAACACCACGGGCTTCGTCTGCTTGTTGTGCAGGCCGGCACCCGTCTGGCTGGTGTTGGTGTTGACGACCTGACCGGTGGTAGTGCCGCCACCGGTGTTGGTGATCACGATCAGACCGGCGATGATCACGGCCAGCGCGATACCGCCAATCAGCAGTGGCAGCACGCGTCCGGATAGCCGTCGACGGCCGGTCGGCTCATCGAACGACGGAAGAATGGGCGCTGCTGGCTGCTTGTTTCCACCGATCCGCCGCACGCGATTTCCTCCGCCGCCGGCGCCTGCGGGCGTGGCTGGCGTCAGGCGCATGCGGTACCGAGCTGCACGCGGGGAGGCGCGGCCGACCGGCAGCACGCGGGCTCGCGCTCGCAGTCCGGGCAGGCAGCGGCGGCGGCAGCGGCGACAGGGATCGCCTGCGTGTCGGCAGAGACCGTCTGCGCGCGCCCGGCGGCTCCCTGCCCGTTGGTGGCCGCGGCCGCGGTCGCGGCGGGGACGAAGATCGTGTCGTCGGGGGCGCCGGTGCCGGCAGGGTCCGGAATCATCTTCGTCGCCGACGCCAGGGCAGGGGCGGCGGTACCCGCCGGAGCCCACGTTGCGGATGTCGCGTTGCGGCTGGAAGCCGCGGCGGCCAGTGCGGCGGCCGGTGCGGCGACGGCGCCGGCGGCGGCCGTTGCCGGGCTCGGCACACGCCTGATGGCCGGAGCGGGCGCAACCCCGGGACGTACAGGCGCGGGGGCCGGTGTCACCGGTCCGGGCACCCGGCGCGCTGCCGCGGCCTGCGACTGCATCAGCTGCGCAACCCGGCCCTCCAGGCCGCCGATCCGCTGCTGGGCCTCTTCCAGTCGGTCGCGCAGCGTCGCGGTTTCGCGAGCGTGTGCGAAATACAGGAGCACCAGCAGCGCGACGGCGACGATCGACCCGAGGCCGACGTAAGCGCCGACCGAGTTGACGAAGCTGTGGACCGAGAGGGCGAAGGGAACGGTCATGTGAAGCGCAGCAGTCTAGAACGCCGCTCGGGCAGCGGCCGTCGCGCTGCCGGCGGCGCGCTGTGCATCGAGCTTGGAAACGTGCTCTGCCAGGGCGGCAGCATCGCCCTCGAGCACCAGCAGATTGATGTGATCGAAGGTCTCCTTGACCCAGGCGGGATCGAGTGGCGCGCGCTCGGCGCGGATGATCTTCTGCGCGGCCGTCGGCTGCGCCCGCTCATACGGGTTGTAGAGCACCTCGTGGAACTTCTCGCCGGCTCGGGCACCGACGACGTCGATCGCGATGTCGCGCCCGGCTCGAGCCCTGAGAGGCGGATCATCGTCTCGGCCAGATCGATGATCTTGATCGGCTCGCCCATCTCCAGCACGAACACCTCGCCGCTGCGCTCGGACAGCGATCCGGAGCGGATCACGAGCTGCACCGCCTCCGGAATGGTCATGAAGTAGCGGGTCATGCGCTCGTCGGTGACCGTGATCGGACCGCCGGCGGCAATCTGCCGGCGGAAGATCGGGACGACCGACCCGGACGAGCCGAGCACGTTGCCAAAGCGCACCGTGGCGTAGCGGGTGCCCGGATAGCGCGCCGCCATCGCCTCCACCGCCCATTCAGCGAGCGCCTTGGACGCTCCCATCACGGTCGCCGGCTTGACGGCCTTGTCGGTCGAGATCAGCACGAAGTTCTCAACGCCGAACTCGCCGGCGGTGCGGGCCATCAGCAGTGTCGCGAGCGAGTTGTTGCGCACCGCCTCAACCGGGTTGATCTCCATCATCGCGACGTGCTTGTAGGCGGCGGCGTGGAAGATGATCGCCGGATGGTGCTCGGCGAAGACCTCGCGCATGCGCTCGTCTTCCTTGCAGTCGGCCAGCACCGACACCGTCACGTTGACGTGACGTTCCTCGGTCAGCTCGCGCGCGATCTCGAAGAGGTTGTCCTCAGCGTGGTCGACGAGCACCAGCTTGCGCGGTCCGACGCGGGCGATCTGCCGGCACAGCTCGCCGCCGATCGAGCCGCCGGCACCGGTCACCATCACGACCTTGCCGTTCAGATACGCACCCACCCGCTCGAGCTCCATATGCACCGGCTCGCGTCCGAGAATGTCCTCGACCTGGACCTCGCGCAGCTGGTGCGTGACCCGCAGCTGCCCGGCGCCGTCCTGCAGCAACTCAAACACCGTCGGCGTGGTGCGGACGGGGATTCCACGCCGGCGGCAGGCGCTGACGACGGTCGCTCGGACCGTGCCCGGTGCCGACGGAATCGCGATGACGACCTCGTCGGGTTCGACCTCGTCGAGCACGCGCTCGAGCTCGGCCTGCTTGGTGGTACCGAGCACGCGCAGCCCGAACTCGTCCTTGAGCCTGCGCTTGCGCGGATCGTCATCGATGAAGCCGACGGGGCGCATCCGCAGCCCCGGGTTGCGCATCAGCTCGCGCACGACCAGGCGGGCGCCCTCGCCGGCGCCCACGATCAGCACGTCACGAGTGCCCTTGGCCACGCGCAGGTTGCGGATGCGGCCCTGGGTGATGAGATGGGTGAGGAAGCGCGCGCCCGCGAGCAGCGTCAGCATCAGCAGCAGGAAGAGCACCGCCACGCTGGCCGGCAGCGGAACGCTGATCTTGCTCCAGTGGACCTGATTGTCGATGTAGCCCTTGCTCAACGCGCGGGTCGGGTGGAAGAGCGCGATTGCGCCGACGACAAGCAGCGTCGCCCCCACGACACCCTTCGCGACCTGCTCGAAGTCGCGCTGCCCGATGTAGGTCCAGAGGCGCTCGTAGACGCCGAAGCCGGCGAGCACCACCAGCGTCAGCGGTACGACCCACCAGATCGTGTGGTCGAACAGGTGCGTGTACCTGGCCTCCTTCCCGCTGACCGGCAGTCCGTCGAGGCGCAGCCAGAAGGCGAGCAGGTAGGCAAAGGCGACCAGGCAACCGTCCAGGATGAACTGCAGAAGCGAGTGTCTGTGAACGGGCCAAGCCGCGGAGCGAATCCGTCGGCGCATCGCGGCCGATTCTATTAGCAGAACGCCTAACCGCGCCTAAGCTTTTTTCTGGAAGTTCCGGCGATGCTGAGACGTATTGCGCCTGATCGCGCGACGCTGGCCCGGATCAAGCTACAGGCGAAGTCAGCATCTCGACCAGCAACCGCGGGTTGCGCCGGATCCGCTGCAGCCCGCGCTGGCCGCTTTCGCGCTTCCCCAGCACGACCTCATCGGCCCGCTCGAGCTTGCGCAGACGGCCCTCGGCGATCAGCCGTTCGTCGACGGCGCCGAGCCGGCCCTCGAAGACGGTGAAGACCGGAGTTCCGAGCGCCACCGCCTCACGGTTCATCGTGCCGCCGGCGGAGACGACCAGGTCGGCGTAGGCGATCAGCGACTGCGCGTCGATCGCCCGCTCCGGAATCAGGAACCCGCCGGCCCGGCCCAGCTCCTCGCGCTGCTCCGGCGTGCGCGGCAGCACGACCGTCTGGGCGCCCTGCAGGCGGTGGAGAACCTGGCCGAAGAGGTCGTTCTCGAAGCGGTGGTAGAGCGACACCGCCGGAGGCGTGCGCACGACTGCGATCGGTTGCGTCACATCCAGACCCAGCTCCGACAGCACCGCGGGTTCCGGCTCGAAGTCGTACAGGTAGTACTCCTCCTTGAGCCCCGGGTAGCGCCGCAGCTTGTCGGCCGCCCCATAGCGCGTCAGCCGCTCCGCGGGAATCACGTCCGGGACGACCACCGCCTGCGCGAGGCGGCAGTTGACGTTGTGCTGGATCGTCGCCCACTCGTAATCGAACATCGTCGAGCACGGGATCCGCAGGATCCGTGCGGCCACAGTGATGTCGTTGGAGCCGTGGCCGATCGCCAGGTCGAAATTGCGGCGAGCCGCAAAGCGGATCAGCTCCCACGATCGGTCCACCAGCCCGCGCGCCTTATCCCTCAGAGCCGCGCCACGGTGGCGGCCGATCGCGTAGTACCCGATCTCGAGCCGCTCGCACAGCTGCAGCGTCTGCGCAAAGTCGCGCGCGGTGACCTGCACCTCGTGGCCCTCGCGCTCGAGGCGGCGGATGATCGGCGCCAGCACGAGCACGTGCGGCGAGTTGGTGAGGTCGACCCAGACCTTCACGCGGCCAGGCTCTCAGCTCATGCGGCGGCCAGCGCCGCCACGACCTCATCGGCCTGCGCGCGTGTGAACACGGGGCTGATCGGCAGCGCCACGTTCGTGCGCGACAGCTCTTCGGTGACCGGGAGCTCGAGCGCAGCGCCATTTCCCCCTACGTAGGGAGCCATCGCCGGCTGCCGGTGCAACGGCACGCGGTAGTAGCCGCGAGCCTGCACGCCGGCGTCTCCGAGCAGCTTCAGCTTCGCGTCGGCGTCAGGGTGAGTCGCAACGTACAGATGCCAGGCCGGGGTGGCGCCCAGCGGGGCGCCACCCAGTTCAAGGTGGTCCCCGAGTCCGGCATCGATGTATGCCTGCACCCCGGCCCGGCGGCCGTCGCACCACGTATCGATCTGCGGAAGCAGCACGCGCAGGATCGCCGCCTGGATCTCGTCCAGGCGCGAGTTGTAGCCGACGTACTCGAACGTCTGCTTGTCACGCGAGCCGTGGAAGCGCAGGGCGCGCACGCGCTCGGCCAGCTCCTCGTCGTCGGTGGTGATCGCGCCGCCGTCGCCGAAGGCGCCGAGATTCTTGGAGGGGTAGAAGGAGAAGGTGGCGATGTCACCGAGCGCGCCCGCCTTGGCCCCGTCCAGCGAGGCGCCGAGCGCCTGCGCCGCATCCTCGATCACCGGCAGCCCGAAGGCATCGCGGATCGCGGGGATCTCGGCCGGCATCCCGAAGAGGTCCACGGCGACGATCGCCTTGGTCTTCGGCGTCAGCGCCGGACGCACCGTGTCGACCGTGATGTTGCGAGTGTCGCGGTCGATGTCACAGAAGACCGGCACCGCACCCATCGCCGCGATCGCCTCAGCGGTCGCGTAGAAGGTGAACGACGGCAGCACGACCTCGTCGCCGGGCTCGATGCCCAGCGCGCGGGCGGCGATCGTCAGCGCGTCGGTGCCGTTTCCGACTCCGATCGCCTCGGCAACGCCGACATAGGCGGCGAGCTCCTGCTCAAAGGCCTTCACCTCGGGCCCGAGGATGAAGCGCCCGCCGAGGATCACTTCGTTGACGCGCTCGAGGATCGTCGGTCGCAGGTCGGCAAGCGGGGTTTCAGTGTCAAACAGAGGTACTGGCATGAGAACGACCTTAGACGTACAGACAGTCGGGGCCGACAACCGTACACTCAGCGCGTGTTCATCGATGCTTCGGTCACGGAATCATTCGTGACATTCGCCACGAACGTCGTCAACCATCTGGGGTTGATAGGCGTCACCCTCTTGATAGCCATGTCCCAGGTTGTGATCGTGCCCGGGACCGAGGTGACGATGCTTTTCGCCGGGTTCAGCGTCGATCAGGGTCACATGACGATGCTCGGCATCATCGTCTTCGGTGTGATCGGAGACGTCCTCGGTGCGAGCATCGCTTACGCGATCGGCTACTTCGGCCTGCACGAGGCGCTCGCACGCCCGGGCAGTCCCATCCACATCGATGCGCGCAAGATCGAGATGACGCACCGCTGGTTCGAGCGCTACGGCTCGCCGGTCGTGGCGATCTCCCGTCTGATCCCGGTGTTCCGCTCGGCTCCGCCCTACGCGGCGGGCATCGCGCGGATGCCCTACTGGCGCTTCGCCTCGATGGCGACGCTCGGGTCGATCGTGTGGATCACCGGCTGGGCGTTCGTCGGCAAGAGCGTCGGCCACGAGTGGCAGCAGTGGAAGCACCATCTCGACTACGTCGACTACGCGGTGGTCGTGATCGTGGTCCTCGCGCTCGGCTGGTGGCTGCTGCGCATGTACCGCAATCGCGGCGACGGCGATAGCGGCCATAGCGTTCGCACGGACGCGACGGCGGAGTCGCGAGACACCGCGCCAGAGCCGACGCAATATCACTGATGGGGCAGCGCCGAGCCGGACTGGGGCGCGCACTGGCGCTCGGGTTGATGCACGGCCCGGCGGAGCTCCTGCCGATCTCCTCCTCCGGTCACGTCGAGCTGGTGCCTTGGCTGCTCGGTTGGGACGGCGTGTCCGCCGACCCGGAGGTGCGCAAGGCGTTCGAGGTCGCGCTGCACGCCGGCACCGCGGCGGCGCTGGTGGTGATGCTGCGCGACGAGGTGCTCGAGGCCGCTCGTGAGGTGAACCTGGACTCGGCAGCGGTGGTCGCGCTTTCACTGCTGCCACCGGTGGTCGTCGGCTTCGCGCTCGAGCGGCCGATCGAGCGCTACCTCGGCAGGCCCGGCACCATCGCCGTCGGCCTGATCGCCGGCGGGGCGGCCCTGGCCCGGGCCGATCGCGAGCCGCAGGAGCGCAGTTTCGATGACGCCGCCCCGATCGACGGCCTGTGGCTCGGCATCGCCCAGGCTTGCGCTCTGTTCCCGGGCGTCTCGCGCAACGGCGCGACGTTGACCGCGGCACGGCTGCGGCGCTTCACACGGGTTGACGCCGAGCGGCTCTCGCGGCACGTGGCGCTGCCGGTGATCGGCGGCGCGACCTTCCTCAAGTGCCTGCGCCTGTGGCAGCGCGGACTGCCCGAGGGCTCGGGCCCCGCGTTTGCGGTCGGCGTGGTTGCGTCGTTCGCCTCGACGCTCGCCTCGACACCCCTGATCGAGCTGGTCGAGCGCGACCGTCCGCTCTGGCCGTTCGCCGCCTACCGAGTCGGGCTGGGCAGCCTGGCAATCCGTCACCTGCGCGCCAGGCGGCGTGCCAATATGGACTAGTGATCGCACTCGATGAGCGATGCATATGCATCAGCAGGTGTCGACACCCACCTGGCCGACCAGGGGGTGGCGGCGATCGTCAACGTCCTGAGAACGATCGAGACCGGGCGCGAGTCGCTGGCAGTGCCGCTGCCGGGCCACTACGCGAGCGTGATGCGACTGCCAGGGTCGCTCGCTCCCAACGTCGGCATCGCGATCGCCACCGACAGCGTCGGCTCGAAGGTGATCGTCGCCGAGCAGACGGGCCGCTTCGACACGATCGGGATCGACTGCGTGGCGATGAACGTCAACGACCTGATCTGCGTCGGCGCCCAGCCGCTGGCGCTGCTCGACTACATCGCCGTCGAGCGTGCCGAGCCTCGATGCTCGAGGCGATCGGGCGCGGGCTGGCGATCGGCGCCGCCGACGCCGGCGTCGAGATCCCCGGCGGTGAGGTCTGCCAGGTCCCCGAGGTCCTGCGCGGCCACCCCTCGCCGTATGGCTTCGACCTGGTCGGCTCCGCGTTCGGCGTGGTCGAGCTGGACAAGCTGATCGACGGCAGCGCCGTGCGGCCAGGCGACGCGATGATCGGCCTGCCGGCGTCCGGAGTCCACTCCAACGGGATGACGCTCGCGCGCCGCGCGCTGCTGGACGATGGCCAGCTGTCGATGGACGCAGCAGCTCGATCAGCTGCTCGGCCAGACGGTCGCCGACGTGCTGCTCGAGCCGACTGTGATCTACGTGCGCGCGATCCTCGCGCTGATCGCCAGCGAGCATCGACGTCCACGGCCTGGCCCACATCACCGGCGGCGGGGTGATGAACCTGCGCCGGATCGGTTCACGGGGTCGGCTATTCGATCACCGACCCGCTCCCGTCTCCGCCGGTGTTCGAGCTGATCGCGTCCTTCGGTGAGATTGCCGGCCTCCGAGATGTGGGAGGTCTTCAACATGGGCTGCGGCTTCGTTGCGATGGTTCCGGCCGATCAGGCCGACGCAGCGGTCGAGCTGCTCGCGAGCTTCCACCCCGGTGCCGCCGTGATCGGCCGGATCACCGAGGATGCCGGCGTGATCGACCTGCCGCACATGCGGATCCGCGCCGCCGCCGGCAGCGAACGTCTCACGCGCTACTGAGCGTTTCGCCTGGAGCGAGCGGCACCGGAGCGGCTGAATTCGGCCCGCTCAGGGTAGTAGCCGCCGTAACGCTTACGCCGTACCGTTTCCGCCACCGCCGCGAAGTGACAGCCGGTTTGCCAGCACTTAGGTTTCGTGTCTCACAATAGGACGACCAGATGAGCAGCCTGCTCGGAACGACGCTCAGTGGTCGCTACCGGCTGGAGTCGAGGATCGGCTCCGGCGGGATGTCGACGGTCTACCGCGCCCAGGACGAGACACTCGAACGGTTCGTCGCGATCAAGCTGATGAACCGCGAGGTCGCAACCGATTCGGATCAGCTCGAGCGCTTCCGGCGTGAGGCGCGCGCCGTGGCGCGGCTCTCGCACCCGAACATCGTGCACGTCATCGACGCTGGCGAGGACGAGAGCCGTCCCTACATCGTCTTCGAGTACATCGACGGAGAGACGCTCAAGGACCGGATTCGCCGACTCGGGCGCCTCGAGATCCCAGAGGCGGTCGCCTACTGCGTCGAGGTAGCCCGCGCCCTCGGCGCCGCACATGCGAACCACGTCGTGCACCGTGACGTCAAGCCCCAGAACGTGCTGATCGACCACGAGGGCACCGCGAAGGTGACCGACTTCGGGATCGCGCGCACGCTCGAGGAGGACGGGCTCACAGCCGACGGTCGCGTGCTCGGCACGACCGATTACGTTTCCCCCGAGCAGGCGCTCGGCCGCCATGCCACGGGCCAGTCCGACCTGTACTCGCTGGGCGTGGTGCTGTACGAGATGCTGACCGGCGAGCTCCCCTACCGCGGCGAGAACCAGGTGGCGGTCGCGATGCAGCACGTGCGCGAGACCGTGCCGGACGTCCGCCTGCTGCGCCCGGAGGTCTCGGCGGCGTTGGCGGCGGTGATCGAGCGTGCGACCGCCAAGGAGCTCTCGGAGCGCTACGCCGACGATGATGAGATGGTCGCCGACCTCGAGAGCGCGCTTGCGCTCGAGACGACCCGCGCGGGCAGCGCGGACGGGCAGGTGACGGCCGTGATCGAGACCCTGCCGCCGCAGACACGCCGGCGCGTGCCGTTCAGCATCCGCCGCCCCCGCGCGGCATATCGCCGTCAGCGTGCTCGCGGTGCTGGTGATCGCCGGAGCGATCGTCGCGATCGTGCTGAACAGCCACAACGGCCGCGGCGGCGGCACGCATGGTGGCACCGGCGGCGCGCCGGTCCGCGTCCCGCTCTGCGCGAGCCTGAGCTGCACCAACGCCTACAACCCCTATGGCAAGGGCGGCATCTCGCAGAACAACAGCGCCGCCAAATACGCCGTTGACGGCAATCTGACCACCGCGTGGACGAGCGACCAGTACTACAGCGGCAACCTCGACGACAAGCCGGGCGTAGGGATCTACGTGAGCGGTGGCAGCTCCCTCGCGGCCCGCAAGATGGTCGTCCATACGACCACCGCCGGCTTCAACGCGGTGATCTATGCGACCAACGCGACGCCCAATCCGAACAAATTCACCGGCTGGCACCGAGTCGGCGGCTTCGATGACGTCGGCATCGACGCAGCCCTTCCACCTGAACACCGGCGGCACGGATTACCGCTACTACCTGCTCTGGGTCACGTCTCTGCCGCGCAGCAGCAACCAGATCTACGTCAACGAGATCCAGCTCTACAGATAAGAGCTGGCGGGCCTCCAGGCAGATCGTCGGGACGATCGCCCCGCAGCGCCAGGCAACGGTCGACGCCGAGGGGGTGCAGGTCGCGACGCAGGGCCACAGCTCGCGACACAGGGGACGGAACCGAAGTCCCGTCCCCTGGTCGCCGTCAAGTAGTGCGCAGGTCCGTACTGGATCGCGCGCCTCGAGCGCGCGTTCAGTGCGGCTTCTTGACGGTGAACGACGCCGCGCTGAGCTTGCCCGTGGTGTCGGTCGACGGTCAGCGCGATGCCCTCGGAGGCGATCTTGCGCTTCTTGGCCAGCGCCTCGAGGCCCTTGCCGACCTTGACGCCCCCGGCCTTGATCCGGAAGTTGACCAGCTTCTTCCCGCCGGTGAAGGAGATCACCAGACGGCCGGCCTTGATCGCGTAGGTGTACTTGTCACCCGGAATCACGATGTCGTTCTTGAGCGCTGCACGATTCCAGCTGACGTACTTCGGCAGCTTGACCGTGAAGCCCAGCAGGTAGCCGGCGGGGCCCGTCCCAGCGGTCAGCCTGAAGCTGAGCGCCACCTTGTTGTTGGACAGGCCGCTGAGCTTGCCCAGCGAGACCTTCGGCAGGCCCGGGTAGCGTGGTGCTCTCCGGCATGTAGTGCCTCGTTGACGCCCAGAAGCGTCTCACCGGCCGTCAGCTTGATCGGCAGAGACCCACCGAGCGTGCTCATGCCGAGGTAGTACTCGGTCGCGTAGTAGCTGCCGTTGTACGCACGGCCACCGACGAACTCCAGGTACCAGGTACCTGCCGGCACGTCGTTGAGCGTGTAGGTGCCGTTGGGGTTGGTGGTCGTCTGTGCGACCACGTTGCCCTGCGCGTCGAGCACCTCGACCGGGAGTCCGCCGAGCGCTGCGCCGCCCTGCGCGGCGGTCACGGTGCCGCTGATCGTCGCACCGACGCCGAGCGAGCCGTTGATGCTCGGAGTGGTCGCGCCGCTCGAGACCGTCACCTTGCTCGCGGCGCCAAGCGTGCTGCTGCCGCCGTAGAAGGAGGACGCGAGGTTGGAGCCTGCGAGTCCAGCGAACTGGACCTCATAGCTGCCCGGCAGCACGTCGCTGACTGTGTAGGTGCCATCGGCTGCGGTGTTTGCACCAGGAGGGATGATGTTTCCGGTTGCGTCGTAGACCGAGACGCCCACGCCGGGGAGTGCGCCGCCGGTCGCGGCGGTGACCGTGCCGCCGATCCCACCAACCGCAGGAACGGAGAAGTTCGCCGCGGTCGTGTTGCCGGCGGTCACCGCGTACTGCGTGCCTGAGCCGTAGTCATAGGTGAGGCCACTGCCGTCGACCCAGACATTGGAGAGGTTGAATCCGGTTCCCGTGGCGTCATAGCTCAACGAGAATGTGTCTGCCGGCAGTCCGGCGATCTTGTAGATGCCGGCGCTGACCGCCCTGCGGATGTTTGGCAGCATCGGGTCGTTGACCAAGGCCGCCGCGTTCGGGACCGCGGTGACGTGGGTTGCCGTCTCGGACGCCGCGTTGGCGTCGGTCACGGTGCCGGCGATGATCGCTCCGGCCGTCAACGTTTCCGCATTCAGGGCCTGCGTGCCACCAGTCGCCGGGACCGTCACGACGGTGCCCTTGGTGATGTTGTCTGCCCCGCCATCACCGTAGTAATCGGGTGCAACATTGTCGGCGGTGGCCGTGTCGTTGAAATAGAGGTAATACTGACCAGGCGAGACGCCGGTGATCGTGTAGCTGGCGGTGGTCGCGCTCGTGTTGGTGACCGTCAGATTGCCCTGGTTACTCGCGGGGTCACCATTGCGGTCAGCAAGCTGGATATTCACGTCGCTGGGGTGGACCGTCCCAGCGGGAACGGTGAACGTGCCGCTGATACTGCCCGTAGTGACAGCCTGAGCCGCCGCTGGAGCAACGCCGAGCGCGAGCGCGGCAAGCGCCGGCGCAAGCAGACCCAGGCCCGCTCGCTTGCTCAGGAGTGCCCGAGCGCGTGCGCGTGAGGTACCCGCACCGCTTGAGAGCGGTGATTGTACGTGTGACATACGATTTCCTCCTCACCTGGAAGCGCCAGGTGTCGTTTGCAACCGATCACGCCGCAGCGTGGTTTGGTCGGTATTAGCAATCGGTGTACCGACCTTAACCTCCGTACCCCGCGAGAGTTGCGGGCAACCCCGGATCAGTAGGTGTACGAACGCTGACGCTCGTGACGCTCGAGCGCGAACCGTACGAGCCGATCGAGCAATTCCGTGTACGGGATCCCGGAGGCGGCGAGCAGCGCGCCGTAGACGCTCGTCTCTGTGAAACCGGGCATGGTGTTCAGCTCGTTGACCATGACGGAGTCACCGTCAACAAAGAAGTCCGCCCGGGCGAGGCCGGTGCACCCGCTGCGTAGGAACGCCTCCACGGCAAGCTCCTGCACGCGGGCGCGGGCGCGGTCCGAGATCCGAGCGGGCACGATCAGCTGCATCCCGCCCGGGGTGTACTTGGCGTCGTAGTCGTACCAGCCGGACTCGCCGGAGGCCAGCAGGATCTCCCCCGGGAGCGAGGCGATGGGCTCGTCGTTGCCCAGCACGGAGCATTCGACCTCGAGTCCCGATGCCGCCGCCTCGACGATCACCAGCGGGTCGTGCGCGAATGCGGCGATGAGCGCAGGGCGCAGCTGAGCCTCTTCGAGCACGCGACCGATGCCGACCGACGAGCCGAGCCGCGCCGGCTTCACGAACACGGGCAGCCCGAGCTCGGACAACCCCCGCAGCGAACCCTCAGGGTCGAGCGCCCAGTCGCGGGCGGTGAGCGCCCGGTAATCGACCTGAGGGACGCCGGCCTGCGCCATCAGCTCCTTGAAGACGACCTTGTCCATGCAGGCGGCACTCGCCAGGACGCCGGCGCCCACATAGGCCACTCCGAGCAACTCGAACAGGCCCTGCACGGTGCCGTCCTCGCCGAACGGTCCGTGCAGAGCGGGGAACACAACGTCGATCCCCGGCCAGCCACGGCCGGGACTGAAAGCGAGCTCGCCGCTCGCCTGCCTCCGCCAGATCCCGTCACGGCCGATCTCGACCTCCAGCACCTCGTGACCGGCCTCACGCAGCCCAGCCGCGACTGACGCCGCCGAGGCAAGCGAGACCTCATGCTCTGACGAACGGCCGCCGCCGAGCACCGCGATCCGATAACCGCTCACGTCGTGGTCGTCGGGACGGTGGTCGTGGTTACTGTGGTCGTGGTCGACGGGGTGCTGGTCGTCGTCTGCGTGCCTCTCGGCGTACTCGTTGTGCTCGCACCGCGGGCCTTACCGATGGAGTTGAGGCTCGCGCCGCCGGAGTTGCCGCCGGAGTTCCGCCGGCCGCCGGAGTTGCCGCCGGAGTTGCCGCCGCCCGTGGTGGCGGCGACCCCGTAGTAGATCGTCACGACCGAGCCCTTCTTGACGACGGTGAGCGAGGTGGGGAACTGCCTTACCACGAGATCGACATTGGCCGGGTTGTGGACCGTCGTCGGAACCTCGGTGACGTTCAGGCCCGCAGTGTTCAGCGTTGCCACCGCCGCCGACGGTGCGTCGTCGACCACGCGCGGGACCTTCGTGGTGTCCGGGGCCTTGGCCACGGTGAGCGTGATCGTCCCGCTCTTCCCGAGCGGCAGCGTCGCCGCCGGGGTCTGGCTGAGGACCGTGTTGGCAGTCGCGGTGGTACTGGTCTGGTAGATGATCTTCGCGGGGCTGGTGCTGACCTGCGAGAGCGCGGCCTGCGCGGTCCCAAGGTCGTCGCCAACCACATTCGGCATCGCCAGACCCGAGCTGACGTAGAGGATCACGCCGGCGCCCTTGGACAGGCTGGCACCGGCGCCCGGCAGCGTTCCCGTGACCTGGCCCTGCGGGACGCTGCCCGAAGTCTGCGCGACCACTCGCGAGACCTTCAGCCCGTTCTGCTTGAGCTGCTGCGTCGCCGCCGCTTGGGACAGCGACTCCACGGTCGGCACGGTGGTCGAGCCGGGTCCCGTGGAATAGGTGAGCGTCACGGTGGAGCCCGTCTTCTCCCGCGAGTTGCCGAGCGGACTCTGGTTGATCACCTCGTTGACCGGATAGTTGGAGGTCTCGGGGATCACGTTGGGCGTGAAGCCCGCGTCCTGGACGCGGTTCTGCGCCGCGGGCAGCTGCAGGTAGACGACGTAAGGAACGAGCGTCTTCTTCGGTCGCGTGAGCAGGTAGGCGGCAACGCCCCCACCGATCAGCAGCAGCACCAACACTCCGACGATCCACGGCCAGATCGGAGAACCGCGCTTGTCGTACCGGTCGTCGTCGTCGTAGCGATCAAGCCGGTCGCCGTTATAGGTCGGGCCGACGGCCCCCCCATAGGCTCCGGCGGCATCGGCCGCGGGCACGATGTTGGTCTGCGGGGAGCCGCCAGCGGGGATCAGCGCACCCCCGGCCGCGAGCGCACGCATGCTCGCTGTGACCTCACCCGCCGGCGCGGCCAGCGCGTCACGCACCTGCTCGAGCGCCATGATGAACTGATCGGCGTCCGCAGGGCGATCGGCCGGGTCCTTGTTGAGCGACCAGAGCACCACCTGCTCGAGCGCTGACGGAATCTCCGGGTTGATCTGGCTGGGCGGAACCGGGCCCTCCGATACGTGCTTCAGCGCGATCGACACCGGCGACTCGCCATCGAACGGGACCCGTCCCGTCAGCATCTCGTAGAGCACGACGCCGATCGAGTAGAGATCGCTGGGCGCGCTCACCGCGTGGCCCTGGGCCTGTTCGGGCGACAGATACTGGGCGGTGCCCATGATCGAGCCCGTCTCCGTCATGTCCGAGGCCCCGGCACGGGCGATCCCGAAGTCGGTGACCTTGACGTGGTCGTTGTCGTCGACGATCACGTTGTGGGGCTTGAGGTCGCGGTGGATGACACCGCGGCGGTGGGCAAAGCGCGCTGCCTTCAGCATCTGGATCGTGATGTCGATCGCGCGGCTCGTCTCGAGCGGCGCCTCCTCACGGATCAGGCGCTTGAGCGTGCGCCCCTCGAGGTACTCCATCGCGATGTAGTACGTGTTCTCGAAGCTGCCGCGGTCAAAGACGCTGACGACGTTCGGATGCTGAAGCGACGCGGCTGCCTGCGCCTCCCGGCGGAAGCGCTCGACAAAGCCGGGATCCTCGGCGAAGCGACGGTGCAGCAGCTTGAGCGCAACCTCGCGGTCGAGCTGCTCGTCCTGAGCCAGGTAGACGTCCGCCATGCCCCCCGCACCCAGGCGATGAAGCACCCGGTAGCGCCCGTCGATGATGGTCCCAGAATCGAATTCGCTCATTGCTGTTCCGCTAGGAGAGTCTGTATCACTTTCGCCGCGATCGGGGCAGCGTAGGTGCCACCAAAGCCGTTCTCAATGCCGGTGAGCTCCACCGCGACCGCGACCCTCGGGTCGCTCTCGGGGAATCCGACAAACCACGCATCGTCCAGCGGCTGGCCGTCCCTGGTACCGCCGGTCGACGCCGTGCCGGTCTTCCCGCCGATGTTCAGGCCCTCGAGATTGGCTGCCGTCCCGGTTCCCTCCTCGACAACATCCCGCATCATCACCTGGAGCTGCCGAGCTACCTTCGACTTCATCACCTGGTCGTCCTCCAGGGGCGACACGGTCTGCACTGTCTGACCGTCACTGTTGACCACCTTGCTGACCAACCTCGGTTGCATCAGCTTGCCATCGTTGGCAATCGCGGAGACGACCATCGCCATCTGCAACGGCGTCACAGCAAGATTCGCCTGACCAATCGCCGTGCGACCGAGGTCGACGCATGAGCTGGTGACAGGGAGCAGCTTCGTCTGCTTGTTGCCGAAGCAGCTGTGCGGGTAGAAGAGCGACCCGCTCGGGGACATCTGGGCGACCGGATAGTCGAGCGGCGGAACCGAATAGAAGCCATATCGCTCCATGTATTTCTGCATGAGGTCCGGGCCGAGCGTAACCCCGAGCGGACCGTAGACCGTGTTGATCGAGTCCGTCAGCGCCTTTGTCAGTGTCACCTGGCCGTAGTTGGCGTTCCCATCGTTCTCCAGCGGATGTCCAGAAATCGTGACCGGAGAGTCGCCGTTGAAAACCGAGTACGGGGTGTAGCGGCCGCTGTCGAGCGCCGCCGTGGTGGTGATGAGCTTGAACGTGGAACCCGGCGGATAGCGGCCCTGTGTGGCGTTGAAGAACTGGCTGCAGCCAGGCGTTTTCTCGCACGCCACTGGATTCGGGTCGTTGTCGTTGTACGTCGGACTGGAGTACATGACCTTCACCGCACCTGTTTGCGGCACGATCGCGACGACAGAGCCCGACGTGGCGCCGGTTGACGAGATGGTTTCGTGCAGCAACTGGCGGGCCAGCGCCTGCGCCTTGGGGTCAAGCGTCGTGTGCACGTCGTCACCGACCTTCGGCGTACCGTTGAATGAGCCGAAGACGTTGGCGAGCGCGCTTTTCGTGCGGCCGGAGAGCTCGGAATTGCGAGCCAACTCGAGCCCCGTCGTGCTGAACCTCTGCGAGTAGAAACCGACCACCTGCGAGAACAGCGATCCCTGCGGGTAGACGCGCCTCCACGTGCCTCCCTGGGCCTTCAGCGACCTGGCCAGCACTTCGCCGTTGTCCGCGTAGATCACCCCTCGCTTGACCTTCAGCGACGCGAAATACGAGAGCTGGTTGAGCGGATTCTTGTTGAGTGCGGTGGCGCTGAACACGGTCCAGCGCGAGGTCCACACGACCAGGATCGCGAACAGGAGGATCACCACGCCGAAGAGGCGGACGATCGAGCGGTTCATGAGGTCTTCACCACGCGGGTCACGACTGCGCCGCGGGTCGGCGCGCCCGGTCGGATATGAGCAGCAACAGCGCCACCAGCACGAAGTTGGCGAGGATCGAGGAGCCACCGTAGGAGACGAACGGGAGCGGCACTCCGGTCAGCGGAATCACGCGCGTGACCCCACCGACGATCACGAACACCTGCAGCGCCAGAACCGACGACAGGCCCACCGCGAGCAGCTTCGAAAAGGAGTCGCGTGCAAGCACCGCCGTCTTGAAGCCCCGTGCCGCCAGCAGCATGTAGGTGAGCAGCAGCGCGGCGGCCCCGAACAGGCCGAGGTCGCCGGTGATCACCGCATAGATCATGTCCGTGTTCGGGACCGGGATGTAGGGGTTCGTGGTTCCAGGAACCGTCAGGAGCGTCTGGCCAAACCCCTGACCGAACAGGCCGCCGGCGGCCATCGAGAACGTGCCGTTGGCGACCTGCAGGCTGCCGCCGAGCACGCCGTAGACGTGCGGGTTGTACGTGTGCAGCCAGTCCTGCACGCGTGCGTCGATGTGGGCGATGTGCGTCCCCAGATACCAGGCTCCGCCGGCGAACGCCAGCACCCCGACGAGCACGAATGAGATCCGATCGGTGGCGACGTACAGGATCGCCAGCAGCGCGCCGTAGAACATCAGCGACGAGCCGATGTCGTGGAGCAGGATGAGGACGAGCATCGCCGCGCCCCAGAGGACGAGCAGTGGACCAAGATGCTTGAGCGGCGGGACGCGGTAGCCGAGGATCCGACGGCCCGACGCCAGCGCCTGGCGGTGGTCGCGCAGGTACGAGGCCAGGAAGATCACAAGCCCGACCTTGCCGAACTCAGTCGGTTGGAAGGTGATCCCCGGGAGGTGGACCGCCAGGTACGCCCCGTTGACCTGCTCGCCAAAGTGCGGCACGTGCGGCAGCGCGAGCAGCACCAGCGAGGCGATCATGATCAGGTAGCGGTAGTTCTCGAGCTTGCGATAGTCCCGGCACCAGAGCACGGTTCCCGCGAACAGCGCGAGACCCAGCACGAACCACTGCGCCTGGTCTCGCGCCAGCGTCGTTCCGTTGATGCGGTAGACCATCACGATCCCGAAGCAGGCGAGCACCGCGACCAGCGGGAAGATGAAGGGGTCGGCGTAGGGCAGGGTGATGCGGATGAAGATGTGCGCGGCCAGGCACAGACCCAGGAACACGGCGCCATAGATGAGTGAAGTCGTCGAGAGCTGGTTCGAGCGCTGGATGTAGACGGCCGCAAATCCCGCCGAAAGCAACAGCGCAGCCGGAATCAGCCCGAACAGCTCCCAGTTGCGCGCCCTCATTTGTTGATCTGACCCAGCTCCATGTCGTTGACCAGCTGGATCGCGCTGGTCTGGTTCCGCATCGCGTGGTTGAGCAGGTTCGAGCGGTATTTGGCAGGGATCGTCGAGGCGGGCACGCCGGAGACGTAGTAGGTCTCGTACATCGGGATGCCCAGTGGCAGGACGTAGGGGAAGCCGCGGTACACGACCACGGTGCCCTGCCCGTTGGTGCCGAGGAAGTACAGCTGGCGGCTCGCGAGATAGCCGCCGGCGCCGATCAGGCCGAGCACGACCAGCAGCGCTGTGAGCCCCGCGACAGTCTTGCCGAGCAAGCCGAAGTGACGCTCCTTCTTGGCCGGCTGCACGAAACCGGAAGGCATATGCGGCTTCCACCCCTGCACTCGGGCTCGCTTGGCCGGTCGCGCCGCGATCTCGGCGCGCGCGGGCTGCTCGCCCACCACCGCGGGCGTGATGATCGTCGGCTGGTCCACCGGTAGCTCGGCGCCGGAGGCCAGGTCGACGCGAAAGAGGACGACCGTGATGTTGTCGCGGCCGCCCGCCTCGTTGGCGGCATCGATCAGCCGATTTGCAGCCGTATCCAGGTCGGGCGCCTCAACCATCACCTCCTGCATCTGCTGCTCGCTGATCATCGAGGTGAGCCCATCGCTGCACAGCAGCACCACGTCGCCGGGGCGCAGCGGGTAGGTCCACGTGTCGATCTCGACGATCGGCTCGATGCCCAGTGCCCGCGTGATCACGGAGCGTTGGGGATGCTCGAGCGCCTCCTCCTCCGTCAGCTTGCCGCCGCGCAATAGTTCCTCAACGAGCGAGTGGTCCTCGGTCAGGCGCGAAAGCTCGCCGTCGCGCAGCAGGTAGGCGCGACTGTCGCCGACGTGTGCGAGCGCGACCGAGTCCTCATCGAGGTAGGCGGCGGTAACGGTCGTGCCCATGCCGGCGCTCTCGACTTCGGTGTGAGAGCGGTCATGGATGTCTCGATTGGCGCGCTGCACCACCACCGAGAGCCGCTCCTCAGGGGTGCCGTCGTGCGGGAGCCCCTGAACGAAGGACTCGCACCACCATCTGCGACGCGACCTCGCCGGCTTGAGCGCCGCCCATGCCGTCAGCGACCACAAATACAGGCGCGTGGGCGTAGCTCGAGTCCTCGTTGCCGCGGCGCTGGCGCCCGACGTCTGTACGCACGGTTGTCTCTACGGCTCTGAGCATCTGCGGGCTTTACTGGAAGTAGGTGAACTGAGAGTCGCCGATGCGGATGCGGTCGCCGTCGTGCAGCGGCTGCGGTCCGGTGAGCGCCTCGCCGTTCAGGTACGTGCCGTTCGTCGAGCCGAGATCCTCGATCACGACGGTCCGGCCCTGACGCGTGATCTTGGCGTGACGGGTGGACGCGAACGGGTCCTCGAGCTTCAGCTCGACGCTTCCGCGGCCGAGTGTGACCGGGTCCATCAGGTCATATGCGACGCCCGCCTCGTGACCCTCTGCCTGGTCGACGACAAGTCGCGGCTCGAAGTCACCCTCGAGCGCCGCCAGCGGGTCCACCGTCTGGTGGATGCTGGTCGCCTCGCCGACGGCGGCGCCACCCTCGCGCCGGCCGCCGAACCCGCGGCGCAGGTCGAACAGCGTGCTGGCGGCGACCCAGAACAGGAACAGGTAGAGAACGATCAGGAAGCCGAACTTGAGTCCGACTGAGACTGGCTGGAGCATCCGCTCGCTACTCGAGCTCGAAGGTGATGACGGAGGACCCGACCTCGATCTCGTCGCCGGGTCGCACGACCTCCGGGCTGTGGACCGGGCGGCCGTTCAGACGCGTGCCGTTGGTCGAGCCGAGGTCGCTGATCACCCACGCTCCCCCGCGGGGCCGCAGCTCGGCATGCTTGCGCGAGACGTTGGCATCGTCGATCACGATCTCAGACTCGCGGCTGCGGCCGAGCGTCGCGCCCCGTGGGCCGACCATCAGTCGCCGGCCGCCATAGATCAGCAGCGCCCGCTGCGGGCGCACCGTCGCCGCCTCCTCGAGCGGCTCGGCGATCCGCTGTGCGGCGCTGAACACCATCGTGCGCCCCACCGGCTCCGGTTCTTGCTCCTGTGCCGGCGCTGGTGCGGCTGCGCGCGGCTTCGCCGGAGGCGGCTCCTCGTCCTCGGGCTGGACCACCGCTGTCTCGATGCCGAACTCGCCCAGGCCAAGGCGCTCGTCGGTCTCGAACTCGATCAGCGGGCGGGAGAGCAGCGCGAAGCGCTCGCGGCGGGCATGCTCGAGCAGGTAACCCGCGAGCTCATCTGCCAGCGCATCCTCATACGTGCTGAAGCGCTCGCGGTCACGCGGCGAGAGATACACGCGGTACTCGTTGGGGACGTACGTCCGGGAGAGCGTGGTGTATTGATGCTCCTCCATCTCCCGCGCCAGCTTGCGGGCGATCTCCACAGGACGCACCTCGGACCGGAAGACACGACTGAACGTGCCTTCGACGACTCCGGCGATCATGCTTTCGAGATTCCTGAGGACGGGCATTTGGTTTTGCAGGCCTTGGTCGGTCGGTTGGCGCAGATCCTGCGTGTCCAACCATTGATGCTATTCAACGCCGCTATGTATACCCGCGTAACCTCGGGTTTCTTCAAGGATCGTTAGCAATGGCCGCCAGGCGACGATCGCGGTCGCAACGAGCGCTCCCGGGAGCTCACCGACGATCGGGCGCGCGCCCGCGGCCTCGACACCGATCACCAGCGCCACCGACCAGGCGACGGCCAGCATCAGATCCAGCATCGGGAAGCGAGGTAGGCGCAGCAGCGGCTGAACCGCCGCGGCGGCGGCCCACACGCCGATCGCGGCCAGCGCACGCGCGTGCTGCGGCGGGATCTGGGCCGGCAGCCAATAGAGGTCGTGATGCGTCGCGCGCGAGACGCCGATCAGGACACAGAAACCGGCGGCGGCGAACAGCGCCCGCTGCCACCAGCGTCCCCCGAGCTGCGCCACCACCGCCGGCAGCGCACCGGCGAGCGACACCGCTCCGAGCGCGACGGCCGTCAGCAGCGAGCCGGTGAGCGGCAGCAACAGGCCGAATACGGCCGCGACGAGACCCAGAACCGCGGGCGTCACCGGTGCGTGGTGCCAGAGGTGGGTGCTAAGCCAGGCGGCGCCGAGACCGGCGGCGGCGGCGTTGGCGCCGCGTGGAAGCCAGGAGGCACTCAGGGTCGCAACCGCAGCGCTGCTGGAGCGGGCGGGGCCTCCCTCAGCCCTGGAGAACCGCAGGCGGGGAGCGTCATCGGGTTGGCGCTCGCGCCACTCCGGGCCCGGCTCGTCCTGAATCCAGGTGTCGTCGTGGTCGGCGCGCCAGCCGGGAGCCACGACGCCAGGCGTGTCGTCGACCTGATCGAGCGAGCCCAGCAGCGCCTGGCGCAGATCGAGGATGGCGCCGCGCTCGTATGGTCGCGGCCGCAGAGCCTGGTCGATGCCGGCTGCAAGGCGGCGGTCGAGGTCGCGGCGCTGACGGCGCAGCGGCGGCACGAACGCGCCGGTGCGGCGACGGCGGCCCTGCTCCTGCGGGTTGACGCCGGTGAGGGCCTCATAGAGCACCAACGCGAGTGAGTAGAGATCTACCTCCGGGCCAACCTCGCGACCGTCCGCCTGTTCGGGCGCCATGTAGGCGAGCGTGCCGACGATGTCGCCGGTGTGCGTGAGCGTGGCGCCGCCGATCACGTGCGCAACGCCGAAGTCGGTGAGCTTGGCCCGATCACCCGAGCCCGCACTGCGACTCGGCACCAGCACGTTCGATGGCTTGACGTCGCGATGGATGACGCCCTGCGCGTGAGCGTGGGCGAGCGCGTCACAGAGCGAGACGCCCACCTCGAGGATCTCCCTGTCCGACAGCTTCCCCTGCTCGAGCAGCGCATCCAACGTACGCCCGCGTACGAGCTCGGAGACCAGGTAGGCACCCTCGTCATCGACCGCCGCCTCATAGAGCGTGACGATCGCAGGGTGCTGCAACCGCGCCGCCGCGCGAGCCTCGCGCTCGAAGCGGGCGTGGATCACGCGCTCGCGGGGGAGCACCTTCACCGCGACGTCGCGGTCGAGGCGCTCGTCGCGGGCCGACCAGACGGTGCCGAACGCGCCGCTACCCAGGCGCTTGGTGAGGCGGTAGCGGTCCATCACCAGGGTCGGCTCGGCCGTCGGGCCACCGCGACCTGTCTGAAGGAGTCGTGTCGGAGCGTCGCCGAACTCCCGGTTGGTGCCGGCGCGGGAGGGGTTGACCGCCGTCGGCTCCTCGCCGAGGTGCCGAGTGGGTAGCTGGCTCGCTCTCACGTGTTAATGATGTTCGGAGCGCCTGCGCAGGTCCCTGCGGAAAGACGCGACATCGCGATGGCTTGCATGGCCGCTTGCGAAGTTGCCTAGCCGATGGGATAGCCGCTATTACTGGTGCCCACTTAAAGATCCCGCAAGGAGCAGGAAAACCACTTGTCGTTCTTCGACGAGGCCGACGAACCCGAACCGACTCCCCGTCCGGAGACCAGACGTCCACGCAGCGTGTCGCGCCCGCGACAGCAGCGGTCTGGTCGACCCCCAGGGGGATCGGGACGGCCGCCGGGCAGCCAACATCCGCAGGACGTGCAGACGCGCCGACTCGTTGCAGTCGGCGTCATCGTCGTGATCGTGATTCTGCTTGCCGTGTTGGTGAAGAGCTGCTCCAGCAGCGCGACCACAACCTCGCTGAAGAACTACAACGCGAGCGTCTACAACCTGATCAGCGCCTCGGACAGCAACGGCGGCCACGTCTTCGACAACCTGACCAACGGCAATCTCAACTCCAGCACCCTGCTCACCACTCAGGCCTCGAACGCCAATGCCCAGTTGAGCCAGGCCGAGCACCTGAGCGTGCCGAGCCAGATGGCGGCCGCGCAGAGCGCGCTGCTGTCGGTCATGCAGCTCCGCGCGCAGGCGATCGCGGACATCGCGCTCAACGCACCGAAGGCCGCCAACAAGCAAACCAGCAAGGACGCGGTCTACAACATCTCCGTCGGCACGTCCAAGCTGTACGGCTCCGATGTGATCTATAAGAGCTTTGTCGCCACCAACATCGCCAAGGCGCTCAACGCCGACGGCATCAAGGTCGGCTCCGACGCCGCCGCCGGCGAACAGCCGATCAACCCCGGGCAGATCATTCCCGATCTGGGATGGCTGCAGTCGAGCTGGATCGCGGACACGATCGGCGCGCAGCAGTCGACCGCGCAGGCCAACCAGAACAACGACCAGCCCGGCCTGCACGGGCACTCGCTCAACTACGTCACCGTCGACGGCACGCAGCTGAGCCCGACGTCGACCAACACGATCCCCGCCAACAACGCGCGGACGTGGGTCCTGAATGTGACCAATGGCGGCGATTTCAACGAGTTGGACGTTGGCTGCTCGGTGACGATCGCCGGCCTCAGCGACACCGGCACGTCGACGATCCCTGAGACGATCAAGCAGCAGTCGGCAAACTGCACCGTGACGCTGCCCTCTGACCCGACGCAGGGGACCTACTCGGTGACAGCCCGGGTCGACAAGGTGCCCGGCGAGACCAACCTCACCAACAACGTCATCACGTATTCGGTGATCTTCAACTGACCGAAAGCGGCCCCCTCGGCTTATATTGGGGGCGTGGACAACCTCAACACCACAGCCGGGATCGTTGCGGTCGCGTCGGGTGCGGTTGCGGTGATTGCGGTGGGTTGGTCGATCGGCCTGACGGTGGCGATGCGCAAGCTCAAGGCCGCGCAGCGGGCGGTCCTCGGCGACAGCTCGCGTGACCTCGTGGCACACGCGGCGCATCTGCAGTCCTCGTACGACTCGCTGGCGCAGTACGTGGAGGACTTCGGGACCAGGCTCGACCAGCGCATGGATCACGCCGAGACCCGTTTGGACGGCACCATCGCGCACCGAGCGCTGGTCCGCTACGACGCCTACGGCGAGATGTCCGGACAGACAGTCGACCTCGATCGCCCTGCTCGATGCGACCCGATCCGGGGTCGTGCTCTCCTCGATCCACCATCGCGACACCGCTCGGCTGTACGCCAAGCAGATCCGCAATGGCCAGGCCGGAGCTCGAGCTCTCCCCCGAGGAGAGCGAGGCGATGCGGCTTGCGCTCCAGCCCGACGCCGGCGTCACGGGCAACCAGCAGGACGCGGCGGCGGGCTGAGCAGCCTATGCGCGTCGGCTATCTGGGTCCCGAAGGGACCTTCACCCAGGCCGCGGCGTTGAGCGCACCGCTCGCGCAGGAGCTCGAACTGGTGCCCCAGGAGACGATCCACGACACGGTGCTGGCGGTGCACGACGGCACCGTCGAGCGGGCGTGTCGTCCCGATCGAGAACTCGCTCGAGGGGTCCGTGAACGTGACGCTCGACGCGCTGGTCTTCGAGGCAGAGGACGTCCGCATCATCGGTGAGACCGTGCTCGGCGTCGAGCAGTGCCTGATCGCGCAGGAGCGACTTCCGCTCGACCAGATCGAGGTGGTGATCTCCCACCCGCAGGCAACCGCCCAATGTCGCGAGTTCATTCGCGCGAGGTTGCCCGAGGCGCGGGTGATGACCTCGAGCTCGACCGCAGAGGCGGTGCGGCTCGTCACCGAGCGGATTCGCCACCGCTGGGCGGCGATCGGCACGCGGCTCGCCGCGGAGCTCTACGACTGCGTCGTATTGGAGGCCGGAATCGAGGACGTCACCGGCAATCAGACGCGCTTTGCCTGGCTGGCACGCGATGGTGCCGAGCCCGGCGTGCCGGGCACGACCCCCGGAGCCGACGCCGCGTGGAAGACGGCGATCGTCTTCTGGGGGGCGGGCACCGAGTCGCCGGGCTGGTTGGTCAGTTGCCTCTCGGAGCTCGCGTTCCGCGGCGTCAACCTGACCCGGATCGAGTCGCGTCCACTGCGCGCGGGGCTCGGCCAATACATGTTCTTTGCCGACCTCGACGGCCGTGACAGCGACGCTCAGGTGCTCGATGCGCTCGCCGGACTGCGCGGCCGCGTCAATGTCCTGCGGACGCTCGGCTCGTTCCCCGCGGCGTAGCGGCCCAGCGCTCAACGAACTCGCGGCACTGATCGGCCGCCATCGGCCGGGCGAACAGGAAGCCCTGACCGATGTCGCAGCGCTCGGCCTGGAGCCGCATCAGCTGTGCCTCATCCTCGATGCCCTCCGCGATCGTCTCGATTTTGAGCGAGCGCCCGAGCTGTACGAACGTGCGGATCAGCGCGTCGCGCTGGGCTGAGCTCTCGATCTGCGAGATGAACGATCGGTCGATCTTCAGCTCGTCCACCGGAAAGCGCTGCAGGTAGGCGAGCGAGGAGTAGCCGGTGCCGAAGTCGTCGATCGAGAGCCGCACGCCGAGCTGCTTGATCGTGCGCAGCCGCTCGGCGGTTTTCTCGGCGTCCCGCATCAGCGCGGTTTCGGTGATCTCGATCGTCAGCGAGGTCGGGTCGATTCCGCTCTCCTCGAGCGCGTCGGCTACGTCCTCGACGAACGAGTCGCTGCTCGAGCTGGACGGCTGAGACGTTGACGGCGACGCCGATGTCAAGCCCATCGCGGCGCCCAGTTGGCGCAGCACGTGCAGGCCTCCTTCAGCACCCAGCGGCCGACCTCGGCGATCAGCCCGGACTCCTCGAGCAGCGGCACGAACTGGTCTGGGCCGGCCGGCCGCGAGCCTGGTCGGTCCCAGCGCAGCAGCGCCTCCATCCGGATCGGCGCGAGCCCATCAAGGTCGAACATCGGCTGGTAGACAAGGTAGAACTGCTGCTTGGCCACGGCCTCGCGCAGGTCCATCTCCATCTCCATCCGGGCGTGGGCCGCATCCTGCATGCCCGTCTCGTAAACGATGTAGCGGTTCTTGCCGGCCAGCTTGGCGCGATACATCGCGACGTCGGCGTCGCGCAGCAGATCGGCGGCGCTGTGCCCGTCGGCGAGTGCGACGCCGATGCTCGCGGTGATCGCCAGATGTCCGGTGTGTGAGCCGTCGATCTCGAACGGCTCCTTGAGGGCGTCGAGGATGCGCTCAGCCACCAGCTCTGGGCCGGCGGCGAGCGCGATGCCGTCGGCGAGGATCACGAACTCGTCGCCGCCGAGCCGCCCGAGCGTGTCGGCCTCGCGGATCGTGCTCTCGAGCCGTGCCGCGACGGAGCGCAGCAGCTCGTCGCCGGCGCGGTGGCCGAGGCCGTCGTTGACCGCCTTGAAGCCGTCGAGGTCGACGAACAGAGCGGCGCACAGCTGCCGGTCGCGGCGGGCGCGCGCGATCAGCTGCTCGGCACGATCGAGGATCAGCGTGCGGTTGGGAAGTCCGGTGAGCGCGTCATGGGTGGCCATGAACACGAGCTCCTGCTGGCGCCGCGCGAGCTCATCGTCGATCAGGGAGCGCTCGCCCTCGAACGCCTCGCAGAGTCGCACCAGGGTCACGTCCGCGGAGCGCTGCAGCATGCGGTGCGCCTCACGGCGGGCTTCGTCAGTGGCGCCCAGCTCGTCGGCGATCTCATCGAGCACCTCGCGCGCGGCGTCGCGCCAGCGCAGCGTGCGCTTGGTGATCTCGTTGAGCGGCGCCTCGCGCTGGATCGCGAGCTGGCCGAAGATCGTGGCGGCCTCCTGTCCCACCTCGCGTGCGGTCTCCTTGCCCTCGCCGGCCATCCAGCGGGCGAATGCCTCGGTGGAGACCTCGATCACACGAGCCACGCTCGCGTGCGCGGCAGCGTCGAGCTGGACCTTTCCGTTGCGGTTGAGCACGTCGCTGCGGCTGACCACATCGCCGCGACGTTCGTAGAGCCGCGTGCCGATGCGGACCACGTCCGGCGCCGGCACCGTCGGACCCGGGCAGCTGACTTCCGTATTTCAGCTTCTCCTCGAGATGGTTCTCATCCATCGAGGGCACTCTCCTTCCCTGCACTCCTTGTGCGGTCCAGTCCCGGGCGCCTCATCGGCCCAAGGCCCGCGATCCTTTACACGCGCAAATGGAATTGCCGCGGTGGCGCCAAAGATGCCGTCCCCACTGGGCGTCCGCGATGCACCGTTTTTGGCTGCATCTTTAGCTCGCATTGACGGGCACTTGTCCGTATGCCCAGTAGACTTATCGGCGCGATGGGCTCCCCAATACCAGTCCCACCACGGTCCGCGTCGCTCGCTGAGCACCACCGACGCGGACCTGACGGTGGCCGGGTGCTCGTCCTCAACGCGACGTACGAACCGATCAACGTGTGCACCGTGCGCCGCGCCGTGGTCCTGCTCCTGAAGGAGAAGGCGGAGGTCGTCGAACAGACCGAGCGCGAACTGCACTCGGCCAACACGACGCTGACGCGCCCCGCTGTGATCCGGCTCGTGACCTACGTCAAGGTGCCGCGCGACAGCCAGCGGCGCAAGATCACGCGCCGCGCCGTGTTCGCGCGCGACGACTGGACCTGCCAGTACTGCGGCTCGCGCACGCAACTCACGGTGGACCACGTGGTCCCCCGCTCGAAGGGCGGGGGCTCGACCTGGGACAACATCGTCGCCGCCTGTGCGCCCTGCAACCGCCGCAAGGGCGACGCGTTGCCGCGCCAGGCGGGCATGATCCTCGCGCGATCGCCGCGCACGCCAAACCCGGACATCTTCATCCAGGTCGCCAGCCCCACGATCCCGGCGACCTGGAAGCAGTACCTGTCGGGCAGCGCGACCGGCTCGCTCGCCGCCTGAGCCGCTCACCGCGCCCGAGCTGCGTCAGTCGCGGCGCCGAGCCGCTCAGTCGCCGCCCGAGCGCTCAGAAAACCTCCGCAAGTTGGCGGGTGCAAACGTGTGTTTCGTGACGATGTCTGCCGCCGGGCGTTGTAAGGTAGTGAGTCACCAGAGAAAGGAGGTGGTCCACCTGTCTGACAGTACTTGCGGGACCCTGGAGGTGTCCGGCCCCTAGGTCGGATGGCTGACCGCCCTTGGCGGAGTCCCACCGTGACACCACTGGTCTGGTGCCGGGATTGGTCCCTTCGGCGAAGACGTGCCAGATCAGCGATGCCAGCCAAGTAGTGGCGAAGGGCGCCGTTTGTCGACGGCGCCCTTCGTGTTTAACGGGCGGGCTTGCTTGCGTTCTTCGGGTCCGAAGAACGCTCACTGCAACAGCGCGCGGTGAGACAGGCGCCGTCGACGGGGCGCTTCGCTTACTTGGCGTTGGGCATTTAGCGGGTGGATGCCTCGCCTGTCTGGCGTCGGAGAACCGTCGTTGCAGCGCCCAGTGAGGCCACCGCCTTGGGGGACGCTCCCGGTGAGCCATGCCTTTCGGCGACCCAACGACCAGACCCACCAACCGCTGTAGGCTGAACGTCATGTGCAGAAACATCAGGACGCTCTACAACTTCGACCCACCCGCGACGAGCGCCGAGGTCGAGGCGGCAGCACTCCAATACGTTCGCAAGATCAGCGGCTTCACCAAGCCGTCGAAGGCAAACGAGGAGGCGTTCAACCGCGCCGTCCACGAGATCGCCCATATCTCCGGCCACCTGCTGGCCGACCTCGAGACCACGGCTGCTCCGAAGGACCGCGAGGTCGAGGCGGCGAAGGCGCGAGCCCGGTCGGCCCAGCGCTACGCCGCCTGATCGCTACTCGTCTTCGTCGGTCAGGTCGTCTTCGTCGGTCATGCCGTCTTCGTCGTCGTCGTCTGTCGGTGAGGTCCGCCTGATCGGCGTCGGCCTCGTCGACCGCGATCACGCCGTCCGCATCCGCGTCGCCATTGGGCAGATCGTTGATGTCGACTCCGGGCTCGCCGGGCATGGCCCCGGCGACATCGGCCTCGGTCGCGTCCTCGCTCTCGACCACGAGCGCCACAGCGCTGACCTGATCGTCGTCGCGGATGTTCATCACCTTGACTCCCTGCGAGGCGCGGCCATAGCGGCTGATGCCGCGCACCGAGGTGCGCTGGACCATGCCGCCCTGCGAGATGAAGACGAGCTCCTGGTGCTCGCGCACGACCAGGGCGCCTGCCAGCGCGCCCTTGTTCTCGGTCAGCTGGATCGTCTTGACGCCCATCGTGCCGCGTCCCTTGACCGGATATTCGGAGATGAGGGTGCGCTTGCCGTAGCCGTTCTCGGTTACGACCAGCAGCTCCTGGTCGTCGCGGGCGACGTCCATCGCCAGCACCGCGTTGCCCTTCGCCTTGACGTTCATGCCCTGGACGCCGGAGGTGTCGCGGCCCATCGCGCGCACCTGCCCTTCACGGAAGCGCGATGCCTGGCCGGAGCGGGAGACCATGATGATGTCGTCGTCACCACTGGTCTTGCGCACGGCGATCAGCTCGTCGTCGTCGCGAATGTTGATGGCGATGATGCCGTCGGCCTTGATCGGCGTGTTGTACGCGAGGAAGGCAGTCTTCTTGATCATGCCCTTGCGGGTGGCGAAAACGAGGTACTTGCCCTCGGTGAAGTCACGCGTGTTGAGCACTGACTGGACGCGCTCGCCCTCGCGCAGCGGCAGCAGATTCACGAGTGCGCGCCCGCGCGCGGTGCGCGACTGCTCGGGCAGGTCGTAGACCTTGAGCCGGTAGACCTTGCCGCGGTTGGTGAAGAACAGCAGGAAGTCGTGCGTCGACGTCACGAACAGGTGCTCGATCCAGTCGTCGTCCTTGGTGTCCATCCCGGTCACGCCGACGCCACCGCGATGCTGCTGCCGGTAGGTCGAGAGCGGAAGCGACTTGATGTAGCCGGAGTGCGTGATCGAGATGACCATCTGCTGATCGGCGATCAGGTCCTCGATGTCGATCTCGCCCTCGGCGTGGGTGATGAGGGTACGGCGGTCGTCGCCGTAGGTCTCGGCTATCTCGGTCAGCTCGTCCTTGATCAGCCCGTAGACCCTGGCTTCGTCGCCGAGGATCTCACGCAACTCCCTGATCCGCTCGAGCAGATCAGCGTGCTCCTGCTTGATCTTGTCGGCCTCGAGCGCGGTCAGGCGACGCAGCGTCAGCTGCAGGATCGCCTCGGCCTGCACGACGGTGAACTCGAACCGCTCGACCAGGCCGATACGCGCCTGCTCGGGATCGCGCGAGCCACGGATCAGGGCGATCACCTCGTCGAGGTTGTCCTGGGCAATCAGCAGGCCCTCGAGGATGTGGGCGCGCTGCTCGGCGTGGCGCAGCTCGAACTTCGAGCGGCGCACGATCACCTCGCGCTGGTGATCGACGTAATGGCCGAGCACCTCGCGCAGGGACAGCGTGCGCGGCACGTTGTCAACGAGCGCGACCATGTTCACGCCGAACGTGGTCTGCAGCGGCGTGTGCTTGTAGAGCTTGTTGAGAACGACCTTGGGGATCGCTTCGCGCTTGAGCTCGATCACGATGCGCATGCCGCGGCGGTCGGACTCGTCGCGGAGGTCGCTGATCTCGGGGATCTTCTTCTCCTCGACCAGGTTGCTGAGCTTCTCGATCAGGCCGCCGTCGCCGCCCTTGCGCACCTGGAAGGGGAGCTCGGTGACGATGATCGCCTCCTTGCCCTGGCCGATCGGCTCGATGTGCGCCTTGCCCTGCATCGCGGACCCTGCCGCGTCCTGTCGCATACGCGTCACGGATGCCGTCGCGTCCGAGGATCGTGCCGGCTGTTGGGAAATCTGGGCCCTTGATGTGCTGCATCAGGCCCTCGAGGTCGATCGACGGATCGTCGATGTAGGCGATCGTCGCCGCGATCACCTCGCGCAGGTTGTGCGGCGGGATGTTGGTCGCCATGCCGACGGCGATGCCCGAACTGCCGTTGACGAGCAGGTTCGGGAAGCGAGCGGGAAGCACCACCGGCTCGCGCGTGTTGCCGTCATAGGTGGGGACGAAGTCGACCGTGTCCTGGTCGATGTCCCGCAGCATCTCGGTCGCCAGCTTTTCGAGGCGCGCCTCGGTGTAGCGCATCGCGGCCGCAGGCCAGCCGTCGATGTTGCCGAAGTTGCCGTGCCCGTCGACGAGCTTGTAGCGCATCGAGAAGCTCTGAGCGAGGCGCACGAGCGTGTCGTAGATGGCGCTGTCGCCGTGCGGGTGGTACTTGCCCATCACGTCGCCGACGATCTGGGCGCACTTGACGTGCTTGCGCGACGGCTGCAGGCCGTTCTCGTTCATGACGTGCAGGACGCGACGATGGACGGGCTTCAGTCCGTCGCGCACATCGGGCAGCGCGCGCCCGACGATGACCGACATCGCGTAGTCGAGATACGCGGAGCGCATCTCCTCCTCGAGCCCGCGGGGCTCGATGTTGCCGCCGCCGAGGGTGTCAATCGTGGCCATCTACAAATCCCCTTGCTATACGTCCAGGTTGCTGACGAGGCGGGCGTTCTCCTCGATGAACTGGCGGCGGGGCTCTACCTGATCGCCCATCAGCATCGAGAACACGCGGTCCGCGGCGCTGGCATCTTCCATGGTCACCTGCACGAGCGTGCGCGAGGCCGGATCCATCGTCGTCTCGCGGAGCTCCTCCGGATCCATCTCGCCGAGGCCCTTGAAGCGGTAGTACGAGACGCCCTTCTGAGCGACCTCCAGCACGCCCTCGCGCAACTCCTCGAAGGAGACGCGCATCGAAGGCGTTGTCGCCGAGCTTGATGTGGAACGGCGGACTGCCGACCAGGCCGGCGAGATCCTCGTGCACGCGCGCAAGACGGCCGTACTCGTTGGCGTCGAGGACGGCACGGCGTACGCGGTGCGTGGTCGCCATGCCCGTCTTGGTCTCAATCGTCTTGACGACGATCTCGAACGGATCCTCGGACAGCAGCTCGGTCGTGTACGCGTGACCGTTCGGGCGTCGCGTTGGCCGCCAGGTGCGTTCGCAGCGCGTCGACGCTCGGTGACGCCGGCCTCGAGCAGGCGAGCCTGCTGCATGAACGAGACGACGCCGTGACCGTGGGCGGTGCGCAGTGCCGCAGCCCAGCCCTGGTACTGCTTGAGCAGGCGGGTGAAGCGCTGCCAGCGCGCCTCGGTGAGCTTGAACTGCTTGCCGTCGTGATCGGTCACTTCGATCTTCTCGAACTTGTCGCCGAGCAGGATCTCCTCGAGCTCGGAGTCACGCTCGATGTAGCGGTGCTTCTGCCCGCGGGTCAGCCGATACAGCGGCGGCTTGGCGATGTACACGTAGCCGGCCTCGATCAGCGGCTGCATCTCCCGGAACAGCAGGGTCAGCGCGAGCGTGCGGATGTGTGCGCCGTCGACGTCCGCGTCGGTCAGCAGCACGATCTTGTGGTAGCGCGCCTTCTCGATGTCGAACTCGTCGCGTACGCCGGTGCCGATCGCGGTGATCAGCGCCTGGATCTCGGTGTTGCCGAGCACCTTGTCGATACGGCTCTTCTCGACGTTGAGGATCTTGCCGCGCAGCGGCAGGATCGCCTGCGTATTGCGGTCGCGCGCGTCGACGGCGGAGCCGCCGGCCGAGTCGCCCTCGACGATGAAGATCTCCGCGAGCGAGGGATCCTTGACCGAGCAGTCGGAGAGCTTCCCGGGGAGGGTCGAGTTGCCGAGCACGGTCTTGCGCCGCGTGAGGTCGCGTGCCTTGCGTGCCGCCGCGCGCGCTTGCGCGGCGGACACGGCCTTGCGGATCACACGCCGCGCGTCCTGCGGGTTCTCCTCGAGCCACTCAGCCAGTCGGGCGTTGACGATCGACTGCACGAAGCCGGCCATGCCCGGGTTGCCGAGCTTGGTCTTGGTCTGACCCTCGAACTGCGGCTCTGACGAGCTTCGCGGAGATGACAGCGGTGAGGCCTTCGCGAACGTCCTCGCCGCTCAGGTTCTCGTCCTTCTCCTTGAGCTCGCCGATGTCGCGCGCGTACTTGTTGATGACGCCGGTCGAGCGCCGAGCGGAAGCCGCTCAGGTGCGAGCCACCCTCGTGGGTGTTGATGTTGTTGGCAAAGGAGAACACCGACTCCTGGTAGGAGGCGTTCCACTGCATCGCGACCTCGACCGAGCCCTCGTCGGACTCTCCCTCGAAGGAGATGACCTTGCTGTGGATCGGCTCTTTGTTCTCATTGAGGTAGGCGACGAAGTCGGTGATGCCGCCCTCGTAGTGGAACGCGGCCCTGGCGCCCTCGCCACGCTCGTCGACGATCGAGATGCGCAGGTCCCTGGTCAGGAAGGCCGTCTCGCGCAGACGCTCCTCGAGCGTGTTGAAGTTGAAATCGAGCGACTCGAAGATGTCAGCGTCGGGCAGGAACGTGATCGTCGTGCCGTGCTCGCTGGTCGGCTCGCCCCGGGTGACCGGGCCCAGTGGGAACGCCGCGCTCGTAGCTCTGCGTCCAGACGTAGCCGTCGCGTCGCACCTCGGCGTCGAGCCGCTCTGAGAGCGCGTTGACGACCGACACGCCGACGCCGTGCAGGCCACCGGAGACCTTGTAGCCGCCACCCTCGCCGAACTTGCCGCCGGCGTGCAGCACGGTCAGCACGACCTCGAGAGCTGATTTGCCCTCTTTCTCCATCGTCGCGACGGGAATGCCAGCGCCGCGGTCGACGACGGTGACCGAGTTGTCAGGATGGATCGTCACCTCGACGGTGTCGTTACGCCCGGCGAGCGCCTCATCAACAGAGTTGTCAACAACCTCGTAGACGAGGTGATGCAGGCCGCGCTCACCGGTCGAACCGATGTACATGCCGGGGCGCTTGCGTACGGCCTGCAGCCCTTCGAGCACCTGGATGTTCTCGGCGTCGTAACTCTGCGCGGTATTGGGGCGCTCAGCGCCGTCTTCGTTCGTCAACGATCCTCCGATTGACGTTGAGACGCCCCGACCGCAAGAAGACTGCTCGCGAGCCGGGGCGTCAAAGCTTGGTGTACAGAAGAATAGCACATAGGCGGCCTCCAGATCGCCCCTCCACGGGCTTGCGTTTTGCCTGCAAATCGCGCAAAAAGCGGGGTCGCTTCATCGGCTTCCTGTAACGCATTTCAGACGCGTGATCGCGGTCGCCCGCGAGGCGACCGTTCAAACGCTCGAGTACGCGTTCAGATTCGAGCTCGAGCGTGTCGGCCACGACCGACTCCGAACAGCGCACGGTGAGCACCCCGGCCTTCAGGCTGACGACCTTCGTGCGTTCGACGATGTAGGAGCCGTGCGCACCGATCACCTCCTCCCAGACGCGTCCGATCTCGTCCCAGGCGGTCTGCGCGCGGCCGAGCGGAGAGGCCGGCTGCCAATCGCCCCGGCATCGCCTCGAGGGCGCCGGAGAGCGGGCGCGGAGAGCGCCGGCGCGGGCTCATCGGACCGCCGTCTGGGCGGTGACGTCCTCGACGAGTTGGCCATCCTGGACAGCGATGCGGGCCACGCCCGGGGCGAATACGCCAGGGACATGCTCGAGGTCGGTCGTTGTGATCAGGGCCTGACCGCCGCCCTCTGCAAGCAACTCCACGAGCGCCGCGCGTCGGTCGCGGTCCAGTTCACTCATGACATCGTCGAGCAGCATGAGCGGCACGCGTCGGTCGCTGCCCGCTGATCACCCGGCGCTCAGCCAGCAGCAGCGCGAGCAGACCGAGTCGCTGCTGGCCCTGTGAGCCGTAGGTGCGTAGCGATCTGCCCTCGCGCGTGATCGCGAGGTCGTCACGGTGCGGTCCGTGGTCTGTGAAGCCCCGTTCCAGGTCGGAGGCCAGGCGCTCGCGCAACTCGGCGACGAGCTCGTCCGTTGTCGCCGCTCGCGAGCGTGGGCGATAGGCGATGGCCGGTGCTCCCGTCCAGCCCGAGCCGTTCGCAGACGTCGGCGAATGGCTCCGCGGTGAGTTCGACGGCCTGCCGCCGGTCGGCCATCAGCGCAAGGCCCGTCTCGGCCAGTTGGGTGTCCCAGGCAATCGAGCGTCTCCTGCGATCCGTGCCCGGCGCGGAGGCGGCCGATCAGCGCGTTGCGCTGCGCGAGCGCCTGAGCGTACGCCCGGCGCGTGGCTGCGCGCGCGGGCCAGAGCGCGGTCACGAACTGGTCGAGGTGCGCCCGTCTGAGCGCCGGGACTCCCTTGACCAGCTCCAGCCGATCGGGCAGGAAAACGCTCACGAGCGGGCGCTGCGGGGCGTCGAGCAGCCGCTCGACCGCAGTTCCGTCGGCCGTCATGCGCTTGGGCTCGCCAGGTGTGAAGCCGACAGTCAGCTCGTGGCTGCCCAGCTCGTCCTCCGCCTGCCACGACGACGCGCGCGGTATCCGCACCGAAACGCACCAGCTCGCGATCGTTGCCGGTGCGGCAGGAGCGACCCGTGCAGCCGAAGTAGATGGCCTCGAGCATGTTCGTCTTACCGGCGCCGTTGGGCCCCCAGACCACCGATAAGCCGCCGCCCAGCGGGGCGGCGGCCGCTTCGTAGCTGCGGAAGTTGCGGACGCTTACGGAGACGACACGCATCGCCCGGGACGAGACCGAATCGGCCTTAGACGTTGAGCCTGATCGGCATGATCAGGTAGACAAAGCCACTCGCGTCGCCGGCCTCGAGCAGGCCGGGGCGCAGGGCGCTGATCAGCTTCAGTAGCGACGTCGGCGTCCTCGATGGCATCAAGGCCGTCGCGCAGGAACTCGGGGTTGAAGCCGATCTCGAGCGGCTCGCCCTGGAAGTTCACCGGCAGTGACTCGCGCGCCTCGCCGATATCGGGCGTCTGTGCCGAGACCGTCAGCTCACCCGGAGCGAACGCGAGCCGCAGCGGAGCGTTCTTCTGCGCCAGCAGGCTGATCCGCCGCACCACGTCACGCAGCTCCGGGCCGGAGATCCGCAACTCGTGCTCGAATGCCTCGGGAAGCAGCTGGCGGTAGTTGGGGAACTGCCCGTCGATCAGGCGAGAGGAGAGGACAATATCGCCGAGGGCGAAGCACGACCTGGTTCTGGCGAACACTGATCGTGAGCTTCTGATCCTCGGCGTGAGCGGCAAGGCGCGGCGAGCTCTTGAAGTGCACGCGCCGGCACGTTCACCTCGAATCCAGCTGCCAACGGCGTTTCGAGCGGGGTTTCCTTGACGCTCAGGCGATAGGAGTCGGTCGCGACCATGCGCACCTCGCTCCCCGATGCGGAGACAAGGATGCCGGTGAGGACCGGGCGCGTCTCATCGCGCGATGCCGAGCCCGAGACCTTGGTGGCGGTCTCGACAAACGCCTCGAGCGGGAGCGAGATCGCCGACGAGGGGTCGAGCTCCGGGAAGGGCGGGAAGTCCTCCGCACGGAGGGTGCGGATGTGAAACGTGGCGTTTCCTGAGAGCAGTTCCACGTCCTGCTCTGCCGGTCGAAGCTCCATCGAGACGGATGGTTGCGGCAGCGACCGGACAACGTCGAGCAACAGGCGTGCAGGTAGGACGACCATGCCCTCACGCGTGATCTCAGCCGGGAGCGGGACCCGGAGGCTGACGTCGGTGTCAGTTGCGCGGAGTTCGCAGACCGAGCCGGCAGGCGGCAAGCTGGACACCGGAAAGCGCCTGGATCGCCGTGCGCGTCGAGGCGACACGGGTGACGGCCTGCAGTTGAGTGAGAAGCGCATCGCGGTCGAGCGAAATCTTCACGATGAACTCCTTAGAAGGAAAGTAGAAGTCATAGGGGGCTAGAGAAGCTGTTGAGAACTCAGGCTTTCTACGGAGATAGCGGCGAAAGTTGTGTGCGGGCCAACGGCTCAGTCTGTCAACAAGCGCGGTCGTCACTGTCGACAACCGATGGCGTCGCTGAGCTCTTGAAGGTCGGCAGCGTCGTCGTTGTTGACGGAGATGCGATCCGAAACGCGCTTGCACGCGTGGAGGACAGTTGCATGGTTACGGCCGCCGAATGCGTCGCCGATGCGCTGGAGCGGCGTGTTGGTGAGCTCGCGCACCAGGTAGATGGCGAGCTGGCGGGCCCATGACGACCTGCCCGAGGCGGCTTGTGCCGGTGATGTCGGTGATGCCCAGGCTGAAGTGCTCAGCGACGATCTGCTGGATCTCAGCGATGCTCGGCGGGCCCGCTGTTGCGGATCCGGGTGATCGCTTGGCGGATGGCCGAATGGCATCGAGGACCGTGTTGGCGAGGTTGCTGTCGATCGGCTGTCCGGTCAGCGAGTGATGCGCGACGATGCGGATGAAGGCCCCTTCGAGCGACCGCACGTTGTCCGTGATGCGCTCTGCGATCAACTCAAAGACGGCGTCGTCCTCGACCTGGACGTCGTCGACGGCGGCACGCTTACGCAGGATCGTCGTGCGGGTGACGGAGTCCGGCGGCGTCAGGTGGGCGACGAGGCCAGACTCGAAGCGCTCACGGAGTCGCTGCTCGATCCCCGTCAGCTGACTGGGGAGGCGGTCGCAGGTGAGGACCAACTGCCGGCCCGAGTCATAGAGGGCGTTGAAGGTGTGGAAGAACTCCTCCTCGGTCTTGGCCTTGCTTGCGAGGAACTGGACGTCGTCGATGAGGAGCACGTCGACACCGCGGTAGAGGTGTTTGAAGCGATCGAGCGCCTCACCCTTCAGAGCAGCGATGAAGCCGTTGGTGAAGGCCTCGACGGTCGTGTAGCGGACCGCGGTGCCGGGATCGAACGTCCTGATGTAGTTGCCAATTGCGTTGAGCAGATGGGTCTTCCCGAGGCCAGGTGGGGCGTGCAGAAACAGCGGGTTGTAAGCCTGGCCGGGTGCCTCGGCGACCGCCAGCGCCGCGGCATGCGCGAGGCGATTGCCATCACCGATGACGAACTGGTTGAACGTGTGGCGCGGGTTGAACTCGTCACTCGGGTGCGTCGATGCGCTGCGGCCGGCGTTGCTGATGGCCTCATGGGCCTTGGCCGCGGGCTCTCCCGCGAAGGCGATTCGCACGTTCGCTCCGAGTACCTGCTGGGCGCAGCGCTCGAGCAGCTGTCCGTAGCGTGCCGCGAGCCAACTCTCGGCACCCTGCTCGCCCTGCAGAACGAGCACGGAGCCATCCCAGGCCTTGACCTCGATTCCGGAGAGCCAGACGTCGTAGATCGATTCGCCGACGGCGCTGCGCAACCGGGTCCTTATGTCCTGCCAGGCAGGGGTTTGCTCGAGGTGCGCAGGCAACTCCAGGCGGCTCCTAACTGCTGAGTCTGGGACGTATTCGAGAGGCCCGACCGGATGGGGCCGGGTTGGCGAATATAGCTCCGCCTACGGGGTCTGGGTTGCAGCTCGTCCCGGTCGTTGACGCAAAGCGCGAGAAAAAGCTTGCGCCGGCCTGATACACCATCGGTCGGACGCCACAGGCGCGTTCCACGGTGTTTCGCCAGCGCCTGCGTATACTGCGATGCCGACTCCGGCTGAAGCCGGGAGGACTTGTCATGAAGAGGACCTACCAACCAAAGAAGCGCAAGCGCGCACGTACGCACGGTTTCCGTGCGCGCATGCTGACGCGCGCAGGGCGTGACGTGCTCAAGCGGCGCCGCGACAAGGGCCGCAAGCGCCTGACGGTGTAGGTGGTCCGTGGCGGGCGCACGTTCGCCTCGCCGTGGGCGGCTCTCCAGAAGCGCTGACTTCGATCGCGTGATGCGTAACGGCCGGTCTCATGCCGGCCGCGATCTCGTGCTGTACGTGTTCCCGCGCGGAAGCGATGAGCCACCGCGGCTGGGCCTCTCCGTATCGAGGAAGGTCGGCGGCGCCGTCGAGCGCAACCGCGTCAAGCGACTCCTGCGCGAGGCGTTCGCGCAGGAGGCCGGCAGGCTTCCGATTGGCGCCGACGCCGTCGTCATCGCGCGGCCAGGTGCCCGCCAACTCGCGGAGAAGGATGGCCTTCACGGCGTCCACGCGGCGCTGCGAGCGTTGATCGACAAGGTCGACGGCGCCTCCGAGGCCGAGCCGCTGGAATTGAGTGCGGAGCCAACGGCGCTCGACGCTGCGGAGAGCGACGTGGCCGCGGAGGCAGTCGGAGAAGGCGACGAGGACGAGGACGAATGAACACGGTTGGAACCGCGGTACGGACAGTTTTCGTCCTGCCAATCAAGCTTTACCAGAAAACTGTGTCGCCTCTGACGGGCTCGCGGTGCAAGTACTACCCCTCCTGCTCCGAGTACGCGGTGCAGGCGATCAGCAAGTTCGGCATACTGCGCGGGCTTGTGCTTGCCGGGTGGCGGTTGCTGAGATGCAACCCATGGAGCCACGGCGGGTTTGATCCCGTCGAAGATCAGCGCCTGTTCAGGTCGCGGACCCCGGCGGCAGGCGCCTGAACATGCTCGTTACCGCAAACATCTTCCAGCCGCTGATCGACGTCTTCCAGGCGGTGATCACGTTCTTCCACTACCAACCTGGGCGTGTCGTGGGGGTTCTCGATCGTGCTGCTGACGATCTCCGTGCGCCTCGTGCTGATGCCGCTGGCGATCAAGCAGTTCCACTCGATGCGGAAGCTGCAACACCTGCAGCCGCAGATGAAGTCGATCCAGCAGAAGTACAAGGACGACAAGCAGCGCCAGCAGGAAGAGATGATGAAGTTCTACCGGGAGAACGAGGTCAACCCGCTCGGGTCCTGCCTCCCGATGGTCGCGCAGTTGCCGGTCTTCATCTCGCTGTTCTACATGCTGCGTAAGAACCTGCGGCACGACATCTGCGCGCCCGTCCAGGCCAGGTTCCAGGCGCACTACGCCTTGGTGAACCATCTCCATGTCACGTCGAGCCAGGTTCTCAGCCAGACGACGTGGTGCACGTACTACCACCCGCACTATCCCGGGGCTGGATTCCTCTTCATCAACGACATCACGAACACGGCGAGCGGAATCACGCTGGTCGTGCTGCTGATCCTGTATGTCGGCACGCAGGTGATGTCGACGCTGCTGATGTCGGCACCGACCATGGATAAGAACCAGCGCAGGATGATGCTGTTTTTGCCGCTGGTCTTCGTGCTGTTCATCATCCGCTTCCCGGCCGGCCTGATCGTGTACTGGATCACCACCAACGCCTGGACGATGGGGCAGCAGTACACGATCAAACGGCTGATGGGGCCGGTGCCACCGATGGCATCCGACGAGGTGGTCGATAGCGGCCCGCGCGGCGGTGATGACTCGGGCGGCGGCCTTGGCGCGCTGTTGCGGCGGGGCAGCCCGCGCGGCGGCGGCAACGGCAACAACGGCGATTCGAGCAGCTCTTCGGCTTCGGCCACGCGTGTTGCCGCCAAACCCCCCGCCCCGCCGCGCAAGAAGAAGAAGCGCTCGGGGCGCAGGAGGTAACGAATGTCCGCGGAAGACGACGCCGAGACCATCGAGTACATCGAGGAGATCCTCGAGACGATCGCCGAGGCTGTCGGCGTCGATGCGGAGATCCGGGTCGAGGACTCCGGGGACGGGATCGAGGCCGAGTTCATCGGTGACGACCTTGCGCTGCTGATCGGGCACCACGGGCAGACGATCGATGCGATCCAGCACCTCGCACACCGGATCGCCTTTCACGGCCTGGAGGATCGCCGCCCACTCACCGTCGACGCTGCCGGGTACCGCGCGCGCCGCGCCTCGACGCTGCATGCCGTGGCCGACCAGGCCGCCGAGACCGCGCTGCGCGAGGGGCGGCCTGTCTCGCTCGAGCCGATGGGCGCCCAGGAACGGAAGGTCGTCCACGAGTACCTGAAGTCGCGCTTCGACGTCGAGACGTATTCCGAGGGGCAGGAGCCTGCTCGGCGTCTCGTCGTCGCGCCCTTGGGTAGCTAGCGCGGTTTGGTCGGGCGGTTGCTGTCCGGCCTTCCCTTCCGCCGCGAACCGTTGAAGAAGCGTCTTCCCTGGGGCAAAGCCTCACCGAGCGGCTGCAGTGAAGGTCGCAGCAACCACCGCCCACGCCGTAGTGGCGGATCGTGCGCCCCGCTCACGACGGACGCTCGGCTCCTGCCTTAGGAGACCGTCTGCCGCGTGCGCGTCTGGTAGCGCGTGGCCGGCCTCGCTCTGGGCTGTGGAGCTGGATGGGAGCGGGTCTGGATGGCTGGATCAGGCGGCGAGTGCGGCGAGGGTGGAGCGGAGCCAGGTCAGGACGGATGCGGCGGTGTCTCGTGGCGTGTGGTCGGTGGTGTCGATGACGTGGACGGCCCAGCCGTCGGCCGCGGGCGGGACACGCTCCCAGCGCATCTCCGGCCAACCGTTGGTGGTGACGACCTCGAGCATGTGGAGCGGGTCCGTGGCCTGCTTGCGCATCCACTCGGCGAAGGCTTGATGGTGGATGAGGAGGGAGGGATCATCGCCACGCGCTGCGAGGCGCGCGGCTTGAGCTTCCGGGGCGGCGTCGAGGAGGCAGAAGGCGCAGCCATCGAGCTCGTCCGCCGACGGCGCTGCGATCACCTCGACGGCGGCCACTGGGTCGCCGCAGAGCAGCAGGTGACGACCCTCATGCTGAAGTCGAACCGCATGCTGCACGCAGAGTTCGACGACGCGCTGCCTCCAGGCGAGATCCCTGACGGCCGAATGCGGGCGAAACTCCGCTAATTCCACACACTCGACCTCAGGTGCAACCTGCGGTTCGAGGATCCGCCGCACCGTCGACTTCCCCACCCCACTCGCACCGGTCGACGAGGAGGAGCATTCGGCGGCGAATATCGCGCTCGAGGGACGGTGTTCGGCTGCGCCAGAGCCGTCCCCCTGCCGCCACCGTTTCACGTTTTTCTTGACGGTGAAACAACTTCCCCGCTAAAACTCCACCCGTGACCGAGCTATCCGACTTTGATCGCGGCTTTCTCGTGGGGCTCCTCGTCGGCGAGGGCTCATTTGGGGGTGATGGCAAGCAGCCGCAGGTCACCCTGCGGATGCATACTCGCCACGAGGCGTTGTTCCGGTGGTTGGTGGAGCGGTTCCCGCGAGCCAAGCTGTACGGGCCCTACACCCACGGAGGCCGCTCGTACTACCAGTGGATGGCTCGAGGGCGGACCCTGGTGGAAGACCTACTTCCCTTGCTCGAGGATCATCTTGATTCCGGGCTCGACGCCCACGCCGCCGAGCGGTTCGACGAGATGCGGCAGCGTTATGCCGGTTACATCGCGCGTGAGCGGGCGCGGATCGCGACGTCGATCGATGACTGAGCAGCAGAACTCGTTCCCGTCAGTCGATGCTTTGGGCTCGCGCTTCGGGCTATCCCACCGTCAGGTGGAGCAACTGCGGAGCTTTGGAGCGGCTCTCGCCTGGGATGAACATGCCCCGACGACCGTGCACGATCCAGCACGCGTCCGGGATGACCATCTGGCCGACTCCCTGGTGGCTTTGGATCTGCCCGTGGTGCGTGCGGCGACAGCGATCGCGGATCTCGGTGCCGGCGCCGGGGTTCCAGGACTGCCGCTCGCAATCGCACTTCCTGACGCACGGGTCGTTCTGGTTGAAGGAAACGGCCGTAAATGCGCGTTCATGCGCAACGTCGCCGGGGGGTCTGGACTTGAGCAACGTCGAGGTCGTCCACGGCCGCGCAGAGACGTGGCGCGACGGTCTGGGCAGCATGGATGTCGTAACAGCCCGCGCGCTTGCCTCGCTCGACGTCGTCGCCGAGTATGCCGCCCCGCTGCTGAAGCTCGGCGGCGCTCTGGTGGCGTGGCGTGGTCAGCGCGACGCCGAAGCCGAGGCGGAGGGTGAACGAGCTGCAGCGACTCTTGGATTGACGGTCGAAGCTCCCCTGCGGGTGGAGCCTTACCCGGGAGCGCTGAACCGTCATCTGCACGTGATGATCAAGACAAGCCCCACGCCGGAGCGCTTTCCGCGCCGGGATGGTGTTGCGCGAAAGCGCCCGCTGGGGCGCGCCTGACCTGCATTCCTCGCATTTAGCGGGACATCTCGCCGTGCCAGCGGTCAGGATGACCTGGATGGTCGCTAGCTTCCTGGCACGAGATGGGCAGCATCTATGCGATCGCAAATCAGAAGGGCGGGGTCGGCAAGACCACGACGGCGGTGAACCTGGCCGCCTGCATCGCCGAAGCGGGTTACGACTCGCTGCTGGTGGATATCGACCCACAATGCAACGCCACCGTGGGCGTCGGCCTGGAGAAGAACGCAGAGCCGAACGTCTACGAGTTGCTGAGTGGCGAGGCCACGATCGAGCAGGTTGTCGTGCCCACCACGATCGAGCATCTGTGGGTGGCACCCGCGAGCCCCGATCTGGCGGGCGCGAACGTGGAGCTGCCCCGGATTTCCGGCTCGGAGACGCGACTCAAGGACAGCCTCGTTGGGGTCCGGGACCGCTACGCGTTCACCCTGCTCGATTGTCCACCGTCACTCGGTCCGCTGACCGTCAACGCCCTGGTCGCGGCCGACCGCGTACTGGTGCCGGTACAGGCTGAGTACTTTGCCCTTGAAGGGCTCGCCGGACTGCTCGACACCCTCTCACTGGTGCAGCGCGAGCTCAATCCCCGCCTGACGATCTCCGGCATGGTCGTGACGATGTATGACGCTCGGACCCGTCTGGCTCAGGACGTACAAAGAGAGATCCGCACCCACTTCCCCGACCTTGTGTTCGACACTGTGATTCCACGCAACGTTCGGATCGGCGAGGCCCCCAGCTTCGGCAAGCCCGTGATCCACCACGACCCGCACTCCGCGGGCGCCACCGCTTATTTCGAGCTTGCGAAGGAGGTCGCATCCCGTGGCTGACAAGTCGAAGGGCATGGGTCGCGGGCTCGCCGCGATTCTTGCCGCGGCGCCGCGCGACGAAGAACAGACCCTCCGGGAGATCCCGGTCGAGCTGATCGCGGCAAATCCCCACCAACCGCGTCGCCAGTTCGATGAGGAGTCGCTCGTCACTCTGGCCGACTCCATCCGAGCTCGCGGCGTGATCCAGCCGATTCTCGTCCGGCCGCTTGCGGGGGGGCGTTACGAGCTGGTCGCCGGCGAGCGTCGCTGGCGGGCGGCTCAGATCGCGGAGCTCGAGGCGATCCCTGCAGTTGTGCGGCACCACGACGACGCCGGCTCGCTTGAGTTGGCTGTGATCGAGAACATGGCCAGGGAGGACCTCAATCCGGTTGAGGAGGCGCGGGCCTGCTCCGACCTGGTCGAGGAGCTCGGACTGACGCGTGAGGAGGTCGGTCTGCGCGTCGGCCGCAGCCGCGTCGCGGTCTCCAACCTCATTCGGCTGCTCGACCTTCCGGACGAGGCCCTTGAGCTGCTTGAACGCCGCGAGCTCGACTGAGGGACACGGCCGAGCGCTGCTGTTGGTCGCCGATCACACAATGCGCCGAAATCTGGCGCGTCAGGCCGCCTCGCAGGGTTGGTCGGTGCGCGAGCTGGAAGCACGGGCGCGAGAGGCCGATGCGAGCCCAACCAATTCGGCCGGCGAGCGCCCCGCTGCCCCGCCCGAGACTGAGCACCCGGACCGGCAGGAGGCGATCGATCAGATCGCTGACGTCCTGGGCGTCGCCCTCGGCGCTGATGTCAAGGTTCGAGGTGTCGCGCGCGGGTTCACTGTCCAGCTGAGCTTCTCCTCGGTGGATGAGGCGCTCGAGCTGGCACAGCGTCTGTCCGGCTAACGAGCTTGCGCCCGGATGCGCCGCAGCTCAGCGTTCTGAGAAACAAGCTTCGACGACCTCCTCGGGGCTGAGGCCCGACGAGGATTCGGACATGGTGACGCGCAGCCTACGCCCGCTCCCGGACTCGAGCAAGTGCCGCTAATATGCCCGCTGCAGCGGGCGATTAGCTCAGTCGGTTAGAGCGCTTCTCTGATAAGGAAGAGGTCCCAGGTTCGAATCCTGGATCGCCCATATCGCCCGTCGAGGTGACCGTACGATCGGGCCCTGACGCGATCGCTCTAGAAGTACAACTAGAGTGCGTCGCCCACAATGACCGAAACACAGACCAGCTGTCGTCTCGGCGTGCTCGCCTTTGGCGATTCGATCACCAACGGCGGGGGCGAGTTGCAGTGGGGTGTGGCCATGCAGTCGTGGGCGATGTGGACGGCCCGAGGGCTCGGCATCCCCTACAGCCCCTACGCGGTCGACGGGGCAACGGTCGACGATGTGATCGCGCTGCAGATACCACTGTTTCAGCGCGTCGCGGACCCAAACGCCCGCTACGCCCTCGGTTGCCTCTACATCGGCACCAACGACGTTCGCCTTCCGGGGTTTGACGTGGCAGCGTTCGAGCAATGCCACAGCGACGCGCTCGAATTCTTGAGCCAGCGCTGCGACGGGCTGCTGACGCTGACGATCCCGCTCGACATGGGCCGCCCGCGTAATCGTGGGCTGATCGAGGCGACCAACCAGGCGATCGAGCGCTCCGCCGCTCGCCACGGCGCGAGCGTGCTGGACCTGCGGCTGTTCGGTGGCCGCGGTCTGATGATGGCCGACCATGTGCACCCCACGGCCCTCGGTCAGGTGGAGATCGCCGAGCGCGCGCTCGAGCTGCTCGCGTCAACGGGTCTCCCAAGGCGAGTCCGCCCATCGGAGCTGAGCCCCTACGAGACCACGCGCTGGGGCAGGCTGCGCGGCGACCTCACCTACGCCTACCGCCACACCAAGCAGGACCTGCGCCTGCTCGCACGCGCCGGCGACGCCCGATGACTCGCGCCAATCCACGCTAAGCAGACCTGAGCCGGCCGGTCGCCGCCGTCGCCTCGCGTAGGCGCGCCGCCAGCCCGGCCGTCAAAGCCCCCGCTTCAAGCTGCCAGCGCCAGTTGCCACCGCGTTTGGAGGGATCGTTCATGCGCGCCGCCGACCCGAGCCCCAGCAAATCCTGGGCCTGGACGATCGCAACCGCGGAGTGAGAGTCCAGACAAAGCCGCACCAGCCGCCACCACGGCTCCGGCTCCGAGATCCCGACAGCACTGCAAACCTGGTCGACGCGCGCCCGTGTCGCGCCTGAGGCACTCTCATACCATCCCCGCGCCGTGTCGTGGTCGTGGGTCCCGGTGTAGACGACGCGGTTCAGCGCGTGGTTTGCAAACGCGTGTGGGCTCGAGCGTTCGGCGCGCACTCCACCGAAACCGAACTGCAGCACCAGCATCCCTGGGAAACCGAGGCTCTCACGCAACGCCTCGACCGGCGGAGTGATGACACCGAGATCCTCAGCCACCAGTGGCAGCGCGGTGCCGAGCTGGTCCTCGAATGCCTCGAAGAGACGTATCCCCGGACCCCGCCGCCAGCGTCCGGCGCGGGCGTCGGCAGCTCCGGCAGGCACGGCCCAGTAGGCGATGAAGCCGCGAAAGTGGTCAAGCCTGACCGCGTCGAACAGCGTCAGGTTGCGCTGCAGGCGCTTCACCCACCAGCGATAGTCGGATTCGCGCAACGCAGCCCAGTCGTACACCGGGTTCCCCCAGAACTGGCCGAGCTCGCTGAACGCATCGGGGGGTGCTCCCGCGAGCACCTCGTCGTTGAAGAGCTCGGGGTGGGCCCGATGGTCGACGCTGCCGGGCGCAACGTAGATTGCGACGTCCCCCATCACCCGCACGCCACGCTCTGCGGCGTATTCACGCAGCCGCGCCCACTCGCGCTCGAAGCGCACCTGATCGGCGAGCAGATCCGAACGCGATCCGGGACCGAGACGCGCCCAGTCCTCGATCCAATACGTCTCGCGCTCGCGAACCTCCAGCACCTCGGCCGCCGACACCGGCGCGCGCGGTGCCGACAGCAATCCGCGCCAGCCGGCAAAGGCCGACGCCGACTTGTAGGGAGAGCGGTAGCGGTCAGGCGGTGAAATCGGCAGCACCTGCCACCACGACTGACCCGCCGCCGCCAGCCAATCGATGAAACGATAGGCCTCGCGCCCGAGCGTGCCACCGGATAATGAGGTGATGTGGAGCAGCACGCCGCTGCTGCGTTCGGGGACGTTCACGTAATTGGTGTTTTACCCACTCGCCGGCAGGGTTTACTTATTAGAGCCATGGCGCCCAAAGCTCCAGACCGGATCATCATCCAATATCCGCAGCCGACGGTCGATGCAGGCCGCTACGCAGTCAAGCGTTGTGTGGGAGACACACTTCCGGTGTCCGTCGACATCTTCCGTGACGGCCACGATCTGCTTCGCGCGGTCGCGCGCTACCGGCGGCGGGGCCGCAGCCGGGGCAACAGCTGGGGTGAGGCACCCCTGCGTCGTGTCGACGCGCACATGGACGGCGTGCGCTGGGCGGGCTCGTTCGAGGTCGACGCAGTCGGCGACTGGGAGTTTGAGATCCACGCCTGGGTCGATCGCTTCGGCACCTGGCGCGATGAGCTGCAGCGCAAGCTCGCCGCCGGGCAGACGGAGCTCGCCGGGGAGCTGTCGGAGGGGCGGCTGCTGCTCGAGCAGGTCCACCTGCGCACGACCGAAACCGGCGACGCTGCTGCCGCTGCCGCAATCCAGGCCGCCCTCGACGAGCTCGACCAGGACCCATCCGTTGCGATCAGCGACGAGCTGTACACGATCGTGATCGGGCACGAGCCGCGCGTCGGACTGACCACGCTGGGCCCGCTGCCGGTCCGGGTAGACCGGCAGCGGGGGCGCTTCGGCTCGTGGTATGAGTTGTTCCCGCGCTCCTGGGGTGGGCTGGCAGGGGTCGAGCAGCAGATCCCCCGCCTGGCGGAGCTCGGCTTCGACGTCGTCTACCTGCCGCCGATCCATCCGATCGGGCACACCAACCGCAAGGGCCGCGACAACGCGCTGCAGGCGGCGCCCGGCGACCCGGGCTCACCCTGGTCGATCGGTGACGAGACCGGAGGTCACGACGCCGTTGCCCCCGAGCTTGGCACCGAGGCCGATCTCAGGAGCCTGACCAAGACAGCTGCCGAGCACGGGATCGACATCGCGCTGGACTTCGCGATCAACAGCTCGCCCGACCACCCGTGGCTCAAAGAGCACCCCGAGTGGTTTCACCATCGTCCCGACGGCACGCTCAAGTACGCCGAGAACCCGCCAAAGCGCTATCAGGACATCTACAACGTCAACTGGGACTCCGAGGACTGGCGCGGGCTCTGGGATGCGCTGCTCGGGGTGATGCTCCACTGGGTCGACTGCGGGGTCAAGGTCTTCCGCGTCGACAACCCCCACACCAAGCCGGCGCCGTTCTGGGAGTGGCTGATCGCGGAGGTGCAGAAGCGTGACCAGGACGTGGTGTTCCTGGCGGAGGCGTTCACCCGGCGGGCAGTGATGCGGCACCTCGCCAAGGTCGGCTTCACGCCAGTCCTACACGTACTTCACGTGGAAGAACTCTCGCTACGAGCTGACCGAGTACGTCTCCGAGCTGGCCTACGGCGACGAGCACGAGTACTTCCGGCCGAACTTCTTCGCCAATACACCGGACATCCTGCACGAGTACCTCCAGCGCGGTGGCCGGCCGGCGTTCGAGGCGCGCCTGGTGCTGGCCGCGACGCTCAGCCCGAGCTACGGCATCTACTCCGGCTTTGAGAACTTCGAGCACACGCCCGTGCGTCAGGGCTCGGAGGAGTACCTGCATTCCGAGAAGTACGAGATCTGGCAGCGCGCGCTCGACGGACCGCTGCTGCCGCTGGTGCAGCGGGTCAACCTCGCGCGTCGCGAGAACCCGGCGCTTCAACGGCTCGAGAACGTGACGTTCCTGGAAACCGCCAACGAGGGGCTGATCGCCTATGCCAAGCAGTCGGACGGCAACACCGTGATCACCGTGGTGAACATCGACCCGTACCAGATCCATGAGGGTCTGGTGGTGGTTCCCGCGCACCTCGGACTGGCGCCTGTCTTCCCCGTACGCGACCTGCTCACAGACGGTCGCTTCGAGTGGCGATTGGGCGGCAATTACGTGCGTCTGTCACCGGGCGGCGCTCACCTTGCGCGCATCGAGACAATCTGAGCGTGATCTGATGGCCGCGCCGCGCCAGAGCCAGAATCCGACTCAGAGCTCCGGCCAGGGCCGGAGTCAGCTGCAGCCTGTGCCACCTCCCCCGGAGCGGAGGCGGAGGTGGAGGCTTCCGCTGGCCCGGCCCCGGGTTTCGCGCAGACGAGCCAGTGGTTCGAGGCCAACCCGCTGTGGTTCAAGCGGGCGGTCTTCTATGAGATCCACATCCGCGGCTTCTTCGATGCCAACGGCGACGGCTCGGGCGACTTCCGCGGGCTCACCGAGAAGCTCGACTACCTGCAGTGGCTCGGCATCGACTGCATCTGGTTGCTGCCGTTCTATGCCTCGCCGCTGCGAGACGGCGGCTACGACATCGCCGATTTCTACACGGTGCATCCGGACTACGGCACGGTCGAGGACGTCAAGCATCTGATCGACGCGGCGCACGCGCGACAGATACGCGTGATCGCGGACCTCGTCATGAACCACACCTCCTCCGACCATCCATGGTTCCAGGAGTCGCGCTCGAGCCCGGACAGCCCCAAGCGCGACTGGTACGTGTGGTCGGACACGCCGGATCGCTACCAGGACGCCCGGATCATCTTCATCGATACCGAGGCCTCGAACTGGACCTACGACTCAGTCGCCGGCCAGTACTACTGGCATCGCTTCTTCTCGCACCAGCCCGACCTCAACTACGACAACCCCGAGGTCCAGGAGGCAATGCTCGACGTGCTGCGCTTCTGGCTCGACATCGGTCTGGACGGGTTCCGCCTCGACGCTGTCCCCTATCTGTTCGAGCGCGAGGGCACCAACTGCGAGAACCTGCCCGAGACCCACGAGTACCTCAGACGTGTCCGCCACGAGGTCGAGAGCAACTACCCCGATCGCGTGCTGCTGGCCGAGGCCAACCAATGGCCAGAGGACGTCGTCGAGTACTTCGGTGAGGGCGACGAGTGTCAGATGGCCTTCCACTTCCCGGTGATGCCGCGGATGTTCATGGCCGTGCGTCGCGAGCAGGCGACACCGATCTACGAGATCCTCGATCACACGCCCGCGATCCCGGAGAGCTGCCAGTGGGGTTTGTTCCTCCGCAATCACGACGAGCTCACGCTCGAGATGGTCACCGACGAAGAGCGCGACTACATGTACACGGAGTACGCCAAGGACCCGCGGATGAAGCTCAACCTCGGAATCCGCCGCCGGCTCGCGCCGTTGCTCGACAACGGCCGTGATGAGATCGAGCTGATGACGGCGATCCTGTTCTCGCTGCCCGGCTCGCCGGTTCTCTATTACGGCGACGAGATTGCGATGGGGGACAACGTCTTCCTCGGTGATCGCGACGGCGTGCGCACGCCGATGCAGTGGAGCGTCGACCGCAACGGCGGATTCTCGCGGGCCGACTTTGCGCAGCTGTACTCGCCGCCGCTGATGGATCCGGTCTACGGCTATCAGGCCGTCAACGTCGAGGCCGGCCTGCGCACGCCCACCTCGCTGCTGCGCTGGATGCACCGTTTCATCGCGCTGCGCAAGGAGCACCCGGTGTTCGGGTTCGGGACCTACGATCCGATCCACACCTCGAATCCGCGGATCTTCGCGCTGATCCGCAGGTTCCAGGAGGACATCGTCCTGTGCGTCCACAACCTCGCGCGCTCCGCGCAGGCGGTGGAGCTGGATCTGGCCGCGTACCAGGGCCATTACCCCGTCGAGCTGTTCGGTGACTCGCGCTTCCCGCAGATCGGCGAGCTACCGTACCTGCTCACCTTCCAGCCGCGGGGCTACTACTGGTTTGCCCTGGTCGACGAGCGAAAGGACGCATCCGATGGCTGAGCCACCGGCGCCTGTGTCGGGACCGATTTCCCAGATCCTCGACCGTGACCTCCTACTCGGGTGGCTACGCGAGCAGCGCTGGTTCGCGTCCAAGAGCCAGACGCTGTGCGGCCTCGAGTTGGTCGAGGAGGCGGCGATCGACGAGCACCTCGCGCTCGCGTTGGTGCAGGTGGAGTTCGCCACGGGTCAGCACGAGCTCTACCAACTGGTGCTCGCACAGGACACAGGCAGCGCCGGCGTGGACGTCCTCAACGACAGTCAGCACGCCCACGAGCTGCTGGCGGCGATCGATCAGGGCCTCGAGATCGCAGGCCTGCATGGACGCTTCTACTTCCGCCACGTCACCACTGCGAGCGGTGCGAGGCCCGACTGGGCCAGGCCGAGCAACGGCACCGGGGCGGCCGAGCCGGTCAGGCCGATGGCTGCCGAGCAGTCCAACAGCTCGATCGTGTTCGGCGACCGCATTGCGCTGAAGCTCTTCCGCAGGCTCGAGCCCGGGATCAATCCGGAGCTGGAGATGCTGCGTTTCCTGACCGCCCGCGACTATCCCAACATCGCGCCGCTCTACGGCTGGTACGAGTACGAGGGCGAGACGCTCGCCGGCACGCTGGCCATAGCCCAGCAGTTCATCTCGGGTGCCACCGACGGCTGGGACCTCGCGCTCCAGGAGATTCCGGGCGCTCCCGAGCTGTTCCTGGAGCGGATCTCCAGCCTCGGCGCCGCCACGGCTCGGCTGCACTCGTTGTTGGCCACCGACGCGGGCGATCCGGCGTTCTCCCCACAGGACCCCAGCAGCGAGTTCCTCAACCTGCTCAGGGCGACGCTCGACGAGCAGCTCGAGAAGGTGTTTGGCCACCTGCCGGACGAGCCCAGCGTTGCTCCGATCGCCGGACTCGAGCAGGAGGTCCGCGAACGCATCACGCTGCCGTCGCAGGGCCCGATCGGCGGCAAGAGCATCCGCATCCACGGCGACTACCACCTCGGCCAGACTCTGTACACGCAGAACGGCTGGACGCTGCTCGACTTCGAGGGTGAGCCGGCGCGCCCGCTGAACGCCCGCCGTCAGAAGCGCTCGCCGCTGCGCGATGTCGCCAGCATGCTGCGCTCCTTCTCCTACGCGACCTGGGCGGTGAGGCTGCAACGCGGCCTCGAGGCTCCTGACGGATTCGAGGATCGGGCGCGAGCAGCGTTCCTCGAGGCCTACTTCAGCCATGTGGAACCGGCGTTGTTGCCGGCCGGCCAGGACCAGATCGCGAGCCTGCTTTCGACCTTCGAGCTCGAGAAGGCGCTCTACGAGCTTCAGTACGAGCTCGACAACCGACCCGGACTGGGTGCCGATTCCGGTTGCCGGGATCCTGCGATTGGTGGAATCGGGATGACAAGCGGAGCGCACGGGTAGGCGGAGAGTGATGGCCCGCACGTCGACGAAACGCGACCAGGACCTCGAGGCGCTCGCTCACCGCGAGCTCGCGAACCCGCACGCGGTGCTGGGCGCGCATCCCAAGAAGGGCGGCGTGGTGATCCGCGCGCTGCGCCCCGGCGCGACCGCCGTGACGGCGCTGCTCGACGCCGGCGACCCGGACGAGGACGCACGCGTCGAGCTGAAATGCGTGCACCCCGTCGGCGTCTTCCAGGCGACGGTCAAGGGCGCCACGATGCCACTCAGCTACCGCATCGAGGCCGACTACGGCGACCAGCTCACGCACATCGCGGTTGATCCGTACGTATTCCTGCCGACGCTCGGCGAGCTCGACCTGTATCTGATCGGCGAGGGCCGCCACGAGCGCATCTACGACCTGCTCGGGGCCCATCCGAAGATCCATCAGGACGTGGCAGGAACCGCGTTTGCCGTTTGGGCGCCTGCCGCCCGCAGCGTCAGCATCGTGGGTGACTTCAACTTCTGGAATGGCCACGCCCATCCGATGCGGTCGCTCGGCTCGAGCGGCATATGGGAGCTGTTCATCCCCGACCTGCAAGAGGGCGGCCGCTACAAGTTCGAGATCCTCACGCACACCGGTGAGCTGCGCTCGAAGGCCGACCCGTACGCTCAGGAGACGGAGATGCCGCCGCAGACGGCGTCCGTGATCACACGCACCCGCCACGACTGGAGCTCCGCGGACCAGGAGTGGCACGAGCGGCGCGCGCACGCGACACCGCTCGCCGAGCCCGTCTCGATCTACGAGGTGCATCTCGGTTCCTGGCGCCGCAACGCGAACGGCGAGGAGCCCTCCTACGCCGAGTTGGCCGACGAGCTGTCCGCCTACGCGCTCGACATGGGCTTCACGCACGTCGAGCTGCTGCCGGTGATGGCGCACCCGTTCTCGGGCTCGTGGGGCTACCAGGTGACCGGCTACTACGCGCCCACTCCCAGGTACGGCTCGCCCGATGATTTCCGCACCTTCGTGCAGACGCTGCACGAACGCGGTGTGGGAGTGATCCTCGACTGGGTCCCCGCGCATTTCCCGCGCGACGACTGGGCGCTGGCCCGCTTCGACGGCACCGCCCTCTACGAGCACGCCGACCCGCGGCGCGGCGCACACCCCGACTGGGGCACGCTGGTGTTCAACTTCGGGCGCCACGAGGTGCGCAACTTCCTGTCGGCCAACGCGCTCTACTGGCTGCGCGAGTTCCACGTCGACGGCGTGCGGGTCGACGCCGTCGCGTCGATGCTCTACCTCGACTACTCGCGTAAGGCCGGCGAATGGATCCCGAACCAGTTCGGCGGGCGCGAGGATCTGGAGGCGGTCTCGTTCCTGAAGGAGCTCAACGAGATGATCTACGGCCGCGAGCCGGGCATCATCTCCGCCGCCGAGGAGTCCACCGCCTGGCCCGGCGTCTCCCGCCCCACCTACCTCGGCGGCCTGGGCTTCGGCTTCAAATGGAACATGGGCTGGATGCACGACACGCTGCGCTACATGCAGCAGGACCCGGTGTACCGCCGCTATCACCACAACGAGCTCACCTTCAGCTTCGTCTACGCCTTCACCGAGAACTTCATCCTTCCGCTGTCCCACGACGAGGTGGTTCACGGCAAGGGCTCGCTGTATCAGAAGATGGTCGGCGACCACTGGCAGAAGCTTGCGAACCTACGGGCTCTCTACGGCTACATGTGGGCCCACCCCGGCAAGAAGCTGTTGTTCATGGGCGGTGAGCTCGGCCAGAAGCAAGAGTGGGACGCCACCGCCTCGCTGCCCTGGGAACTGCTCGAGTCACCGGAGCACGCCGGCGTCCAGGCACTGGTTCGCGACCTCAACCACGTCTACCGCGAGCAGCCGGCGCTGTGGGCGCTGGACTTCGAGCCCGACGGCTTCTTCTGGCTCGAGCCCAATGACGCCGACCTCAACGTCGTCGCCTTCGCGCGGCAGTCGCGGGGCGGCGAAGATCGTGCTCGTGTACATCGGCAACTTCTCGCCCGTGCCACGCTCCAGCTATCGCGTCGGGCTGCCGGAGCCCGGGCGCTGGCGCGAGGCGGTCAACACCGACTCGCGCTTCTACGGAGGCAGCGACCAGGGCAACTTCGGCGGGATCGTCGCGGAGCCGGTGCCCTGGCACGGGCAGCCGTACTCGGCGGAGCTCACGATTCCGCCACTGGCCGCGCTGTGGCTGGTTCCGGAACGTTGAGTGGTTACCCGTGGGAGAAGCCGCTCGGGGCGAGGCCGCTTGAAGATGGACGCACCGAGTTCCGCGTCTGGTCGCCGCGCGCCGAGCCGCGGCTGATCCTCAACCCGAGCCGCCGCCCGTCCAGCGCCTCACGCTCCGGCGCGCTCCCGCTGGAGCACGCCGGGAAAGGGATCTATGCGGTTGCTCGCCGATGCCCCACCGGGGACCGACTACTACTACCTGATCGGCAACCGGCGGCTGCCGGATCCGGCGTCGCGCTGGCAGCCCGCGCGGCCTCCGCGGCCCATCGCGGGTGTACGCGCCTTCCGCGCCGCGCCCGTTCACGGCGAAGCCGCTGGCAGAGCAGGTGATCTACGAGCTGCACGTCGGCACCTTCAGCAGCGCGGGAACGTTCGCGGCCGCGATCCCGCACCTGCCCCAGCTCGCGCAGCTGGGCATCACCGCGATCGAGATCATGCCGGTGGCGGAGTTCCCCGGCGCCCGCGGATGGGGTTACGACGGCGTCTACCTGAGCGCGGCGCAATCCTCCTACGGCGGTCCGGCCGGCCTCCAGGAACTGGTCGATGCCGCGCACGAGACAGGGCTCGACGTGATCCTCGACGTGGTCTACAACCACGTGGGCGCATCCGGGAATACCGCGCTGGACGCCTTCGGCCCGTACTTCACGCAGAAGTACGAGACCTTCTGGGGACGGGCGATGAACTACGACGACGCCGAGTGCGATCCGGTGCGCGAGTGGGTGCTGCAGTCCGCCGAGGGCTGGGTTCGCGACTTCGGCATCGACGGACTGCGACTCGACGCGATCCACGCGATCTTCGACTCGAGCGCCGAGCACATCGTCGAAGCAGTCGCAAGACGGGTCCACGCGCTCGGCCGCGGCAAATTGGTGATCGCAGAGAGCGGACTCAACGACCCGCGCGTGATGCGCCCTCATCGTCGTGGTGGCTATGGTTGCGACGCTGCCTGGGCCGACGACTTTCACCATGCATTGCGCGCTCTCATCACCGACGATCACGACGGCTACTACGCCGACTTCGGTCGCGTCGGCCAACTCGCGAAGGCCTTCCACCGGCCACACGTGCATGACGGCGACTACTCGGAGTTCCGCAAACGCCGCTTCGGCGCGCCGGCAGACGACGTACCGCCGCGACGGTTCGTGGTCTTCTGTCAGGACCACGATCAGGTCGGCAATCGCGCCTTTGGCGACAGGCTGCCCGCAGCGGCACGGCCGCTGGCGGCATTCTGCGTGCTGCTCTCTCCCTTCACGCCGATGCTGTTCATGGGCGAGGAGTACGGTGAGAACGCGCCCTTTCAGTTCTTCTCAGATCACATCGACAAGCGCATCGCCGACGCGACGCGCAAGGGTAGGCGCGCTGAGTTCGCCGCCTTTGCCTCGTTCGGGCAGGAGATCCCAGATCCACAGGCGCTCTCCACGTTCGAGGCGTCGAAGCTCACCCGTGAGGTCGATCCCGAGCTGCTCGTGCTCTACGCGGATCTGCTGCGGGCTCGCCGTCTGCTCCCGGCCGAGCAGGTCGATGCGATCGCTTTCGATGAGCAGCAGCGCTGGCTGCGGGTTCGGCGCGGCGCCTACGAGCTGGTCTGCAACTTCGCCGGCGAGGAGCTCTCGCTGCGGGCACAGGGGGCGCGCATGATGCTGGGCACCCACAGCGAGGTCACGCTGCGGCGCGGCAAGCTCACGCTCCCGCGTCTGGGCGGCGCAATGCTCATGGTCGGGGAGCAGGCGGTTTGACGGAGATCTGGCCCGGACGCCCATTCCCGCTGGGAGCCATCTGGGACGGGAACGGCACCAACTTCTCGCTGTTCTCCGAGCATGCCGAGTCGGTGGAGCTGTGCCTGTTCGACGACGATGGCACCGAGCAGCGCATCCCGGTCACGCAGCGGCGCGCGCAGAACTGGCACTGTTACGTGCCCGGTATCGGACCCGGCCAGCGCTACGGCTACCGCGTGCACGGCCCCTACGATCCCAGCGCCGGCCACCGGTTCAATCCAGCGAAGCTCTTGATCGACCCGTACGCCAAGGCGATCGAGGGGCTGGTCGACTTCAGCACTGACGGCAACGTCCTGCCGTATGTGCCCGGCGACGGCGACGACGATGACGACTTCGAGCTCGACGACGAGGACGACGCCGCGTCGATTCCCAAGTCGGTTGTGGTCGATCCAGGCTTCGATTGGGAGGGAGACAGGCCGCTGCGGATCCCGTTTGCCGACACCGTCATCTACGAGACCCATGTGCGCGGCTTCACGATGACCCATCCCGACGTGCGGGACGACCTGCGCGGCACCTATGCCGGGCTCGCCTCCGAGCCGGCGCTCGAGTACCTCAAGGATCTGGGTGTGACGGCCGTCGAACTGCTGCCGATCCACCACATCTCCGACGAGTCGTTCCTGGTCGATCGCGGGCTCTCCAATTACTGGGGCTACAGCACGATCGGCTACCTCGCGCCGCACTCCGAATACGCGGCGACCGGCCGCCGTGGCGAGCAGGCGCGCGAGTTCAAGGGCATGGTCAAGGCGCTGCACCGCGCCGGCATCGAGGTGATCCTCGACGTCGTCTACAACCACACGGCTGAGGGCAACCACCTCGGCCCGATGCTCTCGTTCAAGGGCGTCGACAACATGGCCTACTACCGGCTCGTGCCCGACGACCTGCACCACTACATGGACTTCACGGGCACGGGCAACTCGCTCAACCCGCTGCACCCGAGCGTCCTGCGACTGATCATGGACTCGCTGCGCTATTGGGCGATCGATTGCCATGTGGACGGCTTCCGCTTCGACCTTGCCTCGGCGCTGGCGCGCGAGTTCTTCGACGTCGACCGGCTCTCGTCGTTCTTCGACATCATCCACCAGGATCCGGTTCTCTCGCAGGTGAAGCTGATCGCGGAGCCGTGGGATGTCGGGCCGGGCGGCTACCAGGTCGGCAACTTCCCGGTGCTGTGGTCGGAGTGGAACGGCATGTACCGCGACACCATGCGTGACTTCTGGCGTGGCGAGGCCAGCTGCGGCGACTTTGCGTCTCGCCTCTCTGGCTCCTCGGATCTGTACAAGAGCGATGGCCGCGACCCGTTCGCATCGATCAACTTCATCACCGCCCACGACGGCTTCACACTCTCCGACCTGGTCTCCTACAACGACAAGCACAACGAGGCCAACGGGGAGGACAACAACGACGGCAGCGACGACAACCGCTCCTGGAACTGCGGCGCTGAGGGACCGACCGACGATCCGGACGTGCTCGCGTTCCGCGCGCGCCAGCAGCGCAACTTCCTGGCGACGCTGCTGCTCTCGCAGGGCACCCCGATGCTGCTCGGCGGCGACGAGATGGGGCGCACGCAGTACGGCAACAACAACGCCTGGTGCCAGGACAACGAGATCTCCTGGTACGACTGGTCGCGCTCCGACGAGCGAGCTGCACGCATTCACCAAGCGGCTGATTGCGCTGCGGCAGAGGCATCCCGTGTTCCGGCGAGAGAGCTTCCTTGAAGGGGCGGTCGACGGTGAGGCCCTGCCCGACGCCTGGTGGTTCCGGTCCGACGGCCACAAGATGACGAAGCGGGATTGGACCGACGGCGAACCCGGTCCTCGGCCTGTTCCTCAACGGTGAGACGATCCCGAACCTGGGCCCGCAGGGCCAGGAGATCAACGACGACTCGTTCCTGCTGCTGTTCAACGCCTCGGGCGAGGACCGCGAGTTCGTGCTGCCTCGCAAGTACATGGGTCCCGGCTGGGTGTTTGAGGTCTGCACAGCCGATCCTGCAGCCGAGCCGGGCAGCGCCAGCTACGAGCCGCATTCGCCGGTCACGGTTCTGGCGCGGTCGTTGCTCGTCCTCAAGCGCGACGCATGAGCGCGGAGCTGCGAGCCACCTATCGGCTGCAGCTCACGCCCGAGTTCGGCTTCGAGTTCGCCGCGGAACTGATCCCCTACCTGCGTGACCTCGGCGTCTCACACCTGTATCTGAGCCCGTCACTGCAGGCGCGGGCGGGCTCCACACATGGCTACGACGTCGTCGACCCGACGCGGCTCTCGGAGGCGCTCGGCGGCGAGGCGGCATTTCGCGCGCTGGCCGCTCAGGCGCACGGCGCGGGCATGGGCATCGTGCTCGACGTCGTCCCCAACCACATGGCGGTGGACGACGCGAACAGGTTCTGGGCCGACCCGGAGCTGCGCGAGCGCTTCTTCGACATCGACCCTGTGAGCGGCCGCCACCGCCGCTTCTTCGACATCGACGACCTGGCCGGCATCCGGATCGAGCACGAGGAGGTCTTCGACGCGACGCATGGCCTGATCCTGCGCTTGCTCGAGGAGGGCGTGATCGACGGCGTGCGCGTCGATCATCCGGATGGTCTGGCCGACCCGGTCGGCTACCTGCGGCGTCTGCGCGACGGCGGCGCGCGACGGGTCTGGGTGGAGAAGATCCTCGCGTCGACCGAGCGCCTGCCGGCCGACTGGCCGGTCAGCGGGACGGTGGGATACGAGTTCCTGAACGACGTCTGCGGGTTGTTCGTCGACCCCGCCGGAGAAGCAGCGCTGACTGCGTTGTGGGACGAGCTGAGCGAGGATGCGCGGCCGTTCGGGGCGTATGCGCTGGAGGCCAAGCTCGAGCAGGCGCGTACCACGTTCACACCCGAGGTGGAACGCCTGCAGCGTCTGCGCCCTGAGCTCTCCGGCGCCGCGATCGCGCTGGCGCTCTCTGCGGTTCCCATCTACCGAACCTACGACCCGTTGACAGCGGGCCCGTTCATCACGCGCTTTCAGCAGACGACCCCGGCGATCATGGCCAAGGGTGTCGAGGACACCGCCTTCTACCGCTACGGCAGATTGCTGGCGCTGAACGACGTGGGCGGCGACCCGGGGCGCTTCGGTGTCGCGGTCGACGACTTCCACGCGGGTAATGCCGAGCGCGCGGTGCGCTACCCGCAGGCTCTGCTGACGACCATGACGCACGACGCCAAGCGCTCACTGGACACGCGCGCGAGCATCGCCGTGCTCTCGCAGATTCCCGAGCACTGGGGGGACGTGGCGGGGACGATGGCTGGAGCTCTCGGAGCGTCACTGCAGCGAGGTCGAAGGGCGGAAGGCGCCCGATCTCTCGGAGCGCTACTTCACTTCTGCAGACGCTGGTCGGCGTCTGGCCGATCGAGCCCGAGCGGCTCGACGGCTATCTCGAGAAGGCACTCCGCGAGGCCAAGCGCCACAGCAACTGGGTTGAGCCAGAACGCTGACTATGAGGCCGGCGGTCAAGCGCTTTGCGCGCGCGCTCATGAACGACGCAGCGGTTCACGGCCGACCTCGAGCGGTTTCTCGAGGAGATCGCGCCGCTGGCGGTGCGGGCGACGCTGGGGCAGTTGGTGCTGAAGCTGACCTGTCCGGGCGATTCCCGACACCTACCAGGGCGACGAGCTCGAGTTCCGTGCGCTCGTGGATCCGGACAACAGGCGGCCGGTCGACTGGGAGCTGCGCCGGGAGCGCCTGGACTATCTCCTCGGCGGCGGGCGCCCCGGGGACAACCTCTCCGACCACAAGCTGTGGCTGACCGCGCGGCTGCTCGGCCTGCGCACGCGGCGTCCAGAGATCTTCGCCGGCGGCTATGAGCCACTCGTCGCGGGCCCGGGCGCCTGCGTGTTCCTGCGCGGCGGGCAGCTGCTGACGGCGGTTGCGCTGCCGCGCGCCGGTGCGGACGCCGACCCGGTGGCGAAGGGGTTGCCGTCCGGTGACTGGCGCGAGCTGCTCACCGGAACGGAGCTCCGGTTCGACGGCAGCATGCCGCTCTCGCGCCTGGTCGATGCGGCCACCGGTGTCGGGGTCTACGAGCGGCTCTAGCCGGGCGTTCAGATCCGTTCGAGCACATCGAACGACCACACCTCACTGGCGGTCCCAACCGGGCCGCCAGCGCGATGCTGCGAGTGCCCCGCGCCGAAGTCGGCGCTGTTCATCCACGCCTGGAAGTCCTCCTCCGAGCGCCAGCGGGTGAGAACCAGGCAGACGTCGCGTCCGTCGTTGGGGCGCAGCAGCTCGAAGGCCTCAAACCCCTCCGCCTGTTCGACGCGGCCGGGACGGTTGGCGAAGCGCTCGGCGAACTCCTCCATGCGCTCAGGGGCGACGGTGATCGCGTTGATCTTGACGACGCTCAAGGCAGCTCCAATCTCAGTGGGTGTGCTCGGCCAGCTTGCTTCACGTTGCTGCATGCTGCGACCGTACCTCAGTCGAGCTGGAGACAGATTCGGTCCGTTTCGGTGACGACCCCGAGGCAGCTGTTCTCTAATCTTGGGCCCTCACTGGGTTCGATCGGTCAGGAGGGCCGTCCAGGCATGAGCGCCACCGAGGAAGCAGCCGTCACAGAACCCGAGGGCGCCGCCGCCACCGACGACACCCATATCAGCCGCGGGCTGCTCATGGTCGCCGCCGTGGTCGTTCTCGGCGCGATCATGACGATCCTCGACACCACGGTCGTCAATGTCGCGATCGACACGCTCGCGGCGCACTTCCACACGACGCTGCCGACGATCCAATGGGTCGCTACGGGTTACACGCTCGCGCTGGCCACGGTGATTCCGCTGAGCGGCTGGCTGGCTGACCGCTTCGGCACCAAACGTCTGTACATGGGGTCGATCGCGATGTTCGTGCTTGGCTCGTGCCTGTCGGGCCTCGCCTGGTCGTCCACGACGCTCATTCTCTTCCGCGTGCTTCAGGGCCTCGGAGGCGGCATGGTCATGCCGGCAGCCATGACCATCCTGACGCGTGCGGCGGGGCCGCAGCGGATCGGACGCGTGATGGCGATCATGGGCGTGCCGATGTTGCTGGCGCCGATCTTCGGTCCGATCCTCGGCGGCTGGCTGGTGACGGACGTGAGCTGGCGCTGGATCTTCTTCATCAACCTGCCGATCGGGATCGCCGCTCTGGTGCTGTCGCGTCGAATCCTGCCGAGGGACGTCGCGCAGCACTCGCAGCGGCTCGACGTGGTCGACTTCCTGCTGGTCTCGCCTGGTCTTGCGCTGGTGATCTACGGCCTCGCCGAGTCCAGTTCCTCCGGTGGCTTCAGCTCGAGCAAGGTGCTGGTCCCGCTGTTCATCGGGATCGCGCTGTTGGCCGCGTTCGTCTGGCATGCGTTGCGCTCGACAGATCCGCTGATCGACCTACGTCTGTTCAAGATCCGCGCGTTCGCCACCTCATCGGTGTCGCTTGTCCTGATGTGCATCTCCGTGTTCGGAGCCTTCCTGCTGCTGCCTCTGTACTTCCAGGCGGTACGCGGCGTGTCGCCGCTGATGGCGGGCGTGCTGCTCGCGCCGCAGGGACTTGGCTCGATGATCACGATGCCGATCGCGGGCCAGCTCTCCGACAAGACCGGATCCGGCCGGATCGTTCCGTTTGGGCTGCTCGGCGTGCTCGCGTCGGTGCTCTGGCTCACGCAGATCGGCGCACACACATCCTGGGCAGCGATCTGCGTCGACCTGTTCGTGTTCGGGCTCGGTATGGGCTTCGCGATGATGCCGATCTACACCGGCGCGATGCAGTCGATCACCGGTGCGGCCGCGGCGCGTGCATCCACGGCTCTGAACATCATCCAGCAGACCGGCGCCTCGATCGGCACCGCCGTGATGTCCGTGCTGCTGTTCACTGCGGTGGCCACCCAGCTCGGCCATGGCAGCCACGGCACGATCGGAGCAGCGGCTGTGTCGCCGGCAGTGCGCGCAAGGGTTGCGGAACCGATGGCGACGGCGTTCGGCAACACGTTCGTCTGGGCGTGCGTGCTCCTGGGCATTGCCTTGATCGGCTCGCTGACTTTGCCCCGGACCCGGCCCGCGTTCGCGCAGGACGAAGCGGCGCGGACTGCGATCCCCGTCTGAGAACCGCCGCTCGCCGAGCCGATCTAGCCTGACTAGCCGAACAGCCGCGGCACCAGAACGCGAGCGTGCTCGGCCTCCAGCATGCGCCGCCCCTCCGCTCCCAGGTAGCTGAGTCCAGGAGCGATGTCATCGCCCTCCGGTAGCGCAAGGTAGGGCCAGTCGCTGCCGAAGACGATGTGCTCGAACGGCGCCACCTGGCGCGTCGCCTCGACCGCGACCTCGTGGTTTGAAAGGCCTGTGTCGTAGTACTGGCGCGCGAGATAGGCGAGCGCGCCAGCGGGCGCGCTCGTCGCCTTATCGGGCTCGCGCTCGGCCAGCGACGCAAAGCGATGAGCGAGGAATGGCGCGGTGCCGCCGAGGTGCGCGAACTGCCAGCGTATGTTGGAGTGGCGTTCGAACGCGCCGCCGTAGAGCAGGTTGACGATCGCGCGTGTGGTCTCGAACGGAAACTCGTAGAGCCAGATCGGGTGCTGCGGGAGCGGCTGGCCGTTCGGCGGGAGGGTCGGGTGCACGAACACGTAGGCGCCGCGGCGGTCAAGCTCAGCCATCAGCGGCTCGAGCGCGGTATCTCCGAGGTAGGTCCCGGCGACCTGCGAGACGAGCATCACCCCGTCCAGCCCGAGCACGTCGAGCGCGTGGCTCAGCTCGTGCAACGCGGCGTCCACATCTGGCAGCGGCAGGCTGGCAAGCGCGGCAAATCGTTGCGGTGCCGAGCGGACGATCGCGGCCAGCTCGGCGTTGAGCATGCCCGCGAGCTCATTCGCCTGTCCCTGATCGCCGAAGAACACGCCTGGCGGCCCCGCCGAGACCACCGCCGCATCGATTCCGTATCGCCGCATGACCTCATCGAGTGCCTCGACCGGGATCGGCCGGTTCGTGGCGGCGAGCTGCTGCGGCAGCGCCTCGACATAGGCGTCGGGCCGGACGTGTGTGTGCATGTCGATCCGTGGCATGACCAGAGCCTACGGCCTCTGCATTCGGCTTCTGTCTCGCGGCAGACGGGGGTAGATCAGCTTGCGGGCGTGCTGTCCCGGACGATCCGCAGGTTGCTCGTTCGGGCTTGGAGCCGATCGAACGCTCCCTCGAGGTCGGTTAGCGCTGGTTCTGTCGACCAGCGGTTCCCGACCTGCCGGACCTCGCCAGCTTCCTGGAGCTGCTGCAGCCTGACCAGCGCCTTGTCGTGGTTTAGCCCGGCAGCCTTCGCGATACGTGCGGTCGCGTACTCGCCGCGCGGCAGTTCGCCGAGCGCCTTCTTCAATCGATCCTCGCGCTGCTCGGATGGGCGATCCGCTACCGGTGCTGTCGGCTGCGTAACGGACGGCTGTGCGATCTCCGGCGCCACGCGTGCGGGGGGCGTCTCTCCATGTCGAGCTCGGCACGCAGGGCACATGACTACCGGCTCGCGACCCTCCTCGCGGAGAACCTCAAAGCCACGCCACCTGCGTCCAGATCGGCAGACCCCGCAGCGGCGCCCGTTGCGTTCGACCTCGGCCAGGTCTTCATTGTTCAAGGGCATCCCGTCCGACAATAGAGAGTCAGATCTCGCTTCGCCCCTCCCAGCTGCCGTCGACCTCAGGAATTCAAATGACCGAACGGTCCTCGAGGCGATCAGGAGGCAGGTCCCGGTGCCGGGCGAAACAGATTGGGCCCGGATAGTTACACACGAGTCTGCCGCTTTGAGACGATCGCGTCGACGCTCCGAGCGAGCGCTGGCGAGTCGAACGAGGATGCTGGGGACGACCTGGGAATCGTGGGAGCGTCGGGCGTTTTCGGTAGCTCAGAGGAAAGGGGCACGCACATGCACGTTCATCTGCTGCGTCAGAGGAGCTGGCTGCGGAGGGTTGCGCTGTTGGCGGTGGCGTTGCTGGCAATCTGCGCAACCACTGGCTCGATAGCTGCGGCAAAGCAGAAGAAGCCGACACACAGGGGTCTCTCAGGGACCTGGTCTGGCCAGTACAGCGGCAAGTACTCGGGCACGTTTACCCTCAAGTGGACGCAGAAGGGCTCAAAGCTGACTGGCTCGATAGCGCTGTCCTCGGAAGGCGGAAAGATCGGCGTCCGGGGCACCCTCAAGGGCAGCGCAATCTCGTTCGGCACGGTTGGAGGTGGTCAAGTGATCACTTACAAGGGCTCGGTGTCGGGCGCCTCAATGTCCGGCACCTGGGACACCCCGGCCGGCGGTGGCCCGTGGAGCGCCCACCGGAAGAGTTGACCTAGGCCCGTGCTCGTGGCAACAAGAGCACGGGCCCTCGCTCGCCGACTTGCCGCTTGATCCCGAAGTTGTTTCACCGTCACAACTCCGCGGAATCGTCGCCCTGAACGTTTGTATGCGATAGCGAACAGCCCGCCCCCGCGCTCCGCCAGCTGCGCATGCCGCGCAAAGGCGGGGCCGTCGAGTCGATCAGCAGCTGCGATCGGCTAGGTGAGGCCACAGCACATCCCATCAACCCCACGTGTCCCAGGTCACTCCGACGCCGCATCGTCGACGGGGTCATCCTAAATCTCGGTACCGGTATTCGCGCAGCGCGGCAGCCCTCCCGGGCCTGTTAGCGAAGGCAAGCAGGCGCGTTCCCGAATATCCGGCGTGCCCTACAAGTCGTCAGATGCGACAGTCATCGACCGCGGGGGAGAAACACGTCGTAGGGACTGGTTTCTCCCCCAGAGTCGCGAACAGGTCTTTTTCTGCTGAACGGTTGGGTATCCTCCGCCGCGGGGCTGGCGCACGCAAAGAGGGGTAGTCATGACGAATCGATTCAGACTGGCTACGACGCTGCTGGCCGTTGGGTTCTGCGCATGTCTGATGCTGCTGTTCTCCGGTGAGGCGGCGGCAGCCGGGCCGCCGTACGCGATGACGGTCTCCACAGCCGCGACGGCCGGCGTCAGCTGCAACGGGCTTGCATGTTCACCGACCGCTGACGGCGCCAACCTCAACGTGACCGCGTTGGTCGATGACCTTGAGACTGGGAACCTGACCGTTGGCGGTACGCCGGACACCGGGACGATCACGATTGAGAACTCCATCAACGGTGGTGTCACCAGCAACGTGCTGAGCTTCGGGTCGGCCACCGGCGATGTCGTGGTCGACGACACCACCGATAGCGGCGACACGGCAACCGTGACTGCCGGCGAGGTCGAGTTCGGCGTCCCGCTGTCGGGACCGACGACCGGAAGTTCTTCGCTGGCGGTCGACGGCAACGCGTTGTTCACCGGGACAACTGGCACGACTCTCCAGAACCTTGATGTCACGGGCACCACGTACACCGACGGGCCCATCGACACCTCGGGGACACAGACGTACACCGGCCAACTGTCAATGGACGCCAACATGACGCTGACCGCCTCGACACTAAGTGCTGACGGTGGCATCTCAGCCCCCAGGACCGACCTGACCGTCGCCGGCAACGCCACGCTCGCGGGCGGTGTCTCTGGCCTGTACAACCTCACCGTAACCGGCACCGCCAACCTGTCTGGCACGGTTTCCACCAACAACGCACAGACCTATGAGGGCGCCGTTCAGCTCGACGGCGATACCACGGTCACCGGCTCGTCGGAGACGTTTGACTCGACGGTCGATTCGCCTGGCAGCGCTTTTGCGCTGACGGCGGGAGGGCCTGCCACGTTCGCGGGGGTCGTCGGCGGCGCGAATCCGCTCTCAAGTCTAAGCACCAACAGCACAGCCACGCTCACTGGTGATGTCACCACGACGGGCGCGCAGACCTACGGCGGCGCGGTGCAACTGGCGGCCGACACGACAACCGCCAGCACCGGCAACGACGCAATCACGTTCTCAGGCACGATCGATGGGGCGCATGCGCTGGATATCGACACGACAGGCACGGTCGGTTTGGCCAAGCCGGTGGGCGCAACGACGCCACTGACGTCGCTAACGGCGGGCACCGAGGACGGCGGCGCCGGTGGACCGACCCAGCTGGGAGAAGGCGTCAGCAGCGACAGCGTCACTACCACCGGCGACCAGAACTACGACCAGGACATCAACCTCGACGCTAACGCGACGTTTGGGGTCGGCGCGAGTGACGAGGTGTCGTTCGCCTATCCGGTGACTGGCAACCAGGTGTTGACGATGGCCGGCCCGGGCATCATGTACCTCGGCAGCGGCGCTGATAACTACAACAGCACGACCGTAACTGGCGGCACGCTCGCGTTCACCAACGGCGCCCTGGGTTCAGGGATGGTTACCGTCGACGGCGGAACACTGATGTGGTGGTCGCAGACGGCGCCGGTCGATGACCCCTCAGTGCAGGGTCTCACGGTTGGGAGCGCGGGCGCGACGCTCGACACCAACGGCTACCCCGTGAGCCTGGCAAACGCGGTAGCGGGCGGTGGCACGATCACCAAGACCGGCGGCGGAACTCTGACTCTGGCCAGCACGGCCGGCGAGGTCTACGGCGGCGCCATCGTCGTTCAAGGTGGAAACCTGGATGTCCCGGACTCCGTCGAGACGCCAGTCACGGTCGACTCCGGCTCAGCGCTCGATCTATCCGGACAGATCGACGCCGCCGTCGTGCTTGAGTCGAACGCGACGCTCGACTGTGAGGACGGCTGGCTGGAGGGCAGCTTCACCAACAACGGCGGCACCACGATCGGCGCGCCGGCGAGCCCGAGCGCCGTATCCGCGCAGCTGCGATCCAACTACGCGCTGGTCGGCTTCACGCCGGGTGCGGCCAACTGCAACCCGGTGAGCTACACGATCCGAGCCTCCGATGGCCAGACCGGCAGTGCAGCGAACTCACCCTTTGCGTTTACGGGCCTCCCGCTCGGGACCCCGGAAACCTTCACCGTAATCGCGCAAAACCCGGCCGGCTCCTCAGCGTCTTCCGCCACCTCCAACTCTGTGACGCCCGCGGCGCCACCAACGATCACGCTGAGCTCACCCGTCAACGACGCCACATACATCACCGGGCAGGTGGTCAAGGCCAACTACAGCTGCCAGGAAGGCGCAGGCGGGCTTGGTATCTCGACGTGCGTTGGCACGCTGCCAACCGGCTCCGCGATCAATACGCAAACGCTTGGGGCGCATAGCTTCACGGTGACGGCGACCTCAGCTGACGGTCAGACCGCCACCAAGACTGTGGTGTACGACGTGGCTCGACCGTCAGACAATTTCCAGATCAAATCGTTCAAGGTCAATGCCGCAGGCACAGTCAGCGTGGTGATCGCGGTTCCGGGAGCTGGCAAGGCGACCCTCTCCGTGCTACAGCGTGGCAGCGACAAATCACTCGTACACAAGGACCTCACCAGCACAAGGGCCCAGACCCTGCGCGCCACACTCAAGCTGCCGGCCAAGGATCCGAAGAAGCTCAGGGGCAAGAAAGGCGTCGTACTGATCAGCTTCACGCCCAAGGGCGGCCTGCAGAGAACGGTGACCAAGGCGATCCGGCTCTGAGCCCGGTCGTTCCCGTTCGCCGGTCCGTAGCACGGCGGAGAGGAGCTCGGGCTAAGGTGTCGCGACTCGCCAGATCTTGAGCTCGTTATCGGGGAGACGAACCGCGAATGCGCCGTCGGGTGACGCTTCGGCGAGGACTCGGCGGAGGTCGGCCTCGAACCGTGGTAGTCGGTCCCCGAATAGGTGGGGTGCAGTTAAGGACATTGAGAACGTCTCGGCCACAAGGTCATCAGCTGACCTGACGATGGTGCGACCGTCGGGAACCACGACGAGTTCGGGGCCGGTGAACCCGGCGCCACGAAACACCGTGGCCTCGTCCCCGGGCGAGGAATTCCGGATGCCCTGGCCAGCTCGTCGATCATCACCGAGATACGCACGCCGCAGATCAGCGATCCGCTCAACAGGCGGAGCTGGGAGAGTGTGGGCTCCGAATGGGGCTACACCGTCTTGGTGGCGATTGTCGACGTGCACGACAGCCCCTGCCGGTTCCAGCATTCCTCGGACGATCCTGGCAACGAGCGGCCGGTCCATCCAGTGAAATGACGCCGCGAACGTGACCACGTTAAACGTCCCGAGATCCGCAGGCAGCTGCTCGGCCCGACGTTGAACCCACAGGGCGTTGATCACGCCTCGCTCAGCCGCAAGCCGTCGCGCCTCGTCGAGCATGCCCGGGTCCGCGTCGAGCCCAATGACCTCTCGGAAAAGGCCGGCAAGCGGAAGCGTGACCGTGCCCGGCCCGCAGCCAACGTCCAGTAGCCGGCCTTCGCCGCCGAGCCGGAGCGCGTGCTCGAACGCGTCGGTTAGCCCGGGAGCGTTCGGGAGACGCCCACGGTCGTAATAGGCGGCAGCCCCGCCGAAAAGCGTCTCATCCCACTCCCACTCGAGCCTCTCGCCGCCCACTCGAACGAGGGTAAACGACGCTTCGCCACGCCTCAGTGGTACCCGGCGCACCGGTGCCGGGCGCCCCCCCGGCCGTTCGCTGCTCGGTGCCGGTTTGTCTACGCCGCAGCGCGTTCCGCGCCGAGACGTAGCCGCGCGGCCGCGCGATCGACGCCAAGAGCGCCCAGCAGCACCGCCGCAGGATCTGGTGGTTCGAGTGTGAGGATCTGGGCCAGAACCTCGGGGCCGGTGACCTGGAGCTTCCGATGACCCTTGGGCTTATACGCGTCCTCAAGCACTTTCTTTGCCGCAGGCGTCATGCGGAAGCGATCTCTTTTCGCGACGTCTCTGATCCTCGGCTTCTTCGGCACGGCCCGCATAGGCAGTGGCGGAGCGTCGGCGCCGGATCCCAGGCCCAGGGCGCCCAGGGCTTCGCGATCGAGCAAGTCGAGGGCCTCGCGAGCCTGTTGCAGGCTAACGCCTAGTACGGCGCCGATCGACGGATCCTCGAACAAGGCGAGCAAGACGTGATCGGTGCCCACCCGACGATCACCCCGTCGACGAGCCTCCTCACTGGCCTGCAGATAGATGGCCCAGCCGTGAAGCGCCTCTGGCACAACCGATTCGGTGGTCATCACGACTCCTTGTTGTATTTGGTGTGCACGGATTGGCGGGTGACGCCCAGGGCGTCTCCGATCTGCTGCCACGACCAGCCCTTTTCCCGGGCTGCCGCGACGTGGCTCGCTTCGACCCTCTCAGCCAGGCGATGGAGCGCCAACGAGGCGCGGAGCCCCAGCGCCGGATCGTTGGACGCAATCGCGGAGGCGATGTCTTCGGCGTTCATGGATGTCAGTCTAAACTGACAGCAGACGCCATGTCAAATCAAACTGACATGGCGTGGTCGCCGAAGGATCGGTACCCAAGCGAACCGACTTGTCTCAGCTTCGTGAGGATCTGTCGCATCTAGGCGAGCCGACATCGTGATCGATGGCGACGCCACCGCGATCGCGCCCTGACGCCCGCCAGTTCGAGACAATCCGGGTGGATCGTTGTGCGCGGAGCGAGGAGATGCCGATGAGCAAGAGGGTCATCGTTACGGGTGGCAGTGGCAAGGCCGGACGCGGTGTCGTGCGCGATTTGCAGAAGCAGGGCTACGACGTGCTCAACGTCGATAGGCTGCCGTCGCCTGAATCATCAGGCCCTGATTCGGCGATCCCGTTCCTGCCGGCCGATCTCACCGATTACGGACAGACGCTCGAGGCGTTCAGTGCCGGCGTCTGGGGCCGTCAGCCCGACGCGATTGTGCACTTGGCGGCGATTCCCTCGCCGGTCCACGCGACGCCCGATCAGGTGTTCCGCAACAACATCACCAGCACCCACACGGTCTTCTCCGGCGCCGCACGCCTCGGGATCAAGCGCGTGGTCTGGGCCTCGAGCGAGACGACGCTCGGGCTTCCGTTCGATCGCCCGCCGGACTACGCGCCCGTCGACGAAGCCCACGCCTATCCCGAGACCAGTTACGCGCTCTCGAAGGTGCTTGGAGAGGAGATGGCGCGTCAGTTCAGCCGCTGGTCCGGGATCACGATCCTGGGCCTGCGCCTGTCCAACGTGATGGTCCGCCACGACTACGAGCGCTTCCCGACCTTCTGGGACGACCCCCAGCTTCGCAGGTGGAACCTCTGGGGATACGTCGACGAGAGCCACGTCAACCAGAGCGTCCGGCTGGCGCTCGAGGCCGACATCCAAGGCGCGGACAGCTTCATCATCGCCGCTGGCGACACCGTCATGAAGCGCCCCAGCCGGGAGCTGATGGCCGAGGTCTTCCCAGGTGTGCCCGTGGCTGAGCGTGTCGACGGATTCGACACGCTGCTCAGCATCGACAAGGCGCGGCGGCTGCTCGGCTACGCGCCCGAGTTCAGCTGGCGCGAGCTGTATTAGCTCGCAACCGGCGGCCGACGCCACGTGCTGCCGACATCGCGCGCAGCCCGGTATACAGGGGGGCTGTGGGTCGCCAAGTTCCTCAAAACCTGCACCTATCAGCACCTGGCCGAGCTGCAGGTCCGGGCTGTCGATGAGCGATCCCTGGCGCCTGGACGGGCGGGTCGCGCTCGTGACAGGCGCCGGCCGCGGCAGTGGCTCGATGACCCCGCCTTCCGCGCCGAGGTGCTGGAGCGGCGTTTGCCGACCGGGGAGCTGGGACAGATCGAAGACGTGGCTCACGCCGTGCGCTATCTGGCCTGCGACGCTTCGCACAGCGTGACCGGTCACATCCTCAAGGTCGATGGAGGCTGGACCGCGTGGTGAGCGGTAACCGGACGCAGGTGGCGATCATCGGCGCCGGCCCCGCCGGACTCACGCTCGGTCGCCTGCTCGAGCGACTGGGAATAGAGAGCGTGATCCTCGAGGCTCGCAGCCGCGAGTACTGCGAGGCACGCGTCCGTGCCGGCGTACTCGAGCAGGGGACTCGCGACGTGCTGGTCGACGCCGGTGTGGGCGACCGCCTGGAGCGGGAGGGGATGGTGCACGGCGGGATCTACCTCCAGCTCGACCAGCACCGCGCGCACATCCCGATGGCCGAGCTCACCGGCAGCTCAGTCACGATCTACGGCCAGACAGAGGTCGTCAAGGATCTGATCGAGGCCCGCCTCGCCGGCGGGGCGCCGCTGCTGTTTGAGGTCGAGGACGTGCAGTTGGATGGGCTCATCGCAGACCAGCCGGTCGTGCGTTACCGCCACGATGGCGCCGAGCACTCGCTCAGTGCAGACTTCATCGCCGGCTGTGACGGCTTTCACGGCGTGAGCCGTCGGTCGATTCCCGACGGGAGCCAGTTGTACTGGGAGCGTGAGTACCCGTTCGCCTGGCTCGGGATCCTCGCCGACGTCCCGCCGTCCACCGACGAGCTGATCTACGCGCGCAACACTCGCGGATTTGCGTTGCACAGCATGCGCTCGCCCGATGTCAGCCGTCTGTACCTCCAGGTCGCTCCCGACGAGGACATCTCCGAGTGGTCTGACCGGCGCATCTGGGACGAACTTCAGCAGCGGCTGGCCATCCCCGGGTGGGAATTGCGCGAGGGGCCGATCTTCGAGAAGTCGATCCTCCCGATGCGCAGCTTCGTGTCTGGGCCGATGCGCTACCGCAACTTGTTTCTCGCGGGCGACGCGGCGCACATCGTCCCGCCCACCGGAGCCAAGGGCCTCAACCTCGCGGTCGCCGACGTCGTCTGCCTGGCCGAGGCGCTTGCCGAGCGCTATGACTCAGGCGGCGCGTCGGCGCTCGACGGCTATTCCGAGCGCTGCCTCTACCGGGTTTGGCGTGCCCAGCATTTCTCGTGGTGGATGACGCAGATGCTGCATCTGGATCCGGAGGACGATGCATACGGAGACCAGCTTTCGCGTTCACAGTTACGCTATGTATGCAACTCACGGGCAGCCGCGACCTCGCTCTCCGAGAACTACGTCGGGCTGCCGTTGGACACGCTAGGAGACTGAGTCGGTGGCTCGAGTCGTTTCGTTGAGCGAGGCAATTGCAGAGTCGGTGCGGGACGGGGATAGCGTGGCGCTTGAGGGTTTCACGCATCTGATTCCGTTTGCGGCGGGGCACGAGGTGCTGCGCCAGGGCCGCCGCGATTTGGAGTTGATCCGGATGACGCCGGACATTCTCTATGACCAGATGATCGGCGTAGGCGCCGCTCGCAAGCTCGTGTTCTCCTACGGCGGCAATCCTGGCGTGGGGTCACTGCATCGCTTCCGGGACGCGATCGAGCACGGCTGGCCGCGACCGATCGAGCTGGAGGAGCACTCGCACGCTGGGATGGCCAACCGCTATGTAGCGGGGGCGTCGAAGCTGCCGTTCATGGTGATGCGCGGCTACACGGGTACCGATCTACCGAAGCACACGAACGTCAAGCCGATCGTCTGCCCGTTCACGGGTGAGCAGCTGACGGCGGTCCCGGCGCTGAATCCGGATGTGACGATCGTGCATGCGCAGGAGGCCGACCGTCACGGCAATGTGCAGTTGTGGGGGATACCGGGTGTGCAGAAGGAGGCGGTGCTCGCCGCCGACCGCAGCGTGGTGACGGTGGAGCGGATCGTGGACGAGCTCGAGCACAGGCCCGGTGGTGTCGTAATCCCGGGGTGGGTGATCGATTTCGTTTCCGAGGCGCCTGACGGCTCGGCGCCGTCCTATGCACTCGGGGTGACCGAGCGTGATAACGACTTCTACCGGCAGTGGGATGTGGTCAGCCGTGACCGCGAGCAGTTCCAGGCGTGGATGACCGCGCACGGTCTGGCGGAGGTGGCCGCATGAGTGAGGAATACTCAAACGGTGAGCTGCAGACGATCGTCGCGGCTCGCAGCCTGGCGGGCAAGCGCTCCTGCTTCATCGGTGTCGGCCGGCCGTCAACCGCGGCGCTGCTGGCGCGCATGGTGCACAACCCGGAGCTGGTGTTGGTGTATGAGTCCGGGACGATCGGCGCAAAGCCGTACCACGTGCCACTCTCGATCGGTGACGGTGAGCTCGCCGAGACCGCGGACCTGGTGGTGTCGGTGCCGGAGATGTTCAACTATTGGATCGGCCCCGGGCAGGTGCAGGTCGCGTTCCTCGGTGCCGCGCAGGTCGACCGGCACGCGAACCTCAACTCGACCGTGATCGGTGGCTACGAGCATCCCAAGACCAGGTTGCCGGGTGCCGGTGGCGCACCGGAGATCGCGACCGGTTGCGAGGAGGTCGTTGTGATCGCCCCGCACACAATCCGCACGTTCGTCAAGCAGCTTGATTTCAAGACCACGCGCGGGGACCGCACAACGCTTGTGATCACCGACCTCGGCGTGCTCGAGCCCTCAGGTGGTGAGTTGACGCTCACGACGCTCCATCCCGGCGTGACCGTCGAACAGGTGCGGGAAAAGACCGGTTGGAAGTTGAACGTGGCAGATAGCTTGCAGGTATCCGAGGCGCCGAGCGCCGAGGAACTCGCAGCACTCAGGGAGCTGGTGTCGAGGTGAGGTTCCCACCGCCCACCCCCGCCTCCCCGACACTCGTTCGGCAGCACTAAGGAGACACATGAGTACCACCGACCGTGAAGAGGCACCGCAGGCCGGACAGGGTGACGTCCGTCAGATCTATGACCCCGTGGCGGACACGCCGACGCGGTATCGCCGCGACCCGGCGGAGGCGCACCCGCCGCTTGACTATCCGCCGTACAAGTCGACGCAGCTGCGTTTCCCGAAGCAGCCGCTCGTCTATCTACCGCACTCGATCACGGAGATCACCGGGCCGCAGCTCGATCGCACGTTGCACGTGAAGGATTCCGACCGTGATCTGACGATCCAGTCATCGGGCGAGCCGATCGGTGAGCGGATCATCGTCTCCGGTCATGTGTATGACACCGAGGGCAAGCCGCTGCGTGACACGCTGGTCGAGATCTGGCAGGCGAACGCCGCCGGTCGATATGACCACAAGTGGGATCGCTGGGCGGCGCCACTGGATCCGAATTTCCATGGTGCCGGCCGTGCTCTGACGGACTCAGGCGGCCGTTACGAGTTCACGACGATCCGGCCGGGTCCGTATCCATGGGGCAACCACTACAACGCGTGGCGCCCGGCGCATATCCACTTCTCGCTGCTGGGGCGTGCGTTCGCACAGCGGTTGGTGACCCAGATGTACTTCCCCGACGATCCGTTCTTTCCGTATGACCCGATCTTCAACTCGGTGCGGGACGAGCAGGCCCGACAACGGATGATCTCGACCTTCAACATCCACGAGACCAGGCCGAACTGGGCGCAGGCGTTCAACTGGGACATATACCTGCGTGGCCCTGCGGCGACGCCGTTCGAAGAGTCGTTCTAGGGGGAGTGCAGATGATCTTTGAGGTAACTCCCTCCCAGACCGTCGGTCCGTATTTCGCGATCGGGGTCCCGTTTGCCGGCGGTCATCTGATCGTCCCGGAGGGCACCCCTGGAGCGATCCGGGTGACCGGAACGATCTACGACGGACGTGGCGAGGTGATCCCAGACCACCTGATCGAGTTCTGGCAGTCCGACGGCGAGGGGCGCTTCGCCGACATCTACGGCCATGGCGAGCAGTCGACGCTCGACGGCTTCCGCGGCTTTGGTCGCTACGGGGTCGAGGACGGGGACGGCACCTATGAGATGGTCACCGTCAAACCGGGTCGCGTGCTCGCACCCGACGGCAGACTGCAGGCACCGCACATCGACGTGACTCTGTTCGCGCGCGGGATGCTCAACCGCGTCGTCACGCGCATCTACTTCGCCGACGAGGTTGAGGCCAACGCTCAGGATCAGGTGCTCGCCACCGTTCCCGCCGATCGTCGCAATACGCTGCTCGCACAACCGACCGCCGACGGCTACCGCTTCGACATCCATCTCCAGGGCCCCGGAGAAACCGTCTTCTTTGACATCTGATCTCTTTGCCGGGACGTATGCCCGTGGCGCCGCCGCTCAAGCCGTCACCGCCGAGGCGTGGGTTCGGGCGATGGTCGACGTGGAGGCCGCACTCGCGGCGGCCTGCGTCGTCGAAGGGCTGATCAGTCCGCAGGCCGGGCAGGCCATCCTGCGCGCGTTTCAGCAGGGTCCGCTCGACGCCGAAGCGATCGCTGCCGAGGCCGCGGAGCATGCGACGCCGGTGATCCCGCTTGTGCGCCAGCTGCGCGAGCGCGTCGGGCCTGAGTTTGCGGACGCCGTACACCTGGGCGCCACGAGCCAGGACATCGTCGACACCGCGGCGATGCTGGTCGCGCAGCGTGCGCTCGTACCGATTCTCGGCGACGCCGGCGCCGCGGCCGCCGCGGCCGCCGAGCTTGCGGTAGCCCATCGGTCAACGCCGATGGTTGGGCGAACGCTGCTGCAGCAGGCACTGCCGACATCGTTTGGCCTCGTCGCAGCGGAGTGGCTCGTTGCCCTCGAGCAGGCCTGCGTCGAGCTCGAACGCGTGCGCGACGCTGTGCTGGCGGTGCAGATGGGCGGGCCCGTCGGGACCCGCTCGCCGCAGGTTGCGTCGCGTGTCGCGGCCACCCTCGGTCTGATCGAGCCGTTACTGCCGTGGCACACCGATCGCACGAGATTGGTGCAGCTCGCCGCGGCGCTCGGCTCCCTGGCCGGAACCGCGGCGAAGGTGGCGCGCGATGTCGCTCTGCTGGCCCAGACTGAGGTCGGCGAGCTGCACGAGGGCGGGGAGGCGCGCGGCGAGTCATCGGCGATGGCGCACAAGCGCAACCCGGTCGCCGCCGTGTCGGTGCTCGCCTGCGCGCACCGCGTGCCGGGCCTCGTCGCCACGCTGTTTGCCGGCATGGAGCAGGAGCTCCAAAGGGCGGCAGGAGCGTGGCAGGCCGAGTGGGGCACGCTCTCAGAGCTGCTGACGCTGACCGGATCGGCGGCAGCGTGGCTTGCGGATCTGCTCACGAATCTCGAGGTGGATACTGCACGGATGCACGAGAACCTCGCGACGCTGGCTGCATCGGGCGTCGATGCCGCGGCTGCACCCGAGCAGGATCTGGCCAGCGCGGCCGGGCTGGTTGACCGAGCGCTGTCGGAGCTCCGGCGATGAGCCCGGTCTTGCTGAACCACACGATCAGCGGGCCGCCGGACAAACCCGTTCTGCTGCTCGGTCCTTCACTCGGGACGAACCTGTCGATGTGGGAGCCGCAGGTCGCGGCGCTGCGCGATCGGTTTCGGGTGGTTGCGTTCGACCACCGCGGCCACGGCGGCTCGCCGGTACCTCCGCCCCCGTATACGATCGCCGACCTCGGTGGCGATGTCGTTGCGCTCTTGGACCATCTGGGCATCGAGCGCGCCTCCTACGCCGGTATCTCGATTGGCGGGATGGCCGGCATCTGGCTGGGGGCCAACGCGCCGACTCGCGTCGACCGGCTGGTGCTGATGTGCACGTCCGCGTACGCCCCTCCGGCGTCGCGCTGGATCGAGCGCGTCGTTGCCGTGCGGTCGGCGGGAACCACCGAGGTGATTGCCGACGCCGTGGTCGAACGCTGGTTCACGCCGGTGTGGGCTGAAGCCCACCCGCAGGTCGTGGCCGCGCACCGGGCGATGATCGTCGCCACTGACCCCGAGGGCTACAGCGGCTCCTGCGAAGCGCTCGCCGCGATGGATCTGCGCGAGGCGCTGCCGCAGATCGCCGCCCCGACGTTGGTCATCGGCGCGCTCGAGGATCTGGCGCTTCCACCTGACCATCAGCGGCTGATCGCCGACTCGATACCCGGCGCGCGACTGGAACTGATCGATCATGCCGCTCACATCGCAAGCGCAGAGCAGCCGGAGACGATCAACCGCCTGATTCGGGAGCATCTCAGCGCATGAGCGATGACGAGCTCTATGAGCAGGGCATGCGCGCGCGCCGAGCCGTGCTGGGCGACGAGCACGTCGACCGCGCCAATGCGAACATGACCGAGTTCACCGAGCCGTGGCAGGAATTCATCACGCGCCATGCATGGGGAGCGGTCTGGACGCGGGATGGCCTCGACCGCCGCACCCGCAGCGTCATCACGCTGTCCGTGCTGACGGCGCTCGGCCGAGAGAACGAGATCGCCATGCACGTGCGCGCCGCGCTCCGCAACGGACTGACCCCGGAGGAGATCGCCGAGGTGTTCATCCACACCTCGGTCTATGCCGGAGTCCCGAGCGCCAACGCCGCGTTCGCAATCGCGCAGCGCGTTCTCGACGAGGCCGCCGACTCCTCCTCAGGTAGCAGTCAGGGCTCGACCTGAGACTGAATTTAGGCTCCAAAAATCAACCAAACGTTCGCAGAGCGACCCAATCCGGGCCTCTACCCTTGGGTGCGGGATGCAGGCTGCCGATGCCTCGCCCGACGACCTCGTGCGAGCTACGCCGGAGCCTATGACGATCACCGCAGACAAGCGTTACCTGGCCACGAAGGTCCCAGAGATTGCAGCCGTCTTCTGGGTGCTGAAGCTGCTCACCACCGGCATGGGCGAAGCGATGTCCGACGCGATGGGTCAGCAGAGTGTCCCGATCGCAGCTGCGATCGGCATCTTCGGTCTGTGGCTCGCGCTGTGGCTGCAGCTGCGCCAGCGCATATACAAGGCGCCGTATTACTGGTTTGCCGTGATGATGGTTGCGATCTTCGGCACGATGGCCGCGGACGGGATCCACGACGGCGCATCCATCCCCTACACGGTTACGACGCCGGCGTTTGCACTGATCACGGGTCTGATCTTTCTGTTCTGGTACCGCAGCGAAGGAACGTTGTCGATCCACAGCATCGACACCAGGCGGCGCGAGAAGTTCTACTGGGCAGCGGTCCTTGGGACCTTCGCGCTTGGCACGGCCGCCGGCGACCTGACCGCCTATCAGCTCAACTGGGGCTTCTGGCCCTCGGCGCTGCTGTTCGCCGGCATCTTTGCGATGCCCGCCATCGGCTGGTGGCGCTTCAACTGGAACCCGATCTTCGCATTCTGGTTTGCCTACGTGGTCACGCGCCCGCTCGGCGCCTCCTTCGCGGACGGCTTCAGCAAGCCGACCAACGGCGGACTCAACCTCGGCGACCCGACCGTCAGCCTGATCGCATTCGTGGTGTTCGCGGCGCTCGTCGGCTGGATCACCGTCACGAAGCGCGACGTGCAGGGCGCCAGGGCCGAGGAACCCGTCGCTGAGATCCATCGCCAGACGACGCCGCACCCGCATCCGGTCCTCGCGCCCGAGGCCGATTAGTCGCGCCGCGCTGGCGCTCACGGGGCTACAGCGCCAAGATTCGACCATGACGGAGCACTCGGACGAGCGGCTGTTCAGGTGGCTCAACCAGCGCGTCGAGCGCGTGAGCCGGTTGACCACGCGCCATCCGCTGCTGACCGGCGCGCTGATCGCCGCCGCAACCGCGGCCGCCAGCGTGATCGGACTCGCGATCCAGCATCGGATCACGCCGGCGATGCTCGCCTTCTGCGCGGCCTTCTGTGTGCCGCTGCTGTTCGGCCACCGCGCACCACGTCTTGCCTACGCCTGCGTGGCGGCGGCCGCATTGCTGCAATGGCTGATATCGGGGCCGCAGCTCGCTGACGTTGCGGTGCTGATCGCCCTCTACTGGGTGTGTCTCGAGAGTGACACCACCTCGATCCTGGTCGCCGTCGTCGTGGCTGAGGCCGGCGCGATCATGCTGGCGCTGCGCTGGGAGACTCAGGAGTTCAAGTATTGGTTCGCGGTCTCCGGCCTGGCCGTCGCCGCGGCCGCGCTCGGCCTGATGATCCGTCAACGGCGCGAGCTGCTGATCTCGCTGCGGGAGAAGGCGGCACGGCTCGAGCGCGAACGCGATCAGCAAGCGGCACTTGGAGCGGCGGCCGAGCGCGCGCGCATCGCACGGGAGATGCATGACATCGTCTCGCACAACCTCACGGTCATGATCGCCCTTGCCGACGGCGCCCGATACGCACTCGACGCCTCTCCCGAGCAGGCCACCGGAGCAATCGAGCGCGTCTCCTCGACGGGCCGCCAGGCGCTCACGGAGATGCGGCGACTGCTCGGCGTGCTGCGCGGTGAACCTGCCCAGGAGCCGTTCTCGCCGCAGCCGACGCTCGAGCGCCTCGACGAACTGATCGCACGGGTCGACGCGGCCGGAATCCCAGTCGCAGTCGACGTGCACGGCAACCTCCAGGACCTGGCTCCCGGTGTGCAGCTCGCCGTGTTCCGTGTGGCCCAGGAGGCGTTGACCAACACGCTCAAGCACGCTGCGCGGCCGACGACGGCGAGCGTGCAGCTTCGCTGCGGTTCCGGTCATGTCGACCTCGATGTGACCAACACCGGCAACCCGCTGGACGCCGGCGACCCACCACCCGTGACCCCCCCGGCTTCGGATGGCCGGGGACTGCTCGGCATGCGCGAGCGCGCGAACATCTACGACGGTGAGCTCGACGTCGGTCCGACCGGTGACGGCGGCTGGCGCGTGCACCTGCGTCTGCAGACTGACACCGCCGCGCCGCTGGCGGTCGTGGAGGCTGTGCGATGAGCGTCGCCGTCCTGCTGGTCGACGACCAGGAGCTGATGCGGATGGCGTTCCGCATGGTGATCGAGAGTCAGCCGGACCTCACCGTGGCGGGTGAGGCCGCCAACGGCCTCGACGCCGTGGCCCAGGTCGAGGCACTGCGACCCGATGTCGTCCTGATGGATGTGCGCATGCCGGACCTCGACGGGGTCGAGGCCACGCGGCGGATCGTCGACTCAGGAAGCGATGCGCGGGTGATCATCCTCACGACCTTCGACCTCGATGAATACGTGTACGCGGCGCTGCGGGCCGGCGCGAGCGGCTTCCTGCTCAAGGACGCGCAACCCGCCGACCTGCTGTCGGCGATCCGGGCTGTCGGCAGCGGCGACGCCGTCGTCGCGCCGAGCATCACCAGGCGACTGCTGGACGCATACGCCCACCGTCTGGCGCCGCCCGGTAGCGACGATCCGGTGCAGCGCATTCCCCCGGCACAGCGCGAGCGCCTGGATCAGCTCACCGCGCGCGAGCACGAGGTGCTGCTGCTGGTCGCGCGCAGCCTCTCCAATGCGGAGATCGCCGAGCGACTGGTGCTCTCTGAGGCGACGGTCAAGTCGCATGTCGGCCGCATCCTCGCCAAGCTCGACCTGCGCGACCGCGTGCAGATCGTCGTCTTCGCCTACGAGAGCGGCCTGGTTACACCAGCCCGAGGCTGACGCTGGGAAGGAAAGGTGCCCACAGGGCAACTTTCGTTCCCAGCTCCCGCTGCGCGGTGCTCAAGAGGTCAGGCAGGAGCTGGCCCGGTGGTGTCGCGCACCACCAGGCGTGTCGCCAGCTCGACGTGCAGAGCCTCGATCCGCTGGCCCTGGAGCAGGCGCACCAGCTGCGCCACCGCCATGCGGCCCATCTCGGCAAGCGGCTGGCGTACGGTGGTCAGCGCCGGGTACATGATCGAGGCCTCGTAGGTGTCATCGAACCCGACAACCGAAAGGTCCTCTGGCACACGCAGCCCGTGCTGGCGGGCCGCCTGGAGGGCGCCGATCGCCATCATGTCGTTGAAGGCGAAGATCGCCGTTGGAGGATCGGGAAGGGCGAGGAGCAGCTGCGTTGCCACGCGGCCGCCGTTGTCCCTGAAGTTTGAATCGATCTGCAGCGTCGGATCGGGCGTGATACCGGCTTCGCCGAGCGCGCCGCGGTAGCCGCGCAGACGCTCCTCGGTTGCGATCCAACCATGCGGTCCGGTGATCGCTGCGATCCGGCGGTGGCCAAGCCGCAGCAGGTGCTCGGTCGCCTCACGCGCTCCGGAAAGATGGGAGGCCGAAACGGTCGGAACGCGCTCGTCGGGCGTCAACCGAGGGTCGACGATGACGAAGGGGTAGCCCTGCTCCTGCAGGACCGCCAGCTCCTCATGGGACTCCTCCGGCAGGATCAGGAGTGCGCCGTCGGTGGTGCCGTGGCGCAGACGCTGCAGCAGCGTCACCTCGCGATCGTGCTCGTGCAGAGTCGGACAGAGCACCATCGGGATCTCGTGCTCGTAGAACGCCTCACCGACGCCGGCGAGGATCTCCGAGAAGTACGAATGGTGGATCAGCGGAAGCGTCACACCCACGAGGCCGCTGTGCATACCGGTCAGCGGCGGGCGCGTGACGGTGTAGCCATGCTCGGTGACGACACGCAGCACCTTCTCGCGCACAGGCTCGGAAACCTCAGGGCGTCCGTTGATCACGCGCGAGACCGTTGCGGGTGAAACACCCGCCAAACTCGCGATGTCCCGGATCGTCATACGCCCGTGCGTGGTGCCGTTTCCGGCAGTTGTGATCTCCGCCACAAACGGGATTCAAGCATATTTCTGAAACAGTTTCAGAAATATTTCCGCTTGACACGTCAGAAACGTTTCAGATAGCGTTACGGACGAGAGGAGTCGGAGAGAGGCAAATGACTTTCATCGCAAGACGACTTGCGTTCTATCTGGTTGCCGCCTGGGCGGCTATAACCGTCAATTTTTTCATCCCGCGTGCCATGCCCGGTAACGCCGTGGACTCGATGATGGCCAAGTTCCCCAACCTCCAGGCGCAGGCCCGAAAGGCGCTCGAAGCCGAGTTTGGGGCCGGCCATCAGGGCAGCATCATCCATCAGTACTGGGTCTACCTCGGGGACCTGTTCCACCTCAACCTCGGCACCTCCGTCAGCCTCTACCCGGACAAGGTGACCAGCGTGCTCGCGAGCACGATCCCCTGGACTGTGGCTCTGGTTGGCACGGCGACCATCATCAGCTTCATCATCGGAACCCTGCTGGGCATCTTCGCCGCCTGGCGCCGTGGCGGCCTACTGGATCAGGGGCTGCCAGCGCTCACGTTCCTCCAGGCGACGCCCTACTTCTTCCTGGCGCTGGTCGCAATCCAATTCTTCGCCGTCGATGTGCACATCTTTCCGATCAGCAGCGGCTACACGCTCGGGGTCACACCGGGCTGGAACCTGCCTTTCATCGAGAGTGCCGTTTACCACTCGCTGCTGCCCGCGCTCACGATCGTGGTGACGTCGATGGCTGGATGGATGCTGCAGATGCGCAACGTGATGATCACCACGATCGGCGAGGACTACGTGCTCGCCGCCCAGGCCAAGGGCCTGGCCCCGCGCCGCGTCATCTTCACGTACGCGGCGCGCAACGCGATCCTGCCGAACATAGCCGGATTTTCGCTGGCTATCGGGTTCGTGGTGGCGGGCGCCCTGGTGATGGAGATTGTCTTCTCCTATCCCGGCGTGGGGCTGACGCTCTACAACGCCGTACAAGCAAACGACTATCCGCTCACGCAGGGAATCTTCCTCGTGATCTCGTTTGCGGTGCTGTTCGCTTGCATCATCGCCGATGTGATCTACGTCATTGCTGACCCACGGGTCCGGAGCAGGCAGTCTTACTGATGGCTACTGCGCTGCCTGCTGTCACCATCCCCGGGGGCAAACGCCAAGCCGTTACGGCCTGGCTGCGCGCGAGTTGGTCGCTGCCGACCAAGGCCAAGATCGGCCTGCTGATCTTCTCGATCTTCCTGCTGGTTGCGATCATCGGGCCATCGATCGCGCCCTACGATCCATCCGCGACCTCCACGCAGACGCAGGCGCTAGCGCCGAACGCCCATCACCTCCTGGGGACCACCACGACCGGACAGGACGTGCTCTCGCAACTGCTCGTGGGGATGCGTTCCACGGTCGTGCTCGGGCTCATGACCGGCGTCATCGCCATTGTGCTGTCGGTTGTGGTCGGAGTCAGCGCAGGCTTCCTCGGCGGCACTTCGGATGAGGTCCTCTCGCTGCTTGCCAACGTCTTCCTGGTGCTGCCCGCTCTGCCGCTTCTGATCGTGGTGCTTGGCTACATACGGACCTCAGGGCAGCTGCCCACGGCGATCGTCCTCAGTGCGCTCGGCTGGGCCTGGGGCGCGCGTGTGATCCGCGCGCAGACGCTGACGCTGCGCAACCGTGACTACGTCCTGGCTGCCCGGGAGACCGGCGAGCGAACCTGGCGGATCATCACCTTTGAGATCCTCCCCAACGAGGTCAGCCTGATCGCCGCCGCCTTCGTCGGCGTCGTCCTCTACGCGATCCTCACCTCAGTCGCGCTGTCCTTCATCGGCCTCACGAACCTCAACTCATGGAGCCTCGGAACGATGCTGTACTGGGCAGACGGGCAGCAGGCGGTTTCGCTGGGTGCCTGGTGGTGGTACGTGCCGCCCGGCGTCTCGGTGGCGCTGCTGGGGATGAGCCTGGTACTGATCAACTTCGGCCTGGACGAGATAAGCAACCCGCGTCTGCGTGATTCGGGCCGGCGCCGGATCAAGGGCGCTCGGTGGCGCGCTTCGGATCCCACGCCGGTCATCCGGGAGGCGTCGTGATCGGGACTCCACAGAACGGCGCCGGCGCGGATCCGACGGCGCCCGGCACCGCCCTCGAGGCAGAGCCCGACACCGTTCTCGCGACGGCGCCCGGTACCGCCTCCGTGCCTCCGGTGCTGGAGATCAAAGATCTCTCGATCTCCTTCGCCACGGCGACCGGAGATGTCAAGGCCGTCCGTCACGTCGATCTGAGCCTCGCACCGGGGGAGATCGTCGGTCTCGCCGGAGAGAGCGGCTCGGGCAAGTCGACGCTGGCACTCGGCGCCTGCCGTCTGCTACGTCCACCGGCGATCATCACCGGTGGAAGCGTGATCTACCGCGGTCGCCGGATCGATCCGGCAGGGGTGGAGGTACTCGACCTCTCGCCCAGAGAACTGCGGGCGCTGCGCTGGCGGGAGATCGCGATCGTCTTTCAAAGCGCCATGAACGCCCTCAACCCGGTGTTGCGCGTCGGCGACCAACTTGGGGACGTCATCGACGCCCACCTGCGACTCGATCGCGAGGCCCGACATGAGCGCCTCAATGCGCTGCTCGACATGGTCGGGATTCCTCGGGACCGGCTGCGCAGCTACCCGCATGAGCTCTCCGGTGGCATGCGCCAGCGCATCATGATCGCCATGGCGCTTGCCACCGAGCCCGAGGTGGTAATCATGGACGAGCCGACAACGGCGCTCGACGTGGTCGTCCAGGGCGAGATCCTGGCCGAGGTCGCCCAGCTTCAGAAGGAACTCGGGTTCGCGGTCCTGTTTATCACGCACGACCTCTCGCTCCTGCTCGAGATCGCCGACCGGATCGCGATGCTCTACGGCGGCAGGATGGTCGAGCTCGGCACGCGTGAGCAGATCCACCGTCGGCCGGCACACCCCTACACCCGCGGGCTGCTCAACTCGTTCCCCAGCGTTCGCGGCCCGCGTCGCGAGCTCACGGGCATCCCCGGATCTCCGCCCGATCCACGTGACATGCCGCCCGGCTGCCCGTTCGAGCCCCGTTGCCGGTTCGCGCAGCCGGACTGCAAGAGCGTGGACATGCGGCTTCTTTCGGCAGAGCCCGGGGACGCCGCGCACCTCACGGCGTGCCCCTTCGTGAAGCCTGAACAGAGCGCGCCCTCACCGGCCGTCGCCAGCGCCGAGGCTTTGCGATGACCGAGCCCGTCCAGGCGGTCAACGGATCGGTCGGTACCGAGCTCGGGCCGGTGGTCCTCGAGGCCAGAGGTCTCAATAAGGACTACAAGCTCTCCAGAGGGCCTCACGGAGCCGTTCTGTCCGCCGTTCGCGACGTGTCGCTGCAGCTGCGACGCAGCGCCGTCGTCGCATTGGTCGGTGAGAGCGGTTCGGGGAAGTCCACGGTCGCAAAGCTGCTGGCCGGGCAGGAGCGCCCCACCAGTGGTGAGGTCCTGCTCGATGGCGAGGTGGCGCACCACTCCGGCCGGCGCGGATTCCGGGCGTACAAGAGTGAGGTCCAGATGGTGTTCCAGGACCCCTTCGCCTCGTTGAACCCGACTCATCGGGTGCGGTACCCGCTTGAACGCGCCGTCAAGCTCCACCAGCGCGGGCTCAAAGGGGGCGCGATCGAAGCCGAACTCGAGCGCCTGCTCAACGAGGTTCGGCTCGCGCCAGCGCAGGAGTTCCTCGCGCGCTACCCACATCAGCTCTCGGGAGGCCAACGGCAGCGCATCTCGATCGCCCGCGCGCTTGCGGTCAAGCCGCGGGTGCTCCTCGCCGATGAGCCCGTTTCGATGTTGGACGTCTCGATCCGACTCGAGGTGCTCGATGTCATCGACCAGCTGCGAGAGCGCTTCGCACTCGCGGTGCTCTACATCACACACGACATCGCCTCGGCGCGTTACTTCGCCAACGAGACGCTGGTGATGTACGCCGGGGAGATCGTCGAGCGCGGACCTTCAGAGGAGCTCACCCAGAGGCCGGCGCATCCGTACACCCAACTGTTGCTCGCCGCCGCGCCTGATCCGGATCGGCTGGGCGCTCCGATCGATGAGCGCCTTACGCGCTCGCGCAACACGGGCGCCCCGCCGCAATCGGTCGCCGGTTGCCGTTTCAGCCCTCGCTGCCCGCTCGCCGATGACCGTTGCCGCGCCCAATCGCCCCCGATGCAGGCGGTCGGCAAGCACCGCGCTGCCGCCTGCTGGCACATCGATCAAGCGGCTCCAGATCTTGTCAAAACGCAAAGGGAGGAGGGGAGCGTGGCGCTTCCTCAATGACTTAGCGATGGTCGACCTACCGACGCAGCAGTGGCTGCGCCGGTGGCCGAACAAGAGGCGCGTCTAACGCACGCGCCGATCGAATCGAACTACCTCACTGCAGCAAGAAAGGTACATCGCATGGAACACAGGACCAAGAGGTTACGGTCGCTGCGGCGACCCGCCTCAGCCACGGTGGCTGGCATTGCCGCGATGGCTGGAGTGGTCGCGGCACTCGCAGGCGCCGGCGCGTCGAGTGCTGTCGCGCACACCACGGCGCATGCGGCGTCGAGCCCACCGCTGACCTTCGAGTCAAGCCCGGAGGTCGGCTTCACGCCCGCCAACTTCAACCCGTTTGTGCAGTCGACGCCGGAATACCAGGCCGGAGCGGACTCGATGATTTATGAGCCGCTGATGGACTTCAACCTGGCGAAGCCGTCCGCCAAGCCGTACTACATGCTGGCCACGAAGTATGTGTGGGGCAACAAGGGCAAGTCGATCACGTTCACGATCCGCTCGGGCGTTAAGTTCAACAACGGCACGCCAATGACGCCGGCCGACGTTGCCTTCAGCTTCAGCATGCTCAAGCAGTATGCGGACGTCAACGTTGCCGCACTTGCGATCACCGGAGTGACGACGTCTGGCAACACGGTGACTGTCCGCTTCAGCTCGCCGCAGTACACCAACCTGCAGTCGATCGGCAACACGTACGTAGTGCCGCAGTCGATCTGGAGCGGCGTTGGAGACCCGGCCAAGTACATCGATGGCAACCCGGTCGGAACAGGGCCCTACACGGTGACCTCCACCGGTGCCTCGGGCATCATCATGAATGCCAACCCGGGGTACTGGGGCGGCAAGGCGCACGTTGCCGAGCTAGAGATCCCGGCCGTGGCCTCAAACACCACGGTGCTCTCGCTGCTCACCAGCAACCAGCTCACCTGGGCCGGTAACTTCGTCACCGGTCTGGCGCAGCAGTACGTCAAGCCGTCGCCTGCCACTCACAAGGTGTGGTTCGCGCCGGTTCAGACCAACTCGCTCGAGCCGAACCTGACGAAGTGGCCGACCAACCAACTGCCCGTCCGCCAGGCGATCAGCCTGGCGATCGACCGCACCGCGATCGATCAGCAGGGGGAGGCGGGCCTCGAGCCCGTGGCCCTGAATGCCAGCGGCCTCGTGCTGCCGGGCTTCCAGAACCTGCTCGCACCGTCCGTGAAGAAGGACACGCTGTCCCCGCACTCACAGACACAGGCCGCGATCAAGGTCCTGAAGGATGCCGGCTACGTGATCAAGCACGGCTTCTTCTACAAGGGAAACAAGGAAGTCACTATCCCGGTGACAGATCCGTCCAACTACACCGACTACGCGGAGGACTGCCAGCTGATCGCGGCGGAGTTGAAGAAGGCACACATCAACGCCACGTTCTACGGGCCCAACTCGAGCGTCTGGGCGGCGAACATCACGAAGGGTGACTTCGTGCTGACGATGCACTGGTCGCAGACGACGATCTCTGCGTACCAGCTGTACAACTACTGGCTGAACAGCAGCGGGATCGGAAACTCGTCGAGTGACTTCGAGCGCTTGAAGGATCCGGCGATCAACGCGGACCTGGCGAAGCTGGCCGCCCAGACGACGGTCCAGGGACAGAAGAAGGACCTGGCCCCGATCGAGAAGTATGTGGCGACCAACCTGCCGGTCATTCCGACCGTGTACGGAGCCGCATTCGATGAATACAACGCATCGAACTACACCGGTTGGCCGTCGGCGTCCAACCAGTATGAGATCGGGCAGCCGGGCTCACCGCAGAACGAGATCGTCGTTCTGCATCTGAGGCCGACTTCGTAGCTCAAAGCAGCGTGGTCGTCCCGCTCTCCGACTGGGGAGCGGGACGCCACTCGCTGTGCATTCACAGCTTGCATCGAAAGGAACAACATGACGGCGACCGACACCTCCGGTTCGGCCGGCGCCGCGCGACGGTTTCCCGACGGCTTCGTCTGGGGGGTGGGCACGTCCTCCTACCAGATAGAGGGTGGGGTCGCGTCCGACGGCCGAGGGCGCTCCATCTGGGACGTCTTCGCCCATACGCCCGGGAAGGTCAATCGCGGTGACACCGGTGACATCGCGTGCAACTCTTACAACCGGCTCGAGGACGACGTACGGCTGCTGAGCGAGCTGGGAGTGGGCGCGTATCGCTTCTCGGTGTCGTGGCCACGGGTACTGCCGAGCGGCAGCGGCACGGTCAATCAGCCGGGGCTGGACTACTACCGCCGGCTGGTCGAGCGGCTCAACGAGAACGGGATCAAGCCGGTCGTCACCGTCTACCACTGGGACCTCCCGCAGGCGCTCGAGGAGCGCGGCGGCTGGGCGGAGCGGGACACGGCACTGCATTTAGGCGAGCTCGCGCAGGTACTCGCCCAGGCGCTCGGCGATCAGGCGGCGATGTGGGTCACGATCAACGAGCCGTTGCAGACCGTGCAGCAGGGCTACCTCACGGGAACCCACGCCCCAGGCCACCGCAACCCCGAGCTTGCGGCCGCCGCGATTCACCACATCTTGTTGGGGCACGGATACGCGCTCCAGGCGCTTCGCGCGCAGCTGCCGAGCGCAATTATCGGCCCGACCATGGACCCGCAGCCCTTCCACGCGCTCGACGAGGACGCGCTGCCGGCCGCGCTGGCGCTCGATGCCGAGTACAACCGCGCCTACCTCGATCCGGTGTTCCGCGGCACTTACCCCGTCGACCTGCGTGCCGATTTGCGGCCGCCGGAGGCGCTGATCAAGGATGGTGACCTGGAGCTGATCTCGGCGCCGATCGACTTCTTCGGAGTCAACTATTACCGCCCGCATTACGTGCGCAGCGGCGATCCTTTGGACCTCCGCCTCGGTGAGAGCGCGATCCCTGGCCAATCCGGCGCGGTGCAGTACCTGCCGCCCGAGCTGCCTCGCACGGTGATGGGCTGGCCGATCGTGCCCGAGGGGCTGCGTGACCTGTTGATTCGCCTGCATCAGGAGAGCGGAGGCGTGCCGATCTACATCACCGAGAACGGCTGCGCCGCCGACGACTATCTGACGCCGGAGGGCACGGTCGAGGACCACGAGCGGATCGCATTCATTCACGGTCATCTGGACGCAGCACTGCAGGCGATCGATGCCGGCGTAAACGTGGGCGGTTACTTCCACTGGTCACTGATGGACAACTTCGAGTGGGCTGAGGGCTACCGGCGCCGTTTCGGCCTGCACTACGTAGAGTTCGGTTCCGGGCGCCGAGTCCCCAAGAGCAGTGCGCATTTCTACAGGCAGCTGGCGCTGGCCGGCGAGCTGCCTGCTTCCGTCGATGCGCTCGAGGTTACGGCGAATCCAGTCGAAGCCGTGCCCGTGCCCGAGGAACCCGAGCTCCCAGGAGCCCCCGCTACCGTTTGAGACGGCCGCTGCGGAAGGTGCGGGTTCCTCCTCTCTCCCCGCACCGGATGCGCCAGGCTGGCGGGCCGATTCGGGCCCGCCAGCCTGTAAATTGTGCACGCAACATTCGCTTAGCCGCTCAAGGCCAAACCGGTAGGACGCGATAATCAAAAAATGAGCGAAGCCGCAGTAGATCCATACGCCGTGCTCGGCGTGTCGCACGACGTCTCCGACATCGAGCTGCGTCGCGTCTACCGGGGCTTGGTCAAGCGCTACCACCCGGACCACAATGGCGGTTCCGCCGAATCGGCCACCCGTTTCGCGCAGATCCAGAATGCTTACGACGAGATCGCTCACCACCGGGCGACGCCGCCACAGGGTGCGCAGAAGGGGTATGGAGCAACTGGGAACACAGGCGGCACGCGGACCACGGGCGGCAAGCAAGCTGCCGCAGATGCGCAACATGCCGCGAGCGAGCCGGGCATCGAGGATCGGATCGCCACCCTGGAGCGCGAAATGGCTGCGATTCGCGAGGCCGAACGGCGACGCGCGGAAGAGCAGGCTCGAGTCGCCCGCGAGCAGGTGAGGCAAGCTGCGGCGCGCGGCGCCGCAGCGGGTTCGAACCAGGCTCAGCAGCGGCCAACGCCCGAGGAGCTCGGCTACTACACGACCGACGACAGCTTCACGAAGATCATTGACGACGCTGCCGGACAGTTCAGCGAGCGCGTGCGAAAGAGCGACGCCAAGAAGCAATTCTCACGGCGACTCTCCGATCTCTTCGGGCGCGACGAGTAGCGGCGGCGCGGCTGCCCGCCGGTTGTTACGCAGCCGAGCCCTCCGGGGCGGGGACCCTGACGCGTGCGGCTGTCGCCAGCCAAGCGGCAAGCCCGAACAGCGAGACACACCCTCCGAACACGCACACCGCGGCCCAGCCGGCGGTCGCGTACAGAGCCCCCGTAACCGACGAGCACAGCACGCCGCCGATGAAGTAGGCCGACATGTACGCCGTAGTCAGACGGCTGCGCGCGTCTGGGTGCAGCCGATAGATCGCACTCTGGTTGCTGATCTGGGTCCCCTGGACGCCGAGGTCGAGCACCATGATTCCGATGATCAGCACCAGGACCGAGTTGGCTCCGAGGTCGAGCAGCAGCCAGCTCACGAGCGTCAAGACAAGCGCGGCGCTGGTGGTCGCCGCGCCGTGGCCGCGGTCGGTGAGTCGTCCGGCGATCTGAGCTGCGCAGGCGCCGGCGACTCCGGCGAGGCCGAACAGGCCGATCGTTGCGTTGCTGTAGTGGTAGTGGCTGCCGTGAACGCCCGACAGTAGGAACGCGATCGAGGTCCAGAGGATGCTGAATGCCCCGAACGCGCAGCCACCGAGCACCATCCGCTGGCGCAGCACGGGCTCGGCGCGGATCAGGCCGACTACCGACCTCAGGGCGGCGCGGTAGGGAAGATCGGAGGTGGGTTCAACGCGCGGCAGTGCCCGATTCAGCACGATGGCCAGCAACAGCATCGCCACGGCCGCTGAGCCGAACACGACTCGCCAGCCGAACGCCTCAGCGATCAGCCCGCTCAGCGTGCGTGACAGCAGCACGCCCAGCAGCAGCCCACTCATCACCGTGCCCACCACCTTGCCGCGCTCGTTGGGAGCCGCCAGATACGCGGACATCGGAACGATGACCTGGCCGGTGAAGGTGGCTACGCCCACGAACAACACCGCGATCGCGAACACCGTCAGGCTGGGGGCCAACGCCGACACCGTCTGGCCGACCGCCAAGCAGATGAGACTTACGGTGATCAGCCGGCGACGCTCGAGCAGATCGCCGAGCGGCACAAGGAAGGCGAGCCCGAACACGTAGCCGATCTGTCCGATCGTCACGAGCAGTCCGGTTGTGGCAGTGCCGACGCCGAACGCGTTCCCGAGCGTGTGGAGCAACGGCTGGGCGTAGTACATGTTCGCGACCACGGCACCGGTCGTGAACGCCAGCAGGACCACGAGGCGGCGGCTCATGCCGGCGCTCTCCCCACTGTGTTGCGTGGCACTCACGCCGCGGCGGCGCGCTTGAGCTGCTCGTCTCGGCGCACAAGCTTCACGCGGGGACGTCCAGTGGGCTCGCCGAGCGAGCGCTCGTGCGCGTCGATCGCCTCCCAGCCGGAGTAGTCGATGACGTTGATCCCCTTCTCATGCAGGCGCTGCAGCAGTGCCTCCGGCGTGTCGGTCGGCTCCGGCATCCGCCCTGCGGCAAAGTCCTCTTTGAGGCACGCGGTCGTCTCCTGCGCGCACTTCTTGTTGGTGCCGATCACGCCGGAGGGTCCACGCTTGATCCAGCCGGCGGCATAGAGGCCGGGGATCGGGGCACGCGACTCAGGGTCGAGCACACGTCCGCCTTCATTGAGCACGGTCGCTCGGCGATCGTCGAACGGCACGCCTGGAAGCGGCTTGCCGACATAACCGACCGCACGGAGCACCAACCCGGTCTCGATCCGCTCGGTGACACCCGTGGAACGTGCCTTGAGCGTGCCGTCGTCGGTGGCGATCAACTCGTTGCGCTCGACGACCAGTGCCTCCACCTTGTCCGTGCCCTCAATCACGACCGGAGAGCTGAGGAACCGCAGCACAACTCGCCGCGGCTTGCCCGCCGGCGTCGTGGTCGAGTAGGTGGTGAGCGTCTCGACGTTGCGTTGGATCGTGCCGTCGGCGGTCTCGAGCGTCGCCGCGCTCTCGCGGTCGAGCTCCATGTCCGCGGGATCGACGATCACGTCTGCGAGCTCCAGGTCGGCAAGCTCCCGAAGCTCAGGGTTAGTGAACGCCGCCTGCGCCGGCCCGCGGCGACCGAGCACCACGATCTCCTCGATGTTGGAGTCGCGCAACAGCTCGATCGAGTGATCGGCGATGTCGGTGACCTCGAGCTCCTGAACAGACAGCGCGAGCATCCGCGCGACATCCAGGGCGACATTGCCGTTGCCGATCACCACCGCCCGCTTGCAGGACAGATCGAAGTCCATGTCCGCGTAGTCGGGGTGGCCGTTGTACCACGCGACGAACTCCGTGGCCGACTCACTGCCCCGAAGATCCTCGCCCTCGATCCCGAGCCGCCGATCACCCGGGGTGCCAACGGCATACAACACCGCGTGATAGGCCGCGGCCAGCTCCTCATGGCTCACATCGACCCCGACCTCGACATTGCCATGGAAACGGAAGCCGGGCATCCGCGCCGTCTTCTCGAACACGCGCGTCACCGACTTGATCTTGGGGTGGTCGGGCGCGACACCGAACCGCACCAACCCCCACGGGGTCATCAACCGATCAAAGACATCGACATGAACGACGCTGTCGGACCCAAGCAGCTGCCCGGCGGCATAAAAGCCAGCCGGCCCCGAGCCAACGATCGCGACACGCAACGGATTCTCCGCGGAGCCAAGTACGGCGTTCATAGAACTGAGGGTACCGAGGAGCTAGAGGATGTTGCCCGCGCGGCTAGAGGATGTTGACCGCGCGCGAGACCACGAGACCGATCGTGACCAGCGAGACCAGCGACTGCAGCCCCATCATCATCTTCGCCTGGATGCTGAGCGGCATCGTGTCGGTGGGGCTCAGAGCTGTCGCGTTGGTCAGCGACAAATACAGGTAGTCCGCGAACTGGGGCCGCCAACCTGGGTACAGGGCGGCGACCTCGTCGGTCATCTGCGGGAACTGGAAGTCGGGTTTGCCGTCGAAGCCGCCCGCGCGAATACCGGGCCCGCCGCGATCGACCTCCCAGTACCAGAGCCCGAACAGCAGCACGTTGGTCAGCCAGATCTCAGAGCCCGCGATGATCAGCTCATGTCCCTGGAGTTTGCTGAAGAGCCCCCGATTGAGCAGCAGGTGCGCGAGCAGCACCAGCGAGGCGCCGTTGGCGATGCTGACAATCGCTGTCAGCATCAGGCTGAGGCGGCGCCGTAGCGAATGCGGTCCCTCGAGCCGTTGCGGCGAGATGATGAACAGCGCGATCAGCATCACTCCCTCGAGCGCCGGCAGGATCCACTTCGCGTTGTGGGTGAGGGTGATGCGGTTGGGCAGGAGCAGCTGCAGCGCGATCGCTGTCACGATCGCGAGCTGCGGTGGCCAGTGCCACTCGCCGCGCGGCGGGGGCGGATACGGCAGCCCTTGACTGGTTTGCACGTCCGCGGACACGCGGACAGCCTACGGGCGCCACCGGGCGTCACGGCGGGCCACCAGTGCGGGGCCGCCACAGGCGCGACACATATACTCTGGGGCGTCCCCGAGGCAGGAGCCGGCGCGTGCAGGAGATGGTCATCTACGGCGTGAGCTTCGACATGGTCGGCAAGCAGCCGATCGTGTTGCTCAAGACGGTTGAGAACAACAAGTTCCTACCGATCTGGATCGGGCACCCGGAGGCCGCAGCGATTCTGATGAAGTTGCAGGGCGCGTCGACGCCCAGGCCGATGACGCACGACCTGCTCTCCGACGTGCTTGGCGAGCTCGAGGTCGAGTGCACGCGTGTCTCGGTCACCGAACTGCGCGAAAACACGTTCTACGCCTCCATCAGCCTGCGCGCGAACGGCCGCGAGCTGGAGATCGACTCCCGTCCCAGCGACGCACTCGCCCTGGCCGTCCGCTCTGGAGCACCGATCTTCGCCGCTGACGAGGTGATCGCCGAGTCGGCGATCGAGTTCGAGCACGAGGTCGAGGACACCGAGGAAGTCGTCGAGAAGTTCAAGGACTTCCTCGACACCGTCAAACCCGACGACTTCCTGGGCGAGGAGTAGTAACCGGCAGCTCCGCGCGTAGCGGTCAGCTTCGCGCGCGCCAGAGCACGCGCGCACGGCCATCGCGCGTGACCTCGACCAACGCCGGCGTGGCCCAGTAACCGAAGTCGCTGTCGTAGTAGATCGTGCCGTTGGCGGCGACGGCGAGCCCGTTCGCGGGACCGAGCATCGGCTGCTTCTGGCGCTCCAGGTTTCGCCATCCGAACGTGTTGCCGAGCGCGTTGTCGATCTTGCGATTGACCTTCAGCTGGGTGCCGCGCTCATCCAGTACCGGCGTGCCACCGTCGCAGGGACCGTGAGCGTTGAGGGCGCGCGATCCCAGGCGGAAGATGCTGAAGGCAGCACCGTAGATCGCGCCGCTCGGGCTCTCGGCCAGCTGTGCGGGCTGGCCTCCGGCGCGGAAGGAGCCGAGGCAGCGGAGCTTGCCGCCGGCGGTGCGCTCGAATACTCCGGGGAAGCTCACGGCGTAGACGTCGCCCGCTGCTGTCGACAGCCAAACCCTGGGTCGGTGAGAAGTAGCCCTCGAGAATCTCCTGATGCGAGACCGGCGGCTTCCAGTCGCGCCAGCCAGCGAGGCGCTGCAGCCTGCCGCCGGTGAGCGGCAGGCGGAAGAGAGCGGTGGCACCGATGTAGAGCTGGTCGTGCGGCCCGATCGCCAGACCGGCCGGGCTTTTCACACGGACGATCGTGCTGATCCGTCCGTTGGGCGCGATCGCGCGAACACGGTTGTTCTCCGAGTCGGCCAGATAGACGGTGTCGTCGCGCGCGACAGTGATCGTGGAGTTCGAGTCCAGACGGAGCCGGGCGTGCGTGGCCGGCCCGCCGTCACCTGAGAAGCCAGGCTTGCCGCTGCCGGCGATGACGGCGAACTTGCCCGACGGGAGCAGCCGCAGGATCTGATCGCGCTTGGGATCGACGACGTACAGCGTCCCGCCTGGCGAGACGGCGAGCGCGTCCGGAGCCTTGAGCCTCACGAGGTCTCCGCCGCTCGAGACGAGGCCTGCGTTTGCGGCGCCAGCGGCGTGGCGCGCATGGCCACCAGCCGTCAGCAACAGTGTGCTGGCCGCGGCTGTTCCCACGACCAGCGCGGCACAGCCGACGCTGATCAGCCGCCGGCGCCGTGTGCGCCGGCGTGCCTCCTCGAACAGAATTTCGGGCTCGCGAGTGACCACCATGACGCTAGTCTCGCTAGCGCCATTTCTTCTGTCAAGCCGCGGCGGCGATGATCCGGGCGATCAGCTGGTCGAAGCCGATGCCGGCCGCATCGGCGGCCTGCGGCAGCAGTGAGGTCTCGGTCAGGCCTGGGATCGGGTTGACCTCGAGCACAAACGGCTCGAGTGTCTCGGCATCGAGCATCAGGTCGACGCGGGCAAAGACCGAGCACCCGAGGAGCTTGAACGCCTGCCAGTGCGAGCGCCTGCACCTTCAGGGTGACCTCGGCATCGAGCTCTGCGGGGCAGATGAAACGGGTACGGCCGATCTGGTAGCGCGACTCGAAGTCGTAGAAGGACTCCTCCTCGGGCACGGCCTCGACGATCGGCAGGGCGCGCGGGCTCGCCGTCCTCCTGGAGGATCGAGACCGCCAGCTCACGTCCGGCGACATAGCGCTCCAGGAGGACCTTCCTGTCATAGGAGAAGGCGGCGATCAGAGCAGTCGGCACGTCGCTCTCGGAGCGAGCGAACTTGATCCCCAGCGCCGATCCCTGTGAAGCCGGCTTGACGACGATCGGGAAGCTGAGCCGCGAGCTGATCGCCGGCAGTGCCTGCGCGGCCCCGAGGCTACGGAACGCCGTCTCGCTGAAGGCGAAGAAATCGGGCGTGGGTATGCCGGCGTCCCGCATGGCGTGCTTGGCGAGCACCTTGTCCGAGGCGCGTATGCAGGCCGACACACGCGAGCCGGTGTAGGGGATGTCGAGTGCCTCGAGCAACTCCTGAACCGTTCCGTCCTCGCCGTCGCGGCCGTGGAGCACGACGAACGCCAGGTCAGGGCGGTCAGCTGCGAGCCGGTCGACGAGGTCGTGCCCGACGTCCACCTCGATCACCTCGTGCCCGAGTCGGAGCAGTGACTCCTCGACACGCGCGCCGGAGTTCAGCGAAACCTGCCGCTCCAGCGAGCGGCCGCCCTTCAGGACTGCGACGCGGCTCATCCGGCGCGCTTGCGCGTGAGGTGCCGGACGTTGTCCGGCGGATGGTTGGCGGACTCGGCTGGAGGTGCGGGCCGGTCCTGGCCGGTGAGCGTGCTGTACAGCGCCACCTGCTCGCGGATCACCTCGCCGAGCCGGCGGATGCCCTCGCGGATGTCGTCCTCGTCGACACCGCTGAAGTTCAGGCGCATCGACGAGCCTCCGCGACCGTCGACAAAGGCGGCACGGCCGGGAACGAAAGCGACCCGCTCCTCGATCGCCCGGGCGAGCAGGTCGGTCGTGTCGATGTAGTCAGGCATCGTCGCCCACAGGAAGAGCCCGCCCTCGGGATGCGTCCAGCTCGCCTCGCGCGGGAAGTGCTCGGCCATCGAATCCAGCATCACGTCGCGGCGGCGGCGGTACAGCTCCGACAGCGAGCGCACATAGTTGATCCACGGGCCGGCTCGGAAGTACTCGGCGATGAAGTACTGCGAGACCGATGAGGAGCACAGATCGGCCGAGCCCTTGCCGAGGGCCAGCTGGCGCAGCACCGGTGCCGGCGCCACCAGCCAGCCGATGCGCACGCCGGGTGAGAGGATCTTGGAAAAGGTGCCCGTGTAGAGGACGAAGTCGGCGTCCAGGGAGTACAGCGTCGGGATCGGCTCGCCCTCGTAACGCAGCAGCCCGTAGGGGTTGTCCTCCAGCACCAGCAGTTCGCGTTCGCCGGCGATCCGCAGCAGCTGCTCGCGGCGCTCGAGCGACAGCGTCACGCCCGCGGGATTGTGGAAGTTCGGGATCGTGTAGATGAACTTCGGGCGCCGGCCCTCGCGGTCGAGCTGCGCCAGCGCCTCCTGGAGCTTGTCGATCTGCATGCCGTCGCGGTCCATCGGGATCTGGATGACGTCGGCCTCGTAGGAACAGAACGTCGGAACGGCGCCGGGGTAGGTCGGCGCCTCGGCGATGATCACGTCGCCCGGGTCGATCAGGATCTTGCAGACGAGGTCGAGCGCCTGCTGACCGCCGCTGGTCGGGAGGATCGCGTCGGGATCGACCTTCATGCCCTCGGCCTCCATGACCAGCGCGATCGCTTCGCGCACGTCGCTGAGCCCCTCGGTCGGACCGTATTGCAACGCCTTGGCGATCGAGTCCGTTGCGACGCGGCTCATCAGCTCGGTGAAGAAGCCGGGAGCGAAGGTCGAGGTGTCCGGCAGGCCGCCGGAGAACGAGATCACGTCGTCGCGGGCCGTCAGCGCCATCAGGTCGCGCATCGCCGAGGACTTCATGACCCGCGTGCGCTGAGCGAAGAGTGCGCCGTAACGCTCGATCTCGTGCGCTGCCGACCTTGGCTTGCGGGGCTGGTCGTTCACGCGCCCACGCGTTAGATTGGCGCCGGCTCGTCTATCGTCACGCTCGATCACGGTACACCACGGTGCATCTCGCCTTCGACATATTCCAGGGCATCGGCATCGCAGCGGCGATCGGCATCAGGCCGTTCGTGCCCAGCCTCGCGGCGGGTGCGCTCGCCGCAGGCGACGTCCAGATCAGCTTCGATCACACCTCCTATGGTTTTCTGGAGTCGCTGCCTTTCCTGCTTGTGATGGTTGTCGGTGCGGTACTGCTGGTGGTGCTCGACCAGCAGATCTGGGCTGGGAGACCAATCCACCTGCACCGGGGAATCCCGGTCGTCGCTCTGAGCCTCGTCTCGCTGGCGCTCGGTGCACTGTTCTTTGCCGGCTCGCTCGCGCGCGGCCACTACGCCGCTTGGCCCGGCTGGGTCGGAGGCGTGATCTGTGCGGGAGTCGGCATCGCCGCCGCGCGCCCGTTCCTGGCCAGGTTGCGCTCACGACTGGACGAAGCGGCCGCCGCCGTTGGGCTGCCGGTGATCTCCGACGGTTCGGCGCTGCTGATGGCCGTGCTCTCGATCCTCGTACCGCCGCTCGGCGTGGTCGCGCTGATCGCTCTGCTGTGGCTGCTCTATCGGGGGTCGGCAGCACGGCGAGCAGAAGTACGCCGGCCTGAGAATCCTGCGCTGATGCAGCAAGGCCGCGGCGTGAGGGCGCGACGGCGATGAAGAAGCTGGTCCTGGTCGTCATCGACGCCATGAAGCCGGAGATGTTGGATCGCGCGATCGAGGCCGGCCGGGCGCCCGCGTTGCAGCGGATCGCTCAGGAGGGTGTCTACGTGAACGACGTGGTGGCGGCGTTCCCGTCGGTCACGCCCGTGTGTGCGGCCACGATCACCACCGGCGTCGGTCCCGATCAGCACCAGATCCCGAGCATGAACTGGTACCACCGCTTCGAGCAGCGCTACGTCGAGTACGGCTCCAGCTTCTCGGCGACGCGTCAGTTCGGGGTGGTGCGATCGCTGACGGACACGGTCTACCGGATGAACGCTGAGCACCTGTCAAACGACACGCCGACCGTGTTCGAGTCGCTGGACGACATGGGTCTGCGGACCGCGGGCACCACGTATCTGATCTACCGCGGCCGCCACCAGCACGACGTGGCGCAGGAGTCGGCGCTGGCGCGGCTGGTCACATCGACGCTCTTCCGGCGCACGATCTTCGGGCCCAAGGAGCTGTTCTACGCAGACCTGTACGCGAGCCGTCGCACCGGCTGCCGCGGTCAGCTGGGGATGCCCGGAGTGCGCGACCAGCACACCGGTTGTGTCGGCTCGTATCTGGTCGAGCACGACCTGTTCGACTTCATGCTGTTCTCGCTGCCGGATAACGACGCCTGGTCCCACCGCAACGGGCCGCACGCGCAGGTCACCTCGATCGCCGCCGCCGACCGCCAGATCGAGCGGCTGATGCACGCCGGTGGAGGCCCGGACCGGTTCCTCGAGGACCATGCCTTCGTCGTGACCTCGGACCATTCGCAGGCGCTGGTCGAGGCGCGGATCCGGCTCGACGTGGCGCTCGCCGACTTCCACGTCGCCACTCCCAGCGCGGGCGCATCGGTCGGCGCGGAGCTGGCGCTGAGCCCAGCGCAGCGCTCGGCGATGATCTACGCGCTCGACCTCGACCGCCGCGAGGAGCTGGTGCGGCGCGCGGTCGAGGCGGTCAGCGAGCTCGAGGGCGTGGATCTGACGATGTGGCTGCCCGATCCCGGAAGCGACACGTCCGAGGCGGTGATCAGGGCCCCGGGCGGCGGCGAGCTGCGGTTTGCGCCAGGCGGGGAGCTGAGCGATCTGCGCGGGGAGCGCTGGAGCGTCGATGGCGAGCTCAGTGTGCTGGCGGCACGGATCGAGGACGGCCGCTTCATCTGCCCCGACTATCCGGACGCGCTGGCACGCATGTGGTCGGCTCTGCGCTGCGAGAACGCCGGCGACATCCTGCTCTCGGCCGCCCCGGGTTATGAGTTCGTGGACTGGGGCGGAGCCGATCATGTCGGTGGCGGCAGCCACGGCTCGCTGCATCGGACCGACTCTCTGGCGGCGCTACTCTGGTGCGGGACCGGCCCCGATTCGCGTGGCGGCGCGGGAACAGTGGTCGCTCCGCGACGTGACGCCGATGATCCGGACGCATTTCGGCGCGTAGCGCAACTTCTGAAACGTGCTGGGTTTGACGCAGACGCCGGGTAGTTGCGCACTTAACCTGGCTTTCTGCAGTGGCCCATAATGGCTTGCGCCGAAACATAGCTTTGTAGATAGGATTGTGAAGAGTGCCTGACGAAATAACCTCCATGCTCGAGCTTCCGCCTTCCGCTCGGGCGCTGAGCCGGATTCGCAGCGCCTACCAGCGCTTTTCCTACGAAGTCCGCCACCCGGAGAACCACAAGCAGCTGATCCGGTTCCTCTGCGTCGGAGCTTCGGGGTTTGCCGTCAACATCGTCTGCGTTCTTCATCCTGATTCACAGCTTCGGGTCGCCCGACAAGCTGGGGTTCGTGGTGGCCGCCTTCATCGGAGCGACCAACAACTTCTTCTGGAACCGACACTGGACCTTCGGCGCCAAGCACCACCATCCCGGCTGGCAGGCAGTGCGGTTCTTCCTCGTCTCGGCTGCCATCACGCTGTTCGCGACCGGCATCTACTCGCTGCTCGTGAACCAGGTTGGAATCAGCATGAAGACGGCGGCAGACGGCATCGCCTGGATCATCGCCACGCCACTTTCCTTCATCATCCAGAAGCTCTGGAGCTTCAAGGCCTGATCCCCGGTTGTCTCCGCCGGCCCCTGCGGCTGGCGGTGCTTTGTTCGGTGCTCTGCGCCGTGCTGAGCGTGGTGCTCGCTGCCGCGGCACCCGGCCACGCGCTGGCCGCCGGTAACCCGCCCGGTCAGCCGTCGCCGATCTCGGCTCCACCCGGCACCGCGGTCCTGGTGGCTGGGCCGTTTCACCATCCCGGCCCGTATCGGCTCGCCGCGATGACCAAGCCGCCTTCAGGGTTCCGCCTGACCGGCAATCAGGTGCTGGCCGTGGCGCTCAAGAACGCAGCGCTGATCGAGGAGCTCAAGAAGCACCCGCACCTGGTCGCCTACGTCTACACGCGCGGCATCGGGGTGTGGCAGGTGAGCATGTTCACGCCACCGGCCCCGGCGGGTCCCGTGCATCCGATCGAGATGCTGCAGCTGTACGTGTCCGATCAGAGTGGCGAGGTCACCCAGGTCTGGACCGGCTACCAGGTTGCTTGGACGATGGCGCGTGGCTATCCGGGCGCCTTCGGCCGCATCGTCAACCGGTGGTACATCTGGCTGCCGCTCTGCGCCGCGTTTCTGCTGCCGTTCATTCCCTGGCGGCGGCGTCCGACCCTCTGGCACCTCGACCTGCTGATGTTGCTCGGGTTCTCGATCTCGTTCGACTTCTTCAACAACGCCAACCTCGGCCTGTCGGTGCCGCTGGTCTACCCGTTCATGGTCTATCTGCTGGTGCGCATGCTGCTCTTGGCGATGGGTCGCGGGAGACCACGTGAGCCGCTGCAGGTCGTGTTCCCGGGACTCTGGCTGGCGATTCCGTTGATCTTCCTGATCGGCTTCCGGATCGTGCTCAACATCACGAGCTCCAACGTGATCGACGTCGGCTATGCAGGCGTGATCGGCGCCGACAAGCTGATCCACGGCATGCAGCTCTACGGCCACTTCCCGCTCGACAATCCCGCCGGCGACACGTATGGCCCGGTCAACTACTTCGCCTACATCCCCTTCCGCCTGATCTGGGGCTGGAGCGGGGTGTGGGACAGCCTTCCCGCCGCCCACGCCGCCGCCATCACCTTCGATCTGCTGACGATGGTCGGTCTGTTCGTGCTCGGCTGGACGCTGCGCGGGCTCAGGATCGGGATCGTGCTCGCCTACCTCTGGGCCGCGTACCCGTTCACCTTCTTCGTGCTGATGTCGAACTCCAATGACGCTCTCGTGGCCCTGCTGATCGTGGCCTCACTGGTGGTGATCCGCTTCTCGGCTGCGCGCGGTGTGCTCGGCGCGATGGCGGGGCTGACGAAGTTCGCACCGCTGGGGCTCGCCCCGCTGCTGGGGCGCGGCGTGGGTCCGTGGCCGAGAAAGCGGAGCCTCGTGACGTTTGCCGTTGCCTATGGACTGACGATCGCCCTGGCAATGCTGCCGGTGCTGCTGTCAAACGACTGGCATTGGTTCTGGGCCCACACGATCGAGTACCAGTCGACGCGTCCAGCGCCGTTCTCGATCTGGGGTCTCTGGGGCGGCTTCCACCAGACCCTGCATCTGCCCGAGCGCGTCGTGCTCGGCGCGGCCGTCGCGCTTGGCGTCGCGTCGCCCTTCGTGCCGCGCGGCGAACGCACGCACGTGGAGGTGGCAGCGCTGGGCGCTGCGATCATCATCGCGCTGCAGTGCGGGATCACCTACTGGTTCTACCTCTACATCGTCTGGTTCTTCCCGCTGGTCGTGATCGCACTGGTGCTGGCGCACCCGGACTCGCGGCAGGAGCCCGAGGACGTGCGAATCGCAAGGGAGATCCGGGCAGGCCTGCTGGCTGCGCCTACTCCACAGTGACGCTCTTTGCCAGGTTGCGCGGCTGATCGATGTCGCGGTCGAGCGCAATGGCGGCGTGGTAGGCGAGCAGTTGAAGCGGCAGCCCGAACAGGATCGGGTCCAGCTCCGGCTCGCTCTTGGGGACCAGCACGAGTTTGTCGGCGAGTTCGCCCAGCGGGCGGTTTGCGACCGCCAGCACGGGGCCGCTGCGCGAGCGGATCTGCTCAAGCGAGGCGAGGTTCTTCTCGAAGAGCTCGTCATCGGGAACGATCGCAACGGTCGGAAGCTCCGGTGAGATCAGCGCCAGTGGTCCGTGCTTGAGCTCCGCCGCTGGATAGGCTTCGGCGTGGATGTAGGAGACCTCCTTGAGCTTCTGCGCACCCTCCAGCGCGACCGGGTAGCCGCGGACCCGGCCAATGAAGAAAGCGCTGCGGGCAGGGCTCAGCCAGCTCGCGTGCTGCTGGATCTCCTCATTGAATGAGAGCACCTCGGCTGCTTTCCCAGGTAGCTCCGTGAGCGCGCTGATCAGACGCTGTCCGTCGGCTGGGCCGAGGTCGCGCAAACGGCCGAGGTGCAGCGCGAGCAGCGAAAGGCGACGGCCATGCAGGTGAATGCCTTTGTCGAGGTGACCGATATCTCGGGGCCGGCGTGCAGGTAGATGCCGCCGTCGACGACACGCGCGATGCTCGAGCCTGGGACGTTGACGATCCCGAGCACGCGTCCGCCCTTGCGGACGATCTCCTCGACTGCCGCCAACGTGTCGGCGGTCTCCCCGGACTGGCTCACGGCCACATACAGCGTGTCGGGTTCGATCACGGGGTTGCGGTAGCGGAACTCGGCGGCCGGCTCCGCCGCTGCGGGGAGGCGAGCGAGCGACTCGAGCATGCCGGCGCCGACCATGCCGGCGTAGAGCGCCGAACCGCACGCGATGACGTGGACCCGCCGGAACGCGCGCAGCTCACGCGCCGAGAGGTTGAGGCCGCCCAGGCGCGCGGTGGCGAACCTGGTGTCAAGCCGTCCGCGCAGCGTCGACTCGATCGCCTCCGGCTGCTCGATGATCTCCTTGAGCATGAAGTGCTCGAACTCGCCGCGCTCATAGTCCTCCGCTGCTGACTGCAGGTTGGTGGCCGTCTTGAACGTGGGCCGGGCGTCGAGCGTGGCTGTCGAAAAGGAATCGGCGGTGACGCGTCGCGACCTCGCCGTCCTCGAGGTGCACGACCCGCTGGGCATGGCGAACGAGCGCCGCCACGTCCGACGCGCAGAGCATCTGCCGATCACCGACGCCGATCAGCACCGGGCTGCCGTTGCGGGCGAGCACGATCCTGTCGGGCTGCTGCGCGTCGAGCACCGCCAGCCCGTAGGCGCCGTGCACCTTGTGCAGCGCCCGGCGTACCGCCTCCTCCAGGTCGTCTGCCTCCTCGAGCGCGATCAGGTGGGCGAGGACCTCGGTGTCGGTCTCGCTCTTGAACTCGATGCCGTCCGCCTCGAGCCGCTGCCTAAGCAGCCCCGCGTCCTCGATCATGCCGTTGTGCACGACGGCGATCCGGCCGCTCATATCCGTGTGCGGGTGGGCGTTCGCGTCGCTCGGTTGGCCGTGCGTTGCCCAGCGGGTGTGTGCGATGCCGACCTGTCCGGTCAGGCGCTTGGGCATTCTGCCGGCAAGCTCGCGCACCTTGCCGGCCTGCTTGTGCACGCGCAGCGACCCGTTGCGCGCGACCGCGATCCCCGCCGAGTCATAGCCTCGATATTCCAGCCGCGCGAGCCCCTCCAGCAGCACCGGCACCGCGTCCTGGCGGCCGACATAGCCGACGATTCCACACATATGGGGTCCTCCCTTGGTGCCTAGCCGTAGATGACGCGCCGGATCTGGCGCTCGGACAAGAGCGGTCCGGCGACTCTGCGCCCCGCAAGCTCGCCGGCGATGATGGCGAAGCTTCGAGCGTTGGCCAGCCCTTCACGCTGCAGCTCGCGGTGACGCCGGCGGACGTACTCCTCGGTTGTCTCGGAGAAGTAGGCCAGAACCTCGGCCACCACCCGCGTGGCGGTGCCCCGGGAGATGCCCGAATGCTCGAGGTGGTCGAGTAGCGGGGTCAGCTCTTCAGGCGCCATCGCGGGTAATTATCGGCAATCTGAGCGCAGATGCCAAGGATTTTGCCCGAAATCGGGCAAAATCCTCCCCAATCTCAGCCGGACAGCGGCTCCTGCACCCCCACGATCGACGCCGCCCGCATCGGCTCGGCGGCGCATTCGATCAACGCGCCCTGGAGCCAGGGGTCTTCGTCGGAGGCCTCGAAGCGCACGGGCATGCGAGTCAGCATCGCGTCGATCGCCTGCTGGCGCTTCACCCCCAGGACGCCGCCGCGCGCTCCGGTCATGCCGACGTCGGTGATGTAAGCGGTCCCGCCAGGGAGCACGCGGGCGTCGGCGGTGGGAACGTGCGTGTGGGTGCCGACGACCGCGGTCACGCGCCCGTCGAGGTGCCAGCCGAGCCCGACCTTCTCGCTGGTGGCCTCCGCGTGCATGTCGACGAGGATGTGGTCGGCCTTGCCGCGCAGCGCAGTAGAGCGCGGCGTCGGCCTCCGAGAAGGCCGGAAGCGAGCTGTTCATGTACAGGTTGCCCGAGACGGAGACGACTCCAAGCCGCACATCGCCCGCGGCGTTCGTCACGACACAGGTGCCGTGGCCGGGCTGACCGCGCAGGAAGTTGACCGGACGCAGGATCCGCTCCTCCTGGTCGAGGTAGCCGTAGACCTCGCTCTGGCGGTACGTGTGATTGCCGAGCGTGATCACATCGACCCCGGCCGCGAACATCTCGCGCGCGATCTTGGATGTGATCCCGTGACCGCCGGCTGCGTTCTCACCGTTGACGATCACGAAGTCGATCGGCGTGCGCTCACGCAACCGCGGAAGCACCAACTGCAGCGTGCGGCGGCCGGCACTGCCGACCACATCACCAACGAACAGGATCCGGACTCCGTCGCGCATGGGCTCATACTCTTCCAAAATGGAAGACACCGAGGTGGAACCGGAGCCGACCACCGCCGAACCGGATCCCTCGGTTGCCGGCGAGCAGGACGAGGCGACCGACATCAACGAGCAGCCGGAGGCGGCAGATCAGCCGATTTCCACGGCGCTGGCCGCGCCGGTGGTGGTGCCGCGCTGGATCCAGCTGGTGCTCCTACCGCTTGCGCTGGTCGGGCTGTTCGAGCTCGGGCGCGCGATGGGGACCCTGATGGTGGTCGTCCTCGGCGCCGGCGTGATCGCGGTGATCCTCAACCCGCTGGCAAAGCAGCTTCAGCGGTCCGTGCCACGCGGGATCGCGATCGCGCTCTCCTACCTCGTGATCCTGCTGATCTTCGCCGGGATCGGTGCGCTGCTCTCAGCCCCCGTGACCAACCAGCTCGGCCACTTCGCCGACAACCTTCCGCACTACGTCAACACGGCGAACCGTGACCTGTTGAGCATTCAGAGCTTTCTCAACAGCCACGGCATCAAGGTCCATATCGCCCAGCAGGGTCAGAGCGCACTGCAGTCGCTGCAGAAGCAGGTCCTGAAGAGCTCGGGCTCGATCCTGTCGTTCTCACGCGACGTGCTCGGCCAGCTGGTGACGATCTCCGTCGACCTGATCCTGACCTTCGTGTTGTCCGTGTACATGCTGGTCTACGCCGGCGACATCGGCAACCTGGTGCGGCGCTGGATGCCGTCCGGCGATGGCACGCCCGCGGACGATTACCCGCTGCTGATCCAGCACGCCGTCTCCGGCTATGTCCGTGGTCAGCTCCTGTTCAGCCTGATCATGGGCGGCAGCGCCGCCCTGTTGATGGAGCTGATGGGGCTGCTCGGGATCTTCCGCGAAGGCTCCCACTACGCGGTGTTCTTCGGCCTGTTCTACGGCCTGATGGAGCTGATTCCGTACATCGGCCCGATCCTGGGCCCGATCCCGCCGATCATCGTGGCGCTGGCGACCCAACCGATCGCCGCTCTATGGCTGCTCGTCGTGTTCGTCGCGCTGCAGCAGATCGAGGGCCACCTGGTGGCGCCCCAGGTGTTCCGCATCTCACTGCGAATCAACCCGATCCTGGTGATTCTGACGCTGCTGGTCGGCTACCAGCTTTACGGGATACCCGGTGCGCTGCTCGCGCTGCCGGTTGCGACGATGATCCGCGCCACCGCGATCTACCTGCGCAGGCACCTCATGCTCGAACCGTGGACGCAGAACCCGCAGCTCTGAACGCTCAGGCGCTCGGCTTCACCCAGAGCCAGGTCGCAAGCCCGAGCCCCAGCAGTGCCACCGACCAGCGGACCACGTAACGCGGCAACGAGCGCGTCACGGCCGGTCCGATGCGGGAGCCGACCACAGCGCCCGAGCCGAGCGCGGCCGCGGCCGCCCAGTGCACGGGCCCGAAGCACGCGAGCAGAATCCCGGCCGGCAGGGTCATCGCGCCGATGATCATGTTCTTGAGCGCGTTGGCGGTCGGGAGGTCGCGCTCGAGTGTCACCAGCAGCAGCGCCAGCGTCATCACTCCAGAGCCGGCGCCGAAGTAGCCACCGTAGATCGACACCAGCCCGAGCGCGATAACCAGCCACACGGCGCGCTTACCGCGCGTGACCGGCGCGGATCGTACGCCGCGGATCCAGGGCTCGGCGATCAGGGCCAGCGAGCCGGCCGCGATCAGGAACGGCACGACACGGGCAAAGGCGCCGGGTGGCGTCAGCAGAAGCAGCAGCGGCTCCGGCGGCGCCACCCGCCGCCGCCAGCGGCAGCCAGCGCTTCAGCCACGGTCCTCGGCCCGCCAGTTCGCGCTTGGATCCGTGGGCCGACCCCGGCCAGCAGACACTCAGCGCGACGAGATTGGTCGCATTCGCGCCGAGTGGCGGCAACCCCATGGCGAGCAGCACCGGGTAGGAGATCAGTGACGCGATGCCACCGGCGGTGCCGAGCATCGCCGCGAAGAGACCCGCCGCTATCAGCAAGATGATCTGCAGCAGGCTCAGAGCGAACCCGGACTCACGAACCTGGCCCTAACCTGTCACCCGCCGGAAGCGCCACACGCAGAAGACGCAGATCAGCAGCAGGATGATCGGCCAGATGGCGCTCGTCACCCCAGCGACGGCCAGCACGAGCGTGACGATCCCGGCCAGGCCGGTGCCGGCCCCTGCCAGCACCAGTCGGTAGGCCTGCTGTTCCCGCTGATGCCGCGGGCTGATAGTCACCGCGTTTTTCGATCCCAGCCATTGCCGAAGAGACTAGCGATACCCGAGCTCAGTGGCTGAGGCCATGGCTAACAGTCAGCTGCAGCGTTGCGCTGGTTCTCCACTTCCCGTCGCCAGCCAGCTGGACGACGAGCCGAAGCTGCCGGCTCGGGAAGAGCTGTCCGTGCCAGCGGCCCGCGAGCCGGTAGCGGTTGACGTCTGGACGCGCATGGATCGTGCTCACCGCGACCTCGTGCCAGCGCGCGGCACCACGTGCCAACAGCGTGAGGCGTACGCGGGCGGATGCGGTCAGGGAGAACTGGACCATCGTGCCGGGGTACGGGCAGCCGGCCCTCAGGCACCAGACCACAGGCGCGCGCACGAGCTCGATATGGGAGATCTTTGCCGCCTGCGGCAGGCTTGTTGTCGGCTGCGAGGGCGCGCTCGGCTGGGAGGCCGCGGCCGCCACCACGGTGTATGAGATCGATGCTCGAGCGGTCTGCCCGTCGGCGGACGCCGCGGTGACGGTGTAGTTGAACGATCCTGGAGTCGAGGTGTCGAGACTGCCGGTGCCGCTGGCTGCGCCGTTGGAATCCGTGCACGAACTGATGCCCGGGGCGTCGGTCGCATCGACGCAACTGAAACTCGTCCGCACGGACTGCCCGACTGTGTAGGTGCCGCCCCCGGCGGGCGCGGCGATCGACACAGTCGGCGCGCCGACCGTCAGCACAGCCACGGTGTTGCTGGATGCGTTCAGCACACCCAGAGGCCGCCGGTCGGACTGAACGCCAGCCCCGAGGCGTACGACCCGCCCGTGTCGAAGGGCGATCCCGGGAGCGCGGTCAGCGTGCCCGTGGTCGAATCGACCCCGAAGATCGAGGCGTCGCCGGTGCTCTGCGTGTACGCCAGTAAAGAGCCCGTCGGGCTAAGGGCGACGTCGAGCGGCCGGTTGCTGGCGGCGTACGGTGAGCCCGCGGTTGGCGTGATCGCCCCCGTGCTCGGGTCAACGGTGAAGAGCCACATCCCGTCGTTGTAGTTCGCCTCGGCGAGCAGATTGCCCGTCGGGCTGAATGCGACCGAGGTCGGGTTCATGCCGCTCGCGAACGGCGAGCCTGCGACCTGTGTGAGCACTCCCGTGGTCGAGTTCACGGAGAACACCGAGGTGTCGTTGCCGCCGAAGTCGGCTGTGGCGAGCAGGTCGCCGGACGGGCTGAATGCGAGCGCGTTCGGGTTTGCGTCGGTAGCGAAGGGCGATCCTGCAACCGGCGTAAGCCCTCCGGTGACGGAATCGACGTTGAAGACGCTGACGGTGTTATCGACGTAGTTCGCGACCGCGAGCAGGTGGCCGGAGGGACTGAAGGCAAGCGAGGCGGGATACTGGCCGGCGGCGAAGGGCGAGCCGCTTACCTGAGTGAGCCCGCCGGACGCCGCGACGTCGAAGACCGAGATGTCGTTGTCGCCGGCGTTGGCCGTCGCCAGACGGCTCCCCGAGGGGCTGAACGCCACGGCGTTCGGCGCGTTGCCGGTTGTGAACGGAGAGCCGCTGACCGGGGTGAGCGTGTCGCTCGAACCGACCGCGAACAGCGAGAGCGTACTGTCGCCGAAGTTAGCGGTCGCAAGCAGCTGGCTCGAGGGGCTGAACGCCAGCGCAACCGGATAGTTGCCTGTCGCAAACGGGGACCCGGGGACTGGCGCGTACGCCGGGTTCGAGGCAAAGGCGGGGACGGCGCCTGTCACGAACAGCAGTGACGCGATGGCCGCAAGCAGCACAACATGCAGGGCGGTCTTGGGCATGTGGCCAATTTCGGCAGTTGCGGCCCGCAACGTGAATCGAGCGAGCGAGCCCTGCACTGTTACCGCGAGGTAGCGTCCCACGCATGACAGAGCAGAAATACACCTACGTGCTGTTCTACACGTATGTCGCCGACATCCTCGAGCGCCGCGCGCCACATCGAGAGGCGCACCTGCAGCGGATCGAGGCCCTGCGCGCCGCCGACCGGCTGATCGTCGCCGGGGCCTTTGGCGATCCTCCGGCCGGGGCAGTAATCGGTTTCAGGGGGTTGACCAAGGAGGAGGTCGAAGCCTGGGCCGATACCGATCCCTATGTGACCGCCGGCCTGGTGGTCGAGCGCTCGGTCGAGCCCTGGAAGCTCGCGTAAGCAGGCTGTTGCGGCGACGCCCCAAACGGTGGGCGTATCCTCGAAGGCTCGATGGCATTCCCCAAGACCCGCATGCGCAGGCTGCGCGCCACGCACGAACTGCGCGGGCTCGTGCGCGAGACCCAGCTCTCCGCGTCGGATTTCGTGTACCCGCTGTTCGTGGCCGAGGGCATCGAGGCACGTGAGCCGATCTGGACGATGCCGGGCATCGACAGGCTCTCGGTCGGGCGAGGCGGTCGCCGAGGCAGGCAGCGCGCGCCGGCGCTCGGGATCCCCGCCGTGATCCTGTTCGGGATCCCCGCGCACAAGGATGCCGAGGGCACTGGCGCCTACGACGACGAGGACGGGATCGTCCAGCTCGCCACGCGAGCGATCAAGCAGGCCCACCCGGAACTGATCGTGATCACCGACCTCTGCCTGTGCGAGTACACCGACCACGGGCACTGCGGTGTCGTCCGACAGGACGGGTCAGTCGACAACGACCAGACGCTCGAGCTGCTCGCTCGCACGGCGATCTCGCAGGCGCAGGCGGGAGCGGACATTGTCGGCCCGAGCGACATGATGGACGGCCGCATCGGTGCGATCCGCGAAGCGCTCGACGATGCCGGATACACGGAGACGCCGATCATGGCGTACTCCTCGAAGTTCGCCTCCGCCTTCTACGGGCCGTTCCGTGCGGCCGCCGATTCGGCCCCCGCTTTCGGCGACCGCCGCAGCTACCAGATGGACCCGGCCAACGGCACCGAGGCGGTGCGTGAGTCGCTGCTCGACGTCGAGGAGGGCGCGGACATGCTGATGGTCAAGCCGGCGCTCCCGTACCTGGACATCATCCGCCGCGTCAAGGACGCGACGCAGTTGCCGCTCGTCGCCTACAACACCGGCGGCGAGTACTCGATGCTGAAGGCCGCCGCGCAGGCCGGCTACATGGACGAGCGCCAGTCGGTACTCGAGGCGCTGACGGGCATCAAGCGCGCGGGAGCCGACATCATCATCACCTACCACGCAAAGGACGCGGCGCAGTGGCTGAAGTAACTGACACCAATTACGGGCCGAAGCTGCGCTCGCGCAAGGAGGGCGCGGCGGTCCCGCTCGATGACCTCGACAAGCGCCTGCTGAATCTGATGCAGGGCAGCTTTCCGATCGCCGCGCGGCCCTACCAGCACGTTGCCGGCGAGGCGGGAATCAGCGAGGACGAGGCGATGAAGCGCGTCCAGCGGCTGCTCGACGAGCGCATCATGCGCCAGGTCACGCCGATCTTCGACACTCGTGCGCTCGGCTACAGCTCGATGCTGGTGGCCGCCAAGGTCGACCCGGAGAACCCGTGGCGCGCCGCCAACGTGATCAACGAGCACCCGGGCGTATCGCACAACTACCTGCGCAATCACGAGTTCAACATCTGGTTCACGATCGCGACCGAGCCCGACTCACCGCTCGGCCTGGAGCGGACACTGACGCGCCTCGGCGAGCTTGCCGGTGCCGAGTCGATCCGCGAGCTGCCGACGCTCAAGCTGTTCAAGATCCGCATGGACCTCGAGATGGAGAAGGGCACAGACACGCTCGCGAACAAGGTGGCCGAGGCGGTCGCGCCGGCTGAAACCGAACCGCAGCCCTACGACGAGTTCGACAAGGCGGTGATCCGCGCCACACAGGGCGACATGCCGGTGATCCCGGGAGCCGTTCGCGCCTGCCGCGGCGCGGCTCAACATTCCCCAGGAGCAGTTGCTCGCGCACCTCGAGGGGATGGTGCAGCGGCGGCTCTTGCGCCGCGTCGCCGCGATCCTGTTCCACCGCCGCGCCGGCTTCAGCGCCAACGGCATGGGCGTCTGGAAGGTCCCGGAGGACCGCGTCATGGAGCTCGGCATGCAGATGGCGCAGTTCCGCGGGATCTCCCACTGCTACGAGCGCCCGACCTACGCCGACTGGCCGTACTCGGTGTTCACGATGGCCCACGGCCGCTCGAAGGAGGAGTGCGACGCGATCCTCGACTCGATCGCCGAGCAGACCGGCATCACCGAGCGCTCGACGCTCTACTCCTCGACCGAGTTCAAGAAGATCCGACTCCTGTACTTCACGGATGACTACCGCAACTGGGAACGTCGGTACGCCGGCGTCTAGCGCGCTGTACGGACGCGCGCAGCGTGTGATCCCGGGCGGGGTCAACTCGCCCGTGCGCGCGATGCGCTCGATCGGCCGCGATCCGATCTTCATCGCCTCCGGCAGCGGCTCGCACATCAAGGACGTCGACGGCAACAGCTACATCGACTGGGTCTGCTCCTGGGGCCCGCTGATCCTCGGTCACGGCAACTCCGCACGTGCTGCACGCGATCACGCGCGCGGCCGCCTCGGGCAGCAGCTTCGGGGCGCCCACCGAGGGCGAGGTTCTGCTGGCCGAAGAGATCTCCCTACGGATGCCGTCGGTGGAGATGGTGCGCATGACCTCCTCCGGCACCGAGGCGAGCATGAGCGCGATCCGCCTGGCGCGCGCCGTCACCGGCCGCGAGAAGCTGCTCAAGTTCGCGGGCGCCTACCACGGCCACGTCGACGGTCTGCTCGCCCAGGCAGGATCGGGAGTCGCCACCCAGGGCATCCCGGGCAGCCCCGGCGTGACGGCGGCCGCGACCGCCACCACGATCACGATCCCCTGGAACGACGAGACCGCGCTCGACGCCGCATTCGCTGCAGCACGAGTTCGCGGCGGTGCTGTTCGAGACGGTTCCGGCCAACATGGGCGTGGTTCCCGCCAAGGCTGGCTACCTGGCCAGCCTTGCGGCTGGAGCGCGGCGGAACGGCGCCCTGCTCGTGGCCGACGAGGTCATCACCGGTTTCCGCGTCGCCCGCGGCGGCGGCCAGGAACTGCTCGCGCTCGATCCCGATCTCACGATCATGGGCAAGATCGTCGGCGGTGGCCTGCCCGCGGCCGCCTATGGCGGCCGCCGCGAGCTGATGCGGCGGATCGCGCCCGCGGGCGACGTCTACCAGGCAGGAACGCTGTCAGGCAACCCGCTGGCGGTCGCCGCCGGGCTGGCGACGCTCGAGCAGCTCGACGCGGACGCCTATCGTGCGGCTCGCCGAGCTCACTGAGCGGCTCGCCGTAGGCCTGCGCGAAGCAGCGGCGAGCGCGGGCCGCCAACTCGTCGTGCAGAGCGTCAATGGACTGGTGACGCCGTTCTTCACGGATGCCGAGGCGGTCCAGGACTACGCCGACGCCGCGGCCACCGACCAGGCGGCCTATGGCGCGTTCTGCCGGGGTCTGATTTCGCGTGGGATTTATCCTCCGGCCGTCACAGTTTGAGGCGTGGTTTCCCTCCTTGGCGCATTCCGAGCGCGACATCGAGCTGACCGCAGAGGCGGCAGCCGAGGTGCTGCGGGAGCTCGGCTCGTGAGCGATCCGTACGCCGAGGTGATCGCCGAGATCACCCGCGGCGCTCGCCTGCACTACGAGAACTCGGACTCCGTGGATCCGGACCTCGACCTGCTGCTCGGCGACCAGAGCTACGCAAGCGGCCTGGCGAAGCTCGCTGCGATCGGGGACATCGAGGAGACGGCGCGGCTGGCGGACCTGATCTCGCGCGTGGCGCAGCTGCACGCCGACGGTGAAAGCGCTGCTGCCAGCGAGCTTCTGGCGGCCGCCGAGCGGCGCCTCGCTGGGCGGGGAGCGCCCCTGAACGCGATTGAATGTAGGCTTACGGGCCGCGAGTGAAGAGCGGAATAAGCAAGTAGAAGTAGATGCCAGCAGATCGCCACAAGCAATCTTCCAAGTACACCGCCGACCGCGGAATGCCGGGCGCCTTCGAGGGCGAGACAGTCACGCGACGCCGCTTCATGGAAGTCGTCACCAACGGCGCCGGCTTCATCGCCGCAGCCTCTTTCGGCCTGCCGGCGCTTGGCTTCGCGCTCGGCCCGATCTTCCAGCGCCAGCCGTTCTCGTGGCAGATCATCGGCACGCCTGACGACTTCACCGAGACCAACTACGTCACCAAGGTGATCACGATCGTCGAGGGCCTCGGCGAGGCTGGCAAGTCGATCGCCTACGTGCGCAAGCGCGATCCGGCGATCGACGACATCGGCCCCCAGGACGAGTGGGACAAGTACGTTGCGCTGTCGAACCGGTGCATGCACCTGGGCTGTCCGGTGCGCTACGTGGAGGCCGCCGCGCGATTCATCTGCCCATGCCACGGCGGCGTCTACAACTTCCGCGGCCAGGTGGCCGGCGGGCCGCCGGTGCGGCCGCTCGACCGCTTCTACACCTATGAGCCGCCGCCCGGGCACCGCGGCCACGGGTACGTCTACCTCGGCCCGCGCTACTCGGTCAATTCCGAGCTGCAGCGCTTCTCGCCGCGCGACCCCGGCGAGCCGCTCGACGGCATCGGCCAGTACCTGTACCCGTCGCGCTTCGACACCCCCGTCCGTCCGTCGACTGAGTAACCTGCCGCTGCCCCCGTCCGTGCCTGGGACCGGTTCCTGATGCCGATGCCGAAGCTGCTCAAGCGCCCCTCCGGCCCGGACCCGAACGATCCTCCGCCGACGCACCCGGTCGAGGCCGCCGCCGAGGCCGGCATCGTCGTCGTCGACTGGATCGACGAGCGCACTCAGCTGTCGCAGGGCCTGCGCTGGCTGATGTTCCGCAAGGTGCCCAAGGGCATCAACTGGGCCTACACGCTCGGCTCGGCGACGCTCTTCGCGTTCCTCAACCAGGCCGTGACCGGCGTCTTCCTTGCCATGTACTACCGCCCGGACGTCAACGGCGGTGCGTACGAGTCGATCCGCAACATCAACGACAACGTGTTCCTCGGCCAGTTCGTGCACGGCATGCACAAGTGGGGCGCGTCGGTGATGATCGTCCTGATCTTCCTGCACATGGGTCGCGTGTTCTTCTTCGGGGCCTACAAGTACCCGCGCGAGCTGACCTGGATCATCGGCGTTGTGCTGCTGATCCTCACACTGGCGATGGGCTTCACCGGCTACCTGCTGCCGTTCGACCAGCGCTCCTATTGGGCGACGATCGTGGGCGTGAACATCAACAACACGGCGCCCTTCCTGGGCCCGTACATCGGTGACTTCCTACGCGGCGGGCCGGAGTTCGGTGCCACCACGCTCTCGCGCTTCTATTCGATCCACATGCTGTTGATCCCGGGGCTGATGGCGGCCCTGATCGGCTTCCACCTCTACCTGGTGACAAAGCTGGGGATCTCGGCCCCGCCGTGGCTCGAGGCGCACGAGCCCGAGGCCGCGGTCGAGACCGTAGAGGTCTGAGGTAACGCTCCATGAACCAGGCTGAAAAGGAGCAGTACCTCCGCGATTACTCGCTGCTGAAGAACGAGGGTAAGCCGTTCTTCCCCTACGCGGTCGCCAAGGACTCGCTCATGGCCGTGATCGTCATGATCGTGATCATGCTGCTCGCGCTGCTGTTCGGCGCAGAGCTCGGGCCGAAGGTCAACCCCACAACCACGACCTACGTTCCGCGGCCCGACTGGTACTTCTTCTTCCTCTTCGAAGTTCTGCGCGTGATGCGCAACGTGCCGAAGTTCACGCCGCTCGGCACGATCGGTGTGCCGACGCTGTGCATGATCGCCCTGTTCCTGCTGCCACTGTACGACCGCAGCCCGGAGCGGCTGATCACGCGCCGGCCGGTCGCACTGGCCGCTGGACTCGCGACGATCGCCTGCATCGCCTTCCTGACCTACTCCGGCGCCAACACCGGCTCACCGAACCAGGTGGTCCTGCCACCGCCGCCCGGCCTGACCAAAGCCGAGCAGGCGACCTTCACGGCCGGTGAGATCGTCGTCGGCGAGTCCGGCTGCGAGGGCTGCCACGAGATCGGCTCGAACGGCAACAACGGCCCCGGCCCGCCGCTCACACATGAAGGTTCGCAGCGCGACGCAGCGGCGATCGCGTCGACGCTGAAGAACCCGACCGCGCCGATGCCATCGTTCGCGGCCCTGGCCAAGACCTCGCCGAAGAAGTTCGCCGAGCTGGTCACGTTCCTCTCGGAACTTCAGTAGCGCAGCTGCGTTAGCCGAAGCCGGACGGCGGATGGATGTCCACCCGCCCGGTTGCCTTTGGGCCTCGGCCGGTACTCTCTCGATAATGGCGGATCCCGCGACCTCCAGGCCCTGAATCGGGCACGCTCGCCGAACCACAGGTGCGGGCGATGTTCGATCGCATCGCCGGCGTCTATGACCGTCTGAACTCGGTGATGACGGCGGGACTCCATCACAAGTGGCGCAAGCGCGCCGTGGAGATGGCGCACGTCGGGCCGGGCAGCCGCGTCCTGGACGTTGCGACCGGAACCGGTGATCTCGCGTTCGCACTGGCCGAGGCGATCGGACCGGAGGGCGAGGTCGTGGGCGCCGACTTCTCCGAGCAGATGCTGCAGATCGCCCGCCGCAAGTCCGCCGCCGGATCGACCGGGCCGCACACCGCCGCCGTCCGCTTCGAGCAGGCCAACGCCTTGCTGCTGCCGCACGCCACGGACGAGTTCGACGCAGCCACCGTCGGCTTTGGCGTGCGCAACTTCTCCGACCTCGACCAGGGACTGCGCGAGCTCGCTCGGGTCGTGCGGCCCGGAGGTCACGTCGTGATCCTCGAGATGACGACGCCGCAGAAGCCTCCACTATCGACCTTCTTCAAGCTGTGGTTCGACCGCGTGGTGCCGGTGCTCGGCCGCGCGGTCGGCGATTCGGACGCATACACCTATCTGCCCAACTCGGTGCGGCGCTTCCCTGGACCCGAGGATCTCGCGGCCGTATGGCCGCCGTCGGCTTCGGCGACATTCGCTACGTGCTCACGGCCGGCGGGATCATCGCGCTCCACGTCGGTACCGTGGTGGCGTGACCATTTCCGGGGCCGCCACTGTCGAGGCCGTTGTCGAGGCGGGTGGCGCCGGCACGACGCGGGTCATGTCCCACGTCGAGGGCCGCATGGTCGAGCTCGTCTCGGGGCACGGGGAGCTGCTCGCGCGCCACGGCGCTGAGACGATCACAGCCGGGGGCAAGCGCCTGCGGCCGCTGCTGGTCTGCATCGCAGCGGGCGTCCCCGTGGCGGAGAGCGACGCGCTCGTGCGCGCCGCGGTGGCGGTCGAGCTGGTGCACGCGGCCACGCTCGTGCACGACGATGTGATCGACCGCGCCGACCTGCGCCGCGGCCGCCCCACGGTCGTTGCGTCCGGCGGGCGACTGATGGCGCTTGCGACAGGCGATCTGCTGTTCTCGCGCGCCTTTGCCGAGCTGGCGACCGGCGGCGAGATCGAGCCGATCCGGATCCTCTCCGTCGCGGCGTCGGCGCTCGCCTCGGGCGAGCTCATGCAGCGCGACGATTCCTGGAATGCCGCGGTCGGGCAGGAACGCTATCTGGAGCGCTGCCGGCTGAAGACGGGCGTCCTGTTCCGGGCCGCCTGCGAGCTGGGTGCCCTGGCCGGTGGGGCCCCGATCGACGCGCTGGGCCGCTTCGGCGAGAACATCGGGATCGCCTTCCAGCTGCTCGATGACATTCTCGATGTCACGGGGCCCGCCGAGCGCACGGGTAAGCCCCGTGGCGCCGATCTGCTCGACGGCACCGTCACACTGCCACTGATCGAGGCGCGCAAACGCAGCGCGGCGCTCGCCCGGCTCGACCCGCGCGCCATCGAGAATCCCGAGCAGGCGGCGGTGGTGTGCGACCAGATCGAGGCCACGGGTGCGCTCGATTTCGCTCGCGACCATGCCCTCTCGGTGGTGGCGGACGCGAAGTCGTCGCTGCCGGCGGCGCTACCCGAGGCGCAGCGTTCGGCGCTCGAGCTGGTCGCCGACGGCGTCGTCGAGCGTTATTCGTAGTCGATCGGCGATCGTCCGACTCAGGTCACTAGGCGCTCCGGACGCTGCGCGCGTCGCTCTCGCCCAGAAAGGCTTCGAGTGCGCTCGCCTCGAGCGGTCGCGAGAACCAGAAGCCCTGGCCCTGTTCGCAGCCCTCGCCCTGCAGCGCGTGCAGCTGTGACTCCTCCTCGATCCCCTCGGCGAGCGTCACTATGTCGAGCGACTTTCCAAGTTGCACCAGCGTATGAACCAGCGCGTCGGACTCGCGCGAGCGGGCGATGCCAGCGACGAACGAGCGGTCGATCTTCAGCTTGTCCACAGGGAACTGACGCAGGTAGGCGAGCGAGCTGTAGCCGGTGCCGAAGTCGTCGATCGCGATCCCCACCCCGAGTCGCTTCAGCGCGTGCAGCTGCTGAGCGGTCGCGGCCGGGTCACGCATCAGCGCGGTCTCGGTGACTTCGAGCGTGAGGCGCGTGGCCTCGAGGCCGGTCTCGGCCAGAGCCAGTTCAACGTCGGAGAGGATCGTCGCGTCGTCGAGCTGGTGGGCCGAGACGTTCACCGATATGCCGATCTCATGCCCGGCGTCCTGCCACGCGCGAGCCTGGCGGCAGGCCTCCCGCAGAACCCAGCGCCCCAGTGCGAGGATCAGGCCGTTGCCCTCGGCGATCGAGATGAACTGGTCGGGGGTGACCAGGCCGCGGCCCGGGTGCTGCCAGCGCACCAGCGCCTCGACCCCTACCAGCGCCTGCGAGTGCAGATCGAAGATCGGCTGGTACATCAGGAAGAGTTCGTCGCGCTTGAGCGCGTCACCGAGGTCGAGCTCGAGTGTGAGCTTGTGGAGCGCAGCCGTCTGCATCTCGGCCTGGAACCTGACCCAGCGGTTCTTGCCGGCGGCCTTCGCCTCGTCCACGGCAACGTCAGCCTCGGCGAGCAGCGCGTCGGCGCTGTCGCGCAGGCCCTCGGCGATCCCGACGCTCGCGCTCAGCGTCAGCTCGCGTGCGCCCTTGTCGGTGAGGTCGTATGGCTGACGCAGGACCTCCAGCAACCGCTCGGCGACCAGCTCCGGTCCGGCATCGAGGGTCGCGCCCTCGAGCAACACGACGAACTCGTCGCCATCCACGCGCGCTGCCGTGTCGCCCTGACGCACGATGCTGCGCAGACGCTGGGCGACGATGCGGAGCAGCTCGTCACCGATGGCAATGCCGAAGGTGTCATTGATCTGCTTGAAGCCGTGCAGGTCGACGTGGAGCGCCGCGATCGGAACGCTCGAGCGTCGCGCGCGGGCCAGCATCTGCTCGGCGCGGTCGAGTGCGAGCACGCGATTGGGCAGCCCGGTGAGCGCATCATGCAGTGCCTGATGCCGCAGCTCTCCGGTCCTCTGCGCGACCAGGCTGAGCGCACGCTCGCGAGAGCGCGCGAGCGTGAACAGCACGGCGAAGAGCAGCATGCTCAGGAGCGTCCCGACGAGCAGCACGATCACCGCCTGTGTCCGCGCGGACGGGCCGCTCGTGATCGCCGCCCCCGTCACCCTGACCTGCCACGGCCCCTCAGCCTGCAGAGTGTGGGTGCGCGCGAAGTTCCCGCGGGGTGTGCCGCCCGCGCCAACCAGGGACGCAGCCTGCCCGGGGTCCGTGTGGTAGATCGCTACTGCAAGATCGCGGTTGCCACTGATCGCCGACGAAATCAGCGAGTGCACGTCAAAGGAGCTCGCCACCCACGCGATCGTGGCCGCCTGGCGCTGAGCGACGGTGCCGAGCGTGGCGCCGCGTCGGTACACCGCCACCTCGACGAACGCGGTTTGAGCATGAGCGCGGGCAGCACTGAACGCCTGCAGACGGCCCGTGTCCATGGTTCCGATCTCGACAGCCGGTTGGGTCATGGCTGAGACGAGGCTTCCGCCCACCGTCGAGCGCGGATCGCACCAGCTGCCGGTGAGCGGCCGGCCGGTGGGTCCGAGGCTGGCTCCGAGTGAGCTTCCGCCTACGAGCAGGCAGTAGCCGCGGCCGTCGATGCTCGATGTCGTCGACAGCAGCGAGTCGAGCTCGCTCACCCATGTCGAGAAGCGCGCGGAGCCCATCCGTGGCTCCATCCGGTAGGCGGCGCGCAGCATCTCGACGGTCCTGATGTCGCCGCGCAGCAGCTGGCCGAGCGTGGCCGAGACGTTGGCGGCGGCTGTGTCGAAGATCTGCCGGTTCTGCGCTTGCACGCTCGCGCGCCAGAGCGAGGCGCCGGTCAATGAACCCGCGATGCCGAGCGCGAGGGTGAGCCAGGCGGCGAGCAGCCAGCGGCGCCCGTGCGCAGATCTCGCGCTCGCTGGGCCCGGGTCGTGCGTCCGCTCTGGGTTGATCGACGCCTGCCATTCCTCGGGGGCGTCGGCGCGCTTCATATCCGGCGCGCCCAGGGCGGCTTAGAAATCCTCAGGCAGAATCAGGCCGGCGTCGAGTGCGGCGACGAAACGATCGACGTCCGCCGCCATGTTGGCCTGCGTCAGGCGCTGGAGGTCGGCGATCATCTCGGTCAGCCCCTCATCGAGGTGATCCTCGAGCTGTTCGACCTGAAGCCGCGTGAAGGTCCCGGACTCCGAGCGTCCACAGTTGGGGCACTCGAGCATCAGGTCCCAGCGTCCGTCCTGAGTCTCTGACCAGGCGATCGGCTGAACCAGATCCGAGGCGCAACCGAGACACGCGTGTAGCTCACGGCGATCGGCCTCGATGTCGTTGAAGCGGATCACCTCGATCGTCCGCCCACTGGGGAGGACGATGCGGCGAACTGCGTGCTTTCCGTGGGGGTGTTGGTTCATCTGGGGAATCCTTCTTGCGACACAACCCCTATCGGCGTCATTCGGAGCGGGCTTGAGTTGGTTCGTCAAGCCATGGCCGTGCTGTCAACCCGGCGGACCGATTGATCCGGCTGGCCGTCCTCTGCGTACTGAAGTGGTGTGACGAGCGGCGGCCCGCGACCGGTCATCAATGAGGCAGTCGCCAGCAGGGCCAGGGTGCCGTGAGTCCGATTTTCCGAGTCACGACCCTAGCCAGGGACGGGATGCGGACGCTAACCTTGAACCACCAGCTATCGCGAGGAAAGTCGGCATGTTCGGATTAAGTCCGTGGAAGGACGTCGTAGTCGTCTTGCTCATCGTTCTCCTGTTCTTCGGCCCCAAGCGGCTGCCGGCGCTGAGCCGCTCGATCGGAGAGAGCATCAAGGAGTTCAAGGGCGGGATCACGCACCACACCGCTGACTCGGAGGAGAAGTCCGAGCTCACTGGCAGCACGGCCGCTCAGGAAGCGCCTACCAGCAGCGCCACGTCTGAGCACACCAACGTCTGAAGGCCTGCGCGGCAGGTCAGCCAATGAAGCTCCGGCCGATAGGCCATGAAGATCGGCTGAGCGTCATCGATCACCTCGACGAGCTCCGCTCTCGGCTGTTCATCTGCCTGGCGGCGCTGTTCGTCGCGTTCTGCGTGTGTTTCTGGCAGAACCACGCGTTGCTCAACATCCTGAACCGGGCGCTGCCGAACTCATCCGCGCACGGGATCGCCAACCAGCAGCGGGTCAACTCCGCGATCAGCAATGTGTTCAAGCGGCTCTCGGTGGAGACCGCTGATCTCGGGCCGTACCTGAAGAGTGGCGGAGCCAAGGTCGCCGACGCCATCTCCCGCGACATGCTGAACGCCGGCAAGCAGATCCCGGCGGCCGTGAACAAGCAGGAGAAGCCGATCGTGTTGGGCGTCGGCGAGGGCTTCGTCGTGACGATGTTGGTTGCCGCGTACTTCGCACTCCTGATCACGTTGCCGCTGATCCTGTATCAGGTGTACGCGTTTGTGATTCCGGCGCTCAGCAAGGAAGAGCGCCGTGTTGCCACGCCAACCGTGTGGGCGGCTCCGTTGCTGTTCCTCGCCGGTGCCGCCTTCACCTATTTCGCTGTGCTACCGCCCGCGGTGCATTTCCTCCAGGGCTACAACAGCACCGAGTTCCAGGTCCTGATCCAGGCCGGGTCCTACTACAAGTTCGAGATCATCCTGATGATGGGCATCGGGTTGGCGTTCCAGGTGCCGCTGTTGGCGCTCGGTTTGCAGCGCGTGGGGGCTATCGGCTCAAAGACCCTTACGCTCAACTGGCGCTACGCTTTGGTCTTGATCGCGGTGATTGTTGCCGCGCTTCCGGGGGTGGATCCAGTCACGATGACGATGGAGACCCTGCCCCTCGTCGCCCTCTACGTCTTGAGTATCGTGCTACTTGAAATGGGTCGAATTTCGCAATCACCGGCGGGCTCTCGCCGAGGCGGCCAGTGCCGCCAATGCCGCCGACATGCGGCGACTCATCCAGCGCGAGCTGACCCCTACAACCCTCCGCGTACCTTCCGCCCATGCTCTTTGACCTACGCAGCCCCAGGCGCCGCATCACCGTCCGCGTCGTCTATGGCTTTCTCGCGGTACTGATGGTCGTCGGCCTGGTCGGCCTCGGGATCGGTACCGGCAGCACCGGTGGCCTCCTCAACGCCGGCAGCAACGGCAGCGGGTCCGGCGGTAGCAACAACTCGCTCGGCACCAAGCAGGTCAACAACGCGATCAAGGCCGTCAACAAGAACCCGTCGGCGGCGAACTGGGCCGCACTGATGACCGCACGCTACATCGCCGCTGGCAGGCGGCTACAACAGCACCACCGGCGTCTACTCCGCGGCCGCCAAGGCGCAGCTTCAGAAGGGCGCCGACGCCTGGCAGCAGTACCTCACGGCATCCGGCAACAAACCGTCGCTCAGCAACGCGCACCTGGCCGCGCGGATGTACCAGAACCTCGCCCAGTGGACCAACGCCACTCAGGCCTGGAACTACGCTGCCCAGAGCGCGACCGGCGCCGAGCGGCTCACGCCCTTCTACTGCCTGGCCCTCGCCGCCTACTCCGCCAAGCAGACCGCCAAGGGCAATCTGGCAGCGGCTCAGGCCCTCGCGCTCACCCCAAAGGCCAACCGCCTGACGCAGAAGCCGGCCTTCCAGGAAGCCAAGACCTCGGCCAGCACGGCACAGCAGGCTCTGGTAGCGAACTGCTGACGCTGGGACCCCGCGGCGCGACCTCGCGACACCCCCAGCTCCGTGTCACGCCGCTAACATCGTCTGTCCGCCGGGCCGTTAGCTCAATTGGCAGAGCAGGGGACTCTTAATCCCAAGGTTGCAGGTTCGATTCCTGCACGGCCCACTGAGAAAGCCCTGTGATCTGCTACGACCTCAGGGGCCTCGAGGAATCGGGGATAGAGATCCCAAGCGAGTGGCGGATCGCGGCAACGGCTGCCAAACGCTCCCTTTACCTAGCTGTGATCGACTTCGGTCGAACCTCAGGATTACCGGTGCTTCGTCGGTCTCCACAATCAAGAAGGTGAACTGCGTGGGCGTTCAGGCGCTCGTCGGGACGCGCAAGGGGTTGTTTCTGCTGAGCGGCGATCTCGATCGCGTGAGCTGGCGGGTCGAAGGCCCGCTGCTCGAGGGCTGGGGGGTGTTCCACGCAACAGTGGACGCGCGTGACGGGACGATGTTCGCCGCGACGAACCACATCGTCTACGGTCCGACGGTCCAGCGCTCACACGACGGTGGACTGACCTGGATCCGATCGCAGAAGATCGGTCTGCCGGCCGAGACGGGCATGATCCTGAACGCCGTCTGGCACATAGAGCCCGGGCGGCCGGAGGAACCCGAGACGCTCTACCTTGGCGGTGATCCCGGCGTGCTGTTTCGCTCAGACGATGGCGGCGACAACTGGGTCGCGAACCGCGGGATCCTGGAGCACCCCACCCGCGGCCACTGGTTAGCGGGCGCCGGCGGGATGACCTGCCACTCGATCCAGCTCGACCCTCACAAGCCCGAGCGCATCTATGTGGCGATTACCTCGGCCGGGGTGTTTCGCTCCGACGACGGCGGCGAGACCTGGGCCCCGCGCAACCTGAACACCGTCGCCGAGTTCCTCGCCGACCCGCATGCGGAGGTGGGGCAGTGTCCGCACAGGCTGCTGCTGCATCCGGCGCGCCCGGAGCGGCTGTGGCAGCAAAATCATTTCGGCGTCTACCTCACCGACGATCACTGCGACTCCTGGTCCCGCGTCGACCAGAACGGCTTACCGGGAGGCTTCGGCTTCCCGATCATGCTCGATCCCGCCGACGCTGAGACCGCCTTCGTGATCCCGGAGGTGAGTCCGGAGTACCACTACAGCCCGGACGGTCGGCTCACGGTCTACCGCACCCGCGACAGCGGCGCGAGCTGGGAAGCCGATGACGCAGGGCCTTCCCGACCGGGCCTGGGCCGCGGTACTCCGCGATGCGGGCTGCTCCGATTCGGAGTCGGTCTACTTCGGAACCCAGAGCGGTTCTTTCTTCGCGCTCGCCCGCGGCGATCGGTGGGTGGAGGCCGCCAGGCATCTTCCCCCGATCCTGTCCGTGGAGGTAAGCGAATGGTTCAAGTAGTCGTCCCGAGCATGCTTGCCGTCCAGGCCGGCGGCAGGAAAGAATTCGCGGTGGAGGCCGACACGGTCGGTGAGGCGCTCCACGCGCTCCCGGTGGCAGACCTGCTCTTCGACGAGCTGGGCGACCTGCGCCGGCATCTGAATGTCTACATGGATGGGGCAGACGTTCGCGAGCAGGGTGGTCTCTCGTGCCGGCTCGCAGACGCACGCGAGCTGCGCGTGGTGGCAATGGTCTCAGGTGGGTAGCTGCACAGAGAAATCAGAGTGACGAATGCTTGGAAGCCAGCGGACCGCGCATCTTCAGCCGGGACCGCGGCTCATCGGCCGCAGCGACGAGTGTGCGCTCATCGAGCGCCTGCTTGGAAGCGCGAGGTCTGGCAAGAGCGGTGCCCTGGTCGTTCGAGGCGCTGCGGGTTGTGGTAAGACAGCCCTGCTCGCCTACGCTGAGCAGCGGGCCGTCGGCTACCGCTTCGTCAGCGCAGCTGGCGTTGAGTCGGAGATGGAACTTCCGTTCGCCGCGCCTGCACCAGCTCTGCGCGCCGCTGCTCGACCAGCTCGCGTGCCTTCCGGCTCCGCAGCGGGCAGCGCTCGCCGCGGCATTCGGGCTCGAGGTCAGCGATAGACCGGACCGCTTCCTGATCAGTCTCGCGCTCCTGAGCCTGCTCGCCGATGCGGCTCAGGGGGACCCGCTCCTCTGCCTGATCGATGACGCACAGTGGCTGGATCGCGCCTCGGCCCTCGCGCTTGGGTTCGTCGCGCGGCGTCTTGGAAGCGAGTCGATCGTGCTCATGTTCGCCGTCCGCGATCCGTTCCGACCCAAGGAGCTGGTGGGGCTGCCGTGTCTCAACGTCGAACCGCTACATGACGAGGAGGCCCGCGAACTGCTTGCCTCCGTGATCGGCGCGCCGCTCGATGAGCGTGTGCGAGCCCGCATCCTCGATGAGGCGCGCGGCAACCCACTCGCCCTGCTCGAGCTCCCCGAGAGGCACAGCTGCTGAGCCTCACCGGCGACGTCAACGGGCTGAGTGAGCTGCCGGTGCAGAGCCGTATCGAGGAGAGCTTCCGCCGTCGCGTTCGCGAGCTCCCCGCGGCCACGCAGCAGGTGCGTTCTGCTCGCCGCCGCCGAGCCGACCGGCGCTCCCGGCCTGCTCTGGCGCGCCTCGGCGGAGGCTGGCGTGTCAATGGATGCCGTCGCCCCTGCCGTGGGCGCGGGGCTACTGGACCTCGGAGCCAGGGTCGTCTTCTGCCATCCGCTGCTGCGATCCGCGATCTACCAAGGTGCCAGCGCCGAGGCTCGCTGCGGCGCTCACCGTGCGCTTGCGGCTGCAACGGATGCTGAGGCCGACCCGGACCGCCGGGCTTGGCACCTCGCGCAGGCCGCGCTGGCGCCGGACGAGGACGTCGCCGCCGAGCTTGAGCGCTGCGCCGATCGCGCACAGGCGCGTGGTGGACTGGCGGCGGCGGCCGCGTTCCTGCAGGGAGCAACGGCACTGACACTCGACCCTCGGACGCTCGCGCGCCGGGCGCTCGAGGCGGCCGCCGCCAAGCAGCTCGCCGGAGCGCCAGAGGAAGCGCTGGCGCTGCTCTCGGTCGCATCGGAGGCGCCCCAGGACGAGCTGGCTCAGGCGAAGCTCGTGGAGCTTCAAGGGCAGATCGCGCTCGACCTGCGAAGCGCCGGCAGCGCGGTGCCGCTGCTGCTCGATGCCGCCACACGGCTGAAGGATCTGGACACAGACAGAGCGTGCGAGGTCCACCTGGAGGCGTTCCGCGCCGCGAGCGTGGCCGGACGTCTTGGCGGCGATATCGCCATGGCCGCAGACGCTGCTCGGACAGCCCCTCGATGTGCGGGTCCACCGAACGGTGTCGATCTGCTCCTGGAGGGTCTGGCAATCCGGTACACCGCTGGCTACGCCGCCAGCGTCCCCATTCTCGACCAGGCCGTCGCCGCCGTGCTGGCCGCTGCCGACGCCCCCGGCCAGAGTGTCCGCTGGCCGTGGATAGCCCGCCGGGTCGCCCCGGATCTCTTCGACGAGGACGCTTGGCACGAGCTGGCGGTCCGGAACGTACAGATCGCGCGCGATGCCGGGGCGCTCGCCGTGCTGCCACTCGCGCTCAACTACCTGTCGCTTCTGTACTGCTTTGAGGGCAAGCTGGTCGAGGCCGAGATACTGGTCGAAGAGGCCGACCAGGTAGCCGCGGCGATTGGTATCGAGCCGATCGCGTTCGGCCGGGTCTTGATAGCCGGGTGCTCGGGCAACCCCACCACGGGGCTGCCGGTGATCGCCTCCGGTGAAGAGGCCGCGCGTGCTCGCAATGAGGGTGTTGGCCTCACCTTCGGCGAGCACGCCCGCGCGCTGCTGCACAACGGTCTTGGCGAGCACGATCGGGCGTTCCAGCCGGCGCAGAGCGCCAGCGCGCAAGACGAGCTGATGGTCTCGACCTGGGCCCTATCCGAGCTGGTCGAGGCGGCGGCCAGATCGGGTTCCATGGATACCGCTGCACGCGCAACGGAGGTACTCGCCGCTCGCGCACAGGTGGCGGGCAGGAACCTCGGGCTTGGTCTCGCGTCGCGCGCGCGGGCCCTGGTCAGCGAGCCTGAAGTCGCCGAGCCGTTTTACGTCGAGGCCGTGCAGCGGCTCGGCCGCTCGCGGCTCCTCCTCGAGTTCGGGCGTGCCCGACTGGTCTATGGCGAGTGGCTGCGCCGCGAGCAGCGGCGCTCCGATGCGCGCGACGAGCTCCGTGCAGCTCACGGGATATTCGCCACGATGGGCGCGGAGGCGTTCACCGCGCGGGCTCGTCGGGAACTGCTCGCTGCGGGCGAGAGCGTTGGTGAGCAGGTGCGTGTGGGAGGAGAACGACTGACCGCGCAGGAGGCACAGATCGCGCTGCTCGCGAGGGACGGTCTTTCCAACCCTCAGATCGCGGCGCGGCTGTTCATCAGCCCACGCACGGTTCAATACCACCTGCGGAAGGTCTTCCTGAAGCTCGAGATCAGCTCACGCGGCCAGCTGCATCGAGCCCTGCCAAGGGACCGGACGACGGTCTGAGCGCACGCCGGCGGAGCTGATTGTCATGAACTGGCCAGCGAGACTGTCGACTTGGCGGATGCGCCGATGCTCACCTGCGGCCGAGACTACGCCGTATGACACCAACACACAGCTGGACAGCTCGGTGCCTGCAGCGGTGAGCTGGACCCTCGAAGCGGACCGGATGGTGGATGACAGCGTGGTCCATCAAGCGTGGCAGCCGTCGTCTCGGAGGACGCACCCCCCTGCGAACTCGATGCGCGTGCTGATCGGCAACGACGATCCGCTGTACTTCGCAGGGATCCGTGAGGCACTGCGAAACACCGGCGCCGAGGTCGTCGCCTGCGTGCCCGTCGTGCAGGATGTGGCCCGCAAGACGAGGGCCCACCGTCCAGATCTGGTCGTCTTCGACTTGGACATGGCGCGCCTGCTCAGTCCCGAGAACCAGATCAAGGAGCTGCGCGGCCTGCGTTCGCTCGAGCCGTGCCCTGCGATGCTGATCCTCTCGACGTCTGCCCGACGTTCAGGTCGCCATGTCAGTGCTCGGCAACCAGCCGGCGGGCTACGGATTTCTCGTCAAGCGCAGCATCGAGAACATGGCGGATTTCACCGGCTCCGCATGGCGGGTCGTGTGTGGCGGAACCTCGATCGACCCCCTGGTCATGTCGCGTCTGGGGGACCGCGCAACAGGCCCCGTGCCCGATCTGACCGAGCGCGAGCGCCAGGTCATGTCGCTGATCGCGGAAGGAAGGTCGAACACGTTCATCGCCGGCGAGCTCGTCGTCACGATCCCGGCCGTGGAGCGCCACGTCACGAACATCTTCCTGAAGCTCAAACTTCGGCCAAACGCTTCCGATCACCGCCGCGTCCTCGCTGTTCTCCAATACCTCGAGGGTTCAACCGAATCGGAAGGTGACAACTAGGTCTCGGCGCTCGCGGTGGTCGCCCCCTCGAGGTGCGGTGCGAGCCAGCCTTGAAGCCGTGGCGCAGGCACCGCACCCACGATCCGATCGGCTTCCTGCCCGTCCTTGAACAGAACCAGCTGCGGGATGCCGCGGATTGAGTGGCGGCTTGCAAGCTCGGCGGCTTCGTCGATGTTCAGCTTGACGACCTTGAGGCGTCCGGCATGCTCGCTCGCGGCGCGCTCGACAAGCGGTGAGATCATCGCGCAGGGTCCGCACCATGGTGCCCAAAAATCGACCACGACCGGGACCGACGCCTGGATCTCTTCCTCGAACGTCTCGGGCGTGGCCTCCACCAGCCACGGCAGCAGGGTGTGACAGACACTGCAGCGCGGCACGCCCGACCGGGTCGCGCGGACACGATTGCGCGTGCCGCAATTGGGACAGGTCAGGACGGTGTAACTGCCGGAAGTGCCTTCGGTCATGGGCTCGCTCCAAGGTCCAGATAGGCCGCGCGAGCGCGCGGTCAACCTCGGAAAGCAGTTGAACGCGATCTCCGGTGGCCTACAGGGCTTGTATGTGAACGAGACCGCGGGTGAACCGCCCGGTGTGGGTGCGCCCACGACCAGCGTCCAATCGGATCTGTCGCCGGAGAGCCCAGATCTGAAGGGCGCGTTTCCGCGTCTAACCGATGAGCAGATCGCGGCGCTCGCCGAGGTTGGGCAGCGCCGGCGGGTCGAGGTGGGCGACGTCCTTTACCGCGAGGGTGACGGAAGCTGCGACTTCTTCGTGATTCTGTCCGGGAAGGTCCAGGTCCTTGAGGAGAGCAACAGCTGGCGCGGTCGTGGTGGGCGTCCACGGGCCCGGGCGATTCCTCGGAGAGCTAGGGCTGGTCACCGGACAGGCGACCTGGCTGACCGCGGTCGTCTGCGAGCGGGGTGAGGTGCTGGCTGTGCCCCAGGATCGGCTACGTCAGGTGGTCATGCAGGACAAGGTCCTCGGCGACCTGATCCTGCGGGCTCTAATCCTGCGCAGGGAGATCCTGATCGGACTGGGCCTGGGCTTCAGGATCGTCGGCTCCCCTCATTCTCCTGATACCCGGCGGCTGCGGCTGTTTGCAACCCGGAACAGGCTTCCCACCATTGGATCGACCTGGACTCCGACCAGGCGGCAGAGGATGTGCTCCAAAACCTGGGAGTGGCTCCGGATGAGTGCCCGGTCGTGCTGCTCGGCACCGGTCGCGTGCTCCGCAACCCGAGCAACTCAGAGCTGGCTCAGGCGCTTGGTCTTCCAGCGCCGCGCGATTCCGAGACACACTTCCGAGCTGGTCGTCGTCGGCGCGGGGCCCTCGGGCTTGGCGGCGGCGGTCTATGCCTCGTCCGAGGGCATATCCACAGCGCTCCTCGAGGGACTGGCGACCGGCGGACAGGCCGGCACCAGCTCATCGATCGAGAACTACCTCGGATTTCCGTCCGGCATCAACCGGCGACGAGCTCGCGGAGCGAGCCACCATCCAGGCGCTCAAGTTCGGGGCACAGATCACGATCCCAGCTGAGGCAACCCGTCTCGAGCGCCGCGACGGCGCGTTCCAGATTGAGCTGGCCGAGGGCGACCCGGTCACCTGCCAGGCCGTGGTGATCGCCGCCGGCGTCCGCTACCGCAGGCTGCCCATCCCCGGACTGTCGCGCTTCGAAGGCACGAGCGTCCACTATGCTGCAACGCAGGTCGAGGCGCAGATGTGCCAAGGTTCACCGCGCCGTGCTGGTGGGCGGTGGCAACTCGGCCGGGCAGGCGGCCGTGATGTTCTCGCGCCACGTGCAGCGACTCGACGTTGATCGTTCGTGAGGACTCGCTCGACCGAACAGTCTCGCTACCTCGCTGATCGC
>CAWFRF010000004.1:0-60951 GCA_963818135.1 uncultured Actinomycetota bacterium
CGGGCTGCTCGCTCAGCAGCTGCCGCATCACACGACGCCTGAGTCCGCGCGGAGCCGCGTACTGGTGCGTCGACATCGGCAGCGCATGAACGACACCCCTCAGCGCGTCGACCTCGTCGCGGCACACGGTGCACTCCTGGACGTGCGCGCGGAATGCCTCAGCCTCGCCCGGCTCGAGTGCACCGAGCACGTAGGCGGCGGCGTCTGCGCCGCAATCGTGCGTTCCGGACATGAGCTCTCGATCGCTCATGGTAGGACCCCTTCACCGAGGGCGATGCGCAGCTTGCCCAACCCGAGTCGCATCCGGCCCTTCACGGTCCCGGGTGGAAGCGCGAGCATCTCAGCGATCTGATGGTGGGTGAAGCCACCGAAGTACGACAGTTCGATCACCTGGCGCTGCTCATCGGGCAGATCATGCAACGCGTGGCGGATGCGATCAGCCTCGGCTCGGCGCTCGACTGCGACCTCAGTCAGCTCCGGTGACGCGACGCGGTCCGCGACGTTCCACTCCTCCAGCGATCGGGCGCCCCGCAGCGACTCACGCCGGAACGAGTCGATTGCGCGGTTGCGGACGACGCTCAGGATCCAGGCGCGCACGCTTCCGCGCGACTGGTCATAGCGAGCCCGGACCGCCAGAGGGCCATGAACGCGTCCTGGACCACGTCCTCAGCCCGCGTCCGCGACCCGCACATGCGGTAGGCGAGCGAAAACGCAGGACCGCCATGGCGATCGAAGAGCACCTCGAACGCTCGCGCATCTCCGTCGCGCATGCGCAGCATGAGGTCCTCGTCGGCAAGCTGCTTGACGTCCTGGCGGTTGCTGAACATCCGGTGAGCCATACGCAGCCGCGGCCGTCGTGGATCACCAAAGATCCGCGGTGACCGGTGCTCAGGCCGACGCGCCCGCGCCAGTCGGCGCGAACAGCCCCGTGATCTCGATTCTCGAGACCCGGGATCGAGGATCAGCAGCACCTGATCGCCTGCGGCGATCGACCGAGTCGGCCTTGGGAACGAAGCCGCGCCCGGAGCGCAGCACCGAGATGACCAGCGAACCCTCTGGCAGCGCGATCTGCTGCACCTGCCTACCAACCGCCGGCGAACCCTCGAGCACCTCGAGCTCGATGATCTCCAGATGCTCCTCCTCGAGCGCGAGCAGCTGTACCAGCCCGTACTCGGGAACCTCGTGCTCGATCAGGCGCAGGATCAGGTCAGTGGCAGACACTGCCGGCTGGATGCCGAGCATCTTGAAATGCGTCAGGTTGCGCGGGTTGTTGACGCGCGCGACGATGCGCTGCACGCCGTACTTCTCCTTGGCGACCTGGCTGATCAGGATGTTGTCCTCATCGTCACCGGTGACGGCGATCACAAGGTCCGCGCGCTGGATGCCCGCCCGCTCCAGAACCCAGAGCTCGCTCGCATCCCCGTACTGGACCGCGTGCTCGAGCTCCTGCTCGACCACCCGGAAGCGGTCGTGGTTGGACTCGATCAGCGTCACCTCACGGTCCTTGGCGATCAGCTCGCGGGCGAGGTTCCACCCCACCTTGCCGGCCCCGGCGATGATCACGTACATGTTCGTTTCGGCTCCCAGTTGCGCTAGCGGGAGAGCAGTACCTGTTCGGCCTGATCGATCGCCACCTGCGTCGGACAGATCGTCTGGAGCCCCTGCTCCGCGTACCAGGCCGCCCGCGCCGGATCGGCAACACGCACGACAACGCGGGGGACGTTGAAGCGCCGTTGTGCGATCTGTGAGATCACCAGGTTGGTGTTGTCGCCACTGGTGGCGGCCATGAACACGTCGGCCTGCTCGATCCCGGCCTCGATCAGCCCATCGACCTCGAGCGCGGTACCGACGGTGAAGCGGCCGCCGGCGTCCTCCCAGGTGGAGGTCTGGTCGCGATCGAGGCGCTCGTGTGAGAGCGGATCGATATCCATCACGGAGACGTCATGACCCGCGTCGAGCGCGCGCTTCGCGACCGCTGACCCGACGCGGCCGCATCCGACGATCAGGATGAACATGGCTGCACTGTATCGACGATCACTGCCCGGGCACCCAGAGGCGTCCACTGCGCTGGGCGGGACCCGCCTCGCCTGGCTGGGTCGGGTCGGATTCCGGCGATGCCGGCGCGCCTCTCGCCGATTCCGGGACGGTCGCCGCCGCGCGCTCTCCGGCCGTCGGCCTGAGCGGCAGGCCCTCCGCCCTGGGCCTGGACGAACGCCATCTGCAGCTGCGAGACCGCGTCGCGGATCGGCGCGACCTGCTGCGGCGCGATCTGCTCGATCTGCGGCATCAGCGCCCGCACCGACTCGATCGCGAGCTCCACCTGCCCGAGGTCACGTTCGTCCTCGGTGCCCGGCATCAGCCCGGTCCGACGCATGCCCAGATTCACCATCGTGACGACGTTCTCGAGCAGCACGTGCTCCACGCGCACGCGCTTGATCTCCTGCTCGTAGGCGGCCCGCAGCTGCTCTTCAGAGAGCTGCCCAGGATCGGGATCTCACCCGCCATCAGTTCACCTCCACGGTGCGTTGAGGACTTCCAGCATAGGTTGCCATTGTTGCCTCAACAGTCGAGGCGTAGACCTCGGGCAGCGTCATACCCTGCGCCAGCAGCGCCCGCTGGCGCTGCGCTCCGTTTGCCGACGGGAACTCGACGCTGAGCCCGAGCTCGCCGCGCATCGGCGCCGTCCAGTCGAGCAGCCTGTCGATCGCCGCCACGCGCCGGATAGGCATCTCCGCTCTCGAGGTCGAGCAACTCGCCGTCGAGGCCGTATCGGATCGCCCGCCACATGTTCTCCTCGATCCAGCGATGCGCGAGATCAACATGCGGCCGTCCCTCGTCGATGTCGCGCGCCGCCTGTGCGACGCACGCGACGATCAAACCCGTGAGCGCAGCCGACTCGGCCGCGGTCACCTGGGTGTCGCAGATCCGAACCTCGACGGTGCCGAACGACAGGTGCGGGCGGATCGACCACCAGACCTGCGTGTACTCGATGATCGACCGAGTCCGCACGAGATAGTCGATGTACTGCGCGAAGCTGTCCCAGCTGCCGAAGGCATCAGGCACTCCACAGCGCGGGAAGCTCTTGGTGAAGATCTGCGAGCGCATGCTGTGCAGGCCGGCGTCCCGGCCCTCCAGGAACGGCGAGTTCGCCGAGATCGCCAGCAACAAGCGGAAGCACTGGGCGAAGGCGGTCGCAGACCTTGACCGCGCGATCGGCACCGCGGACCCCGACGTGCACGTGGGTGGAGAACGTGTTGTTGCGCCACGCGACGTACTTCAGGCCGTCTTCGACGCGGTGATAGTGATCGGTGTCGATGATCCGCTGCTCGCGGTAGTCGGCCCACGGATGGGTCCCGGTGGCACCGAGAAAAACGTTGTGGGCAGCGGCCACGGCGAAGAGGCGGCGGCGCGCTTCGTGCTGGAGCGCGATCGCCGCCGCGTGGTTCTCGCCACGACCCGATCGGATCTCGATCTCCGAGGAGATCAGCTCGCCGGCGATCGATTCAGCCAGAAGCTCGTCCGAGCTGGGCGGCGTCGCGCAGCTCCTCGAAGCGCTGCGTCAGCCCGAAATGGCCGGGATCGAGGATCGCGTACTCCTCCTCGAGGCCGACGCTGAAGTCCGTCGACTCCTCGAAGCGCGCGTAACCGCTGTCGAGATCGATGTCGCTCAAGCCAGATAGAAGTAGAGCGCGTACAGCAGGTCGACCGCCGGGCTGGACGCGTGAACAGTCACCTCGGGCGGCGTCTGCAACAGAGCCTCAGAGTAGTTGAAGATCACCCTCACGCCGCGATCGATCAGGTCATCGGCCACCGTCTGGGCCACGCTGGACGGAACAGCCAGAACCGCCACGACGACGTCCTCGTTTTTGACGACATCGCGCATCTCGTCGTAGTGGCGGACGGTCAGGTCGCCGACACGCGTTCCGACCTTCTGCGGATCCGTATCGAACAATGCGACGACGCTGAATCCGTGGTCGCCGAAGATGTCCGAGCCCGCGATCGCCGTGCCCAGGTGACCGGCGCCGAACAGGGCGATGTTGTGCCGCTCTGAGGTGCGCAGGATCGTTCTGATCTCACCGATCAGCGCGTCGACGTTGTAGCCGACGCCGCGCTTGCCAAATTTGCCGAACCCGGACAGGTCCCGGCGGATCTGGGTGGAGTTGACGTGCGTGAAGTCCGCAAGCTCCTGGGAGCTGATCGTCTCCTTGCCCATCTTGCGCGCCTGGGTGAGCACCATCAGGTAACGCGAAAGCCGCGCGGCGACGCCCAAGCCAAGCTTCTCGCCGGGCAACTGCAGTTCCGGTCCGTTGGTGGTCATGGGCCGTCCACTCTACTCAAGCGACGCTCGAACTGCTGCTCGTCCACGAACAGCTCGAAGGCCTCCTCGCCGTCGATCTCGACGACCGGAATCCGCTCCAGATAGCGCTTGAACAGGCCGTCGTCGGACTCGATGTTGCGCTGCTCGAGCGTGAACGGAGGCGTGCCCGGACCCGCTCGATGATCGCGACGGCGTCCTCGCAGAGGTGGCAGCCCGGACGGCCGTAAACGATGACCGTTGTTCGGTCCGGACCACGGCAGCGCGCTCGCCTGTCGAGTACACGTCGAGCTCAAGGTAGTCCGGGAAGCGCAGCACCGGCGTGTAACGCGCGGCGCCCGCGATCATCGCGGCGTTGTCGGTGCAGAGCTCTCGCGCAGGGATGTCGAGCTCGACACCGAGGCCGCCGAGCGCCGTCGCGCAGAGGCCCGTTGGCGGCGACCCCGCCGCCGATCGCAAGCCGCGTCGCACCCGGTCTGCTTCAGCGCCCGCTTGACCCGGATCAGCAGGGCGTCGACGATCGCGCGCTGATAGGAGGCGGCGAGGTCAGCGCGGCGCCGCTCGGTCTCCTGCTCTCCGAGGTCCCGCACGCGATAGAGGAGCGCGGTCTTGAGGCCGGCGAACGAGAAGTCGAGCCCGGGCATGCGCGCCGCCGGTGGGGAAGTCGAAGGCACTCGGGGTCGCCCTCGGCCGCCAGGCGCTCGAGCGCCGCGCCGCCCGGATAGCCGAGACCCGAGCAGGCGCGCACCCTTGTCGAACGCCTCACCGGCAGCATCGTCGAGCGTCTGGCCGAGCACGCGCAGCTCGGGCCCGCGATCGCGTACATCCGCCAACAGGGTGTGTCCGCCGCTCGCGATCAGGGCGAGGAACGGCGGCTCGAACTCGGCCGGCTTCAGGAAGCTCGCGGCCAGGTGACCGTGGAGATGGTCGACCGCGGCGAACGGCAGCTCTCGGGCTGCGGCGAGTGCCTTGGCGGCGCAGAAGCCCACGAGCAGCGCCGCAACCAGACCCGGGCCGCGGGTGGCCGCGACCAGGCTCGACGTCATCGAGCGTCGCACCGGCAGTCCGCAGCGCCTCGTCGACGACCGCCGGCAGCAGTGTCAGGTGCTGGCGCGAGGCGATCTCCGGGACCACGCCACCGAAGCGGTCGTGCACGCCCTGCGACGAGATGACGTTCGCGCGGATCTCGCCGTCGGCGGTGACCAGCGCCGCACAGGTGTCGTCGCAGCTCGTCTCGATCGCCAGAATCAGCCGTGTGACCGGCGCTCCCGGCATTCTCCCCGGCGCTCACGGGATCTCCCAGGGAGTGCCGAGGGCGCGCCACATGATGATCGCGTCCTCACCGTTGTCCGCGTAGTAGCGCGGGCGTGTGCCGACGCCATGGAAGCCATATCGCTCGTACAGCGCGATCGCCCCGGCGTTCGAGACGCGAACCTCGAGCGTGTAGTTGGCGTCCTCGCCTGCGCGGGCGATCACGCCGTCCAGCAGCGCGCTGGCGACGCCTGCACGCCGATGATCCGGGTCGACGGCGATGTCCATCACGTGGAATGCCTCGTCGTACGCGCGCGCAGATCGACGAAGCCCACGATGCCGCCGTCGTCAACGGCAGCCAGGCAGATACCGGAGGGCTTGGAGAGCTCGAGCACGAACATCGCAAGCGACCACGGGTTGGGGAACGACCGGCGCTCGATCGCGATCACCTGCGGCAGATCGCTGAAGCTCAGCGTCCGCACGGCGAGCCCGCCGCCGCTGATGCTGTCGGCGCCGGTCATGTCTTCGCGATCTCGGCATCGGGGAGCCGCAGGTACACGGGCTCCACCCGAACGTCCGCCGACGGCGTCTGCAAGGCTGCCAGCCGGCAGTGCTCGCGAGCTGATACGCGGTGCACGGGGCTGTCGTCTGGCGGCACGTGCACCCCGCTGAGCTCGAGCAGCTCACGGAACTTCACAGCGCCATCGCCGACCGCGATCGCGCCCAGGCCGGCTCGCTCAGCAGCGGCGCTCGCCGAGCTCTGTCGGTGTGAGCACGCTCGGCGGCAGCCCGTCGCCGGCGACGAAGGCCTCGCCGCGGCGGGCGTCGATCACGGCCAGCACGGGGTGCGGTGGGTTCAGCGCAGCCAGCGCAGCCTGCTCCAGCGACTGCAGCGTCGAGACGCCGACCAGCGGAATGGCCGGTCGCCAATGCCAGCGCCTCGGCGGTCGCGATCCCGATGCGCAGCCCGGTGAACGTGCCGGGGCCGGTGCCGACCGCGATCCGATCGACCGCCTCCCAGCCCGATCCCGACCGACCGAGCAGCTCCTCGATCAGCACGAGCAGACGCTGGGCGTGGCCAGGTCGCCCGCCGGCCGGCGGGTGATCGACGGCGGTCAGGTCGACGACCGCGCGCAGGCAGACGTTCGCCGCATCGTCGAGGTCGCGCAGCGCGACCGCCGTCAGCGGGGTCGCCGTGTCGAAGGCGAGCACCCTCACCTGAACTCGACCGTCCGCCGGTCGCCGCCGCCGTGGCTCAGGCGCACGCGCCGCACGATCCGGCCGAGGTCACTGATCTCCTGAACGCCGACATCGGGCCACTCCACGAACGTGATCGTGTCGGCACCGATGTAGTCGGCGAGCAGGTCCGGATCCTCGTCCCGAAGGGACCGGAGTCGGTACAGGTCCACGTGCGATACGTAGGTGACCGGGGCGGCGGCGGAGTAACGCTGCCCGATCGTGAACGTGGGGCTCGTGACCGGATCGGTGACACCCAGCGCCCGGGCCGCCCCGCGGACGAACGTTGTCTTGCCCGCTCCGAGCTCACCGCTGAGCAGCACGACGTCACCGGGTCTGAGCTCGCGCGCCAGGTCCGCGGCGAGGCGTTCGGTCTCGGCGGCCGAGGAGGTGATCCGGTGCTGCGCAAGCTCACTCGCCATCAGCCCGAGTCTAGGAACGGTCAGCTCAGGCGCGCGAGCGACGAAGCTTCAATCCGACACCGACACCGACCAGCGCGAAACCGATCAGCGTCTCGGGGAGCAGGTCGTAGCCCGTGTTGGGCAGTGTGGTGCTGTGACCGGTGGTGCCGGTGGGAGAACTCGTCACGGTCGTCGCGGTCGCGGAGGTCGTCGTCAGCCGCGACGGAGCAGTCGGCGTGATCTGCGACGAGGTGGTAGTCGTGGATCCGCTGGCCAGCGCCCCTGCGGGCGTGACGAGCAGGACCCCGACGGAAGCTATGGCGGCGGCAAACCTGGACTTCACGGGTCTCAGAAATGTAGATGAATGGCGCTTAGCAGATCGTCCGGACGAATTAGTTCGCAATATGCATGGATTTCTAACGCAAAAGCTTCTTCGCTACCGTCCAGGCGCGAATGGTGTCCCGCAATCCGCCGCTGACGGACCGCCTCCGCGTGAGGGTCGAGCACCTACGCAGCTCCGATACGGGCAAGGCCGCCGGCCTGGCCGCAGCGATGATCGTCAACAACGTCCTGGCGCTCGATCACCTCGGTGGTGTTCGCACGGCTGCTGACGAACTACGGCGCGCTGGCGGCACTGCTCAGCTACCTGATGATCCTCACGGTCGTCGGCCAGGCCGTCCAGGTCGCGACGGCTCGCGAGGGCGTGCTCGGCCACCTGGGAACGGGCGAGGAGCTGCTCGCGACGCTCGAGCGATGGGCGCGTGCGCTGGCGGTGTTCACCGTCCTCGCGACAGTCGTCTCGATCCTGCTCCGGCAGCCGATCGCGGACGCCGTCGGCGATGCCGCATCAGGGCTGGGCGGCGGCCGCCGGAATCCCCGCCGGCTGCATCTACCTGGGCTCTGCACGCTGCGCGGCGCGCTGCAGGGGATCGGCGACTACCGCGCCGTGGGCTACAGCCTGATCGGCGAGCAGGGAGCCCGGCTCGTCGCCGGCGCGATCCTCGTCGAGGTCGGGCTCGGGATCGGCGGCGCGTACCTCGCCTCGCTGATCTCGTACGTCGCGATGTGCACGTACTGCGCGGTGATCATCTACCGGCGGGTGGCGGGACCAACCTACCCGCGCTGGCGACTGCGCAACGCCACGTCAGGCGTGCTCAGCTTCAGCCGCCACATCCGGTCGGCGGCCGTCCCGATCGCGGCGCTGGCGATCATCCAGCTGCTGCAGAACATGGATCTGATCATCGCCAAGCACCGGTTCTCAGACAACGTCGCGAGTTCCTATGCGGTAGCGGCGGTCGCAGGAAAGGTGCTGATCTGGGTCGCGATGGGCGCGAGCTTCTATCTGGTTCCGGAGACGTCGCGGCTGTGGTCGGAGGGCAAGGACACCCGGCCGGTGCTGCTCAAGTCGCTCGGGATCGTGGTCGTCTGTGCGGTCCCGTGCATGCTGATCTACGCGTTTGCCGCGCACCCGCTGCTCGCCGCGGTCTTCGGCAAGGACAAGGCGATCGCGTCCGACGCACTGCTGCCGCTCGGCGCCGCGTTCACCGTCCTGGCCGCCACCTACCTGGCCGTGCAGTACATGCTGGCCCTCAAGCGGTCTGGTTCCTGCCGGCGCTCGGGCTGGTCGCCGCGATCGAGCCGATCCTGCTGCTGCAGGCTTCCAAGCACCCCGCCTCGTTCGCCACCGTCGTGCTGTTCGTGCAGCTGATGGCGCGCAGCAGTCGCCTACGTCTGCGCGCTCTGCGCGGCGGCCGGTGCTCACGCCGGCGGCCGAGGTCGGGCTCAGAATAGGCCCGAGCTGCTCGCCCCGGGCTGCTCCGTGCGCCGCGCGGCTCCGGTCCGGCTGCGCTGGCAGGGGGTTCGGGCTGCGCGCAGGGCGGTTCGGCTGCGCTGCAGGAGGCTCCGGCTGGCTCGGTGGGCCGAGCGCCAGGATCTCCGGGATCCGCAGGAAGTCGGCGCGCAGCATCTCCAAGGTGGAGGGCGTGTACAGCGCAGCCGCGGGGTGGTAGAGCGGGATACAGCCTGACCGTGCGCGGCCCGATCGTACGCAGCCTCAGGCTGTCCGTGGATCTTCGAGATCCCCGTCGGTTCGCCGCGCAGCAGCTTCGTCGCAAAGTTGCCGAGCGTGCAGACCATCGTCGGCTGAATCAGCTCGAGCTGGCTGTCCAGGTAATGGCGGCAGGCGTCCAGCTCGTGCGGGTACGGGTCACGGTTCCCCGGAGGCCGGCATTTCAAAGTGTTCGCGATGAAGACATCGCCACGCTCCATCCCGATCTCCCCGAGCAGCTTTTCGAGCAGCTTCCCGGCCTGGCCCACGAACGGCAGCCCCTGCTGGTCCTCGTTGGCCCCCGGCGCCTCCCCCACGAACATCAGCTCGGCGTCGGCGTTGCCCGAGCCGAACACGACGTTCGTGCGGGTCTCGTGCAGCGGGCAGGCCACACAACCGCGCGCCTCCTCGTAAACGGCCTTCAGCAGATCCCGGCGCTCGCTCGCAGACTTCAGGGAACTCATCGGGGCCGATGCTAACCACGCCGGCCGGTCGGGTACCATTTAACGTAGGCCGTCACCTTGCGACAAGGGATGGACCCAGGAAGAGATGCAAGACACTGACCTCACCCGTGGCGGAACACGATTCGCGATCGTCGGCTCAGGCCGGGTCGGAACGGCCATTGCAGAAGCACTGCGCGACCAGGCGCAGTTCGAGCTCGTGGGCCCGTTCGGCCGTGGCGCGGACGCCGCCGGCTGCGCTGCCGCGCTTTTGTGCGTCCCTGACAGGGAGATCGCAAGCGCTGCGGCAGCGATCGTCCCCGGCGTAATCATCGGTCACTGCTCGGGTGCCACCGGTCTCGAGCCGCTGGCGCCACACGAGGCCTTCTCGCTGCACCCGCTGATGACCGTCCCCGCGGACGGCGCAGACTTCCGCGGGGCGACAGCCGCGATTGATGCGGACACGAATCGGGCAATGGAGTTGGCCAGATTGATCGCACAGGCCCTCGGGATGAATGTCGTGCGGGTGGCCCCGGAGGATCGGGCCGCGTACCACGCCGCGGCCTGCATCGCGTCCAACTTCCTGCTGACGCTGGAAGCCGCAGCCGAACGCATCGGCTCCACGGCCGGGGTGACCCGGGAGATGCTCGCTCCGCTGGTGCGGGCGACGGTCGAGAACTGGGTGGAGCTTGGCCCGGAACGCGCGATCACCGGCCCTGTCGCACGTGGGGATGAGCTAACGGTCGCGGCTCAGCGCGAGGCCGTCGGTGAACGTGCTCCCGAGCTGCTGGCGCTGTTCGACGCGCTGACTGCTGCCACTCGGCGACTGGCTCGGGGTCGCCTCACTATGAGAACACTGCGGACGATCGCTGAACTCAAGGCTGCCCTGGCGCAGCCGCGCCACGCCGGCCGGCGGATCGGGCTCGTGCCGACGATGGGCGCCTTCCACGAAGGCCATCTGGCGCTGATGCGCCGCGCCCGCAGTGAGTGCGACGAGGTGATCGTCTCGCTGTTCGTGAACCCAACCCAATTCAACGACGGCTCGGACCTGGCCGCCTATCCGCGCGACGAGCAACGCGATGCCGACATCGCCGCCGAGCAACGGCGTCGACTTCCTGTTCGCGCCGTCCGCGGCAGAGATGTACCCGCGAGGCTTTGCCACCACCGTCAGCGTCGGCGGCATCGCGGAGGTGCTCGAGGGCGCCCAGCGGGGCCGTGGCCATTTCGACGGCGTGGCGACGGTGGTCACCAAGCTCTTCACGATCGTGGCGCCGGACATCGCCTATTTCGGGCAGAAGGACGCCCAGCAGACACTCGTCATCAAGCGACTCGTGCGCGACCTCAACCTGCCGCTCGAGATCGAGGTCTGCCCGACGGTCCGGGAGCCGGACGGGCTGGCGACTGTCGAGCCGGAACCTGCGCTCTCGCGCCCGACGAGCGGGCCGAGCCACCGCGCTCAGCCAGCTCGCTCGCGGCCGCCCAGGCGCTCGTGGCTGCCGGTGAGACCGATGTGCGCGACCATCCTCGCGGCCGCTCATGCAGAGCTCGAGGACCCGCTGATCGGACCGAGTACTTCCAGATAGTCAACCCAGCCACGCTGGAGCCGATTGACAGCATCAGTGGGCCAGCGCTCGCGCTGGTCGCCGCAAGGGTTGGCCAGGTACGCCTGATCGACAACCAGACGCTCTCAACAGATCCAACGAGCTCTCGACCGCCTGTGGCGGCGGGAAGCAACACGAGGAGTGATTGACATGTCTTCGCATCCCTCTCAGATCGCCGTGCTGGATGACGCATCCCGCCTGCCGGTGACGCTCGCGACCATCACCGAACGGCAGGCGGCTGGGCGAGCCACTGGTGATGGTCACCGCGTATGACTTCCCGAGTGCGCGCGCCGCCGAGGCCGCCGGAGTCGACATCGTGCTGGTCGGCGATTCCGGCGCGATGACCGTGCTCGGCTACCCGTCCACCGTCGAGGTCAGCGCCGACGAGATGATCATGCTCACGCGCGCGGTGCGGCGCGGGCTGCGCAGCCCATTCCTGGTGGCCGACCTGCCATTCGGCTCCTACGAGGAGTCGGACGAGCAGGCCGTGCGCACGGCGATGCGGTTCGTCAAGGAGGGCGGCGCCGACGCGGTCAAGCTCGAGCGCGGCAACACGACGTCGGTGGCGCGCGCCCGAGCGATCGTTCAGGCCGGCATCCCGGTGATGGGTCACGTCGGCTTGACGCCGCAGACCTCAACGGCGCTGGGCGGCTACCGCGCTCAGGGTCGCAGCGCCGGCAGCGCGGCACGGATCGCCGAGGAGATGCTGGCGCTGCAGCAGGCAGGCTGTTTCGCGATCGTGCTCGAGGCGGTTCCGGCGGCGGTCACCGAGCAGCTGATGCCGCTGATCGACGTGCCGGTGATCGGCATCGGCGCCGGCCCCGCGACCGACGGCCAGGTGCTGGTGTTCCATGACCTGCTGGGGATCCGCGAGGGGCGTGGCGCGCGCTTCGTGCAGCGCTATGCGGACCTCCAGAGCGAGATGGATGCCGGGGTCGCAGCCTACGCGGCCGACGTGCGCGAGCGTCGCTACCCGGCGCCGGAGCACTGCTACTCGATCGATCCCGAGCAGCTCGCCGAGTTCCGGGCCGAACTTTCCGCACTGAGCGGCCAGAAGTTACGCGGCTGATACCGGCGCTCCCGCGACGCCCCGCGACCCCATAAGATGCGTGGCGTGCCGCGGATCACACAGGTCTTCGCCCCGCGCGACCGAGCCTACTTCGAGCTGTTCGAGGAGGCCGGCCAGAACGTGCTGCGCTGCGCGCAACTGCTCGAGGAGCTGCTGTCCGACTATCCGGACAACCGCCACCTCGCGCAGGACATCCGCGACTGCGAGCACGAGGGTGACCGCATCACTCACGAGATCCTCGATCGGCTGAACCACACGTTCGTCACACCGATCGATCGCGAGGACATCCTCGCGCTCGCGTCGGCGCTCGACGACATCGCCGACTACATCGAAGAGGTCGCCGACTACCTCGGCCTCTACAAGATCGAGGCGCCGATGGATCAGGCGATCAGGCTCGCCGAGGTCCTCGGGCAGGCCGCGCGCCAGATCGCCGAAGCGATGCCACAGCTGCGCGGCTTCAACGACATCTCCAGCCAGACCGTCGAGATCAACCGCCTCGAGAATGAGGGCGACCGCATCTCCCGCGAGGCGATCGCGTCACTGTTCGACGGCGGCATCGACCCGATGGTCGTGATCCGCTGGAAGGACCTGTTCGAGCGCCTCGAGAACGCGATCGACGCCACCGAGCACGTGGCGAACATCCTCGAGGGGATCGTCATCAAGAACAGCTGACGATCACTCGTAGGTGATCGTACGCAGCACTCGCGCGGGCGCGCCGGCGGCGACCGAGAAGGCGGGATGTCAGTGGTGACCACCGAGTTGGCGCCGATCACGCAGCGCTCGCCGATCGTCACGCCACTCGTGACGACCACGTGAGCGCCGCACCAGACGTTGTCACCGATGCGCGTCGGCCCCTTGCTGGTGAAGCCCTGCCATGGCACCGGGCGCGTGGGATCGTCGAAGCGATGGTTCGCGTCGGTGATCACGCAGCCGTTGGCGAACATGCAGTGCTCGCCGATCTCGACCAGGTCGAGCGCGGCGACCATCACGCCGATGTTGAAGAAGCTGCCGCCACCGATCCGCACGCGTGCGGGCGCCGGCATCGTTATCCAGACGTCTGGCTCGAACAGCACCTGCGGACCGATCTCGAGGCGGCCCTCGCGTAGCCCCTCGAGCACCTCTCCGTGCAGCGGCCCGCGTGCGTACGCTTGGCGGCGGGCCAGTTCGTAGTGCAGACGCGCCCGGTTCCAGGGCATGCGACTTCGCTCATACCACCGCCACTTCTGCCACCACAGGCGGCCTGCGGAGATGAGCTCGGCGCGATCCACGCCGTCAGTATCAGGCCTCGACCGGCTGCCTGCGGCGACGCTTGGCGGCCGCCGGCTTGGCGGTCACCGCTTTCGCGCCGAGCAGTGGCTTGAGGAAGTTCCCGGTGTATGACTCCGGCACCGCGGCGATCTGCTCCGGCGTACCTGTGGCGATCAGGCTGCCGCCCTCATCGCCACCCTCGGGACCGAGGTCGATCAGATAGTCGGAGACCTTGATCACATCGAGGTTGTGCTCGATCACGACGATCGAGTTGCCCGCGTCGACGAGCTTGTCGAGCACCTCGAGCAGCCGCTGGATGTCGGCGAAGTGCAGGCCTGTGGTCGGCTCGTCGAGGATGTAGATCGTGCGCCCGGTCGCCACCTTCGCAAGCTCAGCCGCCAGCTTTACGCGCTGTGCCTCGCCGCCGGAGAGCGTCGTCGCCGGCTGCCCCAGCGCATGTAACCGAGGCCGACATCGTTCAGCGTCTGCACGCGCCGCCTGATCTTGGGGATGTGCTCGAAGAAGTCGAGTGCCTCCGCGATCGGCATCTCCAGCACGTCGGCGATCGTCTTGCCCTTGAAGCGGACCTCGAGCGTCTCACGGTTGTAGCGCTTGCCGTGGCACTGCTCGCAGGGCACGTACACGTCCGGCAGGAAGTGCATCTCGATCTTGATCTGGCCGTCGCCCTTGCAGACCTCGCAGCGCCCGCCCTTGACGTTGAACGAGAAGCGACCGGCCTTGTACCCGCGCGCCCTGGCCTCCGGGGTCCGGGCGAACAGGTCGCGGATCTGGTCGAAGAGCCCGATGTAGGTGGCAGGGTTCGACCGCGGCGTGCGCCCGATCGGCGACTGATCGACGGAGATGATCTTGTCGAGCTGCTCCAGTCCGCTGATCGACTTGTGCGCGCCTGCACGCGTCCGCTTGGCGTTCAGCCGGTTGGCGACCGCCTTGTACAGCACCTCGTTGACCAGCGTCGACTTGCCCGAGCCGGAGACGCCGGTGACGCTGCACAGCACACCCAGCGGCACCTTGACGTCGATGCCCTTGAGGTTGTGCTCGGCGGCGCCCTTGATCTCGATGTACCCGCTGGGCTTGCGCCGTTTCTTCGGCACCTCGATCCGTCGCGTTCCGGCGAGGAACTGCCCGGTGAGCGATTCGGGGACGCGCGCGACCTCGTCGGCGGTTCCCTCCGCCACCACGTGTCCGCCGTGCTCGCCGGCGGCGGGTCCGATGTCGAGCAGATGGTCGGCGGCGCGCATCGTGTCCTCGTCGTGCTCCACGACCAGCACCGTGTTGCCAAGGTCGCGCAGCCGCTCGAGCGTCGCGATCAGCTTGTGGTTGTCGCGCTGGTGCAGACCGATCGAAGGCTCGTCGAGGATGTAGAGCACGCCCACCAGCGATGAGCCGATCTGCGTCGCCAGGCGGATGCGCTGCGCCTCGCCTCCCGAGAGGGTCGCGGCCGCGCGCTCCATGCTGAGATAGCCCACCCCCACGTTCTCCAAGAAGCTCAACCGCTCCTCGATCTCGCGCAGGATCAGGTGTGCGATACGGCGGTCGTGCTCTGAGAGTTCGAGCTCACGCACCCATTCCAGCGCCCGCTGCGCCGACAGCGCGGTGAACTCGTTGATCGGCAGGCCGGCGACCAGCACCGCGCGTGACTCGGGCCGCAGTCGCGCGCCCTTGCACTCCGGGCAGGGCCGCAGCGTCATGTACTCCTCGATCTTCTCCTTCACAAACTCCGAGTCGGTCTCCCGGTAGCGGCGCTCGAGCCCCCTGACGATGCCCTCGAAAGCCGTCGAGTAGTTGCGGCGGCGACCGAAGCGGTTGCGGTACGCAACCTGGAAGCGATCGCCGTTGGTGCCGTACATGAAGAAGTCGCGCTGCTCCTGCGGAAGCTCGCCCCAGGGCACGTCGGTGTCGACGCCGTAACGCTCGGAGATCGCCTGCGTGAGCTGCTCGTAGTAGTCGGAGGCGCTTACCGCCCAGGGCGCGATCGCGCCCTCCCCAATCGACAGCGCGGGATCGGGCACGACCAGATCGGGATCGATCTCCATCTGCGACCCGAGCCCGGTGCATCGCGGGCAGGCGCCGTGCGGCGAGTTGAAGCTGAAGATCCGCGGCTCGAGCTCGACCAGGCTCGGTCCGTGCACGGGGCACGCGAACTTCTCGCTGTAGAGCTGGATCTCGCCGCCGTCGACCAACTCGATCTCGACCAGGCCATCTGCCAGCGTCACCGCCGTCTCGACCGAGTCGGCCAGGCGCTTGCGCAGGTCCTCCTTCATCACCAGGCGGTCGACCACGATCGAGATGTCGTGCTTGAACTTCTTGTCGAGCACGATCTCCTCATCGAGCCTTCGCAGCTCCCCGTCGATCTTCGCGCGGGTGAAGCCCTCACCGCGCAGCTCCTCGAGCTGCTTGCCGTACTCGCCCTTGCGGCCGCGGACGATCGGTGCCATCACCATGAAGCGCGTCGACTCGGGAAGCTCCATCACCTGGTCGATGATCTGCTCGGCCGACTGCCCTGTGATCGGCCGTCCGCAGATGTGGCAGTGCGGCTTGCCGATCCGCGCCCACAGCAGGCGCAGGTAGTCATAGATCTCGGTGACCGTTCCGACCGTCGAGCGCGGGTTGCGCGAGGTCGTCTTCTGGTCGATCGAGATCGCCGGCGACAACCCCTCGATCGAGTCGACGTCGGGCTTGTCCATCTGCCCCAGGAACTGGCGCGCGTAGGCCGACAGCGACTCGACGTAGCGACGCTGACCCTCGGCGTAGATCGTGTCGAAGGCGAGCGACGACTTGCCCGATCCAGAGAGGCCGGTGATGACCGTCAGCGAGTCCCGCGGAATCGAGACGGTGATGTCTTTGAGGTTGTGTTCGCGCGCGCCCGAGACGATCAGCTGATCCACGACACTGATCATATTCAGCCGAACAGACGTTCGGGTCAGGCCGGTGGCCCGAAAGCCGCTCTATGCGGTCAAGATCAGTCCGCGACCGACGAGTAGACCTCGTCGAGCAGCTGCTGGCGGTCGTCGAGCTCGAAGTTCTCCGCCAGGTAGTGGTCAGTCTCCTCGCGCGGCGTGCCGTTCAGCGCCATGTTCAGCGCGACCAGGCGAGCGCCCTCGATGTCCTCGGCCAGCGGCTCGGCCGCGGTCTCGGCCACCGCCGCCTCGGCGACGACCGCGGTGACCTCGGTGACCGACGTCTGGACAACGGCGACCTCAGGACCACCATCAGCGAGATCGGATGGCCCGCCCGCGCCACCGATGGAGGGCTCAGCATCTGTCTCGAACTGAGCGCGCGGACCGACGGCATCGGTCACGCCCTGGAAGTTGCCCTCGAGCAGCTGCAGGTCGGCGTTGAGCCGGTTTGCGCCCGTGCGCAGCCCGTCGATCAGACCCGTCAGCTCCGACTCCATTGCGTTCAGCCGCTGCAGCATCACGGTCGTCGCCTCGGACACGCGGCCGACGTATTCGCGGGCCTGGGAAGTCGCGTCGGCACGGGCCGACTGTGCCTCCTGCGCGGCCTCGGTGCGGATCTCGCGTGCCTCGGTCTCGGCCTGCCGCTGAATCTCGGCGGCGCTCGCCTCGGCGGCCTCGACGATCGCTCGCACCTGCTCGCTCGCGGACGACGCGAGCGACTCGGTGTGGCGGCGCGCGCTCAGGCGCAGCTCCTCGACCTGCGACGCGACCTCCGAGAGGTGGGCGTCGACCGCGGCCGGGTCATAGCCACGCCGCCCGATCGGGAAATCACGCTTCTCGATGCTCTGTCTATCCAGCGCCATGCGCCGGGAATCTAGCGGACCCGTCCCTCCGCGACCGCAACATCCAGCTCACGCTTGAGGTCGCGGATCTCGTCGCGGAGGCGGGCGGCGTATTCGAAGCGGAGATCCTCGGCGGCCGCCAGCATCTCCTCCTCGAGCTCGACGATCTTGCGCTCGATCTCGGCAGGCGGCATCGTGCCGGCCGCCTCGCGCTGACGCCGGCGACGCGACTTCGGGACCTTGGTCTCGGACTGCAGGAACTCGGCGATGTCGGAGATGCCCTTGGTGATCGTCTCCGGCGTGATGCCATGCTGCTCGTTGTAGGCGACCTGGATGGCACGGCGACGATCGGTCTCCTCGATCGCGGACTTCATCGCGGCGCTCTCCTTGTCGGCGTACATCAGCACCCGGCCTTCGACGTTGCGGGCGGCCCGGCCGATCGTCTGGATGAGCGAGGTGGACCCGCGCAGGAAGCCCTCCTTGTCGGCATCCAGGATCGCCACGAGACTCACCTCGGGAAGGTCGAGCCCCTCGCGCAGCAGGTTGACGCCGACGAGCACGTCGAAGTCGCCGAGCCTGAGCTCGCGGATGATCTGGATGCGCTCGAGCGTGTCGACCTCGGAGTGCAGGTAGCGGACCTTGAAGCCCATCTCGAGCAGGTAATCGGTCAGGTCCTCGGACATCTTCTTGGTCAGCGTCGTGACCAGCGTGCGCTCGTCGCGCTCGACCCGGGTCTTGATCTCGTTCATCAGGTCGTCGATCTGGTTCTTGGTCTCGCGCACCTCGATCTCCGGGTCGACGATGCCGGTCGGGCGAACGATCTGCTCGACGACCAGCTTCGAGTGGGTGCGCTCATATTCGCCCGGGGTGGCTGACACGAACACCATCTGCGGGGTGATGCTGAGGAACTCCTGGAAGGTCTGCGGCCGGTTGTCGAGGGCGCTCGGGAGCCTGAAGCCGTAGTCGACGAGGGTCTGCTTCCTCGATCTGTCGCCCTCATACATGCCGCCGATCTGCGGCACGGTCTGGTGAGACTCGTCGATGAAGCAGACGAAGTCGTCGGGGAAGTAATCGAGCAGGCAATAGGGCCGCTCGCCTGCCTTGCGCCCGTCGAGGATGCGGCTGTAGTTCTCGATGCCGCTGCAGAAACCCATCTCGCGCAGCATCTCCATGTCGTACTGGGTTCGTTGGCGAAGGCGGTGGGACTCGAGCAGCTTCCCTTCCTGCTTCGAGTTCGGCGGTGCGCTCGTTGAGCTCCTTGCCGATCGCCTCCACCGCTTCCTCGATATGGCCCTCTCTGACGTTGTAGTGCGAGGCCGGCCAGATCGCGACGTGCTCGAGGTCATCCTCGATCAGCTCGCCGGTGACCGGGTCGAAGTGCTGGAGGTGCTCGACCTCGTCGCCGAACATGCTGATCCGGTAGGCGGTCTCGGCGTATGCCGGCCAGATCTCGAGTGTCTCGCCGCGCACGCGGAAGGTACCGCGCGCGAGGGCCGTGTCGTTACGGCTGTACTGGATGCTGACAAGCTTTCTGAGGAGCCCGTCACGATCGATCATCGAGCCGCGGGTGAGGGTCTGCAGGTTCTCGTCGTAGACCTCGGGGCTGCCCAGGCCGTAGATGGAGCTCACCGACGCGACGATCAGGACGTCCCGCCTTGCGAACAACGCCGCCGTGGCGGCATGCCTGAGGCGGTCGATCTCCTGGTTGATCGCCGAATCCTTCTCGATGTAGAGGTCCTTGCTCGGGACGTAGGCCTCGGGCTGGTAGTAGTCGTAGTAGGAGACGAAGTACTCGACCGAGTTGCGGGGGAAGAACGTGCGGAACTCGTTGCAGAGCTGGGCCGCGAGCGTCTTGTTGTGCGCGATCACGAGCGCCGGGCGGTTGACCTCGGCGATCGTGGCGGCCATCGTCATCGTCTTGCCGGTGCCGGTGGCGCCGAGCAGCGTCATCATCCGCTCGCCGGATGTCAGCCCATCCGCGAGCTTTGCGATCGCATCTGGCTGGTCGGCCGTCGGACTGAAGGTGGCGTCTAACTCGAATCCGGGCACAGTTTGATCCTAGCGACGGGTTGGACAGCTTCTGACCGCATTAGTTCCGGGTGTGCGGCACCTCAGCCGTCGACGCCTGGGACCTCGTTGAGGGCGTGGTAGACGGGGATCCCGCGGCTGTTGGCGATTGCCACGTCCTGGTCGGCGCCCTTGGACTCGCCGGGCAGCCTGAGTACAGCGTCGCAATGCTGCAGTAGTCGCTCAGCCGTCGGGTACATCACCTGTTCGGCCAGCGGATCGAGTGGTCCTTGCGTTGCGCCGGCGCTGCTCAGCACCGGGAGCGCGACCCACTCGCCGATCATCGGAATGTGACCCGCTCTGAAGATGGGCCAGGCCGCTTCTTCGAGCCTCTTGAGGTTGCTCGCCATTAGCTCCGGGTCGTCGTTCGTTCCGGAGCGGTAGGGGCCGGCGATGAGGATCAACTTGGGTCGTTGGTGGTTGCATGTTTGTGCACGATACTGCATGACCGTGCAGATTTGTGTGCTGAAGTACGCTATTTCGTGCATGTTGGTTTCTGAGCGACGCGAACTGCTGCTCTCCCGCCTGCACGCGGACGGGAAGCTTGTGGCGCGCGAGCTGGCGCTTGAGCTGGGTATCTCCGAGGACAGCGTCCGGCGCGACCTGCGCGATCTGGCCGCGGCGGGGCTCTGCCAGCGCGTCTATGGCGGCGCCGTGCCGGTGTCTCGTGCGCTCGCCGACTACGCGACGCGCGCGGTCCGTCGAGCCGGAGAGCAAGCGGTTGGTGGCCGAGCGTGCGGTTGGTTTGATCCGTCCCGGTGCTCGGGTGATTTTGGATGGAGGCACGACCACGCTGGCGGTGGCACGCGCCCTGCCGGCCGATCTGGAAGCTACCGTGATCACCCACAGTCCAACGATCGCCGCGGCACTGGTCCCCCATCCCTCTGTCGAGATCCTGCTTCTGGGCGGGCGCATCTACAAGCACTCGGCAGTCGCATGCGGTGCGGCGACCGTCGAGGCGGCCGCCGCAGTCAGCGCTGACGTGTTCCTGCTGGGCGTGACCGGCGTTCACCGTGAGCACGGCCTGACGACCGGCGACCCGGAGGAGGCCGCGATGAAGCGCGCCCTGTCAGCGCGGGCGGCCGAGACCTTCGTGCTCGCCAGCAGCGAGAAGCTCGGTGCGGTCTCTGCTTACAAGGTCCTCGAGCTGGTGGACGTCGCGGGCGTCGTCACCGAGTCGGGTCTGCTGGACCCAGCGGAGCTGTAGCGGCTCAGCTTGCGCTACGCACGCTCTGTCGCCGCGCGACCGAGGACGGTCGATAGGACGCGGGCGGCAACGGCCAGGTCATCAGCTGGGAGATCGCCCCAGAGGCGCCCGGCGATTGCATCGGTCTCCGCGACCAGGCGCTCGTGAAGCTCGCAACCAGCGGGAGTCAGCTCGACCGGTGCGGCCTGGTCGCTGTTGATCACCCCTGCTTCGCTCAAACGCTCGACGAGCTGTGCGGCGTGATCCTCGCCCTTGCGGAACGCTGCCGTCAGCTGCGCTGTGACGTCCGCTCGTGGTTCGCCGGAGCGGTCCGAGCAGACGCGCAGGGCCACGTATTCCGGCTCGCTCAGCCCGCTGCCGACGAGGACGCGCTTGAGCACAGCGTCGAGCGACTTCTCAGTCCTACCGATCAACTGCGCGCCGAATGGAAGGTCAGGGGTGGTGGTTCCCATCTTCGCTCCTTTGTTCGATTCGTTGGTCGTGCCAACGATAGCCCAGATCGTTGGCTTCGTCAACGATCTTGCTAGAGTGGCGGCCGTGGATGGTGCAGGGCAGCCCCCTTACGATCCTCCCGCGGCCGTGCGCACGCTGCCGAGCTGGCTGCTGGGCCAGGCCGCCCGCCGGGCACATGACCTGGTCACGGACGCGTTGGGTGACGAGGACCTCGGGCGCCAGCACTACATCGTTCTCGCCTCACTGGCCGAGCACGGTCAAGCCGAGCCAGGCCGACCTGGGCCGGCGGCTATGGCTCGATCGCAGCGATATGCATGCGATCGTCTCGCTGCTGGACCGACGCGAGCTGATCGAGCGCAACCCCGATCCCACTGATCAGCGGCGCAAGGTCGTGACGATTACGACTGCGGGCCGGCGCACACTGAACCAGCTCCGAAGCAAGATCCAAACCGCCCAGGATCAGATCCTGGCGCCGCTCGACAAGGGCGAGCGTGAACAGCTGTTGGAGCTGCTGGCACGCATCGGCCGCGGATAGCAGAACTATGCCCGGAACCAACCGCGGACCGCATCTCGCCGAGCACCGTCCGGACAACGCGATGGACGATCCTGACGAGATATCCCGATTCCACGACCGCTGCAGTGATCTCATGCGCGAACTGCTGAATGAGTTGGCGGCCAGTGTCGATCAGCCACGGGCGTTCCCCGATGTCGAACACGCTCTGGGTTGGCCGCGGCGGCGCATCGCCAGCGTGCTCGGAGGCGTATGGCATCTGCGCACCGTTGAATTCGCCGGCCGCCGTCCCTACCGGTTCCTCGACGAGCGCCTCGCCATCCGGACGGTGGGAGATCTGGTGCGACGGCATCCAGGCCGACGCGATCCGCGCTGCGGGCGAACGGGACTAGCCGGCAGCGGGGTGCTCTCCTCGCACCTGGTACGGCAAGGCCACGAGTTTCCAGCAGTACGTCGACGGCGCAGCGAGTGGCGTCGAGCACGCCTCGGCGCCACTGTCGTCTGTCGGTCGATCCATGACCCTGGGCACGGCCAACAGGCTGACGCACACGTGATGTCGTCACGGATTTGGGGTTGGCGACAACTTACGTGTGGATGGCCCCATCGATCGCCTTCATCGAGCTGTGACGGGCAGAACGCGGAATCGGTCTGTTGTTGCTTCACGCGTCGGACCTTCGACGCCGAAGCGGCGCTCGATTAACGCCGACCTCGCCCAAGCATGGAGTGGTGGGCGACGGGTACCGCAGGCAACCCGAAGAGGTGCAAGGCTGGCTGTTTACGATCGCGCGTCGTCAACTCGGTCGGTACCTGCGTCGCGGGGCGGTCAGCGCCGTGCGTTGAACCAGATCGGTTTCACGGTGCCCGTGTTGGCCGATGACGAGATCGCCGAGATAGAGCGCGCCGCCGGACTCGACAACATACGTTCGGCTCTCGGCGCGGAACTGGAAAAGCTGAACAACGACCAGCGGCACGCCCTTCAGCTTCGGATCGTGGACGAGTTGCCGTATCAGGAGGTCGCCCGCCAGCTAGGCGTCACGGAAACCACCGCGCGCGCGTCGCGTCTCGCGCGGACTGCGCGCGCTGGCCGCGACACGCTCGAACCAACGCTTGCCCATGAGAGGAGCACGTCATGAATCAACGCTTCCATGCACTGCAACAGCTGGGTGACCAGTTCGAACACGCAATCGCGACAACTCCCTCTCGAACAATTCGCGCACGGTTCTCGTTGACTGGCCGCAAGCTTTGGGCAACCGCCGGAGCGTCAGGCGTAGCACTCGTCGCGGCGGTCGTCGCTGTGGTGTTGTCGCTCTCATCCGGTGTGACGCCTGCATACGCAGGATGGTCGTCCACGCCGAACACAGCGACCCCAGCAGCTATCGCAGCGTCCACGTCCATGTGCAACCACGCCACGACGAGCGGGCAGTCGTCAACACCGATCGAGGCGTTCCCGGGCCAGCCCGTACTGAGCGAAAGTCGGGGCATCTACACAGCGGTGATCAACGTCTCAGACGGCAAGGTCTACGACTGCCTCACGAGCGGCATCATGAGCGACCACACCAGCTTCACGGTCAGTTCGCACACATTCGGGCCGATCCAAGCAGCGCCGGGACCGGCTCTCATCAGTGCGCCCTACAAAAAGCAGGGTGGGTTCGGTGAGGGTCACGGTGAGAACCCCGTCACTCGGGAGTTCCTCAACAGCCCGCCGTCACAGGAGCAGGTCGTAGCCGATCTGCGTGCCATCAGCGGTGGCGGCTATGGCGAGGCCATCCTCGGGCAGGCAGGAACAGACGTATCCGCGATCGCATTCGACTTCGCCAACGGCAACGCCGTCGACGCTAGCGTCCAAAACGGCTGGTACTTCGCGTGGTGGCCATGGCTCACAAACCCCACGACTGTCCAGGTCACGACCAGTTCCGGAGCCGTCAGCTCACCCATGACCGACTCAGGGAACAGCACAAACGACCCCGCCCCAGCGTGCGAGCCAGGCACAACCGGGTGCGTCTTTGCAACCACAACGACAACCTCGGCAGCCACACCCACCAGCCCGTAGCCCGGTGGACCGCGCCACGGTTCTGCTTCCCAATCAACTTCGCAGCGGCGCGGGGGCTGCTCGCCGTACGCCGGCGAACTGATTCCGCCTCACCTCTGCGATTCCGCGGAAGGGTGCTCGAGCGCTCAAGTATGCTTCGCATCAAGTCGCGTCAGGCGGTGAGTCCGTCCCGACGCGCGAGCCACAATACGAACATGTGTTCGATCGCCGGTGCAGAGCAAGAGATACTCACCGGAGGGGCAGAACCGGGGGCTGAGCAACTGGGGTCGCTCGAGGCTTTGGAGAGCGAGATCTGCGCGCTGGCGTCCCATCTTGCCGCGGCGACATGCCGTTGGCTGTTGCTCGTAGCGGAGTTTGACGCGCGTGAAGGCTGGGCTGAGTGGGGTGTGACCTCGTGTGCCCACTGGCTGTCGTGGCGCTGCGGAATCGGCATAACCGCCGGACGCGAGCATGTGCGGGTGGGACGTGTTCTGCGCGGCTTGCCGCTGGTGCAGGCGGCTTTTGCGTCTGGTGAGCTGTCGTACAGCAAGGTGCGGGCGGTAACGCGCGTTGCGAGCGAGCAGACCGAAGCCGAGCTTGTGGAGCTGGCTCGGCATGCCACCGGCGCTCAGCTGGAGAGACTTTGCAGGCAGTACGGCAGCGTTTTGCGGGCGACGAGTGAGCACGGGCAAGCTCTTCATGAGCGTCAGCGACTGAGCACATATTGGGATGGGGACGGGATGCTGGTGGTCCAAGGCCGCCTCACGCCCGAAGACGGCGCTGCGCTGATGGCTGCTCTCGATCGGGCTCGGGAGTCGGTTCCCGAGGCCAACTATGAGCTCGGTGAGGCAGCCGTGCGGGCACAGGCGCTGGCGGCACTGGCGACTGGTGGCGAGTCGCGAGCGGAGGTCGTCGTGCACGTAGACGTCGAGACGCTGGCCGCGGAGGAGATCAGAGGTCAGTGTGAGCTGGATACTGGGCCGGCGGTGGCGCCGGAGACCATGCGGAGGCTGGGCTGCGACGCAGCTGTTGTCACGATGGTCGAGCGCGGGGGTAGGGTGCTGTCGGTTGGACGGCGCACGCGTGCGATTCCGCCGGCGTTGAGGAGAGCACTACGCAGCCGCGATCAAGGCTGCCGGTTCCCAGGATGCACCCACACCGGGCATCTGCATGCGCATCACATCGAGCACTGGGCACGAGGAGGGCGGACGGACCTGGACAACCTGGTGCAGCTTTGCTCATACCACCACCAGATGGTGCACGAGGGCGGATACCGCGTCGTGGGCAGGCACGGCGCCGGGCTCGAGTTCCGCCGACCAGATGGACGCCGGATCTCACAATCATGCGAGATGCGGCCGGCGTCCGGTCCTTCGATCACCGGACAGCATCGGAGTCGCGGGCAGAGGTTCGGAGCTGGACGTGCCGACCGCTATCAGCCGGCGATCCGCTTGATTACGACATCGCTGTGGAGGGGCTGATCAGGAGGGAGCTCAGGCGGCGGGAGTAGTCGCGGCGCGCTGGTCAGGCGTAGCCGAGGTGATCGGCATAGCCGAGGTGATCAGGCGTAGCCGAGTTGGCGGGCGTAGTGCGAGCGGTAGGCGCGCTGTTTGCTGAGCACCTCGGTCACGTAGGCTCGCGTTTGGGGAATCGGGATCGCTCCGATCGTGAGGTGTCGGTGCTGGGTGCGTGCTGATGCCAGCCAGTTGTCGACGTTGGTCTCGCCACCGTTGTACGCGGCTAGCGCGAGAACTGTGTTGCCGCGGTAAAGGTTGAGCAGGTAGCGCAGGTAGTAGCTGCCGTAGGCGATGTTGACCGAGGGTGTGCCCAGGTCGCGGACGTCGAACGCGTATCCGCCCGAGCGGTGGGCGAGGAACGCCGCGGTTGCCGGTTCGATCTGCATCAGACCCTCGGCGCCTGTGGGCGAGGTGCGTGGCCGGAATCGTGTCTCGGCATAGATGACCGCGGCGATCAGCGCTGGGTCCAGATGCTTGGCGGTGGCCTGCTGGCGGATGATCGAGGTGTACTGCAGCGGCAGCTCGAAATGCTGGATCGCGCGGCGGACAAGCGGCAGCAACACGACGACGCCGACCACCAGGACACGAGAGTGAACAGGGCCACGAAGCGGCGGCGCCTGGCTCGGGCGCGCGGACGGCCGCCACCATAGCGACCACCGTAGGTGGAGTAATTGCGACGGGAGTGGTTCACCGGCTTCTGCGTCGCACCCATGTCACCCTCCCGCCATCCTCATACGCCCGGACCGACAACTCACACGCCCAGGATCGCAAGGATGGCTGACAACTTGGCTTCGAGTTCCTCGACACTCCCGTCGTTTACCACAACGAAGGTGGAACGTGCGGCCTTTTCCTGCTGAGTCAGCTGGCGTGCCTCGCGCTGCGCGAGCGCCTGGTGGCCGCGCTCGCGAGCACGTTCCTCGCGAACTGCTTCGTCGGCAATGATGGCGATCGTAGCGTCGTACATCCGGTCGCTTCCGGCTTCGAAGAGCAGCGGAACCTCCACCACCAACACACGGGGCGGGGGGTCGATGCGGACGCTGAGCTCACGCCAGTCGGCGATGCGCTGGTGAACCGCAGGCCAGAGCAGTTGCTCCAGCCAGATTCGATCGGCGTCGCTGGCGAACACCCTCGCCGCGAGAGCGGCCCGGTCGACGACTCCATCCGGGGCCACGTCGGCGCCAAAACGCTCGCACACGGCATCACGTATGGCGGCTGAGGCGTAGAGCTCATGCACGACGGCGTCGCTCGAGATCACCAAGGCGCCCAGGTGCTCGAGGGCGGCAAGCGCCGTGGATTTGCCTGCGCCAATTCCTCCGGTTAACGCGACGAAGGGCGGCACGGCGCTAAACCGTACCGCCCTTCCTAAAGCGTTACCTGTCTGGGACTCAGCTGGCTTCGTCGCCGGATGCTGCAGGCTCGGCGTCGGCCGCCGACTCAGCGACCCCCGGCTCGAGCTCGTCGTCACCCAGCTCGCCGGGCTCCAGCTCGAGCTCTGGCTCTGGCTCGGCCTCGAGTTCGACCACGGCCTCTGCCTCTGGCTCGGCTTCGACCACGGCCTCTGCCTCTGGCTCGACTTCGACCGCGGCCTCCGGCTCACTTCGCCTCGGCCTCGACCTGGCTCGACTTCGGTCGCGGCCTCTGCCTCTGGCTCGGCTTCGGTCGCGGCCTCTGCCTCGGCTCAGCCCTCTCTCGGCTCGCTCGTCCTCGGCGGGGGCGGCAGGCTCGTCGGAGAAGACATCCTCGGAAAGCCCGAGCTCGGGAACGTCCTCGATCTCGTCGGCCGCGGGCGCGACGATCGGACGAACGGGCAGGACCTGGCCCTCGACCCGCTTGATGGAGAGCGAGAGGCGGCGGCGCTCAGAGTCGATCTCGAGGATCTTGACGCGCACCGGGTCGCCGGGCTGGATGATCTCGCGAGGGTTCTCGACGTGATGCTGGGCGAGCTCCGAGATGTGGACCAGGCCCTCGACGCCATCGAGGATCTCAACGAAGGCACCGAAGGTCACGACCTTGGTGACGGTGCCCTCGAGCTCGTCGCCGATGTTGTAGGTGTCGACGACACGCTGCCACGGGTCCTCCTGGGTCTGCTTGAGACCCAGCGAGATCCGCTGACGCTGCCGGTCGATGTCGAGCACCTTCACCGAGACGGTGTCGCCGATGTTGAGAATCTCCGACGGGTGGTTGACGTGCGACCAGGACAGCTCGGAGATGTGGATCAGACCGTCAATACCGTCGAGATCGACGAAGGCGCCGAAGTCGACGATGTTGGAGATGACGCCCTCCACGACCTGACCTGGCTGGAGGCGATCAAGGATCCGCTCGCGATCCTCCTTGCGCTGCTCCTCGAGCACCGCGCGGCGCGAGAGCACCACGTTGTTACGTGAGCGATTGAGCTCGATCACCTTGCACTCGATCTGAGTGCCCATGTACTCATCGAGGTTCGGCACGCGACGGATGTCGACGAGCGACGCGGGCAGGAAGCCACGCACGCCGAGGTCGATGATCAGACCGCCCTTGACGACCTCGATCACGGAGCCCTCAACCGGCTCGCCCGACTGGGCGGCGGCCTCGATGCGGCGCCAAGCCTTCTCGAAGCGGGCGCGCTTCTTGGAGAGGATCAGGCGGCCGTCTTGGTCCTCCTTGGTGAGGACCAGCGCGTCGACCTCTTCGCCGAGGGAGACCTCGTCGCCCGGATCGACCGACTTACGGATCGAGAGCTCGTTGGCGGGGATGACGCCTTCAGACTTGTAGCCGATGTCGACCAGGACCTCGTCGTTGTCGATGCGTACGACGTGGCCGGTGACGACATCGCCCTCAGAGAAGGGGTGGATGGTGGCGTCATAGTTGGGGACGATCTTGCCGTCGATCTCGAGCAGCAGGCCGTCAGAACCTTCGACGACCTTGGCGTCCGGAAGTTCGGTGGGGTTAGGAGCGGTAAGCGTTGACATGTGGACCCATGAGTGTAGCTCAGACGGCACGGGCGTTGGCGAGCGGTACGCAAGGGCGTTGGCGAGCGGTACGCGCGCGCATGTAGACGCTCCTATCATCCGCCGCCATGCCCACTCGCGCCACCAAGCGCGGCGCTGACCGGACGCCGCTCGATCACGACTGCGACGTGCTGATCTGCGGCGCGAGCTTCGCCGGACTCGCGGTCGCGCGTGAGCTGGCGGGCCAGGGCGCCAAAGTGATGGTGATCGACCGCTACGAGATCGGCGAGCGCCAGACCTCGGCCTGCGGCATCCCGACGCTGTGGCTGGAAGCGATGGATCTGATGGGATCGCACCAGCAGACCTTCGGGGAGCTGGTCATTCACACACCGCACGCGACAGCGCGCTACAGGCTTCCTTGGACCTTCTCCACCTTCGACTACCCAGAGCTGTGCAGCCTGCTGGCCGCTCAGGGCGACTTCCAGTTCGAGACCGCAAAGGTCGACGGCCGCAGCGGCGGCACCGTCCATACCGACCGCGGCGAGGTCCGCGCGCCGCTGATCGTCGACGCGCTCGGATGGCGCCGCGTTCTCGGCGGCGGAGAGCCGATCCAGCCGCCCGACGCCTACCTCTCGCGAGGCCTCGAGGTGCATCCCGCGGGCCGCGGAGACGACCTCGAGATCTGGATCGACCGCAAATACGTTCCCGCCGGCTATGGCTGGAGCTTCCCGGCAGACACCGAGGTGCGGGTCGGGGTGGGCTCCTTCGATCCTCGCTTCCACGTCAAGGACACCACGGTGGAGCTCGCCGAGGACCTCGACCGCGAGCCGCTCGGCTATCAGGGCAACTGGATTCCCCACCGCATCCGCGAGGCCACCGAGGACGGCATCTTCTTCACCGGCGACTCCGCCGGACACTGCCTGCCGCTGACTGCCGAGGGCATCCGCACCGCTCTGTACTTCGGCATCGCATGCGGACGGGAACTCGTGGATGTGATCTCCGGACGCCAGACCAAGGCCGCGGCGCTGGCGCGATACGGCGCGTTCAGCGCCACCCATCGCCGGCAGTTCGAATGGATGCTGCGCGTGCAACGGTTGATCCCGCGCGTTCCGCCGCGTCTGCTCGCGCCGGGGCTCCTGGCGATGGGCGATCGGCGCTTCGTAGACTGGTCGTTCAACCACTACCTGGCGATCGCCCATCCGTCTTTCGTGACGGGTTGAGGGCGCGGGCCTGCTACAAGCCCAGGACGTAGGGCTGCTAAAGGTTCCTCTGGGCTGAGCCGATCGTCAACGTGGACGAACGCTGGGCCATCAGCGTGGACGAACGCTGAGCCAGTTACTCGAGAAGACGGCTTTGGCTGCCGATCAACTGAACAGGCAACTTGGAGGTTGGCGGTGGACTCACAGGCAACGGTCGTGATCGCACCGGTGCCGAACCTGGGTGGAAAGTGGCTGACCGCGCTGCTGCCAGCCAGCAAGCGGTGCAACTCAAGACAGCGATGGTTGCTCGGGATCGGCTTGACTGGCCAGCTCGTCACGTTGCTGCTCACCCTCGCGCACGCAATCTTCGGGATTGGTGGAGTCACCTGGGAGAACGCCATCCACGGCAGCGTGGTCGCTGTCTACTTCTCGGTCTCGGCTGCGATCGTGACGATCCGCGCCGTCACCGAACGTAGGAATCGCGCCCTCTGGGCAACGGCCGCCGCCAGTCTTTGGTTCTACGCGCTGGCGATGGCGCTATGGGTCTTTTGGATCGGCAAGGGAAAGAACCCGCCGTTCCCGTCCATATGCGACGTCATCTGGTGGATCTCCTACGCGCTCGCAGGGGTCACGATCATCGGAGCCGGAGGACGACTGGCGCGGCCCGGTGGAACGCTCAAGATCTGGCTGGACGGGCTGATCGCGAGCACGGCGACGGCCGCCATCGCCGCCGCATTTGTGTTGTCGCCCGTCGTCAACTCCGCGCGGGGAGCTCACGAGCGCCGTCCTGGTTGAACTCCTCTATCCGCTGGGGGATGTGGTCGTCGGCACGTTGCTCGTCGGCGTGATCGGCCTGGCAGGCTGGCGACTCGACCGCTGCAGAGCGCTCCTTGCGGCGGCCTTCGTCCTGCTGCTTGCCGCAGATACCGGCAACTCGATCCAGGTCGCACATGGCGCGTCGATCTCCAATAGCTGGATCCAGGTGCTCTACATGGCGGCTTTCACCTGTGTGGCGGTCGGCGCCTGGCAGCCCACAATGGGTCGCGTGCGTTCCACCAACTGGACGCCACCGGTCCCCGAAACGCCGAAATGGTCAGGCCTGGCGCTCCCCGCATGTTTCGCTTTCACCGCGCCGGTGATCCTGGTTTACGACCACTTTTCGAAGGTCTCGCTGGCGGCGTTCCTACTTACGATGGTGGCGCTTGATGGCCGCCATGCTGCGCCTGACTCTGGCGCTCCGGGACATGCTGACGCTGAAGGATCTGGAGCGCGCGGCGCTCACAGACGACCTGACCGGGCTGCCGAACCGTCGCATGTTCCTGGCGCGGCTGCACGAGCAGGTCGCCGATCTCCAGCGTGAGGGAGGAACGTTGACGACGCTGATGCTGGACCTGGACAACTTCAAGCAGCTCAACGACACGCTCGGTCACGACGCGGGCGACGAGCTGCTGCGCCTGACCGGCCCGCGTCTGTCAAGGGCGGTTGGTCGTAGACGCCATGGTGGCGCGGCTAGGTGGCGATGAGTTCGCGATCTTGCTGGAGCCGAACTGCGACGCGACAGCTGCCACGGAGGTGGCCCAGACGGTGCTCGACTCCTTCAAGCAGCCGCTCAACGTCCACGGCCTGGCTCTACGGCTGACCGCAAGCCTCGGAGTAGCTGCCTTCCCCGGCGATGCTGCCGACGCAGAAGGCGCTGCTCAAGTGCGCCGACGTGGCGATGTACGAGGCAAAGCGTTCACGCCGCGGTTGGGAGCACTACGACCCCGAGCGCGATGGCAACTCGCTCGAGCGCCTGGAGATGAGCGGTGAGCTCGCGGCCGCCCTGAGGGCGGTGAGATCGAGGTTGTGTTCCAGGCGATCGCGCTGACCGACACGCGCCAGATCCGACTGCGCGAGGCGCTCGTTCGCTGGCGACTGCCCGACGGGACGCTGCGTCCGCCGAGCGAGTTCCTCGAGGCAGCAGAGCTGGCCGGACTGTCGCGACAGCTAACGCGGCGCGTGCTGACACTCGCGCTCGACAACGTCTGCGCGTGGCGAGCCGCCGGTCACGCAATAGCGTGTCGGTGAACACGACGGTCGCCGACCTGCTCGACGAGAGCTTCCCGGATGAGGTCGACGCGGCGCTTGAAGCCCGCGGACTGGACGGCGAGGCCCTGAAGATCGAGGTGACCGAGAGCTCGATCCTGGCCAACCCGACTCGCGTCGGTGCCGTGCTGGAGCGCCTGCGCGACCTGGGTGTCAAGATCGGCCTTGATGACTTCGGTACCGGGTACTCGTCGCTCACGCACCTGCGGCAGTTGCCGTTGACCGCCTCAAGATCGACCGCTCGTTCGTCACCAATATGTGCTGCGAGCCCACCGACGCGGCGATCGTCTACGCGACCATCGAGTTGGCCCACAAGCTGAATCTGCGGTCGATCGCCGAGGGGGTCGAGGACGAGGCGACTTGGCGAGGCGCTGCTAGGAGCTCGGCTGTGACGGCATCCAGGGCTACGTGTCTCAGCCGGCCCGATGGAGCCGGCTGAGTTCCGCGCGCAGCTCGAGGAGTGGCGAACCGCTTACTTCGCAGACAGCCAGTCGCTGCCGACGCCGGCCTCCACGGCCAGCGGCGGATCCATCTCGTAGGCAGCCTCCATCTCGCGGATCGCCAGCGTCCGCACCTGCTCGGCCTCCTCGGCCGGGCCTTCGAACGAGCAGCTCGTCGTGGATCTGCAGCACCAGGCGGGTGCGCAGACCCTCGGCAGCCAGTGCGCCGTGGGCGCGCACCATCGCGACCTTCATGATGTCCGCGGCGGTGCCCTGGATCACCATGTTGACGGCGAAGCGTTCTCCCTGCTTGCGCATCTCCCAGCGGCGTGCGCGCAGCTCCGGCACCTGCCGCCTGCGCCCGAACAGCGTCGAGACGTAACCCTGCTCGGTGCCCTGCTCGATCGTCTGATCGATGAAGCGCTTGACCGCAGGGAAGCCGGCCAGGTAGCGCTGGATGAACTCGTCAGCCTCGGATTGCGGGATGTCGAGACGGTCGGCCATCCCGTAGGCGGAGAGGCCGTAGACGATCCCGTAGTTGATCATCTTCGACTTCGAGCGCATGCCCGGGTCGATCTGGTCGGCCGGCACGTTGAACACGCGTATGGCCGTGGCCGTGTGGACGTCCTCACCGCGACGGAAGATCTCCTTGAGGACGTCCTCCTCCGCGATCTGAGCAAGCAACCGCAGCTCGACCTGCGAGTAGTCGGCGCTGACCAGCAGGTTTCCCGGCTCGGCCACGAAGCAGGCGCGGATCTCTCGCCCGAGCTTTGTGCGGATCGGGATGTTCTGGAGATTGGGACTGTTCGACGACAGGCGACCGGTGGCGGCCGCTGTCTGGTTGAACGTCGTGTGGATGCGTCCGTCGGCGGCGATCAGCTGAGGTAGGGCGTCGAGGTAGGTCTGAGCGAGCTTCGTCAGCTCGCGCCAGCGTTCGATCTTGGGAATGATCGGGTGCTCGTCGCGGATCGCCTGCAGCACGCGCGCGTCGGTGCTGTAGCCGGTCTTGCCGCGGCGCTTGCGCGACAGCCCGAGCTTGCCGAACAGGATCTCCTCAAGCTGGCGCGGAGAGCCGAGCGTGAACTCCTCGCCGGCGATCTCGTAGATCTCGAGCTCGAGGCTGTCGGCCTCCTCCTTGACCAGCTCGGAGATTGCCCCCAAGCCGCTCAGTGTTGACCTTGAGACCGGCGATCTCCATGTCGCGCAGGATCCGCACCAGCGGGAGCTCGACCTCGTCCATCAGCTGCGTGAGGCCGCGATCCACCAGTTGCGCGCGCTGCCAGTCGGCGAGCTGCCTGAGCAGGATCGCGTCGGCGGCCGTGGGATCCTCGACTGCGGCGCCGAAGCCGCGCTCCTCGGTGAGCTCGCGGAACGGGTAGGCGCGGCGCGCGGGCTCGAGCAGGTATGCGCCGATCTCGGTGTCATGCACAAGGTTCTGGGGCACGACGCCGAGCGACTTCGCGTCGTGCGCGATCAGCGGCCGCGGCCCGAGCACCTCGACGATCTCCGCCGGCGACTCGCAACCGCCGGTCAGCACCTCGACCAGCTCGCCGACGACGAGCCCGAAGCGCCACTGCGGGTCGTCGCCGAACAGCGCGCCCTCCGGTGCGTCGGCGTCGGGTGCGCGCACCGCGAGCGAGAGTTCCACATCCTGCGGCAGCTGGGCGAGCTCGGCGACGGTGACCGAGCGCTGCGGCACGGCCGCTGCAGCAGCGGCAGCAGCGGCCGTGGATTCCGGTGCGGGCGCGGCCGCGTCGGCGGAGCCCAGTGCCTCCTCGAGCCGGCGCAGCGGATCGCGCAGCTCGAACAGCCGGAAGGTGTCGCGCAGCTTCGAGCGGTCGGGCTCCTGGGCGACGAGCTCGCCGAGGTCCAGCTCGACCGGGATGTCGCGTTTGGCGGTGGCCAGCTGCTTGGACAGGCGGGCGTCGTCGGCGTGGTTGGTCAGGTTCTCCTTGCGCTTGGCGCCGGAGATCTCGTCGATCGAGGCGAGCACGGTCTCCAGCGAGCCGAAGCGCTGCAGCAGCTCGGCGGCGGTCTTGTCGCCGATCCCCGGTACGCCGGGGATGTTGTCGCTGGTGTCGCCCTTGAGGCCGATGAAGTCGGGCACCAGCTCCGGCGGGATCCCGTAACGATCGACAACGCCCTGAGCGTCATAGATCTTCGTGTCGGTGATGCCGCGGCCCGGCGCCATGATGCGGGTCGTCTCGTCGACGAGCTGGAAGGCGTCGCGGTCGCCGGTCAGGATCATCACCGGGATCGCGCTGGCCATCCTCGCCCCCGCGCTTGGCAACCTCGGCGATCGAGGCGATCACGTCGTCTGCCTCATAGCCCTCGACGCGCAGGTTGCGGTAGCCGAAGGCCTCGATCAGCGGCTCGAAGTGCGGCCATTGCTCCTTGAGCAGGTCGGGCCGGGTCGAGCGCTGCGCCTTGTACTCGGGATACAGCTCCTTGCGACCGGTGTAGCCACCGTCCCAGACCACCACGGTGGGACGCTGGCCGTACTCGGTGAGGATCTTCACGAGCATCGAGGCGAGGCCGAAGATCGCGTTGGTGGGGATGCCGGTGGAGGTCGCGATCGATTCCGGCAGCGCGAAGAAGGCGCGGTAGGCGAGGCTGTTGCCGTCGATCAGCAGCAGCTCACTGTTGGAGTTGGCGGACATCGCCGCCGGAGGCTAGCGGGCGCCGCGACGGCTCGCGCTGGCGAGCTGCGGCTCAGTGACGCTGCGTGCGCTTTGGGCAGCGGACCCTCGAGCTTCCAGAGCGAGCCCGGGCGGCCGGGCAGCAGCAGCACGATCAGCGAGCCCGAGCGACCGTCAGCAGCAGCCCGAACGCCAGGCCCACACGCTCACCGTAGCCCTTGCGTTCCGCCACCCAGGCGCCGATCGCGGCTGAGAGCAGCCAGGCGAACAGCAGGTAGAGCCCCTTGATTCCAATCAGCGCGAAGATCGCCACGGCTCACGCCCCCAGATATGCGCGTTGGACTTCCGGGTCGGTCCGCAGGTCGCTCGAATCGCCAGACAGAACCACGCGACCGGTCTCGAGCACGTATCCGCGCTTGGACACGTCGAGGGCGTAGTTGGCGTTCTGCTCGACCAGCAGGATCGTGGTGCCGGTGCGGTTGATCTCGGCGATCGTCTCGTAGATCCGCTGCACGAGGATCGGCGCGATGCCCATCGACGGCTCGTCAAGCAGCAGCAGCTTCGGGCGGCCATCAGCGCGCGGCCCATGGCGAGCATCTGCTGCTCGCCGCCGGACATCGTGCCCGCCTTCTGCTTCTCGCGCTCCTTGAGCCGCGGGAACAGCTCGTACACGCGCTCGAGGTCCTCGCGCGACCGTGCCCTCGCGCCGGCGGCGGTGGGCACCGAGGTCGAGGTTCTCGCGGACGGTCATGCGCGAGAAGCAGTGCCGGCCCTCGGGCGAGAGCGCGATGCCACGGTCGACGATCTCATGCGCGGCGACGCGCGTGATGTCCTCACCGTTCATGATCACACTGCCGGCCGAGGCGGGCGTGAGCCCGGTGATCGCGCGCAGCGTCGTCGACTTGCCGGCGCCGTTGGAGCCGATCAGCGTCACGACCTCGCCCTCCTCGACCGTGAGCGATACGCCCTTCAGCGCCTCGATTCCGCCGTAATGGGCGTGGATGTCGTTGACCTCAAGCAGCGCCACTGGTGTCCTCCTCCTGCTTGCCGAGGTAGGCCTCGATCACCAGCGGGTTGGCGCGCACGTCAGCGGGCGCTCCCTCAGCGATCTTCACGCCGTGATCCATCACCCAGATCTGCTCCGAGACGCCCATCACGACCTTCATGTCGTGCTCGATCAGCAGGATCGTCAGGTTGAGCTCATCGCGAAGCTTGAACAGGAACTCCTTCAGGGCATCGGACTCGGCCGGGTTCATCCCGGCGGTGGGCTCGTCGAGCAGCAGCAGCTTCGGGTCGGAGGCGAGCGCCCGCGCGATCTCGATCCGGCGCTGGTCTCCGTAGGACAGCTCGGTCGACATCCGGTCGAGCGCGTCGCTCGGGCGAGCCCGACGTAGGCGAGCAGCTCGCGGGCGTGCTCGCGTCGACGTCGCGCTCTTCCTTGCGCACCCACGGCGGCCGCACGATCGAGCCGCCAAGGCCCGAGCGCATCCGCGCGTGCCGGCCGATCATCACGTTCTCGGTCGCGGTCATCGCGCCGAACAGGCGGATGTTCTGGAACGTGCGCGCAACGCCGAGCTTGGTGATCTTGTCCGGGCCGCGAGCGGCTGATCACGCTGCCCGTCGAACAGGATCCGCCCCGAGGTGGGCTTGTAGAGCCCGGTGAGCATGTTGAACAGCGTCGTCTTGCCGGCGCCGTTGGGCCCGATCACCGACACGATCGAGCGCCGCGGGATATCCAGCGAGACGCCGCCGACCGCGGTCAGGCCGCCGAAGATCTTGACCACGTCCTGCACGTTCATGATCGCGTCCACGGGCGCCGCGGTGGGCGGGGGTGCAGGTGCGTCGATTGCGCTCATCCGAGCATCCCGCCGTCCTCGAGCCCGGGGCTCAATCCCACCTGGCTTGGCTCGCCGAGCTCGGTCAACTCGGGCGCGATCCCGCCGGTCAGCTCGCGTTTGCGCCGTTTCTCCGGCCACAGGCCCTGCGGACGCAGCACCATCACGATCACCAGCAGGAAGCCGTAGATGCCGATGCTCAGGTCGGTCAGATCGAAGTTGAGCCCGAAGGTATGCGGCAGCGTGTTCAGCACGTCCGGGATCAGGTAGTAGTTGATGTAGGAGATCAGCAGCGCTCCGAGCGATCGCGCCCGGGATCGAGCCGATGCCGCCGAGGATCACCATCGACACGACGAAGATCGAGAACGAGAACTCGAACTGCGACGCGTTCACGGTCTGGTCGAAGTAGGCCAGGAACACGCCCGACATCCGCCGAAGGCCGCGCCGATCGCGTACGCCATCGAGCTTGGTCTTCACCAGCGGAATGCCCATCGACACCGCCGCAACCTCGTCCTCGCGCAGCGCGATCCATGCACGCCCGAGCCGTGAGTCGCGCAGCCGGTAGGCCACGAACACGCAGAACAGGGCCGAGCGCCAGGATCAGCCAGTACCAGGGTCTCAGGTTCGAGCAGCCCGAAGCGTGCCCGATGCCCGGGAAGTACGGCGTGTCCAGCGATGAGATGCCGAGGTTGCCGGCGGTCACGCGTCATCCCCCCGCCGATCGAGATATTCGAACCGTTGACGACCAGCGTGCCGATGATCTCGCCAAAGGCGAGCGTCACGATCGCGATGTAGTCGCCGCGCAGGCGCAGCGTCGGCAGGCCGATGATCATGCCGGCGATCGAGGTGACGATCACCGCGCAGACCAGCACGAGGATGAAGTTCAGGTGGATGCCGATCGGATCGTGGGCGGCCGACGAGAGGACGTTCGATGTGCTCCGCCGAAGGAAGTCCGAGCCGAACCAGCCGACCGCGTAGGCGCCAAGGGCGTAGAAGGCGACGTAACCGAGGTCGAGCAGACCGGCAAAGCCGATCACGATGTTCAACCCGAGCGCCATCACCACGTAGGCGAACGCGAGGATCGTCGCCTGGAGGAATCCGCTCGCCTCTGCGAACAGCAGCGGGAAGACGATCAGGAACGCCAGCAGCAGCAGCGATCGCCGGGCGCTGCCAGCGACCGCCGAGCCAGCCGGGCGCCGCGGGCACGCGCGCGAGCAGCGCCTCGCGCCACTCCTGAGCTGCGCCTTGCAATTCGCTCATCCGGCCTCCCTCGTCTCCTCGCCGAGCAGGCCACGCGGGCGCAGGACCATCACGAGGATCAGATAGACGAAGATCACGGCCTCGGTCCACTGCGTGCCCGAGGCGGTAGTCGGACAGCTGCTGGACGACGCCGATGATCAGGCCGCCGAGCACAGCGCCGCGGATGTTGCCGATACCCGCCCATCACCGCGGCGGTGAAGGCGTACAGGCCCGCCTGAAAGCCCTGGAAGTACCAGATGTTTGCGTCGTAGAGCGCGTAGACGATGCCGGCAGCGCCGGCGAGCATCCCGCCGAGCATGAACGTCAGCGAGATCGTGTTGTTGACGTTGATGCCCATCAGCCGCGCGGCCTCCGGGTCCTGGGCGGTGGCGCGCATCGCGCGGCCCGGCGGCGGTGCGGTTGACGAACCAGTTCAGCGCCATCACCAGCGGGATCATCATCCCGATCGCCAGCACGTCGCGGTTGTGAACCGCGACGCCGGAGATGTTGAAGAGCGTGTGTCCGCTGTTGATCAGGTCCGGGACGGCGACCGGGTTGCCGCCCTGCCAGAGCAGGCCGACGTTCTGCAGCACGAAGGAGAAGCCGATCGCGGTGATCAACGGCGCAAGCTTGGGCGCGCTGCGCAGCGGCTTGTAGCCGACCCGCTCGATCAGCACGTTGAGCGAGCCGGTGACGAGCATCGTGATGATCAGCGTCAGCCGCGAGCCCGAAGATCAGCCCGAGCGGGCCGGTCGCGATCGTCAGGCCGAACGCGCCCCACGAGCGCCGCGCCGGTGAACGAGCCGATCATGAAGACATCGCCGTGGGCGAAGTTGATCAGCTCGATGATCCCGTAGACGAGCGTGTAGCCGATCGCGATCAGCGCCCAGATCGAGCCGTTGGAGAGGCCCTCGACGAGGTTGAAGCCGATGAGCGACAGGTCGTGATGGATGATCGGGTGGCCGTGGGCGTTGAAGCCCGCCTGGTAGCCCGCCGTCAGGTCATGGATGCGTGTAGTAGATCGGCAGCGCCAGCAGCGCGAGGATGAGGCCCCAGGAGCCGATGCTGCTTGCGGAGGAACTGCAGCGGACCTGCAGTGCGCGTCTCGACCGTCTGGGCTGTTGTGATTGCTGACAAGGAAGCAATGTGAGAATGGCCGGGGCGGGCGCCCTATGGTGCCCGCCCCGTGGACCTTACGAGTCCCTCAGTCCTCTAGGAGGCGTGGAGGTACTTCGCGGGCTTCAGCGTCTTGTAGAACGTCAGCTTGTCCGCCTTGTCGTTCCGGGCGCCAGCTTGTAGAGCCCGTAGGAGGTGAGCGTGGTGTCACCGGCGGAGTTGATGCTGAACGTGCCGAGAACCGAGCTTAGGTTCTTGGTGCGTGAACAGCGCCTTGACCATCGCGGCGCGGAGCTTGGCTGCCGCTCAGACCGGCCTTGACCTGCGAGAGCGCGTGGAGACCGAGCTCCGCGGACTCATAGCCGTAGATCGAGTACGGATCCGGGTTGGCGACGCCGTAGGTCTTCTTGTACGGCGGCAGGAACTTCTTGCCACCCGGGTAGGCCTTCATGTCCAGCGTGGCGACGGTGCAGAGCACGTTCGTGTCCGTCACCCAGGCCGACGTGCACATGCCGTCGGGACCGAGGATGGTCGCGTGCGGCAGCGCCGAGTGAACGGCCGAAACCAGCGCGGTACCGCCGACGCTGGCGGTCGTTGCGCTGACCTCAACGCACTGTGCGCCGGCTGACGCGAACTGCTGTGCGACCGACGTGTAGTCGGACTGCACCGTGGCGTTGGCCTGGATCGAGACGACCTGGATGCCGTACATGCTGGCCGTGTCCTTCAGCACCGCCGCGAGGCCGGCGCCGTAAGCCTGCGTGTCGTCGAAGATCGCAAGCTTCTTGCAGCCGGCGCCCTTCAGCGCGTCGAGATCGGCGGCGCCCTGGATCGTGTCGAGCGGCACGATGCGGGTGTAGGTGCGCTTACCGGTCGGGTAGTAGATCCTCGGCTCGCCCTTGGCGGTGACGCCGCTTGAGCGAGGCGGTCAGGCCAACGTAGGTGTTGGCCGGGCTGTCCTGCGCGATGCCGGCGTCGTTCAGGATCGGCATCGAGACCTCGGACGCGCCCGAGTTGAACTCGCCCATGTAGTAGACGGCCTTCGGGTCGGTGGCGGCCTTGCGGGCGTCCGCGCTGGTCTGCTCCGACGTCCACTGGCCGCCGACGCGGTGGCGTCGTCGAGCGACGTGTACTTGATGGTGTAGCTGCCGGCCTTGTTGCTGGCCAGCTTGAGCGCGAGCTTGATGCCGTTGACTGCCGGACTTCGTCTGAGCGGACGATGAGCCCAACAGCGGCAGGCTCGAGTAGAAGTCGACGGTCGACTCCCTGCGGCGGCCTTGGCCGACTTGGCCGACGAACTCGCGACGCCGCCGACACCGGCGGCAACGACTACTGCGGCCGCGACCGCCATCCGGACGGTCCCGGCCCTTCTAATGCGACGCATACATCCCCTCTTTGTTTAGTAACCGACACTGCCTGCGTTGCAGCACTTCTTCCCGCAAGCTACGGGCCACCCTACTTCCTGCCATTGGCCCTGTGTACAAGGTTTTAGCGCCTAGCGGCGCCCTAACACGACAGACACAAACCCAAGCTCCCTCAGGCTTGGACTTGCCATTTGCAGCAAGGATGCCTCATGGCTCGGACTGAAGCAAGGGCGTCGGAGCGAGAACCTTGTAGGGCTTCGGGATTCCGTCGTCGATCTTGTCGAGCCCATAGTCATTCCAGCCGTTGCTCGATGATATCGCCGTGTCGTTGTCGAACGTGTACGTCTCCAGGTCAGCGGAGGCAAGGTTGGTGACCAGGTTGCTCATGACCTGCCTGCGGCTGTCCTTGGGGCCGATCTCGCGAATGGCCTGCAGCACCAGCGTGCCCGCCAGGTAGCCGTAGTACGTGTAGGCGGTCGGGGTCCGGCGCGTCCTGCTGCGGAACTTGGAGCGGAATGATTTGCCGTTCGGGTAGTACTGAAGCGGGAGCGCGGGCGTCGTGCAGTAGAGCGAGGCGGCGACCCTGGCTGAGACCCCGCCGCGCGCCTGATCGCTCCAGCGCGGCGTTGCAGAAGCCGTTGGTGCCGACGATCACCGAGCCGACCGGTAGCTGCCGTTTGAGATCGGTGGTGAAGGCGACCGCTGCCGGCGTGACGCTGCCGGCCATCACGAAGCAGTTGACGTCCTGCGCGCGCGATCATGGCCGTAGTTCTCGTAGGTCTTTGTCTCGTTGCCCGGTGGAGACGCTGGCACGTAGGCGAGTTTGTACTGCTTCGCCGTCTGTCGATCGCGGCGACCAGGGCGGTGGACGCGGTCGATCGGCGTCGGTGCACCGAACGCGGCAGCGGCGACGGTATGACAGCTGGGGTACGTCCTTCAGCCAGTCGACTATCGCGGCGGCCTGAATGATGTCGTTCGGCACAAGGCGGAACAGCGACGGCCTGCTCTGCGGGTAGTACTTGTTCGGCTCGCCAAGCGGGAACGTCACGTTCTTGACGTCGTCCGTCAGTCCCGGATAGCCGCTGCCCGGTGTGAGCTGCACGATCCCCGCCTGGTTCAGGATCGGCAGAGACAGCTGCGTCGCGCCCGAATCGAGGTCGCCGATGTACGCGACCGTCTGCTGGTTGCGGGCAGCCGTCACAGCGCTCTGGATGGTCGCCGCGGGATTCCAACCGTGGCTGGTGGTCAGCACCGCCTTCTTCTTCCGGGAACGCGAGCGCGAGGCGCGCTGCGGCGTCGAATCGGAGAGCGTCGCGATAATTGACGAGGTACGAGCCGAGCCAGTGATGCTCTGGCGCTTGTGCCAGGGCGAACTCGATCCCCTGCTCGATCTGATGCGACTCGGCCGCCTGCGGGCCGTTGTGCGGCAGGCTCGAGTAGATGTACAGAGCTTGCGTCGCTCGTCTTGGCGTCCGTCGCCTTGGCGCCGGTGGTCGTGGTCGTTGTGCTCGTGGCGCGCTGCGAGCCGCACGCCGCCAGGGCGAGCGCGCAGAGCGCCGCCAGCGCCAGACTCCTTGTGAGCAGGGTCCCCAGTCGCAACATCAACCTCTCCGACTGGAGGCTAGTGCCTTGAAGGTTTACGTTCAGCTAACCGGAGCTGCGGCGAAGGGCACGAGCTGGCCACCGCTGATCCGCGCGAACACGAAGGCGTCCAGGCTGATGTTGCCGGCGCTGTCGATCGAATAGGTGCCGAGCACCGACGGCTCATCCTTCTGGCTGAGGAAGGCCTTCACGACCGAGGTGCGGTCATTGGCGTTCTTGCCCTCGGTCTGGAGCACGCGCAGCAGCGCCGACATCGCCTCAAAGCCGAAGATCGCCTGACTGTTGGGAGCGTGCCCGTAGGCGGTGCGGAAAGCCGAGACGAAGGACTTGCCCGGCGGCCGGCAGGTCCTTGGGCAGATAGCCCGGGAGCGACACGTACAGGTGCTTGGCGGCCGCCGATGAAAGCGCCGCCGGGAACGAGCCCGCGTTCAGCGATGAGGGGCCGAACAGCCTCGCGTTCGGCGCTATGCTCGCGATGTGGTTGAAGAACCTGGCGGCGGCCGTCGGTGACTGTGCGCCGTAGAAGTAGCCGTTGACCTCCTCGTCGACCGAGGGCTCGATCGTCAGGCCCGCGGCCTGCGCATCACTGGAAACGGCATGCGCGATCGCCTTGCCGTAGTCGCTGCCATCATCAGCCGACGTAGAGCTTGGTCACGCCCAGCGACTTCATCTCCGCCACCTGTGCGGTGGCCTCCTCGGAGCCGCTCGGGACCATGCGCGCGAAGGTGCGCCCGTAGGTGCCCCACTGCTCGAAGTAGTTCTGCGGGGCGCCGGGGACCGCCGGGGTCTTCTGACTCAGCTCGAGCGCGTTGTCGGTGGGGCTGACCTGCAGGATGTCCAGAGCGTTGGTGATGCCGACGGTCTGGCTGGAGGTGCCCGGAGCGATCTCACCGAGGTAGGCGATCGTGCTCGAGTCGATGATCGCCTCGCGCGCGTTGTCGGACAACTTCGCGTAGCGCACGGGCTGGAGGCTCGAGCTTGTAGTCGGTGACCTCGCCGCTGTGCGCGCTGAAAGCCATCTGCTCCGCGTGAACGACGTCCTGTGCCGGCTGGTCGGTGCGCAAGGTCGCTGGGCTCGCTGATGTAGATCGTCAGCGTGTGGCCGGTGATCTTGACCGAGCTGCTCGAGGACGATGAACTCGAGCCGGTGGTGCTACAGCCGGCCACGGCCAGCGCCGCGAGGCAAGCGGCGCTCGCACTCACGAGCGCCCGACGACTAGTGAGCACTACCGATCTTTCCGGCTCAGGTACGGCACCACATTGCGGGCAGCCGTCACGATCAGGACCAGGACGATCCCGATCAGCAAAGCGTCGAAGCCCGAGACGTTCAAGGCCCACAGGACGATCCAGACGACCAGGCCGAAGGTTGCGGTGATTACGAGTGCCATGTCGAGCAATCCTATCCGTTCCAACCGATCTAAGCTGCGAGCGCCGCGGCGAACCCGGCGACCAGCGAGCGCATGCTCTCCGCAGTGGCCCCAGGCTCACCGGCGGCGCGCACGAGACGGCTGCCGATGATCACGCCATCCGCGCCGGCGTCGGCGGCCGCGGCCGCCGCGCTCGGGCGTGCCGATGCCGAAGCCGAGCGCCACCGGAACATCGGTGTGAGCGCGGGCGCGGGCGAGGATCGCCGGCAGTCCACCGTCGTAGACGTCCCGCTCGCCGGTGGTGCCGGTGACCGACACGGTGTAGAGGAAGCCGCGCGCTCGTGCCCCGATCTGCGCCAGCCGCTGCTCAGGAGTCGTCGGCGCCACGAGCGGGACGAGCGCGAGCCCGCGCGCGTCGAGCGCGGCCAATGCCGCCGGAGCTTCCTCCAGCGGCAGATCCGGCACGATCAGCCCGCTCGCGCCGACCGCGACGAGCATGTCCGCGAAGCGCTCGAGACCGCGCGCCAGGATCACGTTGACGTAACACATGACCACGACCGGAACCCTGTCCGCGACCTCACGAGCGACGCCGAGCGCGTCGTCCACCCTGACGCCGGAGGCGAGCGCCGCGACGTCCGCGGCATGGATCACCGGACCGTCGGCGAGCGGGTCCGAGAACGGCACGCCCAGCTCGATCAGGTCCGCCCCGCCCTCGACGTAGGCCCGCGCGATCTCACGCGACCGGTCGAGGTCCGGATAGCCGGCCATCAGGTAGGGCATCAGCGCCGCGCGGCGCCCGTCGGCGCGGGCCGACTCGAACGCCTCGGCGATCCGCTCACCGCCGCTGATCGTGACGCTCATCACGCCGAGCTCACGCCGAGCCCTCAGAGGCTCCGTGCTCGGAGACGAAGTTCAGCTTGCGCAGCGCCTCGGCCAGATCCTTGTCGCCGCGGCCGGACAGGCACAGCAGATCGAGCTCGCTGTCGCGGTTGGCGAGCGTCCAGGCGAGCGCGTGCGCGCTCTCGAGCGCCGGGATGATGCCCTCGAGCCGCGCCACCCGCGCGAACGCGTCGAGCGCCTGCTGATCGGTGATCGCCAGGTACGTGGCCCGTCCCTGGTCGCGCAGCCAGGCGTGCTCGGGGCCGCTGCCCGGGTAGTCGAGCCCGGCTGAGATCGAGTGCGCCTCGAGGATCTGGCCGTCCTCATCCTGCATGATCGCCGAGTAGGAGCCGTGCAGCACCCCGCCCGGGCCACCGACGGTGAGCGGCGCGCCGTGACGTCCGGTCTCGATCCCCTCCCCGGCGGGCTCGACGCCGATCAGCCTGACCTCGGGATCCTCGATGAACGGGGTGAAGATGCCGATCGCATTGGAACCGCCGCCGACGCAGGCGATAACGCGTTCGGGCAGGCGTCCGGCCCGCTCCAGGATCTGGGCGCGGGCCTCGTCGCCGATCACCCGCTGGAGGTCGCGCACGAGCGCCGGGTACGGCGCCGGGCCTGCGGCCGTACCGAGGATGTAATGCGTGTCGCCGACGTTCGTGACCCAGTCGCGGATCGCCGCGGAGACCGCCTCCTTGAGCGTGCGGGCGCCGGCCTCGACCGCCACCACAGTTGCCCCCAGCAGCTCCATCCGCTGGACGTTGGGCATCTGGCGGCGGATGTCCTCGGTGCCCATGTAGACGATGCACTCGAGGTCGAGCAGCGCGCATGCGGTCGCGGTGGCGACGCCGTGCTGACCGGCACCGGTCTCGGCGATGATCCGCGTCTTGCCCATGCGCTTGGCGAGCAGCGCCTGCCCAAGCGCGTTGTTGATCTTGTGCGCGCCGGTGTGGTTCAGGTCCTCACGCTTGAGGTAGACCGGGTGCCCGACCTCGGCGCTGATCCGCTCCGCCAGATACAACGGCGTCGGCCGCCCGACATAGTTGTGCAGCAGGTCGCGGAAGCGCGCCTGGAACTCAGGGTCGACGCGCGCCTGACCCACGCCTCCTCGAGCTCCGTCAACGCCGGCATCAGCGTCTCGGGCACGTATTGGCCGCCGTAGGGCCCGAAGCGATGCTCGACCCCGGCGCTCATGCCGCGCTGGCCTCGCCGCCGGGACCAAAATGCGAATGAGACTCATTATCGTTTTGGTGGTCGGAAGGGGCGGCCTCGTCGGAAGAGGTGTCCTCGAGGTCCGCTGTCGCCGCCACCGCCCCGCGAAGGCGCGCATGCGATCGTGATCCTTGTAGCCGGGGGCCGACTCCACCCCGCTTGCGACATCGACGGCAAAGGGCTTGACGGCCGCGATCCCGTCCGCCACGTTCTCCGGCGTCAGCCCACCGCTCAGGATCACCGGAACGCGCTGGCCCTTTCGGCGTGGCGGCGCGACCCGCCCACGACCTGCTGCGAGCTCCCAGGCGAAGGTCTCGCCCGTACCACCGGGCACGTCTGGCTTGTAACTGTCGTATAGGTGAAAGTCGGTGTGGTACGCGGCGAGCGCCTGGATGTCGGCGAGGCTCTGCACGCGAGCGGCCTTGATCACCTTGCAACCGGTTCGGCGGGCGGCCTCGATGCAGAACGCCGGTCCCTCCTCGCCGTGCAGCTGAAGCATCGTCAACCCGACCGCGTCGGCCGTCGCGGTGACCTCGTCGAGCGTCGGGTTGACGAACACCCCGACGATCTCGGCGCGGCGCTTGAGCGAGGCGGCGAGGCCCGCCGCGCGGTCCAGCGGGACCGCGCGCGGGGAATGAGGCCACATGATCATCCCAACCGCCCACGCGTCGAGCGAGACCGCCATTTCGGCGTCCTGCTCACGGGTGATTCCGCAGAACTTGATCTTCGGTGCCTTCACCTGTTCGATCCTAGGAGGTCCCGCAGGGCCGCCTCGATGTCAGGCGCCCGCATCAGCGCCTCCCCCACCAGCACGGCGTCGACGCCGGCCCGCTCGAGCCGTTCGAGCTGTGTGCGCTCGCGGAAGCCGGACTCGGCCACGACCACGGCGCCGTCACGGATGTCGGGCAAGCAGCTCGTAGGTGCGCTCGACGTCCACCTCCAGCGTCGTGAGGTCGCGGTTGTTGACGCCGACGATCTCCGCGCCGATCTCGTGCGCGGCGTCGAGCTCGATCGCGTCGTGCACCTCGACGAGCGTCGCGAGCCCAAGCTGCGTGGCCAGCGAGTGCAGGCGGATCAGGGTGCCGGTGTCGAGCGCGGCGACGATCAGCAGGATCGCGTCGGCGCCGGCCGCCACCGACTCGTACACCTGGTACTCCTCGACGATGAAGTCCTTGCGCAGGATCGGCAGGCTCGATGCGCGTCTGGCGACGGCGAGGTCCTCCAGCCGTCCGCCGAATCGGCGCTCCTCGGTGAGCACTGAGAGCGCCCGCGCCCCAGCGCGCTCGTACGCGGAAACGACGTCCGCCAGTTCGAGGTCGGCGCGGATCACCCCGGCCGAGGGCGAGCTGCGCTTGTGCTCGGCGATCACGGAGAGCCCGGGCGCCGCCAACGCGCCCCGAAAGTCGCGGGTTGCGTCCGGACCGGCTCGCCGCTGCTCGCCGGCCTCAACGAGCGCGGGCAGCGGCACGGCCTCGCGCTCGGCGCGCGACCGCGGCCCGCGTGTCGGCGACGATGTCCGTCAGCACGTTCACGCGGGCGATCCCTGGGGCGCGAGCTGCTCGGTGAGCGACACGAACGCCTCGAGCTTGGCGCTGGCGGCGCCGGTGTCGATCGCCTGCTGGGCGAGCTTGACGCCGTCGGCGAACGACTCGGCGCGGCCGCCGGCGTAGATCGCGGCACCGGCGTTGAGCACCGCGAGGTCGCGAGCGGCACCTGGCTCGCCGGCGAAGATCGCCCGGGCGATGCGCGCGTTCTCCTGGGGGTCGCCGCCCGGCACCGCATCGGCGGGATGGCGCTCGAGGCCGAACTCCTCCGGGATGACGGTGTACTCCTCGAGCTCGAGGCCGCGCACCTCGATCACGCGCGTCGCCGCTGAGATGCTGAGCTCGTCGAGGCTGTCCTCGCTCGAGACGAGCAGTGCATGATCGGTGCCGAGCAGCGCCAGCGCGCCCGCCAGCTTGGGCAGCTTCGCCATGTCGGAGACGCCCAGCAGCTGGCGGCTGGCGCCGGCCGGATTCGTAAGCGGACCGAGGAAGTTGAAGGTCGTGCGCACCTTGAGCTCCTTGCGCACCTGCACGACCCGCGCGCTGGCGGGATGGTGGTAGGGCGCGAACATGAAGCCGAAGCCGATCTCCTCGATGCAGCGCCCAACGGCGGCGGCGTCGAGGTCGATGCGGGCGCCGAGCGCCTCGAGGACGTCCGCCGAGCCCGACAGCCCCGTGGAGGAGCGGCTGCCGTGCTTGGCGACCATGCAACCGGCACCGGCCGCGATCAGCGCCGCGGTGGTCGAGACGTTGAAGGTCGTGCGGCCGCCGCCCGTACCCGCCGTGTCGAGCAGGTCCTCACCGGCGGTGGGCACGAAGGCCGCGAACGCGCGCATCGTTCGCGCGAGGCCGGCCAGCTCCTCGACCGTCTCACCCTTGACGCGCAGCGCGATCAGGAAGCCGGCGATCTCGATGTCCGTGGCCTCGCCGGCCATGATCTCCGCGAGCGCCTCGGCGGCATCGGTCTCGCAGAGGTCCTGGCCGTCGGCGAGGTGGTCGATCGCGCGGGTAAGCAGCTCGCTCATCGCGTGCCCTCGACGAAGCTTGCGAGCATCTCCTTGCCGTGCTCGGTGAGCACCGACTCGGGGTGGAACTGGACGCCCTCGGCGGGGAGCTCGCGGTGGCGCACCGCCATCACGACGCCGTCGCCGGTGGCGCTGACCTCGAGCACGTCCGGGAGCTCATGGTCGGAGGCGATCAGTGAGTGGTAGCGGCCGACCTCGAGCTTCTGTGGCAGGCCGCTGAAGATCGTCCTGCCGTCGTGCTCGATGCGTCGAGGTCTTGCCGTGGACCGGCTCGTGGCGGATCGACGCGTGCCGCCCCAGGCCTGTACCAGCGCCTGATGGCCGAGGCAGACGCCGAGCGTCGGGATCCGCGCCAGCGGGAAGCGCTCACGGCCTCGAGGCTGATCCCGGCCTCGTTTGGCGTACACGGACCCGGCGAGACGATCACCCGGTCATAACCGCGGAGGAGCAGATCGTCGACGCTCACGTGGTCGTTGCGGACCACCTCGATCTCATGCGGAGGCGTCTGCAGCTCGCCCAGGTACTGGACGAGGTTGTAGGTGAAGCTGTCGTAGTTGTCGATGACGAGGATGCGCATGGGTCACTCCCAGCCGGGTTGACTGACGGCCAGCTCGATGGCCGAAGCACGCCAGTGACTTGTTGACCGATTCCTCGTACTCATTGGCGGGCTTGGCGTCGGCGACCGTGCCGCCGCCCGCCTGCACGTAGACGGTCCCATCCTTGATCACCGCGGTGCGGATGTGGATGCAGGTGTCGAGGTCGCCGCCGTAGCTGGCGTAGCCGATGGCGCCACCGTAACCGCAGCGCTTGACCGGCTCGACCTCATCGATGATCTGCATCGCGCGGACCTTCGGCGCTCCTGAGAGCGTGCCGGCAGGCAGCACCGCTCGCAGGGCGTCAAGCGCTCGCACGCCCGGCCGCAGCGTGCCGCTGACGTTGGAGACGATGTGCATCACGTGGCTGTAGTTCTCGACGACCATGAAGTCGTCGACGGTCACCGAGCCGTACTCGCAGACGCGGCCGAGGTCGTTGCGGCCGAGGTCGACCAGCATCACGTGCTCGGCGCGTTCCTTCTCGTCGGCAAGCAGCTCGCGCGCGTATTCCGCGTCCTCTTCGGCCGTCGCGCCGCGCGGGCGGGTGCCAGCGATCGGCGTGGTCGAGACGCGGCGGCCGCTGACGGTGACCAGGGGCTCGGGGCTGGCGCCCGCCACCTCGAAGTCGCCGAAGTCGAGGTAGTACATGTACGGCGATGGGTTCACCGCCCGCAAACCGCGGTAGATCGAGAAGCCACTGACCGGTGTCTTCGCCGACCAACGCTGCGAAGGGACCACCTGAAACGCATCACCGGCGTAGATGTAGTCGATGATCTTGGCGACGTTGGCCTCGAAGTGCTCACGCGTCATGTTCGAGACGAACTCGGGCGCGGTGCGGTACGCGATCGCGTCAGTCAACTCCGGTCGCGGGCAGCGGACCGGCGAGGATCTCCCGGATCCGATCGACCTTCACCCGGGCGGTGTCGGCGTCATCATCCGGGTGTGCGACCACCGTCACCGTGCGCTTGAGGTGGTCGAATGCGACCAGCGTGTCGGTCATGATCAGCGCCAGGTCCGGCAGTCCCAACTCGTCGGGGTTCGGCTCGCCGAGCGGCTCGACGGTACGCACCAGGTCGTAGGCGAACATTCCCACCGCGCCCCCGCCGAAGGGCAGCTCGACGCCATCGGGCTGGTGGGTCGCAACCCTGTCGAGCTCACGCTGGACGAGCTCGTACGGGTCGCCGGGGTCGCCGAGCGACCAGCGCAGCACCTGGCGCGGTCGGTAGCCGATGAAGCTGAAACGGCCGACGCGGCCCTGTTCGGCGGACTCGAGCAGGAACGCCGGCTCGCCAGGCGCTGTCGCGCGCAGTTTCAGAAATGCCGAGACAGGGGTTTCCGTGTCCTCGATCCAGGACTCGGTCACCGGCACGGCCGTGTGCGCTGTCGTGCTCATCGCTCAGCGGCGCCGCTCATCGAGCACCCGTCCGGCATCGGCCAGGGTCAGAGAGCGGCTCGCGAGCAGGACCGAGAGGTGATAGAGGACGTCTGCTGCCTCGTTGGCGACGCGCTCGTCGGTCTCCTCGCGCGCTGCGCGAGCGACCTCCTCGGCCTCCTCCTGCACCTTCTCACCGATGTGCTGGGGATCGGCGAGCAGCGACGCCGTGTAGGAGCCGTCTGGAGTCTGCTGCTTGCGCGCGGCGATCGTGCGCTCGAGCTCGGGCAGCACCTCGAAGGGCGCCTGCGGCGTCAGGTCGCCGCGGTGGAAACACGTACGCTCGCCCGTGTGGCAGGCCGGACCGGCCGGCTCGACCAGCGCCAGCAGAGCATCCGCGTCGCAGTCGTAGCGCAGACTCTTCACCTGCTGGACGTTGCCGGAGGTTTCGCCCTTGTGCCACAGCTCCTGACGCGAGCGGCTGAAGAAGTGCATCTCGCCGGTTTCCTGCGTGAGGGCGAGCGCGGCGGCGTTCATGTAGGCGAGCGTCAGCACCTCGCCGCTGTTCCAGTCCTGCACTATGCACGGCACCAGGCCGTCAGCGTCGAATTTCAGCTCGGAAGCCAGCACCGCTCAGAGTCTATGAGCACCTTCACGGAGAGTGCTCGCTGATCACGCGGTTGCGGCCCTGGCGCTTGGCGTTGTAGAGCTGAGCGTCGGCGCGCCCGAGCAGCTGAGAGGCGTTGCCGCCCCCGGTCTGCTCGATCGCCAGCCCGACGCTCACGGTGACGCGAAGTGCGGGGGCGATCTCGTCCCAGGAGCCGTTCTCAACCTCGGCGCGGAGGCGCTCACAGCGTTCACGGGCGGCCGCGGCCTCCAGATGGGGCAGCGCGAGCACGAACTCCTCGCCGCCGATCCGCGCCGCGAAGCCGGCGGTGTGCCCGAAGGCCTCGGCGTGCTCGCGCAGCATGGTCGCGAGCCGGGTCAGCACCTGGTCACCAGCCTCATGCGAGAAGCGATCGTTGATCTGCTTGAAGTGGTCGATGTCGACCAGCGCCAGCGCCACTGGCTCCTTCACCAGCTCCGTCAGCTGGCGGTTCATGTAGCGCCGGTTGTAGAGGCCGGTGAGCGGATCGGTGTCGGCGAGCGCCTCCAGGGCAAGCCGTTGCTGACGTTCGACTTCGACGGCGTAGATCGCCTGAAGCGTCACCGCGTGAAGCTCGCTGCGCTCGGTCTGGTAGCTGGCGAGGGCCTCGTTGCGCTCGCGCAGGTACTCGTAGGCGCGCTTGTAGTCCCCCTCGATGGCCGCGAGCTCGGAGAGCTCCTCGAGCGTCCGGCCGATCGCCTCGCCGGCGCCGGCGGTACGGGCGATCTCGGCCGCGGCCGTCGCGCGCTCGACGGCGAGGTCGAGGTTTCCTCGAGCGCGCTCGATCTTGGCCTGCGTGAGGATGCACATCGACAGGGTGCTTGGCTCCACCTGGTCATACGGGGCAGCCGCGACCGCCGCCGCGCTGTACTCAGCCGCCTCGTCGAGCTTTCCGGCGGCCATCAGGCCGAACGGCGATCGTGTCGAGCCAGGCCGACGGATATCCGTCGGGCATCTCGCGTTCCGCGAGGTGGCGCAGCTCCTCGGTCATCGCGATGCCGCGCTGGTCGCCGCGGGTGATCGCGACGTAGACGTAGTTGTTCAGGATGGCCAGCACGAGCAGTGGGTCGCCTGCCTCGCGAGCGAGCCGGAGCGCCTCATCGAAGGTGGTGTAGTCGACGACACCGTGGCGCCAGTACGAGGTGGCAAGCGCCAGCACCATCATGTGCTCGGCCCGCCACGTGGGCGGGTCGCCGGGCACCAGCAGCCGCACGCACTCCTCGGCCGACTGCAGGGCCTTGCCCTGTTCGGCCAGCCGGTCATAGGTGTTCGCGAGCTCGTAGTGCGCCCGGGCGCTGGCCATGCGGTCGGCGTCGAGCTCGGCTTCGGTCAGGGTCTGCGATCTGCAGTCGCAGCGCCTCCTCCAGCTCGCCGCGGCGACTGAGCACGTCAGAGCGAAGCAGCCGGGCGCGCCTGACGCGCGACACGAGCTCGGCCGCACGTGCGCGCTCCTCGAGTTCGGTGGCGCGCTCCGCCATGCCGGCGGTCGTCAGATAGATATCGACCTCGGCCCGCGTCAGGTCGGCATCGAGCGCCACCTCGATCCGCACCGGCTCCTTCCCTGGATCCGCGACTGCCATCACCTACGTCTCACGATCAGCTAGCCCCCAACCCCCAACCTCAGCGTTACTCGATGCCGAGGCGGTCCAGGACGCGTTCGTCCGCACGCCAGTGACGACGTACCCGCACCTGTAGGGCCAGATGCACGTGCCCGCGCAGCTCCCGTTCGATCGCACGCCTCGCCCCCATGCCGATGGCTTTGATCATCCGGCCGCCCGAGCCGATCAGGATGCCCTTCTGCGATTCGGTCTCCACCAGGATCACGGCGTCCACCCGGAACCTGCCCTCGTGTTCCTCGATGCCCTCGATCTCGACCTCAACGGCATGCGGAACCTCCTCGCGCGTGCGGATCAGAACCTGCTCGCGAACGAGCTCGGCGAGCAGCACCGACTCGGACTGATCCGAGCGCTGGAGCGGGTCGAAGTAGAACGGCCCGCTCGGGAGCAACGCGACCAGATGGTCGAGCAGGTCCTCGACACCCGTGCTCTTACGGGCAGAAATGGGGAAGATCGATTCAGCGATATCCAATTCATCGGCAGCTTGAAGCACAGCAGCAGTCTTTGCATGATCTATGCGGTCAATCTTGTTGACGGCGATCACGATCGGAACGCTGGCGCCCTTGAGCAGATTGGCGATGAAGCGATCGCCCGGCCCGATCCCCTGCTCGGCGTTTACGACCATCAGGCAGCCGTCGGCGCCGTCGAGCTCAGCCTCCACCCGGTGCTGCATCCGCTCGGTGAGCGCGTCGCGCGGACGCTGCACGCCGGGCAGATCGATGAGCACGAGCTGCCAGTCCGCGCCGCCGGCAACGGCGCGGATCGCGCGGCGCGTCGTCTGCGGCTTGTCTGAGACGATCGCGACCTTGCTCCCAACCAGCGCGTTGGTCAGCGTCGACTTGCCGACGTTCGGGCGGCCGGCGAGGGCGATGAAGCCGGAGCGCGTCGCGGGCTGCGTTCCCGAGGCGCGGCTGTGGGAGGCGTTGCTCATCGGACCCACCGCATCAGCTCGGCCTGCAGCGCCAGCATCTCGCCATCGTCCACCTCGTGATCCATGCCGGTGAGATGCAGCGTTCCGTGCACAACGGCCTCCCTCAGGTCGGTGGTGTGCTCAGGGCAGATGACGATGTCGCCGAGCTCACGCGGGCCCGCGCTGTCACCGTCCTCGTCGACGCCGAACGAGAGCACATCGGTCGGGCTGTCGATATTGCGGTACTCACGGTTGAGCACCTGGATGCGATCGGCGTTCGACGAACTCGACGGCCATGTGGCCCTCGTCGATCCCGGCCGACGCCAGCGCCAGCACGCAGAGCTCGCAAACCTCCAATGCTGTCGGCGCATCGGGGACGAGCATGTCGATCCCGAGCACCTCGATGTCGAGGCCGCTCGAGGTCATCACGCCCGCTTTGCGGGGCGCAGCTCCGGCGCCAGGCGCTGCGCGTGCTCGTTATAGGCGGCAACGATGCGGCGTACGAGCTTGTGCCGAACCACGTCCTCCTCACCGAAGCGGACAAAGCCGATGTCCTCGACGCCCTCGAGGATCTCGGCGACGGCGCTGAGTCCGGAGGCCTGGTCGCGCGGTAGGTCGACCTGGGTGATGTCACCGGTGACCACGACCTTCGAGTTGAAGCCCAACCGGGTCAGGAACATCTTCATCTGCTCCGGTGTGGTGTTCTGGGCCTCATCGAGGATGATGAAGCTGTCATTCAGCGTGCGGCCGCGCATGAACGCCAGCGGCGCGACCTCGATCACGCCCCGCTCCAGGTGCTGACCGACCTTTTCCGCCTCGAGCATGTCGTGCAGCGCATCGAACAGCGGCCGCAGATACGGATCGACCTTCGCCATCAGGTCGCCGGGCAGGAAGCCGAGGCGCTCGCCGGCCTCGACCGCGGGGCGAGTGAGGATGATGCGGTTGACCTCACGGCGATGCAGGGCGGCAGCCGCCAGCGCGACCGCGAGGAAGGTCTTGCCGGTGCCCGCCGGCCCGATGCCGAACGTGATCGTGTTGTTGCGGATGGAGTCGACGTAGCGCTTCTGGTGCACCGTCTTGGGCGCGACCTTGGTCGCGCGATGGCGCCAGATCACATCCTCGAGGATCGCACCTGGATCCTCGTGCTGATCGAGCGCCTGCGTGACGGCCTCGATCGTTCCGGGCGCCAGCTCATGCCCCTGCTCGACGAGCTCGCTGAGCTCGCGCACGACCGCCGTCGGCGGCGCCCACAGCCTCGGGGTCGCCCTCGAGCGTGAGCAGGTTGCCGCGCAGGAACACGTCGCAATCGATGTGCTCCATCAGGCTCCTGAGGATTGTGTCCCCGCTCCCCGCCAGCTCGGCGGCAGCGGTGTTGTCCAGTTCAATCTGGGTCCGCATCCGACTCCTATACGAGGTCCCGCGCCAGCGCGGCTCGCACCGCTTCCGACGCTCGCTTGCCGTCAACCAGGCCACCGGCCCGATCCATCACCAACTTCATCACCGAACCCATATCCCTGGGGCCTGTGGCGCCGGTCTCAGCGATCGCGTCAGTCACGATTTGGTCGAGCTGATCGTCACTCAGATCGGGCGGCAGATAGCGCGAGATCATCTCCGCCTCCGCCTGCTCCTTATGGGCAAGGTCGGGTCGGTTGGCGTTCCTGAACTGTGAGGCCGCCTCGAGCCGACGCTTGTGCTCGCGCCGCAGCACGGCCAATTCGTCGCCGTCTCCTTCCTTCGCGTCCTTCTGAAGCTCGGAGACGAGCAGGCGCAGGGCTCCGGCGACATCTCGCTCGCCTGCCTTCATCGCGCGAACCACGTCCGCGCGCACCTGTTCGAGAACGTTCAACTAGGAAATAAGGATACGACGCCGCGGCGACGTTATGGAACGTCGGCCGGCAGCGGAGATGCAAGTGGGCCGAGCCCGCCGTCGCGAGCCCGACCCACAGGACAGCACCGTTTGCTCACGGGCGGTTGATACCAGGGCTGGTCCTCGGGCCGGCGCGCAGAGAGAGGAGAGAGAGGCTCCCTGAGTTTTGCCGGAACGAGGCTTTGGCCCTACCCGTTTCGCACTCCATGACCGGAAGGATCGCTTGCAGTCGACGCCGACGCATCATCCGCGTGGCCAGGATTCAGCCGACTGATCATTGGACAGTTGCGTCAGCGAGCGGATCGGGGTGGCCGAGCTGGCCCATATCGGCGAGGTCGCGCGGGAACAGGATCTCCACCGACCAATCGGCGATCAGCCTGGACTTGCGGTCGAGACCCGGCATCCACGCGAGGTGGTAGCCGCGGGCGATCGCCCAGGCGAGAAACCCCTTGACACGGATCCCCATCAGGTTGGCGACGGCCCGGTGGCGGCCGAGGTCGGCGAAGGAGCCGAGCGTCTTGAACTTGAACGGCTTCGGCTGCTGGCCGCGAGCCACGCGCGCGATGTTCTTGCCCAGCAGCTTGCCCTGGCGGATCGCGTGTTGCGCCGTCTGCGGGCTCGGGTGGCCGGGGCGAGCCGGATCGGGCACGGCGGCGATGTCACCGATCGCCCAGACGTTGTCGTAGCCCTCGACACGCATGTACTTGTCGCAGATGATGCGCCCCTGCTCGAGCGGCAGACCAAGGTTCGCGGCGACCGGGCTTGGCCGCACCCCCGCCGTCCAGACGACCGTGCGCGCCATGACAGTCTCCCCGGTGGAGAGCACGATCCTGTCCGGCCCCACCTCGGAGACGGTCGTCTCGAGCCGGAATTCGATCCCGCGCTTGGTCAGCAGCTCGACCGTCCAGTCGGCCAGCTGCGGCTGGAGCTCCGTCATCACGCGCGAGGCGGCGTCGACCAGCATGAAGCGGGTCCCCGTCTCGCGGCAGCGTGGGTAGCGTTTGATCGCGTCGCGGGCGAAGCCCTGGAGCTCTGCGATTCCCTCGAGCCCGGAATAGCCGCCGCCGACGAACACGAAGCTCAGGTACGCGGCGCGCGCACTCTTGTCGTCGAGTCCCTCGGCCAGTTCGAAGTGGCCGATTATGCGGTTGCGCAGGGCGGTCGCATCGGCGATCGTCTTGAAGCCGATCGCGTACTGCACCAGGCCGGGGATCGGGAGCACGCGCGAGATCGAGCCGAGCGCAATCACCAGGTGGTCGTAGCGGTACTCCTTCAAGTCGCCCGAGATCATCTCCACGCGCAGCAGATCTCGCTGCGGGTCGCCGCCGGTCACGTAGCCGACTCGCAGCGAAGCTCGCTTGAGGTGATCGCGCAGCGGCACCACGATGTGGCGAGGGTCGAGCGTGCCCGCAGCGGCGCCCGGAAGCAGCGGCGAGTACAGGAGGAAGTTCACGTCATTGATCAACGTGATGCGCGCGCCGGCAGGAGCCAGCCGCTCGAGCTTCTTCGCTGTGTAGTAACCGCCGAACCCGCCACCGGCTATGACGATGTGCTGGCTGATACGGCAGACGTTACCCGCGGTCGGGCGCCACCATCAAGAGCGCGGCCCATTCACCGCTGATCAGGCGCCTGGACTCGCGGTATCCGTGCGAGGCGAAGGACCGCGAAACGCGCATGGCCTCCGAGTTCCAGCAGCCCGCTGGCGATGATCCAGCTGTGCGCGGTCCCGGCCATCGCCGCGCTCCAGGCAAGCAGCAACGGGCCGAGCAGATTGGCGAGCACCAGCGTCGCGGGCGGCACCGGCTCGTTCATCAGGTTGAAGCGCCGCACATCGATGCGGTCGCCGACGCCATTGACGGCGGCGTTCTCGACCGTTGCGTCGACCGCAAGCTGGTCGTAGTCGAGCGCCAGCACCGGAGCCCAGCCAAGCTTCGCGGCTGCGATCGCGAGCACCCCGGAGCCGCAGCCGAGGTCGATCGCGCCGGGGTTGGGGGATTCTGTGCCGCCCAGCCCCGTCCCTGGTAACGGGCAGATCCAGCATCAGCTCCAGGCAGAGACGCGTCGTCGGGTGCGCGCCGGTGCCGAACGCCCGCCCGGGGTCGATCACCAGATCGAGGGCCGTGCCCTGCGGCGGCTCCCAGGGTGGCCGCACGCTCAGCCGCTCGGCCGAGCACCAGCGGCTTGTGGAACTCGCGCCAGCGGTCGGCCCAGTCATCGGCGACCTCGCTGGTGCTGACGTCGATCAGCGCGGTACCGGCGGCTGCCTGAAGATCGGGCAGCTCGGGCAGCTCCCCGGGCGCTCCGTACACCGCGTATTCCACGGTCCCGGTGTCGATATCGACCTCCTCGACACCGCTCGGAGCGAGCTCGAGCAGCTCAGCCAAGACCAGCTCCGCGTCGGCGCGGCGCACTCGCACCGCCAGCCGCAGCATCGCGCCCTAGAGGTGGAAGGCGCGACGCAGCTTCGCGAACACGCCCTCGTCGCTGTGCAGGTTCTCGGGCGTCAGCGTTGCGTTCAGTTGCTCGAGCAGCTCGCGCTGCGCGTTCGTCAGATTGCGCGGCGTGATCACGTTGACGACGACGCGCAGGTCACCGTGGCGGCGGCCGCGCAGCGACGGCATCCCGGCGCCACGCAGCATGATCGTCTCGTGCGGCTGCGTGCCGGCCGGGATCTCGAGCTCGTGCGGCCCGTCGATGGTTGGCACCTCGACCGTCGATCCGAGCGCGGCCTGCGGACCTGAGATGTCCACGGCGGTCAGCAGGTCGTCGCCGTCGCGCACGAACCGCGCATCGTCCTTGACGCGCACCAGCACGTACAGGTCGCCTGGAGGGCCGCCGCGGTCACCGGCGTGGCCGCGTCCGGTGACTCGGATGCGTTGGCCATCGGCGATCCCTGCCGGCACGTCGACGGAGATCGACTGATTCTCGGGGAGCCGGCCGCGGCCGTGGCACACATGGCAGGGCTCGACGGCGACCTTGCCATCACCACCGCACTGATCGCAGACGGTCGTGCTCATCACCTGGCCGATCAGCGTGCGCGCGACGGTGCGCAACTGCCCGCTGCCCTGGCACTTGGGGCAGGTCTCGATCGGAGTGCCGGGCTCGGCGCCGTTGCCGTGGCAGTGACCGCATCTGACAACGGCGTCGTATCTCAGCTCGACCGAGACACCGTGCGCGGCCTCCTCGCAGCGTGATCTCGGCGCCGACCTGGATGTCCTGACCCTGCGCCGGTCCGGGAACGCCGCCGCCGAACGCGTTGCCGAAGGCCCCGCCGAGGCCACCGCCGAACAGCGCCTCGAAGAGGTCCGACATCGAGCCGAAGCCCTCGAAGTTGGGGGAATAGCCGCCGCTGCGCAGGCCTTCATGGCCGTAGCGGTCATAGGTCGCGCGGCGATCGGAGTCGGACAGCACCTCGTAGGCCTCGGCGGCCTCCTTGAAGCGCTCCTCGGCGCTGGGATCGTCCTTGTTGACGTCGGGGTGCAGCTCGCGCGCGAGGCGCCTGAAGGCCTTCTTGATCTCGGCGTCGTCGGCGCCCCGCGAGACACCGAGGACGTCGTAGTAGTCGCGCTTGGGCGTTGACGCGCTCATCGCTCGTCGTAGACCTCGGCCACGAACCTCGAAAGCTGGGCGGCTGCGTCGCGGACGACCTCGATCACGCGCGGATAATCCATCCGCAGCGGCCCGATCACCGAGACGGTGCCGAGGTTGCGCTGGGGCAGGCCATAGCCGGCGGCGACCAGCGCGAGCGAACGCAGTGCCGGCTGGTCGTTCTCGGTTCCGATGCGCACGCGCACCTCCTGCCCGCCGAGCGCGGCCTGCAACATCCCGAGCATCGTCACGCGCCGCTCGAGCATGTCCATCAGCGAGTTGAGCTCGCTGACATCGCCGCTGCGGTCGAGCGCGAGCAGGCGCGAGGTGCCGTCGATGTAGACGGAATCCTCGGCGGCCTCCGAAATGTCGGTGAAGACCGGCACCAGCGCGGTCAGGAACTCGATCTCGGCGCGCGACAGCGACGGGTCGAGCAGTCGCAGGGTGAGCCGCCGCGTGCCGAGCCCGGTTCCGACGAGCCGCTCGTTCAGGTAGCTCGACGCCCAGTCGGCCAGGCCAGTGTCGACAGGACGGTCGAAGGTGAACATCCGCTTGTTGACTCCACCGGTGGAGGTGATCACGACCACCATCAGCACCTGCGGCTGCAATGTCAGCAGCTCGATATGGCGGATCGTGGCGGTGTTGATCGCGGGCGCGGTGACGATCGCCAGCAGGTTGGTGACCTGGGAGATCGTCTCGGTCGTGACCCGCATCGCCTCGTCGACCTCGCGCCGCACCAGCGACAGCGCCAGCGGCGGCGACTCGACCTTGGCCGGAAGCAGCTTGTCGACGAAGTAGCGGTACCCCGACTCGGTCGGGACCCGACCCGCCGAGGTGTGTGGGTGCTGAAGCAGGCCCATCTCCTCGAGATTGGCGAGCTCGTGACGGATCGTCGAAGGCCCCCAGGCGAAACCGACCGAGAGCGCCTTGGAGCCCACGGGCGCGCCGCCGTCGAGGTATTCCTCGACAACGCGCTGCAAAACCAGTTCCTGGCGCTCGCTCAGCATGCGGAGAAGTTTAGGAGCGCCGCGTACGTGCTCAGCCGGCGCGCAGCTCGGCGGCGGCGTTGCGGATCAGACGGGCGTCTCCCTGGACCGCCTCGAGCTTCGCGGTCGCGACGCCGTCGGCCACCGCCTTGACCTCGCCGCTGATCACGATCTCCTGCTCGAGCCGGCCCATCCCGCGGAACTGCACGCTCAGGCTGCGAAGCGCCGTGGGATCGCCGCCCGCCGCGTCGGTGGCGGCACGGGCCACCTGTGCCATCGACCAGAGGCCGTGCAGGATCCGCCCCGGGAGCCCGACTCCGACCGCGAACTCCTCATCGATGTGAATCGGATTGAAATCGCCTGACGCGCCTGCGTAACGCACGGTCACATAGCGGTCAGGCATGACCCGCAGTTCGATCCGATCGCCAGCGTCGAGTGCCACCGGTCAGTCCTCGCCGCGGATGATCGTCGACCAGTCACCGATGCAGGTGGTCTCGTCGCGCTGGTTCACGGAAACGGTCTCGAACGTGTCGAAGCGCAGCCCCGCGCGCTCGGCGATGGACTTGACGCTCAGCGTCGTCGTGATCTCGTCGCCGGCGACGACCGGCTGCTCCCAGCGGAACTCCTGGGAGCCGTGCACCAGGCGGGCGAAGTCGATCTCCAGCTCGGGATCGAACAGCGCCGTCATGAACGCGCTCGAGCAGTAGACGACGACGAACATCGGCGGCGCCACGACATCGTCGTAGCCGGCGGAACGAGCTGCCCCGACGTCGTAATACAGAGGGTTGCTTTCTCCCACCGCCGCGGCGTACTCGCGTACCTTTTCACGGCCCACGGAATAGACGACCGGCGTATAGGTTTTGCCAATCTTGTCGGTGGGCGCAGGCACAGGAACGTGAGTCTGCCACAGCGACCCCGCGATAAACTTCACTTACTCGCTTAACAAAGGAGCACCATGACGCTTGCACTGGGCGCGACGGCGCCGGATTTTCAGGCTGACACGACCGAGGGGCCGATCAGCTTCCACGACTGGATCGGTGACTCGTGGGCCGTGCTGTTCTCGCACCCCAAGAGCTTCACGCCGGTTTGCACGACCGAGCTCGGGTACATGGCCCGAATCGAGCCCGAGTTCGCGCGCCGTGGCGTGAAGGTGATCGGCCTGTCGGTCGACGGGGTCGACAAGAACGACGACTGGTCCAAGGACATCGAGGAGACCCAGGGCTACGCCCCCAACTACCCGATCATCTCCGACGCCGACTTCCACGTCTCGATCCTCTACGACATGCTGCCCGAGGGCACCGATGGAGACTCCGGCGCCCGCACCGCCGCCGACAATCAGACGGTGCGCAACGTGTTCGTTATCGGGCCCGACAAGAAGATCAAGCTGATCCTCGTCTACCCGATGACCACCGGCCGCAACTTCGACGAGGTGCTTCGGGTGATCGACTCGCTGCAGCTGACCGCCAACCACAAGGTCGCCACGCCGGCGCAGTGGCAGCAGGGCGACAAGGTCATCATCGCCGGATCGGTCAACAACGAGCAGGCGACGGAGCTCTTCGGTGAGTGGGAGGAGCCCAAGCCGTACATCCGGATCGTGCCGCAGCCGAGCTGATCTGGCACAGACGCATTTCGTCCAGGGGCGGCCCCGCTGGGCCGCCCGGAGGGGGGTGGCCAGCGGGCCACCCCCACCGAAAGCCGGGATGCCTCTGTCCAAGTCGTCCAACGGACGGCACCTGAGTTAGCCGTATGGACAT
>CAWFRF010000005.1:0-25721 GCA_963818135.1 uncultured Actinomycetota bacterium
TCACAGAAAATACCTGCAAAACCGCTGTTGGACACAGCCCGCAGGACCGCCCGGCAGCCAGCCTCTGGTGCTGCGGGTCAGCGTCCACGAGAGCCAGGCTCCGCGCTTGTGAGTGGGTCGAGCACTTGCTGTTTGAGTTGGTGGCGGGATTTCACGTCGAGCTTGCGAAACGCCTTGCGCAGGTGGTAGTCGACTGTGCTCGGGCTGATGAACAGCTGTGCGGCGATATCTTGGTTCGTGGCGCCGTCGGCCGCGAGGCGGCACATCTGTGTTTCCTGGGGGGTCAGGTCGTCGCCTTTCAACTGTCCGTTCGGGCGTGCTCGCCGGTCGCCTTGAGCTCGACCCGGGCGCGCTCGGCGAACGCCTCCATCCCGAACTCGGTAAACATCTCATCGGCGATACGTCCGCTGCTCGCGCGCGTCGAGACGTCGCTTCTCGCGGCGCAGCCATTCGCCGTACAGGAGGTGGGCCGAGCGAGCTCTAGACGAATGCGGGTGCGCTTGACCGCCTCGATCGCCCGGCGATACAACGCCTCGGCGGTTTCCCCTTCGCTCAGAAGGGCCCGCAAGCGGGCCTCGGCACCGAGCGCCCAGTCGGTGCCGGTGGTGCTGGTCATCTCTTAGAGCCGGCGCAGGCCTTCGGAGGCGAGATCGGCTTTCCCGCTCCTGGCCGCCGACTCGATGAGCTCGACGAGCCCCCAGGTGAAGAACGTCAAATCCTCCGGGTACTCGGTGGCCTGCCGGACGGCCGCCAGCGCATCGTCGTACCGGGCGAGACCGTTGTAGAGCACAGCAGCCGCGTACCCGCCGGCGGCGATCATCCTGCCCTCGCCACGGGCGGTGGCGTCCCGGTCGCCTGCCGCGATCAGCCGTGACACCTCCCCCTCGCGGCCGCGCAAGCTGGCGAGGATCACGCGAGCATAGGAAATGTCCGGGTTGCCGATCGCATCGCTGACTGCGCGCGCCTCTTCGACCAAAGCCTCGGCCACCGCAAACTGGCCGGCGAACAGATGTATGCCCGCTTGCCGGTTGAGCGCAAGGGGCAGCACGGTCAGCGCGCCAGCATCGCGAGCGAGCCGGACGTGCCGGGCGGAGAGCACGAACCAACTGTCGTCGTCCCACAGATCCATGGCGGTGCGACATGCCAGCCATAGCCAGCGAATCCCCTCCTCACTGGAGAGTTCCTCGCTTCGGAATGCGTGCAGTGCCCGCTTTAGCATCGGCGTCCCAGCGCGATACCCCTCCGTGTGCAGCACGGCCAGCCCGTCGAGGAGCAGATCGGAAGCTCGAGGGGGTTGGTGCGACGGGGGGGCCCGGCGTGCGGCATCGGCCATCTTCCGCACGCCATCGTCGGCGCCCAGGCGACCGGCGTGCAGGGCCGCGGACAAGGCCTCCAAGTAGGTATCGCGCGCGAGGCCGATGTCGAGCGGCGCCAGCCGCTCGGCGGCTTTGAGTAACAAGGGTGGTGCGTCACGACCGCGGCTCAACGCGAACGCGATCTGACCGCGCAGCAGGTCCACCTCGGCGTATTGGAGCTCCTCCAGCGGTCCCGACTGCGCGATGCCGACCAGTCCGAGCGCCGCGTCGAAGGCGCCAGCTTGGTACTTAGCTCGGGCCGCGGCCAGCGCACGCCCGGCGCGGCGCGCCGGTTCGGACGTCAGCGCAACCGCCCTTTCCAGGAACGCAGCCGCTGCCGCGAACCCTCCGCGCGCCTGGGCTCGGCCCGCCGAACGTTCGAGCTCGGAAGCTACATCCTCGTCAAGCCCGGGCGTCGCTTGGGCTAGATGCCAAGCACGGCGATCGGGGTCGACCTCGGGATCGGTTGCCTGGGCAAGCGCGCGGTGCACGGCCTGCTTCTCCTTCGACAAAGCGGCCTGATACACCGATGATCGGACCAACGGGTGGCGGAACGTCACCGGGTGCCAATCGCGAGCAGCCCGTCGGTGTCAGCAGCCGCCGCCATCTCGATCCCGAGCAAACGGGCCGCCCGCCACATCAGCACCGGATCGCCCGGCCGGCTCCGCCGCCGCGACCAACATCAGCCGCCGGGTATCAGCCGGTAGTCGCGCGAGCCTGCTCCGAAAGGTGTTCTCGATCCGGCCCGACAGCCCCGGTGCGTCCCGCAACGCAAAGCCGCCCCCTGGCTCAGCGTCCGTGAATCCGCGAGGCAACTCCAACAACGCCAGTGGATTGCCCCGCGTCTCAGCCAAGAGCCGTTCCCGCACCCGGTCATCCAAGGGCGCCCGCAGTGCCGAGCTCAACAGCGCCCGCGCGTCACCGTTGCGCAGGCCCTCAACCACCAGTCGCGGCAATCCCTCAAGCTCTTCGCCTGGATCCCGCGTCGCGAAGATCAGCGCGACCGACTCCGCCAACAGCCGCCGCGCCACAAAGACAAGCGTCTGCGCCGAGACTCGATCGAGCCATTGCGCGTCATCAACGACACATACGAGCGGGCGTTCACGGGCTATCTCCGAGAGCAGGCTCAGCACGGCCAGCCCGACCAGAAAGCGATCGGGCGGCTTTCCCGCAGTCAACCCGAACGTCACCTCAAGCGCGTCGCGCTGAGGCGCAGGCAGTCGTCCCAGACGGTCCAGCATCGGCGCGCACAACTGCTGGAGGGCCGCGAACGCCGGCCTCCATCTCGGACTCGACACCCACGGCGCGCGCGACCCGGAACCCCGACGCGGATCGGATCGCTGACTCCAACAGTGCCGTCTTGCCAACCCCCGGCTCGCCGGATATCACAAGCACCCGGCTCTGCCCACCGCGTACTACGCCAAGCAACCGATCCAATATCTCGCGCTCGCTGCGGCGGCCGTGCAGCGCCTCTGCAGCCCCCTCAGTGCCCATGCAACACCGACCATATCCGCGCGGGGGGCGGTTGTCGACACCGAGTGACTACGAAAGTTTCGGTCGCGGACTCCGCGTCGCATGACCGCCGAAGCTCCGCGCGCGAACCGCCCTGACCCGGTAACTACGAGATCGTCCGAGCGCAGACTACGCGTTCCATGACTCGATGACCGCCGGTCCCCTGTGACTGTCAACGCGTCCACCTTCAAACCAAGGAGCAGAGATGAGTACTTCTGTGACGTCCTCAAGCAGCGGGAACAGTCGAGTCGCGATCGTCACCGGGGGCACCGCGAATCTGGGCAAGCTGTTCGCTGAGTCTCTCGCGGGAGATGGCGTCAATCTCGTCGTGCACTACAACTCTCCCCATCGCGCCCAGGAAGCGGCGGACATCGTCAACGAGCTCAAGGGCTCGGTGTCGAGGCGGTCGCTCATCAAGGTGATCTGTCCGACACCAGTCAGATCACGCGGTTGGTCGACGCGACCATCGACCGCTTCGGGAAATGGGACATCTTGGTGAACACCTCGGGGCTGATCATCCGCAAGCCCCTGGTCGAGACTAGCGAGAAGGACTTTGACGACTCGTTCGCGATCAACGCCAAAATCCCGTACTTCTTCATGCGCGAGGCCTACGACAAGATGGCCGATAACGGCCGGATCATCAACATGGTCACGACCCAAGTCGCTGTGACGGCCGCCACCTACTCTGCGTACGCGGGTAGCAAGGCACCGGTGGAGCATTTCACCAAGGCGTTCGCCAAGGAGATCGGGCCGCGCGGGGTGACTGTCAACTGCATCGCCCCCGGTCCACAGAAGACCAGCTTCTTCTACAACGCCGAGACCCCGGAGACGATCGCCTGGCTGTCGGGCATGACCATCAACGGCGAGCTAGGCGAGCCGGCTGACGTCGTTCCCGTGGTGCGCTTCCTCGCGGCGCCGGAGACCCGTTGGGTTACAGCCCAGACGATCTACGTCAACGGCGGCATGATCTCGCCGATCAACTGACCCAGCCCGAGGCGCCGGGCAACCACCCACTCTGGATGTGACGGCACCGCGGCCTACGCCGCGCGGTCGGGACAGCGTGACGGGCGCCTCGAGCGGGTTCGGCGCCTTGAGTGCACGAGCACTCGCCGATGCGGGACCTTCGCCGCGAAGGCGGGCATGGACGCTCTCGCCGTCAGCTACGCCGCTGAGGCCTGTCTCGGTTCGACATCGAGACGACCATCATCGTCCCAGGCTCGTTCACGAAGGGCACCAACCACTTCGCCAATAGCGGCCACCAGGCGAAGGAGAAGGCGAGTTCGGGGCACCAGCGGGCCGACGGCCAGCCTCACTCGGAAGGGTCAGTCCTCCTAGCGGCAGGTTCCGCGCTTGCGTCTGGCTGGAGCACGTGCTGGTTGAGTTGGCGGCGGGACTTCACTCCGAGCTTGCGGAACGCCTTGCGTAGGTGATAGTCCACCGTGCTCGGGCTGATGAACAGCTGTGCGGCGATCGCTTGGTTCGTAGCGCCGTCGGCAGCAAGGCGGCAGATCTGTGCTTCCTGGGCGGTGAGCTCGTCGCGTGCGTCGACGGCTCGTTTGCGGGGGTGTTCGCCGGTCGCCTCGAGTTCGACCCGAGCCCGTTCGGCGAACGCCTGCATGCCGAACTGCCTGAACAAGCTCTTGGGCGGTGCGTAGCTGCTCGCGGGCGTCGAGACGCCGGCCCTCGTGGCGAAGCCATTCGCCGTACAGGAGGTGGGCGCGGGCGAGCTCCAACCGGAGGCGGGTGCGGCCGAGCCGCTCGATCGACTCGCGGTAAAGCACGTGGGCCGTCTCACCTTCGCTCAGCAATGCGCGCGATCGGGCCTCGATCCCGAGCGCCCAGTCAGTGCCGCTAGCTGCGGTTCTCTGCGAGAGGCGGTCGAGGTGCTCGGCAGCGAGCCCGAGCCGCCCGCTCCGGACAGCCGCCTCGATCAGCTCGACCATCCCAAACGTTGAGAACCAGATCACGTAAGAATCCTCAGCGGCCTGCTGGGCCGCGACCAGTGCCTCCTCATAGCGGGCGAACCCGTTGTGAAGCGCAGCGGTCGCCCATTGGATGATCGTCAGCCCCTGCCCCTCACCCCGACGCGTAACCTCGTTTGTGGCCGCCTCGATGAGCTCACGGGCCTCGGCATCACGACCCTGGAATGCGAACAGCAGCAGCGCCCCATAGGGGGCAAGGCTGGTGCTCGTGGCTTCGTTGACCGCCGCCACCTCTTCGACGAGCGAGGCGACTACAGCAAACTCTCCCGCAAATAACTGCATCCCCGAGCGTATGGTGAGCCCCAAGGGGAGCGCGCTCAGCGCGCCCGCATCGCGTGCGAGCTGGACGAGACGCGCGGAAAGCACGTCCCACGCCTCATCGTCCCACAGAAGTCCAGCGGCGCGGCATGCGAGCCACCCCCACCGGATCGCCTCCTCTCGAGATATGTCCTCGCGCCGGAAGGCACTAACCGCCCGTTTCAACGTCGGCGTTCCTGCGTCGTGTCCCTCGGTGATCAAGGCCGCCAGACCGTCCAGCAACAGATCAGATGCGCGCGGAGGCTGCGACGGTGGCGGCGCCGCCCTGGCGGCCTGCGCGGTCTCGAGCAGACCTCCTTTGATCGCAAGGCGGCCGGCGAATAGCGAGGCGGTGAGGGCTTCGAGATACGTCTCGCGCGCGAGCCTTCCATGAAGCGGTCCAAACGACTTGGCGGCCTTCAGCAGCAGCGGCGGAGCATCGTCGCCGTGGCTCGCGGCGAATGCGATCTGACCGCGCAGCAGCTCCGCTCGCGCGCGCTGGAGGGCGTCGAGTGGGCCCGACTCGGCGACCGCAAGGAGCGCGCCGGCCCGGTCGAGGGCGCCGGCTTGGTGCTCGGCCTGGGCAGCCGCAAGCGCGCGCTCGGCTCGGCGCGCCGGCTCAGGCGTAAGCGCGGCGGCACGGCCCAGAAACGCGGCTGCTGCCGCCAAGCCTCCGCGGGCCTGAGCGCGCGCCGCCGAGCGCTCTAGCTCCGCTGCGACCTCCTCGTCGGGCTCAAACGCCGCTTGCGCTCGGTGCCAAGCACGGTGATCGGGGTCCATCTCCGGGTCGGTCGCCTCCGCCAGCGCGCGATGCACAGCCTGCTTCTCCGAAGCCGACGCCGCCTGATATACCGCCGATCGGACGAGTGGGTGACGAAACGTCACATGTGTGCCGATCGCGAGCAAGCCGTCGGTGTCGGCAGCGGCCGACAATCCTATCCCGAGCCGCCCTGCCGCCTGCCACACCAGCACGGGGTCACCGATCGGCTCCGCCGCAGCGACCAACAGCAGTCGCTGAGTGTCGGCCGAAAGCCCCGCGAGCCGGCGACGAAAGCTGTCCTCGATTCGCCCCGACAGCCCTAGTGCGTCCAGCAAGCCAAACCCGCCCGCCAGCTCAGCCGGCGTCGCCCCTCGCGGCAGCTCCAGCAACGCCAGCGGGTTACCGCGCGTCTCAGCGACGATCCGCTGCCGTACCCGGTCATCCAGGGGCACCCGCAGTGCCGAGCTCAGCAGCGCCCGCGCGTCACCGTTGCGCAGGCCCTCGACTGCCAGCTTCGGCAGTCCCTCGAGCTCCTCGGCCGGGTCCCGCGTCACCAATAGGAGCGCGATCGACTCGGCCAACAGCCGCCGAGCCACAAACACGAGCGCCTGCGCCGAGGCCCGATCAAGCCACTGCGCATCATCAACCACGCACACAAGCGGGCACTGCTCGGCCACGTCCGCGAACAAGCTCAAGACGGCCAGCCCAACCAGAAACCGATCCGGCACGTCCCCCGCCCGCAACCCAAACGCCACCGCCAACGCATCACATTGGGGACCGGGAAGCCGGGCCAGCCGATCCAGCATCGGCGCGCACAGCTGCTGAAGGGCCGCAAACGGGAGCTCCATCTCCGACTCGACACCAACCGCCCGCAAGACCCGGAACCCCGTGGCTGACCCGATCGCAGACTCCACGAGTGCCGACTTACCAACTCCCGCCTCGCCGCACACGACCAGCACCCGGCTCTGCCCGCCCCGCGCGGCCTCGAGCAGCCGCAAGAGCGCGTCGCGCTCGACGCGCCGGCCGTGCAACACCTCCCCCGGCCCTTGAGTGACCATGGAACAGCGACCATACCGCGCCCGCCGCCCCGCCGACACCTCCCGACTACGCGCATCACGGTCGCAGACTACGCACCCAGTGATTCGAGCAACCAAGAGCGCGCCTACGCTCGTGTCGACCAGTCCACCGAGGCTCAGGCATATCTCATGGCGATTCCAGCGAAGACCGATCGAAGCATCAGCCGCGACCTGGCCGTGATCGCCGTCCGTCTGCTTGACGACGCGCATATGACCTGGGTCGCGGCAGAGTTCGAATCCGAACACACACTGCGCGCATGGTTCGATGCCGACGCGCCGCACGGCGCGGACGCGTATCTGGCATACCGCGCAGCGCTCGACCGCGAGGCGGCGGCAGCCCGCGACCTGCAGCGACTGTCTGAGCTGACACAGCCGTCCCAGGAGCGGCTAGCGCGACGCGAGCGGCGCTCGCTTTCCACGGGTTTCGAGTGACCGGCCCGGGCAACAACAGCAGGTGTCGGCCGGCTTGTAACTAAGCACCGGAGTTCGCCCGTACCGCCGGTCTGTCCCGGGCGACTACGAGGCTTCCGGTAGAGGACTACGCGTTGCGTGATTCGAGCGTCGCTGGTCGGTGGGACGGTCAATCCTTCCAACTGAAGGAGGAACATGACTCGCAGAACGGCGATCCGCTGCACGTTTACGTCAGCGACAAAAAGCCAGGTGACGTCACTGGCCCGGGCGTCACCGCGTTCGGCGCCGCATGGTTCGCGCGCACTCCCGCAGGTAACCATGTCTCCACACCTGGATCGAGCTCTAGCAGCGGTCGCTACTAACTAAGCACCGCGCGCGCGTCGGGTGCCACATCTCCTTGGACCGGCCGCCGCCCTCTCCTCCCGCGGCCGGTCCTACCCCAGCAAGTGACGGCGCCATGCTCATCAATCAGTTTCGTCTACCCCTTGACTATCGGAGGTGCCAACCGTCGTGCCCAAAGACATACTCATTAAAGATGGTCACGTGGTCACCGTCGACCCGAGCCTCGGCGATTTCGTGGACGGCGACGTACTCGTTCGTGATGGCGTCATCGCTGACGTCGGCTCTCAGCTTGGTGGGGTTGGACCCGGCGTGGAGGTGATCGACGCACGGGGCCGCCTTGTTATCCCTGGTTTGGTTGATACCCACCGGCACGTGTGGCAGGGCGCGATCGGTGGTTTCACGCCGCAGATGACCGGCGCCGGTTACGAGCCAGCAGTGCTGTACGGCATCGCTCCACGCCACACCCCCGAGGACATCTACGCCGGTACCTTGTGGGGGGCCCTCCAGGCGCTCGATGCGGGCATCACGACGATCGGCGACTGGGCACACAATCTCCGATCTCCCGCGCACGCCGATGCCAACCTCCGCGGGCTGCAGGAGTCAGGCATACGCGGCTACTTCCTCTACGGCGGACCTGGTCCGGCCAGCGACGATCCGAACCCGCAGCACCCCGCAGATGCTCGCCGGATGCGCGACGAACAGTTCTCGAGTGGGGTCAACGGCCGTTTGCGCATGGGAATGGCGTTGCGGGGCCCGTGCTTCACGAGCGCGGAACGCAACGCGCAGGACTTCGCCTTCGCCCGTGAGCTGGACCTACCGATCTCGTTGCACGTCGGCATGGCCGGCACCGCAGACGCCGTCGTCACGCTTCAACAGTTCGCTCTGCTCGGCGCTGACGTCAACTACGCCCACGGCAACATGCTCACCGACGACGAGTTCGATCTGATCGCGGCCAGTCACGGCACGCTCTCGATCACCCCATCGACGGACATGCTCATGCAGTTCGGCACCTACCCCGGCACCGGCCGCGCGCTCGAGCGGGGGATTACGTGCGGATTCGGAGTGGACACCATCTGCAGCGCAGGAACGGACCTGTTCTCCGAGATGCGCCTGGCGCTATCGCCGCCGAACGCTCCCGCGCTAACGCCGCTGCGTTGGAGCGAGGGGAGCGGGTCGCGACGTCGACCTCCATCAGCGCGACATGCTGCGGCTCGCCACCCTCGATGGCGCACGGGTATGGAATCTCGAGGACGAGGTCGGGAGCCTGACACCAGGGAAGCAGGCTGACATCGCGATCGTGGACATGCGCTCGCCGCACCTGGATGGGTTCGGGGATCCAGTCGCCGTCATGGTGCTCGGCGCGGGACCGGCGGACGTCGAGACGGTGATCATCGGCGGTGATGTCGTGAAGAAAGACGGGCAGCTCGTCGGAGCCCACGTCAAGCGAGCCCATCAGCTGATGCACGAGACCCGGGACCGCCTGCGCAGAACGGGCACGACAGAACTAGCGCGTTCCGCGGGCTCGGTCGTGGCCGCGAACCCTCTGCGCACCTCCCGCGAAGCCGTCACGAGGTGACGGTCCAGAACGGATCGGCACGATTACGACACGCTTGGAGCGGTCGGTGGCGCGGTCGCGTCCAGTGCGGCTCAGATGGTGGAGCGCTCGCCTGGAGGTTTCTCGGAGCTCTCCCGTATGACAACTGACCTGTGGGGATCGACGCCCGGGCGACCCTTGGCTTGATTTGACACTCACCGGCACGTGTGGATGGGCGCTATAGGTGAGTTCACTCCGGAGATGACCGGCGGCGGCTACGAGCCGCTCGTGCTGCGCGACATCGCGCCGCCGCCGTACCCCTGAGGGCATCTACGCCGGAATTTGCAGGGCCTCCTCCAGCCAATGCCCGCGGCGGGCGAGCATGGTCTCGGAATCGTCACCGGCCGTAGACCGCGTTCTGCGAGTCGGGGTGACCGGCCGCGCGTCAGCTCTGCCGGCTCCGGCGGTCGCCGGCACGGGAGCTGCGCGTCGGACGTCTACCCCACCCGACTACGAGGGTTCCGGAGGAGAACTACGCGTCGCGTGATTCGACGACCGCGCGTTGTTGCGACTGTCGTGGCTCGCTAACCGAAGGAGCGACGTGATGCGCAGCGAACCCAGGCGGCCCCTCGCCAGCCAAGCCGTAACCCGCGCCGGGCTCACAATGAGCGACCGCTGTGCCTCGCTTGCGGCGCCCGGATCGGTGGCAGTGAACCGGCGATCAAGATCCGCTATGCGTTGGTCCACATGGGCTGCGCGGCGTGCCGGTGGCGAGTGGTGCGCCGACGAAGGACCGACGGCGGGATCCGCACCGCGAATCCCGCTCGACCCGCGGGAGCTTCGCGTCAGAGAGTGGCTGATCACGGGGATTGCGCAGGTGTCGAGGCGTTCGATCCGCGGGAGCGGCGTCGGGCTACGATCCCGGACCTTTCCGGGTGTGGCATGAAACAGCTCGATCCCGATGTCGTTGCTGCACACCTCGGTTGCCTGTTGCGAGCCGCGCGGGGGCTGTGCGGCTCGCGGGAGACTGCGGAGGATCTGGTCCAAGATACGTTCGCGAGGATCCTCTCGCGGCCACGGTTTCTGCGCGGTGAGGATGAGTTTGCATATCTGATGCAAACACTGCGCAACACCTTCGCGACGAACACGAGGACTGCGGCTCGTCGCCCTCGTGTGGTCACGACGCTCGACGGGCTGGACGTGGCCGACCGCCGCGCGGCAACGCGCCCAGAAGATGCGGTGATCGCGGCGCAGGTGTTCCCCGCGATTGCCCAGCTGCCGGAGTCCTTCCGCTTGGCGCTAGTGGCAGTAGACATCGCCGGTCTCTCCTACGCTGAGGCGGCGCAAGTCTTGGGCGCCCCCGAGGCGACGATCACGTCGCGGCTGCACCGCGCACGCCGACGGGTTAAACGCGAGCTTGATCCTGAGCGATTCGGGGCTGCGCAACCGACTAGTACCGGCGAGGCCTGCGCACGTCCAGCCGACGGCGCCACGGCGGCGTCGAGTCGAGTGACCCGGTCCACCAGCCCCACACGACGAGCCGCGCGTGCTGCCCGCACGCGGGACAGGAGGGAGGAATGAGTATGTCGAGCGCGATCACGCGTGCTGGTCTCAAGACGCTGAAGGCGATGGTCACCGGTGTCTTCTTCGTACCGGCTGATGATGGCTATGACGCAGCACATCTCGTGCTCCACCACGCCACTTTGACTTCACGACCTCCGCAACACGCGGGGCCGCGGCGGGGGCCAGTTCGGCGTTCCGACCTGGAGGCGCTCTTGTTCGCGGACAACCTGAACGGTGGGGCAGCGGGTCATCGCGTTGAAACCGAGCGAGCGGGCTCGCGATGAGGCGATATGTGATGGACACGTTGAGCCAAACGAGGCTCGTGGACAAGTTGCTTGAGGCATACGTTGACTGGCGAGAGTCGTGCGCCTGGGCGAATGATGCGTATCGCCTCTGGGCAAGCGAAGCTGGTCCCCGTCGTAGAGTCGCGTTCGGGTTGTACATGGCGGCGCTCGACGCGGAGGAGCAGGCTGCCGAGGTCTACGCCGGGTTTGTGAGGCGCGTCGAGGAGCTGCCGTGGACCGAACACCCTCCAGGCGAACCACTTGGCCGGCCGGCGTGGGGAGATGCCTGGCGATGACTCCTTGCCACTACGACACTCTCGCCCGAACGCTTGACGATGCGCCGCTGCGCGGGGCACCGCCCGTTCGCGGGCACCGTACCGTGACCGATCGGCGCCGGATCCTCCTGTGCGACGCCGACCCCCAGAGCCTGCACGCGTTGCGGGTCGTTCTGCACGACGCGGGCTTCGATGTGGATGCGACCCGCACCGCATCAGAGGCACTCGGTCGAGGCGCTCTGCGCCTGCCCCGGGCCGCGATCATCGAGCTCGCACTACCTGACGGCGATGGCTTGAACGTCTGCCGGCGCCTACGCGAGTGGAGCACAATGCCGGTGATTCTGGTATCGGCCGTGGGCGATGAGGAGGAGCTGGTGCGTGCGTTCGAGGCCGGCGCGGACGACTACGTGACCAAGCCGTTTCGACCACGCGAACTCGTTGCCCGTCTGCTTGCAAATCTCCGACGAGCCGACCCCGGAGGTCAGGAACCATGCGTGAAACTAGATGAGCTTGAAATCGACCTCGCGGCACGCACGGTCCGCCGCCACGGTGAGGTGGTCCACCTGACACCGATCGAGTTCAGCCTCCTTAGGGTCTTGACACGGAATCGCGGACGGCTGATGACCCACGACACTCTGTTACAGCAGGTGTGGGGTCCTGCGTATATCGAATCCCGACAGACGCTGCGCTCGCACATCGCGAACCTGCGACGCAAGATCGGGTCGGCCGACGGCGAGCCCCTCATTCAGACTGACCACGGAGTCGGCTACCGCTTTGCGGACATGCCCGGGCGGTGTCTTGCCGGCAACCCGGCAAGACAGGTCGGGCTACCACTATCACTCGTTCCAACCATGTGATCTTCGCAACCGCCGATGTCGCGTTTGCTATTTCGCCTGCCGTCCGGCGACACCGTTCACGAGCACGTGGGATGCCATCGACACGGACACTCTGTGACCACAATTCGAGGAGAGGTGCACGGCCACACGGTTGCACCTCGCCACTGTCACGCTGTGCACGCCCGGCATGCTGTTCGCCCGAGCTACTAAGAGACCCGCATTGCCAGCTGAGCAGGTAGAGCGCGGGTAGCTCTAGGCTGTCGGCGGTGCACGAAGCTGAACTGGTGCTGTTCGATCTGGATGGGACGCTGTTTGATCACGAATCGGCGGCCCGCGATGCGGTTCGCGGCTGGTTGTTGGGGTTGGACGTCAAGCCGACCGAACTGCTGGTCGACGCTTGGTTTGACGCCGAAACGCGGCATGTCGCCGCTTGGCATCGAGGTGAGTTGGACTGGACGGAGCAGCGTCGCGAGCGGGTGCGGGAGATGCTCTCGGTAGTCGGGCGTCCGCTTGATGGAACCGACGCGGTCGACGCATCCTTCGACGGGTACCTGACTCTCTACGTTCAAAGATGGCGCGCTTTCCCCGACGTCGAGCCTGCGCTGGTGATGCTTGAGCGATGCGGTGTTCCGGTAGCCGTGCTGAGCAACGGCCAGGACGAGCAGCAGCGTCAAAAGCTTGCGGCGATCGGTCTGAGCGAACGCGTCGGGTCAGTGTTCTGTTCCGATCAGATCGGCTACAGCAAACCTGACATCAGGGCCTTCCGCCACGTATGCGCCCAACTTGGTGTCTCTCCAGAAACGGTGGTTCACGTCGGCGATCACTACGAACCGGACGTCGTCGCGGCACGCGCAGCCGGCTTGCAGGCAATCCATCTAGACCGCACCGCCACGGGCCCAGTAACGGAGCCGCACCGCATCAAATCTCTCACGGAACTCGTCGGCTTACTCTGACACCCTCGGCGAAGGGTATGGTCACGCGTGTGTTCAGAGAGGCGCGGAGCGAGGACTTGCACGCGGTCCTCGGGCTGTTGCGCCAGCTCAATATTGATGATCCGCCGCTTGAGCCAAGCGTGGCCCAGGTTGTCTTCGACTCCATCCTGTCTACGCCTGGACTGATGGTCTTCGTGCTGGAGGAAGACGGCACGATCGTTGCGTCGACATATCTCAATATCGTTCCCAACCTGACCCGGGCGGCGTCGCCGTACGCTGTCATCGAGAACGTTGTAGTCAACGAGGCCCGTCGTGGGCAGGGACTTGGTAAAGCCATAGTTGCCGCGACTCTCCAGGTGGCCTGGCAGGCCGGGTGTTACAAGGCGATGCTGCAGACGGGATCACGTCGGCCGGCGACCCACGCCTTCTACCGAGCGTGCGGCTTCTCAGACGATGAGAAACACGCCTATGTTGCGCACCCGTAGCGCTTCAGCTCACTCGGCACGGCTTGCGCGTGTCGGCTGACCCTCGGCGCATAGCTGTCTTCGCGTCGGGAGCCGCCGCGTCGCACCCATCGGTCGCGAGCTCAAGGGGTCCGAGAAAGCCCCTGGCTCACAGGTTGTTCTGTTTGATCTCTTCGGAACACTGGTTCCGGGCGGCTCAGGCGACGAGCGGGACACGGTTTCGCGCCTAATCGCCGACGACCTCGGTGTGGACCCTGAGGAGTTCGCGTCGCTGGTGCGCGTCACGTATGACGAGCGCATGCGCGGAACGCTCGGCGATCTGCGCGACACATTGGCTCGGCTTGCCAACCAACTCGGCGCTGATCCAACCCCGGAGAGCCTCGAGGTCGCCGCACAGCGCCGCCTGCTGCTTACCCGCCGACTCCTCTCAAAAACCTGGGCCGTTCCCGCTCTTCAGGCCCTCACCGCCGCGAGTGTCCAAGTCGGTGTTGTCAGCGACTGCTCGGCCGAGACACCCGAGATCTGGTCAGAGAGTCCAATCGCACCCTACGTGCTGGCGACGTCATTCTCGTGCGTCACGGGTTTCCGCAAGCCCGCCCGGGAGGCCTACCTGATCGCCATCCGCGCGCTCAACGTCGAACCCACTGATTGCGTCTTCGTCGGTGACGGAGGCAGCAACGAGCTCACCGGCGCCGAAGCGCTAGGCATGACCGCCTACCGATTCGCTCCCGAAAATCGACAAAGCGGACATGCAGTGGACCCGGATCTCGACTGGCACGGCCCCGACATCAGAGACCTGTCCGAGCTCAGCGGCATCCTCGATGCCTGACTCCGATCGAGCCTCACGAGCGCTCGGCCGCGGCTGGCTTTCAGCAAGACTGTTTGAGCGATGCCGCTTCATCGCGACAAACTGCTCTGACGGAGAGTCACCCCTCTGGCGAGAGGAGCGAAGGTGGCTATTGCCGGCGACAGACGTGCTTACAGATGAACTCGCGCATCTGCGCTCGGTCAGTTCTGGTTGACGAAGACCCGTTCGCCGAACTCCAAGTTGAGGCCGTGGTCACAGTAGAACGGCGGGTAGATCGTGAGGGTCTCTGGCACGGGCTGGCCAAGGATCTCCGCGAGCAGCGCGGTACGAGCCTCTAGGTCGCCGCCCGTCCGCAGCGGTCAGGGTGTTGCTCGATTCGAGTTGTTGCACTCGTGTGACCAGCAACCAGTTACACCTCGGTCATGCGCAGACCGACCTCAAGTCTTCTGATGGTTGCGATCGCCGCCGCGACGATGATCGCCGCCTGTGGCTCGAACTCGCCTAGCCGGCCCAGCACGTCGAGGTCCGGCGGCCACCTCACACAGGCCCAGAAGGAACAGGACACGGTCAACTTCGCCGACTGCATGCGCTCCCACGGAGTGACCAACCTCCCCGACCCGACCACTTCGCCGCACGAGATCAAGCCTGCGATGAGCCCGAACTCAACGCTGACGCGGTCGCCCCGGTTCCAATCCGCGGCAACGACCTGCCAACACCTGCTGCCCGACGGCAGCCTGCCAACCGCGGCGCACAGTCCCGCACAGATCGCGGCGTTCCTGGCGTTCGCTCGCTGCCTACGCACCCATGGGTTCCCGAACTTCCCCGACCCCACCAGCAGCGGCCAGCTGACCCGCCAGATGCTGGCCAACGCCGGCGTAAGCCTGCATCAGCCGGCGGTGCTGCAAGCAGGGGACGCGTGCGTCGGTGTCACCAACGGGGTCATCACGAAGGCCGCCGTGGCCCGGTTCGTTGCGGGGCAATAAGCCGTCGATTCGGGATGCACCACCGTGCGCGCGCCCAGCCTCAGTCCGATCGACGGCACCCGCAATTGGAAGACGCGCGGGCGGAGCGAGGTGACTACCGCCAGCACGGCGAGGCACGCTGCCGTGCGGATAGCAGTCGTTTGACTGGTCGAGGCTGCTGTCGACCCGCGGTGCCGGGCGAGGTAATCGCGCACGATGTGGTAGCCGACCTGAAACCCGGTCCAGTAGAGCACGCCACCGCCTCCGAAGAACCACTGATCGTATAGGCCAGTCTCATTGAGGAGCGGACGCGCGCGGCGCCACATCACGCGCTCTTGACGAGAGCCTGAGCCAGTGAGTCCAAGGCGGATCGACCCCGGGCTCGACCTGGATGTCAAAGGCGGTGGCAACACCCTCCCAGACGCACTGGTCAAGCAGGGTGGGCCAGCAACCAGGCCCCGACAGGATCCGCACGCTGTGATCGACCTCGTGAGCGATGTCATCGAGCAGCCAGGACCGCAGGGATCGCTTCAACGCGCTGCGGGTCTGATGGATGTCCAAGGTGAGCTTCACTAATCCGCTGTAGGGGTCGGTGATCTCCGCGTCCCCCCTGCGTGTGGAATAACGACGCTGCCTTCGACCAGTTGGATGTCTGCGACGGGGCCCGGGAGCAGCCTGCCGACCAGATCAAGCGATCGCGTCAGGTTGAAGGTCAGCGACACCCCAACCTTCCGGGCTGCAGAGATCAGCGGTCGGTCGACCGCGACGACGAACCTGCCGTGATCCACCACGACACACGTATCGCAACACATCCGCGACGCTGCAGAAACCCGGCTCGGGTCTCGCCCTCGCCGGGTGCGTCGTTCGCCGACCCGCACCCTGTGAGCATCAGCGCGACCGGCAGCATGGCCCGCCTCGGTCGTCCGCGCGGGCCGACGCACCCGTGTCTTCGGCGCGGGTTGCCGATACCGGAGGAGCTAATGCTTGGTCAGCTGGAAATGGATGCCTTGCCGCTTTGGTAGTCGGCGATCCAGAGTTGCCCGTCCGACACGGCGATCGAGACCGGCTGGATCAGCGGTAGATGGATGGGCTTGCCGATGACACGGTTGGTTAGCGGGTTGATCTGCCACAACGCTGCGGTGCCCTTGATCGGCTGGAATGTGCTTGCCGACCGCGATCGTGGGTACGAGATCGCCCACACGCGGCCATCACCGGAGGAGACGCCAACGACTCGCGGTACGTCGATCAGGGCGACAGTTTTTCCGGTGGCTGGGTTGACACGGATGATTGCTGCGTCGTCGGATCCTGCGCTGGTTTGGAGGACCCATAGCGATCCGAACCCGGCCGCTGGCGTTCCCGAGAACGGCTCGGCGATCGCGCGGCGGGTTCGTGGATCGATTCGTGATAACGCCGGATAGGTCTGGACGGGGCGTTCTTACCGATCACGACGGATGTGTTATCGACCCATATCGAGCGGAACGCGGAGACGAGTGTGTCGGGCCCTGACCCGACAGTGATAGGTGCTGCGGCCGCCTGGTTGGTCGTGGGGTTGACCGGCACCACGTCGCCTCGCGGGCCGTTTGAGTCGCGGCTAACCCAGATGCGGCCGTAAAGGAAGGCGACGCCACCACCGAGCGAGGCCAGGCGTCCGTTGCGCTGGCCGCCGAGGTGGATGTTCGCGATGACTCGGTTGTTTGACGGGTCGATCCGTAGCAGCTGAGAACTGCCGGTCGGTGCGAGCCAGATGCTGCCAGCACCAAAAGCGAGGCCGGCGTCGACGCCGTTGGTGGGGATCGGCGTCCGCGCGATCTTCGAACCTTTGCGCAGGTTCAACCTGACAACGCTGGTTGGGGTCGCGATCCACAGCGAGTCCGCAGTAGCGAGGAGCGCCTGCGGGCCGCCGCCGACATCGACCACGCCCACCGCGCGGAGTCCGACCGGCTTGGCCGATGCGATCGCAGCTGGGGATGACTTGCCGCCGTCTGTCTGCGTCACCGCTACCCCGGCCGATCCGCAGACCAGTGCCGCGAGCGCGAGATAGCGTCTCCGTCGCCGACGCTCCAGCTCCCGTGCCTCCCCGAACAAAAGGTCGAAAAGGGATCTGTGACGTCGTGAAAGGAGCTGAGTCACCAACAGCCATTGAAGCTAGTATTGGTGGTCTTATGGCGCATGTCAACACCGAGACGGAACTACCGCTCGCTTCCGTCAGCCGCCTTGACCCGACACCGCTGCACGAACAAGTTGCCGCCGCGATCCGCCGCGCGATCAGCAACGGCGAAGCGGGCCCAGGCGACCGCATCCCCCAAGCGCGCGACCTCGCGACGGTCCTGGACGTGAACCGCAACACCGTCCTGAGAGCGCTCCGACTACTCCGAGACGAAGGCCTGCTCGAGATGGGCCGTGGACGCACCATCCGTGTAACTGGCACCCCCGAACAAAGCGACGTGATCACCAGAACGAAAGACCTCATCGAATTCGCGCGCCAGCGCGGCTACAGCTACGACGAGGTGATCGCGATCATCCACAGCCTCGCCTGAGTACCGCCGGCCGCGGACCTGCTCTCCCGCGGCGTCGAGCATCTCTGCACATCGACTCGACGGCCCTCCTTTGCGCGGAGGCTGTCGCACAAAGTGGGTCTGTCTGCCGCGTTTAATAGTGCTTTGTTAGGTTGGGGGTAGGGTTCGGGCTGTCGCTGCCGAATTTGTCTTGCGTCCGAGTGTTCTCGACGCGAGGAGGCATCATGGCTGTGATGGCGGTGGATGCGGATGCGCCGGCGGGGGTGAAGGAACGTTTGGAGGCGTTCGCGGGTGAGGTGCTGGCCGCGGCGATGAACCGGCCGGTGCAGCGGGTCAACGGGGCGTTGTATCTGCGCGGCCTGTTGGAGCAGGGGGCTCGCAAGTCGCTTGAGCCGCTCGTGGGGCGGCTCGGTGGGGACGCTGATTACCAGTCGATGCAGCAGTTCGTGGCTGATAGTCCGTGGGATCCGGCGCTGGTCGTGAGGGCGACGGCGGAGCGGGTCGCGCCACAGATCGGGGTTGAGGCGTGGCTGTTGGATGACACGGGGTTTCCGAAGGACGGGAAGGACTCCCCAGGTGTCAAGCGCCAGTACTCGGGCACGTTGGGCAAGCGCGGTAACTGTCAGATCGGGGTGTCGCTGCACGCGGTCGGGAGCGAAGGGACGGTGCCGCTTGGGTGGGCGCTGTATCTCCCCGAGGACTGGTGTGCCGATGAGCAGCGCCGGCGCAAGGCGAAGATCCCCGAGCGGGTTACGTTCAAGACCAAGTCGGAGCTCGGGGTCGAGTTGGTCGAGCTTGCCTGCTGGCTGGGAAGTGCCCAAGGCACCGGTGCTCGGCGATCACGCCTATGGCGGGAACACCTGGCTGCGTGATCGCCTTGATGAGGCCGCGTGCGAATACGTGCTGTGTGTCGGGCCGGACACGAAAGTATTCGAGCAGGGCACCACGTTTGCTGTCCCTCCCCGCAAGAAAAAGGACGGCGCTGGACCCAAACGACTACGCCCAGACCGCAACGCAGAGCCGATCGGTGAGCTGATCGCCCGACTCGCGACCGACAGCGCTCAGACCGTCACCTTCCGCGACGGTCCAGACGGAGAGCCGGTCACCTCCAGGTTCATCTTTGCGCGTGTTCACGCCGCTCACCAATGGCGCGCAGATCAGGTCAAGTGGCGCGAAGGCGCCGAGGTCCCCCCGCGCGAGGAATGGCTGATCGCCGAATGGCCCGAAGGCCAGGATGAGCCGAGCGACTACTGGATCTCGAACCTGCCCGCCGACACCGAACCGGAACGACTCACCCGGCTGGCACGGATGCGCTGGAAGATCGAGCTGGACTACAAACAGCTCAAAGGCGAACTCGGCCTGGACCACTACGAAGGCCGCTCCTGGCTCGGTTGGTATCACCACACCGCGCTGGTCACCGCCGCGCACGGATTCCTCACGCTCGAGCGGCTGGACCCTTTTCACCCGCGGCCGGCCTGACACTCCCGAAGGCCGTGCTGCTGATGCAGCCGATCTTCAAGTGCTGGACCGGCCGCTGCCAAACCTGCCGCCAGCCAGTCGATCTCGCCCATCTGCCACTTTCACCCCACGACAAATGAGTGAACCTAACAAAGCACTATTAAGAGAATTCTGGGATGCCGCAGAATTTCATTGAAAGTAGGCGTGAGCAGGGGTTTTTGTTGCCGCCGGATGTTCGGGATTGGTTGCCGGCGGATCATTTGGCGTGGTTTGTGATCGACGCGGTCGCGGCATGGACCTGTCCGGGTTCTATGCCGCGTATCGCGCGGATGGGCATGGTCGGGCGGCTTATGAGCCGTCGGTGATGGTGACGCTGGTTTTGTATTCGGTCGCGACCGGGGTGCGTTCGTCACGGCAGATCGAGTGTCACTGTCGCCAGGATGTCGCCTACCGGGTGATCACCGGCAATTTGGTGCCTGATCACGCGACTATCTCTAGGTTCATTTGCCGGCATGAGCGGGCGCTCGCCGAACTGTTTAACGAGGTACTGAGGCTGTGTGATGAGGCCGGGCTGGTCAAGCCGGGGCTGGTCGCGATCGACGGGACCCGGCTGGCGGGCAGCGCCAACTCCGATTGCACCCGGGTGTTTGAGCAGGTCGCGTCGGAGATCCTCGCGGAGGTGCGCGACACCGACGAGGCCGAGGACCGTGAGCATGGCGATGAGCGTGGTGATGAGCTGCCCGAGCAGCTGCACACGCCGGAGGGGCGGCGCGAGTTTCTGCGCGAAGCCAGGCGGAAGTTGAAGCAGCCGGGCGAGCAGGAGCAGCCCGAGGATCGAGCCGCAGGCTCGCGAGGTGGAGTTCCAATTTGATGAGCAGCGGATCGTGGCGCGCACGCAGGGACGGGAGGGGTGGCTTCGGGAGGCGCGCCGGCAACTTGAGCAGGATCGCTGGCAGACCCGGACCCGATCCCGCGCTCCCGGCTGGAGCGTCTGCTGCTCGCCGCGGAGCGGCTGGAGCAGGAGCTCGAGCGGAGAACCGCGGCGAACACGGACTACGAGCAGTTTCGTGAGCGGCGCCGGAAGATCGGTGGGCATCGGGTCGGTGGCCCGGCCAAGCCGTACACACCGCCGGAGGTGCCGGACGGGAAGGTGAACGTGACCGATCCCGACACCCGACGGTTGAAAGCTCGTGAAGGATACATCCAAGGCTACAACGCGCAGGCGGTCGTCGACGGGGGGCAGATCGTGCTCGCGGCTGAGATCACCAACACCAACATTGACTGGTCACACCTCGATCCGATGGTCACCGCCGCGCTCGCCGAGCTCCAGCGGGCCGGCGTCAGGGCCCGGACCGAGATCGCGCTGGCTGACACGCAGTACTGGAACGAGCAGCACATGGACGAGGTGATCGCCAACAAGCACATGCAGGTGCTGATCCCGCCCGAGGGTCCACGGCCGCAAACAGCGAGGCCGGGTGGAGCGGCGGCCGCTACACGTGGATGCGCACCGTGCTCGCCAGCGAACACGGCCACGAGCTTTACAAGCAGCGAAAACAGATGGTCGAGCCGGTGTTCGGTCACACCCGTCACAACCGGGGTGTCACCCGGTTCCTGCGACAGAGGACGCAGCGCGGTGCGGACCGAGTGGCGATTACTGATGGCAACCCACAACCTCACCAAGCTGCACCGCCACCAGATCGCCACCTCCGGGGCCTAAACGGCCCCGGGGCGGTCACACCGCCCGATCAGCCACCCAGCGACACAACGCCCCTCCCAACACGCGCCGACGGATCGATCAGCCCAAGCTTTGCGCAACAGCCTCCGCGGATTGCTGAACCGCGCCAGTCGTAGCGCCGGCCGTGACAATGAGGCGTCGACGACCGTACGCCCTACTTCTTCGCGCGACGCGCGAACCGCGACGTCAGGCGGCTCAGCCTGCCCCGGATCTCCTGACTCGCGTCACCGGCGATCTTCCCGACCGTATCGTCAGTCTTGATGATCCCCAGCTCCTCGTCGGTCGGACGCGGGGGCCCCCCTTGGGCGACCGTCTCGGCGGCCTGCGCGCGGTAGCCAGCATGACGGGCCTTGGCGGCGTCGATCTCCGCCCGCAGGCGGGCGACATGGTCGTCGGGGTCAGGCGCGGCGGGGGTGGCGTTGGCGTCGTCGGTCATGGAACGTATTCCATCACCAATCAGGTTCTGCGGGGCGGGCCGATTGGAGGAACCTCCTGCGCTGTCGTCGTTTCGTGAGCCGACGCTCATCTCAGCGCGAAGCCCGAGGGTCTCGCTCGCGCGAACAGCGCAACCGCAGCTAAGGGATGTCCGGCCCCGCACCGCCCGACGGTCGAAGCGATCGCCGCAGCCGATCCCCGGCAGCGCCTGAAAGCAGTCGCGCCGGGGCGTGAGCTGGGGTGGCTGGTGTGTCCGCGAGCAGTCGTATCGGCCGCTGGCGTGACGGCTGGTCTGCGCAGAATCAGTCGCTAGCGGCCAGGGTCCCCGCCGCACGATACGTCGGTTACGACGCCGGGGGAAACGATTCACACGCACCGGCAGGCTGCCAATGGTGAATCGCTTGGATGTCAGGATGGAATCAGCCCGTGGCGCGTTTCGAGGATGGGAACAATCTCCCGCGCAGCATCGGCACGCAAGCCGACCAGGGCCTCCTCGACGAGCGGGAGCACCAGGTCCTGGAGTTCAGGGAGCGCGCTGGTCACCATCGCGTAGTACGGGGCCGGGTCGGGCAGTGGGAACCGGCGGGTAGGTGACCTCAGGATATGACTCTCGAAAGATCGGATCGAGGATAGGCCAGAGTAGGAGGAACCAAAGCCACAGGAGGTAGTACGGCCGATCCAGAGTGAGACTGGCGCCGCCGGCCGAAGCAATCGAATTGCGGGGTGTCGGAGGTGTCCTGAGCGACGGCGTAGTTGTATGCCTCGTCGCTATCGACGACGCCATCGTGATTGGTGTCAGGGTTGCTGGCCAGGGCGGAGCTGTTGGGATTCGCGCCATTGATCCGGCGATCGACTTGTACGCAAAGATATCCAGTTGCCGTCCGATGAGCCCCATGACTCTACTGAAGAGGTGGCTGCCGAACTAACAGTGGTGGACGATGCCGTGCTGGAGTTCACGATCGGAAGCGGTTGAACCCGCCCGAGTTGCACTGCTCGATGAGCACCATGAGCGCGCGATATGCCGGCAGGGCTGAGAGGTCAGCGGCGAAGTCGGTGGCGTAGTAGTAGTCGAAATCTCCATCGCTATTGGGGGGCGGGTTCGTCACGTCATTCACCCAGCCACACAAGAATGAATCGTTGACCGATGTGTCGAAGTCACCATGGTTGTTGGTTAATGAAGAGCACATCCTCGGACTCGAATCTTCGACGAAAGGTCGCCGATTGCTGCTTGGAACGCCGGCGAGTGCCTTTGCCAGTGACCTGTATTGTGTACGCAGTGTTGTTCCCGGGCCATTTTCCGAGAGTGACGTCCAGACCTTCCTAGTGCCGTCGTAGTTGAGTACATAAATGTTGTCGGCGCTGAAGCCATAGGTGTCAATAAGCGTTCGGTAGGCGAACTCCATATCGTTTGAGGTGCCGCGCCTGGGTTAGGCCGGCGAAGAGGACCGCGTACCGTGCACCCTCGGGGAGGAGGCGAGGGCAGCGGTAGATCGGAGGGAAGTACCATAGGGCACCGGGTCACGGAACGTCACCGGTGTCAGAAAAGGGGTGAGCCGGGCCGCCGATTGGACGAGGCTTGGCGGGGACCGAATGGGACCTCTCTCAGAAAATCGCCCGTCTGCGGGATGGTAAAGGAGATACCTACAGCAAATGGCGAAGAGTTAGGCCAACGGCTCGTCGTCTGCGAACACGACGACCCCGTGGGGCCATCGGCGGAAATGCCTCCTTGGAACTTGGGGTCCGATGACATCGCCAGCCCTGTATATGCGGCCGTCGAGGGAGAGGTTCGTGGCCGTCTGGCGCCGCTCCGTGATGTGGCGGAAAGCGTGGTTGCGAATCCGTTCGATGACCTGCTCAAGGAAGTACTGGAAAAAGGCATCAGGATCTCCTTTGAGGGACGCGCACCGCGTGGATCATGAAGGTGCGCACGGTTTTACGAGGCATCACCGTTGTCACAAGATGATGGCTGGTCGGATCACATCTGTGATGCCCATAAGAGCGTTGGTGCGCGCGTCCTGATACATCAACGCTGGAGGATCGGCGTCTACGCTGACGGCGGACGGCGGGCGTCGGTGTCCTACCCGGGGTCCCGCCATCGCCAGTCATCGGGTCGAACGCCCTCATCGATCCTTGGGCACAGAGAGACGGGGCGAGCGCTCGGTCCGGATAGTCGATGGTGTTTCGGCATCGCAATGCAGCCGGAAGCGTTAGGCGGCTTGGCCGGCGCTCACGGAGCGCGGTGCCACGGCAAGGATCACGACGCCGGCACCTGCATCGCCAGCTCGGAAGCGTCACGGGCGGCCGGCTGAGCTCTGGGGCGGACTTCGGCACGCTGGCTCCGGACGAATGCCGTCGGAGTCAGCGGGTCGACTACTGGGCGGGGTCGACGAAGCGTTGCAGGCCGTTGCCACAGGCGGGGCAGCGTCCGGTGTTGCGCACCGTTTGGTAAGACCACATCGACCCGCCGGCTGAGCAGGCGTAGGTCTCGTCGGTCTGTTGCCCCAGACGCGTGCGGTTGAGCAGCCGTTGCGGTCGCTGTCGTTCCGACCGCGCCCGCTGTTGTGGTCAGATGGTTCATGCTCGTCCGGGCACCGTCTTCAGCGCGCAATGACGCGTTAGTTGGATGCGATCTGCCGACGGTTGTCGACCTGCATTGGGCCCTGCCCGAGTGAGCGCCGGAGCGGAGGTCGATTTGCGCGGAAAGTTACTGCGATGCTGACCATGCGCCTTGGCCGCCCGTGATCGGTGCGAGCTTTCCGGTGCGGCACGAGCCGAACCCCAGGAGGTGCTGCGAGTGTCCGCCGGTGGCCTCCGCTTTCAACACCAGCCAGCTGTAGTCACAGGCCGACTTCGGCAGCTGGGCGATGAAAAGCCCGTCCCATCGGCGGAGACAGTGTGGCCGCTGTAGACCAGCGCGCCGGGTTGGAATGAGTTGGGCATCCCCACAGACAGCTTGATGTTGGCCGGGCCGTCGTAGCCGCTTACCCCAATCACGACTCCATCGCCGCCGCTGGGCGGATCGATCAGACTCAAACTCAGCGGGATTGGGGGCTCCTGGACAGATCCCGTACGCATGGCCATCGAGCATCACTCCGCATCTTCGAGGGCCGCGGAGCCCTTCTCGCCGTTCTTCGACCAGAGGCTCCAGGTCTCGCCGCCGATTGTGCCCGACGTGACCCGGCTGGCGCCCGCGATGCTCGCCATGACTGCGCCCGAGCTAGCGGGACTGGTTGGCGGTGAGCAGCTGGAGAAGTCCGGACCGGTTCGCGACAGCAGCCGGCCACCGCCCGCCAGACTTCCGCCTCCGCCTCCAGACTGGAATTTGTCGGGGTAGTCCTTGGTGGGCAGCTGCCAGATCCCCTGGCTGTCGCTGATCGGGGCCAGCTGTCCGTTCTTACAGTCGTTGGTACTGAATGCGAGGTTGTGTTCGGCCGCGTAATTGCTTGATGCGGTGTTCATCTCAACCCCGGGGACATCGCACGCCGACTGCGACAACGAGGTGATGAAGAACCCGACACCGTTGACCTTCTGCGCCGTCGTCGAACCAATCAGCTTGGTGGTCGCAAAGTTCCCGAACGTGTCGCGGTAGATCGCGACCTTCGCGGTGCCTGCATAACCAATCACGCCGTATGCGATGCCGTCACCACCACCGGAGGGCTCCAGCATCTCCATCTCTGCCGGATTTGGAAAACCGGGGCACAGCCCATGAGCGACTCCGTCAACCACCACGCCTCCATCCTCGAGGCCTGTGGCGCCGCTCTGTCCTTTCTTGGACCACAGCGACCAGTTCTGCCCATTTATGCTGCCGGACGCGACACTTGTCGCCGACGCCTCGAGCGTGCTGGGAGACTCTGAGCCCGATGTTGTTTGTGGCCCGCAACTCGAGTTGTCGATTCCGCCACCGCCACCGATATCTGAGGCTGGCAGCCAACCGTTAGTAAGGGAGGTCCCGCCTCCGCCGCCGCCGCCTCCGTTGGCTGTCTGGAACTTGTTCGGGAACCCGCTCGGGGGCAGATGCCCAGACGCCCTGGCTATCACTGATCGGAACCAGCTGCCCGCTCTTGCAATCGCTGGTGGCGAACGCGAGGTTGTGCTCGGTCCCGTAGCTGCTCGACGCGGTGTTCATCTCGACCCCTGGCACATCACACGCCGACTGCGACAACGAGGTGATGAAGAGCAATCTG
>CAWFRF010000006.1:0-76485 GCA_963818135.1 uncultured Actinomycetota bacterium
GCCGAGCAACGCACCCCCGGCTGTGGGACGCTTCATGCGGGGAACGTATGCGAGCCACCTGCGGATTGTCAAGCCTCGGGCAGCATCCGCGAGAACAGGTTGATGCTCGGCGCTCCTGGTCGTGGTCGCTGCCTGCTGCAATTGTGTGCGGCCCGGTCAGGCGGCCAACCCATACGGGACTTTGCCTCGCTCCGCTTCGGTTGACCGCCCGCTGCGGCCCGTCGCGTATGGCTCTCGTCGACCTCACCGAGGCCGACCTGCGCGGCCTACGCCGCTGTCCTGGTCAAACATCAACCCTACCGGACATTCCACCTCGACATGGCACACACCCTCGACCTCGGCATCCCGGTCCACCAAGACAAGACGCCGTTCTCGCATAGCTACGTTGGACGAGAAGTTGATCCTCCAGTGATCGTGGTGGTAGCGTCCTTGAACGCTTGATAGTTGGAGGGGAAGCGTCCCGGCTATCAAATGTCTGGAGCGGTCATTGGGGGCGTCAAAGGGGCGACTTGTTGCGATGCTGAAGGGGATCGGACGGATGCGCTCGGATGCGCTGATCAAGCCTGCCGCAGTCGGCTGTCTATTCGCGACGCTGTTCGTCAGCATTTCGAACATCCCGGCAGCGTTTCGTCTGTGCGGCGGGCGACGCTCGTGGTTGAAGTTACGGGCCTGCCCGCTCGGGGTTCGGTCGGCGGCGGTGCTCTCCGGGCCGCATCTCGCTCGCCGGGTCACAACGCACCGCCTGACGTTGCGCGGCCTACATCCTGGCCGGTACACGCTGACGGTGCAGGAGGTCACGTTCCCACACGCAGTGGGCACCGTGAAGCCCGGGGCGCGAGCGGTCCCCGCCAAAAAGCGGGTAACGATCCGGGTGAAGGCCGGTGCCAGCGACTCATCTGCTCGGCGGCTACAGCGCGGTGGTCAACCCCGGCGTGAGGAGTTCGCGTGCGAAGGTGCTCGCGGTTGCCGGGAGCACCGGAGATCCAAGCTCGATCAGTGTCTCGGGTGATCAGCGGCTCGCTCCCGGCGTTGTGTTGTCAATGGCTCCGAGTCCTGAACTTCCGACGGGGCTGTTGTCTCGCGTCACAGCAGTCAAGCATCACGGCAATAGCACCCGTCTCACGTTGGCGCCCGTCTCGGTCTACTCCGTGGTGCCCGTAGCCAACTTCGATGTTCCGCTTGCGCCGGTACCCCAGTCGGCGAGCGGACTCACGTACGGGCACCTCGCGCAACCACCTGCTTTCGGGCCAGTGCGGTCCAATTCGCCGGTAGGCAGCACGATCAAGAACATCAGATTCTCTGGTGGTTGGAACACCGTCCACGTGCTCGGCCAGAGCATTCCGGTCGGAGCACAGTTGCGGGTTCATTTTGACGCCGACGGCAGCATCAACAAAACCCTTGGCCTACGGCCTGCGGCGGAAGCTGCGCGCTGGATGTCTCGGCGTCCGGAATGGCGGGTTACATCCCTGTCACCGCCGCCATCTTCGGACAGGCGAGCGCGTCGATGAGTGCCGGGGTTGCCCTCGTCACCGATGCGTCCATGCACGTTCAAGCGAGCGCCTCTACGGTTGGAATACCCACAGACATGGTCTGGTTCCCTGGCCTCTCGTTCTCAAAGCCCAGCGTCCGTTTCTCCGCGAGCGCGGTAGCCGCAGCCCGCGCGAGTATCGGGCTCGGCGTCAAGGCAGGGCTAGGTGCTGATGGCATCGCGAGCGCGACCATCGATTTCACAAACAGCGTGAAATTCTCTGCGCAGCCCGGGAATATGCACATGGGACGGCTCTTTCGGAGCGTCTCCGCCGAGAGGAACTGTTGGGATGGAGCATCCAATCACCGAAGACGCCCGCGCTGTTCACTAAGAACCTCTGGCATACCCCTTGTAGTAGCGGCAGTGGTGGCGGCGGCGGTGGCGGCAGCGGCGGTGGTGGCGGCAGCGGCGGTGGCGGACCGCAGAGCTACACGACGTTGACCGCGCTCGCCCCCGGGCTGGCCCGGCAGGCTATAGCTTCATGCTGACGGGTCCCCGTGCGACGCGAATAACGGCGGTGAGGCAGAGATCTACCTGACCTACGGGGGAGAAAACAACGAGCTGTACACCGGCGGCTCGCAGATACCGAACTGGACCGACTGGATCGGCTCGTGGTACCAGCTAGGTCCCGGCACGTACACAGCGACTGTCGAGTGCGAAGATGCCAACGGGCCTAGCCCCAGCGTCGTCTGGACCCAAACGATTCAGTACACCGTCACGGGCCCAGCAACGTCGCTGACGCTCGGCGGGTCCCCACAGGCGGGCGGAAGCCTCCAGTACGAGGCTCCGGCTCGGCCCCATGCCCCTCCGTCGCAGGCGTCAGCTGGGACTCAATCTGGCTACTTACTGGCTTCGACGTCGCCGAGCACCCAGGGAACAGTATCTAGGAGTAAATCTCCCCGGCCCCTCGGTCGTGTCGAAGCCACTGCCCAGCTACGTCACTGCTGGCGAACAAGCCAACACGTCCGGATATTGCTTCGGGCAACTATGCCGAATACGGGTTCCAGCCCACTCCCTACACAGTGCAATAGCAAGGAGTCGGGATGAAGGCCATGCTAATTGCACACTGACCGCGCTGTAGGTCAGCTCCGAGAGCGCGCACCTGGATGAGTCGGTCCTAGGAGCTCTGCAGCGGTTCCTACAGACCGCCGGGGTCTTTGGTGTGGGGAGCACCAGCTACTTGTAGAACGTCAGGGTGGAGGTCTGCCGCGACACGGGGTTCCTGGTCACGATCTTGATGGTCAGCGTCTTCAACGCCCTGTTGCCTCTCGCGGGCGCGCCACGTGCGAAGTTGATGGTCACCTGGCCGATTAGCCCAGACAGAGAGAGCGAGGCCTGGATACGAGTAGGTTCGCCGTGCGTGACGTGAGATGAACTCGCGGGCTTGACGGTCGTCACTAGCGCGTCCCCGAGCGTCTGGACCTCACGGGCGAAGTTGAGCACCGCACCCTCGGGCGGGTAGTTGTAGTTCACCCTGTCGTAGGCCGCGCGGAAAGACAAATGAGTCGTCCCGCTTCCCCCGTAGGGAAGGCACTTGGTCCAGGAGATCGACTGGTTATTCAAGGACATGAAACTGTTGGCGTCCACCCACTTTTGCGCTGGACCATTGTCGTTGTTGCTCGGGCACTTCGGGCCTCGCTCCACGAACGCGTGATCCGCCAACAACATCGTGGTCCCGTAGCCGACGGGGCCTCTGCCGTCGTCTCTTAGCGGCCGAGGCCGCCCGTGCGCCCCGGCGGCGGCGGCTTGTAAGCGGTCGCAGGGATCGCCGCCGCCGGCTCCGCCGCGGCGGTCTTTGGGACAGTCACGGTCGCGTGTGCCGACGTGTTCGCGATGGCGGCCGCGCGGAGGTTGCTTCGCCCGGTGCGGCGCTCGAACTCGGTCACGAGGTCGAACAGCCCAGGAGCCTCCCAGCCCCGACCCCACTTCCGCGCGTTCAGTGGCTTCAAGATCCCTAGTTCGGTCAACTGCTCGAGGCCTCGGCGGGCGCTCACTAGAGATCGCCCGGTTCGCTCTGCGGCCTCGTTGGCGTCCAGCACCGGCGCTGCCGGCAGCACGTCGAGCAGCGCCCTGGCGGTCGCGTGCGAGCGCATCGGCGGCAGGCGCGCCTCCCACTGTTTGCGCAGCATGTCGACGCCGGCGCCGAGGAATTTACCTCGGCGCACGCCGCCCCAGTGGCGATCGCGTAAAGCTGGACGATCGCGTTGTAGTCACCCTCGCGATAGGACGTCAGCGCCGCCACGTAGTTCGTCGGCACGCCGCCTAGCACGAGGCTGATCGGCGGCACGTAGTCGGCGATCTCGTCGCGCCGGCGCAGGATCGAGTACACAAGCGCACGACCAGTGCGCCCGTTGCCATCCATGAACGGATGGATCGTCTCAAACTGCGCGTGCGCGATCGCGGCCTGCGCGATCGGCGGCAGATCCGTGCGGTCGATGAAGTCGCCAAGGTCGACGAGCGGCTCCTCCACCAACTCCGGTGGCGGCGGCACGAACGTTGCGCCGACCGGCGTGACGTCGCTCTTGCCGATCCAGTTCTGGTACCCGGAGCACTCCGCCGATCGGGCGGCCCTCGTTGTCGAGGTCCTCGGGCAACAGCGCCCTATGGATGCTCTTGATCGCATCCACGCTCACGTGCCCCGCGGTCGCGCCCCACTCGATCGCCGTGCGCATAGCCGCGATGTTGGCCAGCGCGTCGCGTGCCGTCTTGTCCTCGCTGCTGCCGCGCCGCGCTCGAGCGATCCGCGCGTGCGTCATCTGCAGCCCCTCGATCCGTGAGGAGGCCACGCTCTCGGAGCGCAGCAGCGTCTCCGCCAGCGAGTCAACGCCGCCAGGGTACCGGCCTCCGCACGAAGCGACCGCGGACTCCCTGGCGCCTTCCTCCACCATCAGCGCCGCGGTCTCGTCCAGCTCAAACGCGCGCTCTGCAATCAGCGGTGGCACATACGGCTCATACTGCCCGCCGCGCTTCTCGCGCGGCGACGCATAGGCGGTCGGGTCCGCCGGCCACCACGCGGTCAGGTGGGTACCCCACCCCGATTGAGAGCTTTTCTTTGCCATGCAGAAAACTTACAAAGTTCCGGACGCTTTGTAAGTTTTCTCGGCCAGATGTTCGAGCACCTGCCCGCTGCGGAAAGTTTCAAAGCCTCGGGCGCTTTGAAAGCTTTGCACAGCGGCGTCGACGCTCCTCGTGCGCTTCGGCGGATTGCCCAGGAAATTCGTTGCGTGAAACCAGGCGAGATTTCGCGGCGCCAATTACGGTCAGACGGTGAGTGGCTTTCTGACATTCCTACGCGACGCCCAAGCTCCCGCTCTGGTCATCCAGAACTTCATCGGGAACGCGGGCTCCCTGGCGTCTGTGGCGACGTATCTGCGCGAGCGCAGGACGGCCCCCGACCTCGGGCACTCATTCCCTGAGCCACCCGACACTACAGCCGACTCGACGTCCGGGAGCGCTTCTCGCCTCCGGTGGTCGTCAACCACTATTACCTCATGCCCTCGCCGGCGCCGGCTGCCCCAGCGCCGTTCCAACGGCTTCTCTTGGAGGCGCTTGTGGTCGCGGGCATGTCCTCGGCGGCCCTGTTGACGCTGCTTGCGTGTCGGCGGGCTCCGGTTGGTGTGCCCAGCGGCTGACCTGCACGCTCCCTGCGCTTCGGCCTCGTGCCGTCAAGTTCGGGCTGCGCCCCGCTGCGCGGCCGCTGTCGCGGCTCTCTTGACGGCGGCCGGCGCTCAGGGGCTTTGCGGCCATGCCGCTTGGCACCCACACCAACAAGGAGGCCCAAATGCCTACCACCCAGAACCGAAAGGGCAAGCCGACCCCGAGGCAGCTCAACTACCTGCGCGACCTCGCGATGCAGACCGGAACGTCGTTCGAGTACCCGTACACGTTCGGCAAGGCCAAGAGCGAGATCCGCCGGCTGATCGCCCTCAAGGGCCAGCAGCAGGCCACCACCCCAGCCGAGCCGGTCAACGAGCTGGCGGCTCTTGTCACCGACCGTGACTACGGGATGGTCGTCGACTTCGACTACGCCCCGACTACTGCCTCGCGGCCTAGCGGAGCGAGCACCGATGTACGCAAACCTCTGCGTGACGATCGAGCCTAAGCCCCGCCGGCGCACAGCTAGCGGGGCCTGGCAGAGCGAGACGCTCTACGTCTGGCACATCGAGTCACGCCCCAAGGGCCGCCTGGCCCTTCATCTTGACGCGAACGACGGCAACGGCAACTACGCCGAGCCCGCCGGCGTCCAGTCATCGACCTCAACAAGACCCACATCCAGATCGGAGCTGACTTCTGATGTCCGCACTCGCTGAGAAGCCCACCACTCCCAAGACCCGCGTTCTCGGTCGCTACACCACCCCGGAAAGTGGTGCCCGCACCATTTACGGCCATTACGACGCACGCGCCGAGCACGCCGCCCCTTCGGGTCAGCGTCGGCTCGGAGCCACACGCATTACTGACGAGTCAGCCAGCATCAAGGGCGACATCTACCTCATTGAAGTCTGCCCCGATGGCGACGGCGCTGACGCGATCGAGGCGCTCGTCTCCGACTACCTCGAGACCGCGCACCGCACGTGCTCGATCCCGATGGCTCACACCATTCTCGACGCGGACCTTCCGGTGGCGGCATGAGCACCATCGACCAGACAGCCGCCGACGTGCTGACCACAGCAATCGAGGGCGGCATCAACTACTGGGCGTGCGTCAGCGAGATCGACCGCGACGCGAGTCACAACATCGTGGCCGTCACGATCCACGAGCTCGCAGATCCCGACGACGGGGAGCCGACCATCTGCTCGGCCGGGTTCTTCCCCGAGTTCTACAAGCGCGACGGAGTGCGCATCACACTCACGGAAGTCAAGCGCGCGATGCGGCAGATCGCAGACGGCAAGGTGGGCGTCCACAGCGCCCGGTTCGCAACCGTCACCGCGCTCGTCCGCAAGGGCAGCGACGACACCGACTACGACGCCAACGACGCAGACGACATCGTTCAAGTCGCGGTCCTCGGCCAGCTCGTCTACGGGTGAGCCGGCCATGAGCACTCTCATCCCTTCCCCGTCTCCCAAGCGGTTCGTCGTTATCGGCGGGCCGCGCGGCGAGCTGTCATGTCGCCCGATCGGCTGCCCAATGCTGCGCGATCGCTACCGCCACTGGCAGCCGCTCTTTCACGTCAACCGTCCTCTGAGCCCCAGGCTCGTCGACCAAGCACAGCGCGCCGCATTGCGGCTCTACACGCTCGTCTGACAGGAGCACACGCACATGAGCACCACCACCACAACCACGCACCCGCTCGCAGACCTCCTTGACGAGCAGCACCGGCTCTACGCGATCTGGAAGGACACAGGCGACGAGGCCGATCGCCTGCGCATGCGCGCCTCATGGGGAATCGGCATCAGCGCTCCAGGCAACGCTTGGTGCGGCGAGCGCGTCGACCTCAGCCTCTGGACTGCCTGCACCCCAACCGTCCTGCATCGCGACCCTTCGCGTCGCTCGCGGCGACCGCATGGACTACCGCGGCGCGTGCCTCGGATGCGGCTGGGTCTCAGACACCCTGCGCGACAACGAGAACGCAGCCGTCGAGGACGCGCACGACCACACACACCCCGGCTGGCGCGACCTCCCGGTCGTCGGCGGCCCGCCGTCCTTCGACGCCCCGAGCGCGATGCCACGCCTGCTCAAGCAATGGCATGAGCGCTCGGCGCATCTTCTCCCCGATGGCTGGCTTGAAAGCGGCGGCCCGATCCGCACACACCGCCCCGCACCAGCCAACCGCCACGTACCCGGCCGTGCGCCTGGCGGCGGCTACGACCTCTCGCACACCACCGCCACCGGCGACGCCGCACCGATTGAGGGTCCCGGCGGTCAGACTCGACTGAGCTTCTGATGCGCCGCACCACGCAGCGCGCCCGCGAGAACGCAGCACGCGAGGCCGCCAAGCGACTACGCGCGCGCGGCATCACCTACCTGGCCGGTCACAAGCTCATGGGCTTCCCCGGAGTCCAGCCCCCGGCCGAGACACTTGCTTGGCTTGCGAACATCGCCCAGCACATCGGCAGCCTCGATCCCATCGAGATCGGCGCCGGCGCCCTACTCGAAGCCCGAGGCTACGAGCGCTCTAACGAGCAGCTCCCACTCACGCCGATCACCGAAGCTGCGTGAGTGGGCGGGGCGGCCGGACCACCCCAGGCCGGCCCCTTGCCTACTCAGGCGCTCCAGTCGCGCGGCGGCTCATCGCCGCCATTGCGCGACGCGCCGTTGGCGCTGAACTGCACCAGCACCACGACCGGGCCGCCGCTGCGGCGCGGCTCCAGTACCCGGTGCTCCACGTGCTGCTGACGGTCACGCGCGACCTTGCGCACGCGAGCACAGAACGTGTCGGGCTTCCCATCGAAGTCCTCGCCCTGCGTCAGCTCCCAGATCTCGCCATTCGAGACCTCATCCCAATCGACCTTGCCCTGCCGCCTTGGGGCGGGCGGTAGCTCGGTCAGTGTTGAGCGCTTAGCCATCCTTGACTCCTATCTCGTAGCTCACTTTGTGGCGCACTTCCATGTGCGTCGCGAAGCGAGTCTAGGCATCGCTTCGGATCTCAAAACGACCCGTCCAGAAACCGGGGCGCTGCCGGTGCTCACGGTACAATTCGGCTATGCGAGCAAGGATGCTCACAGTTAGTTTCAAGCCACGATGGCTCAGCCGCTCGATGAGCTCGCGGCTCTCTGCCCTGCACACGCCGTTCCTCGCGTCCGGCGAATCGAGACGCCCCGTGGTCAGACAGCGTTTGCGCTCAAGTCGCGCAATCGTCTGGCCGAGCAGGCCGGCGTTCGTTGCGCTTCAGCTGTGCCGACCCCGTGGCCAGCGTGGCCAGCAAGCTATATGACAGGTATATACCTGCGGTATTCCCTGTCAGCTTGCTCTCGGCCGTTGGCCTCGAGGGGTTGCCGCCGCCGGCGGCAACAACCGGGGCCCTTCCAAGGTCGGGGCGCTGCGCTGGGCCAGGGGTTCTCGTCATGAACGAGACGCCCTTAAGGCGGGCACGCTCGAGGCGTGCGGAGGCGGACGAGCCGCGCAAGATCTTTCCGGTCAAGCTCTCCACAACGGAGCGGGAGCGAGCTCGACCAGTTGGCCGCGCAACGCGGCGTGACCGTTGGCCGGTTGCTCGTCGAATCGGCGCTGTCGGCCTCGATGCCGGCAGCCGATCGGCTGCGCGCGATCGACGAGCTGAACCGGCTCAACAGGCTGCTCGCAAACGTCGCCGGCAACGTAAACCAGATCGCGTATCAGGCGAACGTCGCCGGCCAGGTGATCGACCGCGAGGGCGTACGCGAGGCGCTCGAGGCGATCCATGAACTTCGTGTGCAGGCGCAGGGCGCCTTGAGGCACGTCGCGTGATTCCGAACATCACCCGCGGCGGAAAGACGCACGGGGTGCTGGCCTACCTGCTGGGCCCCGGCCGAGCGGAGGAGCACACCAACCCGATCGTTGTTGGCGGTTCGATCCTCGGCGCGATCGACAACCTCGAGGTTGGAGATCGGCTCGAGCCGCGCGACGTCACGTGGTTGACAGAGTGGCTCGACGCGCCGATGCGCGCGTACGAGAAGAACGTCATGCGCAAGCTCAACGAGCAGGGCGAGCTGGACAAGGCCGGCAAGCGCCAAGCCGCGCACGTCTGGCACTGCTCGCTCTCGCTGCACCCGAGCGAGCTTGACCGCAACCCGCAGGAGTGGCAGCAGGTCGCAGACCGCTACCTCGAGCTGATGACCTTCGGCGCCGATGCCACGCACGGAGCCGGGCGCACGATCGCGGTCAACCACGGAGTCAGCGAGGACGGCCGCGGGCACATTCACATCGTCGCCAACGTCGTCACCGACGACGGCCGGCAGTGGAACGAGCACGACGACTTCCGCCGATCACAGCGCGCCTGCTCCGTGCTCGCGCACGAGTTCGACCTGCGCCTGGTCGACGGCCAGGAGCAAGGCCGCGGGCAGCGCGGCTACAAGAAGGGCGAGCTTGAAAGCGATCGCCGGCGCGGCGGTGACGTCGGGGATCTCGTACGGATCACCGACAGCCAAAGCCGCGTCTCGCCCAGGACCGCGCGGCCGCAGAACGGCACGCGCCGTCGCCTCGAGCAGATCGTCTCGAGCTGCGCCACCGCGGCCAGCGACGAGCGCGAGTTCGTCGCTCTGCTGCGCGAGTTCCACGGAGTGGTCGCCTTCCCGCGGTACGCAACCGGAGGCGCCGGCGTGACCGGCTACAAGATCGGCTTCCGCACGAACGGCGACGGACAGAAGCTCGTCACCTACGCCGGCGGGAAGCTCGGCCGTGACCTCACCCTCCCAGCGCTTCGCGCCGGCTGGGAGCCCTTGAGCGAAGCCGAGACTGTCGACGCGTGGCGGCGGCCACGCGAGCGCACCAAGACCGTGCCAGGGCCCGAGCTGCTGACCCAAGCCGAGACGGAGCTCGCGGATCTCCGCAAGCAGCTCATGGCCGTCGACGTCTCCGACCGGCGCGCATGGTCCGCGGCCGCCAGGGACGCCGCAGGCGTGCTCAACTCGTGGTCGCTGCGCACCGAACCAGAGGCCGGCCCGTTGGCTGAGGCCGCGTACGCCCTGCGGGCGTCCGCGACGATCCACCGCGTCGCTGGCGATCGCGGTCGGTGGCTCTCACGCCGCGCTGCTCGAGTGACCTCCAACGCGCTGCTCTTTCACAAGCCAGCACGGACCAGCGTCGAGCTTGCGCGCCAGGTCAGCTACATGACCCGGCAGCTCGTCGAGATGCACTCCCTTGACCAGCAGCGCGAGCGCGCGCACGAGCTTGAGATGACCGCGCTACGCTCGATGGTCGACCTCGAGCAACGGCTCTCCCCCACGCCCCGCCAGGAGCCCACAGAGGCACGGCCGCGGCCCGAGAGCCGACAGGTCGACCGCGACGATCGCGACCGCTGAGACGCCGGCAGACCGGCATATGATTCGCGTCAATGCTTCGGGGGGTGCGACGACTTTTAGCGGTGTCGGTGGCCGTCGCCATGTTGGCGGCTCCCGCAGCGCTGGCCGCCGAGCCGCACATGATCGGTGGTGCGCCGGCCAGCCCTGGGGCATGGCCATCAGCCGCTTTCATTCAAGACACCACCGGCGGCTACATCGGCTGTAGCGGCACGGTCATCGCCCCGAACGTCGTGCTCACCGCGGCGCACTGCGTGGAAAACGACAGCGGGTCCGCGATCGAGCCGCTCAGCGGCTTTCGGGTCTACACCGGCGGCAACGACTGGACTACCGCACCGTGGATCAGCGGCGTCTACGAAATCAAGGTCTACCCGGACTTCTCGGAGCTCACAGTCGGGACCACCGACTACGACATCGCACTCTTGGAGCTGATCAACCCAACCAAGGTGCCGGTCATGCCGCTGGCTAACTCGTCACAGACCTCGCTTTACACGTCCGGCGAGAATGCCGTGCAAGTTGGTTGGGGCATCACCGAGTACCGATCCAGGCGCAGCGGAGAACGACAGTCTGATGCAAGCGACCGGCGTTCTACAGACCGCCAGCACTTGCACGACGGCGGACCAGGTCAGCCCTGGGAACGTGTTCGACAGCGGCGATCGACTCTGCACCCTTCCGCCACAGGGCACAACCCAGGGGAAGTACAACGGGGACAGCGGCGGCCCCCTGGCGGTCGACGACAACGGGCTCTGGACCGAGATCGGGCTGACGACCTATGGTGCCGCTGACTGCGACCCGACCGCGCCCGACTACTACACGAACGTCTCAGCGTTCACCCGCTGGATCAGCAACCAGTTGAAGGAAATGCCGCTGCCGCCCGAGTACGGCACCTATCGAGGACGCACGACGCAGGGCTGGCGGGTCACGCTGAAGCTCAACCAGTCCGTCGTCATGACCGACTTCAAGTTCGGCTTCACGCTGCGGTGCACACGCGCCCGCCGCCAGTACTACACCTGGGAGCCGCTCGACAAGAGCTACACGTGGGCCATGAACCGCAACTACGGCAACGGCTTCCAGCACACGCTCACCGACAACGTCGGCATCCACTACAAGATCACCGGGCTATTCACGTCGACCGGCCGCGTGTCCGGCACGCTCTCCGCGACATGGCACAGCCCAAAGTACGGGTACTGCGCAACCGGGCCCGTGCGCTGGTCAGCGCATTAGGCCGAGCCTTTGAAGAAGCCGGTCTCGCATGCGAGACCGGCCCTTTTCTTATTGCTCGTCGCGCGGACATAACAAGAGGTACAGCACCACCGCCAGAACGACTGACAGGCCAAGGTGCGGCGCCAACAAGGTGAACGCGATCGGAGCTATCTGTTCTTTGCTCATATACGTTCGCGCGGGTCCAGCAAGAAGTAAGTGCCAGCCTCCGAAATCTTTTGGGCAGCCCGACGCGGGCCAGGCGGTACCGTTGCCCGCCATGACTACAGACGCAATCCTTGCCGGCATAGACCAAAGCCTCGCGGCATCGCGGCCGAGCGCGAGCGGCTGCTAGCCGCCCGCACGCAGCTTGTGGGTACCGCAGCGCCTGCGGGTCCCACACCGCCGCGCCGGACGCCCTCGCGCCGCTCCCGGCGCGCTGGAGGGGGCACCCAGACGTCGGTCCTCGAGGCGCTCGACCCAACCACGCCACGCACAGCTAGCAACATCGGACAGGCTCACCGAACGTTCCCCGCGCGCTCGCAGAACGACGCTGCAGCCGCCTCGTCAACAAGGTCACACAACCAAAGCCAACCGCGGCTACCTCCCGGGTAAGCGCCTGATCAGGGGCTCCCGTCGGAACGGCGCCGAGCGACGCGCTCCTGGCGAAATGCCGTCTCTCAGTGACCGAAGGGTTGAGACCTGCGTCCGTGTTGGCGCATGTATCAGGGACGGGTGTACTAGCGCCGACGCAGTAAACGCCCGATCTGAGTCGGTGGCGGCGCGCTGAGTGTGCGCAGGAATTGCGATGCTGCATTCCGCGATCAGTTGCCGGCGAGGTGGTGGTCAGGCCGGTTTCAGCGCAGCCCTGTTCAGTTGCGGCCGGGCTCGCGGGCTGGTCGTTCTATGTGTGAGCACGCGGCCCGCGCAACAACCGTCGCGGGAACACCTGAACAAAGCGCCATGCAGACGAAGATCAAGGAACTGCGCGACCTCGCCCGCTACCACAGCTATCGCCGCGACGAGCTCGTCGCGATGATCCAACGACAACCCTAAGCAGCGGATCACCGGCCCGGAAAGTCCCACCGTCTCGCCCAGATCTACGGATCCCTATTGACACCGCGAAGCGAGTTCGCGCGACAGACGTCGACGGTAGTCCGCCGAGTCGGCATGCCAGGATTCAGCGCGCCGATGTAACGCTGCGCGATCTGTGCAAAGAAGAGAGCATGCATCCGAGGAAGACGCGAGGGTGATTGCCAATTCGCTGAGCGACCCGCATGCTTTGAGGTCTTGCTCGAGCGTCACTTCGTGCGCATGCTCGACTATCTGACGCGGCGGGTAGGGAGCCAGGTTGCAGCCGATCTGGTCGCGGACACTTTCGAGCGGGCGTTTCTAATCGTTCGCGTTCCGCGAATGCGGATGGCTCGGCGTTGCCATGGCGTACGGGATTGCCGGGAATCTGGTGCGCATCACCGGCGTACGGAGGCGCGGAGGCTGCGAGCACTGGCGCGGGAGGCGAGATCGCAGCGGTCTGCGGCGCCTGACACGTCACGGCGGACGTGGGCGGACCCGGTGTTGCTGGAGGCGCTTGCGGGGCTGACACAGCCTCTGCGTGAGGTTCTGCTGTTGCACGCCTGGGCGAGCTCTCCAACGAGGAAATCGCCGTGGCACTTGGACTCTCGCCCGAGGCGGTGCGCACCCGTCTGCACCGGCACGCGGCCGTGTTGCAGCGCAGATCGGGCTGCCAGCCCCGCTGCCGAGGCTCCCACGGCCAGCGCCGCGCCACAAACCCCTAAACGGAAGGAGGCGATGTGATGACCGAACTCGACGAGATGATCCGATCGCTGTCAACCTCGGAAGAGGTCGACGACCTGCGGCGCGCCGATATTCGGCGCGCGACGCGCGCAAGGCTCTATCGGGCGATCCGCGAGGAGAGTCACGGCCGAGAGTCGCAAACGGGCCTGGTGGCGCAAGAGGCGCCGGCTGGTGCTTCCGTCGGGGATCGCGGTAGGTATCGCGGCGGCGCTTGCCGTCGTGTTGTTCCTGGTGCCGAGCGGCGGTGGTTCCGGTTCCGGGGTGAATGTGCCGGGGCTCGGCAGCGTTCATGTGCCAGGTCTCGGGACGGGACAGGCGAGGCCAAGGCGGTACTCGCGCGTATCGCGCACATTGCGGCGACCACGCCCGCCAGCTCGGTGCCGAGCGTGAATCAATCTGTACACAGAGGGATTTGATGGCTAACAGCGGAACGAGGTGCACAACGGGCAAACACCGTCGCACGAATGGCATGGCCGAGCAGGACTGGGAGGCGCCGAACGGCTCCGGTCGCCAGCTCAACGAGCGCCGGGTTCTTCCACCTGCTGACACCCGGCGACAACGCCTGGAATCGGCCGCCGCGGGAAGCGCAAATGACTCAGGTGCGGCGCCTGGCGGCGGCATCATGGACGGCTCCCTATCCAAAGGGCGAACCCCCAAACAACTGCGGCATGGTGCCGACCGGACCGGCGGGACTCTCGACCGACCCGAAGCTGCTCCTGAGCCAGATCGTCGCCCGGTACGAGAAAGGGAACTACAGCACGAGGGGACGCTCGATAAGGCGCTGTGCATCCTGGAGACCTCCGCGTACCCGCCGCTAGGCGCCGCGACCTACAGGATGATCGGCGCTGCCGGGCATCCAGTCGCTGGCACGATGACCGACACGTCGGCCGAAGCGGCACAGCTGTCGCGGCGCCGCCGAACCGAACGGCGAGCAGTACGTCGTGATCCTCGATCCGAGCACTGGCATGCCGCTCAAGCAGGAGACAATCAAGGCAAACACGACCACAACCACCCGCTCTACTTCACGCCCGCGCCGAAGACAGAGCAGAGGCAGGAGGACGCAACGCTCGAGGCGCAGCAGACGCTGGCAGTCGGCACCGTGGTCGACTACCGCTGTTCGTCAAGAGCGGCGTCGTCGACTCGAAACTGCCCTTCCGGGCGGCGGCAACTGCCGACAGAGCCCGGCATCACCCACCAGTACACGATCACCTGCGCGAATGTCGGGTCGACCACCGTCGGCATGACCTGCACGATGCCGGGCGCTGGCACGCTCAGCCAGGCGGTGGGACCTGCAGAACCGGCACGCTCACTGTCCCGGCGTCGCTGGCACAACTCAAGTGGTGTGCCCGGCTGACACCACGACCACGAGACCACGACGACCGGTACGACGACCGATACCTCCACAGGAACAGCCACCGCTGGCACCGGCGTCGCGACCAAAAGCTGATCTGCGAGCCCCGCGCCGCCCACTACGGCAAGTGGGGCAGCAGACGAGTATCAGAGCAGACGGTCGCTCTCATCGAGGACCTGCAAGATCGGAGCCGACCATCGGTGCGCCTGACACTTAGCGCAAGGCGGTAGCACTGACCTGCATATGTGTCCGGACGCGTCTTAGGACGCGCGACCTAAGTCCCCCGGATTGCGCGGCTTGCGGAACCTGATTGCATCGCGTTGACCAAATGGATGCCCGAATGAGGAGGCGGCATGAATATCGAGTTTCTCTCGACCGTGGCGGTCATCACGCCCGATCGACCGCGAGCCGAAAGCTGTATCTCGACGCGCTGGGCCTGCCGCTTGGCGGGGAGGAGTACCTCCACAGCGAGCGGGTCGCTGGTTGCAAGTCCTTTGGGATCTGCCGCTGTCTCAGGCTGCTCAGGCGTGCTTCGGGACTCCACGATGCCGGTCGAGCGACGGTGCCGCAGATCAATAACGAGTTCGACGTTGGCGTCGCCGCCGCGGTCGACCCAGCGGCACGTGAGCTCCAGCCAGCGGGGACGAGACCTGCTGCACCCACCGCGCGAGGAACCGTGGGGCCAAACAATCGCCAGGCTGGAATCACCGGAGGCGCGATCATCGGGATCCCGTACATCCCTTGGTTCCACGATCAGACTGAGCTCGGACGCGACCTGCTCGATGGCCGCGACGAGCGTCGTGAAGCTCCGCTTCAAGTCTCGCAATGCGCGGAAAGCGTGCATCAGAACCGTCTGCAACGGTGGTTAGCGCGGTCGGCGTTCAGCGATTTGCTTCCCGGCTGGCGGCCGCCGCACCGCCACCCGAACGACGAGAGCCGCCTTGCGGCGGCTCTCACACTGCGGCTGGGGAAGGAAGCGGTCGATCAGCGACCGATGCCAGGGTCGTTGCCAGTGCCCGTGTCTCGAGCACTGGGCGGCAGGCTGGCGACTGACTGCCCGCCGCCGGCGGCGGCTCAGGGGAGCCGCTGCTTGGCGAGCGCGAGCCAGTCGACGTCGCCTCTCAGCGACGCGCCGATCAGATCGTCTGCGAGGCTGCCGCCGCCCTCCAGGCGGCGGGTCTCGTCGACGTCATCCTTGAGCACATCGGCCGCTCGCACGGCCGGGTACTCGGCGTCCTGTGCGGCGGCGTGCCTGACACGCTGCTGGGCCTCAGCGACAACCGCGGCCCCCTCGTACTGACCCGAGAGCGCCTTGTTGACGACGCTCGTTGGCGAGGGTGCCGCATTCGGCTCGAGTTCGGCTGATGCGCGCTCGTCCGTCGGGACTTCGATCTCCACAGCGGAGAGCTGGTTGTCAGCGAGCTCCGTCCAGTTGATCTCCCCCAGCGCGTCGCCAGGAGGTCGCCCTCCATGCTGACCGGGCTGCCCTCGGGCATCGTGCTGGCGAAGTGATCCACGACATATGCCTGCAGCTCGACAGCCAGCTCGTCTCGAGCGGCCACGATCTCATCGCCCGTGCTGTTCTCGTCGAGCCCACGTGTGAGACGGGTGGTCATCTGCTGCACTTCGCGGTAGGTGCCCTCGCCGGTGTAGTTGCCGTCGAGGAACATGCCGGTCGCCCACGTCTCGTAGGTCGACCAGCCGTTGTACTCCTTGCGATCCGGCTCAGTCATCGCCTCCACCTTATTCGCCTGCTGCTCGACACGCTCCTCGAGCACCCACTGTGTGCGATCGCCAGGCAATCGCTTCAGCAGAACCGTCTCTCCTGCGAGCGAGCGCCCGAAGTCGATCAGGTCGTTGTCTGGGTCGTCCACTCAAAGATGCTGCTGTCCTCGCTGTAGACCTCATCCTCACCGAACCCCTCGGCGGCCACTGCCTCGGAAGGCAGTTCCCGGCGTTCATCCGGTCGAGCACTTTCTGTGCCCGCTCGAGCACCGCCAGCAGCCCGAGGTCTGCTCTCTGCTCGTTGTCCATGTCGATCGCCTCCTAACGGCCCTGGTCGCGCTGCGCGGCCTGCTCGGCGCCGAGGTTGGCCTTGCGTGCCTGCGGCTCATCGCCTTCAGACCGAGCGGATTCCACGACGTCGTGGATATCTCCGATATGGCTGACGTCAGAGAGCGCACGGGAGAGCCCAAGCTGATGGATCTCAGCGAGGCCCTGCACGGCCAGCTCGTCTAGACCCGCGCCCTTCACGACCGCTTCGGCCTGCTCGAGTCTCTCGCCGGCGCCCGCTGACATCGGCTGCTCGAACCCGCTGGGACGGGTCTCGCTCTGCGCCTCCTGGCCGCGGGCGACGTGCTCAGCGAACTTCGACTCGATCTCGTCATCGGGCACGCCGGCGGCAATCAGCGACTCCGGGTCGAACCCGTAGTGCTCCTTGATCTGCGCGTTGAGAAACTTCACGCCGGCGGCCGCCATCGGCGTGTCGGTGGCGGCCTCGCGGAGATCGGCGTAGGTCTTGAGCTTCTCGCCCGGCGTGGTCTTGTCCCACCACTCTGCGCTCATCACCTTCTGGCCGGTGATGCCCGCCTGCGCATGCTTCAGCGCCGCGGATCGCAACAGGTCGAGCTGCTCTGAGTGGCGGTCAGCCTCGCGCAGCTCCTGCATGATGCGTTGCTGCAGTGTCTGGCGGTGCTGTACCAGCTTGAACGCGAGTGAGGTTCCCTCGCGGAAGAACGCCTCGATGGCGTCGTGTGTCCCGTCGTGATCGTGAGCCATCCTTGGCCTACCTTTCGTGGTGTCCTATCGCTCAGAGCCGTTTGCGGCGCTGAGGGGCTTGTGTGCGACTGCCGAGAGCGGACGTGCCGCCACCGGCCTTCGCGCCTGTCGAGGCGCTGATTGGGCCGCTTGAGCGGCTGTCATCCCGAACGTCACCGCGAGCGCGTCGCGGAGCTTCAGGAAGTCGCGGCCGCGTGGCGTGACGCCCCACAGGCCGCCGGCGAAGTGGAAGATCGTGCCTCCCTCCGCCGCACCCGAAGCAGTGAAAGCACCCATCGTCAAAGCAGTGCAGTGACGGGGTGCGCTCCTGGCCGTTGCCGTGAAACGGGCAGCGGACCTTGCCGTCGATGTTCGGTACCTCGCCGGTGAGCTTCTCGACGTACTCCGCTGTCGGGATCGCGCGTAGACGTTCGAGCACGTCGATATCCGCCCGGCCGATCGCCGGGCCGCTCGGCCGCGGCCGCGGTGCGAGCCGGCGCCGGTGCCTTCGGGTCGGCCAGGTGCCCGACGATCTGCTGGTAGTCGTAGACCCGTGCCGGCTCGAATACCTCGAGCCGCACCGCAGTGGGCTCGCGCTTGTGATTGAACGTGCCGGGCGGCCGCAGAATGCGAGCCGCGTCGACACTCATCGGATCACCGGCCACCACGGCAGCCAGCCGGCGATTGCCGCTCTCACACGCCTTGACATCCACCGGGTGCTCAAGCTGCCAATAGCAGTGCACATGACCCTTACTCCCCGAGGCCACTACAGCGCTCGGCGGCATCGGTGCGTCGATCAGATGCCGGTATGCGTCTGCTGAGTCGATCTCGACGAACAACACGTGCGACTCCGATACGGCGGACTTCCCGCCAGCGCGCTCGTCACGCAAAAGCACGCCGGTGTAGACGTCGGCGTGCTGGCCCTCCTGCGATGTGCTCGGCCGCGAGCTCGAGCTGCGTTCCGGCTTTGAAGAACCGGCGCTCCATGCCGGGCCGGTCCCAGCGTGCGCGTACTTCAAAGAGACGCTCGCCGGGCTTTCGCCCGGCGAGCATTCCGAGATACGCGTGCAGCTCCCGGCTCATCGCTCCGCGCCGGCGCCGACCGCTGCAGCGGCCCTGCCGCGTGCGGGCTTTGCCTCCGGTGACTTACTGGCCTTGGAGCCTATGTCTGACTCCTTGCCAGCCTCGGCGTCGGCTTCGGCGCCAGCGCCGGTCTCCTGCTCCTGCCCGCGGCCTTCGTCGCCGCGGTTGATCGGCAGGAACTCGAGGTTGCCGACCACGGTGTAGGACTGGCGGCTCTGTCCGTCCTGCTCCCATGTGTTGTGCTGCAGACGACCAACGACCGCGACGGGCGAGCCCTTGGTCAGATACCGCAGGGCCTGCTCGGCGCCGGCGCCGTAGGACTCGACGTTGAAGAAACCGGGGTTGTCCTTGGCCTTCTCCCCGATCTTGTCGCCGGCACCGGGCACTGCGATCCGTCCCTTCGCCACAACCGTCCCGTTGTTGGTTTCGCGGCGCTCGAGATCGGCGGTCAGGTTGCCAATCAGAGTGATGTTGTTCATGGGAACTACCTCCTTGTGTTGTTTCAGGCTCGCCCTCCTGGCGGGCCCGCTTGCTCCCGGCTAGCCCGCCAGCGGCGAGAAGCCGGTCAAGTCGTTTGCTGCTGTGGCGCGCTCGCGCAGCGGCCTGCTCCACACGGCCTCGATCTGCTCGAGCGTGACGAGCGCGAGCAGCGCGGTGCCCGCGCTCGTGTGCCCGGTGCGGACGATCGCTGCCGTGCGTGGTGATCGCGCGGATTCGCCCCTCCCCCACCCTGGCCTTGCGGCCGTGCGGGCGGTAGCGGATCCGCTGCTGCACCTTCAGGTCGAGCGGGTGTACGCGCTCCCAGCTCATGCGATCGCCAGAACCCCTCGCCGTGAGCCGGTCAGCGCCGGCGTCCAGTCGGACTCCGGTTGCGCTTCCCGGAACTCCGCGAGCGCCAGGTCAAGCGCCGCGAGCGCGGCGATCGCCTGCCGCGGCGTGCGGCTTGCCGCCAGGCGTCGTGCGGCCACGGCCGCCCGCTCGCCCGAGCGGGCCTCGTAGTAGTCGATGAGTGTTAGGTCGATCATCTGTGTGCCTCCTTACTCACAGGAACTCGGCGGCCTCATAGACGCCGTGATCGCGGGTCATCAGGAATGTGAACGTCTCGGTCGCACGACCGGCTTTGACGGTCGCTGTGGCAGCGAACTCGCTGCCGGTCGGCGGGCCGTACGCGAGCTTCTCGAGCACGGGCGCAGCTTTCGGTACTGCCTGGCCGGCAAGCGAGTCCTGCCCGTCCGCGAGCGCCTTGGCAGCCGCGGCGGTCATGTCCGTGGGCTGCGGGCCTGTGCCGGCCTTGAACTGCACGTAGGCGATCGCGAACGCCTTGGCGGCGGCCTGCGCGCCGGCAGCGAGCTTGAAGCCGGTTGCCGGATGGGTGTTGCGGTCCATCGCCAGGTCGACGGGCACGATCGCTGACACTTGCCAGCCGTGCGCCCGTCGTCGAGCAACGTGACCGTGAACGGGTAGCGCTCCTGCCGGTTTGAGAGCACGATCGTCTGCTGCGGCGCTGCAGCACGTCGACTCGAGGCTGCTCTCACCAGTGATGTGCAGGACACCGTCACGGAAGGCGGCTGGGATCTGCCCGGCCTGCTGCGCCTGCCCGGCGGCCGTCACCGACGCGCCGGCCAGCACCGCTTGCCGGGAGCCGTCAGGAACCTCGCGTAGCTCGCTGCGAACGTGGCGATCGCCGTGGAGATCTCCGGACGCCCCAGCGGGCCGGGGTCGGGGCGGCGCTCGTCGACGTCGTGGTCGACGTCGACCGTGGCGCGCTCACCGTCTGACGCTTCGGGGTGCTTGCCGGTGCCGGCGATCACGAGGATCGCGCCCAGCACCACGAGCGTGGTGAGCACCGTGATGGCTATGGCGCGGACGCGGCTCATAGCCCTGGCACGTGGCGCGGGGTAAACGCGCCGTCGTAGGTGAACTCGAAGCTGATCTGCGACGAGCTGGCCCACCGTGGGCCGGTCGACGGAGCGCCCTTTGGCTCCACGGTCGTCGGGCCCGGCACCGTGTCGAACACGATGCCTGCGACCTCGATGCAGACGTGGCTGGCGCTGGCGTACCAAGTCGCCCAGCCCTTCGGGTCGGCGCCGCCGGCGCCGAGCTGCATCAGCTCGCCGCTGGCCGGGTCGCCGCCTGCCGAGCACGCTCTGGCCGAACCCGCCGCCCCACAGCACGTAGTCGGTGGACCCGAGCAGTCATAGCCCGGGGTGCCGTTCTGCCCCGGCTCGGTGCCGCCCTGCGGGTCAGGGTTGGTCTGGCAGTCAGACAGCGCCGGGTCGGCGTGACCGCCGCCCCACTGATAGTCGAAGCGCGGTGATCCGGTCGCCGGCGTCGACCATCGCCTGCACCGCTACCGGCGCCGGCTGCAGCGGCGCCCTGCCCGGTGGGCGTGTCGACGCGGCCGTTGGGCATCGATCACGGCCAGCTCGGCCGTGCAGCCGGTCACGCGACGCGTTCGAGCACCGCTGCGGGCTGGCCGCGGCGCCTCGTGTAGTGACGTTCCCGGTGCCGGCCGCCGTGCGCTGATCCATGGGCTGGGTGCTCGCCGCCCCATACGGCCGAAATCGCGGTGCGAGGTTGCTCAGGCCTTGAGGCCGATGAAGCGCGCGCGGCCGCTCAACCTGGCTGACATACCAGTCCGCATGGTTGTAGACGTAGAGCGCCGTTGACCAGCTTTCGGGGCGCCGTTGGCGTGCATCATCGTCGCGCCGCGCGTAGATCGCGTCCTGCGGGTCGTCGGGGTCGGCCGGCTGTGCCGGGGTCGTGCCGGTCAGCTTCGAATACTCGGCGAACGTCGCCGGCTCGAACTGCATCCAGCCGATGCACCCGGAGCTCGAGGTCGCCATGTTCGTCCCGAAACCGGTCTCGACTTGTTGATCGCCGCAGGTAGGCGTAGCCGTCCGCGCCGAGGTTGAACTCCGCCGCCGCCGCGATGTAATACTGCGTCAGCGGCGGCTGCCCGGCGGCGCCGAGACCGTCTGCTGTGAGCAGGTCCCGTTGGTGCCGGCACCGTCTGAGCTGCTGCCGCCACCGAGCAGCCCAACAGGCACGCCCAGCAGCGAGCCGAGAAAGATCCCGGCGCCACGCCGAGCGACCGTGTTGACGATCCGCTGCGTTCATACGGCGATTCTCCGTGGCGACCCTTCGAGCTCGTCGAACGCCGGCGCGCGTAACGCAGCGTGGTCGACCGCTCCTCCGGAGCTCGGCGTCGGTCGGCATCGACCGTCGGGAGCCGCGAAAGCGCCCACGGCCCGTGGCCGCTCAGAGGCTTCCTGGCTGCAGCCGTGAACGGCCCGATCTGCGAGATCAGCACGCCATGTGGTGATCAGGTAGTCGCTGCATGAACACCGCCGTGCCGGTGCCCGGCTTGAGCCGGTGGTACTCCCACGACGCGCCACAGCGAGTCCAGGCGGCACGTACGCCTCCGGGTGAAGCCACCACTGCGGGCACCACGTCACTTCGAGCGGCTCTCGAGCGACACGGCACATACACCGGGATCAGCCAGTTGTTGACCCAATCGTCGAGGCGATCGAACATCGGACGCCACGATGGCTCGTCGCCGGTCAGCGCGACGGACGCGCTGACCGGACACGCGAGTCTCGTTCTCAAGGTCTGAAGCTGTCCGCCGAGGTCGAAGACGGCCGCTGGCGGCGGCCCTCTCGACCAGCGGCTCTCGTCAATGGACGCGCGTTCGATGTCGGCGCGGAGCTCGCCAAACTCCTCCCTCAGCTCGTCCTCGTCCACGAGCAGGTCGTCCGGGACGTCCCGCCCCTAGTCGACCGACTCGTCGTCCGCTTGGACATCACCAGCTGGTCGGTCGGCGCGGCCGGCGGCTGTTCGTCCTCGGGGGTGCCGTAGTCCTTGCCGAGCACCGCCTCATTCCGCCGGCCTCCGGGTCCCATGAGGCACGTGAGGTCGCTTTGACGATCTTCGACGGATCGTGCGTGGCGTTCGACTCGATGGATCGCCCGCGCTCGTGTGCAGCGCTTGCGATCGACGATGCAGGCCACCAGCCGCCCGCAGCGCAGCTGGAACCATCGGTCGCGGCTGTGCCAGCACCGGTTGCCGAGCACGGGATCACACGGCCCGCGGCATCGCCGCCAGGTCCCGACGTCGAGGATCCTCGCGGTGGAGTAGAGCTTTGCGGCGTGTGCCCACTGCCCGACCTCAGCCGCGTTGCGGGGTACAGATCGAAGTCGCCGATGAGCTTCGAGAGGGTCTCGAGGAACTCGGGCTCGGCGCACCCGCCGCGCCATACACGGGGACGTTCGCCGGCGGACCACAGCTTGGTCATTCCCTCCCTGCCCCAGACCTCGACGCCCTGGGGCCAGGACTGCAAGGATGTGTGCAGGCAAATCACCACGGGAGCCGTAGTGGCTGTAAAGATCAGGCAGCGCGCCCCAACGGCACACATTCGCGGCTTCGTCGAGCACCGCGACCAGGGGACGCGCAGGCGGCCGCGCGGGTTGCGCTTCGCGACGTCCTCGGCGGCCTCGCAGACCGTCATCGTGAGCGCGGTGACGAGCGGGCCGGCACCGCCCTTGCCCTCCTTAGACGGCGAGTACAGCGTCTGCCCGTGCCCCTCTCTGTCCGCCTGCACAAACTCGTAGGGGTTGAACTCGCAAACGTTGGTGGGAACTGCGAGGAGTGCCGGCAGCGTTGCGCCCACCCTGACGGCGGTGTGACCCACTCCATCGCCTCGCGGTTGAACATGAACGAGCAGAAGTTCATGGCGCTTGAGAACACTCCCGAGCGCTCCTTGTCAGCCGCGTGGTATCTTCGAGTGCAGGTCCGCGGCGAACAGCTGGTAGCCATGGTTCTCGAGGATCTTCACGGCCTCGGAGTCGGTCTGTGCCGACAGCCACAGGAACACCTGAGAGAGTGACTTGCGTGCAAGGCCGCGCCCATCAGCAGCAGTCGCGACGAGATTTCGCCGGCCGGGTCAAAGAACCCGTCCGGTTTCGCGCCGACGGGCCGCGAGGCGCTGGCGAACACGTCAGCCATCTCCAGGGCGTGCCGTTCGCTGCGGACGTAGGTCAGCGGGTTCCACCACATGCGACCGGCTCGCCGGCGATCCTTGCGGGTCGAACACCAACGGTGCCGTCGCGCGCCGGAACAGGTCGCGTGGCGTCGACGAGGTCACGCTTGTTGGAGGTCGCGATCACCGGGCCCGGCGCGCGGAAGATCAACGGGATCCCGACTTGTGTCTTGCCCGTACGCGGCCCCCCGATGTCATCGCAGGCACGCCTCGAAGTCGGAGTACAGGGTCTGGCCGGTCGAGACCGTCTTAGCCACCACCATGCCCGGCGCCTTCACACCGAAGCCTTGAGCCTTCTTGGCGGCGGCGGCTTCAGCAGCGGCTCTATCAGCGGCCCTGCCCCATCCAGCGTGCGGCACGGTCAACGTGAAGATCCCTGATGTACCACCAGCGGCGCGTCACAAACGCCAACAGGCAGATCGCCAGCACGATCGCGCCGCAGGTCGCGGCCGCCAGCACCGTTGCGTGCGGCCACTTGACCTTGCCGTTGACCAGCTCGCCTACGAACTTCACCGGGTTGCCCGGCACGCGCCGGGAGTCGAGGGTGCGTCAGCTCGCCGCCACCCATAACCGCGGTCAGTGCGATCGCACCGACCAGCGCGAGCACCAGCATCACGATGGCGCTCGGGTTGTATGTCGGGCCCTGAGAGCGGCGGCTTGTGCTGCTCACTGCCGCTCACCCCTGCGCTGGGCCGGCAGCGGCGCCCGCGGCGTGCCGTCCTGCCAGAGCGTGACGAACCGGCCGCGGCCGCCGGACCGGAGTCCATCGCGATCGCCACGCACTCGATGACGGAGTAGCGCCGCTGCCAATCCGGGCGCGGCGACTTGACGCTCGACGGTTTCATGCCGCCGAGTGCTGCAGATGATCGCCACGGGTGCGGCTGAGCTCGAGCGCCTTCGCCAATGCGCTCTGGCGCATCTGCGGCAGCGTCTCGCTCCAGTAAGGTCAGCCAGTTGGCTGCCTCGTCCTCGCCGGCGTCGCGCAGCGCCTCGACGGGCTCGGCCAGCTCCTGCCGCACGAGCCAGTCGTAAACCTGCCAGCGGCCCTCGCCTGCGGCCATCCGTGCCAATTCGAGCTGTTGCAGGGGCTGCCTTGCGGCAGCGTTGTAAAAGCGCTCACGCGGAGCTTCCTTGCTCATGCTGATGCCTCCTTGATCTGCTCAAGGCGCGAGGTCTCGTGCCAGAGCTTGTTGGTGTCGTTGACCGCCAACTCGCGTGGTCAACACTGTGCGGAAGGGGATGCCGGGGCGCCCGCCGATCTTGGCCAGGAAGTGCCCGCGGCCAGGCGGCTCGGCGGCCGCTAACCTCGTGTGTGCGCGGCCGGTGATGACCAGCCGGCGACCATTGACCTCGGCCTCGCTCATCGGCAGGATGCTCGGAAGCGCGGCCTTCTCGTTCACGCGAACGTCGATCTCACGGCGCGGCAGCCCACCGCAGATCACGAACCCTGCGCGCTCAACGAACCCGCGGGCGATCTCCCTCGCGCGCTCCGTTTGCAGCGCCTCGAGATCCTTCATCGTGTGCGTGCAGTCAGCGTCCCAACACCCAGCGTGCGGTTCAGGCGCGTGTTCGTGTCGATCCGCTCGACCATGAAGTCGCCTACGCGCAGTGGCCGCCACAGCTCGTCTGTGACAGCCAAGTAGTGCCGCAGTGGCTCGAGCTCGCATTCCCCGAGGATCTGCTGCCGGCGGATCATCTGGAAACCAGCCGTCCAGCACGTCAAAAGCACCGCAGCCTGCAGCGACAGGTTGTTGCCCTCCACCGACGAGATATCGAACACCGCCGGGTGATCGGGACGCAACCGAACCGACGTCTGGCGGGAGAAGATCTCCCCGAGGCCGCCGGCGCCCGCAAGGCCGCGAAGCGAGACCCGTAGGTTCTCGGTCACGTCCCTGTAGCGCTCAGCGTCACCGCGATCGAGAGCCGCCTTCGCCAGCTCCGGGCGCGGTCCTCAATCAGCTTCAGCACGTCGGGGATGACCGGGATCTCCGACCGCCGGTCGAGTACCTCGAGGGCGGCCGCCAAGACGTGCTTCTCACGCTCGTTGAGCGCTGCCTGCCGCGCGATCTCGATAAGCCCCTCGAGCAGCACTGCGCGGCTGCCCCTGGCGTCGGCCATGACCTCTGCTGCCTGCTGCACATAGCCGCGGGCGCGCAAGCGCTCTGCGGCGCGTACGTCGTCCTCGATGTCGAGCACGTTCCAGTACCCACGGCCGAGGCCCAGGCGGATCACCTGGCCGTCGAGCGCCTCAACGAGATCCACGTAGTCGGGCTTGAGATCTCCGAGGATCAGCGGGATCTACGCCGAAGCCGGCCGCGCCGAGCACCATGCGGCGCATCAGCGTCGACTTACCCAAGCCCGGCAGACCGAGCACGAACCCCAGGGGTTGCTGATCAGCCGCGCGATCTGAAACCACGAGATCGGGTCACAACAGAACGGCTGACCGTCAGTCAGCACCAACCCGGCCGGCACGCCGATCATCGGCGCCGAAGCGCCCGTGACAAACGGCCACAGCCCGCACGCCTGAACCGTCGTCGCGCGGTACTCCCGCGGAGCCTGAATGACCGCGGCCCGGCCACCGCCAACTCCGTAGAGACCACGGTCAGACATCTGTGTGCGGACGATCCGCGCCTTCCGGCGCGGCTTGTCATCAGCGACGCCGCCGCGGTGCAACGTCGCGCGATTAGCGAACAGGTTCATGCTGTTGCCTTTTGCACGAGCTTGGGCACCCGCAGGTAGTCGGGCAGCAGCACCCCGAGCGGCAGGCTGGCCGCGAAAGCCGAGTCCTGTGAGCCGTAGAGCTTGCGCAGCGTGATGCGGGCGGTCGACGCGAGGTTGGCGATCGCGGCCTCCGCGATCGCCTTCGCGTCGGGGTCGTTGGCGTCGACGGTTGCCGTGACGAGCATCGCGAAGTCGACCAGGCCGGCGCCGCGCTCCTGTTCCTTGGCTGTCTGGTCGGCCTTCTCGACCTCAGCGATCTTGCTCTTGGACTTGCGGCGTGCGGTGCCGAGGTTGAACTCGGCTGTGCGCTGATCGCGCTCAACCAGCGTTGCCGCGTCACCGGGGTCGATAACCCGGTAGATGACCGTGACCCGCTTGCGGGCCACTCGGCTCGAGGGCGCAAGCAGCTTGGTCAGCACCGATGACTGCACGGTTCCGCGCGGCGCGATCGTCATGCCCCACGTCACCGACAGGCCCGAGTCGTGCAGGTAGCTGTCCCAGCCGGCCTGATGGCCGGTGGGCCCGACCTCAGACCACCGCAAAGGTGTCTCGACGCCATCGAGGCGGTTTGCCTCGAGCAGCTCCCCCACCGCGGGATCGAAAGCGATCCGCGCGGTCTCGCACAGCTCTTGTGCGCTGAGCGGCGCCACCAGGCCGACACCGGAGCCGTGGAAGCTCTCACCGAGAGCCCGGACGCGCGGCTTGACCGCGTTTGCGAACTCGTCGACCTTCAGCCGCTTGCCATCGAGCTCTGAGGCGAACACCAGGGTGATCCACGCGCGGGTTTGCGCCGAGCCGGCGGGGTAGCGGTCTGTGACCTCAAGCAGCGTCGCGCGTGCGAGCGCCGGTGCGTTGGGGTCGATGCGGCGCGCGACTTGCTGATACAGGCTCACGGCCGGTATCGGGAACGGTCTCGATCGTCACCGCGGCGGCGATCACGCCGACTTCCTCTCCGAGCTGGGAGAGCGCCAGCCCGAAGCGTGCGACCCACTCATCGGTCTGGTCACGATCAACCAGCGACCCGCCCTCCGGTTGGGCGCTGAACGTGATCGAGTAGTGACCCGGTGTCGGCAGCGACAGGACCGCGAACGGGCGGCCCCACGAGTCGGCGAACTCGGTCAGCTTCGTCGGTGCCAGCACCCCAGGCAACTGGCAGGCGCCGTGACGCACGCGGCCGATCGGTCCCGAGCGGTACTGATGCTGGCGCGTCTTGTAAGCCGTTCGCCAGCCGCGACGAGTCGCGATCCGCTGCGCGCCGTTGATGCCGTGACGATCCTTGATCGTCAGCATCCCGAGCGCCGTCCCGAGGATCATCAGCAGCCCCAGAGCCGGGAACAGCCCGGCGAACATGATCGTCACGATTACGGTCAGCACACCGCCAAGCAGCAGCACTGAGCCGAGCAGATCCAGTCCGGCGATGCCGGGTGACTTCGGCACCCGCCAATTGCCGTAGGTGCGCTCCACTATCTCGGTCACTGCTGGCCTCCTTGCCCGCTTGATTGCTCTGTTGCCTGCTCTGCAGCGCCGGCGACGGACTTAGCCGCACCGACTGCCGCAAGCGCAGGAGCTGCTGCCGTGGCGGCTCCCGCCGCGGCCCCGCTCGAGGCGGCCTGGCCAGCACCACCGCCGGCGCCTGAAGCGCCGCCCGGTGGCGGGGTCGGGCCAGTGCCCGAAGCCCTGGCGGCGCCGGTCGGAGCTCCGCTCGCTCCGCTGCCGGCACGAGCGGCCGCGATGTTCGCGGCGCCGGTCGGCAGCATCGCTGCCCCGACCGCTGCGCCGGCGACGCCGAGCATTATGCCCGCGCCGCCTGCGGCGATCGCGCTCACCGCGGGCGAGACGAATCGCATCAGTGCCGGCAGCGCCACAACGGCCATGCCCATCAGCGCCACGCCGGTCAAAACCGTGTCGATGCTCCCGGCCTTTGCGCCCGAGGCCAGCATCATGAATGCGGTCCCGTAGATGACCGCGGCGGCCGGCTTGTAGAGAATGAAGGCCAGAACCCACGAGCTCGCCTTCTTTGACATCTGCTTGCCGGTCTCGGTCGTCCACAGGCTGAACGTCCACGGCAACACGCCGGCGAGGATCACCAGCATGCCACCGCGAATGACCATCAGGAACACCTGAACGATCGCGCCGAGCATCCCGAAAATGCCGACGATGATCGACAGGAACACCGCGCCGCCCGGATCGTTGAGCACGAGAATGTTCGACATGCCCTTCGTCACGGCGCTGCCGAGCTGACCGGAAGGCACGTTCAACGACGCGGCCAAGATCCAGCTCGCGAACTGATCGGACGCATCGAGCAGCAGGGCGATCACCGTCAGTGCCGCGGCCTGCACCGCAACCTGTACGACCAGGCCCTTGAAGATCTCAGAGGCGTGATGGCCACCGCGCTGCTCCCAGATCATGCGGAACACCCCAACGAGGATCGACAGGAAACAGCACGCGCCGACATACCAAGCCAGGTGGCCCTGCAGGAACGCGACCGTCGTCGACGGTGCGCCGTTCGAGCCTGTGGTCAGGTTCGGGGTCGGCACGTTGATCCAGAACGTGCTCATCGTCTTAACGATCGAGAGACACGCGTTCTCGATCGCGCTGGCCAGCACGCTGAGAAACGAGTTGCCCGCGGCCTTAAACGGCCACGACAGGACGGAGAGGATGCTTCCGAGCGCCAGCACTACTCAGCACTCCACGAGATGAACCCCGCCACCGAACCGGCGGCCGTCGCGGTCAGTTGCAGACCCGCGGGAATCTCGACCTTCCAGTCGCCCGCCTGCCACTGCTCGCTCATCTGCACAGCCGCGAGCTCACCGCCCGGACCGCTCAGCACCACGGCGAGATCCTCGACCGCTGATGTGTAGTCAGTGATCGAAAAGCCCGCCACGGCGATCGCCCCCGGATTGCCGTCATCCTCCTGAATCTCCGACCCCGACCCCTTGCTCTGAGCGATCAGCTCAGAACGGAACCGCGACGGTGCGGCGAGCTGCTCAAGCAGCGTCGCCTGCGGCACTGACGTGCCGGCCGCGAAGAAGTTCACGGCTGCGTACAGGGCACCGACCGGCGAATGCGCAAAGCACACACCGACACCGCTGACGGTCCGCTGAGGCCCGACCGATCCGGGCGCACGGGGCGCCTGCATATCCCCGACCGTCACCCACCGTGTCGCCGGCGCGGTCGTCGGGATCGTCTGGCTGCCGGCAGCCAGCGAGCAGCCATTCGGGTCACTTGCCGTCGCTACCGGAGTCGGTGAGCTCTTGTGCGACACCTTCACCGATGCCGCCGCCTTGTGACGGGAGCCGAACACGTCCGCGGCGATCAGCACCACCAGCGCCGCGGCCAGGACCGCCACGAACGCGGCCGACGCCACGAACCAAGGCTCGGAAAGCGGGGACCGCTCTTCTGTCTCATCCATCACAGCAGCCCCCACAGGTGAGTACAGACCGCAGCGCAATGCCGCCCAGCTTGCCGCCGTCCGTATGTTGCGCTGCGGCCCGCATCACATCAGCCCGTTCAGCAGCGAGCCGCAGATGCCCAACAGCACCGCGCCACCGAGGCAAGCCGCGAGCTTGCCGTTGTGCTCGACCGCGGAGCGACCGAACGTGTGCGCCGTGACCATCTGCGCCACGTACGCGAGCACCCCGGCAAAGCAAGCCGCGGCGGCCGCCCACATGCCGTAGCCGAGGAACTTCTCGAACTCATCAGCACCAGGGGGTGCCGTCTCCGTGATGCTCGGCACGGTCGTTGCCAACGCCGTCTGCGCCGTCATCAGCGCCACACCGGCGGCCACGCTGAGAACCGTGATTGTCCTGGCGGCCTTACATGCCACCAGCGCCTTGATCCTGCTCATGAGGAACTACCTCCTGTAGTTGCGCTCAGCCTCGCCCAACCCGGCTATCAGCCGTCCGTGAGCTGCTGAACCTGTTGACGTGGGGCGTTGATCTCCGAAGGGACCTCGCCCAACTCCCATGCGTCGACCCACGGCATCGACCAGCTCGCGCGGGTCGCATGCTCGACGTCGAACACAAGCTCCTTGAGTTGCTTGCCCGCGCGGCTAGGCCGGTTCGCGACGAGCACCAGGCCGAGCACGTTGATATGCCGGGCGTGACGATCGTTCCAATCGCGCATCGCGGCCTGAAGCTGCCTGACGGGCAGCGAGGCGGCGGGGAACGGCCGACGCGGTGCCCCAGAGAGGGCGAGGTCACGCGCGCCGGCCGCTAGGGAACCCCCGCGGTTTGCGTCATCCATGACGCCTGCATCGCAGAGACTGTCCGTGCTCCACCGCAGAGTCGAACCCAGCCCCGGGCCGACGCGCGCGCGGCGCGACGACAGGAAGGGCCTTTGTCTTGAAGCTGCTAGCCATCGTGCCGGTCCCGTCCTGCCGCTCTGATCGCGGCGGTAACGCCGACACGCAACGCCTCGACCTCGTTGGTGGGAGCGTTGGCTAACGACGGCACCTCTCCGACCGTCCAGCTCCTCGATCCACGGCAGGCGCCACAGATTCGGGGTCGCTCCCCCGAGATCGTGTAGAAGATCACGTAGCGGGCGCGGCAGTTTCCCCGGCCGGTCGGCCATCAGCACCAGGCCGAGCACATCGGTGTGCCCGCGGTAGCTCACCGACCAATCGCGCATCGCTGCCTGAACCGCGCTCATCCCACGGTGGTTGGTGCGGGCGACGAGCACGACCCGCGTGCGCGCTGACCGATGCACGGGCCACTGATGTTCGGCCGCCGGAAACATCGGGAACAGCGCCGCGAGACTGCTCTCGCCCGCGCCGCCATGAACGCCCAACCACCAGCAGGGGGCACCTGCTGTGGCTGGGATGACCGAGGAGCCCGGGGTCGCGGCATCGCGGCCCGCTTTGGCTGTGGGCGACGGCGGCGTGGGGGAGAGGTGGTCTAGCCCGAAAATGCTCATGACCGGAAAGATACACAATTACGGACATAACGGACAGCAAGGATGTACTATTACGGCCACGATGACCGCTCGACGGATAGGAAAGATGGCGAACGGTGGCGCGCAGCCGACCGGCAGCGGCACCCTCGGAGCGTCACAGAGCCGCACTGCTGGCTCACGGATTGGCTTTGGAAAACACCACCGCGGGCATGGAGGCGCTGCGATGAATACCGATGAAGCACTGACGTTCAGCGACGACCAACTCGATCGGCTCGCAAGCCTGCTCGCAATCAAGCTCACGCAGGCGAAGCCGGCTGCTCCATCGATGCTCACGGTCGAGGACGTCAGCGCCACCTACCAGGTCAGTAGGGCTTGGGTCTACGAGAATGCGGCCCGCCTGGGTGGCGTAAAGCTCGGACCAAGTCGGCGAGCACCATTGCGATTCGAAGCGAGCAAGGTAGAGGCTGCGATGAGCCCACTGGGACGGCCGGACCCCGAGTCGCCCGTGATGATTCAGGCTAAGCCTCGGCGCATCCGGCCCCGGCATCTGCTCCCTGTTTACGATGGCTGACGTGCAGCGAGAAGCCGCCCGCCCGAACCGATCAAGCCACGGACGTGAGAAAACGGGGGAGGTCCGGGAGCGCATCCTGGTCTCTGGGATGCGGACGTACTCGCTGCGATTCCGCTGGCATGGAGAGCGGATCAACCTCCGTCTCGGGACCGAGCTCGAGGGGTGGAACCGCCCGCTGGCTGAAGCAAAGCTGGCCGAGACGATCGCGGCAATCCAGAACGGCAACTGGCACCCACCCGCACCAGAGATCCCGGCAGAGGAGCACGATCCGACGTTCCACGAGTTCGCCACCGTCTGGCTCGAACGCCACGGCGCAGACCTCGACCACACAACCCGCAGCGACTATCGGACACTGCTGAGCCGCTACATCCTGCCCACGTTCAAGAGCCACCGCTTGAGCGAGATCACCTACGAGGCAGTCATGAACTGGCGCGAGCAGCTTCGCTCCGAGTCCGAGCAGCTCAAGCTCGCCACGGCCAACGGGATCAAACTGCTCGACCGCCGGGGCCAACCAAAGCGCCCTTTTGGACCACAGCGCATCAACCAAGCGATCCGACTGCTCGGGCAGATCCTCGACCGCGGAGTCGAGAGCGAGCACTACCTAATCGACCGCAACCCTGCAAAGGGACGCTCAGGACTGCGGATGAAGACGCTCCCAAAGCCGCCGCGGAACCACCTCGAGGCCGACGAACTACTCAGCTTGATCCAGGCGGCAGACCTTGTCGATCAGGGCCTATCGCCTACGAGCGTCCGCAACGCGACGCTTGCCTGCGAGCTCCGGGCCGCAGGTAAGTCCTGGGCGCAGATCGCCGAGACGATGGGATGCTCGGAGGCGACAGCGATTTACCGCTCACGTATCAAGCCTCAGGCGAACCCGTCTCGGAAGCGTCGCACGATGATTGTGATGCTTTCGCTGACCGGCACCCGTGCCGGCGAGCACACCGAGCTCGACTGGTCCCGCGTGGACGAAACTCATGGGCGCCTCATCCTCGAGGACTCCAAGACCGCCGCCGGGATCCGCGAGATACAGATGTCGCCATTCGTCCGCGAAGAGTTGGCCCTCTACCGGGAGTCGCTGTCGGCAAAGCCAGCGCAGGACAGCCCCTTCTTTCCGGTTCGCGGGGGTGGACACGGTGACCGCCACAACCTGGGCCGTCGGATCAAACATATCGTCTCGATCGCCGATGAGGTGCGGAGCGCAGACGGGCTCGCGCCCCTACCGAAGCGGATCACGCCTCACACATTTCGCCGCACGTTCGTCACGCTGTCGTTCCAAGCAGGCAAAGACCTTGTGTTCGTCCAAAGTCAGGTCGGACACGCAGACTGGAAGACCACTCTCGGGATCTACACACAGGTCAGCCACCGCACCGTTGACCCAGAAATCCGGACACTCCTGGAGATATTCCTCGGCGACCTGGGACCCGACGGAGCCGCTGCCCGCGAACCGTTGCACAGGCCTCAAACGATCGTCAGCTGACGCCCTCTCTGCAGCGGCGAGATTGAGCGCGCACGCGTACGGAAGCTCTCGAAATGAGAGCTTCCGTACGCTCAGACGCGTTCGTGATGCACGAACCACCGGATCTCTCAAGCCATGATCTGGACCTCATCGAGGAAGGGCGCCTGCTGCTCCCGGTAGTCAGCACCATCAGCCATGGGATTGTCAGCTGCACCCGGCGACGGCCGCGCCGATCCGAAGCTCACGAGTTCCGCGGTGGCTGTCGCACAAATCGGTGCTGTCTGCCGCGTTTAAGAGAATCCAGGGATGGGTCAGAACTTTCTGGATTGTGATCGTGAGCAGGCGTTTTTGTTGCCGCCGTCGGTTAAGGATTGGTTGCCGGAGGATCATTTGGCGTGGTTTGTGATCGACTCGGTCGCCCGGATGGACCTGTCGGGTTTCTATTCGGCTTATCGGGCTGATGGGCGTGGCCGTGCGGCTTATGAGCCGTCGGTCATGGTGGCGTTGGTTCTCTACGGCTACGCGACGAATGAGCGGTCCTCGCGGGGGATTGAGAGGCGTTGTCGTCAGGACGTCGCTTACCGGGTGATCACCGGTAACCAGACGCCGGATCACGCGACTGTCGCGCGGTTCATCCGCCGCCACCAGCAGTCACTGAACGAACTGTTCGGGGCGGTGCTCCGGCTCTGTGACCGGGCCGGGCTGGTCGATTGCGGGATCGTGGCTGTTGATGGAACGAAGCTGACCGCGAACGCGTCGAGTGACTCGAACGTTGACTATGACCGGATCGCCCGGGAGATCATCCAGGACGCGATCGCGACCGATCAGGCCGAGGACGAGCAGTTCGGTGACGCGCGTGGCGATGAGCTCCCGCCCGAATTGCAGACAGCGGCAGGTCGTCGTGCATGGTTGGAGCGTGAGCTCGCCCGCGAGGAGCAGAACGAGGGTGAGAGCGACCCCGCTGAGTGCCGCTTGGACCCGACGAGAGAGTTTGATCCGGAGCAGATCGGGCGCCGCGGCCGGCGTGGCTGGCTACGTGAAGCGCACCGTCATCTCGAGGCAGAACGCTGGCAGGAAGCGGGACCGATTCCACGTTCGCGTGAGGATCGGTTGCGGCTGGCCGCTCAGTGCTTGGAGGACGATCTGGCCGCAGAATGCCGTGGCAACAAGGCCTATGAGGATCTTCGTGAGCATCGCCGGTTGCATGACCGCGGCCGGCTCGGCGGGCCGACGAAGCCCTACACGCCACCGGAGATCCCTGCCGGTGAGGTCAACGTCAGCGACCCGGACTCTAGGCGGATGAAAGGCAACCGCCGCTACATCCAGGGCTACAACGCCCAGGCGGTCGTCAACGAGCAGCAGATCGTTTTGGCTGCGGAGATCACGACCCAGGCCGGCGACTTCTCACAACTCAAGCCGATGATCGAGAAGGCACTCGACGAGCTCCAACACGCGGGATCAGACGCGAGTCCGTCGGTTGTTGTCGCCGACGCGCAGTATTGGAACGAGCAGCACATGGATCACCTCATCGCCGAGCGCGGGCTGCAGGTGCTGATCCCACCCGATGGCGGCAAACGTGACGGCGAGCGGCCCGGGTGGACCGGCGGCCGTTACTCATTCATGCGCGCCGTGTTACAGAACGAGCTCGGCAAAGAGCTCTACCGAAAACGCCAAACGGCGATCGAGCCGGTATTCGGCCACACCAAGCACAACCGCAAGATCTACCGCCTCAACTACCGCGGCAGATCGTTAGTCAGAACCGAATGGCGGCTGGTGATGCTCACCCACAACCTCCAAAAGCTCCACTGCCACCAGCTAGCCGCTGCCCTCGGCTAGAGGACAGCCGGCGATTTGCAATCCCGGCGACTCGCGACCTCGACGTCCACAAACCAGCCGCCCACCTCAACGAGCATTTGAGCGACAGCCACCGCGCATTGCACGTCTCCCATCCGCGGGATCGAGATGCTCGTGCCAAGTGAGAAGCAGGTCCGGTGGGACGATCCCGTGCGTGGCAAAGCGGCGGCGCCCCGTCGTGTGGAGACGCGGCCCCGTTAGAAGTTGTCGTGTCGTGGTTGCGAGGTCTCCAGCGCTTTGGGTCTGAGTTCTTCGCGTAGTCGTGTTCTGGCGCGGTGTGCTCGGACTCGCACAACGTTGGGTGAGAGACCGAGGATCTGTGCGACCTCTTTTGGTTTGAGTCCATCCCAGGAGATCATCGTGATGATCTCCTGGTCAAGTGGCGGCAGGCTCTGTGAGTGCTCGACGCAGATCAAGGCCAGCTTCGTGCTTAGCGTCGTCGCTGGCGATGGTGGGGTCCGCCAGGCTGTCCGCGAGAGCCTTCGTGGCGGACGCTAGACGTCCGTCGTGCTGGTGGCGCTGACGGGCGAGATTGCGTGCAATGCCGAAGAGCCACGGACGGAGCTCGTCGTCCTTCGGGCGTTCGGCTCGCTTTCTCCACGCGACCAGAAAGGTCTCGGCAAGACAGTCTGCGGCGTCCTCGGGCGTTTTGCATCGACGTCTCAGGTACGCGAGCAGGCCGACGCTCGAGTTCCGGTACAGCGCATCGAGCCACGCTGTCTCAGTGATAGTCATAGACGACCTTCGACGCGCCCTTGGTGGAGAGGTGGCCGCCGTCTGGGAGCTGGTGAGATCGAGTTGACGATCCCGCGGCTGATGAACACCGTGTAGGAGATCGGTGTGCCGCGCGGGAAGGTCGGAATATGCGCGTTCCTTGAGGGGCTCCGGAACACCATCTCCGTCTCTAGCTCCTCGGCGGTCTTGGGGTCAAACAACGTGACGAAGCCCGAGGTCCGCTTGCCATGGATTCCGATGGCTATGCCGAGGCGTCCCAGCGGGTCGCGACGTTGGCCGAGGAGCTCCACGCCGGGGAGGTGGGCCAGAACCTCGTAGAGCGCCGAGCGCAGAGCAGGTGTGGTCGCGTTGAACAGCGGACCGTTGCTGATCAGGGCGAAGAGGGCCACCGGAGTGGCTTGGCTGTGTTCGGATCGGATCTGGCGTTTGAGAGCGGCCAACAACGCTGCTGGCTTGGTCGGCAGGCTCGGCCACGAATAAAAGACATCCGGGGAATGAACGCCTGGACCCTCCGGGTCTTTGGCCGGGTAGATCATGTCGTAGTGATCCGGCGCAGAGGCGTCGGTGTGGTCCAGTTGCGCGAGGGTCATGTGGTGCGCACTGGCGATCGCCTGATCAGTCGCCGAAAAGAACCGCTCGCGGATGTTGTCGGTGCGGCGTCGCCGAATACCCTTCACGTTGCCCCATGTCTCCAGCGTGTTTGTCTGCCAGAACCTGATCCCCACGAGTTGGCCGGCCGCGTCCGGTGCATACCCCCCGGAGGTCAACCCTTGGATCGTCTTCACGTACTCCAGCTCTCCTGGCCGCAGCGTGGGCTCTGGCTGTCGAGCCGCGGTACGAGCCGCCTTCTCCAAGACCGTTGCCGCTGATGCCGACGCCGGCCCAAGCGACGCAACCGGTCCGCTCGGACTGGTCCGCGACGCCAGGCCCGGCAACAGCGCGCTCACAGAAACCCCGGCCGCGGCAAGAACACACGCGGCCGCACCTATGGCGAAGACCCGCTCACCCCGCCGGCGCTTCCGGACGCGCACGGATGCCTCGGACTGGAGAGCTGAGGCCGCTCTTGCCTCAGCAAGGATGGCTGCCCCAACAGCTTCGAGTGCTTGGTCGACCTCAGGCTCGAGAAGCATTTGACGCTCGGCCACGGCCAACGAGTCGAACAACGCTTCAAGCTGCTCATCCGACATGGGCCTCTGGGACATCAGACATCTCCATTCTCGGGCGGTTCACCCCTACATCTCAAAAAGAGCGATTTCATTACATCCTCGGTGACAACCACAGCCATGAACCCACACTGGTCACGCGCGCTGTACCACGAAAGCCGCACTGCTGAGCAGTGCTGCCCACCGGCCGGACATCACCGATCCGAGCTAAAAGCCTTCCACTGAGCAGCAACGCGATCAGCCGTCGGGTCACTGATTCCAACTCATGCCTCGTTTCGCGAGCCACGGCACTATTGGTGGCTTGACAACATGTCGCTAGCCGACCTATGATTGCTGAGGTGGAACTACGTCCTCCCAGCTACTTCACGTTGGCCGCCCTGATCGACGGGCCGCTGCATGGCTACGCGATCATGCGACGCGCGGGTGAGGCTGTCTGCTGGGACTGTCCGTGTGACCACGGGCACGCTGTACTCGATCATCGAGCGTGCCCTGGCTGAAGGCTTGGTGACGGCCGGGGAACCGTACGTCGTGGCTGGCCGGGAGCGCCGCGACTATGCACTGACTCCGGCCGGGCGGTTGTCGTTGCAGGAGGAGTCTGATCGGCTGGCACGCGCGGCACGGGTTGTCGGCGCTCGGCTGAGAGCGACGGGGGTACTCGCTACATGAACCGAGCATGGGTTGGCCGGATCGCCGCCCGGTCCTATCCCGCTGACGTGCGCAGCGAACGCGGCGGCGAACTGGTGGGCACACTGCTTGACGCTGGTGATGACTCACGGACCGCGTTCGTCCGCCAGGTCGGGTCGGTGATCGGCGCCGGGCTCTCTGCCCGGGCGCGTCAGGCGCTAACCCAGCCCACCGCGCAGATTCTGATCTGGGCGCTGGTGTGGGCAGCGGTGATGGTTCTTGTGCGGGGCCTCGTCGCGCTTCTGGGAATGGAAGTCCGGGACGCCGGCCACATCAGTTTTGCCGAGGGCGCGTTTCTGACCTGGATCCTGCCGACCCTGGTCGTCGTGTCGTTCACGCTGAAGCAAACACGACTCAGCGGAATCCTCGGACTTGCCCTGGTCGTGTGGCACCTAGTAGCGAACCCAGGACCGATACCGGGCAGGGTGTTCGCCGAACTGGTGTTGCCGCTTGCCGGATTCGCACTGCTGGCGCTGACCCCGCGACGGATACCGACACCTGGCCGCTGGGTCTGGCTGGTGCCCACGGCAATGCTCGCGTACTTCTGGGCGACAGGGGTCGGCTTTCACTCCGGCTTCGACATCACCCTGCCGCTCATCGTTGCGCTCTGCTTTCTTCCCTTTCAGCCTTCCTTTGCGATCGGATGGGGCCTTGCCTGGTCCGTCCCCGTCGTCGTAAATCTCCTCACCCTGCCCAGCGCTGGGAATGCGACCGCTTTCACGATTGTGCTCCTGTCGTGCACGCCTCTTGCCGTCATCGCAGTCGGCGTTGGGCGACTCCGCGTGCGCCGCGCATAATCTGACAACCGATGCTGAGGACTCGCACGTTCATCGTGTCTGCGGTCGCCGCACTCGCGGCGTTTCCTGTAACGCTCGCTCGGCAGCAGGGGCGGCCACAGACGCGGCGAAGCGTTGCGAGTGGGCAGCGGCGCACAAAGCGCACCTCGGAACACCGCTCATCGCCGACGAACGCGGATCTACTGTCGCAGTCTTGTTCGTCGATCAGCGCGACAACTACGAGCGGTTCTGCTTGTACGCGCCTGACAACGGCGTTGGCACGTCTGGACAGATCAGATCCCCCGGCACGATGAAACCGGCCACTGGTCCGAACGGGATCCAGCATGAGCGTGCAGGCGGGTCTTGTGATCCGACAACTGGCCGATCCGTGGGTGAAATGTTCGGACGTGTTGGGGCTGACGTGACCAAGGCGACGTTCCGCTTCTCAGGAAAACCCTCGGTTCAGGCGGTCATCAAAGACGGGTTCTATGTGGTCTGGTGGTCCGGTCCGGATTGGCCTGACGGCATCGCCCTGACAACCAAGTCCGGGACGACCAGCTCGATCCAGATGCAATCCGGAGCAAGACACTCCTGCTGAAAGCGCCGGTATAGGCGCCAGACCTCGATGCGCGGCGCTGTAACCGACAGCACCAGTCTGATGACGCTGGTCCATTGCGAGCGCCTAACGACGACGGTGGCGCAACCTGCGTAAAGCAAGAAAGCCAACCGCCGGTTCCTCGTCTTTGTCGGGAGCGTTACGCGGGGATCAGGTTCGTGATGATGCGAATCAGCTCGTCGGAGCGGTATCCAAGTCGACGACCGGCGTCGACGAATTCGTTGGCCCTGAGCATCAACTCGTTCCTGCCCGCCGCATCCCCGGAGACGGTCACACCTCGCCCACGCCGAAATTCGAGCAAACCTTCGTCGCGCAGGGAGCGCAGGGCGCGAAGGACCGTGTTGGGATTGACTGCAAGCACTGCCGCGAGGTCACGGGCGGGCGGTAAGCGATCCCCAGGCCTCGCCTCACCGTCGGCGATCGCTCGCCGGATCGCCGCAGCGACCTGCTCGTGCAGGTCGACCGAACTGGAGGGATCAATCCTTAGATCTGGGGCGGTCATGCGACCTCCGAGCTGCGTGTCCCTGCATTACGCTAAGCCTCCTCTGGAGACTTCCACCCTCGTATCCCCGGATGGGATCAGCTCGTAAGACGACGCCGACGCGGCTTCCATCGAGGTAGGTGATCAGTAGCCGAACATGCAGGTATGTGGTCCGATGGTTCCTGTCGATCGATTCGGTTCTCTGGTGCGCGACAGGGCGTGCCGTACCGATCGGAAACAACTCACCGGAGAACACGGCCCGAGGCACCGAGGATCGGGTCAAGACAATTTCGTCGGGCACCGGAAAGCCCTCGGGCTTCGGCGTCGCCAGGAGCTTCACCACACGGGCTCCCATCGACGCGACCACCGAGACCGCCGGGCGGCGTAGCTCGAGCTGAAAAGTCAGCGTGTCGCACGCGACCGAATTGAGCACCGCGCAGTGATCGCGCAACTGTTGATCTGGGTCCAAACTCGTATACGTCTCAGCCACGAGTCGCGAGGAGTCCTCATTGCGGACAACAGCGTTTGTGGATCGGCCCTGATGCCCACTGGTGAGGAGTCCTGCCACGATCGCCGCAACTACGGCTACGGTCCCGAGGCTCACAACGACCGCCAGGTGTCGCTGACGCCGGTGATCCCAAGCCTCTCCAAATAGCCTCGCTACTAGCTCCATTGGTGCTAGTGTCACCGATGTCATATCTGCTGTCAAGAGATCAAGCGGCTATGTCTTGGAATGCGTCCGTTAGATCCTGGAGCAGCGCAGTAATCCTCACTGTGAGGACGGGCCTGATGCCCGCCTCAAGACAAATGCAGTTCTACCGCCAGATCCCGAGAGACCCACTCCTCGCCATGAGCTGGGCCCTAATGGGCCGCCCGGAAGACGAGCCCCTACCGGGACAACCCCGGCGATCGGACGCTCCCCGACGGCTCATCGCCGGTACGGCCGCGGCTGCCCCGTAAGCGGATCCCTCATCGGGACAGGTTCCAGGAGCGCCGAGAACCTACGTTCCGCGCTCAGGAGGTGTGTCTCGGCGAATAGCAAGATGCGCGTCGCATGCGATCAGCAGGTGCCGGTGAGGTGATCCAGATCGCGGCAACTACCGACCGGGTAGGCGCCAAAGGCGTGACTGGCGCGTGCTCCGAATCGTACTGCAAACTGTGTCGATGCGCTCGAGCTTGGTGTCGTTGCCGTCCGGTGCTGGCGTGGTGAGTGCCGAGCACGGCTTACTGGTGACCGGCGAGGTCACTGGGGGTGGTGGGGCTTATCTGCGTGAGGAGGACCCGTTTCATCCGGAGGCGGCGTCGGTCGACAGGGATCATTGCGTGGTTGGTGGTCGGCTTCCACCTGGTGCCGTCAGCGCCGAGGTTGTCGATGATCGTGGTGCGCGTGTGACCGCTGCGGTCGCCGATGGGGTCTATGTAGCGATCCTCGAGCAACCGAATGAGGGGCGTGAGCCGATCGTGTGCTGCCGTGACGCGCACGGCAACTTCGTCCGTCGGCCGTGGGCGGCAGACTACCCGAGCGTGCGTGTGACCGACACCGAGGAGCCGTGTCCCGCGTGCGGCGAAACCGACTGGGATGAGTACACCCCGTTTGAGGAGTGGCGCGGCGGATCGGGCAGCAAAGTCGACGGGACCCACATCGCCAGCCCGGTTGTCTCCTGCCGGGTGTGTGGCCATGAAGAACGCGAAGGAACCTTCATGAGCATGCGCTCTGAGTCCGACGAATCAGAGGATGAGGCGACGCGCGTGGCGCGAATAGCACGCTTCCAGGCGGATTCTCGTAAGCGTCGTTGGCACTCACAAGCGCAAGTCGTTCGTTCGCTGCAATTCCCGATCTACGTCGCCGATGGCTGGCCCGCAAAGATCACCGGCCACGGATCCCAGGATGGCCAGACAACCGAGATCACTGTCCAGCATCACGACACAGAGGACGCCGACCCCTGGACGGGCGCTCGACCCCGCCTGACCGTCACCACAAAGCGCGAACCGTATCCCAGCGACGCGGTCGAGGAGGCCCGTCACGCGCTTCGGAACTGGATCAGCAACGATCCCTCCGCCGCGTCGTGGCCACAGGCATCGCACGCCGCGATCACGCTATGGCTGAGAGCTCGTGAGCGTGAGCGCCGCGCGATGGTGCTCGGTGGCATCAGGTCCGAGCAGCTCATCGAGATTGACGGCACGCCCAGCGTGACGCTCACGATTAGCGCGCCCGGCAGCCGGTGGGCTGCAACTGCTTCCCTGGGTGATCTCACGATCGTCCTAGCGGCCCGCGATCTTGAGCCGAGCACGGTGCGGCTGCGTGCCGTCAGCGACCCTGCCGCAGAGTTGCTGGGACCCGAACCCACCTCGTAGCCCGCGATCAGCCGACCACCACACCCCGTGTCGCACAGTCTGACGTCACGAGATCCATCTGCGCGCTGCCGTCACCGGCCGATCGCCGCCCACATGCTCTGCCCTCCTGGCCGCGCAACCCGGGTCTCTCGCCGGCCACGGCGAGATGCCCGTCGCAGCTGGAGAGCAGGTGCCGCCGATAGTGATCCAGAATCGCGGCATAGCGCTCGTGACGGGCCGCCCTGACCAGACGCGTGCTTATGCGAAGCACGAAACTGCCTTAAGAGGCTTGTCCGCGTCCGTTGAAGACCATGTCCGGCATATATCAGCCAGACCGAGGGCGCGATCGCGCCGGTCATGTCCAGACTCAGGAACGGTCCTCTCACCGCTACCAGGCTCGCAATGCACCAACCAATCCAGCTCATGCATGTTCGTCGGACAACCGCAGGACCACCAGGGCTATACGTCTCCATAGATCCGGCGAGACTCTGACTCGCGTAGCTCAAGTCGCCGGATCTTCCCGGTCAATGTCTTGGGGAGAGAGTCGACGAATTCGACCCGACGCGGGTACGCGTAGGCGGAGTGGCGCTCGCGCACGACGGCACTGATCTCATCGGCTAGCGGCTGCGACGGCTGGTAGCCGGCGGCGAGGACCACGAAGGCCTTGACCACGGATCCTCGACGTTGATCGGGCGACGCCACTACCGCAGCCTCCGCGACGGCCGGGTGTTCAAGACAAGCCGACTCGACTTCGAACGGCCCGATTCTGTAGCCGGCTGAGATGATGACATCGTCTGCGCGTCCCTCGTACCAGAAGTAGCCGTCGGCGTCTGCGCGCGCGGCATCTTGCGTGTGGAACCAGGCTCCTCCAAACGCAGCCCGCGTGTCCTCGGGACGATTCCAATAGCCAAGCGGGTAGTGGGGATTCGAGCGGGCCCGTAGGCAAATCTCGCCGCGCTCGCCAATGGGCACGCGGTTCTCGTTCTCGTCCAGGATTTGAACGTCCCAGCCTGGGAGCGGGCGTCCCATCGAGCCTGGGCGTACTTCCATGAACGGGAAGTTTCCGCACAAGGGGTAGGACTCGCTTAGGCCGTAGAAGTCCAGGATCGTGATGCCGTATTGCTCCCGGAACCACCGGATCGCTTCTGGGTTCAGCGGCTCTCCAGCCGAGCACACGATCCGAAATTCGCAGGGATAGCGGGACGCTGCGGCTTCGACTCCCATCATCGATCGGATGGCTGTCGGTGTCGCAAAAACGTTTGTAATGCGGTGCCGTGAGAGAAACGAGAGAGCTGCTTCTCGGGGTCAAATCCGCCCTTGCGCTGAAGCACGAACTGCGTGGCGCCGCGGCGCCATGGCCCGAGAAGTGGGCATATCCCTGCCGCCCATGCCCATTCGCCCATTCCGTGGAAGCGCTCTCCGTCTTGTACGTCGTGGCAGTAGACGAACTCTTCGTGTGCGAGTAGGTACCGATGAGCATGGAGGATGCCCTTCGCCAGCCCGGTAGTTCCACTCGTGTAGTAGAGACTGAGCGGGCTCGTCGGCGGCGGTGTCGACACACATAGGTGTGTCGTCGGCATCGGCGAGGAGTTCGCTATTCAGGACGATGACTTCATCTACGAGTGAGCTTGCGACGCGCTCGGCGCCTTCAGCGTTGGTGACGAGTACCTTGGCCTCGGAGTCGCTGAGTCTGTGGCGGATACCCTCGTCCCCATAGAGCGTTGAGAGCGACAGCAGTATCCCGCCGATCTTCCATGTCCCGAAGAACGCGGCGGCTGTCTCGGGGGTTGGTGATAGCAGCATGGCGACTCGGGCGCCGCGCGTCACGCCCCGCCTGTCGAGGATGTGCGCAAATCGATTGGCCACGTTCTGGAGCTCGCCCCAAAAGACCTCGCGAGTGTTGCCGTTTGGGTCCTCGTGGACCATCGCCAGCTTTTTGGCCGGGTGTCGATCGCAGACGTCTGCGGCGATGTTGTACCGCTCAGGAACGTCCCATCGGTGGCGGCTGCAGAGGGCGTTATAGAAGTCGTCTGGTTGCCCGGTCATCCGTCTTGTCTCGGTTCACTCACTAGCCATGCTGTCACTGTGTTCCAGCGATGCCGAGTGGGCCACGTATGACTCCGCCGCCTCGAGCCCGTTGTCATCACCGGCTGCCAGGCCGCCTTTGAATTCTTTGATGCTGTGTCCCAGCCCGCGCCCGAGTTCTGGCAAGCGTTTGGCGCCGAACAGCAACAACAGAACGACCAGAATGAAGAGGATGTGCGTGGGGTTATCGAGGCCGAGCATTAGTCAGCTCCTGTATGTATGTGGCATGGTCACGTCGCGCTCTGCTTCGCGGAGCAGTTCCGAGCGTCTGCAGTTGGTCAACGAATTCGGAGATGACCGATGAGATCGCGGCCCGATGCGCGACGTCCTCGGCCCGCGAGGGAACCGTTGCGAAGTCGACGCGTCCGAGGTGCTTCTCGAACCATTTTGCGTGCGACATGGGGTGGACCGGGTCAGCATGGTTCCCCACCACGAGCGTTGGAAACGTGAAGTGCTCGAGCTCCCAAACCGGTCGCGCGAAGGGTTGGTCATTCACGAGGCGCTCGAGCACCGCTACGTGTGTGTCTGCGGCTGCGCGATCGAACTGAGCTAGGAGCGATCGCCAAGCTGCTGGTGGCAAGTCCCGGCGCAGCGTCGGCGCATGCTCGAGAAAGTGAGCCTTGCCCGCTGCCGATCCGAAAGTCCGGATGCATCTGGCTATCTCCTCGAAGATCAGCAGGTTGGGTGGGCGCGGGTGTCCCTCCACGCTGGCCGTACGAGCGCTAGGCCGCGGACGCGATCGGGATGTCTCTCAGCGAAGTTGAGCGCCACGCCGGCACCCATCGATATGCCGGCGATAACCGCTGACTCGATGCCGAGCTCATCGAGGAGAGCCCGCACGTCGTCAGCGAACGTCGTGAAGCACAGTTCCGCTTCTGGGCCGAGACGCGAGGATCCGTGTCCACGGCACTCAAGGGTTATCACGCGACATCGCACGGGCGCCTGGGAGGCCGGCTGTGTCGCAGACCCCCCAAGGCCGTGCTGGAACACGACGGCAGGTCCGCGACCAGAGTCCGTGTACGACAGAGCAAGACCACTGCGGCTCATAGTGCTCATTTGCTAGACGAGCGCAGACAGTTCGGATCGCAGGAACCTTGCGCTCGCCGGGACTTCGTCTCGCCGCAGTCCGTGCAGGATGAGCGCGTTCTCGTAGCCCGCATGAATCAGAAGCTCGACGTATTGCGCGTAGTCGAGTCGGCCTTTCCCGGCTGCCACGAGGATGGCTCCCTCGTCGACATCTTTGGCATGGGCAAGCACGATGTCATCGCCGAGCAATTCGAACGCGTGGTCCATCGTCGCCTGCTGCATATCCATGCCGTCGACCACTAGGTTTGCGGCGTCCATGACAACGCGAAGGCTTGGAGACGAGACCTCCCTCAGCAGTCGTCCCGCCGCCGTCGCATCGGCAACGACGTTGTTTGGCTCGGGTTCGAAGGCGAGTGTCACCCCGCTCTCCTCGGCTGCGCCAACAGCGCGCGCGACCGTGTCGAGCATGTCGGCCCAGGCCGCGGCGCTCCCATTCTCGGGGTGAGCGCGCCACATATCGGACTCATCGCGTGATCCAGTGCAAAGCGTCACTATCCGCGTCCCCAGCAGCGGCGCGGCCGCGATGAGCTCGGTCAGCGCCGCCAAGCCGACCGCGCGAACTCTGTGATCCGGGTGGGCCATGTTGAACGTTCCCGAGACGGCCGCCATGACCAGGCCTCTCGATGAGAACGCGGCTTCAATACGCTCGGCGAGTTCCGGCGAGATCGCATCCGGTAGCGAACTCGCCGTAGCGAGCGCCATGTTGAATTGGACGTATCGCAGGCCGGAAGCGGAGATCTCGTCCAAGGTGTCTTCCAGGCTGGTAGCAGCAAAGACCTTCGCGAACACCCCGACGTCGATCATGGGGCCGTCGCCAGATTCGCCGTGGCTACGATTTCCGCTTCGCCGCTGACAGCGGACCGCTCGATCGCTTCCATGACCCGAAGCGCAGCCAGCCCGTCGTCGACCGACGCCCCCGTCAATGGTTCGCCGTTCAGGATCGCTGCCGCAAACGACTCGATCTGACGGCGGAAGAACTGTGAGTCTGCCCCGAGCGGCCGTTGGTAGCTGCGGGTGTTCGCAGAGAAGCACTCAACCTCGCTGGTTCGCAGGTACCACGGCATGAACGTCTTTGCCACGACGCTTCCACCTTCTCCGTAGACGTGGAAGCCCTCGTGCCAGTCCATGCGAACGCCGATGGTTAGGTCGAGGTGACCTAGCGCGCCGTTCGCAAACTCGGCTTGGGTCAACCAGCAGTGCATTCCAGCCTTCTCAACCAGGCGTGCTGTGACTGATGTGATGTCGCCGGCTAGGAAGCGAGCGGTGTCTACGAGGTGGCTTCCGTGTCCAAGCATCAGGTACTTCGGACGGTCGGCTTTGGGATTCCCGGAGGGCCGGAGGGCATGATGGGACTGTCGGATCAGTGGCTGTGCTGCGTCGGTCATCGTGTAGCGATATGCGGAGTCGCAGTACCACGCTGTCAGGGCGAGCATCTGACCCATCTCTCGCTGGATGAAGTCTCGCGCGAACTGGATACCTTGGTCGAACCTGCGCGCATCGTCCCGACTTGAAGTGTCAAACCCGTCTGGTGAACGAGGCCCGCCAGTCCTTCGCACTCAGCGGCACTGACCCCGAGCAGCTTTCGACGAACACGTGCTTCCCAGCCTTGAGGGCGGCGGTTGCCGCATCGATATGGAACTGGTCAGCGATCGCAACTAAGACGGCATCGACCTTCGGATCTTCCAGAAGCTCCTCGTAAGAGGAGTAGATCGATTCCGGCTCGTACTGGCATGCCATCTGCTGCAGAAGGTCGGGCGCACGATCGCAGATTGCTTGCAGATGCACGTTGTGCGCCTTTTGGCATGCCTCGAAGTGGGCGGCCTGCGCGATTGGTCCGGCTCCCAAGACGCCTACTCGCAGCGTTTCGCCCTTCGCTCCCATCCTCACCTCGACTCCATCAGCGTTTGTCAGTTGCGTCGGCAACCTAGCACGTTCCTTCGGATAGGTTCAACTACTTTCGATCTTGACACTAACAATAGCCGTGCGAGAGCGGTGGGGAAAAGGCCTGCAAAGCACTTAGATCTGTGCCAGAACTGTCCGGCTCAGGACGATTCATGCGAGTGCGGAGCGCGCGACGTCGTTAGGAATTACTTGCTTGACAGCGGGCCTGGAGGCACATATTCTGCGCGAATGCTTTCGATTCGGTTCGTTAGCTGTGAGGAGAGAACACTCGATGCGCGTCAAACAAGCCCAGAGCGGCACGCCGTGGCGTAGTAATCACGAGCGGAGCCGGCAAGAGCGGTGCCTCCGAGGCGTCGCGTTTGCAGCTGAGGGCGGTGCGTGGCGTGCGCAGAGCCATGACGGATGCCGGCACGCCAACAGGCATGTCGGATACCGGCAGTGCGGTCAACGCTTGAGCCAGGCGTCGCACTCGGCGAGACTTTTTAGCCTGGTTGCTGTCTCCGTCTCGCGGACCGCCGGGATCCAGCAGTTTGTTCCGAGGACAACCTAAGTGAGAATGGGGAGAGGGTTATGACTGAAGGCTCAAACGAGCACTCCGAAGACCGTGCGTTTGTCACACGCAAAGAGGCCTTGGTCCGCGGCGGTGCTGCCGCGGCGTCACTGGGCGCACTTTGGGCGACCGGCGGGAGCCTGTTCGGACCGGGCGTTGCTAACGCGGCGAATCGGAGCGCCTCGGCCGCAGCGGGGGGAGCCGGATCGGGCCTCCCGTACACGCGTTTGAACCAACTGCGGCCGTTCAGGTTCTCGAAGGCGGTCGGCGCCAGCCGAACTTGCCGAAACGCTTTCCTACGCAAACGTGTCGACTGTGTCGCAGTACATCGAACTCGGGCAGGGCATGCAGAAGGCATGCGAGCATCGCGGCCTCTCCTATGTCGAAGACAACGCCAACGGCAACAGTGCGACCAACGTCCAGCAAGTCCAAGAGTTCCTCCAGCGCGGAACGGCGGCTGTCCAGCTGGTGCCGCTGGGCACCGCAGGGCAGAGCACTGTCAGCCTCGACGTCATAAGTCCGGGGCAGCTCCGTCAACTTCCTCGCGGGCCCGTGCTCCTCGCAGCAGGATGCCAACCAATACCAGGTCGGCCAGGCGCACGCAGCGGCGGCTGTGGCGTGGATCAAGCAGCACATGGGCGGCAAAGCGGTGGTGGCCTACCTGAACCTGAACGCCATTTCGCCCCTACTCGCGCCCCGGACGAACGCTGCACTGAAAACGTTGGGGGCGGCCCCGGGGATCACCGTCATAAACATCAGCGTGAGCCCGGCGGACTTCAATCCCAGGGCGGTACCAGCTAACCAGTTCACTGCTGCAGGCGCACCCCGATGTGAACGCGATCCTCAGCGCGGATACCGTCATCCAAGGCGCCGCAAAGGCGGTGCAGGCCCTCGGCAACACAAGCGTCAAATACATCTCAGGTGCCGACGGAACAACCCCCGTACTGGACGCGATAAAGGCGGAGGTCTGATCAAGGCGACATTCGGCTTCGCGTGGCCGCTTATCGGCTACGCAACTGGCCAATTCGCCGCCGACTGGCTCGATGGCAAGAGCATCCCGCAGGCGATCGTCGTCAACGCGGTTCCGCTGGATTCGGTTGCAACCATCAACCGGTTCCAGAAGATCAATGCGTCGCTACAGCACAACTGGCAGAGCCAGCCTCAATATCTGACCTTCCTGGGGAAGATCAGCTACGAGAGCCGCCAGCGTTGGCTTCGTAACGCGCTCGCTGGGGGCCCGGCCTGATGAAGAGCAGTTTGAAGACTGCTCTGCGCATGGAGCGGGGAGGCTATGCCTCCCCGCTTGGCATTATCGCGCCGGGCGTGCCAGTAAGAAGGTATGGGCTGATAGCGCTCGGCGCAGCCATCGCGGTAGGAGTCGAGCTCAAGTACGGAGGCTTCCTCACCGTCGGCAACCTCGTGACGACGCTCAACAACGTGTCGACGCTTGGCATCGCCTCCGTAGGTGCTGCCGCGCTTCTCATCGCCGGCCGCATCGACCTCTCGATAGGAGGACAGCTAAGCCTGCTAGCGATTATGACGGCGCTTGTTGGAGAGCACATCAGTTCAGGTCCGCTAGCGACGCTGGCGTGCATCGGTGTCGCACTTGGCGGCGGACTGGTTCTGGGCCTAGCGAATGCGGTGCTGATCAGGTTCCTGCGCATCTCACCGCTAATCGTCACGATCGCGACCGGAGGGATCTTCACCGGCATCGCCCTTGCCGCGACCGGCGGCTTCGACGTAAGTGGCGCGCCGAGCGGAATTGTGGCTCTCGGAACAAACCACCTCCTCGGCATACCTGTGCCAATCGTTATCGCCGCCGGCGTGTTCCTGATCGGCGCATTCGTTCTGCTCTGTACGGTCAGCGGACTGCGCATCTACGCGATCGGTGGCAATGGCACAGGCGCGGCGTTGACCGGGGTGCCAGTCGATCGCATCGTGACCGGGCTCTATTGCAGCCAAGGGCTCTTGGTTGGCATCGTGGCGTTGATAGAGGTTGGTCAGGTAGGCGCGGCATCGGCAACCTTTGGCACAAGCTTTGAGATCTATGTGTTAACCGCGGTTCTGCTCGGCGGAGTCCTCTTCTCCGGCGGAGCAGGCCGGCCGATCGCACTGTTACTCGGGGTGCTCACGATCGGTGTGCTCAACTCCGCACTGGTTTTCATCGGCGTCGCCAACTGGTGGAACCAAATCATTAGCGGATCGGTCTTGCTGCTCGCCTTAGGGATGGACGAGTTCGCTGTCTATCGCCGGGCCAAAGCGCTAACGCAAAGCAATATCGAGGATCCGGCCGAAGCGGAAAGCACCGGGCCACGGCACGACCAACCGAGCGACGCGAACTCGCGAGTCGCGAACGATTGGCTCGCTGCCCAGGCACAGCAGCCGCGACCAGCCACGCGAGGTGCGTCGCCGGTCCTCAGCGTCCAAAGCGTGAAACTGCGGTACGGCGCAGTTCAGGCGCTCCACGGTGTTGACCTCAACCTCGTGCCAGGGGAAGTCACCTGCCTCGTAGGCGACAACGGAGGCTGGCAAATCCTCACTCGTCAAGATCATCTCGGGGGTTGAGAAGCCAACTTCTGGGATGCTCCTGATCGACGGCAAGCACGTCACCCTCGACTCGCCCCAAGCTGCTCGCAAGCGTGGCATCGAGACGGTTTATCAGGACCTCGCCGTTTGCCCGAATCTGAGCGTGGCCCACAACGTAGTCTTGGGGGCCGAGGGGCGTCGCGGAGGATTTCTGCGGCTGCGAGACGACCAAAGCGCTTTACGCGAAGCGGAGCATCGACTCCGCCTGATCGGCGCAACAGTGTCCGACTATCGCCGACCCGTGCAGATGCTCTCTGGAGGACAACGACAGGCAATCGCGATTGCCCGAGCTGTCCATCCAGATGTCCGGGTGGCTTTGTTCGACGAGCCCACCGCAGCGCTGGGAGTAGCTCAGACACACCGCGTCCTCGAGATCGTGCGATCAGTGGCCGCTACCGGTGTAGCCGTCGTGATGGTCACCCATGACATTGAGGCGATCACATCCATCGCGGACAAGATCGTAGTCTTAGGCCTCGGACGGGTTTCGTTCGACGGCCCAGCTTCAGACCTAACGGAAGCGGAGGCTGGCGCAATTCATGGCTGGTCTCTCGGCTGAGCGCATCCGGCCCAATAACTCCGCGACAGCGCTCGAGGTGTAGCAGTGGTCGCAACACTTCCACCGAGCCTGCCGCGGTACCTGCCCAACGATGGGGGTCAGGAGCAATGAACGCAGTTGTCTATGACAGGCCGCGAGAATTCGCCGTACGCGATGTCCCAGACCTTGCCCCAAAAGCCGGCGAAGTTCTCATTCGCCCTGTCGTCACCGGGGTGTGTGGCACCGACGTTCACCTACACGCAGGCGAGTTCTTCCCGACCTACCCGCTGATCCCAGGTCATGAGATCGTTGGTTTAGTCGAGCAATTGGGCGATGGAGTAGACGGCGTAGCGGCGGGTCAGCTCGTGGCAGTCGACAACCTGATCGTCTGCGGCGAATGCCGATCTTGCCGCGAGGGGCGCCCTCACTTCTGCAAGCACCTCAAGGCGCTTGGCGTCACAGATCCGGGCGGGTTTGCGGAGTTGGTTGTCGCGCCGGCGTTCAAGTGCTACGACGTCGGCGATCTCGACCTTGAGACTGCTGTGCTTGCGGAACCAACCGCGTGCGCCGTCCATGGCTTGGACGTTCTGGATGTCAAGCCGGGAGCCGACGTTCTGCTCTTCGGGGCCGGCCCGAGCGGGATGATCTTGATGCAGCTGCTGGCGACTGGCGGGGCAGCGCGAATGACCGTTGCGGCACCGACCGCATTCAAGCTCGAGCTGGCACGCGGCCTGGGCGCGGATCGCACCGTCCAGATAGAACGCGACGAGCCTGAGCAAACGATCGCCACGCTCCGTGAGGTAGCGCCCGAGGGCTTCGACGTCGTCGTCGACGCGACTGGGTCCACCACGGCCCTGGAAACGGCGATTCCGTTGACTCGCGACGGAGGCACCGTGTTTCTGTACGGCATGGCGGCAGAGGCTGCGTTTGCCGCTGTCCATCCGTACGAGATATTCCGTCGTGAGTTAGTGATCAAGGGCTCGTTTGCGCAGGCCCATTCCTTCGATCGCGCGATCCGCGCGCTGCGAACAGGGCGGGTCAAGTCACAAGGCATCGTGACTCACAGGTTCAGCTTGAGTGATTACGGCTCAGCTCTATCAGCAACCGCTTCGGACTCGAACTGCGTGAAAGCGATCGTCGAGCACGGATGAGAGACGAACAGGCCAATATCGGCTGCGGTGGCCGTGAGTGGCGCTCTACGCATGAGGTCATACGTTTCCCTCTGGTCAGCAGATCTGCTCGCGATTGGCGAAGCTGTCGCGGTGGTCGACGACGCCGTCGACGGCTTCCACATAGACGTGTTTGATGGCCACAACGTCAAGGACCTCCTGTTTGGACCAGACTTCGTCGCAGCCCTGAGGCAACGAACATCAGCCATGCTCGATGTTCATTTGAACGTTGATGACCCGGATTATTGGGCCGACCGGTTCATTGATGCCGGAGCCGACATGATTACCGTGCAGTTGACGGCGTCCGCGGATATCGCGGCGACATTGCATCGAGTCAGAGGGCAGGGATGCCGGTGCGGCATCGGTCTTGAGCTCCGTGACAGCGAAGCGATCTCCGGTGAGCTATTCGCAGGCGTTGACCGAATGCTCGTAATGGGCACGGAGATTGGCGTGAAGGGTGTCGGATTCCAGGACGCATCACTCGCAAAGGTGGGCGCTCTGGTCGGCCGTCGTCCAGCGGGCTCGGGTACGCCTGAAGTAGTAGTCGACGGTGGGATCAGGGACGTCACCGTTCCTTCGATCGCGGCCGCTGGAGTGACGGCGTCGTTCCCGGGTCACTCGTGTTCGGAGCCCCCGATCCAACCGGCGCAATCGCTTGGATTCGCTCACTTGGCTCGTTTCACCCCGTTGGAACCCATGAGTGAGGTAGTCGCCATAGGTGTAGATCTGGGCGGTACCAAGATCGCGGCGAGTGTCGTAGGGCCTGACGGAACTCTTCTCGGACCGTTTCGCTGGGCAACGACTCCGACAAACTATGAGTCGGCACTCGGCGCCCTTGTTCGGCTTGTAGAGCGCCTGTCCGAAGAGGCTTGCGACAGAGACATGTCTGTGATCGCGGTGGGAGTAGCTGCAGCCGCCTTTCTCAACCCGGATCGGAAACACACTCCTGCGCGCGGCCAACCTCGGATGGGACGACAAGGCGTTGGGGCGGGATCTTGCGAGCCGCATGGGTGTTGATGTGACCATCGCCAATGATGCAGATGCCGCGGCGTGGGTGAATTCCACGCTGGCGGGTATCGGCGGGAGACGGTTGTCGTCATCACCCTCGGGACGGGTCTGGGATGCGGCATTGTGGCTGACGGGCAAGCTGCTGACCGGCGCGACGGGCTTAGCCGGTGAGGGGAGACACGTGCAGGTTCAGGTCGGCGGGCGGCCCTGTCCGTGTGGGGGTCGGGCTCGTCTGGAGCAGTACGCAAGTGGGCCGGCTCTTGCTCGTGCCGCACGTGACCGAGCGTTGGCCAGTCCCGCCTCAGCCTGGCCTGCCGTCGAGCATGGTCGATCAGGATTGTTCGCGCATAGACGGCCCGCTTGTCACCCAGGCTGCCCTACGCGGTGACCCTGCAGCACTTCAAGCGTTCGGCGAGATTGGCGACTGGCTTGGTGCAGGTATCGCGGCCGCTGTAGGAGTCCGGACCGGGAGGTGGTTCTTATTTCGGGGGCGGGCTCGCCGCAGCCGGTGATTTGCTGCTTGATCCGGCGCGGTCCGTCATACGGTCGGCGCGTGGGTGTGCCGGCTCTACGAGACCGCACGCTGATTAGGAACAGCTTCCCACGGAGCGGATGCAGGGCTCATCGGTGCTGGGTTGCTCGCTGCCGATGCGGCGCGAGGAAAGAAAGCTGCAGACGGTGGAGCATTGCTCCTCAACTCGCGAGGCCGTCAATGATGCGGCTTCGATGTGCAGCAGAAAACTAGTTCCGCCTTGGTCGACGGCTCCGAGCGCATGTACGGCGTTGAGGTCGATTTCGATGTCCCAGCTGAGATGCGGGACGGAACGATCCTTCGAGCCAACGTTTACCGGCCAGGCGGACACGGCCCTTGGCCCACGCTGCTGATGCGCCTGCCGTATGGCAAGGACGTCGCACGCTCGGCGTCGTTTTGGGTCGACGCGATTGCAGCGGCACGCAAAGGGTTCATCGTGGCGGTGCAGGACACGCGGGGACGGTTCGCTTCCGAAGGCGAATGGACGCCGTTCCTGTTTGAGCGAAAAAGACCATGGATTCGATTCGGTGGAATGGGCGCGCGGCCGCCCGGATCGAACGGGCGAGTCGGGATGTTCGGCTGCAGTTACTTCGGCAACACTCAGTGGCTCGCCGCCGTCGGCCGGCCTCCATCACTAGCGGCGATCGCGCCCGCATTCACCGGGCGAGATCCACTCGATGGGCTCTTCGGGCGTGGCGGTGCCCTCGAGTTGGGCCTGGCGCTCGCATGGACGCTCGAGACGGGCGGATCGCACCTCGCCCGCCTCGGCCTCGAGCCTGACGATTTGCGACGTCGGCTCGAGCTATTGGTGGCCGAGTATGAGAGCCTTGCGACCGACGGGTACTGGCAACTCCCGGTCGGTGACGCGCTGGTGCGCCGGCATGGCTCACCGGATATAGGGACACTTCGCATGTTGGCTGATCCGTCCTCCACATCTTGGAGCGACGTCTCAGGGGCCGAATCCCAGGTTGCAGTTCCGGCTCTCAACATCACGGGCTGGCACGACGTCTTCCTACAGGGGGCGCTTGACAACCACGCAGCACTCGTTGCGGCGGGACGCCCTAGTCGGCTGATCGTGGGCCCTTGGGTACACGGCCTCACCTTCGCCGACCCGATAGGTGAGTCTGTTTACGGCGTCAGCGCGAGCGCGCTGGGTGTCCCCGTGCATGAAGGGTCAGATCTAGCGGACTTGCAACTCCGCTGGTTGGGACAGCATGCTGCAGCCCAGACCGGAGACAGCTTGTCTGGTCCTCCCGTTCGCATCTTCACTATGGGGAGAAATGAATGGCGAGACGAGGAAAAGTGGCCCCTTTCGCGAGCTCAGGAGCAGCGTTGGTACCTGGGGCCTGAAGGCGTTCTGACACTGCAGAAGCCGGATGCTCAAGCTAGCCCGACCGAGTATCTCTACGATCCGGGCGATCCAACGCCAACTGTCGGCGGGAACATTCTGATGACTCCAGCGTTCCCTCCCGGTCCGTTCGACCAACAGGCGATCGAATGCCGTGATGATGTCAGGGTCTTCACGTCAGAGCCTCTGGACCGAGACACCGAGATCACGGGACGCGTGCGTGTGGTTCTCTTCGCCGAGACTTCGGCGCCAGCCACAGACTGGATCGCGAGGATCTGTGATGTTTATCCTGACGGACGATCGTTCAATCTCTGCGACGGGGTAGTGCGTGTCCTGCGTGAGGCCGATCGAAGCGCGATGTATGAAATCGACTTGTGGTCTACTAGCAACGTGTTCCTTCACGGACACCGAATCCGCTTACACGTCGCGAGCAGTTCGTTCCCGCGGTGGGATCGGAACCTCAACACGGGATTTCAGGATCGGTCGCATTTCGAGGTTGCGCGACAAGTCGTGTTTCACGACGAGCAGCGGGCATCTCATGTAGTGCTCCCGATGGTCAGGTAGAGATGCGTCCGTCCGATCATGTTTCGGTGTGAGGCCGAGCCGGTTCGAGCAGTTGTCGACTCCAAGGTTCAAAGATCGCGTCGCGCTCGTTACTGGGGCGGGCGGCGGCATCGGAGCGGCTATCTGTGAGCACATCGCAGCTGATGGGGGGATTGTCGTAGCTGTAGACCTGGATCAGATCAACGGCTCGAAGGTCGCAGACACAATCCGCCGCGCCGGTGGCGGCGCGCAGTTCATACAAGCTGACGTCTCGGATCCGGATGAAATGGAGCGGTGCGTGTCCGCTGCGATCTCTGCGTACGGGCGGATTGACGCGCTCGTAAACAGTGCCGGCTTCGAAGGAGCGATCACGCCACTAGTCGACTACCCGCTCGAGGCCTTCGACCGGGTTCTGGCCACGAACGTCCAAAGCGTCTTCCTCGCGCTTCGGCTGGTACTACCAGGGATGCTGGAACGACAGTCCGGAGCCGTCGTAAACGTCGCGTCTGTTGCGGGTGTCGTCGGTCACGCTGAACATTCCGCCTATGTGGCTAGCAAGCATGCGGTCATCGGACTCACCCGCTCCGTGGCGGCCGAGGTAGCTGCGTCGAGAGTGCGTGTCAATGCCGTCTGCCCGGGTCCCACGGACACCCGAATGATGAGATCGATAGAAGGACAGCAGCGCGCGGATGATCCTGCGCTCCGCCGGCAAGAGATCGAACAGAAGATCCCGGCTCGACGCTACGCCGTACCCGCCGAGATTGCCAGTGTGGCCGGATTTCTGCTGTCAGACCAAGCAGCCTACGTCAACGGCGCCGCCTACGTGGTCGATGGCGGTTTTACCAGCCTCGATCTGATCCGATGAGCCCGCTGACTCCGGCGAACTGCTCAGAAGCGTTGCCAGTTGCCTGTGCATGGCCCGGAGGCCCTCTCGGCCCGACGATGCTTCCGCCAAGTGACTGCGATGGGGCCTGGATCTGGTAGACCACGCCGTCGTGCATCAGCCTTGCCGCAGTCGTGTCGGTCAGGCCGAAACCAAGAAGTCCTATTTGACTAGTACTCGAAAGCATCTGATAGCTTGAACCCGATGTCAGGTACCCAAGCATCCCCAGCTTTCGCGGACGAGCGCCAAGAGCGAATCGCTGAGTTTGTGTCCGTGCGGGGACGTGCGCGCATCGGCGAACTCGCAAGCCAGTTCGCCGTAACCGAACAGACCATCCGAAAAGATCTTCGCGTTCTCCATGACCGGGGACTCATCAAGCGGACCCACGGTGGCGCTCTTGCTCTCCATGGTCTCGTCGACAGAGATCTCGCTGGCAGGCGCGGAACTAATCAGGACGCCAAAGAGAGAATCGCTCTGGCGTGCCTAGAGCTAATGTCGGACGGGGATTCGGCATTCTTCGACAGCGGGACCACAGTCGCCGCCGTGGCCGCGGCGCTAGCAGCTGAGCATCGATCGCCAAATCCGCGACTCAAGAACCTCAGCATCTTGACGAGTTCCCTCGATGTAGCCCAAGAGCTTGCTGATATCCCTGGAATTGAGCATGTTCTCCTTGGTGGCCAATTGCGAACCCAGGGGGGCGCCGTCGGTGGAGGCCTCGCACTCGAGAACCTAGAGCGGTTCACCGTAGAGATAGCTTTCATCGGCGCCAGCGGCTTCTCTGCGGACGGTCTGAGTGTCGCAACTGTCTCGGAAGCACAACTCAAAGCCGCGGCCGTGGAACGCGCACGACACGTAGTGGTTCCGATTGATGCGACGAAGGCCGGCGCAACAGACTTCGCCAGGATCTGCCAGCTAGATGAGGTCGACACCGTTGTCATGGACGCCGCATCGGAGGAAATCGCAGACCTCTGCGCCTCTCACGCAATCCGGCTCGTCGTAGCCGGGCAGCATTAGTCGCCGGCACCCCCGCGGGGAGCGGGCGAATTAGTCGGGGTTGGCCTGGGCGTTTGAAGTACCTGGGCGGACCTTCGCAGTCCGAACATCGAATGAGTTCGGATATGCGCGAGTCGATGCATTACACTTCGTATCGCAGTGGTTTGGGAGCCTTCGACATCAGACCGGAAGCCGGCTAGGTTCCTCGGTGTCACGACGTCGCGGCCCCGGGGCCGCGACGTTAACTGCATCTGTGACGAGAGGGCTGGCGATCACAAGGTGTCATCGGCTTCTCGGCTGAGGGTCGTTGGTGACCTGCAGCCGCAAGGCCTACCTCTCCTCTCCAAGGAGGCGGAGCAGCCCGGGATGCTCCGCCGGGCCGTCCGCTGGGGGAGCCGAGCCGAAATGAGAGCCTGAGGGCACGAGGGAGTGAGAATGTCGAGTTCACCGTCTGCCTACGAGGCAGACCAAGCTCTGTTACGTCTGCTTGAGATCGAGCGTTTTGATCCGCCTGCGGAGTTCGCTAACGCCGCGAACCTGAAGGATCCGGCGATTTATGAGCAGGCGGACGCGGATTGGCAGGGCTGGTGGGTCAGCCAGGCGGAGCGGTTGCACTGGTTCAAGAAGTGGGATCAGGTGCTGGATGATTCGAACCCGCCGTTTTATAAGTGGTTTGTCGGCGGCAAGCTGAACGTTTCCTACAACTGTCTTGACCGTCATGTGCAGAACGGTCTGGGTGATCGTGTCGCTTATCACTGGCATGGTGAGGAGGGCGACGAGCAGGACATCACCTACGCCGATCTGTTGGCGCGGACGATGAAGTTCGCGAACGCGATGAAGGACCTCGGCATCGGCAAGGGTGATGTCGTCGGGATCTACATGGGCATGATCCCTGAGGTTGTCGTCGCGATGCTCGCGTGTGCGCGTATCGGTGCGGTGCACAACGTGGTGTTCGGGGGTTTCTCGGCGGAGTCGGTGCGTGAGCGGATGGAGTTCTCGGAGGCCAAGGCGCTGATCACCGTTGACGGCGCGGCACGCAAGGGCAACATCGCGCCGATCAAGCAGCAGGTCGACGCGGTGATGGGCTCTTTGGAGCATTTGCAGCACATCATCGTGGTGCGCTCGAAGGGCACCGAGTGTGAGATGAAGGCGGGCCGTGATGTCTGGTATCACGAGATCGTCGATGCCGCAGCCGATGTGTGCCCGGCGGAGCCGATGGATGCCGAGGACCCGTTGTTCATCCTTTACACCTCGGGGTCGACCGCGAAGCCGAAGGGGATCCTGCACACCACCGGCGGGTATTTGACCGGTGCCGCGAGCACGCATCAGAACGTCTTTGACATCCATGCTGACACCGACACCTACTGGTGTTGCGCGGATGTCGGCTGGATCACCGGCCACACCTACATCGTTTACGGGCCCTTGTGCAACGCCACGACCGGGATCATGAATGAGGGTGCGCCGGACTACCCGCACCGCGGGATCTGGTGGGAGCTTGTGCAGCGTTACAAGGCGACGATCTTCTACACCGCCCCGACCGCGATCCGGGCATGCATCAAGTGGGGACCCGAGCACCCCGACAAGTTCGACCTGACCTCGCTGCGGCTGTTGGGGACTGTTGGTGAGCCGATCAACCCGAAGGCGTGGCTGTGGTACTACAAGGTGATCGGGGGGGAGCGCTGCCCGATCGTCGACACGTGGTGGCAGACCGAGACCGGGTCGATCATGATCTCGCCCCTGCCTGGCATCACCTCCACCAAGCCAGGGTCAGCGACCCTGCCGCTACCCGGGATCCTCGCCGAGGTCGTCGACGAGCACGACGGCAAACCGATCGAAGAGGGCCAAGGGCTCCTGGTGCTCAAGCGGCCGTGGCCATCGATGCTGCGCACCATCTACAAGGAGGACGACCGCTTCGTCGAAACCTATTTCGCGAAGTTCGGCAAGGAAACCTACTTCGTCGGTGACGCAGCCCGCAAAGACAAGGACGGGTACTTCTGGGTGATCGGCCGCGTCGATGACGTCGTCAACGTCTCCGGCCACCGGCTATCCACCGCCGAGGTCGAATCCGCGATCGTCGCCTGCGACTCCGTCGCCGAAGCCGCCGTCATCGGCCAAACCGACGAGCTCACCGGCCAAGCGATCACCGCGTTCGTGACCCTGCAAGGCACGATCGACGGCACACCCGAGATCGAAGACGAAATCCGTGCCGGCGTCGCCGAACGCATCGGCAAATTCGCACGACCCAAGCGGATCATCTTCGCCGACGACTTACCCAAAACCCGGTCGGGGAAGATCATGCGCCGCCTACTACGTGACATCGCCGAAGGCCGCGCACTCGGCGACGTCACCACACTACGCGACCCCACCGTAATGGCCGCACTCGAAGCAAAAATCCAAGCCGAACAGGCGGCCGAAGACTGACCCGAATCTAGAGAAGGGCACTTTGGACAAGCGACAGGGCTACCTGACTCGCCACGGGAGGGCGCTGACGCTGTCGGCGTCAAGCATCCTCGCTCCCTCTCGGAGGCCATTGTCCGTGCGATCGACGAACCACCTGACATGACGAGAGCACCACTGAATCTGATATTCCGCGGCCCGCCAGGCGAGTGCGAAGGCACCCAAGCCACTCGTCTCGCAGAGCGCGGAGATGCACCCTCGAAAAGCTGTGCGGCACATTGTCCGAGCGCCCTCAGGGCCAACCGACGTCAACTCAACGACGACGCGACCGTTGTGCGTCTTGACTGGCACAGAGCCCCGCAGCCTTCGGACCAGCCACTGGTGTAGACACCACAGCACGTGAGAGTCACAACCCACACAGGCATGAACCAATTCCGGCCTCGCAGAAGGCAAACCCGTCGCACGAATTCTCTGCGCGTGCGGGCCGTCACACGTCTCGACGGATCTGCGTGACACGTCGAAGCCTCGCTCCGCACTGGCTCAGCTAACGGACAGGGCTAATTCGAGCGGCAGTAGATGCCCGTGCTAACCCGAATGCACGTCTCTACTAATCGTTCCGCGAGAGGCCCGCAACTCGCCATAGGCAATTCGGCGGCACCGACACGCCTGCGCGGGCAACCGGATCCAAGGGCCGTTCAGCGCATGTTCCCTCAAGTCCGCGCGAAGGAGGTGGATCGGCTCCCATGGCGGGATTAGCGTCGCGAAGCGATAGCGGGTGCCCGGGCTATCGGAACCACGACCGCGTGCCGGTTTTGGTCGTCGGCATAGTTTTGGGTGGTTGGAGGCCTTTAAGCCATTGATGGATCGATCGCCTTCGTCTTTCGACGCGTTTGTGACTGAGCACGGCGCTGGCCTGCTGCGTACCGCGCATCTGATCACCCTGGATCACACCGAGGCAGAGGACATGGTTCAGGAATGTCTGTGGCAACTGTCCCGCCGGTGGCAGCGGATCAGCACGATGGACCGCCCGCTCGCTTATGCGCGCAGGACGCTCACCAATATCGCTTTCCGAGGTGCCGAGAAGCGACTGCGGCGACGTGATGAGCTCGGTGGGTCAGGAGTAGACATGCCCGATATGGCAGATGTCGTGGAGCTCGTCGGGGTCCGGCAGGAGGTCCTCGACGCTTTGCGGACGCTGACAGTGCGCCAGCGGACCGTACTCGCGTTGCGGTACTTCCACGATCTGTCCGAGACGCAGGTTGCTGATGCTCTGGGATGCAGTATCGGAACCGTGCGCAGCACCACCTCGCGAAGCCTCGCGCAGCTCCGAGAGGCGATCGATCGCGAGCCTTCCAGATCCAGGAATGAGAACTGATGCGTGAGCTACTTGAGCACGACCTTCGTGAGTTCTATGCCGCCTACGACGCAGCATATGACCCTTATCCTGGTCTCCTGCGTGTTCGCGCACGGAGCTCCGAACACAGGCCCCGGATCCGACGCTTGTGGGCTGGGTTGGCTGCTAGCGGGACCGCGCTGGCCGCCGCCAGCGTTTCTGCTGTGCTGCTTCTCTCCTCGGGCGCATCAGTTGCCTATGCCGGCTGGACGCCAACACCGACCACACCCTCCGCTACTGCCCTCGCATCCGCGATCGCGCAGTGCAAGAAGCTCGCGCCACCCCTTGACCCGTCGCTCCGGACCGCCGTCGGTCACTCCCGCGCCGAGCGGTGCGCCGGCAAACCGGTCCTGGCAGAGGCACGCGGTAAATACGTCGCGTTGATCTACGCCGAGAGCGGCCAGATGAACGAGCTCGTCACCGGCGGCGACCAAGCCGACGACCGGCTTTCAGGGACCAATCCCGCGACCACCCGCACCTGATCGCCTCACCACACCATCGATGGCCGTACCAAACCCGGCGCTACAAGGGCCCCCGGCCGTGAGGCTCGAGCGCGAGATCACTCACCTGAAGGCACTTGAGCGCCAACTTCAGGGCTACCGAGGATCCATCAGCCTGCTTGTCCTTCAGAAATACCACTTTGCCGGTCTAGCCCAACTTCTCAAAGGCGACTCCGACAGCCAAGCGATCGACGCCGTCCAGCGCCGGATCACCTCGATGTCGCAGCGCACCCCACAGCCAGCAACCCATCGCAAAGGCCAGCCTCAGCTCGCCTACGCCTTCGGGCGCGCCGGCACCGCCATCTCCGCTGTCACGTTCAACTTCGCGAACGGCAAGACCGTTAAAAGCAACGGTTGAGAATGGCTGGTACTTCGCCTGGTGGCCATGGACCAGCAGCCCTAGCTCGGCGCAAGTGATCACGACATCCGGGCGAGCGACGATGCCGCTCAAGCGCTAACCCCGGTACCGCGCAACGCAGGGCTCTCGCGGACGGCGGCGAGATGCGCGTCGCGTGGCGAAAGCGAGGGCGTCGGGAGTGATGACGTGAGGGATTGATTTCAGGAGAGAGCGGCTGTCACCGCGTCAGTGACGAGCGTGTGGTGGCTGCCCCATGCAGCCCATACAGCGGTTGCCCATTCCCGGGCTCGCTGCTGGTAGTCGTCGAGGTCGTTGGCCCCGACCAGGTGCAGCACGGTTAGCTCACCCGGACCGTGCTGACGCGCGAGCACCGGAAAATCGGTTCGAGTCTCGAGCACGCGGCGAAGAACGTCGGTTGCGTGGCCTGGCTCGATCTTGAAATCAAGGACCGCACACAGCCCGGCGAGGTGGACGAACACCGATTGGCGGTCGCGTCGGTCTCTCCCGTCCCCGGGATGCTGCGCCATGTACGCGTCGACAACGAGGCGGTGAGCCGGCGGATACCCGAACCTCAGCGACTCGTCTGCTTGAACCTGCCCAAAGGTCTGCCAGCACCCGGGCGCGCTCGGCACATACTTGTGGACCGGCCCGCTCACATCTGGAACGAGCGCTCCGCACCGCGGGCAACTGATGCTTTGAGCAGGCACCGCCCACAAAGTACGCCGTCACGGCCATCAGCCCGCCGCTACTGATGTCCGCGCAACTCAGGTCTCTCGCAGACGACAGCGAGATGCGCGTCGCAGGCGAAGAGCAGGTGCCGCCCCACGTGATCCAGATCGCAGCAAAGCGCTCTCCCGACGTCCGCCGACAACACAGGATGCCCAGTAAGCCCGGAGGAGCTGTCCGGTTTGATTCTGGTGATCAGTGTTGGTTTCGATGTCGGCGTGGTTGCTCTGGAGGGAGTTGCGTGGTTATGATCGGGCGTGAGCGATGAGGCTCGCTCCATAACCGCGGCGTAAGCCGCTGATGGCCTCTACGACAAACGTCAAGCGACGAATCGTGGAGGTTTTCGTATGGAGCCAGTCCAACTCGCAGCGATCCTGGTGGGTGTTGCGCTGCTCGCGAGCATGGTGTCGGTGCAGATCGGTGTGTCGGTCGCGTTGATCGAGCTGGCGTTCGGTATCGGCCTTGGGAACGTGTTCAACCTCAACCCGAACCAGAGCTGGCTGGTGCTGATAGCCAGCTTCGCGTCCGTCGTGCTCACGTTCCTAGCGGGCGCAGAGGTCGACCCAGACGACTTCCGTGAGCGTTTCCGCGCGTCGGTGACGATCGGGGTGGCGTCGTTCGCAGGCCCATTCGTGGTAGCGACGCTGGTCGCGCTCGGGCCGCTGGGATGGACGACCAAGGCATCGCTGATCGCGGGCACGGCGCTCTCGACGACAAGCCTCGCGGTGGTCTACGCGGTGCTGGTCGAGACCGGTCTGAACACTGTCCGTGTTGGGAAGCTGATCATGAGCGCCTGCTTCGTGACCGACATGTGCACAGTGATCGCATTGTCGGCGATCTTTATCAAGCCGACCATCTGGTTCCCCGTCTTCCTGGTCGTGTCCGTCGTGGTGATCGTGGCGTTGCCGAAGCTCGCGCCGTGGTTCTTTGCTCGCTTCGGCGACCGGGTGATCGAGCCCGAGATCAAGCTTGTGTTCGCGATCCTGCTCGCGTTGATGGTGCTCGGCGACGAGGCCAACAGCCAGGCGGTACTGCCGGCGTTTGTGCTCGGGCTGGTGATGAGCCGCCACTACCACCAACACCGCGAGGAGCAGAAACGGCTACGGGTCGTCGCCTTCGCGTTCTTGACCCCATTCTTCTTCCTGAGAGGAGGGATGAACGTCAGCCTCGGCGCCGTGTTCGCGAACCTCGGCATCCTTGCCCTACTGGCTGGCGCCAAGCTTCTACCGAAGCTCGGGCTCGTGTTCCCACTCGCGCGCCGGCACGCGCCGCAGAACGCCCCGTTCATGACGCTGCTGATGAGCACCGGGCTCACGTTCGGCACGATCAGCGCGCTCTACGGCCTGACCGCGCAGATCATCGACCGCACCCAGTTCTCGCTGCTCGTCACTGTGGTTGTGCTCTCCGCGATCATCCCGACCGCGATCGCACAGCGCTGGTTCTCCCCACCCACCGAGGAGGATGGCGAGCCGTCGCACCACATGCTGCCACCCGAACCCTCAGAGGTTCTAATCGGCGACACACACTTAGTCATCTGGCCCACCGACCACGAGTCAGATCGAGCTTGACGAGTGGATTGCCACGCTCCGCATCCCGCGCGCAAAGCGGGTGTCTGGGAGCAGTCGCCGGGAGGCACGGTTCGGGAGCGGAGCAGGTCGGTCCCGCGGGGTAGCGGCTAGCTCTGGTACGAAGGGCCGACCGCCTCGTCGCGCGAGACGCTGGCTGGTGTCGCCTTGACGACATGTCGGCTAGCTACCTATACTGTCGGAGGTGGAACTTCGCCCCCCTAGCTATTTCACGCTGGCTGCGTTGATCGATGGGCCGCTGCATGGCTACGCGATCATGCGCCGCGCGTCCGAGTTGTCCGAGGGCGCGGTCCGGGTGTCGACCGGAACGCTGTACTCGATCCTCGATCGCGCACTCGCGGAGGGTCTCGTCGTGGTCGGCGATCCCTATGTCGTGTCTGGCCGGGAGCGACGGGATTATGCGCTGACGCCTGCCGGACGGCTGCTGCTGCAAGCGGAGACCGACACCATTGCCCGCGCCGCACGGGTCGTGGGTGCTCGCCTGCGCGCTACCGGAAGACTGGCAACATGATCAGGCGATTGGTTGGGAGTGCGGCCGTTCACCTATATCCCTCGGACATTCGCGACAGCCGAGGCAAGGAGATCCTCGGCACCCTGCTTGACGCGGGTGATGCGTCGCTGGCAGCGTTCGCGCGACAGCTCGCCTCGCTGATCGTCGGCGGCCTGATGTTGCAATCACGAAAGGCGCTTGCCGAGCCGCCCCGACAGATCGCTGCACGCACACTCTGCTGGGCAGCCATTGTCACCGTCATCCAGCTCCCGTTTAGGCAGGGAGTCTTGGCCCTCGACGGGGTTCTCCCCGGCGTTCCGCTGGTGACGGTTCGCGACATGTTCATCTTGCCATTGGTGATCCTCGCCTCATTCACGCTTGGCGGCCGCAGGCTTGCTGGGCTGCTGGGCTTGGCCTGGGTGGCCCTATATGTGCGTGACTGGGAACCGCCCGGCCTGGCCATCAGCAAAATCGTCGTGGCGGTCGTGCTTCCGGCCGCCGGATTTAGCCTTCTCACGCTCCGGCCACAGGCGGCGCCAACAGCGTGGCAGGCCCGAATGCTGTGGTTGGTGCCAGCAGCGGCGCTGGCGCTCGTGAGCATGGTGCCCCTGTGGTTCCCGGTCTCGGACCCGTTGCTGTGGTTCTCTGGCTGGTCGATCGTCGTCCTCGTTCCGGTCGTCTCGGCGCTCGTGTTTCTTCCGGTCGCGCCCGCTTTCGCCATCGGAACGGCGCTTGCCTGGTCTGTGCCGCATCTCTGGATTTACGGTCACGAGTCGCTTTGGACGATCGTGCTGCTGGCATGCACACCCGTCGCGCTGGCGCTGGTCGCAGTCGCACACCGCGCGGCGATAGATCCACACAACTGATCCATCGCGCCGCGGCACCTGCGGTATCCCGTGCCGCGCAAAGCAAGGGTGTTTGGCCGATCGTTGAGATGCCTGTGCGGGAAGGAGAGCGGGACTCGGTCTGGCTCGCGCCAGCGCGGCGTCGCGGTCCGCCATCGGTGAGGAGTGCTTGCGACGGCTTGAGGGAGCTTGCGGCTGCGCTTAGGTGATGCCCCTTGTGCATCCAGTGCCGACACCGTCACTTGGACGCATGAGGCGTCTGACGGTGTCGTGCGCGATCGCTACGAGCTTCGGGCCGTGCCATGTGTAGGTCACCGTGGTCTCTGTCCAGCGGCCGTAGATCTCACCCCTGACCATCTTCAGACCGGGGTTGTTGAGCTCGAAGTAGTGCTGGAGCAGCCGTGGGGGGTTGCCGGGCAGGCATTGGAAGCCTGCCATGTCCACGCCATCTCCACCCAGCCCGAGCAGCACGCCGGAAGATACGAGCCGACCATGGACGAGGCTGTAGGAAAGGCCAAGCGAGCCGCTGGAAATGTGCTGGGTCGTGAGGAAGATCTTGTCGCCGGGCTGGTCGCTCACATGAGCCACGGCAATGAGAGCTGCGGACTGGGCTTTCTCGATCTGTGCCGGGGTCTTCTTGAATGGCCCGACCCGATATTCGATCGGTGCGGTGACGGTCTGGCCGTCAGGAGTAACGACCCGAAGTATCGACTCCTTGGCTTCGTACCGCTTGACACCCCCGCCACGGGGAGTAATGGCAACGTGGCTGAGGAGTGAGTAGGTGAGCACAAGGTCCGGGCGACCGTTGCCGAGGACATCAGCGACCTTCACCGAGACACATCCAGACCAGGCGGGCAGGTAGCGGCTGCGAGGCGCTCGCTGACATGACGCTCCCGGCCCGGTGTAGAAGCCCTGCGTGGCCGGGATACCCGGAAACAGCCTGTCCGCGGTGAGGTGGCCCGAGCCGGCCCCAGAGCCGGGACTTGATGCATGACTGTGGGCTTGAGCGCCTGTTCCGCCAGTCCCGCCGCCGCCCGTGTCGAAGATCAGCGCGCCGACGACGGCCGCCGCTGCAAACAGAGCGCCGCCGGCCTTCCAGCGGCGGCGGCGGCGACGACGTGCGTCCTCGAACAGAACCTCGGGCGACTGCTCAAAAAGGATCTCCGGCGACTGCGACGCGAACTCCAGGTCGGATCGTCCGTGAGGTGGCAGCTGCGTCGTCATCCCTTGACCGCCTCGATCATCGCGATCAGCTCGCTCTTTCTGTAGCCACTCTTGCGCGCCGTGGCGACCAGCTCGTGTACCTGGGCTAGAAGATCGCTCTTCTCCTTCGTGCCGGTCACCTTGATGCCGTGGCCGCGACGGAACTCCAGCAGACCCTCGTCACGCAACAGGTGCAGGGCTCGCAGAACTGTGTTGCGATTCACCCCTAAGACTGCGGCGAGATCGCGAGCCAACGGCAGCCTGTCGCCTGGGCCAGCCTCGCCCTCGGCAATCGCTCGCCGTACCTCCGCTGCCACCTGCTCGTGCAGCGGAAGCGGATCGCTCTTGTCGATCTGGCCAAGGCGCATGGTCCTACGTAAGATAGAACCATAGGATCTGCGACACAAGTCCTGCGACGAACTGCATGAGGCGACCGCGGGGCACTGGGCAAACGCGATCACCTGTCGGAATCCAGTACGTGGGACATACGGCGGGGGCCCTCAACGTGGCCATCGCGTCGCCGCGGGAACGAAATCCGCGCGAAGCACGTCTCTCGACGCCCGGCGCGAGATGCCTGTCCCGAGATGGATGCGGGTCTCGGCGTCGTGATCGCGTCCGTGGCGTAGCGCTCGCGGTTCCGATTGCGCCGCACGGCCGATAGCAATCCTCCGTCCGACCCGAGCCTGTCGAAGCGTCTGAGCGATGTCTCGATGCGGCGGACGTCCCCGGAGCGGATTTCTCGTCTGGCGTGCGTGGCGTGTAATGAACCTGCCGGTTTCTGCCGTGTATAGGCGGAACCCGATTTCAGGAGGCAGGCTGTGGAGGATCGTGACTACATTGATCGGCGGCTACGTGCCGCCAACCGTGCTCCGGTAGGCGCAGAGGGCACTGCTAGATCTGAAGCAGTGCTGGATCGGCTCGGCGCGCGGATCATGACTGGTCCTGTGGCGGACGAACTGCCTGTCCGCCCTACGCAGCGGCGGGCGCGTCTGCGGATACCGTCTGCGCGGCGCGGCGTGCTGCTTGCCTCGGTGGTCGGCCTGGTGGTGGTTGGTGGCGCAGCGGCCGCCACGACGATCCTGTCGACTTACACCGGGAACTACCCGAGCGGCCAGCAGGTGCAGCAGTTCGGGTCCGGTCAGTTCTTGCGTATCGGCGCGTCGGGCTATTGCCAGGCTGCCGACAAGTTGGCGGCCGACATTCCCTACCCGACTGGTGATCGTCAGGCCTGGGTGGATTGGTCGCTGCTCGTCGACGTGGGCACAAAGAGCGAGATCACGATCCACCAACTATGCGACTCGAACGGCTCGTTGTCGCAGAACGCTGACGCTGGCACCGGTGGGGAAGAAACGACTAGCTCCGTGCAGGGGATGCTTGCGATGAGCGCGTTCTGCGCGTGGACCGACACTTGGCTGGGGGCCAAGGCGAGCGGCGACACGGCCACCGCGTCGACTGCGGCCAGCGAGATCGCGGGGGCGCTGCAGTGGCCCGCGTCACGGGCATACGACCCCAACCCGGTCGCCACCTATATGAACGGGAACGTCGTGGAGGGGTCACTCCTTGGCTGGTTCATCCCGGTTCAGAAGGCGGCTCAAGCAGACGACGTCGCGACGGTGAAGTCGCTATTCACGGCCGGTAGTGGGCAGGGCAGCCTCCCCTATGCGGGGGAGTGCGCGCAGTACGTACCCCCGGCAGCAAGTGACAACGGCACTGTGCTGACCCGCGTAATGCTCGACACGCCTCAGAGCGGCGGGAACTAGGGCTGGTTGGCGTGTCTAACGAGCACGACTCACGGGAGCAGCAGTTCAGCAGTCTGTACCGCCAAACCCGTGATGAGATCATGGCCTACCTGGTGCGACGGGCGCGCACAATGGAGGACGCAGCGGACGCTCTGTCGGAGACATATGCGGCGGCCTGGCGAAAGCTCGACAGGCTGCCGAAAGGCGACGAAGCGCGGCTCTGGCTGTTCGGTGCCGCGCGGATGGAGCTCCGGATGGCGGCGCGCAGGGACCGCGCCGATGACGAGCTAATTACCGAGCTTGCGAGCGAGTTGCAAGCAGTCCGCGGCGACCAGATTTTTGTCGCCGACTCCGACGAGTCGCTGTGGCTGGCAATTTCTGGCCTGTCGTCGCTGGACAGGGAAATCCTGACTCTGATGGCCTGGGAGGGGCTGACGCCAAGTGAGATCGCTGCAGTGATGAACATGTCCGCCAATGTGGTCCGGGTGCGGCTCCACAGGGCGCGGCGTCAATTGCGGACACGACTGGAGCGCGAGAATCGCTTACAGGCGCAGTCGATCTCTGCTACCCCACTCCGATAGCTAGATGAAGAAGGGCTGCCGCGCGAGTCAGTTGGCCTGTGCGGCAGCCTTAGCCGCCTCAATTCTTGCGACGGCCTCACCCGGACAGCGAGGCGCGATCGCTTTGCGCGCTGAGACGGTGGACGCGGCGCTAGCGCTATTGTCACGAACGCGCAACCCGCGCGTTGCGGGGAAGTCGTCGGCGACGTCGAGATGCCCGTCACGAGCGAAGAGCAGGTGCCGCCCACATGCACGGAACCGTGGCAACGCGATCATCGGCAACTGGTGCTTCGCCACGAGTCCTTTCCGACGGTTGCGATCGTGACCTGCAGCGCGAAAGAGCTAGACGTCGACCTGGACGTCGTAGGTCCAATCGACAGCGCCGAGACGCGCTTCGAGCGCCCAAAGCCTCTTGAGTACCTCACTGGAACCCGCGGCCGGTCCAGAGATCCCAAGTTGACCACCGCCAGGTTCGCCCAATCTGATCCGTACCGCGGAGAGCGTCGCGTCCTCGGCCATGCTGAGGCTCAGCGTGAACGGCGTGACTGTCTGGTCGCTGATCAAGATGCAAAGGCCCGTGAGTACGGCGGAACGGCTGTCTGACTTCCTGGCAGATGAGAGGTAGAGCCCGTCGAGGCTCTCCCCGAGCCACTCGCGGTGATCTCTTGCGAGCAGTCGGGGCACAAGATATTCGAGGGTCCCGCTCAGCGGAGATGATGAGTCGATCGGCAGCGATGCCCCTGCTTCTACACCGTCAATGGCGGTCGCCAGCTGGCTGCCAGCCTTACGTATCAAGTCGGGCACACGTTTGTCATCCGAATCCGTCTCCGAGCCAAGCTGGGAGCACTCAAGCAGTCTCTGCCCGAGTGCCGCGGCTTGCTGTCCAAGCGCAAAGACCATCAGTTGCCCCCCGTCTATTTCGACGCGGACTTGGTCGCTTGACGCAGAAATCCGTGCGGGCTCGTTATCCACGGTCGTAACGAGAATCTGGGCTGTGCTCCCGGCGCCCTGCATTGCGCGCCCCACTCCTGTCCGGCGTGCATCGCTAGCAGTAGGTCTACGTCAGGCCCATTCTGGTCCGACATCACCAGCCGTACTTGCCCCGACCGGCGCTCGACATTGGTCCATATCACGCGACGTACGCTACCCGCAAGACCCGCGACTCGCCGCGATTGCTTCGACAGAAAGCGCAGGCTTGCGTAGTGGCACCCGCGACGAGCGCAATGCCCACGCACGCGATATTCCGGGTGGCAGATCGATTGCGTGCGCAAGACCGTTTCCGCGGAGACGTCGCTCTGAACGCTTGTACGCGATAACGAACAGCACGGATCCGTGGCGGAGCACGCGGCTCCGCAGCTCACCGTCGGACGAGTGCTTCTACCCCCAAGCAAGACGCAGCCGTACTCTCCAGACCATGAGCGAGGACCGCCAGCCTCTCACCGGACCTGAACTGGTGCGGTGGTGGTCAGATACCGGAGAGCGTGAGTTGTGCCAGTTGCTCTACTGGAAGTGGGATCCGATCGGCGTCAGCGATTCGTTCCCGTGGGCCATCGACGAATACGACAGCTATGCGGCCCAGATCCTGTCGGCCCTACGAGACATGAAGACCGACGCCCTCGAGACTCTGCTCGCGGAAATCGAGGTTCGCGCGATGGGCCTGTCCGAAGTTCCGAAGGAACGTCACCGCGCGGTCGCGTCCGTCATTGCCGAATGGTTCAAACAGTCGCAAGCGCGATGGTCGGAATTCGGCCCGACGCGACGGTGAACCCGGCTGTCGCGTTGACCGAAAGGCGCTAGCCAGGCGGGACGAGCCGTCGCTATCGCCTCGCCACGTGAACGCTATCCGCGCGAGGGAGGTGTCTCTTGGCGGACGGCAAGATGCGCGTCGGAGCCGAAGAGCAGGTCAGAACAAGAGTGTTACGTGTCGATCAGACGGGAAGCGGGTCAGCTTGCTGGTTGGAGGCGACGTGTGCCGTCCTGGATCAGGATGCTGCCGTCGTCTCGCCGGTGGCCGCAGATCTGCCAGCGCTCCTGTGGCAGCGTCGAGACGAGCTTTCCGTTGAACTGCGCGTCCGGGTCTGCGACCTGGCAGACGTCGAGCGGTGAGCCGGGTGGCGCATCGCCCGCACGTTGGTGGATGACCACAGCCCGGATGGGCTCGGCCCACTTCAGTGCTTGCGGCCCGGTGATGCGGACCTCGGCAACGAGGCCGACCTGTGATTCCTCCGCACTCCAGTCCTGCTCGGCGAGCTTCGTGTAGCTCGCGTCGAAGTCGGAGATCCACTCGCTGAGAGGTGTCCACAAATCGGGATCGTCCACCGCGTCGAGAGCTATGCGGAAGTAATGGTCAGTGGGATGGCGAAGGAACCAGCCCGCGCTCCCCGGTTTCCTCTCCCGCTCTTCTGCGCGCTCCTGGCGTAGCCGCTCGCCCCTCGCCCGGCCCGACCGTCGAGCCTCCAAGCCTCCCTCAACTCGTGCGGCCGTGAGGGCTGACCAGTCAGGCTCGGGCCAGTCGCCGATCAACGAGTCGATCCGGTTGATCAGCGCCAAGCTTCGAGCGACGGTCCCGTGGTCAAGACCGGCTGCCTGGTGAGCGAGCACTTCTTGGCGTGCAAACGCCGCCGCTGTCGCCCATTCGGCGTCGGCCTCAAGGTACACCCCGGGGATGTCGCCGTGACCAAGCTTGAGCACCAGCAGCATGATCGGGCTGGCCGCATAGAACAGCAGGCCTGCTTGAGCTACACCCGTCGGCCACCCCCGCACTACCTCCAAACATTCCGCCGCGTGTTCGCGGCCCCATCCGTCAAGCTCGCCAGCGAGTTCAGCAACATAGTGATCTGCGACCGTCATCCCCAAATCATCGACCCTCCGGCTACAGCCCGCAAGTGGCCGACAGGGCTGTCGAGTTTCGATCCAAGCGGAACCGCAGTCTGTGCTTGGTGTAGAGCCGTCCACCGCGCGTGCCCTAATGGTCGCTGGGGACCTTGTTGCTGAACACGCAGTCCAGCGAGCGTGGTCGGCAGGACATGGCTGAGGTCGTAGTAGTCCCGGAGGTCGTGGTGAGCTGGACCGAGCGTGGGTCTGTGGTCCACGGCCACCAGGCGAAGTACCAGCCGTTTCTGACGGTGGCTGTCACGCGGACGCCGTTGGCGAATGTGAACCTCACGGCTGAGACTTGGCTGCCTGCTCGGCCAACGAGATGCCATCCGGCCCCAAGGCCTTCGACCTCGTGGCCGTGTGAGTAGGCCGCGCCTCTGGTCCCTCCGACTGGGCCTGAACTGAGCTTATTCGGCTCTGGTGCGGCAAGCGTCCCGTTGTAGTACTGGTCCAGCAGTTGTCCGCCCCCGACGATGCAGGCGTGGACGGCGTTGTGTGTCACGGTGAGCACCGCGACGGACTTGCCGCGCACATCAGTCAAAACCGGAGTGCGCAACCTCATATTCTGCGGCGCGGAGGGGCGTCCAGTTGGTGTCGCGAAGCGATCACAGGAGCGGATTGCTGAAGCCAGGACGCGGGGTGTCATTGACGCGGGGCTTGGGGTCGCGCTCCAATCCGCGTCGGCCACGGGCGGTCCAGGAGCGATCGGGAGCAGGCCTGAGGCAATCAGCACGACTGCCAATACCACCCCGACCGCGACCGCGATTGCCGAGACACCTCTAATCGACCAGCGACGGCGCCTGGCACGCTGGTGGTAGCGAGGCGCGAGAACACGCTGAACTGATGCCGTTGGGTCAAAGGCTGCGTCGGTGGCGAGGTACGTGTCCCGAATGACGTTCTCGATCGCATCAGCCATTGGTGCTCCCTTCCCTCTGTGCTGCTGGCGCGAGGTCGTTGCGAAGTTGGGCGAGGCTACGAGACGCGGTGCCCCTGACGGGTCCGGCAGTACAGCCCAGAGTTCGTGCTACTTGGGTGTCCGACATGTCGTAGAAGTACCTCAAGACAAGAACTGCGCGTTGATGTGGGGACAGCCCGCCTAATGCGGCTATCACCTCCTCGCGTTCAGCGAGCAGGTCGATCACCGCCGAATCGCTGCTCGGCTCGACGGCCACAACCGCCAGCTCCGCGCGCCGTAGCGATCGTTTCCTTGGAATCTCGAACGGCGAGATTGATCAGAACGCGACGGGCATAAGCAGACGGGTGGTCCATCCTGCGCACCCGGCCCCAACGCTGCGCGACCTTGAGAAGGCACTCTTGTACCAAGTCCTCCGCCTCGCCCACGTCCAACGTGACCAAGTACGCAGTCCGCAACAGGGCCTCCGCATGCGCGGCCGCGAAGTCATCAAAGGAGGCCAATGGACCGCTCATCATCCTCTAAAGGCCTATCACCGACCAAAACGCTGCTGCGGCGAACAAAGCTTTTGTCCAGCGCGATCGACGGGACCGCTGCCCTGGCACTCAGTGACAGGCTCGATCCGTTCGGTCGTCACCTATCGACCCGGCAACTCCTGTCTGTCGGTCCTCGATCCAAGCGAAGCGAGCGACCTCCGCGTCAGGGCATCTGGGCTGGGCCGATGAGGCCTGACTTCACAAGTGCTGCATTCACCCGCTTGATGCCCCCCGGCGTGAAGCTCAGCTTGGTGACGTCGCTGATTACCACGCCGGGGCACCCGTCCATGTTCATGATGAACCGGCGGGTCAATGTCCTGGCTCGCAGGATCACGAGTATCGGGGGCACGAGATTCGTAACGCAGATCTCGTTCTGCCTGTAACTAGCGCTGTTCAGCGCGGCGTTATCGGACCGCCCTTGAGGACCCCGGTTCTTGAGCCACTACAGATCGTCGTCCAGAGAGTTCCGCCTGGCGCGACGACATGCTGACCGGAGCCTATCCCAGGTATCAGGCGAAAAATGGACTTCTCGCCACCCTTTGGGCATGACGCCGCGTGGACACGAACGCTGCTCCGCGCAGACGCCGAGCCACCGCACACGCAGACCACGATCGCGCATATGCAGATCGCGAGGATCGCCCGAATCCGTAGCGCCAAGAGCCTCATACCGCAAACACTACGCACAATCGAGGCCGAGATCACAGGATTGGTTGCTTGCTGCTCGTCTGCTCGAGACTGTCGAAAGGGTTAGCACCGGCTGCCGGAAGTCGATCTGAGCGGAAGCCCGGATCTACTCGTCGGGGGCGAACTCGAAGCCGTGTTCGGTCGCGTAGGTCTCGGCTATAGAGCGACGGACCCACTCGTCCCAGTCAACGTTTGAGCCATCAGGGTGAATCACCCAAACTGGCCCCACGCCCTCACCGTCGTCCTCTTCGTCTTCCCACTTCCAGTGGACCGTGGTCGTGCTCACGATGGGATAGTCCCACACGAGGCGGCGCGGGTCGGTCGCCTTCCGTACGTCGATCAGCCCGATACGCTCAGTTCGCCGCCAGGAGGGCCTCGGCCGCTACGCGTCCCAAGCGCCAGCCTCCAGTTCGAGCGGTGCTCTGACCATCCACGTCGCAGCCTCCGGAGCCATGAACTTCCCGAGCGTCACCCAGAGGACAACATGTCCACGTCCGTCATGGGTCGCGGCCAGAGACAGGTCGCGTTCTACCTCAGTCCATGTACGGCGACCGTCCCACCCACGCCAGGAGGCGGCAAGGTCGTCGAAGAAGGCCACGAGCTGCTCGGGCTCGGCCCCCCAGAAGCCGTGTGTGGCAACGACTGAGGATGTTTGCAGCCTGACGGTCCAACGCGCATCGAAGGGTCCGTGGTCAGGTGCGATCTCAAGTTCGAGCCGTTCCTCGGACTTCGCAGATGCGATCACAGCGCTCGGCATCGCCAGAGTGTCGCAAAGGGCTAGAAGCAGAAGGCAGCCGGTACCCGCGCGAACACGAAAGCACGTCTGACCGTCGGCGCCGCGAGAGACCTGCGTTTCGCCGTGGCTGTCGGGCAAAGCGTCACCAGCGACCGGCCAAGTGGCGGCTGGTCGTAATGACCCCCGCTCGCGATCGCTTGGAGCTAGGCGATCGCGGGATTGATCCAGTGGGTGTGCAGCTTGAGCACGGATGAAAGTCAAGTCACGGTGGCCGTCTTTCCTGGGTTCGCGCGTTTCCAGTCGGTGACGAGCCGTTGATAGGCGAGTTCTGCCTGTGCTGCGATCTCGCGTTCGCGGTCCCGGTTGTGCTGCTGGTGGTATCCGCTCTTGTGTTCGAGGCTGCGGCTTCCGACGTGCCGTTCGGCGCCGGCGCGGAGCTCCAGCTCGCGGAGCTTGTGCGCGGTCAGCGATGGCCGCGCGAACGCGTAGTCCTTCTCCTGGATCAGGAGATGCCAGAACAGCACTGCCAGCTTGCGTGCGACCGCGACGATCGCGATCGCCTTGCCTCGACGGGCGCTCACGCGGTGATAGAAAGCGCGCATCGGCCCCGGCGTGCTGACCGCGACGAACGCCGCCTCGACGAGCATGCCGCGAACCGGGGCGGCGCCCTGTTTGGAGATGCGCCCGATCTTCGCCTGACCGCTCCCTGACTGGCGAACCTTCGGATCAAGCCCGAGGTAGCTGACCACCCTGCCTGGGCTGCTGAACCGGTGGATGTCACCGACGGCAGCAATGAACGTCGCGGACGTCATCAGGCTCACACCTGGAACGGTCATCAACCGCCGGATCTCCGGTGAGGCGATCGCGCGTTCGGCGATCTCACGCTCGAGGATCGCGATCTCCTGGCTGACGAAGTCGATGTGCCGCAGGCAGCCATCGACGGTGTGACGCTCATCGCGTGGGAGCTCGAGCGCGGCGAGCCACCCGCGGCCGCCCTTCCCGAACACGTCGCTCATCGGTGGGCGCCCTTTCAGGTTGCGCATCAGCACCGCATGAACCTCGTTCTTGGAACGAGTCCGCTGCCTGACCAACTGCGCGCGACGGCTCAGCCACCGCCGCATCGAGCGGGTCTCCTCGTCCGGCAGCCAACAGCCAGTCAACAGACCGGCAGCCAAAAGCCTGGCGAGTTTCCTCGCATCCAAGCGGTCGGTCTTCACCTTCGCCGTCGTAATCGCCGAGAGCTCCTTCGTCGGCGCGACAACCACCCGTGCCACGTGCGGCTCCAGCAACCGCGCAATCTTCAACGAATTGCCGGTCGCCTCCAACGCGACCTGGTCATCGGCGGCGAGACTCCGAACCATAATGTCGATGCCGGCCGGGCTGCTGGGCACACGCCCCGCCGAGCGGACCCGACCCTTCTCACAGATCGCGATCTCGCAGAAATCGAGATGCACGTCCAGACCGATATACCGCAAATCGTGCTCCCTTCACTCGACGCAACAGTGATGTGGGAGAACCGGTGGGCGAACGACAAGAACGGATTCGTGCTCACGGCACAACCGGGTGAGTCGCAGGGGCGGCCACAGAGGTTTTGTCGGGCTCACAGCCCAGCTCAAGCACGGCCTGCCCAGCCTGCATTTCTCCCAAGAGCCCCATAGCCCGGTCCGCCGGACGCTAAAACCACGCCCGGACACAACCGGCAGCGCTCTCAACCGGGAAGTTTCATCCCCGGA
>CAWFRF010000007.1:0-122023 GCA_963818135.1 uncultured Actinomycetota bacterium
CGCCACGCCCGCGAAGTTCAACGAGATCCGGTCGTCGGCCCACTGGGCCGGAGAGAGGCCCATTTTCGGGCTGACCTCACTGTCGAGTAAGACGACACCCGGCAGAACCTTGATGGCGAGGGCGCCGGCTGCTGCAGCGTCGGGCGAACGCGGAACCACCCTGACTTCGGGCCACGCACCAGCGGCTGACAAACACCTGCATTCACTTAGCGCCGGGCCTCTCCTCGGGATCGGCGAGTTCCCTGCCTTGCGCGGGATGCGCCACCGATTCGGGAGGTCGTCGTCGGTGGTGCACCAGGCAGGCGCGGGCTGCGGCTAGGCGGTGAGGATGATTGGTCTGCCGTTGGTAACGACGATGGTGTGCTCGGAGTGGGCGGCGTATGACCCGTCGCGGGTCTTGAGCGTCCATCCGTCGCCAGCGTCTCGGACCGCGCCCGTGCCAGCGGCGATGATCGGTTCGATCGTGATGACCAAGCCCTCGGTAAGCGGCTGATCGAAGCGGGGGTGGTAGTAGTTGAGGACGTTGGGCTCTTCGTGAATGCGACGTCCGATCCCGTGTCCTATGAGGTCGCGACATACCTCGTAGCCGTGTTGGGTGACGGTTGAGTGGACGGTGGCTCCGATTTGGTTGAGTGGAACACCGGCTCCGGCGATCTCTAACGCGTTGCCGAGTGCTCGGCGGCGACCGCAGCCAAGCGTTGTGTAGAACCGCTCGCTTCCCGACCGGTACCGAGACGCAGGCGTCGGCGTAGAACCCGTCGAGTTCAGCCGTCACGTCGAGTTTGACCAGGTCGCCGTCACGTAGGCGACGTTTGCCGGGAATGCCATGCACGGCCTCGTCGTTGACGCTGATGCAGTTCACGCCCGGGAACCCGTAGTCGAGCTGCGGCCCGGATCGAGCGCCGGCTCTGGCGAACACACGGGCACCGATGTCATCGAACTCGCCCGTCGTTACGCCAGGACGGGTTTCGATGCGCATCGCGCGGATCGCGTCAGCGACTACACGGCCGACTGCCCTTAACGCTCGAAGTTGCTGCGGTGTCTCAATCGACATCGACGGAAGCCTACGCCCCGACAAGAGAGGAGCAACGCGCGGTTGCTAAATCGTGGCCAAGCAATCGCGCCCCAAGGACTTGCCGCCCGCACACGTTGCTCCGTATTGCAGAGCGCGATAGCTTTTGCGCCGATGACGCGTTGGTCAAGACCCACAGGCCCATACTCGAAGACGCCGCTCCGCAAACGGTTGTTACTTACGCTTGTCACCACGTACCTCTCGGTGGCGGCGGCGGTGTTTTTGACTCCCAACCGCCATGATCTGGCGGGCCCTCGTGTTGCTGGTGTTCCACTTCGTGTTTCGCCAACCCTGGGCTCGGCTGCTCATGTCCAGGGAGTACGAGGAAGCTGACAGGGCACGGCGCTCGTGAGCGCCCGTGGCGACAAACAAGGCATCAAAGCTGGTTGGCGGTTCTTGAAGCATCGCTACAGGAGCAACATCGAGAACCCACCTCAGCGGAGTACGGAGCAGCGGCTCCGAAAGGCACGCACTGGCGCCGGGATCGGTGTCTGCCTCGGCGTTGGCTCGCTCCTCATTGCGACCGTCGGCGAACAGCCATCGGGGTGGTTCACGGCTGCGGCCATGGGCGGTCTGGTGCTCGACAACATCGGCAGGATTCGCAAGCTCGCCAGAGAGCACGATCTGCAGCACCACCCGAACGGCTGATTCCAGCACAGGAAGCGCTCGTCTCGCGCTGCGTGGCCTGGCAATTACAACGCCACGATCTCGATCGCGCACGCGAGGTCGATGCCGTTGCCGGTCGCAGCGCACTGCGGTCACGGCGTCGACGTGACCGCTGCGGGCGTCAGTGAGCACCACGATCGTCGGCCCTCGGTGTCTCGCTGAGGGATCCCTCAGCGGGACAGACGAGGGAGGACGATGCCCTGCTCCATTACGGCTGCAGCAGCCACACTCACGCGGTGAACAGCGCTGCGACCGGCATCGGCTCGCGCGATCGAGATCGTGGTGGCCAAGCAATAGCGCCGCCCGATCCGGTTGAGACATTGCTATCGATCAAAGCGCTCGCGCGACAATCAGGGCGGATAACTGCGCGTAGGTCTAGTGCTCGCTCGAGACCCAGGGACGGATTGCGGTTGGTTTGGCGATATACAAACTATGGAAACCACCCCGACTGACGCGGAGCTCTTGGCGGGCTCGGTGTCGGACCCCTCCTTGTTCGCCGTCGTGTATGAGCGTCACGGCGTACCCGTGCGGCGCTATGTGGCGCGTCGCGTTGGCGTGGCCGATGGCGATGACTTGGCGGCCGAGGTGTTCGCTCGGGCGTTTCGTGCGCGCGGAAAATTCCGGCCCGAGTACAGCAGTGCGCTGCCATGGCTGATGGGCGTGGCTAACAACGTCATCGCTGACCACCGGCAAATTGAGCGACGGCGGCTCGCGACGTTGGAGCAACTGGCGAGCGACGCCAGCCAGCAAGTCGAGAGCAGGGACGCGGATCTGACGTTGGAAACAGTTCGCGCTCTCAAGGGTCTTCCCGCGACCCATCGAGACGCGCTGCTGCTCTTGGTATGGGGAGAACTCTCGCGGGACGAGGTAGCCGCCGCCCTCGGTGTACCGATCGGCACCGTCAATTCCCGCATCGCCCGAGCACGTAAACGCTTGGTATCTGATCTGGCGCTGACGCGGCGAGCGTCTTCAACGGACCTCCGAGTAGTGGGAGACAGCAATGCTTGAACTCGATGATGCGGTTCGTGATCTGAGGGATCTTGGCATCCAACGGTTGCCGGAGGCTGGCGACGCCGGCGACCACCGGGTGCGGAACATGCTGGAGGCCGAGATGAAGCGCGACCATCGCAGACTCGGCTCGGCAGGACGCCCTGCGCGTTTCTTGAGACCTGATCGCGCCATGCACCCGCGTCGACTCGCGCTCGGCGGAGCCGTCGCTGTTGCCGCCTTGGCCGCCGGTCTGCTCGGTGTAGGGGGTGGCGGGGTCACTCCGCCCTCAGCGCTCGCAGCCACCATGAACCGGCTAGCGCACATCGCAGCGAGCCAGGACTGGTCTGGATTCCCCGGCCCGGGGCAGTACCTGTACACGGAGAGCGTCGGCGCTTTCGGCGATAGTTACTCGGCGAGCACCCAGACGTGTGTGTACGACCAGCTCGCGCATCGACAGGCCTGGGTTGGCAGCGATAACGTCGTTGAGGCCAGAGGTCCGGTCAGCGGCAAGCAGTCCACATCCGCCGCCAACGCAGCCGAGTGTGCATCGATGGGTATCCAAGACGCCAGCAGTCTGGACGTCAACAACCAGCCGATCGAAAGGATCGCGGACGCGTCTGGCAGCTTCCCGAGCACGGTCGCCGGGTGGCAGGCGCTGACGACGGACCCGGCCACGCTGCTGCAGAACATCCACAGGCTCGACGGCGGCGACAACACCCCGGCTGAGGAGTTCGTAAACGTCAACGACGCCCTCCGTGAGATTCCCGTCCCGCTAGCCAGCCTTCAAGCGCTCTACCGCGCCGTGGCGCTTATCCCAGGCGTCAAGTTGATCGGGTCGCAAACGGACGGAGCAGGCCAATCGGGCCTCGGCGTGGAGATCACGAACAAGGCTGGCTACACCTCCGAAATGATCTTCGACCAGCAGACCGGCAGGCTGCTCGGAGACGCGACCTACGACGCATCCGGGCAGCTGCACGACGAGAACTCCTACGTGGTGCAGAAGATCGTCGACTCGGCCCCGCCCACGAACTAGGCGACAGCAAGACTGCTGGGAGCAACTGCAGGAGCCGCATGATCCGAAGATCGCATTTGTCGCAAGGCGCTCGCGTCGCCGGAGTTCGGTGTCGCGAGCGCTTCGCACGACAGGAGCGGCCCCGCCGGCGCCAGTCGGCCAACGTCGCGCTCCCGCTTTCGGACAACGCGCCAACACGCACCGCCCGGAACGGGATCCCGCAGCGGGACAGACAGGGCGGACTGTGTGCTGCTCCATTACTCCTATTGCAGTCACCCGACGCGAGCCCGCTCCCACAGCGAGCGGCAACCGGATCGACGGCGAGTACGCGATCGCAAACGCGACGCAATAGTGAATCCCGATGAACGGTCGCTATCGCTCTGTGTTGAGAGGGACCGTGGGAACTTTCCGCGGCTTGGTTGCCGGTTCGTCGCGGTAGACGGAAATCTGCCCGGCGTGGAAGACTGAGGGTCGATCTGTACGAACCGGCCCGGCCGGCCCACCCCCTCCGCCGCAGCTGACCTGGTCTCCCTGATCAGCGAAACGAACCCAGTCCTCGTCCATCAACACTGGGCGGCCGGGTTCGCCGATTACGTGAGCGGCCGCCAACCGCACCCTGGTGTCGCCGACCAGGAAGTCGCAATCGTCTTCCGGGGCGGCGCGGCGCAGCGTCCCGTCTAGCCGTGCGAGCCGCATGGCTACGCCGGTGAGCGTGAGCGTCTCGTGTGCCGGTTCGCGTTCCGTTGGCGGGCACCACTTTCTTACGGTGCTGATTGCCGGAACCCGGGTGAACTCAACCAGCAGTGGTGATGCGGCCGATCGCACCGCATCATCGTCGGCGTCAGGGCGCACTTCGATCCGTGCGACCAATTGTCCGTCGCGATCGTCCACCGAGAAGCCAGAAAGGCCGCTGACACCAGACTGGCGAAAACGCTTGGCCAGCAGTGGCGCGGCCCAACTATCAGCTCGTGTCGGGGGCCAGAACGCTGCCAGTTCGTATGCGCCGACCTCGCACCGGAGGTCTCCCTTCGGACAGGACCAGATGACGTCATCGCCCGCGCGAGTGGGTGCGAGGCCCAGGTTGTGGGTCGGGCAGGCGGGAACAGGCTGGTCGAAGGCAACGTCCAAGAACGCCTGAAGCCGACAAACGAAATCGATCCTGCCCCTAACGTCGTCACGGTCGAGGCGTACAAAGCCGGTCGGCATGTCCGCTGGTGCGACCGACGCGACCAACGGCGGTTCTGCGCGATCAAGCTCCAAGCCAACTCCATGCGGAGCACGGGCACAACAATCACCAAATAGCCGCGTGATCCAGTCGACCAGATCGCTCATTCGCTCATTGCAGCACCTTCACGCGCGATCCCAAAACAATCGAGACGATCGCCAGCTACGCACACAGCACACGATCGCCTTGCGTTTGTGATCACGTGCTCGCAGCCGACCCCGTCGCCGAGAGTGGAGTGAAGTAGCCACGACTTAGAGGCCAACGGCGCTGTCGGCGCTACCGCTCCGGACAGAAGCGGGGAGCACGGGCCGCCCGGAAGGGGATCCGCTAGCGGGACAGGCGAGGGCTCCCTTCCCGGGTAGACCGCCGTCCCCGCTCGTGGCGAGAAGCACGTCCGCGAGCAACGTGCTCTAGCTGGCCGGAACGTGTGCCGCTCGTCGAGGACGGATCTGCAAGCTGCTCGCGCCACGAAGATGATCTTCCCGGTGGGGTGGGGTATCGACCAGGGGCGCGCACTCCGGTGAGTCAGGGTCACGGTCTCGCTCGTCGAGGAAGATGAGTGCTGCCTTGACCCGCCTGCTTACGTCCGCGGTGTCAGTCAGGTCGAGCTTCGAGAAGATGGCGTTGACGTGCTTCTCGACGGCTCGTTTGGTCAAGACCAGCGATTCGGCGATCGCGGTATTGCTCTTGCCCGCGGCGATCTCGGCCAAGACCTCGTGCTCTCGCGGGGTGAGCGGTGTGAGCCGAGCGTGGCTGGCCTGCAACCGGGCCTGGATGAGCGCGTCGACGACCAACGGGTCGATCACGGATCCCCCGTTCGCAACCTTTTTGATCGCTTCGATCAGCTGCTGCTTATTGCGAAGCCGCTCCTTGAGCAGGTAGGCGCGGCGGTCGGTGCCGCCATCGAACAGCGCCAGTGCGTATGCTGGTTCGGCGTGCCCGCTGAGGACCACAACCCCGATTCTGGGATGCGTTTGACGGAGGCTCGCGGCGATACGAGTTCCCTCGCCAACGCCCCACGGCGGCATTGAAGTTTCAGTGATGACCACGTCCGGTTGCGAGGCGGTTATGGCTCGCCTGAGCTCGTTGCCGTTCGAGCAGGCCGCGGCCAACTCCACGGCCGGCGTGTTGCTGAGGATCACGGTCAGGAACTCCCTGATCATGTAATCGGCATCGGCCACGACAACTCGGATCGGCCGCTGGCTGCTATCGGGACTGTCCTGCCTGTGGTGCCGAGGCCGTACTGAAGTCTCGGTCTCGATCTCGTTATCTACTACAACTGCGCTCACGGTCTAGCTCCTGATTGCATGTGTCGCTCGAGTTCGAGGCGAAGCAGTGAGTTTTCTTCGGTCAGCGCGCGATTTGCGTGCCGCAGGGTGAGCACAGCACCAGATAGGTGTTCCAGCGCGTGTTCGCGGGCACGGGCGCGCTCCGCCATCTTGCGAACCTCTGCTTCCAGCCGAGCGACGCGTATGTCCGGCCGATCGGCCGCCTCCCGACCACCGGCGTCGAGCGTCGGTCTTGTCCGGACGATCGTTGCTCCTGCCGTCTCAGCGTCGGTTGGAAGGCGCACCTGCTGCTGGGTCACCCGCTCAATTGTGGGCGCAATCATCATGGGCGACAACCCCGAGAAAGGATTGGATGTACTATCCGGAAGAAGGGTATGCGAGGCTCAAGCGGCAGCCAGCGTTGACCGGCGCGCGTGAGAGGACGAGGGCGCCGGCGGTGCTTGGGCCGGATGCCTATCGGGCGATGTACGAGAACAGCCCTGATGGTGTGTTGTTCACCGTGCCTGACGGCCGAGTGCTGGCCGCGAACCCCGCGGCCTGTCGGATCCTGGGACGGAGCGAGGCCCAGATCTGCTCTCTCGGTCGTCAAGGGATGGCCGACCTCACCGATCAACGGTGGGCGCCAATGTTGGAAGAGCGCACACGCACCGGGCGTGTCAGCGGTGTGGCCAGGATGATCCGGGGCGACGGCGCGCAAATTGAGGTGGAGATAAGCGCCGGGATCTTCCACGAAGCTAGCGGCGAGACGCGAGGCTGCACGATCATCCGCGACGTCACCGACCGTGTGACCATAGAGCGCGAACTCCGCCACAATCAGCAGCGGCTGTCTGAAGCTGAGCGCGTAGCTCAGACCGGGAGCTGGGAGTGGGACATGCTGTCCGACCAGGTCAGCTGGTCCGACGGCCTGTTCCACATCTACGGGCTCACCCCAGATGAGTTCGATCCGACCCTCGAAGGCGGCGAGCCACGCGTTTACCCCGACGATCGAGAGCGCGTCCGCGAAACTTTCGAGCGGGCAGTCGCGGAGCGCTCGACATTCACGCTCGAGTACCGGGTCGTCCGCGCTGATGGCAGGGTGCGGACGCTGATCGACCGAGCCGAAGTCGTGGTGGATGCCGCGGGTGAGCCGATCCGTGTGGTGGGGATCGCCCACGACATCACCGATGCCAAGCTCGCCCAGGAAGCACTTCAGACCACGTCCTTCGACCTAGAGCTCCGAGCGATCGAGCTTCAGAAACTGGCGCTCCGCACCGCAGCCGAGCCAACACCAGAACCGCACGCGCCACTCACCGCCCGCCAGCTCGAGATCCTCCGCTTGGTAGCTGAGGGTTTGACAAGCAACCAGATCGCAAAACGGCTCGTCCTGGCCGAGGCTACCGTCAAGTGGCACGTCAAACAGATACTGACCAAAACCGCCTCATCCAACCGGGCCGAAGCAGTCGCGCGCGTTCTCGGCGCCCCGCGATAGCCCAAGACGGCCCTGCTTCGCGCGGAACGTTGGTTCTCGGCGCTCCTGGAGCCTGTCCCGATGAGGGATCCCCTAACGGGGCCTGCTGGCCGCGCAACTCGGGTCTCTCGCAGATGACGGCGAGATGCGTGCCGCAGTACGAATGCGGGTGCGGCGGGAGCTGCGTTTGCGCAGCTCCTTATCTGTGCAGGCTCCCGCGGTCAAGGGCGGGTTTCTCTGGGTTGATGGGTGAAAGGATCGCGGCGGCTGGTGGGCTGTGGGCGTGTTTGATGGGATCGATCGTGTGCGCGCGGGCGCCCAGCCTTATCTCGGTCCGCGGCCTGGAGCTGCTCCGGGCCGGCGACATGATGGTTGATGGGGTGATCCCGCTTGGTGAAGCGTTGCGGCCGCTCTGTCTATGAAGGCCGGCCACTGGAGGGTGGCGGCAGGAGCTTGCCTGGAACTGGCCGCGTGGCATCTGTGTGATGAAGGGCTGCGCGCGCACGGGTTGGTTCATGCGGGCTGCAGCGCGTCCTCGCCGAGCTCGCGCAGCGTGTGATAGCTGCGCTTGAGGAGTTTGCGTGCGACCGCGAGGCAGGCACGGTTGCCGCCGAGTCTCGCCGCGGTCTCGGTGTAGTAGGCGTGGTCCGGGGAGGTGCGTCGGCGGGCGCATTGCGCTGCTTCGAACAAGGCCCAGCGCAGCGCCGGGGGTCCTTGGCGGGAGAGGTGCCCGGGTGCACGTCGTTGATCGGACTGGTGCACTGTGATGTCCAGGCCGGCATAGCGAACCGCTTCCCGGGAGGAGGAGAAGCGGTGCGTGTCGCCGAGCTCGGCGAGGATCGTCACGGCGGTCAACGGGCCGATCCCGTAGTAGGCGAGCAGCGCCCTGCAGCCCGTTTGGCGGCGGGCGATCGCGCGTAGCTCCCGATCTAACGGTGCGATCTGGGTGTCGAGCGCTTCGATGATCGCCAACGCCGCGCTGACCTGCTGGCGAGCGACCGGAGTCAGCGGCTGAGCGGCGAGCCACGTGAGCCCGCTGGCGTTCATCAGGTCACCGCGTTGTGGGCAGCCGTGGTGATAGAGCACTGACTGGATCCGCTGCTGCCATTCCCCGCGCTGCTCAGAGAGCCGGTGACGAAGCCTGACCTGTGCACGGAGGTCGAGCAGATGCGCGGGTGGGACCCAGGACTCCGGGATCCGCCCGGCCATCAGCAGCTCCCGCAGATGCCGGGCGTCGGCGCGGTCGTTCTTCGCGCGCTTCTTGCTGCCGCGCCTCGCCGCCGTTTCCGCCGGCTCGGCGAGGTGCACGTGCGCGCCGACTCGCTGCAGTTCCTCGACAACGAAGCGCCAGCCGGTCGTGGCCTCCAACGCGACCTCGAGCTCCTGGCCGTCGAAGCGCTCGAGGAATCGACGGACCCCGGCCCGGTCCGCAGGCATCACCCGCGCACGCGACATCTCGCCGGTGCTGGTGTCCAACCAGTCTGTCGTGATCTGTGCTCGGTGCTGGTCTGCGCCCATTACGATCGTCATTCGGGGCCTCCTCAAGCTCCACGGTTTGAACGCCTGCGCGGCCCAGCGCCGCGCTTGAGCTGAGGAGGTCCCTACCGATGCGCCCGGACAGACCCCGACGGCTGGTGCACATGCCATCTATGTCAACTTGGGTTCGCTATTTGCGGTTTTTCACCGGGTGCATCGCATGATCGTTGGAGCGCTCACGGTGACGCGTGTGGGTCTTGGCGGGAGCGGGTCTGGAGCCACGGGTTCGGTGTTGTAGAGGAGGTGCCAGATTTGTCTGGCGATGTGGCGTTTGAGGCTGCGGAGCGCTTCGCGTTTGGTCTTGCCTTCTGACACGCGACGCTCGATATAGGCACGTGTCTCTGGGTCTCCGGCCATCCGGCCCAAGGCGATGATGTGGATCGCGCGGTTCAGTTGCCGGTCACCACCGCGGTGCAATCGGTGCCTGACCTTCTTGCCGGAGCTGGCCGGGATCGGGGCGGTGCCTGTGTGTCGGGCGAAGCACGCTTCGCTGCGGAACCGCTTAGCGCCAGCGGTGCGGCCGATGATGAGCGCGGCGGTGACGGTCCCGATGCGCGGTTGCTCGAGCAGTTGCGGGGTGTGGGCTTGGATCAGGTCGGTGAGCTCGGAGAACAGTTCCTTCTGTTCTTTGGTGATCTCGTTGATCCGTCGCAGTTGCGCTTTGGCGACCCGCAACTCCGCGCCGGCCGGTAACTGCCCGAGCTGTCTGGCGAGCCTGGCGCGAACGCGTGGACCTTTCAACGCCTCGGGACCAAGTTGTGCCTCGAGGTGAGGTGCGATCCGCACCAGATGCCAGCGCAACCGGTTGATCAAACGGCTGCGCTCGTTCATCAGCTGATCGCGGTAATCACACAACACGCGGATCTCATGCGCCTGCTCATCCAAGAACGCGACAGGCAGGCTCTCGATGCTTTCACGGAGCGCGGCCAGCGCGACCGCCCTGGCGTCGATCGGGTCGGACTTCCCCGCTGTCCGGGTCGCCTTGCGCGACTCGCCGGTCAGTGACGGCGGCACCCGGACCACACGCTCACCAGCACCGAGCAGCGCACGCTCAAGCCGGCTCGTGACATGCCGGCAGTCCTCAACCGCCCACACACGCTCCGGGTCAATGCCGGCAGCGAACCGCAGCGCGTTCAGCGCACCATCGTCGCTGGCCTGGATCGTCACCTCACCCCGACTGGCCCCGGTGCCCGCGTCCAGCGCAACAAGCGTGTGCGTCCGCTTGTGCGCGTCCACCCCGATCACGATCATGTGTCCCGTCCCTTCGTTAGATGTCGCTGACGAAGCGGACCTCGGCGGACAGCACTCAGTGGGGCTCTGGCAAGCTCCTATCAAGTCACGCCGGCGGTCCTCGGTCGGCGACGGGCGACACAGCGCAAGCTCGTCAGACCCTCACAGGCCGACAGTGGCAAAGAGAGTCAGCCCGCCGCCGCCGAGAACCCAACTCCACCGGCCGGACATCACCGATCCGGATCAGAAGGCTCTCACTGAGTGGCAAAGCGATCGTCGCGGCACGCTCTGATCTGACGCGTGTTTTGATCTAAGCGCAAGTTGGACTGGTTGATGGGGACGGCCGGTGCGAACCGTGTTCAGGCGAGCACCGAGCTTCGCCATGTCGTTGACGCCGGTTGCGGTCATCCGCGCCGGTGGTAGGGTGGCTGGGTCAACGACGTGAGATGGGAGGCCTCGTGGTGAGTGGCCGGAGCGTTGTGGAGACTTTGCCAGGCAAAGTCAGCCGATCGCGGCGTTGTCACGCGACCGGTGGCCCGTTTTCAGGAGCGCTGTGCGGATGAGCACGTTGCTCAACCAGTTAGGGCACCTGTCGTGGCGTGCCAGGCGGTGTTGGCCGGTGCTGGCGGTCATGTGCGGCGCGTTGGTCCTGGCCTCCCAGGCGCAGGCGTTCCGCTTTCGGTACGCCGTGCCGCCAGGCCACGGATACGTCGTCGGGCATCAGGCCCCGGGTTTGATCAAGGTCACCTTTACTCAATGCGTTCCGGCTGGTCAGGCGATAGGCGTGCCGGTTCACGCAGCGGTCCTGGGCACCGGACTGAGCCCTCAGGCGGACTGGCGGGCTGACCTCGTGGATGGCGGAACTGTTTCCTTTGATCCGTCCTCGGTCTCCACGGTCCGGGGCGTATACGAGTCGCTGGTGGACGTTGTGCCTAGGCTCCGTGCCGGGCGTTTGGGTTCGGAGTTCCTCGTCCATCTCACGACCGGGGCACCTAACCTCGTTGGCAGGCTTGAGACGGCTGTGATCATCCGAATGCCCTGCGTTCTGCGCCCGGCTCCGACCCCGCCGGATGGTGCTTTCCCTTGCCCGAACGCCTCCCAGCACGCGGTCGGGGTGCGAGTGGTCGGCAAGAACGTGCCCGTGCCTGCTCCCCGGGTTGACGACGACTGTGTGCTCACGCCCACGCATCCCATCGTGATACCGCCCGGCGGTAGCAACGGTGGCGGAGGTAGCGGCGGTGGAGGTAACGGAGGTGGCTCCGGTGGAAGCGGTGGAAGCGGAGGTGGCAGTTCCGGCGGTGGTGGTGGTAGTTCCGGCTCGGGTGGCTCCGGCGGCAACGGCCCGGTGCAGCCTGCTGAGAAGCCCGCGCTAGGCGTGTTCGGTCCTATCGTCGGCACGCTCGCCAACGAGCGGCCCGCGTGCGTCAGCGCGAGAGCGATAAACATGGTCGGGGCGGTCGGGATCCACGCGGGCGAGCCCGCGACAGTGATCGTGGTCGTAACCGTGAACGGCGAGAAGCTCCACTACGCCCGCGTGCGCATCACCGGCCCTGGCGTCAACCAAACCAAATCCACCGGCGCAAACGGCGTCACGTTCACCGTAAGACCCAGCAGTGCCGGAGATCTCTTCATCAGGGCCGACGCGTGCCTCGGCACAGATCCGATCCCGGTGCTGGCGGCGCCGGAGAACCGCTGCGGCTCCATCGCCCAGCAGGCCGACGCGTCGACCGCCGAGAGGCTGCGGCGCGGGCCTCCGGCACGTATGGCCTGCTAGCCCGGCTAGGCCGCCTCAGGTGCCAGCTGCGGCTGCTGCGTGGTACGCGCGCAGCTACCGGTCCAGACGACTCCTACGCCACGATCTCGATCGCGGGCCCGTAGTCGATGGCGTTGCCGGTCGCAGCGCAATGCGGTCACGGCGTGGGCGTGATCGCCGCAGGCGTAAGTGAGCACCACGATCGTCCGCCTCTGTCCCGATGAGGGGATCCCCCCAACGGGACGGCGGTCTCGCCCGGCACTTCCTAGTTGGACTCCTCGGGGTCGCGCGGTCCCTTGTTTATCGGCAACTCGCGCGGGAGCATGTTGGGGTGGCCCATGACTATGAGTACATCGATTCCGTGGCTTGCTACGGCGAGATCGTGAATAACGTCTTTGAGCGTCTGGCCGAGTCACGACGCGAGGTGTGGTTCGGTGACGACGGGTCCGGCCTGATCAGATCGCAGCACCGGCGGTCGTTGTTCTTTAACGACGAGCAGCGCCTGCGCTGGGAGAACATGCGGAATCGTTCGGCACGTGAAAGAACCGAACCATCGCTGGATCTGTTCGCTGCGGGTTGCTTTCACGGCCCGCGACGACAGCTCTCACGGTTACCAACGGACCGCCCCGAGCTGGAGGACTATCTGCGCGCCCGCCGCCAGCTGACTCTCAACGGAATTCATCAGTTGATCGGTGAAGTGCGCGTACCCGAGGGATTGAGGGCGCTCTTCGTGGACTTGGCCGCCAATCTCCCGGGCGCTTGGATTCTTGAGGACGCGGCCGATCAACTCGGTCGGCCAGGTCTGGGCGTTGCCTGCGTTGAGCAGAATCAGCGCGAGGAACTGATATTCGACCTCGACACCAGGGAGCTACTCGGCTACAGACAGGTGCTCGTCGCACCCGGTGTTGAGTACGGGGCGCCCGTTGGCGCCGTGATTGGCTGGACCTCTTATCTCAGCCGTCAACTCGTTGACCGATTGCCCCCAGGCACTCCTCCGGTCCCGGGGCCGCCATGTGATCCGCCGGGCGGCGGTCGCGGAACAGTGATCCGCCGCGGACTGCTGCTCAGCACCGGCTACTTCACCGACCTAAAGGCTCAGGTCGATCAGTGGCTTGACGACGGAGTGATAAGCGAAGCAGATCACGAGGCGCTAAAGCCACCCACCTAGTCTGCGCCCGAACGCTATGTCGATCCCCCGACAGCCATTCGACATCGGCGTCGACGACAACCGGCGAGCATCGCCCGCGCTGTCGCCAGAGATCTGAGTTGCGCGGCCAGCAGTGCCGTTAGCGGATCCCTCATCGGGACAGGCTCCACGAGCGCCGAGAACCTGCGTTCCGCGCTCATAGCGGGGAAGTCACTGAAAGCGACGAGATGCCCGTCACGATCCGATAGCAACGCCGGCGGTCTCGCGTCCGTGGTGGCAAAGCAGGCGTCCGGACTGTCCCGCCTACCCACTCACTGTGCGCGGACGGCGAGCCGGAGCGGCGTCGGCTGCCAACCCGTCCCGTGTGCGATCCCTAGCGCGAGAATCGCGCCCTGGTGCGGGTTCTGACCCGTGATCGTGTAGTTCCGGTAGAGGCTCGCCGCGCCACCGTCCTGCAACGGTGGGATCGTGGCGGCCCAGGTGAGGTGGTGGCGCTTGACCCAGTCGATGGCCGCGGTCAGTGGCTTGCCCGAGAACGAAGGGACCCTCGAAGGCTTGGGTCGGGGCACTGGCACGGCGGGACTAGCAACGGGGCAGCCTGGCATCGCGGTCGACAGCACGACGGTGGAGCCGGAACGCACGGTGCTGTTGGCGCGAGGCTGTGAACCGGTCACAAGCGGGACGCACTCCCCAGACCAGTCGATCGAGAAGGACCTCTCGAAGGAGATCCGGACGCCTGCTCGATGCAGCTTTTCGTACGCAGTGAGCAAGTCGAGCCTGCGCACGCTCGGAACGGTCACCGATGAGCGATGTGCGGGGGATTGCTCATTCTTCGCCGCCCAAGCCGACGGCAATCCGACCGCGAGCACGAGGCCGACACCCAGCGCGATCACTGGGACAAAAGCGTTGAGCTTTAGACGACGTAGGGCCATTCCTTCTTACGACACTACGTGCGTGGGGAGCGATTGTCACGGTCTGCCCGCCGTTCGCAGTCCGGCTCACGCTGTGCCACGGTTGCGCTGTCCTCTTTACGGCTACGGAGCGGCGATCTTGTCGGTGACCGCGCGTTGTATGTAGGTGGTGCTACTGGTGATGGTTCCTGCCGTGAGCCGTAGCGGGTTTCGTGCGGTGGCGATGGTGCGCTCTTCGAGCATCGTTGCGGTCTTCGGGTCGAAGATCAGCTCGTCCTCGACGCCATGGTCTGTGAATGCGACAGCTTCGCCGTGGCGGCCGATCGAATCGGTGGTGGCGCCGACCAGTTTGATCCCGGGTACCAGCGCAAGGGCCCGGTAGAGCGCAGCACGTTGCGGTGCGGGCGTTGGTCGGTTGCGCAGCTGATCGCCGATCTCGACGAATACCTCGTGCGCCGAACCGCCGGCCGCGTACAACCTTCGGTAGAGCTCGCGCGGGTTGGTCGTGAAGCTGAGCAGCTGTGCGCGGCTCAGCTCGATGTCTCCGAACAGATAGCGGCCCGCGCCCAGAGTGCCGATGCGCTGCGGACTGGTGCTGAACGAGGGTCGCCCATCGCGCTCCCAGGCTCGGCGTGCCGCGCTGCTGGCGAAGTGCATCGACAGCACCCGGGACCGGGTCAACCCGGTACGCCCCCCGCTGAACCACAGCTGCTGCTCGACCCGCAACCGCACTTCGGGGGCTGTCGTGCTACCACGAGATGTCCACTGGGCGCTCACCGGCCGCCAGTAGCTGCTGACGTCACGCAGGTAATAGAACTGATCATCCCTGGGAAACGGGACCGGCTGACGCTGGGCAACATCCGCAGCCCGGTGCAGCACCGCAGACGCCAGGGCTGGCGTGACACTCGGGCCTTGGAACGCGACGACGCACGCCGCCACGATGCCTGCCAGTGCCGCGCTCGCGACACCCATCGACCAGCGTCGCCGCACCGGCTGCAGCTGCCAGCGGCTCGTGCTGCGAGAACTGGCGGCCTGGACCGCAGCTCGCAAGTCGGCGCCGAGTTCCCTCAAGATCGGTAGCTCATCGAGCAACGGATCACTCATCGGTCACCCCCAGCGGCTGGTCAGGCGCGACGGAGTCGCGCAGTGTTCTAAGCGCACGGCTGGCGCGGGCACGGGCGGCCTGTTCACTGATTCCCAACGCGCGCGCTACGTCTGCATAGGGCTGCTCGTCGACCACTCTCAGACGCAGCAACTCCCGGTCGGTGTCCGGCAACTGCTGAAGCTGCTCACTGACCGCCTCACGCAACGACTGAGTTACGGCAAGATCCTCTATGCGGTCGTATTCGCTATCGGTGAGCGCGCGCCGTTCGATCCCCAACTTCGCCAGCGCGCGTCGCTCGATTTGCCCGCTGCGGTAGAAGTCCAATAGGCGGCGTCGCGCAACCGCGAACAACCACGCGCGCGCGGTGTCCGCCCCTTCACCACGGAACTGCTTTCGATCCTCGAACGCGACCGCGAAGGTCTCCGCGAGAAGATCGACAGCGGCATCCGGATCGAAGGTTCGCCTTGCCAAGAAACGCAAAAGCTCGCCCGCATGGCGGTCATACATCGCGGCGATTTCGTCAGGCTCGAGCGGCATCCACACACCAAGTCATCACACCGTAGGCGCACAACTCGCACAACCTGTGACAGAGCGCGGGCGCGTACCCGCGGAAACACGAATGCGGGGCTGTTCAACTGAAGCGTCAAGAGACCCGGTTCTCGCCAATTGCGTAACCGGCCGAAGTGCTTGCGACCTCGCCCCCATGCAAGCACTGCGATGACGACAACCGGTGTCGACGCCGCGACCATACCCGTACTCGTGTGGAGCGCTCACCGCGTCGACGTGGCCGGTTCAGGCGGAATGGAGCAGCACATCGTCCGTCCTGTCTGTCCCGGTGAGGGATCGGCTAACGGGACACGTCCGTCCCGCTCCCCGCGAGAATCCGACCGCGCGTGCTGGTCGACCGCGGTATATGTGTCTGATCGCCGCGTCCGTTGCTGGTCTTGCTGCCTAGCACGTCTGGGCGTTGCTGGCTGGGCGTCGTAGCGAGATCGGGCAACCTGATGCAGCACGTGTGCCGCCGTTGGGGCTTACCCCAAGCGCGAGTTCGGCGACCTGTTGTGCCCCCTGCGTGTGCCTCCCTTGCCTGAACCCGACCGATTCGGTGATCTTGAGGCCCTGAAATCCCTGCATCTGCAGGAACTTCCGAAGCAGGGGAGACAGGACTCGAACCTGCAACCCCCGGTTTTGGAGACCGGTGCACTACCAATTGTGCTACTCCCCTTCGGTCGGCCCATTGTAGGAGTCTGGGGCTGGGGGAGTCGCGGGGCTGGCGCCGAGTGGGTGGGAGCGTCGCTGAAATCGCCGCCGTAAGACTCTAAGCTTGGGATCTCACCGCGGGCGAAGTGTTGTGGTGGCACCGAAGCCTTCCAAGCTTCTAGGGCGGGTTCGATTCCCGTCGCCCGCTTTCGGTCACAGAACGAGCAGGTCCCGCAATGAGCTTGCATTTGTTGCGCCACCGCTGGATGCTCGCCGTGATGGCTGCTTTGGCGCTCATCCTCATCACAGCGGCGCGAACCGACGGGTCGGTCCGCACCTCCACAACGCTGCAACGTGTCGCGTTCGTCTCCGCCACGCGCGGCGTCGGCCTCTTCGAGACCGCGACCGGAAAATATCCCGGCCACTGCATCCTGGACACGCGCGCGACCAACAATGGCGGGAAGAGCTTCAGCACCCAAGCCGCGCGTCTCGTGGAGACTCAATGCGGGAATGGCGAGGTGTTCAGTCAGATCGCGTTCAACGGCGGCGGTGTGCTGTTTGCATACGGCCCTGGACTCGCGGTCAGCCACAACATGGGCGGGTCCTGGACGTCGCCCACGATTCCCGGAGCGGTCGCCGGTCTCGCGGCGAGCGGCGGCTCGACGTGGGTATTGGTAACGCGATGTCACGCCGGTCAGCAGACATGCAAGCTGACCCTGCTGGCGTCGAGCGACGGCGGCAGCAGCTGGCGAGCACTTGGCGCTCAGCCGCCGGACCGTACGGTCGCACCCGGGGTGGCGTTCGACGGCGAGCTCGGGATGAGCAACCTGCTGTCGGTGGCTCGCGGACGGGACCGTCGTCGTCGCGTTGCCACGTCCGCCGCGGACGCCGGTCGCTCCGTCTCCCGCGACGGCGACGGTGGAATCACTGCAACCCAACTCCGGCCGCTGGAGCCGGACGTACGTGCCTTGTGACTCGGGGCCGGCAGACACGGAGTTGGCGATCGCTCCGGATGGATCGCGCTGGCTGGCCTGCGCAAATGAGCCGTCCACGGGAGTACAGCCGAAGAGCATGGCGGTCTCAGACCGAGACGACAACAGCTGGCGCGTTGTCGCAGGCATGTGCGAGCTCGGCGCAAAGTGCCGGCAGCGGATGCCTATCTTCGGCTACCTCGGCGGCCTGGCCGCGGTGAGCTCGAGCACGGCGTTCTATGTGGGCGGCCGCGGGCCACTCGCGGGGACCTTTGACGGCGGCTCGAAATGGCGCACGTGGCAGCGCATCGGGGGCGAGGACAACGGAACGGTGCAGGTGACGTTTGCCGGCACTCAAGACGGGTGGGCTGTGTCGCAGGTCGATGGCGGCGGAAGCAAGCTCTGGCGCACCCAGGACGGCGGCAAGACCTGGAGCCCGGCATGACCCGCGTCGTCACCGCCCTCGCCGTTTCCGCCGATGGCTTCATCGCCGGCCCCAACGACGGGCCCGGGAACCCGTTGGGAGACGGGGGAGGGAGGCTCTTCGAGTGGTACACGGACGGCGACACGCAGAGCAGGTTCTTTCCGAACTTCAAGCTCTCACCGGAGAGCGCCAAGGTCTTCGACGACGGTGCGGCCAACGTCGGCGCGATCATCAGCGGCCGCCGCACGTATGAGATCTCGAACGCCTGGGGCGGACGGGGTCCGCTGCCGGGTGTGCCGCTGTTCGTGCTCACGCATAACCCGCCGAACGACCCACCGGACTCCGATCCGCCCTACACCTTCGTAACCGGCGGGATCGAGCATGCGATCAACGTGGCGAAGCAGGCAGCCGGCGACGAGAAGGTGGTCGCACTGATGGGCTCGACGCCCGTGCGTGCGGCGCTGAGGACCGGACTGCTCGACGAGATCACGCTGCACGTGGTCCCGGTGCTGCTCGGCGCCGGGGTTCGCCTGCTGGACGACGCTTCAGCCGATCTGCGGTTGGAGACGGTCGTCCAGGCTCCCGGTGTCACGCACGTGACCTACACGGTCGTGCACTGAGCGACCGCGCACGGGTCGCGTACTCGAGCGCGCTCAGTGCTGAGCCGGGATCAGCTCAAGCTCGGCACCGCCGGCTGCGGGCGCGTTCAGCTGGTCGAGCAGCTCCTGCGCCCGTGCCCGCATCCGCTCGACGTTGGCCAGCTTGATCTCCTCATAGCCGCGCACCATGTCGGGCAGTTGCACGATCTGCATCACGACGGCGGCTGTGTCCGGCACGAGCCCGTCGAGTCCGGTGGCAACGAGCCCGCGGTACTCGTCGATGAGCGCCCGCTCGAGCTTGCGCACCGCACTGCGGCCGAACGGGTCAAACGCCGTCCCGCGCAGGCGCCGCGATCCGCGTAGCGCGCGGAACAGCGGCACGGCCGAGCGGCCCAGCCGCAGCTTGCGCTTCATGCCCATCGCCCGCAGCACCGGCGGGTGCAGCAGCACCTTGATCCGCGCGCCCTCGCCGAACTCCGCCTGCAGCCGAGCGCGCTCGACGGCGTCGAGATGCAGCCGCGCGACCTCATATTCGTCCTTGTAGGCCATCAGCTTGAAGAGACCGTCTGCATAGGCCTTGGCGACCTCGATGCCGCCCGCGCCAAGCCGCTCCTGCACGATTGCGGCGACGCGTCTGCACGTCGGCAGCGAAGGTGGCGGCGTAATCGGCGTCCTGGTACGCAGTGAGCTCGCGCTCGTAATGCTCGAGCAGATCGGCGAGCGAACGCTCGCCTCCGGGACCCGGCGCCGCTCCGCCGTCGGAAGCCGCTCCGCTACGAGACAGCGCGTCAGCGCCCGTGGCAGGCAGCAGCTCGGGCCGCGCGACCGCCACCCGTCCCCAGCGGAACGCGGCGATGTTGGCCTCGGCGGCGGCGCCGTTCAACTCGATCGCGCGCTCGATCGCGTCCGCTCGCAGCGGCAGGCAACCGTGCTGGTACGCGGCGCCGATCAGCAGCATGTTGGCCTGCAGGTGGCTGCCGAACAGCTGCTCGGAGAGCGTCTCCGCGGGGATCGCGATGGCTTCATCCCCGCGCGTCATACGCCGCACGCGCGTCACCAGGCGTTCGGGCTCGGGCGCGAGCGTGTTGACGTCGAGCACCATCGAAGCGGTCGGCGCGACGTCGGTGTTGAGGATTGCCACCGTCCGTTTGGTACCCAGTACCTCGATCGTCTGCGGCGTGACGGTTCCCAGTAGGTCAAAGCCGAGCAGGACGTCGACGCCGCCGCGGCTGGCTCGGATCTGGCCCGTGACGGGCGCCGAGGCCAAGCGCAGGTCCGAAATCACGGGACCGCCCTTTTGGGCGAGCCCGGTCTGATCCAGCGCGGCGGCGTAGCGGCCTCCAAGATGGGCGGCGGTTCGCAGGATCGCGGCCGCCGTCACAACACCAGTACCCCCAACTCCGGGCATCCGAATCAAGGCGTCGGCGGGAACACGCAAGGTCGGTTCGGGCAGGTCCTCAGGCGCAGCGGGAACCTGCAGCCGCGCACGCGGGGCCACCCGCTCGACCAGCAGAAACGACGGGCAGTCGCCTTTGACGCAACTCATGTCGAGGTTGCACGAGCTCTGGTGGATCCGGGTCTTGCGCCCGAACTCGGTCTGCACCGGCTGCACCGAAAGGCAGGAGGACTTCTCGCCGCAGTCCCCGCATCCCTCGCACACGCGCTCGTTGATGAAGACTCGCTCGGGCGGTGTCTCGAGCAGCCCGCGCTTGCGCATCCGGCGCTTCTCCGTGGCGCAGCGGTCGTCGTGGATGAGGACTGTCACGCCCTTGACGGCGGCGAGCTCCTCCTGCACGGGCCCGATCTCGTCGCGGTGGCGAACGGACGCGATCGACGGCAACTGAACTCCGCTGTAGCGCTCGGGCTCGGGTGTGGTGATCACGACCCTGCGCACGCCCTCGGCCTGGAGCTCGGCGACGACCTCGGGAACGTTCATCTTGCCCTGCGGCTGCTGGCCCCCGGTCATCGCCACGGCGTCGTTGTAGAGCAGCCGGTAGGTGATGTTGACGCCCGACGCGATCGCGGCCCGGATCGCCAGCGATCCGGAGTGGTGGAAGGTTCCGTCGCCGAGGTTCTGCGTGAAGTGTTGCTCGCTCGCGAACGGCGCAAGCCCGAACCACTGCGCGCCTTCTCCGCCCATCTGCGCCATCCCGAGCACGTGCCCGCGGCGTTCTCCGGTCTCGAGCGCGACCATCGTGTGACAGCCGATCCCGACTCCGATCAGCTGCTCGGCACCGACGCGCGTCGAGGTGTTGTGCGGGCAGCCCGAGCAGAAGTACGGTGACCGCTTGAGCTCGAGGGACACCCGGTCGAGCGGGTGCGAGGTGTCTTCCACGGCGCTCCGAATCCGCTCCGTCAACGCATACGGCGTATCCACGCCGGGCAGCACCTCGGCAAGCGCATGAGCGACATCGTCAGCGGACACGCCGCCACTGACCGGAAGCAGCTCGCGCCCCTCGGCATCCTGCTTGCCGAGTACCCACGGTGCCCGGGGAACGCGATACAGCGCCTCTTTCAGCTGCGCCTCGACGAACGGCAGCTTGTCCTCGACAACCAGCACGGTCTCCAGGTCCTGCGCGAACGCACGGAGCTGCGTGGGCTCGAGCGGCCAGGGCATCGATACCTGCACGAGCCGCAGACCCAGGGCCTCCCAGTCGTCGCGATCGAGCCCGAGATCGGCGAGCGCGCGGAGCACCGACTGATGGCCCATCCCCACGGCGATCACGCCGACGCGCGGCCGCTGCGGCTCGAACCAGACGCGGTTCAGCCCCACGTCGAGCGCGTACTCCCGTACTCGCTCGAGCCGTGATGTGAACAGGTCGCGCTCGGCTTCCAGGTTCGTGGGAGAGAGCAGCACCGGCGGCGAGTGCGGATCGCGCGGCGCGAGCGTGGGGATCGCCGCGAGCGCCGCGCCGGCCTCGGCGACGCCCGAGGAATCGGCCAGGTCGGTGACGATCTTCAGCGCCGTCCAGAGGCCCGCGTGCCGCGAGATCTCGACGGCGTGGAGCCCCATCTCCAGGAGCTCGTCGATCGTCGCCGGCGCGAGCACCGGCATCCACAGTGCGCGGCACGTCTGCTCGCTACTGGCCGGCACCGTCGAGGACTTGGCCATCGGGTCGTCGCCGATGAGCGCGACGGCACCGCCCAGCGGGGCGGTGCCCGAGAGGTTGCCGTGGCGGATCGCGTCCGAGGCACGATCGAGGCCCGGGGCCTTGCCGTACCAGAAGCCGGTGACGCCCTGCTTGGTCGCGCCCGGTACCTCGGCGAGCAGCTGGGTGCCGGCCACCGCCGTCGCCGCGAGCTCCTCGTTGAGGCCGGGCCGGAAGACGATCCCGGCGTCCTCCAGGTGGCGCGACGCACGCTGGAGCTCGAGGTCGAGACCACCCAGCGGCGAGCCGGGGTAGCCGCTGACGAACACGCCCGTGTCGCGGCCGCGCCGCGCGTCGAGCCAGCGCAGGTCGAGCATCATCCGCACGAGTGCCTGCATCCCGTCCAGCAGCACCGGACCGGATACCGCTGTGTAGCGATCCTCGAGCGAGAGCTCGCGCAATGGGGCGGTGGCGCTCATACGCGCGTCAGCGCCCGATCGGAGGTCTTCCCACGGCGCGCTGCGCCGCTGCTTCGCGCGCCGTCTGAAGCGGCGCGGGCGTCGGCCAGGATCCGGCGCACGCGCTCGCTCGCGATCCGCAGCGGCGTCAGCCCGGAGCCGGAGGCCGACTCGAGCACCTCGCGCGTGCGCGTCCCGATCTGCAGCACCTCGTTGCGCAGGCGCTTCTCGGTGTAGTGGGCACGCAGCGCGTGAATGTGGATCACGCCGCCAGCGTTGGATACGAAGTCGGGAACGTAGGTGATGTCGCGATCGGCCAGCAGATCTGCGCAGACGGCGTCAGCCAGCGTGTCGTTGGCTGCGCCCACCAGCATCCGGCAGCTCAGCTGCTCGACGGTCGCGGCGGTCACGACCTTGGCAACCGAGCACGGTGAGAAGACGTCACACGGGGTCGTCAGCACCTCGCCGGCGCCGATGGTGCTGCCGTGAACCTCGGCGGCGACCGCGGCCGCGCGTTCGGCGTTGATGTCGGCAACGATGATCTCGGCGCCGTCAGCTGCCAGATCGCGCGCCAGCGCCGCGCCGACGTGACCGGCGCCCTGGATCAATACGCGCGCGCCCTCGATCCCCTGTCGCTGATCCACATGCTCGATCGCTCGCACGGACCGCCGCGGCAACGCCGATCGCGGTCCACGGCGAGGGGTCCTCGTGATTGCAGGACACATCCGCGCCGATGTCGGCCATCGCCTGAAGATCCTTGACGCTCGTACCCATGTCCACACCGGGCAGGTATGCGCCGCCGGTGCGGATCACGAACTCACCGAAGCGCTGCATCAGCGCACGGCGGTCGGTATCCGGGCCGGGCGCCTCGATCACCGACTTGCCGCCGCCGTAGGGGAGGCCGGCGAAGGCGTTCTTGAGCGTCATCGCCGCCGCCAGGCGCTGAGCCTCGGTGACCGCGGCCGCGTCGCTCGGGTAGCGCACACAGCGCACACCACCGAGCCCGGGTCCGAGCGTCGTGTCATTGACCGCGATCGCCGCTCTCAAGCCGAGTTCGTCGTCGCGACACAGCACCAGCTGTTCGCTGTGCCAAAAATCGATGCAGTCCTCTGCCATGGCCACCTTGCCTCGCTCCGTCTGTTGCAGACAGCACAAGCAAAGTGCCCGTTCCGGACGAAAACAACCGATTCGCAGCCTTCGGATTCCCAGGCGCAGGATTTCAGCGCGACGCGGACCACGAAGCGAGTTTTCTTGCGCGATGCGCACGAAAACTCGCATATCCTGCATGAGACCATGCCCAGCCACGTAAAGCTCGACGACCTTGATGAGCGCATCATCGATCTGCTTCGCGAGGACGCCCGGCGCACGATTACCGACATCGCGGCGCACGTGAACCTCTCGCCGGCTCCTGTCAAGCGTCGCATCGATCGGCTCGAGCAACTGGGCGTGATCACCGGCTACACGGTCTCAGTCGACCACGCGCTGATCGGCCCTTCGATCGAGGCGTTCACCGAGCTGCGCTTTGCCGGGGACGCGGACATCGACGAGATCCTCGGGGCCGTCGAGCGGATCCCGGAGATCCGCGAGGTGTTCACGATGGCCGGCGACCCCGACGCGCTGCTGCGCATTCGCGTCAACGATGTCGAGCACCTGAAGGCCGTGGTCAACCTGCTGCGCCGCACGGGCCGCGTGACCGGCACAAAGACGCTGATGGTCCTCGATCGCTGGGCTCGTTAGCGACTCTGGAGCTTTCTATCGCGGGGCTACGGTTTGCGCGGTGCCGACAACAGGTGAGACCTCTCGATGACGGACCTGACCGAACAGCGGCGCACGAGCTTCGACGCGGCCGCCCAGCTACGACGATGCGCGCCCGGACTACCCGGAGCGGATGGTCGACACCGTCCAGGCCTACGCACACCTGCCGGCCGGGGCGCGAGCGCTGGAGATCGGTGCCGGCACCGGTCAGGCGACGGCGCAGTTCGCTTGGCGTGGCATCGCCGTGCATGCGGTCGAGCCCGGAGCCGCGATGGCCGACCTCATTCGCGAGAAGTTCGCCGGCATGGACCTGGACGTGACGGTTCAGACGGCCGACTTCGAGTCCGCAGAGCTCGAGCCCGGCTCATTTGACCTGGTGATGTCTCCGACCTCCTGGCATTGGCTGACGCCCGGAGTGCGCTGGCAGCGCGTCGCCGAGGTGCTGAAGCCGGGTGGCACGCTCGCGGCCTTCTGGAACGTTCCGCACTGGCGCCGGACCGCGCTGATCGACGAGCTCGACGGTGTGTACGAGCGCAGTGGCGCCGACCTCAGCCAGCTCGGGACGATGCTCACGGCCGAGGTCGAGCACGGCGCCCTGATGCGCGAGTGGGCCGCAGACGCACCCGACCCCGACGCCTTCACCGACTTCCGCGGCGCGCAGTACCAGTGGTCGGCCGACTACGACGCGACCGGCTACGTCGCGCTGCTCGGGACCTACGGCGATCATCTGACACTCGCCGCCGACGTGCGCGAGCCGCTGCTGGCTGAGATCGCCGCGGTGATCGACGCGCACGGCGGCACGATCGAGCTGCCCTACACGACGCACCTGCTCGTCGGACGCCGCGCCTAGCGGCGTTTCCGGCTCAGCCCTTGGCGGCGAGCCACTCCTGCTTGTGGATCTTCTTGGCCGCCTGGTAGGCGGACCGCGCCTCGTGCGAGTCGACGTCGCCCAGCGTCGGATGTGAGGGGACAAGACCCTCCGCGACCTTGACGCCGAAGCGGTTGTAGAGAACCGAGCCGAGCGACTTGATCTTCATGTCGCCAAAGCCGGGGAGCGCGCCGATCCGCCGGCGCAGATCGTCGGTGTCGGCTGCCTCGGTCCACAGCCGGGCGGCATCGCCGCCGTACTCGTCGCGCACGATCGCCGCGAGCTCCTGCACCTTGGTGGCCATCGCTCCGGGGAAGCGGTGGATCGCCGGCTTCTCGCGAAACACGGCGTCAAGGTCCGTATCTGCGAGCGTCGCGGCGTCCAGGGTGCCGACCCGCTCGCGGATCGCCAGCGGGCCCGAGAACGCCTTCTGCACCGTGACCTGCTGATCGAGCAGGAAACCGATCAGCAGCGCCATCGGATCCTGGGCCAGCAGCTGGTTGGCTGCGTCGTCCTCGGTGAAGAACAGGCGATCGGTCACGTGCAGATCGTATCGGTCCGCGCTCCCGGCGCCGCGGAGAACTACGGACTGACCCCGCGGCGACTACCCGCGAACTGACCGGGCGAACCACCGCGAGAAGCGGGCTTGACACCGATTTCCGGAGAGCTTCGCAAGGCCAGCATGTGTAGTGCATTCGGAGGACTGAAGACCCCGACAAACTAGGAGGAACCCGGAATGCAACGCAAGGCTTTTGACAAGCTCGCATCGGGCTTCGGCGCGGTGCTGGTAGTGGTCCTGGTGGTCGCCGGCGGCCTGCTGCTTTGGGGGCAGAGCTTCGCCACCAGCAACGTCCACGATCAGCTGGCGCAGCAGCAGATCTCGTTCCCGACCAAGACCGAGATCAGTGCCGTCAAGGCGCAGTACGCCAAGGGCGGCCAGAAGGCAGTCACCGATCCTGAATTCCCGAACGCCAAGCTGATGGTGCCGGCGCTCGAGCCCTACGCCGGGCAGCAGGTCGCCACCGGCAAGGAGGCGCAGGTCTACGCCAACGACTTCATCGGCCAGCACCTGTACGCGATGCCCTACCACGGCGTGTACTCCCAGATCAGCGGCGCCTACATCGGCCGCCAAGCCCGGTAGCGCACAGGCCACCACGCTCGGCAGCGCTGCGCCAGACCGCCTTCATGGGCACCACACTGCGCGGGATGCTGCTCGAGGCCTACGCCTTCGGCACGATCGGCACCGTCATGCTCTGGGGCGCGATCGCCGCATTCGCCGGCGCAGCCGTCCTGCTGATCCTGATCGGTCTCGGCATCTGGCACGCGAACCGGACCTCCGACCGAGGAGCGCCTCTTCGAGGAGCTCACCGCGGACCGACTCGGACGCCGACCAAGGAGCAGGTCGCCTAGGGAACGAACTTCGGTTCGCGGCCCGAACCCTCACCAGGGACCGGGACCGCCAACCGAGCGCCGGGGTCCTCCGTCACACCCCGAAACGAGCACCCGCGCTGGTCAACCAGCGCGGGTGCCGCGCGTTAACCGGTGGTGGTGGCGCTGCCGTCCGTACTGCTGTCGGCGGCGCGCGCCGGCGGAGGTTCGACCAGCGCCCGGGGGTCGGCATCAACCCCGCCGCCCTCGGAGGTCATCTGTTTCGCCGCGTTGAACACCACGGCTGCCTGCGTCATGAACCCCGCCATCAGCTCGCTCAACCCCTCCGCGCCGTTGAGCACGGTGACGTTGGAGTCGGCCAGCGCATCAGCGATCTTGTCCATAAGTTCCGGCATGATCTCGAGCCACTTCAGATCCAACGCCACGCGGTCGTTGGCGGCGGCCGCGGCCGCCCTGGTCCTCATCGCCTCAGCATCGGCCTCGGCTTGGAGCTTCACGATCTTCGCCTGAGCCTCGGCCGGCTTGATCACTGAGGCCTCGAGCTGCTTGGCGGTCAGCGCAGCCTGCTGCTCGGCCAGCTGCGCCTGGGCCTCGATCGCGCTCTTGCGCGAGTCGGCCTGCTGGCGCTCGGAGTCCTGCTGCGCCGCGACGGTCTCAGACTCCGCGTTGGCCTTGGCGACGTTGATCTTCGCCTCGGCCGCGGCCTCGACCTCAGCGGTCTGCTGCCGGTACTGAGCCTGCGCCTGCTGTGACTTCTGCTGGGCTTCGACCGCGGCTTGATCGGCCGCCGCCTGTGCGACGGCCGCCTGCTTCTGGATCTCCGCGTTGTGCGGTGCCGCCAGCGCGTTGATGTAGCCGCTGCCGGCGTCGTCGATCGACTGGATCTGGAAGCTGTCGACGACAAGGCCGATGTGGGCGAGCTCCTCCTTGGAGGCGTCGAGCACCTCATGCGCCAGCTTCTGGCGTTCGCGGATGATCTCCTCGATGGTCATCGCGCCGACGATTCCGCGCAGATGCCCGGCGAAGATCTGTCCGACCAGAGCCGGCATCTGCCGCTGATCGCTCAGGAATCGCTGCGCGGCAGCGACGATGCTCTGCGTGTCGTCGCCAACCTTGAACGCGCCGACGGCCGCGAGGTTCACGGTGATGCCCTGAACCGTCTGGCATGTGTCCTGCACCTGAGCCTCCTGCATCCGCAGCGTCAGGAAGGCGGCGCTGCGCAGGAACGGCATTACAAACGCCCTGCTGCCGATGACCACCCGGAACGGCGTGCCGTCGGTGCCGCCGCGGCCACCGCTGATGAGCATCGCCTCGTCGGCGCGCGGAATGCGAATCCCCAGCATCAAATCCCCTCTCGAATTGCCGCCACGCGCACCTTGCGGGGGCCCAGTTCCTCATAAACGACAACCGCCGTACCGCGTTCAAGCGGTTCGTCCGAATAGGCGATGTAGACACCCTTGTAGGGGATGTCGACCTCTCCCGGTCCTTCGCTGCCTCGCGTGGGATTGGTCACAGTCGCCTCGACTCCCACGAGCTCATTCATTGATCGGCTCGCTCCGATAGTCCGTGGAACAGTTCGTCGGGATCCTATGCGGTTCGTGGGACCAAGTCATGGCTCCCGTAGCGATCAGGTAATGGCTTCAAGAACATGGTTCATCACAGGTACATCGCGCGGCTTCGGCCGCGAGTGGGCGCTCGCGGCGCTCGAGCGCGGCGACCGCGTCGTCGGCACTGCGCGCAACCCCAGCAGCATGGACGACATCGCTGCGGAGCACGGCCGGACCAGTTCCTGCCGCTCGCAGCTCGACGTGACCGATCGCGGCGCCGCTTCGAGCCGTCGAGGACGGCGCACGATCACTTCGGCGAGCTCGACATCGTCGTCAACAACGCCGGCTACGGGCACTTCGGCACGATCGAGGAGCTGACGCGAGAGGGAGGCGCGCGACCAGATCGAGACGAACCTGTTCGGCGCGCTGTGGGTCACGCAGGCGGCGCTGCCGTATCCTGCGCGAGCAGGGACGGGGCCACTTCCTGCAGGTCTCCTCGATCGGCGGCATCTCCGCCTTCCCGACGGTCGGCATCTACCACGCGTCGAAGTGGGGGCTCGAGGGCTTCAGCCAGGCCCTGGCGGCGGAGGTCAGGGACTTCGGCATCCACGTCACGCTGATCGAGCCGGGCGGCTTCTCGACCGACTGGGCGGGCGACTCGGCGCGGCACTCCGAAGCCGATTGCCGGCCTACGACGAGCGTGCGCGCTGAGCGCCAGCGGCGCTGGTCCGGCAACGTCCCGGGCGACCCGGTGCTCATCGGCCGCGGCGGTGCTGAAGGTCGTCGACGCCGATCCGCCGCCGCTGCGCTGCTTCTTCGGCAAGTCGCCGCTCGCGACCGCCGAGGCCGACTATGCGAGCCGTCTGGCGAACTGGCGCGAATGGCAGCCGGTGGCCGAGCTCGCGCAGGGCGGATGCACTGACTAGATGGGGTTCGCGGGGCTACTCCCGAATCAAGGCGCCTTCAGCACGACGACGCAGTTCTGCCCGCCGAACCCGAAGGCGTTGACCAGGGCGGTGCGGACCTGCGCCTCGCGCGCATCGAGCGGCACGTAGTCGAGGTCGCAGGCCGGGTCGGGGTGCTCGAGGTTGATCGTCGGCGGGACGACGCCGTCGCGCATCGCCAGCACGCCGACCATCGCCGACAGCGCTCCGGCGGCGCCGATCATGTGGCCGACCATCGACTTCGGCGAGCTGACGAGCAGCTCATCCGCCGCCGGCGCCGAAGACGTCGCGGATCGCGCTGGTCTCGACGGCGTCGTTGATCCGGGTCGCGGTGCCGTGCGCGCAGATGTAGTCGACGTCGGCAGGGATCGAGTGCCGGTGCTTTCGAGCGCGAGTCCGCATCGCCCGGCGTGGCTGGCGGCCGGTCGGGTCGGGATGGCTGATGTGGAAGGCGTCGGTGGTCAGCGCGCCGCCCGCGAGCGGTCGCGTAGATGCGCGCGCCGCGGCTGCGGGCGTGCTCGGCGGATTCGATCACGAACAGCACTGCGCCCTCGCCGTAGACGAAGCCGTCGCGGTCGGCTGAGAAGGGGCGGCTCGCGCCCGCCGGGTCGTCGTTGTTGGCCGACAGAGCACCCATGTTCGAGAGGCCGGCGAACATCACGCGGTAGATGCCGGCGTCGGTGCCGCCGGCGACGACCACGTCGGCCTCGCCGCGCGAGGATCAGCCGGCGCGCCTCGAGCAGCGCGGCGTTGCCGCTGGCGCAGGCGAGCGCGCTGGCGGTCACCGGTCCGTGCAGGCGGAGGTCGATCGCCACCTCACAGGCCGGCATGTTCGGGATCATCGACGGCACGTAGTAGGGGCTGACGCCGCGCAGGCCTTCGTCCCGCAGGCCCTTGACGTTGGCCTCGGTCTCCGGGATCCCGGTGACGGCCGTGTTGACGACGACGCCGACGCGCTCGTGGTCGGCGACCTGCTCGATACCCGGCACCCGGCTGCAGCCCGGCGTCCGCGAACGCCTCGCGCGCCGCGATGATCGCGAGCTGCGAGAAGCGCGCCGAGCGGCGCGACGCGCTTGGTGCCGAGCAACGCCTCGGCGTCGAAGTCCTTGACCTCAGCGGCGATCCGCGTCGGCAGCGCGGAGGCGTCGAACAGCGTGATCGGGGCGACGCCGGAGTCGCCTGCGACGCAGCCGCCGCCAGCTGGTCGGCACGTCGTGGCCGAGCGGAGTTACGGCGCCGATCCCGGTGATCACCGGATCGGCGCCCTGCGTGTTGGGGAGCTCACAGGCGTTCCAGCAGTCCCGCGGCGGCATCCTCGCGCGCCTGCTCACGGATCTTGTAGTGGAGCTTCTTGCCTGTCGCCGTCAGCGGGATCTCATCGACGAAGCGGTACGCCCGCGGGCGTTTGTAATCGCGCGAGCATCGGGTGGTCGTGCGTGTGGCGTTCCAGCTCGATCGACGTCGAGCTCTTTGTCGGCGCGGGATCACGTAGGCAACGACCAGCTCGCCCCACTGATCGTCCGGGAGGCCGACGACGACCGACTCCGTCACCTTCGGGTGCTCGTTGAGGACCGCCTCGACCTGGGTTGGGTGCACGTTCTCGCCGCCTGTGATGATCATGTCGTCCTTGCGGCCAACGATCGTCACGTAGCCGTCCGCATCCCAGGTTGCCAGGTCGCCGATGTAGAGCCATCCGTCGCGGAAGCGCGCGCCCTGTTCCTCGTTGTTGTTGACATAGGCGTAGCCCGACTTGACCGAGCGGACGATCACCTCGCCGACCTCCTGGCCGTCCTGCGCTGCTAGCTCGTCGGCGCCGCGAAACGATCCTCGTAGACCTTCACCACCGCCACGTCGTCGTCGGTGCACGCGCGGCCGGCCGAGCCGGCGTGCTCGGGCAGGTCGGCGGGCCGCAGGAACGTGTTCCAGAACGCCTCGGTGGTCCCGTAGCCGTTGAAGATCCGCGGCGTCAGCAGCTCCTGGTAGCGCAGGCAGGCCTCGCGGTCGAGCGGCGCGCCCATCGTCACGATCCCATGCAGGCTCGAGAGGTCGCGCGGCCGCGCCTGCTGCTCGGCGCTCAGCAGCGCAAGGTTGGTGGGCGCGCCGATCAGGAACGTGAGCCGGTGCTCCTGCGACCCAGTCGAGCACGGTGGCCGCGTCGAAGGTGCGCAGCGGTACGGCCTCGGCGCCGACGTAGAAGACCGGGTTCGGGTCCGCCGGAGTACAGGCCGCCGCGGTGAAACCAGGGCGTCATGTTGAGCGTGCGGTCCTCCGGCGTCAGCGGGAAGTGCATGATCACGTCGTGGGCGGAGAGAACCTCGACGATGTCCGGCAGCGAGACGCCCTTGGGCAGCCCGGTCGTGCCCGAGGTGTAGAGGCGCGTCGTCTCGGCGTAGATCGAGCGATCGGGCTCGGGTGGCACGTCCGCGGAGGCGTCGGCGAAGATCTCGCTGAAGGCGATCGCCGCCGCGACCGGCTGCCTCCCAGTCCTCGGTGGTCGACGCCGACGACCAGGGACGGGTGGTGGTCGGCCAGCCACAGCGCCTCGGCGCCGACCGTGGCGAGGCTCGAGTCGAGGATGAAGACCTTCGGCCGGCTGTCGTCGAGCACGTGCGCGACCTCGCCCGCGGCCAGCCGGAAGTTGATCGGCGTCGCGATCGCGCCGAGGCGCTGCGCGGCGATCCAGACGAGCGCGAACTCGGGGCCGTTCAGGAGGTCGAAGACGATCACGTCCTCGGCGCGGACACCGTGCTCGTGGAGGCCCGGCCGCCAGCCTGCCGGTGTCCTCCCACAGCTGCGCGTAGGTCCAACGGCGTCCGCTGACCGGATCGTGCAGCGCCGGGCGCGACGCGAAGCGCTGGCTGTTGCGCCGCACGCCGGCGAGGTAGCCGAAGCTGTGCTCGAAGACCTGCTGGAACTGCTCGGGGTTGTAGCGGTACTGCGGACTGCTGCTGCTCAATGCAATCTCCTGGCGCTCAGCGCTGCACGCTTCAGCGATGCTATTCGGCTCGCTGGCGTCCGCCAAGCCGCTCGATCTGCTCGAGCGGCCGCGAGCCGAGCGGCAGCAGCAGGATCTCACTGACGCCGATCTGCGTGTACGGCTCGAGGAACTCGGCGACCTGCTGTGCGCTGCCGAACGCGGTCCAGCGCTCGACCCGCTCGAGCGCCATCCCGTACTGGCCGTGCAGGTGCGCCGTCCGCCTGCTCGCGCGCACGCGCCGGGTCATCGTCGACGTGCGCGAGCACCAGCAACGAGAGGCTCGGTGCCGGTCGGCCATGCTGCGCGGCGAGCTCTGCCAGCCGCTCGCCCCGCTGGGCGAGCGTCTCTGGCGACACCCACATCGGCAGCCATGCGTCGCCGAACCGCGCCGCGCGCTCGATCGCCCGGTCGCTGCGGCCGCCGACGAGCACCGGCGGCATCGGGGCCGGCGGCTCGAGCGAGTGCTCGGTCCCGGGCCGCAGGATAGTCAGGCAGCAACCGCAGCGCCTCGTCGAGGCGTGCGCCGCGCTGGTCATGTGGCACCTCCGCGGCGGCGTACTCCTGGGGGAACTCACCGCCGACACCGACTCCCAGCCGCAGCCGGTTGTCCGAGAGGTGCTGGAGGGTCGCGATCTGCTTGGCGGCCCACGCCAGCGGCCGCATGCCCAGCAGCATCACGCTGAATCCGATCTGCGCGCTCGTTGTCACCGTCGCGGCGACCGCCAGGCAGGTGGGGGCATCGAGCACCGGTGCCGGGCACTTGAGGTGATCGCCGGCCCAGACCGAGGCATAGCCTGTCTGCTCGGCGATCCGCGCCGCCTCCGCCACCGGGAACGTTTCGCCGCGGCGCAGCGGGTCGAATGTCGGCAGCAGTACCCCCAGCTCGTCATCTGCAGCCGAAGCTAACGAACTCGGTAGCCGAACGCCGTGCCGCTCCCGAAGGTCGGGGTCGTCCAGGCGCCAAGAAGCAGCGCGCAAGCGAAATCGCGGCCCTTTCGTTTTTGGCTTTGGCGGTAAGTTCATTGCACCAGGGGCCGGTATGAGCGCATCCTCGCTTCCCACTATCCATGAACGCCGCGGGCTGTCGATCCTCCCGAGGGGCAGCGCAACGCCGCGAGGCGTTCCGCATCTGGATCTGGCCATGGTCGTTCATGTGGACGCCCCGATGCAGCTGTCCTGTGGGCTGAGCGAGGTCTCGTTCGCCGGCGCAGGGTTCGATCGCGAGCTTCCCTGCAAGCTGGGATTCGGGTCAGTTTCCGTCTCGAGCCTCCGACGTACGGTGCGGCGCTGGTGCCGACCTCGATCGCACTTCAGGCCGAGGTCGTCCGTGTCGCGCGCGGCCACACGGCGTCCGCTTCGTGGACCTGGATCGTGAGCAGTCGCGGGCCATCCACGAGCTGGTCGGCGTACGCAGCAGCGGGTGATGCTCGCCGCGCGCCGGTCGCGCCGGCACCTGGCTGCAGCCCTGACGCCGGAGCTTTGCGCTCGCAGCTGCTCCGGGCGGTAAGGTCCGACCTGGGGATCGTGTCTTGTTTTCGCGGACGATCGAGAGCGTACGGATCCTGGGGGCGTCGCTGGATCGGCTCGTTGCTCGACGACGACACCTGGCGGTCGCGGCACCGCTATGTCGTGCTCTGCGGCGCGGCGTTCACGCTGTTCATTCTGGTCTACTCGCTGACCAAACCTTCGCGGCCGGAGGAGTGGGCGTACACCGCGGCCGCCGCGCTGGCGTTGTCGCTTGCCACGGTCGAGGCCTGGTCGCGCCGTGTGCGCGAGGTGCTGATGGCGGTCTGCTTCATGGCCGCCCAGCTCTACCTCACCCGCTTCGTCGGCAACTTCACGCTGGGACCGCTGGCGGTGATCGTGCTGTCCTTCTACCAGGACTGGGTACCTGTCGCGGTCGGCTGTCTGGAGACGATCGCGGTGGCGATCCTGGCCTGGGTCGACCCGGCCTTCTTCACGGGTGCGGCAGCGCTCGCCAGCCAGTCTCCAGGTCCCGGGTTGACCTTGCGCGCGTTGGCGATTCTGCTCGCCGCGGTACTTTCGCTCGCGATCTGGCGTTCAGGCACGCAGCTGGCCAGGGACCAGCTGACCGGGATGCTCTCGCGGCTCGGTGCGGAGCGCGTCCTCGACCGGGAGATCTCGCGCGGGCGTCGACCCGCTGTGTGGGTATGTGACATCGACAATTTCAGCGCCGTGAACCGCGAGCTCGGCGCACGGACGGGTGACACACTGCTGCGCCACGTCGCCAGCCGCCTGCGCCGTGCTGCCGGCTCGCTGGCGGGCGGGTCACTGACCGCGCGACTGGGTGGTGACACTTTCATGATCGCCTGCCGCGACAACGCCGACGTCGATTCCGTCGACGAGTTCGCGCACCGCATCGAAACCGAGGTGGGCGCGCCGGCATATGGTCTGGCGAGCCAGATCGGCCCCGTGCGACTTTCGGTCGGCGCGGCCATCGCCGCTCCGGGTGAGACGGCGGGTGACCTGGTCCGCGCTGCGGAGCACAACATGCGCGCCGCCAAGGGCCTCGGCACTGTCCGCGTTGTCGTCGATCGCAGCAGCGAGCGGATCGTCACTGACAACCGCGTCGTTGCTCAGCTCAGAGCTCTACGCGGCGTGCGAGCGCGGGGAGCTCGAACTCTACGTGCAGCCGATCGTCGCGCTCGCCGATGGCACGCCCGTCGGTGGCGAGACGCTTGCGCGCTGGCACCATCCCGAGCGCGGTCTGGTCTACCCGCTGGAGTTCCTGCCCGAGGCTGAGCGCGATTCAGCCCTGATGGCCGTTCTGTCGAACACGCTCGGCGACGTGTTCCACGACCTGGTGGTCGAGTACGCCGTGCGCTACGGCCCCGACTGGCTGTCCTACGGGCTCAGCTACAACCTGGCGGCGATTCGGCTGCGCGACCCGACACTGACGGCGACGCTCGACGCCGACTTCAGACGGACCGGGCTGCGGGGCACCGGAGCCCGCGTGAACGTCGAGATGACCGAAGGCGCGCTGATGGATGTCGGGTCCGCGGCCGCGGATGTGCTTGTGAGCTTCCGCGACGCCGGTTATTGCCTCGCACTGGATGACTTCGGCACCGGCCATTCCTCGCTCGCCCACCTCCGCGACTTTCCGCTCGACACGGTCAAGCTCGATCAGTCGTTCGTCCACTCGCTGGGCCGATCACCGATCGATCGCGCCGTCGTCGAGGCGGTCGCGGACATCGCCTCGGTCAGCGGCCTGAAGGTCATCGCCGAGGGGGTGGAGACGGCGGAGCAGCGCGACATGTTGCTCGCGATCAAGCCCGACATGCTCGCGCAGGGCTGGCTCTACGCCAAGGCGATGCCGCCCGCTGAGTTCGAGGCCTGGGTGCTCGACCGCAAGCGCGCGATCGTGGCCTAGGCGATCGTGACCTAGGTTTTGGCGCGCGCGCGTCGCACGCGCCGCTGCTCGTCCTTCGCCTCCTGGCCGCACTCGCTCATCGAGCACCAGCGGCGGTTGCCGCGCTTGCTCGTATCGAGGAACGCCACCCGCACTGATCGCCCGGGCATCTTCTCAACCGTCCAACCGGCGCGCTGCGCAGGAGCTCGGTCGCAGCGGTCACTGCGACATGCCGGACGCTGGCAAGGTCATTTCGGCCCAGCGCCATTCGAGCCGGCCGCCGTTCGGCCGGCGTCAGCGTTGCCGCGGAATATGCCTCAGCCGTCAGCTCGGCCAGCGCGGCCAGTTGCGCCGGCTCTGCCCCTGCGCCGTCGACGCGTGCGCTGAAGAGATCGTGCAGCAGCTCCCGCGCCCGGACAGCGCGCTCGAGCTCAGCCGCTTCGTCTCTGCTGCTTGCCGAGGCGGCGAGCAGGCCGTAGCGCCGTCCCCAGGCGCTCAGGTCCGCCGGGGTGCGCAGCACATCCTCGGCATGCGGGATGGCCACGCTCCTCGGCCGAGTTGACGAAGTCGAGCGCAACATGACCGCCGATGAAGGGGAGCTCAGCAACCGTCTTCACGTTGACGATGGTACCAGCAAAAAGGCGATTGCTGGTACGGTGTGGTACCAGTGAAACCTACTTTGTCGGTACAACCAGCGGAGACAGCACGATGGTGATCTTCGGCGCAGTCGCGGCAGCCATCGGCTGGGGCATCTCCGACTACCTCGGCGGCGATGTCTCGCGGCGGGAGGCGCCGGTGTTCGCGATCGTCGGCGTCTCGGAGCTGCTCGGAGTCCTGCTGCTCGTACCGGTGCTGATCGCGCGGGAGGGGGATGCCGGTCACCCCGACGACTCCTGCTGGCGGTTCTGGCCGGTATCTCGACGACCCTCGAGCTGGGGCTGATCTATCGCGCGCTCAGCCGCGGACGGGCGCTGATCACCGCGCCGGTCGGCGCGCTCGGCGCCGCCGTCGCGGTCATCGTCGGCGTGATCGGCGGCGACCAGCTCGATCCGCTGATCCTGGTCGGCCTGTGTTGCGCGCTCGTCGGCAGCGTGATCAGCACCTCGAGCGCATCTGAGCCACGTACCGCTGCCGGCTTTCGCCGGAGCGACGCCCTGGTCTGTGTCGCCGCTGCCGTCAGTGTCGGTGCCACGCTGACGCTGCTGCACGCCGCGGGTCGCCTCAATCCGTACTGGGTGACGGCGGTACAGCATGCGAGCACCGGAGCTTCGGCGGGGCTCGCCGCCGCCGTGATCGTGCTGTGGACGCCGGCGCGAAACCGGCGGCGACGCTGTTGCTGACCCGGAGCAGGCTTATCGGACTCGCGCTGATCGCCGTCGCCGGAACTGCCGGCGACCTCGGGTACGTGTCGGCATCACACCGCGGGGCGCTCAGCATCGTGGCGGCACTCGCCTCGCTCTATCCGCTCATGACGATCGCGCTCGGACGCGTGCTCCGCGGTCACCGTGCGACGCGCGTCCAGCTACTGGGTGCCGGGCTTGCCCTGACCGGAGCGGTGGTGCTGGGCGCCGCCGCGCGCCTAGCCGGGCGGGCGTGCCAGGCCGGTCCGGTAGGCGTAGTTCACGGCCTGCGCGCGATCGCGGATCCCCGCCTTGGCGAACAGGTGGTTGATGTGCGATTTCACGGTCGTGGGGCTGACGCACAGGCGCTCGGCGATCTCGAAGTTGCTGAGTCCCGCGGCAATCAGCACGAGCACCTCGGACTCGCGCGGCGTGAGGTCGTCGGGAAGGGTTGCCGCGGCCGGCTCTGCCTGCGCTGGCCCGCTGGCCAGCGCAGCCACCACATGGTGTTGGACGGCTGGATCGAGCGTGGCCGAGCCGGACGCCACGCACAGGATCGCCGCACGGATGTCCTCGCTTGATGCGTCCTTTGTGAGGTAGCCGCGGGCGCCGGCGCGCAGCGCAGCCAGCACGCTCTCGTCGTCCGCGTAGGTCGTGAGCGCGATCACGCCCGCGTCCGGCAGCCGCTCGCGCAGGAGGCGTGTCGCCTCGATCCCGTCGACGCCCGGCATGCGGAGATCCATCAACACCACCTCGGGTCGCAGCTCGGTCGCGAGCGCGACGGCCTCGGCACCGTCGGCCGCGCTCCCGACGAGCTCGATTCCGTCGAGCAGGCCGAGCATCGTCCCGAGGCTCTCCCGGACCAGCCGCTGATCGTCGGCGAGCAGGACGCGGACGCTCACGCCGGCAGCCGTAGCTCGACCCTGAAACCGGTGCCGGTGGGGGAGGCGAGCAGCTCTCCGCCGAGCAGCTTCGCGCGCTCACGCATCCCGGTGAGCCCGTAACCGCCGCCGGCGACTGCAGGAGCCAGCGGCGGCGGCGTCCCCGCGGCACCCTGATCCTCGATCACCAGCACGGTGCTGTCGGGCAGGTAGTCCAGGCTCAGGCGCACGCGTTCGGCGGCTGCGTGGCGGCGGACGTTGGTGAGCGCTTCCTGAGCCGTGCGGTAGACGGCAAGCCGCGCATCGGGCTCGAGCTCGCGCGGTTCGCCGTGGACCTCGACTGCCACGGGCAGGCCGCTCTGGTCGCCGAACGCGCCGGCGAGCGCCTCTAGCCGCTCGGGTCCGGGTAGCTCGTCCCCGCGAGCGGCCGCGATCGCGCGGCGGGCATCATCCAGCCCCCCGGCCGCGAGGCCGTGTGCCTGGTCGATCGCCCGCGCGACCTCGGGATCCACATCACGGTCGCGCGCGAGCAGACGGGTCGATTCGAGCTGCAGCGCCAGTGCCGACAGCGAGTGCGCGAGCACGTCATGCATCTCCCGCCCGATGCGACCGCGCTCGGCCGAGACCGCGGCGCGCGCCTCGGCGGCACGCGAAGCGATCAGCTCCTCGTGCTGCTCGCGCAGACTGCGCATCAGCCGCATCACGAGATACCACGGCAGGACGCCGATCGAGATCGAGAGCGCCGTCCCATAGTCGGCCTTGATCAGCGCGCCGATCGTGAGCGGCCCGATCGCGGCCAGCATGATCACCGCACCGGTCCTGCGATCGAGGCGGGTGGCGGCGATGATCGCGACCAGGTACGGACCGGCCTCCCACATGCCGTCGGGCTGTTCGAGCGCGAGCACGATCGTGCCGGCGATTACCCCGGCGAGGCCGATGATCGTTCGACGGGCCTCCACCGTCATGCTCGGGGGCCCGGCGATCCTGACCCGTGTCGGCCGAGTGATGAACACGCTCGCCGCGAGGCACAGGAAGCCACCGAGCACCAGCAGGCCGCGACCGTGAAGCGCCGGACGCGGGTGAACCTCCCAGCTGGTGACCGCAAAAACAATCAGGAAGGTCAGCCCGATTGCGCGCAGCGGAACGACCTCGGGGGGAAGCACCAGTTCGCGTCCGTGGAGGTCGCGCATCAGGAAGAAGTCGCGGAAGCGTCTGATAGCCGCCAGCATCGCTTACGAACAATAAGACGCGCGCGGGCGCGCGTCATCGGCTGGCGGGTGGAGCCACAGGACTTCCACATCCACCCACGGGTGGAGAGCGAAGATCGACCCGCACGCCGATGAAACACAGGGCCGACGCGCGTACCTTGGACGCCATGTTCACGAACTCACTCGACGCGGCCGTGGCGGCCGCAGCAGCCGAAGCTCCTGCCGGCGCCGAGCCTGTGATCCGGGTCCGCGGCCTGCAGAAGCGATACGGCGACCACGAGGCCGTACGCGGCATCGACCTCGAGGTTCGTCGCGGGGAAATCTTTGCGTTCCTCGGGCCCAATGGCGCCGGCAAGACGACCACCGTCGAGATCCTCGAGGGCTTCCGTGAGGCGAGCGGCGGCAGCATCGAGGTACTCGGACACGATCCGTGGAAGGCTCCAGGCCGCTGGCGCGCGCGACTCGGGATCGTCCTCCAGGAGTCAGGCGCCGAGCCCGGCCTGACGGTCCGCGAGTGCGTGGCTCTGTACGCCGGTTACTACCCGGCGCCACGCAACATCGACGAGACGATCGCGCTCGTCGGGCTAGCCGGCCAGTCCGGCGAGCGGGCGATCAAGCTCTCAGGCGGGCAACGCCGGCGGCTTGACGTCGCGCTTGCGCTGATCGGTGATCCGGAGCTGATCTTTCTCGACGAGCCCACGACCGGCTTCGACCCATCGGCGCGCCGCGCTGCCTGGGAGGTCATCGACGGCCTGCGCCGCCTCGGCAAGACGATCTTCCTCACCACTCATTACATGGAGGAGGCCGAGCGCCTGGCCGATCGCATCGCCGTCATCGCGGCCGGCCTGATCGTGGCCGAGGGGACGCCGCAGACACTCGGCGGACGCCAGCTGGAGGCGGCGCAGATCAGCTTCAGGCTCCCCGCTCACGTCGCCGCCGACGACACCCCGGTGGCGCTGGCCGAGCGCATCCAGACCGACGGGGACGGCACGCTGCGCCTGCCGAGCACGGCGGTGACCGCCGACCTTTACGAGCTTTCCGGCTGGGCGCTCGAGCGGGATCTCGAACTCGACGCACTCGAGGTCAGCCGCCCGACGCTTGAAGATGTGTACCTGCAACTGACGCGCGAGGAGGCGTAGCGAGATGTATTTCCTGATCAAACGCCTGATCCGCATGTGGCGAGCCCGCCAGGCCCAGCGTGCAACCGCGGTGCCTGCGGTTGCCGCGGCGACCGTGGTGAACATTCCCTCGCCGGCCGGCCCACGGGAGGATGGTCGTTCCGCCGCCTCACGCGGGCCACTCGCGATGGTCCTGCACGAGGCGCTCTACGACCTCAAGATCAGTCTGCGCAATCCGCGCGCACGATTCATGGGCATCTTCTTCCCGATCGTGCTGCTGGTGGTGTTCATCGGCGTATTCGGCAACAGCCACACGACCGTTGACGGCCAGACTGTCGCCCTCAAGGTCTTCTACGTGCCCGGCATCCTCGCGATGTCGATAGTGGTCAACGCGTACGCGAGCCTTGTGATCCTGATCTCCGGCCTGCGCGAGAACGGCGTCCTGAAGCGTCGCCGGGCAACGCCCGTGCCGGCCGTGGTGCTGATCGGCGGTCAGGCGCTCGCCACGGTGGTGACCACCGCGATAACCGCAACGGTGCTGCTCGTGATCGCGAAGCTGCTCTATGGCGTCGGCATGGCCGCTCCCGCGATCCTCGCGGTGGCGTGCATAACGCTGATCGGAACCCTCGCCTTTGCCTGCATCGGCTACGCGGTTTCCGGCCTGGTCGGATCGCAGGATGCGGCACAGCCGACCGTCCAGATGACAATGCTCCCGCTGTGGTTCATCTCCGGGGTCTTCATCCCGATCGCGAGTCTCAGCGCGGGGCTCAGGGACGTGGCCGACGTCTTCCCGGTCCAGCACCTGGCAAACAGCCTGCACCTCGCGTCTGTGCACTCGAGCTTCGGCAGTTCGATCTCCGTCACCGACGTGCTCGTGCTGGCCGCCTGGGCGGCCGGCGCCGCGGCGTTCTGCGCGTGGCGCTTCAGCTGGCTCCCCGCGGGGGTGTCCCGATGAGCGGCGAGGGATCGGGAGCTGCGGCGCCCGCGACCGTCACGGCGGCGCGCGCGGTCGCGCTGACCAAGGTGTACGGCAGCGGCGAGGTCGCCGTCCGCGCCCTGGACGGAGTCGACGTCGAGTTCGAGTCGGGTCGTTTCACGGCGGTGATGGGGCCCTCCGGCTCTGGGAAGTCCACGCTCATGCACTGTTTGGCGGGGCTCGACGTCCCCACCAGCGGTCAGGCGTTCGTCGGTGAGCAGGAGATCGGCACGCTCAATGACGCCGGTCTCACGCAGCTGCGGCGCGAGCGCATCGGGTTCGTCTTCCAATCGTTCAACCTGATTCCGACGCTGACCGCGGAGGAGAACATCACCCTGTCCGCCGACCTCGCGGGTCGCACCGTGGACCGTGAGTGGTTCGACTACCTCGTTGGCCGGCTGCGTATCGCCGACCGTACGAATCACCGGCCCAGCGAGCTCTCGGGCGGGCAGCAGCAGCGGGTCGCGTGCGCACGCGCGCTGGTCGGGCGGCCCGATCTGATCTTCGCCGACGAGCCGACCGGAAACCTCGACTCGAACGCGTCGGCCGAGGTGCTCGGCTTCATGCGCAGCGCCGTCGACGAGCAGAGTCAGTCGATCGTGATGGTCACGCACGAGCCGGCCGCGGCCGCTTACGCGGACCGAGTCGTGTTCCTCGCCGATGGCAGGGTCGTCGGTGAGCTCCGCGATCCGACCGCCGACTCCGTGCTCGAGCAGATGAAGCGGCTCGACGTCTGATCATGCGCCGGGTAACGATCAGAGGGCTTATGACGCGCAAGCTGCGGCTCGGGCTCACCGCGCTTGCGATCGTGCTCGGAGTGACGTTCGTCACCGGCACGCTGGTGCTGGGAGACACCCTCAACCGCACCTTCGACAACCTCGTCGGCAACGTCTACCAGCACGTCGACTTCGAGATTCGCGGCACGCAGACGCTCAGCGGTGTCGGCAATCAGGGGATCGACTCGACCGCAAGCCGGCGGGCCGTTCCCCAGTCGATTGCCGCCGCCGTGCGCCGTCTCCCCGGTGTGCAGTTCGCCTACGGATCTGTCAGCGGCTACTCGCAGCTGATCGGACGCGACGGCAACACGATCGGCAGCGCCGGTTCATCCAACGGCTTCTCGTTCGACCCCAACCCACAACTCTCGGCCTTGAGGCTGGTGAGCGGCAGGGCGCCCACCACCGATGACGAGGTCCTGGTCGATCGGAGCACCGCCCAGAAGCACCACATCGCCGTCGGCGACCGCGTCCGCATCCTGCTTCCGAACGGTCACCGCACCTTCACCGTCTCCGGGATCATGACCTTCGGCAGCGCCAACAGCCTTGCTGGGGCGACGCTGACGGCCTTCTACCTACCCACGGCACAACGGCTGTTCAATTCGGTCGGTCGCTACGACACGATCAACGTGCTGGTCACGCCCGGGGCGGACAAGGTCGCCGTGCAGCGCGAGATTCAGCGGGTCCTGCCGTCCGACGTCGAGGTGGTCAGCGGCCAGACCGTGGCCAACGAACTCGATCAGACGATCCACCACGACCTCTCGTTCCTCTCCACTGCGCTGCTGATTTTCGCCTTCATCTCACTGCTGGTCGGCAGCTTCACGATCTACAACACGTTCGCGATCACCGTCGGTCAGCGGACCCGAGAGCTGGCGCTGCTGCGCGTGGTCGGAGCCAGCCGCCGGCAGATCTTCCGGTCGGTGCTGAGCGAGGCCGCCCTGACCGGACTGATCGCCTCCCTGATCGGCCTCGGCCTCGGCGTCGTCGCCGCGCTCGGACTCAAGGCGCTACTGGGCGCCTTTGGGCTCACACTTCCGTCAGCGCCGCTCGTTTTCAGGGCGCGCACGCCGATCGTCGCGCTGGTCGTCGGAATTGGCGTGACCACGCTCTCATCGATCGTGCCGGCGCGCCGCGCCGTGAAGATTCCGCCGGTCGCCGCGTTGACCGATGTCGACATCGACCGCACGGAGATCTCTGGGAGCACGGCGCCTGGTGACGGGCACGATCTTCGGGCTGCTCGGAGCACTGCTGATGGTCAACGGGCTGGAGAAGGCCGCGATCGGGTCGGTCGGGCTCGGTGCTTTGTGTGTCTTCGTCGCCACGGTCGCCCTGGTGCCGGCGATCGCCGCTTCGCTCGCAAGCGCACTTGGCAGGCCACTGGCGCGTGTGCTCGGGGTCCCGGGCCGGCTCGGCCGTCGCAACTCCGCGCGCAACCCTCGCCGCACCGCTCAGACTGCTGGTGCGCTGATGATCGGGCTGGCGCTCGTCTCGACGATCGGTGTGCTGGGCAGTTCGCTCTCGACGTCAGCGACCGACGAGGTCAACAGTGCGCTCGCGGCCAACTACATCATCGGCGGCTCGGACTCGATCAGCCCGACGGTTGCGAGGATCGCGTCCAGGCTCCCGGGCGCCGCCGCGACGACCGTCGTCTTCACGGGCCAATTCGACGTGCGCGGCTCGCTCCAGAGCCTCGGCGCCGCGTCCACCGCCGGACTGAGCCGGACCGTCAAACTCGACATCGTCTCCGGCCAGGGCGCTTCGGCGATGGCCCGCGGCGAGCTGCTGATCGACACGGACACGGCCAAGACAAAGCACCTGCACGTCGGCTCAGTCGTTCCCGTGACGTTCGCCCAGACGGGAGCGACCTCGATGCGGGTCGGCGGGATCTTCAAGTACAACCCGCTCGTGGGCAGCTACCTGACGGGAGCCGGCTACTTCCTGTCCCACTTCGATCACCCGCTGATCGATGCCGTCCTGATCAGCAGGGCCCCCGGCACACACGACTTCGAGTCAACGCTCAACCGGGCGCTGCGCGCCTACCCCAACCTCAACATCCAGAGCCGCTCCCAATTCGTGCAGTCGGAGCAGAAGAACGTCAACCAGCTGCTCGACCTGATCTATGTCCTGCTTGCGCTCGCGATCCTGATCGCGCTGATCGGAATCGTCAACACGCTGATGCTGTCCGTCTTCGAGCGCACACACGAGATCGGGCTGCTGCGAGCCGTTGGCATGGAACGTCAGCAGGTGCGTTGGATGGTGCGAGCCGAGTCGGTGATCATCGCCCTGTTCGGGGCCGTTGTCGGGATCGTCGTCGGCACCGGACTCGGCCTCGCGCTTGCATCGTCCCTGCGCAATAACGGGGTCACCGCACTCTCGGTGCCATACGTCACCCTGATCGTCTTCCTGATCCTCTCGGGGCTGTTGGGACTCGGCGCCGCGAGCTGGCCGGCACGGCGAGCGGCCAAGCTCGACGTGCTGCAGGCGATCGCGACACAGTAGGGGAATGCCCGAATCCCCGAGCCGAGGCACAACCAGTCCCTGGACCCGGAACCTCAGAGGACCTGGAGGGCAGCTCTTTGGCGATCCCTCCCCGGGGCCTGACGAGACCGCCTTCCAGGTCGACAACACCAGCGACGAGTACTACAAGTCCCCCTACTACAGGCAGCACGAGAACGATGTCGAGGCCGTGCCGGTCGGCCCACCCGCCGGGCCGCTCGATCTACAGGCCATCCTGGGCGCCGACTTTCTCGCTCCGATCGTCGCGGCCAAGCGGATCAGCTTCCACACGGTCGGCGACACCGGCGCCTCATCCACCGGCGCGATCTCCAACGAGGCTAGCGTCACCGACGCGATGGCCGCCGAGATTGTCGGCGACGTGACCGCCGCTCCGGCGTTCTGTTTCCACCTCGGCGACGTCATCTACAACTTCGGCGAGGCCGACTACTACTACGACCAGTTCTACGAGCCGTTCCGCGCCTACGACCGGCCGATCTTCGCGATTCCTGGAAACCATGACGGCGCCGTGACCTACACACACGGTGGCTCGCGGCCCGACGTGCCCTCGCTTCAGGCCTTCATCGCGAACTTCTGCACGCCCGCGCCGGGCAAGCCACAGGACGTCGGTGGTCTCGCGCGCACCACGATGACGCAGCCCGGCGTTTACTTCACGCTGGATGCGCCGATGGTGTCGATCATCGGGATCTACACGAACGTATTGGAGGGCCCGGGAGTGCTGACCGACGAGGGCGGTGTCTATCCGGCGCTGACCGGCGACCGGCAGTTCGCCTGGCTCGTCAGCGAGCTCCAGCGACTTGCGCCGCTGCGCAAGTCACTCGACCGCGCGGTGATTCTCGCCTGCCATCACCCTCCGGCCTCCGCCGACATCAGGCACGGCGGCACCACTGGGCTCGCGAACGACCTCGATCGTGCATTCCAGCAAGCCGGCCTCTGGCCCGATGCGGTGCTCTCCGGTCACGCGCACATCTATCAGCGCTTCTCCCGTACCGTCGGCGGACGCCAGATTCCATACATCGTCGCGGGCAGTGGCGGCCACAACACAAGCGTCCCAACCGGTGAGAAGGCGGGGGAGGCGCCGCGAGCCTGGAACGATTACACGCTTGTTGTTGGTCCGACCCTCGCATACGGGTATCTGACGGTCACGGTCGACATGAGCAAGGCAGCGGCTCCCACACTCACCTTCGCGTTCACCGCCCCCGGCGTGCCATCGGCCGCTGACACCCTGACGATCGAGCTGAGCTGACATGCCTGATCACGTCCCACTGCCGGGCAGCGAGCGACCCGCGGCGGAGGGCTCGGAACGACTGCGCGACGCAGACCCGGAACAGCGCGTCGAGGCCACGGTCACGCTCGCGGGCCCACCGTTACCGGAACCCGGGACCGGAGCGCCGCTCAGCCGTGAGCAGTTCGAGCACGAGCTCGCGGTCGATCCCGCGACGATCGCGAAGGTCACCGCAGTGCTCGGGCGGTACGGACTGACGGTGCAGGACAGCTCGCCGCTCTCCCGCAGCCTGCGCATGAGCGGCACCGTCGCCCAGTTCCAGCAGGCGTTCCTGCCCGCGTTGGGCGTCTACCGCCACCCCGAACAGGGTGAGTTTCGGGGCCGGGACGGCCAGCTCCAGATCCCGTCCGAGCTCCAGGGCCTGGTCACCGGCGTGTTCGGGCTCGATGAGCGGCGCGTCGCCCGCCGCCGCCGAGTCTTGCCGCAGGCGCTGGCCTCGACCGCGCAGGCGCTCTCTCCCGCCCAGCTTGCGAGCCACTACTCCTTTCCCGCCGGCGACGGCTCGGGCGAGACGGTGGCGATCGCCGAGTTCGGCGGTGGCTACTTCGCTGCTGACCTGCAGGCCTTCTGCGCGAAGCAGGGAACGCCGGTTCCCAAGGTTTCGACCGTCAGCGTCAACGGCGCTCAGATCCTGACGCTCGCCCAGATCCAGCAGCTGCCCAAACAGCAGCAACAGCAGCAGCTCGATGACAGCGTCGAGGTCAACATGGATGTGCAGATCGTCGCCGGGCTGGCGCCCGGAGCCGACCAGGTCGTGTACTTCTCGACCTTCGACGAGCAGGGTTGGGTTGACCTCTTGGGCGAGGTGGTCGCCGGCAAGCCGGCCTCGGCGGTGACGCTGTCGATCAGCTGGGGCCTCGCCGAAGATGACCCCGACTGGTCGCAGGGTGCCCTGAAGGCGATCGACGAGCGGCTGCAGGCGGCGGCTGCGCTCGGGATCAGCGTGTGCGTCGCCGCCGGCGACGATGGCTCCGCCGATCAGGAGAGCGACGGTCGCGCCCACGTCGACTTCCCCGCTTCGAGCCCGCACGTCCTGGCGGTTGGCGGAACGATGCTCTCCGATGAGACCGACGTCGTCTGGTGGGAGTCACCGGGGTACCGCACGGGCAGCGGTGGGGGGTCGACCGGTGGCGGAGTCAGCGCGCTGTTCGCGCGCCCGAGCTGGCAGGACGTGCAGATCGCGTCGATCAACCAGGGAAGCATCGAAGGTCGGGTGGTACCTGACGTCTCGGCCCTCGCCGGACCGCCGTTCTACGACCTGACCTTCATGGGCGCGGACCAACCCAACGGCGGCACCAGCGCGGCCACACCGCTGTGGGCGGCGCTGATCGCGCTGCTGGCCGGCGCGCCACAGCAGCCATGGAAGCCGCAGTTCCTGTCGCCGCTGCTCTACGCGCCGGCTGCGTCCGGCGGCCAGACGGTTGGCGCGGCCGGGTGCACCGACGTCACCAGCGGCAACAACGTCGCCTCGACCCTCGGCAAGGGCTACAGCGCCGGTCCGGGCTTCGACGCCGTGAGCGGCTGGGGCGTCCCCGACGGCACCGCGCTGCTTGAGGCGCTCCGCTAACGCGCGAACAGCATGCGCCGGCCGAGGTTGAGGCCCAGGCTGGCGTAGCCGCGCAGCAGTCCGGACTCGACGTCGCTCAGGACCTGCTCGAGGGCCGAGGCGAAGTGGCGCAGCTCAACCTCGGGGATGGTGAGCGGCGGCAGGGCCTTGATGATGTTCATGTGATGGCCTGCGACCTGCGTGAGGATGTGGTGCTCTCGGAACAGCGGCACCGTCACCATCTGCGCGAACAGTCCCGGCTGACGGCGCTCGATCGCCTCCCAGACGCGCCGCGCGGTGCGACCGGCGGGTGGTCCCAGCTCGAGGCCCCAGATGAGGCCGAGGCCGCGGACGTCGTGGACGATCTCAAAGCGCCGCTTCAGCGGCAGCGTCAGCTCCATCAGGAGCTCACCGAGCAACCGAGCGCGCTCGACCAGGTTCTCCTGCTCGATCACCATCAGGCTTGCAAGCCCGGCGCCCGCGGCGAAGTCGTTGCCACCGAAGGTCGACCCGTGCACGACGCTGCTCTCCATCGAGTAGAAGGTCTTGTCGAACACCGCGCGGGTAGTGAGCAGCGCGCCGACGGGCACGTATCCACCTGAAAGGGCCTTGGAGAGCGTGATCATGTCGGGCTCGACGCCCCAGTGCTCGAGCGCCAGGAACTTGCCCGTCCGGCCGAGGCCCGTCTGCACCTCGTCGAGGATCAGCAGCGCGCCCGCCTCGCGGCACAGCCGTTTGGCTCCCACCAGGTAGCCGTCCGGCGCTGGGTACACGCCCTTGCCCTGGACGGGCTCGACGATGAAGGCGGCGACATCGCCGCGATCGAGCTCGGCCTTGAGCGCCGCCAGATGGCCGAACGGCACAGGATCACAGCCCGGCAGGAACGGGGCGAAGTGCTCCCGGAACTCCTCGTTGCCGTTCACCGAAAGCGATCCATAGGTGAGCCCGTGGAATCCGCGCTCGCAGTAGAGGATGCGTCTGCGTCCGGTGGCCGCCCGAGCGAGCTTGAGTGCACCCTCGACGGCTTCGGTACCGGAGCTCGTGAGCACCGCCGCATCGATCGAGGCAGGCGCCATCTGCACGAGGCGCTCGGCCAGCAACCCTGCCAGGGTCGAGACGCCGAGCTGTGGCAGGCTCGGCGGGTCGCTGTCCAGGAGTGCGTGCATCTGCTCCTTGACGAAGGGGTGGTTGCGACCGAGGCCGAACACGCCGTAGCCGGCGTACAGGTCCAGGTAGCTCTCGCCCTTGTTGTCGATCAGATAGGGTCCCTCGCCCCTTACCCACTCACGGTCGAAGCCCAGGGTTTGCAGGACCCGGCCCAGCTGGCGATTCAGGTAGCGCTGGTTCAGCGCCAGCGCCTTGCCGGCGTGTGCCGCCCGCAGTGTTGCCAGGTCGTTAATCTCCCACTTATGGGAGTCGTTGGAGTTCGGGACTGGAGTAGCCAATTTCGGGTAAACCGAGACGGAAGCAGACAGTATGGATGCCATTAGCCGCCCGCGCGACGAACTGACCACAAAGCAGGATGACGGAACCGGAGCAGAGGACGCGTCGTGCGCGGCCGAGGCGTTGGAGCGAGCGGTCGACCTGCTGCTCTCGCTCCAGGAGACAGGACGGCTGGTGGAAGGGGGAGCTCGAAACCAACGTCACGATGGACGCCGAGGACATGCTGCTGCGCGAGTTCCTCGGGATCCGCGAGCCGGAGACCACCGCACGCTGTGCCGCGTGGATCCGCTCCCAGCAGCGCGAGGACGGCACCTGGAGCAATTTCTACGGCGGCCCGGCTGATCTCTCGACGACGATCGAGTCCTATGTCGCGCTGAGATTGGCCGGCGATCTTCCGGAGGAGCCGTACATGCTGGCGGCGGCTGAGCAGATCCGGGCCGCCGGAGGCTTGCAGCGCGCACGCGTCTTCACGCACATCTGGCTCGCACTGTTCGGCGCATGGCCTTGGACTCAGGTTCCCGCGCTGCCGACCGAGATGATCTTCCTGCCGAAGTGGTTCCCGTTGAACGTCTACGACTTTGCGTGCTGGGCGCGTCAGACAGTCGTGGCGATGTCGGTGGTGCTGGCGAAGCGCCCCGTCAGGCCGCTGCCGTTCACGCTCAGCGAGCTTGATGGTCCGGAGCCCTGGGCCCGCCCCACGGCGACCTCGATCTTCGGTCGGGCGCTGGTCGCGATCGACAACGTCCTCCAGGCCTACCAGCAGCGCCCGTTTGGCCCGCTGCGTCGCGCAGCACTGAGCCGGGCCGGCCGCTGGATCGTCGATCGCCAGGAGGCCGACGGCGGCTGGGGCGGTATCCAGCCGCCCTGGGTGTACTCGCTGATCGCGCTGAACCTGCTCGGCTACGAGCTCGATCATCCGGTGATGGTCCGTGCCCTGGCGGGCATGCAGAGCTTCACGATCGACGACGAGCTTCGTCGCGTCGAGGCCTGCCAGTCGCCGGTATGGGACACGTGCTTGTCGCTGATCGCGCTGCACGACGCCGGTCTCCCCGGCAACCACGAGGCGGTGCTGCGCGGCGCCGACTGGCTGCTCGAACAGCAGATCCTCGAACGCGGCGACTGGGCCGTTCGCCGGCCGCAGCTCGAGCCGGGGGGCTGGGCGTTCGAGTTCGCCAACGCCAACTACCCCGACATCGATGACACGGCCGAGGTCGTGATCGCACTCAACACCGTCAATCACCCCGATCCGGTGCGGCTTCGCGAGGCGATCGGACGCGGAGTGCGCTGGCTCGAGGGGATGCGCAGCTCCGACGGCGGTTGGGGTGCCTTCGACGTCGACAACTGCCGCACGCTGATCCGCGGTCTGCCGTTCTGCGACTTCGGCGAGGTGATCGATCCACCGAGCGCCGACGTCACCGCCCACATCGTCGAGATGCTCGGACTGCTCGGCCGCAAAGCCGATCCGCTCACTCAGGGCGGCGTGCGCTGGCTGCTCGATAACCAGGAGCCAGGCGGTTCGTGGTTCGGACGCTGGGGCGTCAACCACGTGTACGGCACGGGCGCCGTCGTGCCGGCCCTGGTAGCGGCCGGCGTGCCGAGCACCCACACGGCGATCAGGCGAGCGGTCAGCTGGCTCGAGCGCCAACAGAACGCTGACGGCGGATGGGGTGAGGACTGCCGCTCATACGACGACCCCGCCTGGATCGGTCGCGGGGCGAGCACGCCGTCGCAGACGGCCTGGGCGCTGCTCGCGCTCGAGGCCGCCGGCGAGCGCGAGTCGCCGGCCACGCAGCGTGGCGTCGAGTGGCTGGTCGCCACCCAGCGCGAGGACGGCGGCTGGGACGAGCTGTACCACACCGGCACGGGCTTCCCGTCCGACTTCTACATCAAGTACCACCTCTATCGCCTGATCTACCCGGTGATGGCGCTCGGGCGGTGCACACGATGAGCGCATCGGCGCCGTCGGCCGGCGTCTCGCCGCCGGCGATCGCGGCGCTACCCACCAGAGATCAGGTTCTGCCACAGGCCCGCAGGGAGAATTTCACCGTTGCCAACGGCATCCTCGGTCGCCGGCGCGCGCGCCATCTGATGGCCATCTACGGCTTTGCGCGGCTGGTCGATGACGTTGGCGACGAGGCGCCCGGTGACCGCGGCGCGCTGCTCGATCTGGTCGCGCTGGAGCTGCGTCGCGTGTTTGGCGAGCCGGACTGGGCGAGCCGCTGCATCCGCTGATGCAGGAGCTTGCCCTGACGGTGCGCGAATGCCGGCTGCCGATCGGCCCGTTCGAGCGGCTGATCGAGGCAAACCGCAGGGACCAGGTACTAACCCGCTACGAGACCTTCGCGCAGCTGCTCGACTACTGCCAGCTCTCGGCGGCGCCGGTCGGCGAGCTGGTCTTGGGAGTGTTCGGCGTTGCGACCTCGAATCGGGTCGCGCTGTCCGATCGAGTCTGCGCGGGCCTGCAGGTGGTCGAGCACCTGCAGGACATCGCCGAGGACCACAGCCGCGGGCGCGTCTACATGCCCCGCGAGGATCTGGACCGCTTTGGCTGCGGCGAGCAGGACCTGGCGGCGCCGGTGCCGTCGGCAAAGCTGCGGGCGCTGATCTCGTTCGAGGCGGCTCGTGCCAGAGCTTTGCTCGGCAGCGGCGGGCCGCTTGCCCGCACCCTGCCACCCGCCCCGCGGCTTGCGGTAGCCGGCTTCACGGCCGGAGGCCTGCGGGCGCTCGACGCACTCGAGCAGGGCCGAACCACCCGACTCGCTTACATATGCAAGATGCTGAGAACGGCGGCCGGACGATGACAGTGGCGGCGATCGAGCTCGAGTACGCCTACCGCGAGTGCGAACAGATCACCCGCCGCGAGGCCGCAAACTTCTATTACGGGATCCGCCTGCTGCCGCGGTTCAAGCGCCAGGCGATGTGCGCCAACTACGCCTTTGCGCGACGCGTCGATGACATCGGCGACGACGGCGCGTTGGATCGGGCCAGCAACTCGAGCAGCTCGCGTTGGAGCGCAGCCGCATAACAGCGCTCGCCGAGGGCAGCCCCGACACGAGCGATCCGGTCATGACCGCGCTCGCCCACGCAACCGAGCAGTACCGGCTGCCGATCGACGCACTCGAGGTGCTGATCGAGGGTGTCGAGCTGGACGTGCTCGGAGCCGAGTACCAGACCTTCGATGAACTGGTCCGCTATTGCCGCTGCGTCGCCGGCTCGGTGGGGCGGTTGTGCCTGGCGATCTTCAGCGACGGCACTGCCAGCGACGAGGCATACCGCTTGGCCGACGACCTGGGCGTGGCGATGCAGCTCACCAACATTCTGCGCGACATCGTCGAGGATCACGATCGCGGCCGTACCTACATCCCGGCCGAGGACCGGGAGCGCTTCGGCTGCATGGATTTGGACCCCACCCACGGCCGGCGGCGAGGCCGAGGTCGCGGCGCTGATCCGCTTCGAAGCCGAGCGCGCGGCCGAATGGTTCGATCGCGGTATGGGTCTGGTCGAGCTGCTCGACGTCCGCAGCGCGTCGTGCGTCCAGGCGATGACCGGGATCTACCGGCGGATTCTTGACCGCATCCTCGAGGATCCCATGCAGGTGATGCGCGGCCGCATATCCCTGTCGCCGCTGGAGAAGACCTGGGTGGCGGCGCGCGGCCTGGTCGCCGCCGGCGGGGAGCGCTGGCGATGAGCCGCGGCTCAGTCATCGTGGTCGGCGGTGGTCTGGCGGGCATCACCGCGGCGCTCGACTGTGCTCGCGAAGGGGCGGAGGTGACGTTGCTCGAGGCTCGCGGACGGCTCGGCGGCGCCGCTTACTCCTTCTCACGTGGCGAGCTGGTTGTCGACAACGGCCAGCATGTGTTCCTGCGCTGCTGCATCGCCTACCGCGATCTGCTCGCGCAGCTTGGCGCTACCGACTTGGTTGCGTTGCAGGAGCGGCTCGAGGTCCCCGTGCTGGCGCCCGGTGACCGGCTCGGTTGGCTGCGGCGCTCGGGACTACCGGCTCCGCTGCATCTCGCTGCGTCGCTGCTGCGTTATCCCTACCTCGGGATGCGGGAACGCATCGCTTTGGCCTGGGCGATGCAGCGGCTCCGGTCTGTCGATGTGAACGATCCCGAGAACGACGCGGTGTCGTTCGGAGACTGGCTGCGTCGCCACCGCCAGAGCCGCCGCGCGGTGGAGTCGATCTGGGAGCTGATCGTGCGCCCGACCGTCAACCTCACGGTCGACGACACCTCGCTGGCGCAGGCCGCGCAGGTGTTCCAGGTCGGGCTGCTGAGTGACGCCTCCGCGGGCGATATCGGCTGGGCGGTGGTGCCGCTCGGCAGAGATCCACGACACCTGCGGGCAAGCTGCACTCGAGCGCGCTGGTGTGAATGTGCGGCTGCGCAGCACCGCGCAGGCGATTCGTCGAGAGGTGGTGGCCGGCGGGCCGGATGCGGGCCGGTCATGCCTGCGGATCGACGCCAGCGACGGCTTCAGCGCTAGCGCTGAGGCGGTGGTGCTGGCGCTCCCGCCGGCGCAGACGGCGCAGATCCTCCCGTCGCAGCATGGCCTCGCCCCCGACTGGCCAGAGCGCCTCGGGACCTCGCCGATCATCAACCTGCACGTCGTCTATGACCGTCGTGTGCTGGAGCACCCGTTTGCCGCGAGCGTCGACTCGCCGGTGCAGTGGGTCTTCGATCGCACTGCGGGCTCGGGCCTGGCCGACGGGCAGTACCTGGCGCTCTCATTGTCGGCCGCCGATGAAGAGCTGCATGCGACCGCTGAGGACCTGCGCGAGCGCTACCTGCCGGCACTGGTGGAGCTGCTGCCCGCTGCCGGTGAGGCCGAGGTTCGCGAGTTCTTCGTGACGCGTGAGCACGCTGCCACGTTCCGGGCCGCTCCGGGCGCGAGGTCGTGGCGGCTGGGGCCGCGGACCGATGTGCCCGGTTTGGTGCTCGCCGGTGCCTGGACTGACACGGGCTGGCCCGCCACGATGGAGGGTGCGGTGCGCAGCGGCCACGCGGCTGCACGTGAAGTTATGGCGACGATTGCCGATGTCATACCGACTGCAGAGCCTGCGACGGTTAGGGTCTAGGACCGCAGATGGACTGGATAACCAAGATCAGATGAGCGCTGCACTCGCATCGATCGAGCATTCGGATGACTCAGAGCCCGAGGAGGGCTCGGATGAGATCGTCGTGCTCGCGCCGCTGGCGCTCGAGGCACGCGCGGTGCGCACCGGCGCGCCCTGGGCCGACGTCCGTCGCATCGGGATGGGCCCGCGTCGCGCCGCCCGATCGGCGCAGATCTCGGCTGCCAGCGGCAACCGCCCGATCCTGATCGCCGGATTCTGCGGGGCGCTCGATCCGCAGCTGGAGCCAGGTGACATCGTGCTCGCAACCGAGTTGCGTGGCCCGACCGGGACGGCAGCCTGTGACGACCCGACGATCCTTGCCGGCGTTCTGCGACGCGGGGGCTTGACGTGTGCACGTCGGCCCAATCGCCTCCAGCCAGCGGCTCGTCGTGGGGGAGAGGCGCTGGGCGCTCTACCGCAGTGGCTCGCTGGCGGTCGACATGGAGTCGGCCTGGCTGGCCCCCGCCACGCGGCGACGGCCACTGGTGACGCTGCGCGTCGTGCTCGACACCAATCGCCGAGAGCTGCATCGCCCGCTGCAGACGCTCACCGGCGCGGCGACCGCGTACAGGGCATTGCGGCGTGCGTGCTCGCTGGTGGAGGAGTGGGCCAACGCGCTCGCACTCGCGAGAGGTGGTGCTGGCGTCACCGCGCGCCTCCTGCGCAGGCGTCGAGCGTGCGATCGAGATCGTCGAGCGCGTGCTGGAGGATCGCGGCGCTCCGATCTATGTGCGCAAGCAGATCGTCCATAACGTGCACGTCGTGCGCTCGCTCGAGCAGCGCGGTGCGATCTTCGTCGACGAGCTCGCCGAGGTCCCGCCGGGCCAGACCGTGATCTTCTCGGCCCATGGCGTATCGCCGGCGGTCCGCGACGAGGCAATCGAGCGCGACCTGGATGTGATCGACGCCACATGCCCGCTGGTCTCGAAGGTCCACGCCGAGGCGCGTCGTTTTGCAGCCACCGGCTATGACATCGTGCTCATCGGCCATGAGGGCCACGAGGAGGTCGATGGCACCTTCGGCGAGGCGCCCGACCGCATCCAGATCGTGGCCTCTCCCGAGGACGTCGCAGGCGTGCACGTCGCCGATCCGGAACGCGTCGCCTACCTCAGCCAGACGACACTCGCCGTCGATGAAACCGAGAAGGTCGTGAACGCACTGCACCAGCGGTTTCCGAGCGCAGTCGGGCCCGCCTCGAGCGACATCTGCTACGCGACCCAGAACCGCCAGGACGCGGTGCGTTCACTGGCGGCCGACTGCGATCTGATCCTGGTCGTGGGCTCCGCGAACTCATCCAACTCCCGGCGCCTTGTCGAGGTCGCCGAGCGTGCCGGTTGCCGGGCGCGGTTGATAGACGACGCCTCCCAGATCCCGCCTGTCATCCTGCAGGGCGCGCGCCGCATCGGACTGACCGCCGGGGCATCCGCCCCGGAGGCGCTGGTCGAGCAGGTGATCAACGCGCTCGGCGGATTGGGCAAGGTCACTGTGAGCGAGCGCAGCGTGGCTACCGAGACAATGCAATTCAAGCTACCGCCGGAGGTCAGGACCGCATCTGAGGTCGAAGACACCGGCGCCGATGCGAACACAGAAAGAGGAGGGCGCTGACATGGCCGTCTCAATGCGACAGGCCGCCCGGATGGGGGCCTACCTGATGAAGCAGCGCCTGAGCGGCAACGAGAAATACCCGCTGATCGTTGAGCTCGAACCGCTCTTCCAGTGCAACCTGGCCTGCGAGGGCTGCGGCAAGATCCAGCATCCCGAGCACGAGCTGCGTCGACGCATGCCGGTCGCACAGGCGATTGGCGCGATCGAGGAGTGCGGTGCTCCGATGGTCTCGATCGCAGGCGGTGAGCCGCTGATCCATCCCGAGATCGATGAGATCGTGCGCCAGCTTGTCAAGCGCAAGAAGTTCGTCTACCTCTGCACCAATGCGCTGCTGCTCGAAAAGAAGCTCGACAAGTTCACGCCGTCGCCGTACTTCTCCTGGGCTGTGCACATCGACGGCCTGCGCGAGCGCCATGACGAGTCGGTGGCACGCGAGGGTGTGTTCGACACGGCCGTCGCGGCGATCAAGGCAGCCAAGGCCAAGGGCTTCCGTGTCACCACCAACACGACCTTCTTCACGCACGACACCCCCGAGACGGTCAGGTCGGTGCTGGACTTCCTCAACGACGAGCTCGAGGTCGATCAGATGATGATCTCGCCGGCCTACGCGTATGAGAGCGCGCCCGATCAGGAGCACTTCCTGGGCGTTCGTCAGACGCGCGAGTTGTTCAAGGCGGCGTTCGGCGACGGTCGGCGCAAGAAGTGGCGGCTGAACCACTCGCCGCTGTTCCTTGACTTCCTCGAGGGCAAGGAGGACTTCCAGTGCACACCATGGGGTATCCCGAGCTACTCACTGTTCGGCTGGCAGAAGCCCTGCTATCTCATGGCTGACGGCTACACGGCCACCTATAAGGAACTGCTCGAGACCACGGACTGGGACAAGTACGGCCGTGGCAACGACCCGCGCTGCGACAACTGCATGGCGCATTGCGGATACGAGCCGACGGCGGTCATGGCGTCGACGCGCTCGGTCAAGCAGTCTCTGCGGGCGCTCGTGCACTAGGGCCGTGGCTCGCGCCCCCAGCGGGTCGGGGCAAGGCCTCAGGCGCGGGTAGCGTCAAATCGTGCGTGGACTTTTCCACGATCAGCCGTGGCTGTCGACGATCTTCGCCATGCTCCTGGCCGCGGTTGCGGTGATCCTGATCGCGCACGCGACCGGAGCCGACGCGATCGGACGGGCCTTTGAAGATGTCGATCCAGGATGGATCCCGGTGGTGGCCGCTGCTGAGCTGATCACCTATCCGGCGTATGTGGTCGCCTATCGTGCAGTGGCGGCCATCCACGGCCACGGGCGTCTCTCGCTGCCGATCGTCACGCGCATCGTCGTCGCCGGCTTCGGTCCGTTCGCGCTGGGTGGTGGATTCACCGTCGACAAGCGCATGCTCGAGGCGATCGACGAGGACGATCGCAGCGCCCGCGTCCGCGTGCTGGCCCTTGGCACCTTCGAGTGGGCGATCCTCGCCCCGACAGCCTGTATCACCGCGATCGTGCTGCTGGCGCAGGGCGCCGACATCATGCCCTCTCTGCTGTGGCCGTGGGCGCTCGCGGTGCCGCCCTGCGGCGCGCTGGCGCTGTGGGCGAGCAAGCCGATGCGCTCCAAGTGGCTTGCGGAGAACGGCGGCCGCCGGGTTCGCTGGCTGGTGGAGATGCTCGAGGGGATTGACGGCGTGCGCTGCATGGTCACAGAGGATCCGCTGCGCAAGATCGGCGCCTGGCTGGGGATCACCGTCTACTGGGCTGCCGACATGTTGGCGCTGTGGGCGAGCCTGCGCACATTCGGCATACACATCGGCCTCGGCAAGCTGATCATCGCCTATTCCACCGGCTACGCCGCTACGCGGCGCTCGCTGCCGCTGGGCGGCGCGGGTGCCACAGAGGCGCTGATGACCTACGCGCTGTACTGGGTGCGTGAGCCGCTGGCGCCGGCGCTTGCCGCCGTGATGCTGTACCGCCTCTTCAACTTCCTGCTGATCTCGATCCCGGCGATCATCGCCCATCGGCAGTTGCCCCGCCTCATCGATGAAGCCGGCTCCGCTTCATCGACGCCGCCCGCCTGAAGAGCCTCGTGTTGCGGTCCCATCTGCTGCCGCTGAGGTGGGTCGCGCGATCGCCCCGTGCGTCCAGGTACGAGAGCTCGCGTGAGACCGTTCCGAGCCGGCCGTTGCCGACGTGGTCGAGCATCCAGGTCTGGAGCACCACGCCGCCGCTGTCGGTGGCGCAGAGGCGCAGCGCCCGGCACTGCTGTGGGAAATCGATCAGCGAGCAGGTGGTGATCAGCCAGTAGCCGCCCGCCGGCGTCTCGCGCGCAAGGATCCGGTTGCGGTGTGTGTGCCCGGCCAGGGCGGCGATCACCCGCGGGGATCTGTCAAGCAGCGAGAACAGTTGCTCGCCGCCGGCAGCGTTCTCCAGAGGTTGATGCGTGGCGACGATCACCCAGCGTTGGCCGGCGCCCGCGAGTTGCTCCTCGAGCCAAGCCGGCTGGCCAGTCTGCACGATGCCGCCGGATCCGCCCTCACGTCGCACCAGGTCGAGCATGATCAGCCGGACTGACTCGCCGACGTCTCTTACGCAATCGAGCAGCTCGTACTCGCTCTTGCGGGCGCTCCGTGGCGGCTCAGTCGCTGCGTCCGAGACCAGCCGCAGCCGTTCGATCACCTCGGAGAACCTGAGCTCGCGACGGCGACTGTCGGGCGGCACCTGCACAGTCGGCCCGGCAAGCGCCTGCTCGATGAGGGAGGCCACCAAGCTTGGATCCGGCGGTCCGTCGGGCGAGCCGCCGTGGCTCAGCTGGAGGCCGTCGGGCAGGCGCAGGTTCGGCGGCACGTTCCACAGTGCCCGGTCGCCGGAGGCAAGGCTCTGGGTGGTATGGCTCGGCACCAACTCGCCGGCCACCAGTGCGTCATGGTCTCCCAGTACCGGCAGCCAGGTGCTGCCAATGCCCGGGCTCATGAACGGCGTGACGGCGCGCTCGAGCATCCCGGGATGGCGCGGCACGTCGATGTCGGGGCGGTAGTAGGACGTGTCCGGATTGGAGGGCAGCTGCACCCCGTAATAGCCACGCGGACCGCTGCCCGGATGCACACGTCCGCCGTTGAGCAACGTGAGTGCGAGCTCGAGTTCGTTGCTCTGGTCGTTGTCGATCAGATCGCCGCCCTGGATGACCAGCTCGGGGTGGAATGCGCGCACGGCGTTGATCGCTCCGTTCAGCACCTGTGCGGTCAGGGTCTCCTGTGGCCGGAAGGTCGACTGCACCGGCGGTCCAAGGCGGGCCAGGAATGGAACCCGGGCGGGTGAGGAGGCATCCATCACGTGCACGTCGGTGAGATGCACGAGCCGAGCGAGCTCGTACACGGGTCGTTCGGGATCACCCAGCTCGACGCGATCGACGAGAGCCTCGCCGGGTCCGACCCGGAGCCGGCCGTCGCCGGACGGGTCGATCCACGTCGACCTCAGGGTCGAGCCATCCGCCGCCGCGGTAAGCGCCAGCACAGCTTTCACCGTAGCGGGGCCCGCGTGAGCTACCGCGGCGCCTGCCGGTGGCCGCCGCCCCGACGGGCGCGCTTGTGGCGGCGCACCTCTCGGCGCAGCTGCAGGATCCGCGCGGTACCGGCCAGCAGCGTCACGGCGGCTCCGACGACGGCTGCGATCAGCAGCGCGAGCGCCAGTGAGATGTGCCCGTGGACGCCAAGGAAGGAGACCGTCACCTGTTTCGAGTTCTCTGCGATGAAGATGATCAGCAGCACCAGCAGAGCGGTTGCCAGCGCAACGGACACCCATAGACGTGCGGCGCCCGTCGCTCGAGGTGCCGGCTCGGGCGGCTCTGTTACCGCGGTCGTCGCCGGGTCCTCCGCATTCGACCCAGCGCGGGGGGCGGGCGCAGTGGGGTCGGCACCCGGCACGGGCTCCTGTTGGAAATCCTCTGACACACCCTGGATTTACCCAGCCGCCAAGGTCATGAACCTTGGCGAGATCGCTCTCAGTAGTTGCCCGAGATCAGATCCCAGGCGCGCCTGAGCTTATGGTGAGTCGCGGAGTCGGCCGGGTCGACGCGCATCACGGCCGGGTTGGCCGACGGCTTCGGCAGCTCGGCGCTGGCGGCCCGGTCGAGCTTCAGCACGACACCATGCTCGAAGATCCCCTGGATGTCGTCGGCGTCGGCGAAGCGGTGCTCCTCGCCGAACAGGTGCTCGCCGATCACGATCCCGTCGAAGACGTCCTCATCCTCGGCCGCCAGCACGTGGCTGACCTTCCCGATCTGCACCTCATCGGAGCTGTAGACCGGGGTTCCCTTCGCCAACGCCTCGTACGCGACCGGGTTGCCGAGATCCATGGCCGGGAGCTTATACGAGCAGCCCTGCGCTCACGTCACGTGGATGCCCTACTGGCGCAGGCTTTGGCGCAGCGCGATCACCCGCTGCACCGAAGTCGCGAATCCGGCGCTGCTGGTGGTGCCGCTCGTGAGGGCGTGCGCGAGCCCGTTGGCTGCGGAGATTCCCTCGCCAACCTGCTGACCCGAGCAGAGGATCAGGTCCATACCCGCGGCTGCGGCGAGCGTCGCCCGATTGGCCGTGCTTCCGAAGGCTCTCAGCGCGCCGGCCTCCAGCGCGTCGGTGATCGTGACACCCTTGAAGCCGAGGTGCTGGCGCAGCTCGCCCTGGACCACAGCGGGAGACAGGCCCGCGGGACGGACTGGGTCGAGTGCGGGATAGCGGGCCCACGAGACCATCACAAGCTTGACGCCCGCTTTGATCGCGGCCTTGTACGGAAGTTCGGAGATCGATCGCAGTGCGCCGAGTGGCACGTTCAGCGTCACCGGGCCGAGGTCTGTGTCCTGGTTGCGCCCCGCCGCACCGAGCCCCGGGAAGTGCTTTGCGGTCGCGGCCACGCCAGCCTGTTGCTGCGCGCGAATGAAGTCGGCGCCGAGTTGCGCGACCGTCGACGGAACCTGTGAGTAGGAGCGGCCGTAGCGGTCGATGAAGTTGCCCGCCTGGCTGTAGACATCGAGCACCGGCGCGAGGTTGACGTTGATCCCCACGCTCTCGAGGTTCAGGGCCGCGTTGCGCCCCGCGGACGTCGCCGCCGCGCCAGGGTCCGATGATGTCCCGATCTGCTTCTCCGACAGCAGCGGTTGGCCGCTCAAGCGCCGGACCTGCCCGCCCTCCTGGTCGACCATCAGCAGCAGCGGGAGCTTCACCGGGCTCTGCATCGCGTCTGACTGAAGCTGGGCGACGACCCCCTTGATCTGGGCATCGCTGGAGATGTTGTTGGTGAAGAAGATCACGCCCGCCGCCTCGCCGGCCTTGATCCGCGCGATCAGGGCTGGCGGCGGCGTCAACCCGTCGTAGCTGTAGATCACGCGTTGCCCCGCAAGCTCAGACGTGGTCAATGAGCTCACGAGGCCGGCGTTCGGCTTGCGGTTGCCCGAACTCGCCGCGGCGACGAGCGTCACCACGCCGAAGGCGGCCAGGATTGCCACTGCCACCGCTACCAATCGGAGTCTCATCTCACCCTCATGGTCGCAGGCCCGGCGGCCTGAGCCGGCGCGAGTCAGATCGAAGAGATCGAGGGAAGGGCGAGGGGCCCTACGGCGAAGGGGGCACGCAAGCGCGCGTGCCCGCTGACGAAACCCGCCCGTTTACGTCCCGTGACGCGGCACGAGCGGGGGATCGGGCTTGCGGACGTTCTCGGCCGCCTTGCGGACCATCGATAGCGGTGCGGCGATGTCCTCGAGCGACTTTCCCTCCGCGTCGACTGCGAGGAACGCGGCGACCAGTCCGCCGAGGAGCATCGCCCCGGCGCCGATCAGGTAGCCGATGAACAGGCTGTTCGGGTCCTTGCCGGTGCCGATCAGGCTGCCGTAGAGGTGGGTGCCGAGGAAGCCGAAGCACTGGGCGATCGCGAAGAAGACCGCGATCGCCTTGGCGCGAACCTCGAGCGGGAAGACCTCGCTCGCCGTCAGATAACCGGCGCTGGCACCGGCCGATGCGAAGAAGAAGATCACGCACCACGCGACCGTCTGCGTCACCGCGGTCAGGTCGCCCTGCTTGAACAGGAACGCGGTGATGATCAGCAGCACGCCGGAGATGATGTATGTGCCGGAGATCATGCGCCTGCGCCCGATCGTGTCGAACAGCCGACCGATCGTCAGCGGCCCGAGCAGGTTTCCGGCCGCGAACGCGAAGAAGTAGTACGGGATGTCGTTGGCAGGGACGTGGAAGAAGAACTTCAGTACGAGGCCGTACGTGAAGAAGATTGCGTTGTACAGGAACGACTGCGTGATCATCAGCGCGGCCGTCAGCGTCGAGCGCCCGGGGTACTGCTTGAACAGCGCGCGCAGGAGCGCGACGTAACCGATCTGCTCGGACGGCCGGATCTCGATCGCCTCGTCGTCTGCGACCGGCTCGAGCTTGCTGCCCGTGGTGGCCTCGACCTCGCGCTCAATTCGAGCGATACCGGCCTCGGCCTCCTCCTCGCGCCCGTGCATGATCTGCCAGCGCGGGCTCTCAGGCAGGTTGCGCCGCACGTAGATGATCACCAGGCCGAGCAGCGGGCCGATCAGGAAGGCGAGCCGCCATCCGAAGTCCGGGGAGAGCTTGTTGAGTAAGAAGAGCGTCGCGGCGGTGCCGATCAGTGCGCCCGCCCAATACGTCCCGTTGATCGCGATGTCTATGCGGCCGCGGTGACGCGCCGGGATCATCTCGTCGATCGCCGAGTTGATCGCGGCGTACTCGCCGCCGATGCCCGCTCCGGCCAGGACGCGCGTCGCGTAAAGGAACACCACCCAGCCGCCACCGATCTGCGTCGCCGCCGTCAGGCCGCTGCCGATCAGGTACACGCCGAGCGTGATCATGAACAGGTTCTTGCGTCCCAGCTTGTCGGAGAGCCGTCCGAAGAACAACGCGCCGATGACCTCGCCGATCAGATACCAGGTGGCGATATCAGCGGACTGGCTGGCAGACAGCGCCAGCGTGCTCTTCTCGGTGAAGACAGCGCTCAGATTCGCCGCGATCGTGACCTCCAGGCCATCCAGAATCCAGGCCACGCCCAGTGCCATCACCATCCGCGTGTGGAACTTCGACCACGGCAGACGGTCGAGCCTCGCCGGGATCGTGCTTCTGATCAACCGAGGTTCGGTCTTCTCGAGTGTTGCGGTCATGGGGTCCCTCCTCCTCCATCCTCCGACGCGCTAAACGTGCGCTAAACGTTGTGATGGAGAGCGCTCTACCCGGATCGCCGATCCCGTATCCCGTGCGACCCGGAGCTACGCCTGCGAGCTCACCCTGTGTTGCTCCACTCCTTGTTGAACCACCGCTTGATACGGCTCGTGCCGAACGCGCTCTTGTCGGCAGCCAGACTCTGGGAAGGTCCGACGAGCTTGCCTGTGCGCTGGTCACCAAAGAACGTCACGTCGACCTTCGCAACACCCTCGCTTCCGAATTCGAGGTAGCAGATGCCTCGTCCGGCGTACTCGGCCGAGCTGGTCGTACCGCGGATCGCAGCGGCAATGTGCTCGGCGGCTACCGCGGCATGGCCTTCGGCGAACACGCCGGCACGCGGCGTCCCGACCGCTGCGACGTCACCCAGCGCGTAGACGCCCGGATAGGAGGTCTCGAATGTCAGCCGATCGACAGGGATCCAGCCGTCGACCGTGAGTCCGGCGTCGATGACCACCTTCGGGGCACGATGCACCGGGACCGCAAGAAATAGGTCGTACGGCATCTCTCCACCGTCACGCAGTAGGGCGACACGACGAGTGTGTCGAGCTCGTAGACCTCGCGCTTCGGGTGCCACTCGATGTTTCGCTCGGCAAAAGCCTCGAGCAATGCCTCCGACGCGTCGGGCGAAGGCGGGATCGGACGCGGGAAATCAATCACCAGCGCGATCTCAGAGCTGTCGCGTAGCTCGCGAGCCAACAGATACTCGTGCAGCAATAGCGCCGTCTCACTCGGGGCCGGAGGACACTTGAACGGCGTCGAGAGAACACCGATGACCACTCGGCCTCCCTCGAACCGTTCGAGTACCTCACGTGCGGCAAATCCACCGGCCACCGTGTAGAACTCGTGCCCGCCTTCGGCCAGGCCCGGTGTTTCCTGGGGCGCCAGGTCGGCTCCAAGTGCGACCACCAGGATGTCTGCCTCGAATACGCCGTCATCCGTCGTCACGGTGCGCGCCATCGGGTCGATCGCCCGGATCGCTGTCCGAACGAACCGCACCCCGGGTTTGACGATGTCCGCGTACGGGTGGCGGACTTCATCTGGACCGTTCCTACCGAACATCACGTCGAGCTTGGAGAAGCCGAACACAAACGACTCGTTCTTGTCGATGAGGATGACCTCGAGGTCATCCCCGAACTCCTCGGACAGGCGCGTTGTCAGTTCGAGCCCAGCAAAGCCGGCTCCGAGTACTACCACGCGCTTCGCCGTGCCGGAGCCCATCACTGCGTTGCCGGGGTAGTCGCTGCGGCCCGGGCTCGAGGCATCGTCTCGAGCAACGGCTGGGTCATGACTTCCCCCTTGGGTAGTTCTGGGCCGAGAAGTTTTGCCGATCGGACATGCCGCCAGCCTATGTCAGAGCCCGCCGCACGGGCAAGTCGTTGCGGCTGGCCCTCGGGCACCGCCGCTGTTCGTTATCGCATACAAACGTTCAGGGCGACGATTCCGCGGAATCGTGACGGTGAAACAAAGTCACGTCATGTCGTGGCGTCGTCGGAGCAAGGAGACGATGATCGCGACGAGAGCCAGTCCGGCGGCAGCGATGCCGACTGGGCGGAGGACCCTGACTCCTCTCTGTGCCGTCCGTTCGATTTGCTCGACACCCCGAAGCACGCGCCGGACTTCGTCGAGCGCCGATTGCACATCGGCGAGCCTCGCCTCAGCGCGCGCAATCTCATCAGGATCCGTAATCCTCATCTAACGAACCCTAACCAGCTGGGGTCGTCGATCATGTACGTGTTGTGCCGAACGGATGCCTCACCGGTTGAGCCGTCGCGGAACCCAACGCGCTGCAGTACCACGCCGTCGGGCGCCAGCCCGAACATTGTCTGATTGCTGGCGAGGACCGGGCGTCCTTCCAGCCGTCCTTCTATCCCTGCGGATGAACCAGCGGTTTGATGCCGCTTCGTGTTCCGCACCAGCACGAACAAGCCGGCACTGCCTGGGATCACCAACATCACCCGGTCGGAGTCCAACACCACGCGGCGGACCTCACTGAAGACCAGGCCGTAGCGAGCCAGGCGCTCAGCGATATGCGAGGACCCAGCCGCGATCTCTGCGCGTGTTGCCACGACCTCCTCGTCGTCTCCGTCCAACGGTCCATCCGGACCCGGCCCCGGCTCCCGAAGCAGGGCAAAGCGGGCAGTTAACTTCGGGTCGACAGGGCTCGAAGCCGATGTGTCTCCGGTCATCGTTCGGCGTAGCCTACGCCCTGCACGGGCCTGAGGATCCGCCGTCTCGCGGCGGTTCTGCGCCGGGTCTCTTACCTCGAACGCAGTCGCACGTCCCGGGTCATCCGGATCGGGCGATGGCACGGTCACGCTGAACTGATTGCGTCTCTCGGGCCGATCGCGGTGCCGAGCTGCAAAAGCTCCAGCTGGCGTGTGGCGTGTGCCCATGAGCCAACTGCTTGACATCTTCCTGCTGTCGCTACTCGCGATGTTCAATCCCACGCTGCTCGCCGCCACGACGGTGATGCTGTTGCTCCCGGACCCGAAGCGGCTGATGTTCGGCTATCTACTTGGTGCTTACACGGCCAGCATTACGCTCGGCCTCCTGATCGTTTTCACGTTGCACGGGTCCAGCACCGAAAGCACCTCCAAGCACACGGTCGGCCCCGTTGAGGACCTCGTCGTCGGCGCGCTCGCGGTTTTGATCGCGTTTGTGCTCGGAACGGGGCGAGACCAACCGTTCCAGGAGCGCCGGCAGGTGAAGAAGGACGCCAAGTTGAAGGCCAAGCAGGAGGCGGGCAAGCCGACCGAGTCGCTTCCGTTGCGGTTACTGGGCAAAGGTGATCCGCGGATCACGTTCGTCGTCGGGCTCGTTCTGAGCTTCCCTGGCGTGTCCTACCTCGATGCGCTCGATCACATCCACAAGCTCAACCCGGGAACCGTCGAGACCGTGCTCCTGGTCGTCGGCTTCTGCATCATGCAGCAGATGTTTCTCGAGCTACCGACGCTCGGCTATGTGTTCGCGCCGGAGTCCACGGGGGACCGGGTGGCCCGATTCCAGGCCTGGATGGGCCGCAGCGGTCGCACCGCCGCCGTGATCGGCGCGGCCGTGATCGGTGTGCTGCTGATAGCGAGGGGCCTGGTCACCTTGCTCTGAGCCGCACCCGCAGGGCGATACTCCGATCGGGATGACGTACTCGGCAGGGGCGAATGGGACCCTGGGGCGATGCTGGCTTGGTGCGGTGCAGATGGCTGAAGATGGCGCGGTCGCGCCTCCGGGTGCGAGCCCGGCGGCGCCGGAGGACCCGAGCGCAACGCTGCTGAGCAAGGGGTTCCTGGTACTGCTTGTGATCTCGGCGATCGTGGGCATTCTCGTGTCGGTCGCCGCATGGTGCTTCGTCGAGCTCACCTACCAAACCCAGCGCGAGCTCTATACCCATCTTCCGAATGCTCTGGGCTACCACAACGGTCCTCCGATCTGGTGGTCGCTGCCGATTCTGGCGATCGCCGGGCTGATCACCGCCTTCGCGATCGTGCGCCTGCCGGGCAACGGTGGACACATAGCCGCCGCAGGGCCTGGCGATCGGTGGCGGCCCGACGCAGCCGATCGTGGTGCCGGGGGTCGTTCTGGCGGGCCTCGCGTCGATCGGTATGGGACTCGTGATCGGCCCCGAGGCGCCGCTGATCGCGCTTGGCGGCGGGCTCGCCGTCGCAACGATCAAGCTGGCGCGCAGACCGGCGCCGTCACAAGTCCTGGTCGTTGTCGCTGCGACCGGCAGCTTCGCCGCTCTGTCGTTCGTGTTCAGCTCGCCGATCATCGCGGCGGTCATCCTCGTGGAGGCAACCGGGTTGGGACGCAACAGGCTTCCGATCGTGCTGCTCCCCGGGCTCCTCGGCGCCGGCATCGGGACGCTGGTGTCGACCGGCATGGGTGCCTTTACCGGGCTCAGCAGCAGCGCCTATGCGCTCGGAGCGCTGACATTGCCCGCGTACCCTCGTCCGACTGCCAGTGCGTTCGCCTGGACGATCCCGCTTGCGGTCGCGGTCGCGGTCGTCGCCTATCTGATCAAGACCGGTGGAATGGGAACCCAGCGCATCGTGAAGTCGCGCCAGTTCCTGTTGCTGCCACTTTGTGGGCTGATCGTGGCCGGGCTGGCGATCGCGTTCGCCGAGGCCACTGGCAAGGGCTTCCAGGAGGTGCTGTTCTCCGGTCAAGATGCCCTCCCGGGACTGGTCTCGGGCGCCGCGACGTGGTCGCTGTCGGCGCTTCTGCTGCTGATCTTGTTCAAGGGACTCGCCTATTCCATCTCGCTCGGCAGCTTCCGGGGTGGCCCGACATTTCCGGCGATCTTTCTCGGCGCAGCAGGGGGCATCATCTGCTCGCACCTTCCGGGGTTCCCGATCACGGCCGCCGTCGCCGTCGGGATCGGCACCGGGGTCGTGGCCATCCTGCGCCTGCCGCTGTCGGCGGTCGTTGTCACCGCTGTGCTGACAGCCAAATCCGGACCCGGGTCCGAGCCGCTCGTCATTCTCGGCGTCGTCATGGCATACCTCGTGACGCTCTGGCTAGACGCGGTCAAGACCGCCAAGCTGACCAGCGTTTCGCCCGCCACCAACGCGCCTGCCGCTGCCCCCACGCAACGCGCCTGCCCCTGCTGCCGCCGACACGACCTAATCGTCAGCCGAGGGTTGTCACCCAATCGAGCTCGGGGCCGTCAAGACCGGGCATGTTGCGCTTGACCTCATAACCGAACGGGCTACGCTGCCGTCATTCGACGCCTCGGGACCGCAGCCGCAACGTTATACCGGCGGTGTTTTCTGCTGTTGCCAGCACGCGTCCGGATCTCCATCGACTCCCTACGCGCGCACGGGAAGCTTCCACGCCTGCGAGATCCGAAGACGTTCAGCGACAAGATCCAGTTTCGAAAGCTGAACGAACGAGACGAGCGGTTCGTCCTGTACTCCGACAAAGCTGCGGTGAAGGACTTCGTGGCCGACACGCTCGGCACCGAGTGGTGCATCCCTACCTATTACTGCGGAAAGTCGCTGCCAGAGCAGCCCGAGTGGCCGATGCCATTCGTGATCAAGCCCACACATTCGAGCGGGCTCGTCTCCTTCATTCTCAGCGACGAGGATTACGCCCCGGCCAGAGCCCTGGCTGCCGCCTGGCTGACATGGGACTTCAGCAGTGATCACGCCGAGTGGCAGTACGGTCAGATCGACCCTCGCATCATCGTCGAGCCTCAGATCGGATCAGCGGACGAGCCGCCCGATGACTACAAGTTCTTCGTGTTCGGCGGCCGGGTCGAGATGATTCAGGTCGACGTCGGTCGGTTCACGGATCACCGGCGCGCGATGTACGACACAAACTGGGTGAGGCAGGAGTTCGGTATCGGCTACCAGTTGCCCGAGCACGCGATTGACCGGCCGGAGCACCTCGAGGAGATGATCGTGGCTGCGCAAAAGCTCGCGGCCGACTTCGCCTTCGTCCGAGTCGACTTCTACGAGTTGGAAGACGGCCCTCGGTTCGGCGAGATGACATTCACGCCGGGCGCCGGGTACGAGCGGTTCATTCCCCCGCAGTGGGACCGGGCGCTCGGTGACCTCTGGCCTATGCCGTAGTGGACGGTCTTCTCAGGACCGCTCAGGTCGCGTAGTTGTAGTTCCTGAGTAGGTTGGTCCATCCGGGCCTTCTTGGAGGCTGAGAGCCGCCAAGCGACTCAGTACCAAGGAGGACCCGGATGAAGTTGCACGCTAACGCGGCGCTCAGTCCTGAAAGGACGTAGGGGGCCTAGACCCGCTTCGTTGTCGCCGCGGGCATCACGGGCAGCGAGCAGAGGCGGCTCTGCTCGCTGCTGTGGGACGGTTGGTCGTTTGCGGTCCGCGCGCTGTTGTAGGTTCCGCGACCTTTTCAGACCACGACGGCTTCGGCTGCGACAGCCACGGCGTTGGCAGCAGTCACGATGAGGTTGACGACCTCATCCGGGTGGGAAACCATCGCGCAGTGGTTGGACGGGATTTCGACGGTGGTTGCGCCCATGCGCTTGGCGAACTGGCGCTCGGCGTCGGGCGGGATCGCCTGGTCACCGCTGGCGACCAGGAACCATGTTGGCAAGGACTTCCAGGCCGGGGCACCCATACGTCACCGAGCGTGGAGGCGGCCAGGGGCTGTTGCACGGCGTGCATGACCTTTGCCTTGGCAGGGTCGATGTCGCCGGCGAAGTGGTTGACGAAGTCGTCCTCCGGTAGCCACGCGAGACCCTGCGTCATCGATGTCGAGGTGTGCCAGTGCCGGGGTCGGGGGTCCTTGTTGGAGCAGCGCGCCGATCGATTCACCTTCGTCAAGTCCGAACGCTGCGATGTAGACCAGACCAACAGCGTTTGGCGCGTCGTTGCCGAGCGCGGTCATGATCTGACCGCCGTAGGAGTGCCCCGCAATCACGGTCGGGCCATCCTGAAGGCCGAGCACGTGGCGTAGTCGCGCGACGTCGTCCGCGAGCGAGGTCTCTGGAAACTGGGGAGCTGTGACGTTGTAGCCGTCGGCCTGGAGGCGCTCGATGACCGCGCTCCAACAGGAGCCGTCGGCCCACGCGCCATGGACCAGCACGATGTTCGGTGAATTGCTCATTCTCATACGTTCCTTATCGGGTTTGGATGGTTGAGAAACGGGTTCGGTCAGAAGCACTGATCGTGATCACGACAATGTGATCCGTGCGATGTCGACCGCGACTTGTAGCGGCTCTGGGACGAGCTGGTAGTCACCCTCGTACGCGTAGACACGTCGGTGTGTTCAGCCTAGGCCGCGCCGGCTGGTGCCGTAAATGGCTCACGCCAACCGTCTTTAGGGGCAGCGAGAGGGTCAGATCGGACTAGGAAGCGGCGAGGTTCGCGCGCGTTTTTGGACTTCGAAGAGTTGGTACATTGCGAGCAATACGGGGCTGGAGGGATCGTTCCGGATGGGACCCGAGCAGCAACTTCGCGCAGGAGGGCCAGCCACCGATTACCGTCGTGCTGGTCGACGACGAGCATTTGATCCGCGCCGCGCTCGCGCGTGCGCTGTCGGACAGCGGAATCGAACTCGTCGGCGAGGCCGTCAACGGGGAGGACGCAATCGCGATCGTCGTCGACGTCCGCCCGGACGTTGTGCTGATGGATCTGCGACTCCCCGGGCTCTCGGGCGTCCAGGTAATCGAGCAACTCGGGCTGCTCGCGCCCGCCTCACACATCTTGGTGCTCACCCGCTCAGAACAAAACCGCGTCGTCGAAGCGATCATCGCCGGCGCCAGCGGCTACATCCTCAAGAGCGCACCAGCCGACGCGATCATCGGCGCCGTCAGAGCCACCGCAGCAGGCGAATCGGTGCTCTCCCCACAGATCGCCGGAAAGCTTCTGCAACGCATTCGCGAGCTAGACATCCCGGTCAAGCACCCTGACAGCACCGCACCCGCGATCCGCGCAGCCTTAACCGACCGGGAGCTCGAGATCTTTACGCGCCTTGCCAGCGGCGACAGCAACCACGAAATCGCGCGCACACTCACACTCAGCACGAACACAGTGGCCAACCACATCGCCAGCATCCTCGCCAAGCTCCATCTCGAGAACCGCGTTCAAGCGGCCGTACAGGCCGTACGCAGCGGCATCTCCTGACCAGAACAAGCGACTCGCTATGGAATTGAAGGACGCGACCCAGACCTCACACTCGCGCCCCCCGCGTGGGACGTAGTAGCCCATCGATGCGCGTCTCCGTCCTTGGAACATTGGAACAAGATTGGAACAACACTGCACTCGGGGCGTCAGCAGGCTCGGTTGTGACAAGCCGGCGATCAGCGGACGGATCGAAGCCTTGATCGTCTCCAGGCTCACTCCGGTGTCTCGTCGCAGGTAGCGGACGAGGTAGGGATTCAGCGCGTTCATCAGGAGCTGCGCGACGACCGGTGCCTCGAGAGCCGGCGCGATCTCTCGCACGAGGGTCTCCACGTGGATGGAGAGCGCCAGATAGCCGCCGATCGGCGGATCCGCCCGGTCCTTTTCGAGTGCGAGCGCGACTTCGAGCTTGTCGTCGAACAGGTCAACGAGTGCGTCCAGGAAGGCCGCAAGACGCTGCTCGGCCGCTGCCCCGGGGCCGAGCGGCGGGGGTCCGAACAGAAACGCATCCTGGAAAGTCCGCAGGTGCTCGTCCAAAAGCGCCTGGAACAGTCCGGACCGGTCGCCGAAGCGCCGGAAGACCGTCCCCTTTCCGACCCCCGCGGCCGTGGCGACAGCGTCGATCGTCGTTGCATCCGCTCCGTTCTCGGCAAGGACACGGTCTGCCGCCTCGAGGATTCGCAGGCGGTTGGCCGCCGCATCGCTGCGCTCATGGCGCACCCCGGCGATCGGCAGTGTCCTCGCGCCAGTCAGGTCCATCGTTTGGTCCATCCGCGGCCCTTCCATCCAGCGCCGATCGTACGGGTCGATCAGCCCCGTAGCGACTTCATCGCCGCCGTCCACGACTCGAGCTGATCGAACAGAGTGTCCGCCGCGCCCGCGTGCTGGGGGCCGGGCGCGAACACAGAGAAGTTCTCGAAGTCGGTGAACATCGAGAAGCTCAGTTGCTGGCGGACATGCGCGATCTGAAGCTCCGAGCAGATCGCCCGCAGGTGCTCGATCGCACGCGCACCGCCGACCGCGCCGTAGCTCACGAACGCCGCCGCCTTGTTGTGCCACTCGGCGGAGAGGTAGTCGATTGCGTTCTTCAGGACCCCGGAGGTGGAGTGGTTGTACTCGGGGGTGACGAAGATGAAGCCGTCGTACGGACGGATGGTGGCGGCCCACGCCTTTGTGTGCTCACCGGCGTACTGACCCATGCCGGGCGGGAGCGCTTCGTCGAGATGTGGCAGCGGGTGATCGATCAGGTCAACGAGCTCGTAACGGGCGGCGGTGCGCGCCACGGCCTTGTCCATGACCCAGTCGGCGACGGGCTTGCCGTTGCGGCCGGGGCGGGTGCTTCCGAGGATCACAGCGATCGCGAGATCAGACATGAGCGGGCCTTTCGATAGTTGGATGGCGCTTTGGTTATGCGGACCAGCGGTCCGGTTGCGTGGTACTCTAACCAATCGGACCGTCGGTCCGCATCCAACAATCTGTGGAGGGAGCACTCCCATGTCTGTAACGCAGTCCGTCCCTGGCCCCGCCGTCGAGGTGCTCGAGGGCAACTGGCGCGTCGACCCCAATGCCGGTGAGCTCACAGTTCAGCTTCCCGCGGCGTGTTCGGCCTGGTCCCGGTTCGCGGGAGGTTCGGCGCCTACGAGGGCGAGCTGGAGGTCGGCGGCAGCGATGCCCGCGGCGAGTTGCGGATCGATGCCGCGACACTCGACACCAAGAACAAGAAGCGCGATGATCACCTGCGCTCGGCAGACTTCTTCCATGCGACCGAGTACCCAACCGTCAAGTTCGTCGTGAACGGCCTCGAGACCGTCGACGGCAACCTGGAGACTGAGCGGGATCCTGCGGATCCGCGACAACGACCTGGTCCTCAAGTCGCCCGTGCAGGTAAGCCGACTGGACACCGACCGTGTGCGCCTCGACACCAAGCTCAGTGTCGACCGCGAGGCCGCGGGTGTGGGCTGGAGCAAGATGGGCGCGATCCAGGGCAAGGCGCACCTGGGCGCAACGATTGTCCTAGTCCGCGACTGACCCCAGAGAATGCTTGTAGCTGCGTGCAGGGCATTTTCCCGGCACTTAAGTCAAAGGCCCGTGCGCGGTCGCTCCTGCTGAGCCGGACGACCCGACCCAACCACGCAAAATCAGTTCATTGGACCTGCTGTGTTCAGCGGGAAGAAACAGGCTGCCTCGCCGTCCCCGATTCGGTCCAGCTTCGGCGCTTCCGACAGGCAGCGATCGGGATGCTTCTGTGAGCATCTCGAGGCATAGGGGCAGCCCTCGCTGTCAGCGCTCGTCGCTTCGACACGCTCAGCCACAACCTCGTCGCTGGATTGGGTTTGTCGCCCTCGTGGGTCAGGCTCGGGTACCGCGGCCAGCAGATCTGCGGTGTAGGGATGCTTGGGCTGGTCGAAGATGTGCTCGCGAGAGTTTTGCTCGACGACCCGCCCGCGGTACATCACTATCACGCGATCCGCGACGTAGCGCACCACCCCCAGATCGTGAGAGATGAAAACGTAGGTCAGCGAGAACTCTCGCTGGATGTCCTTCAGCAAGTTCAAGACCTGGGCTTGGACCGAGACGTCGAGTGCCGAGACGGCCTCATCGCACACGATCAGCTTCGGATTTGCCGCGAGCGCCCGGGCGATGCCGATTCGCTGTCGCTGGCCACCGGAGAATTCATACGGATAGCGGTTCGCGTGCTGCGGATGGAGCCCCACGATCTCCAGCAGTTCGCGGACCCGCGTTCGGGTCGCTTTGGCGTCTGCAAGGTGGTGCACCCGAATTGGCTCGGAAATGATTGACTCCACCCGCTGACGCGGGTCCAGCGACGCATAGGGGTCTTGGAACACCATCGACATGTCCCGCCGCATGGCACGTAACTGGCGTGGGCCAAGCTGCGTGATGTCGGTGCCGTCGAAGGCGATCGTCCCCTCAGTCGGCGAGAGCAGCCCGATGATGCACCGCGCCAGTGTTGACTTGCCTGAACCTGACTCGCCCACCACGCCGAGGGTTTGACCCTGGGCGACACTGAAACTCACATCATCGAGCGCGTGAATCATTTTGAGCGCCCCGCGTTGACCAACACGGCGATGCGGCGAATAGTGCATGTGGAGGTTGGAAACCGTGAGCAGCTCGGTCATTGTTCGCCTGCGGAGACGTTCATGGTGCGGTCGCCTAGGTGAGCCTTGACAGCGTCGTCGAGGTGGCACGCCTCGCCCCGGGTCTGATCATCGTCTGCCCAGGAAAAAGGTGGCGGGTCCGCGGCGCAGATGGGCATTCGATGGTTACACCTCGGGTGAAAGCGACAGCCTGAGGGGAACGCCGTCGGAGACGGCGGTGTGCCCGGTATCTGAGCGAGTCTGACCATCGGCCCGTGCGTGCGGGGGATCGCTGCCAGCAGACCCGCCGTGTACGGATGACGGGGAGCGCTGAAGAGCTCCAGCGCTGGGCCATAGTCGACGATCTGTCCCGCATACATGACCGCGACCTCGTCGGCGATCTGCGCCACCACGCCGAGATCGTGGGTGACGAAGATGATCGACATGTGATGACGTTGCTGCAACCGGCCGATGAGCTTGAGGATTTGGGTCTGCGTCGTGACATCCAGGGCGGTGGTCGGCTCGTCTGCGATCAGAAGCTTTGGCTCGTTGATCAGCGCCATCGCAATCATCACCCTCTGGCGCATTCCGCCTGAGAACTGATGCGGGAAATCATCAATGCGCTCGGCCGCATCAGGGATGCCGACCTCCTTGAGCGCATCCAACGCGCGGGCACGAGCCGCGCGACGGCTCGTAGAACTGTGCAACCGAACCGCTTCAACTAGTTGCGTGCCGATGCGATAGGCAGGGTTCAGCGAGGTCATCGGATCCTGGAAGACCATTGCCATGTCGACGCCGCGCAGAGATCGAAGCTGTCGCGGTCGAAGCCCGAGGATGCTCCGCCCAAAAAGCCGAACGTCGCCCGAGATTGTTACGTCCGGGCCCTGTAACAGGCCCATGATGCTCAGACACGTTGCGCTCTTGCCGGAGCCCGATTCTCCCACTATTGCGAGCGTTCGCGCCTCGCCGACCGTCAACGACACATTGTCGACGGCACGTGCCAATCCCGATTCGGTCCGGAACTCTGTACACAGAGATTCCACCTCGAGCGCGGGCACTGTTCCTAGGCGTGATCCTGCTTGTTCTATGGCGCTCACCGATTCTCCGATTGCAACTCAGCGACGGTTAGCCGGATCGAACGAGTCGCGCAATCCGTCACCAAAGAAGTTGACCGCGAGTACGGTGAGGAACAGGACGATCCCAGGAAAGATCAGAAGATGAGGAGACGTGCGGACGTAGTCAAACCCGTCTGAGATGAGACTTCCCCAGCTCGGGCTCGGGGGTGGCGGTCCGAGCCCGATGAAGCTGAGGAAAGCCTCGGCAAAGATCGCCTGTGAGATCCCAAATGTGATCTGGACGATGACGGGCCCCATCGCGTTCGGCACCACGTGACGTAGAAAAGTGCGCCACCGAGAGCTACCGATGGAGTACGCCGCCTCGATGAACTCGAGTTCTTGGAGATGCAGGACTTGGCCGCGCGTGATCCGGGCGACCACTGGCCACATCGACAGGCCCAGCGCGAGGATCAACACGATCATGCTGTCCCCGAGTACGACCAGCAGAAGCATCGCGAGCAGAAGCTGCGGCAGGGCCTGCGCGACATCCGTGAGGCGCATGAGCAGTCCTCCGACCGGGCCGCTGGCGAGGGCCGCGGCCGCGCCGACGGTCACACCAATCACCAGTGCGATCACCTGGCTGCCGGCGGCGACCACGAGTGACAGGCGGGCGCCGTACACGACCCTGCTCCAAACGTCACGTCCGAGGTCGTCGGTGCCCATCCAGTGCGCCCCGCTCGGTGCTTGAAGCGGGGCGAACTCGAGCTCCTTGTAGCTGTAGCGGGCTATCAGCGGAGCGACGATCGCGACGGCGATGATGACCAAGATCCAGATCGCGGCCAAAACCGCGGATGGGTTCCGTCTGAATCGCCGCCATGCGTCGCGCGCGGGCGACCGCGCACCCGACGCGGTTATGGCTTCGGCCAGCGCCAGGTCGCCATCGAGGTTGCCCTCAGTGATCATGCTTTCGCTAGCCATACCGGATGCGGGGGTCGAGCCATGCATAGCTCACGTCGGCCACCAGGTTCGCGAGAAACACGACCGTCGCATAGAACGTGGTCAACCCCAAAACCATCGTGTAGTCCGAGCCGAGGATGCTCTGCACCATGTAGTGACCGAGGCCGGGTACGCTGAATACCTGCTCGACGACCAGGCTGCCGGTGATGAGATCGGCCGCCAAAACCGCGAAGATCGTGGTCAAGGGGATCATCGCGTTACGCAGAGCGTGGACGATCAGCACTCGGCGTCGGCCAGCTCCCTTGGCGGTTGCGGCGCGAACGTAATCCTGGCGGAGTACCTCGAGCATGGTCGCGCGCGTCATCCGCGCTATCAGGCCGGCCCAAGGCAGGCCCAGCGCCAGCGCCGGGAGGATGAGCTCCGAGAAGCTGCCCCAGCCGCCCAACGGAAGCCAACCGAGACCAACACCGAACACCAGGATAAGCAAAATGGAAAGCACGAAGTTCGGAATCGCGTAGCCGACTGACGCGGTGATGAGCAGCACTCGATCAAGCCACCCATCCTGGTGCGACGCAGCGACGACGCCCGCCGGCAAACCGACACCAATCGCCACGAGCAGTCCGGCTGTGCCGAGCAACGCCGAGGTGGGAAACCGGGACGTGATGACACTGCCAACCGACAAACCTGTTTGGACTAGGGAGTTACCGAAATGGCCCTGCACGACGTTCAGGACGTATGAAACGTATTGACGCCAGACCGGTTCGTTGAGGTGGTAGAAGCGGATCAGCACGTCGGTCGACGCCTGGTTTCGGATCGCTCCGGTGTCAAACGGCCCGCCTGGGACAGCGTGCAGCAGGAGAAACGTCACGAGGATGATCCCGAGCCAGACCGGGATGAGTGTCAGTAGGCGCTTCGCGACGTACTTGAGCATCGAAGTCCCAGCTACCAGGCGAAGCTAACTGCATACAGCCTGGTTCGGAGCATTGCTCCGAACCAGGCTATATGGACTTCTGCGTTCATCGCTTGGCGCGAAGAAGCCGGAACTGGATCAAAGCGAACCGAGATCCCAAGGAAGCATGTACTGCTGTCCCTGTCCGATGCCGTGCGTGTAGGGCTTGGCGAGCCAAGCCTGAACCTGGTTGTACAAGGGAACCACGGGAGTGGTTGACATGAACATCTTTTCGGCCTTGGTGTAGAGCTTCGCTCGCGCTGTCGCGTTGGTCGTGGCGGTTGCCTTGTTGATCAATGAGTCGAAGGCGGGGTTGTGGTAGCCCTCGTAGTTCACGAACCCGTCTGCGCCGGATGTCGCGAAGTACTGCAGCATCTCCTGAGCGTCCGGGTAGTCAAGGCTGAACGAATACAGGTAGAGCGACGGGGCCGTCGATGGCTTGCTGAACAGGGCCTGGAACGAGTTCTGTGGCATCGTTCGAATGCTGATGTTGACGCCGAGGTTGTTCGACAGTTCGCCTTGAATGAACTGAACGACTGTTGCGTCAGCGGCCAGGTTGTCCGAGTAGAGAGTGACGCTCGGGAAACCCTTCCCGTTCGGGTAGCCGGCCTCACTTAGAAGCTTCTTGGCGTCGGTCGGGGAGTACTTCCCGTAGGACTTCTCAGCGGACGTGTTTGCGATAGCTCCCGGAAGCCCCTTCGGTAGGAACGTGCCGGTCGAGTGTCCGAGACCATCGAGAGCGACGCTGATGAGCGACTTACGGTTGATCGCCTCGCTGAACGCCTCGCGGACCTTTGCGTTGTTGAACGGAGCTTTCGTGTTGAGCATTCCCATCCACGTTGTGCCGAGCTGGGTGGCCTCATGCAGCTCCTTGCTCAGCGTCGAGCTGGCGTTCACCTCGCGCAGCGCCGCTGCGTCGAGGCCGAAGACCTCATCGAATTCACCCGACTGGAAACGAGCAACGCCAACGCTCGGGTCCGCGACCACTGACACGTTGACCTTCGAAATCGAGGGCTTTCCGCCGTAGTACAGGGGATTAGAGGTGAAGCCGTAGTTCGTGTTACCGACCTCGCTCGTAAGGCTGTAGGCGCCTGAGCCGACGATATTCCCCGGGGCATCCCATTGTGAGCCGTACTTTTGTACGACCTTCGGGTCAACCACCCATGCAGGCCAGGTGCTGACCAGATCGGGGAAATAGCCCGCGGGTGCAGCGAGGGTGACCTTCAGCGTCGCATTTCCGACCGCCTTGATCCCGCTGGCGGCCTTAGCCTTACCAGCCTGGACGGCGCTCGCACCCTCGATCCCACTGAGGAAGAACGCGTCGGGACCCGCGGTCTTTGGCGACAGCGCACGGTTCCACGAGTAAACGAAGTCCGCAGCCGTGATCGGGTCACCGTTCTCGAACTTGGCGCCCGGCCTCAGATGGAACGTATACGTCTTGCCGTTCGACGAGACTGTGTAACTCTTGGCCAGCCCAGGAGCGGTTTGCATTTTGCTGTTGATCGCCGTCAGGCCGGTGAAGACGTTTTCGGCAAGCCCGATTGAGCGATTGTCTTGGAGCGTCCCGGGATCAAACGGATCAGGCGGCTCTGGAACCGCTACGCGCAGCGTGTCGCCCGCAGGCTTGGAGCTGGCCGCGCTTGCGCTGCTGGCGCTTGCCATACCGAACCCGCATACGAGAACGCAGGCACTAACCGTTCCGAGTGGTGACAGCCGTCTAGCAAGACGTGTGTCTCGAAGCTGCTCTCTCAAGGTCCTGTCCTTTCGCGATCGAGCGGGCGCGCTGCGCGTGCCCCTTGACGTCGGTGTCGAGATCAATTTGAGGTTCATGTGAGAGTCCCGATGCCCATCAGCATGTCTCCGGTGCGTCGGGGCGGGATGGTCATGACACCCAGGATCGCGGCGTCTTCAGGCGACTCCACGACTGCAAGGCTCTCGCCGAAGAAATCCTTCATCTCGCCGATACGTTGCCCCTTTTTGATGATGTCTCCCTTCAGCACCTCTGGGTACCAAAATCCGTCCACGGGAGCCGGGACGCCGACGAAGCGCACCAGTTCGTGGGGGTTTGGATTTTGCCTCTCGAGTTCTCCGTCCACCATGTCCAGATGGCTAAGAATGTTGCGCAGGCCTTTGAAGTGCGCCTTGACGCATGTCTCATCGAGCAGGCCGTGGCTTCCAGCCTCGGCGAGCGCGGCCGGGATGCCGTTCATGCCTGCCACCAGCGGGATCGGTCCGCCTCCCTCGACAGACGCCGAGCGCGCTGGGCGCAGCATCAGGAACGGCATGTCGAGCGCGCGGGCGAGCGCCTCAGCTGCGGCATCCACCGTCTCGTTGCCGACAAACTCAACCTGGCTGTACTCGACGAGTTCCTCCTCGAGATCGCCGCCGTGCACATCGATGACGAAGTCGCTGTCCTTGATCGCGTTGGACCATGCGAGATCCATCATTCGCTCGGTGTAGGAGCCGTTTGGATCGCCCGGCGCCGCGCGCCCGGGGTTCTCGTTGTCGATCGGGTTGATGTGCATGGCAAGCCCGTAGAATCCGGGCACGTTGAGGCACGGCACCGTGATCACACGACCGCGCAACTGGTCGGGGTCGATCGAGGCGTAGAAGCGTTTCACCGCCTCGATTCCGTCGTATTCCGAACCGTGGACGCCACCGATGACCGCCAGTGTGGGGCCGTCTTGGGCACCCTGGACCGTCGCTAGCGGAACCCGAATCTCGCTGCCGTCGGGCGCGGTCGTTGTGAGGTAGCGGGTCTCCTTCATCGGGCCAGGCAACCGCGGCTCCGATCGATTCGGCTCAAGGGTGCGTGCTTCACAGTTGCGCCTTTCCTTATTTCGTGCATTATTTGGAACGCGTCATCAGCATACTGGCGGAGGTTGAGGGACGCAAGGCCTCCTGGGCGTCCAGTATGTTGATTGCATATGCATCCAGCTGGCGAACGCGAGAGGTAACAGATGACGTCAATCAAGGACCGGCCGTGGCCGTGGCGAATGATCGTCCGGGGCGGTTTCCAGGACGCATGGTCGACCGCGCCACAGGAGGAGAAGAACGCAGTCTTCAAGGCTTGGATCGAGACTCAGCGCGGCTGGCTGGACCATGGCTGCAAGCTGATCGCGACGCTCGACGACGAACTGAGCATGGTCGGGCAACCACGAGGACGACTGTGGAACTTCTACAGCGTGTGGGAGATTCCAGAGCCGAGCGTTGTGTATGACCTCCTGAACGCGTTCCGCGTCGAGGACGCCGGCTCGATTCGGCTCGATAAGTATTTCTCGATTGAGACGGTCGTCGGAAAGCCGATCGTCAGTCTCGAGCGTGCTGTCGGGCTCAACACAGCAACGGCGACCGCGTAGGAGTCAGATGCCGGTCGAACTGCGGGCTGATCAGCTGATCGTTTGCGATCGCATCATGACCATGGATCCTCACTACGCCGACGCGCAAGCGCTGGCGAGCGCGAACGGCCGCGTACTCGCCGTCGGCACGCGAGAGGAAGTCAGCCGTTGCTGTGGCGCCGAGACGCAGATCATCGAGGCACGAGGAACCGTCCTACCGGGGTTCATCGACACGCACATGCATCTCGAGAAGATCGCGGGCGAGATGGCCATGGTGCAGTTCGATGGGGCTCGGTCGATCGCCGATGTGATTGCTCGAGTCGACACAGCGGCCGCGCGCGCACCCGCTGGTGAATGGGTCCGGTGCTTCGGAGACGACGGCGCCTGGCACGAGCGGCAGCTCGCCGAGGGGCGCCTGCCACTGCGCGAGGAGCTCGACCTAGTCGGTCATGGGCACCCGGTGTTTCTGTACCGCGGCGGCGATGCCGCCGCCGTCAACAGCCTTGCAGCTGAAGCACTGGCGACGCGCCTGTCCAAAATCGGGAGCCCGGGCTGGGATGAACGACGAGGTTGGTTGTACGGATCGGACGTTCGAGAGCTTCACTCGCAACTTCCATCGCCAAGCCCTGGCTACGAGCTCGACCAGCTTCGACAGGGGTCGGAGCGGCTCCTGAAAATGGGCGTCACGACGATTGTGGACCCGGGTATGCCGGCCCGCTTCGCGTCGACGTGGAAGCTCTACGAAGCAGCCCTATCGGCGGGTCACCTCGCACAGCGCGTCTATCTGATGAACAGGCTCGACGACCGCTACAGCTTGGAGACGGAGCTCGAACGGGTTGCGTCCGGACCAGCACTGCCCGGCCAAGGAGACGATCAGCTTCGAGCGTGGTCGGTCAAGGTCCTGCTCGATGGCGAGTTCGCAAACGCCTGGATGCGCCCAGGCGAGCCCGCCTCAGGACAGCCGTTGCAGCGCTGGACCAACGACGACATCGAGCGGGTGGTCCTGATCTGCACCTCGAACGGCTGGCCGCTCTGTGTCCACGCTATGGGCGGGGGCGCGATCGACGCTTTCATCGACACGGTCGCTTCCGTGTGCACGACGGGAGCGCAGTTGGCGCCGGGCCAGATATCGATCGCCCACGCGTTCCTTGCATCTCGCCAGAACGCGCGTGACTGCAAGAGGCTTGGAATCAGCATCTCGGTCCAGCCGATGCTCCAATACGTCTTTGAGTCCGAGCTTCAGGACGCGTGGGGACCCGCCGCCGACCGCGCGAATCCCTTCGCGATGCTGCTCGAAGAAGGCGTCGCTATCGCAGGCGGATCGGATGTGCTGCCGTGCGAGCCGCTAAGGGGAGCCCGGCTCGCGGTTGACCGAACATCTCGACACGGGACCGTCCTGGGATCGGCGGAGGCGCTTGATCCAGAGGATGCGCTCGCGCTGTTCACTCGGATGGCCGGTCCGTACGTAGGGCGTGATGATCTGGGGACACTCGCGCCAGGAAGCGTCGCGGACTTCGTGCTCTGGAACGCAAACCCATTTGACACCGACGTAGAGCAATGGCCGGAGCTCCAAGCCCAACTGGCTGTCACCGGGGGACAAGTCGCATGGCAGGCATGAGCTCGAGTTATCGCGCGACAAGGTTGTCTAGTACACCGGCCCGTACACTCTAGGGGTGAAATGGACACGAAACTCAAGCCCACAGCACGAGACCAAGCCGAAGCCACCGGAGACCCACCGGAGGCTTTGAACTCGCCTAACGGGGCGTTGCCACAACTCAGCACCAAGTTGCGGGCCGCCCGTCAGCAGCGCAACCTTTCACTCGCCGACGTCGCCGACGGAACCCAGATCTCCGCGTCGTTCCTGTCCCTCGTCGAGAACGGCAAGAGCGACATCACGATCGGCCGCCTGACGAGGCTCGTCGAGTTTCTTGGGATCTCCATCACGGATCTGATCCATGCCGAGCAGCCTGCCGACGCTCACATTGTCCGCCGAGACGAGCGTCGACGGTTGTTCTCCGCAGTCGAGGACATTGACGTCGCGCTGCTCACGCCGGACACCAATCGTCTGATGATGCCGCTGCTTCTCGAATTCGAGCCTGGAGCGGAGCGGGCCGAGTACGGCACCCATGATCCGGGCACACAGGAGTTTCTCCACGTCATCGCGGGCGAGTTGGTTCTTGAAATCGACGGAGTCACTAGGCGTCTGCGTGCCGGCGACAGCGCGTATTACGACGGTGACCGCCCTCACTTGTTCCGGAACGGCAGCAAGCAGCGTCCCCTCAAACTCCTGTGTGTCAATTCACCGGCTGTTTTGTGAGCAGACGCTAACTACAGCGCCCGCGGTAGATCGACGGGCGACCGTTCGGGGTATGCGGGCGGCGTCGCCGCCCGCGGCCCGTCGTCTCATCAGGGCCCTCCGGGTTCTGTGGCGATAACCGCTAGACGACCTGGGGTTCGGGAGTCAGATGGTCGACGTCGAAGCGTTTGGGACCGAGCTCGCCGAGCGGATCCGGTAGGGCGCCGGTGTCGATCGCCTCGGCTACCAGTCGGCCGAATGCCGGTGCCATCATCAGACCGCGGCCGTTCATACCCGCAGCAACCCACAGACCATCGTCATCGCTGACTGGGCCGATGATCGGCTGACGGTCAGGCGTGACATCGTAGAAGCCCTCTACCAGAACCGGGAATGACACGAGGTCGAGGACCGGCAGTCTCTCTCTGATCGACTCCTTGATGTGCTGGTACCAGTCGCTCTTACGTGTATCGGGATCGCCGTCGGCGGCCAGGTCGCTGGCCAACACGGATCCGTCGGCGAGCTGTTTCGCCGCAAAGTGGCGGTCGACAAAGACGACCAGCGGATCCAGCAGCCGCTGCGAGATCGGGTCTGAGTAAAAGAGGTAACGCGGTTCCTTGGTGATCGGAACCTCCACTCCGACTGAAGCCAGCAGCGCCGGCGTCTCATATGAGGTCGCGAGCACGACTGTCTTCGCGGTGGCGGTCTCTCCATCGGAAAGGGTCAAGTTCCAAGCCGAGCCCTTGCGCTCGATTCGCTTGACGTTGCGGTCGACGTACTTGACGCCCCGATCGATCGCCGCGTCGTGAAAGCCGCCGACCACCGCGAGCGGGCGGTCGAAATAGCCGTCCTGGTCATGCCAGGCCGCTCCCGCGATGCCATCCGAATTCAGTCCGGGAACCAGCTCTCCCGCCTCTTCGGCATCGACGAGACGAGAACCTATTCCCTCCGAGTTCTGAAGTTCGACGTTGCGTTGCAGCTGCGTGAGCCCGTCCTGCGCTCTCGGCCACGAACAGATAGCCGCAGCTGTTCAGCCCAGGCGAGATCTTCGGTGCCAGCAGCTTGTCGAACTCCTGATAGAAGCGAAACGACTCCACGGCGAGCTTCAGAGACATCTCGGTTCCCCACTGCCGCCGGACACCGCCGGGCTGTATCGAGCTCGCGCCCGAGCCCACGCCAGTTCCGTCGAAAAGCAGTATCGAGCGGGACGGATCTGCCGCCAGATGCCACGCGATTGATAGGCCGCTGACGCCGGCGCCGACCACTGCGACGTCACAGTTCACGATGACCTGCCCAGCAGTACGGTCGATCCACCGTTCACTTGTCCGCTCACCGGTTGAGCGGCGAGTCGACGCAGATCAACCTGAGCACAGCTCGGTCACCGTTGTTGGCAGATGGATGCATATTCTCTCCTGACTAGTAGGCACTGTCTCCGACGTCAAGCGTCTGGACTTACTGGAAGCACCTTCTTGGTGCGCGAGAGCACTGCGATAAGGCTTTGTTTGAACCTGCCGGACCCAGGACATGGGCCTTCTCCCTGCGCACGAGTTGTTCCCATGCCCCATGCACGCATTTCGGTCGTACGCGCCCCAATCGGGTGGGAGCCACATCGCGCCGGAGGGTCATCGGGCGGCCAGGAGACCGCCCTTGCTCTCTCCAGTATGCTCGCGTCACGATGAAGATACTGAATGCCGTCCGAGCTGTCCAGTCTCAGCCTGAGTGCTCTTTTCAATGCAGTTCCGAAAGGCGAGTGCGTCGTGAGGGGTTGTCTGCGGTGCCGCCGACGAGCTTCAGCGGCGCGACAACGAGCAGCGCGCCGACGACCGGCAAGGCCTCCAGATTCGCGAGTTGCGTTAGCTCATAGGGGCCGGCACCTAGGAGGAAGTTGTGCACCGGAAAGCCGGGATGGGAGCCGCCGCCTGGCCCGCGTCGATCCCCACGGTCTCGACACCGAAGCCCACGCCCTCTCCAGCCTTACCGGTGATCCAGTGGCTCGGAGCGTCGAGATGTGTACAGGTGTGCTCGCCGAGATTCCTCCGCATAACAGAGTCGGCAAATATCGGTGACAGCGATTACTCTCGGCTAGCCGGAGTCAATGGCAAGGTCAACCGGCTGGCGACGCGTACCCGGCCTCTGCCTGCGCGACCGAACGGCGGACTCGGGACAGTTCGGACAAGGCGTCGAGTCCGGAACAGCGGCTGGTTGGTCAGCGTCGCTGACTCGACGTAGAACGTGTTTGAGACCACGGGTACGGCGGCTGTGGTGCCATCTGCGATCGTCGCGGTGACGGTGGTGTTCCCGTCCGAGATCCTCCCCTTGGTCGCCTCAGACCTGTCATCGGCAGAGAACTGAGGCATTCCAAGCCCGGGCTTCTCGACTTGTGCGGCGCCGGAGCAGCTGCCTCGGATTCTGACGTCCAAGACGTGTGCCCGCGGACCGGGGGAGGTGCCGTATTGGACCCGTGTGGTACTCGAACACCGCGGAAAGACGGGAGGAAACAGGACAAAAACGGTAGCTCCTGTGCTGCTCCACCAAACGCGAAAGTCCCGAATTACCAGGACTTTCGCTTGATCGGGGAGAGAGGAGACAAAGCCCGTAAGCACTGGGTTTGATGCTATCCGTGGCGGGTCTTCGGGACTTTCGGCCTGTCCGCTGCGGAATGCGCGAGTTCGTCGCAAAAGCGCTCGCGCCAACCACGCCGCCGGGGCCATCACTCCGTCGAGATTGCGATCTGCCATTGGGTCGAGCATTTCGATGCCGGGTGGCCTAGATTGGGGTCGTGCAGGTGGGCGCGTGGACGAACAATCTGCCGGAGCAATTCACTAGCTTCGTCGGCCGCGTCCGTGAGCGCGAGCTGGCTCGGGCCGCGATGGATTCGACGCGGCTGCTGACGCTGACGGGTGCGGGGGGTGCGGGCAAGACGCGGCTCGCCCTGCGGGTTGCGATGGACTGCTTGACTTTGTTCCCGGATGGCGCCTGGTGGGTCGATCTGGCGCCTGTCAGTGATGGCGAGATGGTGGGCGCTGCGCTGGCTGGCGTGCTCGACGTGCGGCCGTTGCCGGGTCGCACCGCGACGCAGGCGGCCGTCGATCGGCTGGGTGACGATCGTGTGCTGGTGCTGCTCGACAACTGCGAGCATGTGCTCGATGCGGCTGCGGATCTCGCGGAGGCGCTGCTGCGCGGCTGTCCGCGCGTGACCGTGCTGTCGACCAGCCGTGAGCCGCTCGGCGTCCCCGGTGAGTCTGACTGGCGAGTTCCGGCGCTGTCGCTCCCGGACACTCTCGAGCCCGCAGCGGTTCGTGGCTCGGACGCGGGCCGTCTGTTCGCCGAGCGCGCCGCGAAGGTCCGCTCCGACTTCGAGCTCGACGACGAAAACGCCGTTGCGGTAGCAAGAATCTGTGGTGAGCTCGACGGGATCCCGTTGGCGATCGAACTCGCGGCGGCCCGCGTCCGGATGCTCTCCGTGGAGCAGATCGCCGACGGGCTGAGCGACCGCTTCCGGCTGTTGACCGGTGGGCCGCGCGGTGCGGATCCGCGCCAGCGGACGCTGCGAGCGTCGGTTGACTGGAGCCATCAGCTGCTCTCCGGCGCTGAGCGTGTGCTGTTCCGGAGGCTGGGAGTGTTTGTCGGCGGGTGGTCGCTGGAGGCGGTTGAAGCGGTGTGTGGTGGGAACGGCTTGGAGGGTGGGGTGGTCCTCGATCTGCTGAGGTCGCTCGTCGACAAGTCGCTGGTGGTGGTCGAGGAGCACGACCGCGTCGCGCGCTACGGCATGCTCGAGACCGTGCGCCAGTACGCGGCCGACGTTCTCGCGGAGAGCGGCGAGCGGTCAGACTTGTACGACCGTCATCTCGGTTTTCTCGTCGCGCTGGCGGAGCGGGCGGCGCTCGAGCTGAAGTCCGCGCGAGCACGGGTGTGGCTCGCCGTCGTCGATCCCGAGGCGGCGAACTTTGACGCGGCGATCAGCCATGGTGTTGAGTCTGCACCGGGGGTGGCACTCCGGATGTGTGTGGCGCTGGCAGCGTGGTGGGAGGTGGGTGGTCGCTACGACGCGGGGGGCAAGGCGTTGCAGCGCGCGATGGCGGCAGCTGATCCAGCGCCGAGCCGGCTGCGGGCGCGGGCGCTATGGAGCGCTGGTCAGACTCGCGCGCTATCGCGGCGAGTGGCAGCAGGCGCACGAGTTTGCGCAACGGGCGCTCGAGATGGCCGAGTCGGTTGGGGACGACACGACGATGGCACGAGCGCTACACACGCTCGGGACGATGCGCATGTTCCGGGACCCCGCCGGGAGCCGGCCGGCGCTGGCGCGCTCGCTCGAGCTCGCCCAGGCCGCAGGCGATGAGTGGTCGCTGATGGCGGCGACGAGAACCCTCGCGTCGTCTTATTTGTTGACTGATGACTACGCCGACGCGGAGCAGCTGTTCGCCCAACTGCAGCCGTTGATCGAGCGGATCGGGTCCGAGGGGGTGACGTGGACCGCATTCGGACTCGCCTCGGTAGCGGTGCTCAGGGCTGAGCACGAGCGCTGCTTCAAGGAAGGGGCTCGGGCGGTGGCGGCAACTCGCGAGATCGGCGACCCGATCACCGAGTCATTCGCGCACGTGGTGATGGCACGGTCAGAGATGATGCAGGGACGGGCTGAGGACGCGCTGGCGCGAGCGTCTGCGAGCGAGGTGCGCGTGATCGCCAGCGGCGCGGGAATGGGGCTTCCGCTGACCAGAAGCGCACTGGCATCCGCCTACGCCGCTCTCGGCAACCTCGAACGAGCGCGGGAGCTGCTCGAGGTCGTGGTCGCCGGCGGGGCGGACTCTGGCTGGATGCTGTGCCAGGCGCTGCTGGAGCTCGGCGAGGTGTTGCGAGCCCTCGGCGAAACGGACGAAGCGCTTGGACGTGCTCGTGAGGCGCTCGAGCTGAGCGACCGCCTCGGCTTGCGGACGCTGTCGGCCGCAGGCCGCGAGTTGCTTGCCCGGTTGGCGGTCAGTCGCGACGAGTGGAGCGAGGCGGACGCGCTCGCGCATGAAGCGCTCGCACACCGTGTCGAGCTGGGCGCCCGGGCGTCGCTGCCGCAGAACCTGGACGTGCTCGCTCGGGTGGCGGCGGGCCTTCAGTCCTATATCGAGGCCGCGCGCCTGCTGGGCGCCGCTGAGCGTGCACGATCCGATCTCGGGCTGGTGCGATGGCCGCCGGACGCGCCCCTGTTCGACGATCTGGAGCGGACGCTCAGCGGGCGGCTCGGCGCCGAGGCCTACTCGGCCGCGCGGGCGGAGGGTGCGTCGATGTCTCTCGATGATGCAATCGGCTGGATCCGGCGTGCGCGCGGAACGCGCAAGCGGCCGGCCGGCGGCTGGGAGTCGCTGACGCCGACCGAGGTGAACGTGGTCGAGCTCGTCGCACAGGGGCTGACGAACCCGCAGGTTGCCGAGCGAATGTTCATCTCACGTGGGACCGTGAAGATCCATCTCACGCACATCTTCCGGAAGCTCGAGGTCCGGTCCCGCTCCGAGCTCACCGCAGTGGCCGTGCGACGGGCCTGCTGAGCAAGCGTCGCCGCTCGTGCGGCGCAACCGGCGAGTTCGGCCACCGGTGCGCGCGAAATATGCCAGATGGCTGATGTTCTGCCGCGGCCGGCGACCTAGCGTGCTGCACGTGGAATCGACCAAGACCGCACTGGTCAGAAAGGAAGTTGCGATGAGCAAGCTCATCCAGGGTGCGTGTCTCTGCGGCGCGATCGCGTTCGAGCTGCAGGAGTCCTACCAGTACGGTCCCGACCGGGCGATGGGAACCTGCCACTGCACCCGCTGCCAGCGTTGGTCAGGCGGGTCGGGCCTGCCGTTCGTGGTCGTCGCCCCCGAGCGCTTCAAGGTCATCACAGGTCAGGAGCTGATGGCCCGCTACCGCGACACGGGGTCCGCGATGCGAACGTTCTGCTGCCGCTGCGGGTCCAGCCTCTACCAGGACAACGGGACCACCTACCACGTCGGCGCCGGCGTCCTGGACGACCTGCAGCTGACACCCACATTCCACATCCAGGTGGCCCACAAGGCCCCGTGGGACGAGATCGCCGGTGACGCACCGCAATTCGCCGAGATGCCAACCGCCCGCTCAGCCGGGTACGACAGGGAGACACGATGAACCCCCATATCGCCCGACTCACACGCGCGCTGAGTCGCGCGTTCGAACCGACCGCCGCCACCGCCGAGACGAGGCCGAATCATGCCAGTCGATAACCGACATCTACGACACCCCCGGCGATATTTGGTGGGAGGAGACCAGCCAGGCGGGCATCCTGCGCACTGGGATCAACCCCGAACGCGTCGGTTATCTGCGCGAGGTGCTAGAGCGTGCCGGCGTCGACCCTGCAGGCAGCGACGCGCTCGACATCGGTTGCGGCGGTGGGCTGATGGCAGAGGACGTCGCTCACCTCGGTTTCCGGGTGCACGGCGTCGATCCGTCGGCCCCGTCGATCGAGACCGCCCGGCGCCACGCCGCGCAGTCGGGTCTCGAGATCGACTACTCCGTCGGAACTGGAGAGCATCTGCCGTTCCCCGAAGACGAGCTTCGACCTCGTCTATTGCTGCGACGTACTCGAGCACGTAGACAACATTGACAGCGTCATCGCCGAGTCGGCCCGCGTCCTGCGGCCGGGCGGGATCTACTTCTACGACACGATCAACCGAACCCTGCCTGCCAAGCTCGTGATGATCAAGCTCGCTCAGGAGTGGTCCGCGACCAGCTGGATGCCGCCCAACGTCCACGACTACAACCAGTTCATCAGGCCGGCCGAACTCCACGCCTGCCTACAGCAAAATGGGCTCACCCATCAGGAGTCAATGGGACTCGCGCCGTCATCACCACCCAAACTGCTGCTCCAGGTGCGCAAGCTCAAGAAGGGGCCGCATCACACACGCGGAGGTGGGGCGACGCGCCCCATTCAAGCGCACCCGCGACAAGTCCATGCTCTACTGCGGATACGCGATCAAGACCGGGTAGCGTGACGAACTCGATCATCAGCGGTCAAGACTTTGCCCTCCGCCGCTGCGTGAACGCATTCCACAGTCGCCTCACGGCATTAGTCGGGGAGACAGGATTTGAACCTGCGGCCGCCCGGCCCCCAGCCGGGTGCGCTACCAGACTGCGCCACTCCCCGTGGTCGGCCGATGATAGCCCGCGACGGGTCCGAGGGAGCGCTCTGCGCCGCCCGGCACTTGAATATTGCCCCCGCGGCGCTGCGATCCGCCGGGATGACTGCAACTGAAGCGCCAGCGGCAAGCGGCCGATAACGGGTATATGACCGGTCCCGAGGATCAGTGCTCACGCACGCCTGATGCGTCGCTGTACGTGCTGGGCGAGCTCCAGGGCCGGCAGCTCGACAGCTTCGCGCGCCACCTGGGCCGCTGCGAGGAGTGCTCCGAGGAGGTTGAGCTGCTGCGGCAGGCGGCCGACGCTGTGCCGCTGCTTGCCTCGCGTCAGGGACCGCTGCTCGATGAAGAGCCTCAGTTCGAGCAGCGCCCGCCGAGGCTCGCTGTGGCAGCTGCCGGCGCGCGGGCAGGCGTGAGCGCGAGCCGCGCTCAAGTGCTGGCACCGTCCGTCCGGCCTGTTCTGCGCCCGATCGAGGGTGGCGCGGCAGCAAATACACGGGCAGGGCTCGGCGGCGGACGGCGGCTGCTGAAGAACCCGATCCCAAAGCCCGCGCTGATCGGCCTTCTTGCGCTCGCGATCCTCGCCATCACGACCGTCGCACTGAGCTCTCAGGCGTCGAATGTCCGTTACTACCGCATCCCGGCCGGCTGGTCCGGGGAGGAGCAGCGCTCCAGCTCCAGGGCAACAAGCTGCAGGTACTGGTCGAGAGCATGCCCAAGCCCGCGAGCGGCAGCGGATATGAGGTTTGGGTGGTCGAACGGCAGGACAAGCAGCTCACGGCGACGGGCGTCTGGCTGCATCTGAACAGCCTCGGTCAGGCCCGCGTCACTGTCCCGGGCAACTACCACGACTGGCTCGCCGTGGCCGTTTACACCGAGCCTCTCACTGGACACGACACCACCCAGAGCGGGGCGGCTGTCGTCGGCGACTTGCGCCACGTCAGCTGACGAACGCCCGTCGGGGAGGGAAGCTGGGGGAGAAACGTGTCAGAAACTGCACACAACTCCCCGAGCTTCGACACTCGCCGCCGCTCGCCACAGGCGATTCGGCCCGCCGACCGGCTACGCGACTCGCCGCGGGCGACGCGACCCGCCGGCCGTAGGGCGTCCTCAGCTGGTCTCGGCCAATGAGACGCCGGCTGAAGGCTTCATCCCCACCGACTCCGCCAGCCGCTCCAGCGCCTCGGCCAGCTGAACCGGCCGCTCGAGCGTGGTCATGTGCCCGGTTCGGGGCAGCACCAGGAACTCCGCCACCTGCGGCAGGGCAGCGACCATGCGGCGGGCATGTACGGGTGGGGTGAGCCGGTCCTGATCACCGACCACCACCAGAGCCGGGACGTTCACAGAACGCAGCGCTTCCGACTCATCCAGCTCGCGGATCGTCCGCGCCGCGCCGGCTCGCAGCTTCCCGTGCATCCGCCAGATCATCGGCTCGACAAAGGCGACGTCTGCGGCGGTCGCCTCGGGCCCGAACATCATGTAGCGGCTGAGCGCCCGGCTGAACGGCGTAGAAATGGCGATCATCGGCTGGTCGCCACCGAGCAGCGGCGCCAGGATCGCCCGGCGCGTCTCAACCGGAATCGATGCGGGCAGCAGCCCGAGGTCATCGATCAGCGCCGAGACCCCGGTGCTGATCAGCGCGATGGCACGCGCGTACGAGCGCACATCAACCTTCGCAGCCCAGGCGACCAACGACATGCCGCCCATCGAGTGCCCGGCGATGATCACATCGTCGCGGCCGGCGCAGCACGCCCGGAGCACGGCCGTCAGGTCGTCGGCGTAGCGCTCGATGCTCTGGTCGATGCCGGACTCCGAGTCGCTCTGGCCCTGCCCGCGCGGGTCGTAGCTGACAACCCGGAAGCCGCGCTCGATCAACTGGCGCACGACCAGATCGAAGATCTGCAGCTCCTCCGTCCACCCCGGGATCATCACGAACGTCGGTGCATCGGCCGCACCGAAGACCTCGGCATGCAGCGAAACCCCGTCCGCAGACACGACCTTCACCGCCTCACCGACCAGCGGTGAGCGCAGCAGCGGCCACATCGGATCGTTGGCGATGGCGCGCCGGTGGCGCAGTTCGGCGGCCACCGCGACACCCGCACCGGCGACCGTCAAGACGCCTGTGCTGACGGCCAAACGACCGAGAAAGTGGGATTCACGAGGGCGCGACTTCCGCATCGCAGAGACAGTTTATGCTGCATCTTGAGTGTCCTCATCGACAAAACTCCAGCGAACTGCGAGGTAGTGCATTGACTGCGACCGGCGACCGCCTCTCACTCGAAGAGCTCTCCATCGACACGATCCGCACGCTCTCGATGGATGCCGTTCAGAAGATCAACCAGGGGCACCCAGGGGCGCCGATGGGGCTCGCGCCAGTCGCCTACACGCTCTTCACGAAGCTGATGCGCCACAACCCGGCGAACCCGACCTGGATCGACCGCGATCGCTTCATCCTCTCCGCTGGCCACGCTTCGATGCTGCTCTACGCCTCACTCTTCCTGTCGGGTTACCCGATGACCCTCGACGACATCGAGCACTTCCGGGTGCTTGGCTGGCCGACCGCCGGCCACCCGGAGTACTGGCACTCACCCGGCATCGAGGCGACGACCGGACCGCTGGGTCAGGGGCTATCGATGGCCGTCGGCCTGGCGCTCGCAGAGCGCATGCTGGCCGCGCGGTTCAACGTCGACGGGCATGACATCGTCGACCACTTCACCTGGGTCATCGCCTCCGACGGTGACATCCAGGAGGGCGTCGCGTCGGAGGCATCGTCGCTCGCGGGGCACCTTGGCCTCGGCAAGCTGATCGTCTTCTACGACGACAACCGGATCCAGCTCGCAAGTCCGACCTCGCTGGTCTTCTCCGAGGATGTCGCGCGCCCGTTACGAGGCCTACGGCTGGCACGTTCAGAACGTCGGCGAGGACATCTCACCCGCCAATCTCGAAGAGGTCGCGCACCGCGCGCAGGAAGTCGCGGACCAGCCGTCGCTGATCATCTGCCGCACGCATATCGGCTACGGCAGCCCGAACAAGCAGGACTCGACGCAGGCCCACGGCTCGGCGCTCGGAGAGGACGAGGTCCGCCTGACGAAGGAGTTCTACGGCTGGGACCCCGACAAGCATTTCTACGTGCCGGAAGAGGCGCTCGCGGATTGGCGCAGCGCGACCGCGCAGCGCGCCGAGGCCGAGGCCAACTGGAACAACCGCTTCAGCGGCTACCGCACCGCATTTCCCCGAGTTGGCGGCCGAGCTCGAGCGAATCGTCGGCCTCGGCGGCGTGCCAAGGGCTGGGACAGCAGCGGCAGGCCGAGCTTCGACCCCGACACCACGCCGTCCCTCGCGACGCGCGCGGCCTCGGGCAAGACGCTCCAGTGGGTCGCCGCGAACGTTCCCGAGCTCGTCGGCGGTTCCGCCGACCTGGCGAGTTCCAACGACACCGACATCAAGGACGGTGGTGACGTCGTCGCCGGCGAGCTACGCCGGCCGGAACATCCACTTCGGGGTGCGCGAGCACGCGATGGGCGCGATCGTCAACGGCCTCGTGCTGCACGGCTTCCGCGCCTACGGCGGCACCTTCCTGACGTTCTCCGACTACATGCGCGGGGCGGTGCGGCTATCGGCGCTGATGAAGATCCCCTCGGTCTGGGTCTGGACGCACGATTCGATCGGGCTTGGCACCGACGGGCCGACGCACCAGCCGATCGAGCAGATCCCGGCCCTGCGCGCGATGCCGAACCTGTCGGTGATCCGTCCCGCCGACGCGAACGAGGCGGCGCTCGCGTGGCAGAACGCGATCAACGCGAGCGACCACCCGTCGGCGCTGATCCTCTCCCGCCAGAACCTGCCGACGCTCGATCCCGCGAGCGTCCCTGACGACGCCATCGAGCGTGGTGCCTACGTTCTAAAGGACACACCGGCGGATGCCGACGATCAGCAGGTGATCCTGATCGCGACCGGCAGCGAGGTCCAGCTCGCGCTCGCCGCGGCCGACCAGCTCAAGCAGGAGAAGATCGCGGCCCGGGTCGTGAGCATGCCCTGCACCGAGCACTTCGCCGACCAGCCAGCGGAGTACCGCGACCAGGTCCTGCCGCCGTCGGTCAGGGCGCGCGTCTCGATCGAGGCGGCCGCGACGCTGGGCTGGCACGAATGGATCGGTGACCTGGGAGAGGCCATCGGTATGCACAGCTTCGGCGCCTCGGGCGTCGCCGAGGATGTCTTCAAGCACTTCGGCTTTACGCCCGAGCACGTCGTAGAAGCGGCGCGCAGGACCGTAAAGCGCGCACAGTCGATCTGAAAGGACTGAACACGATGAGCACTCTGGCCGATGTGAACCCGCAACTGAAGGCGCTCACCGAGGCGGGAGTGAGCGTCTGGCTCGACCAGCTCGGGCGCTCGCTGGTTGCCAGTGGTGAGCTCAAGCGCATGGTCGAGCAGGAGAGCCTGCGCGGCGTGACCTCGAACCCGTCGATCTTCGAGAAGTCGATCCTCGGCACCTCCGACTATGACGACGCGATCGACGAGATGGCGCGCGACGACAAGACCGCGAAGGAGATCTACGACGCGCTCACGGTGGCCGATGTGCAGGCGGCCTGTGATGTGCTCGCCTCGGTTCACGAGGGGTCCGGCGGCCGCGACGGCTTCGTATCGCTGGAGGTCACTCCGGACCTCGCGCGCAACACCGAGGGCACGATCGAATCGGCCCGCAAGTACTGGCAGGCGGTGAACCGCCCGAACCTGATGATCAAGATTCCGGGTACTCCGGAGGGCGTGGATGCGATCGAGCACTCGATCTATAGCGGCATCAACGTCAACGTCACGTTGCTCTTCGCGGTCGAGGCTTACGAGGCCGTCGCGCGCGCGTACATCCGCGGTCTCGAGCGGCGTCTCGCCGAGGGCAAGTCGCTCGACATCAACTCGGTCGCCTCGTTCTTCGTGTCGCGCGTCGACACGCTCGTCGACAAGCAGCTCGGCGCGATCGGCGGCGACCATGCCGAGAGCCTGAAGGGCACGGCCGCGCTTGCGAACGCGCGCGCCGCCTACGCCCGTTTCGAGGAGCTCTTCTCGGGCGAGACCTGGGACAAGCTCGCGGCCGCGGGCGCCGCCGTGCAGCGCCCGCTGTGGGCATCGACGGGCGTGAAGAATCCCGCCTACCCAGACACGAAGTACGTGGACGAGTTGATCGCCCCGCACACCGTCAACACGATGCCGCTAGCCACCCTGAACGCCGTCGCCGACCACGGATCCGTTCCCGGCGAAACGGCAAAGATCGATCCGACGGCCGAGCTGAACGCCCTTCAGGCTGTGGGCATCGACATGACAGCGGTCACCGAGCAACTGCTCGATGAGGGCATCAAGCTGTTCGAAGATGCGATGAACTCGCTGCTCGCGGGCATCGACAAGGCCCGCACGGCGATCGTCACCGGCCGCCCGCCGACCATCGACGCGAGCCTGCCGCCGGAGTTCGAGCCGACCGAGGTCGCGCGGATCAGCCGCGCGGTCTCAGACAACGTCGCCCAGCGCATCTGGAAGCACGATCCGTCGCTGTGGGGAGGCCCCGGCGTTCCCGAGATCGAGGACCGCCTCGGCTGGCTGAACGTGACTGAGACGATGCTCGAGCACCTGCCCGAGCTGGTCGCTCTCAAGGACGAGCTCATGGCAGAGGGGTACACGGACGCTGTCCTGCTCGGCATGGGCGGCTCGTCGCTCGGTCCGGAGGTGATCCACCAGTCCTTCGGGGATGTGCCGGACGGTCTGCGGCTTCAGGTGCTCGATTCGACTCATCCGGACGCGATCCTCGCCGTCGAGCAGTCGGTCGACCTCGCGAAGACCATCTTCATCGTCTCCTCCAAATCGGGCGGGACGATCGAGACGCTCTCGCACTACCGGTATTTCAGGGCCAAGGCGAAGCCCGAGCAGTTCATCGTGGTCACTGACCCTGGCAGCCCGCTGGCTGCCAGGGCCGAGGCGGACGGGCTCAGAAGGACGTTCCTGAACCCGAGCGACATCGGCGGCCGCTACTCGGTGCTGTCGTACTTCGGCCTCGTGCCGGCGGCGCTGGCGGGAGTGCCCGTCGACGAGCTGTTGAAGAGCGCGCAGACCGGCGAGCAGACCTGCTCGCAGCTGACGCCGCCGACCGATAACTCAGGCCTATGGCTCGGCGCCACGATCGGAGAGTTCGCTCTGCGCGGCCGGGACAAGCTGACCTTCGTCGTATCCCCGCCGATCGACAGCTTCGGACTCTGGGTCGAGCAATTGGTGGCCGAGTCGACGGGCAAGCACGGCAAGGGCATCCTGCCGGTCGCCGACGAGCCGCTCGGCGATCCGGGCGTCTACGGCGACGACCGTGTCTTCGTCTACCTGCGCAACGGCGCAAGCCCGAGCGAGCAGCTCGACTCGACCGTCGACGCGTTGACCGACGCCGGCCAGCCGACGGTGACCGTCACGACCGGAGACGGGACCGACCTCGGCCGCCTGTTCTTCATCGCCGAGTACGCGGTGGCGGTCGCAGGCTGGGCGCTCGAGATCAATCCGTTCGACCAGCCGAACGTGCAGGAAGCCAAGGACAACACCAACAAGGTGCTCGACTCCGGCTCGCTGCCGACGATCGAGGCCGCGGACGACGCGGCTCTGAAGGAGCTGCTCGGCGTCAAGCCGCCGCACTACGTAGCGATTCTCGGCTACCTGCCGACGGTCGGAGCGGACAACGCGGGGATCGACGAGGCGATCAGCGAGCTGCGCGCGGTGGTCCGCGCGGCGACCGGCATGGCGACGACGTGGGGCTACGGGCCACGCTTCCAGCACTCGACCGGCCAGGAACACAGCGGGGGCGCACCCAACGGCCGCTTCCTGCAGCTCGTGAACGTACCCAAGGCGCAGCTCGCGATACCGGATGAGCCCTACGACTTCACCACGCTGATCGACGCGGCGTCGGCCGGCAATCTGCAGACACTGCGCTCGCACGGCCTCGCGGCCGAGCGGGTGGTGCTCGAAGGTGACCTGGCGCAGTCGATTCGCGCGCTGACTGCTCGGATCAAGGGCCTCCTCTAGTGGCCGCTGTAGATATCGACGTCGAGGCGGACGTCAACCCGCTTGCGGAGGGCCTCGAGCGCCAGCCGGTGCGCTCGACGGCGATGGTGATCTTCGGGGCGATGGGCGACCTCGCCAGCCGCAAGCTCCTTCCGGGCATCTACAACCTGGCGCACGACGGGGCGTTGCCCGAGCGCGTCGCGTTGATCGGCGTCTCCCGCGCAAAGATGACCGACGAGGACTTCCGCGCCCATGCGCGTGAGTCGATCGACCGCTTCTCCCGGCGCCGGCCGGACCCCGACGTGCTCGACGGGCTGCTGACGAACTTCCAGTACGTATCAGGCTCGTTCGACGACGAGGGCCTATACGCGCGCCTCCAGGATGCGCTCGGCGAGCTCGACCTCGGCCTGGGCACGCCGTTGAACCGCATCTTCTACCTGTCGACGGCGCCGGAGTTCTTCCCGGTGATCGCGAGCCACCTTGGCGAGGCCGGCCTGAACGAGGCCGAGGATGCGGAGGTCAGGGTCGTGATCGAGAAGCCGATCGGCTATGACCTCGCCTCGGCCCGCGCGCAGAACGAGGCGGTTCTGACCTACTTCAACGAGTCGCAGGTCTTTCGTATCGACCACTACCTCGGCAAGGAGACGGTCCAGAACCTGATGGCGCTGCGCTTCGCCAACGCGCTGTTCGAACCCGTCTGGAACCGCAACTTCATCGACAATGTGCAGATCACCGCCGCCGAGGACATCGGTATCGGCACCCGGGCGGGTTACTACGAGGGCGCGGGAGCGCTGCGCGACCTGGTCCAGAACCACATGCTGCAGCTGCTGGCGCTGCTGGCGATGGAGCCACCGACGGCATTTGAGGCGAACCGCCTCCGCGACGAGAAGGTCAAGGTGCTCGAGGCGATCGCGCCACCGCCGCTGGACGAGGTCGCCGATATGGCGGTTCGGGCGCAGTATGGGCCGGGGGTCGTCTCCGGGGCGGAGGTCGTCGGCTACCGCGAGGAGCCGGGTGTGGCTCCGGACTCGCGTACTGAGACCTACGTCGGGTTGCGCCTGTTCATCAACAACTGGCGTTGGGCCGGTGTGCCGTTCTACCTGCGCACCGGTAAGCGCATGACCCGCAAGCTGACGGAGATCGCGGTGACGCTGCGGCCGGTGCCGCACATCGCCTTCCAGGGCCCCGATTCGGCCGGCGTGCAGCCCAACCAGATCATCCTCACCCTGCAGCCGGACGAGGCCGTCTCAGTCTCGCTGGGCGCCAAGGTGCCTGGCACCAAGATGCAGATCCGGCCCGTGAACATGGAGTTCCATTACGGGACTTCGTTCCTTTCGGAGTCGCCTGAGGCTTATGAGCGGCTGATCCTCGATGTGATGCGCGGTGACGCCACGCTGTTCACACGCAACGACGAGGTCGAGGCGCTGTGGCGGATCATCGACCCGATCCTGGCCGCGTGGGAAGAGGACACGGAGTCGCCGATCCCACAGTACCCCGCCGGCTCCGCTGGTCCGGTCGAGGCCACCGCGCTTCTCGACGGTCGCTCCTGGCGCAGGCTGTGATGACGGCAGTTAGGTGGGCGGCTGAGCGGGCGGCCGAAGCTGCGGCGAGGCCGCCCAGGAGAAAGCAATGAGCGAGGCGCGCTGGGCCGAGCGCGACACCAGCCCTGAGCGGATCGACGCGGCGCTGCGCGAACTGCTGCGCGAACGCCATGCCGAGAACGAGACGCTCGTTCCGGCGCGTGTGCTGAACCTGGTCGTGATCGCGGATCGTGAATGGCGTGGAGAGGTGGTCAACAGGCTCGAGCGGGTTGGGCGTTACCACCCGTCGCGAACGATCCTGTGCACCGTCGAGGACGACCGCAGGACGATCGATGGCTACGCCACCGTGAGCGGCGACGTCTCGAGCGTGGGTGGCGTGGGCGTGCTGCGCGAGTCGGTCGAGATCGCGCTGGGCGCCGGCCACCTGAGCCGGCTCGACACCATCATCGACCCGATCATCATCTCGGAGCTGCCGACCGTGGTCTGGTCGCCGCACAGTCGCGACGAGGCGGTGGAGGCGCTGCTGCCGATCGCCGACGTGATCCTGATCGACACCGACGACCCGGTGTACTTCGACGGACCGGGCGCGGCGCTCGAGCGTGCTGCCGATCTGCTCGAATCGAACGTCGATGTCGTCGACCTCGCGTGGCTGCGCACGATCGCCTGGCGCGAGCGGCTCGCCGGCAGCTTCGCCGATCCCTCACGGACTGGCTTGCTCAACGGCCTGCGGCGCATCTACATTCGCCACCATCACGGCTCGATCGTTTCATCGCTGCTGCTCACGGGCTGGTTGGCGTCGCGGCTCGGCTGGTCGCCGAGCGCACTTGAGCCCGCCGCCGGCGGCTCCAGCCGCGCGACTGCACGGGCGGAGGGAGGCCAGTCCGTCACCATCGAGTTCAATCCGGTGGAGCAGTCGATCCGCGGTCTGGCCGGCGTGACGGTCACCGGGAACGCCGGATTCTCGCTCTCGCTCGACCGCGCGCCCGGCGGGCTCATCGCCCGCGAGCAGAGCGCCGGCTCGAAGCCGCGTGAATGGCAGCTGTTCGGCGCATCCCGCGGCGAGGCCGGGATTCTCGGCGAGGGCGTGAGGCAGGCTCTGATCAGGGACCACGTCTACGGTCCTGCCCTACAAGCAGCAAGGAGTTTCAGTCAATGAGCATTGACATCCAGGTCGTCGACGATCCGGCGCAGGTCTGCGCTGACGCGTTGACCGCGGCGGCGGCGACCGGTGAGCACGTCGTCCTGACCGGAGGGTCGACTCCCAAGCACGCCTACGGACTCGCGGCGACGCAGAATCCGCAGGCATGGCAGGGGGCAAAGCTGTGGTTCAGCGATGATCGCTGCGTCCCGCCCGACGATGAGCGTTCGAACTTCAAGATGGTCAAGGAATCGCTGCTCGAGCCGCTCGTGGGTGCAGGTGTCGAGGTCGAGTTCTGCCGGCGCATCCTCGGTGAGCGCGGTTACGAGGAGGGCGCGATCGAATACGAGCGTGAGCTCGAGCACGTCGGCGGGGGGCCAGGAGCGATCCGCTTCGAGCTGGTGTTGGTCGGAGTCGGGTCTGACGGCCACATCTGCTCGATGTTCCCGCGCCAGCCGTCCCTGGACGAGCGTGCGCGGTTTGCCGTGGGTGTGCCCGAAGCGGGTCTTGAGCCGTTCGTCCCGCGGGTCACGCTGACCTTCACCGCGCTCAGCCGCGCCAAGCGGGTGATGGTCCTTGCGACGGGGGAGAGCAAGGCGGATCCGGTCGCCGCCGCTTTTGCCGACGACGCGCCGCACACCCCGGACGTGCCAGCCTCGCTGCTCCCAGAGCACGTCGAGGACATCGTCGTGGTGCTCGACGAGCAGGCAGCCTCGCGACTATGACGACGGTCGTAGGGATTGACGTCGGCGGCACCAAGGTCGCCTCGACACTGCTCGGCCCGGGCGGCATGGGTGAGTCCAACCTGCAACCGACCGTGCTTGATAGCGGCGACGCGCTGATCGACCAGCTGGTTGAGATCGTGGGACAGACCGCCGGCGGAGCGTCGTATGACGCGGTTGGCATCGGCGTTCCCTCGATCGTGCGCTTCGAGACAGGGGAGATTGCCGCCTCCACCAACATCCCCCTGAGGGGCGTGCCACTGCGCAACGTGCTGGGTGAGCGGCTCGGGGTGCCGGTCTTCGTCGACAACGACGCGACGGTGGCGGCTCTGGCTGAGGCCCACGACGACGAGCTCAACATGGTCGCTCGCAACCTGGTGATCATCACCGTCGGTACCGGGTATCGGAGGAGGCGTGGTGATCGACGGTCGCATCTTCCGCGGCGCCAGTGGTGGCGCCGGAGAGTTCGGCATGACGCTCATCGGTCTGCTCTGTTACCCCGACCTGCAGCCTGCGAGCGATCACTTCCCGCAGCCGGGCTCACTCGAGGCGCTGGCAGCGGGTACGGCGCTCGACCGCTTCGCCATGGCTGCCGCGGTTGAGAATCCCGACTCGGTGCTGGGCAGGCGTCTGGCCGAGAGCAAGACGGTGCTCGGCCCCGATGTCGTTGTCGCTGCGCGGGCAGGCGACCCGCCGGCGCTCGCAGCGGTGCACCGCTGGGCCCACGCGCTCGGAGTCGGGATCGCAAATGCGATCAACACGTTCGACCCCGATGAGGTCGTGATCGGCGGCGGTGCGGCGGCTGCCGGCGACCTGCTGCTCGGACCAGCGCAGGAGTTTGCTGCAGGCTACGTGCATCCCGGCCTCCAGGGGAGGGCTCATATCCGCATCGCGCGCTGGGGCGTCACCGCCGGCGTTCTTGGTGCGGCGCTGCTCGCGGTGCACGAGCTCGAGCGGGTGCCGGCGTGACTGAGCCGCGGTTGATATTGGTCCGTCACGGCGACACCGAGTGGAGCCAGAACGGTCGCCACACCAGTCGTACCGACCTCCCGCTGCTCCCTTCCGGGGTCGAGCGTGCACGCTCGCTCGAGCCGGTGCTCGCAGAGCTCGAGTTTGCGCGCGTGCTTTCGAGTCCTCTGCGGCGTGCGCTGCGAGACTGCGGCGCTGGCAGGCTTCGGCGACCGCGCGGAGATCACGCACGACCTGACGGAATGGGATTACGGCGAGTTCGAGGGCCTGACCAGCGATGAGATCTGGCACGACCATCCTGACTGGACGCTCTGGGCCGACGGGGCTCCCGCCGGCGAATCGCCCGAGGAGGTGGGCGCGCGCGCCGATCGCCTCATCGCGGAGGCCGTGCACGCCAGCGGCGACGTGCTGATGTTCGCGCACGGCCACATCCTGCGGGTCGTCGTCGCTCGCTGGATCGGTGAGCGCCCCGCCGTCGGAGCGCGTTTCAAGTTGGATCCAGCGACGATCTCCATCCTCGGCCACGAGCACGACGTCCGCGCCGTTGAGCGCTGGAACGCGCCCGCCGCGCAACCGCTTCTCGGCTGAAGGCCACACCTAAAAAGCTGGCCGCCCAGGTCGGGCGGCCAGCTTGTACGACGGATCAGTTCGCGCTGCGTTGCAGCGTCAGGCGCGTCAGGCCATCGAGGACCCCGGGACGCGCCGGCGCGCGCGGGGGGCATGGCTGCGCCCGCCGTGGGACCTGAGCTCCTGAGGCATTTCCAGGTTGCGGTGCAGCGGTGCCGCGGAGGGCGGCAGCTCGCCGCCTGCGGCCCGGAAGGTCTTGCGATCGGTCGCCACCGCCCATGCGAGCAGGGACACGATTCCGACGACCACAGCCGTCATGAGCACGATGTTGAGAGCAATCATTTGCACTGGCCTCCTAACCGTTTCGTTGGTGTTGCCTGGGCGGAATTGCCCGTGCTCTTAGGTTTCCCGGCAGGTGTTAAAACGCCCTAGGAAAGCCGTGGGGACCCTCTAAGACCGTGTATTCCTGGGTCAAGGGCTCTTGACGTTGCGGTCGCGGTGGCTCCGGAATAACGCCGGCCGCCCGGGCGTGACGCCTGGGCGGCCGGTGCGCCACGCCTGTTGGTCGGTGAACGGCGCCTATGCGGTCGGCGAGCCCGACTCGCGCGAGCCCGTCTCGCGATTGCGCCTGGCGTGCATGCGACCAGTCCGGCGGGGACGGCGCATCTCACGCGGCATCATCAGGTCGTCGATGCAGCGGTGCATCTGACGGAGACACCGCGGCGCCAGAGGCTCGCTTACTGCGGCGGTCGCTCACGATGGCGTAAGCGAGAGCAGACGCGATCGCCAGGATCACCACCGCCATGAGCACGATGTTGAGAGCAATCATGCGCACCCCCTCCTATTGGGATCTTCGTGTGACTCGGGCAAGAACTGCCCATACACCTACTTCCCGGGACGTCGGGAAAACACGAGGAGGCCCGTGCTACAGGTCAAAGACGCTTGACGCGAGCGACTCATCGAGCGTCTCGCTGCTGTGCGCGACCGCGGTCGCGACGGGCAGGTGCAAAGAGAACACCGAGCCGTCAGGCCCACTGCGCACCGAGCAACGGCCGCCATGGTGACTGGCGATCGCCTCTACGATCGCCAGCCCAAGGCCAACCCCACCGGCGGATCTGGTGCGCGCACTGTCAGCCCGCCCGAAGCGGGCGAAGATCCGTCCGATCGCATCCCTCGAGATGCCGACGCCCTCATCCTCGACCTCGATGACGACCTGGCCGTGGCTGCCCCACCGAGCGCGCAGCTCGATGGCGGAGTGCTCATCGGAATACTTGACGGCATTGTCGAGCAGGGCGTCGAGGGCGGTACGCAAGCGTTCGGGGTCGACCTGGACCGTGCCGCTAACCACCGCGCCCAGCCGCCAGCTTCGGGGTGCGACGTCACACCAGCGGATGAAGACGTCCTCGAGGAACGACTCGATGTCAACCGGCTCGAGGCGTACGAACCCCGGCTGCCCGACCGTGGCCAGCAACAACAGCTGACCGAGGATCGAATCGATGCGCCGCAGCTCATCGAGTGCGATCTCGATGTCGTGCCGACCGTCGCCGCGCAACAGCTCCAGGTGTCCCCGCGCGATCGTCACGGGCGTCTTGAGCTCGTGCGATGCGTCGTGGATGAAGCGCTCCTGACGCTCGAGCGTGGCGTGCAGCTCCGCAGCGTGCCGCTCGCTGGCACGCAGGGCATCTACACGGCTGCGCGCGTACCACACCATCGCGAGGAACAGCATCCCCACCAACGGCACCTTGAAGAGCATCTTCCAGTCCTGGTGCTGCGTGGCCACATCGACGGTCAGGGCCGCCGCGCTGGTGGCCGTCAGCACGAGCAGAACGAGCACGGTCGTGCGCAACTCCCAGACGCGCAGACCGTAGATGAGCGCGAGTGAGATCCAGACGAAGAAGAAGGGGATCGTCTGCCATTCGGGCCACAGCACCATCGCCACCGTGCTCGCCAGGGCAAACGCGCCCCAGGCCAGCTCCGGCGCGTAGCGGCGGAGTTGCAGAGCCTTTGCCGGCGCCGCGGCTCTAAGCCGCAACCCGGTAGCCGACATTCCGAACTGTCTCGATCGGGCCGTGTGAACCGAGGCGGCGCCGCAGACGGCGCACGCAGACATCAACCACATTCGATCTGGGATCGAAGTCGTATCCCCAGACCTCAGACAGCAGCCGCTCGCGGCTGACCACCTCGCCCACATGTGTCAGCAGGTAACGCAACAGCTGGAACTCGCGATCGGAGAGCTCCACAACGCGGTCGCCCATGTGCGCCTGGCGGGTGCTCTGGTCGAGCACAAGTCCGCCCACCGAGATCACGAGCGATCGGTCGAGGCTGCGAGCCCTGCGCAGGTGGACGCGCGCCCGTGCGAGCAACTCGTCCAGGGAGAACGGCTTGGCGAGGTAGTCCACCGCCCCCAGCTCGAAGCCCCGTAGCCTCGTCGCCAGGTCGGACCTCGCGGAGAGGATCAACACCGGCAGGTCGGGTTGGTGGTAGCGGATCTCAGTCAGCACCTCGAGCCCGTTGAGACCCGGACAGGAGGAGATCCAGTACCACCAGGTCGTGCTCGCCGCTGATCGCGTACCGCACGCCGGAATTGCCGTCGGCCACGGCCGTGGCGGTGAAGCCTTCGGCCCTGAAAGCGCGCGTCAGGAAGTCCCGGATCCGTGGTTCGTCCTCGACGATCAGGATCCGCATCAGAGCGATCTCCTGAAGTTGAGCCGGTCCAGGCCCGCCAGATGACAACGGTTTCCGGCTGCCGTATACCACACCCGGCGGCGGCTTGTTCCACCGGATAGTCCTCCTGCAATACGCGACGCGGCGATCCCTTTCCTCAGATGACGGTTAGATGACAGCTTTGTCATGAGCCCCTCCCTTGCTCGTACGGGAACCCTATATGTTCGCGGCCACCGATGGTCAAACGATCAATACTTGTCCTCTCGGCCGCGCTCGTTGTGTGCGCGGCTATCGCGGCATACGTAGTCCTTTACCTGACGAACGTGCCGGACTCCGCACGAGCCGCGCAGACCTCAGCCTGGCAGCCCAGCTCTACCTGGCGACCGTGCCGGCATCCGAGGGAACCGACCCGCATAGCAGCTGGGTCTCCTACTACCAGACGAATGCTCACGGCACGAACTGGCAGCACAAGACCACCTACATCCTGCCGGCGCACTCGAAGGTCACCGTCACCATCTACCAGTTCGACGGCGACTCGGGGCTGCGCAACCCCTTCATCTCGCAGGCCACCGGGACCGTGGGAGGGACCTTCCTGCTCAACGGCAAGCCCACAGTCGCAATCGACCCGGACACCGCTTCGCACGTCTTCGCGGTGCCGCAGTTGGGCCTCTCGGTCCCGCTTCAGGGCGTTGACGACAACGCCAAGAACCAATGCGCCAACGCGCCGTGCTCGCTGAAGAACGCGCATCAGACGATCACGTTCACGTTCCGAGACGGGGGCCAAGGGCCTCTCCGCTGGCAGTGCTTCGTGCCCTGCGCAGCCGGATACATCGACGGCTTTGGCGGCCCGATGCAGACCGTCGGGTACATGGACGGCTTCCTGAAGGTTGTGTGAGTTGGAAACCGCTGACAAAACCCCCCATTTTCGCCGCGTCGCGCTGATCTGGCTGATCGCGACCGCGATCCTGACGCCGATCGTCATCTTCGTGCTCGGGCCGGGGCTGCCGCCTGGCAACGGCAGCGTGCAGGCTTCGGGCCAGACCGCTGACAACATCGTGCTGCTGGCGCTGTCGGTCCCAGTGGCCATGGCGGTGCTCGTCACGCTCGCCTACGAGGTGTGGGCATTCCGTGAGCGCGACCTCAACGGTCCCGTCTTGGACGGCCCCGCGATCACGGGCAACTCCAGCATCCAGATGTGGTGGCTCATAATCACCACCTCGCTGGTGCTGTTCCTCGCCGGGTTCGGATCTGTGCGACTGCTCCAGGACGGCGCCGGCGGAGGACAGGGTCCGACGCCGCTCTCCAACCCGACGGGCTACAAGAAGGCCCTCCAGGTCCAGGTGATCGCCCAGCAGTGGGCGTTCACGTACCGCTACCCGCAGTACGGCGGGGTGGAGACGCCCAACCTCGTGATTCCGGCCAACACGCTCGTCGAGTTCCATGTGACCTCGCTTGACGTCGTCCACTCGTTCTGGGCTTATCAGCTCGGCGTGAAGGCCGACGCGAACCCGGGCGAGGACAACATCGCCTACGTCAACACGAAGGCGCCGTTGACCTTCAACATCCACTGCGCAGAGCTCTGCGGCGTGTGGCACGGCTACATGTTCGCCAACGGCAGCGTTGCGCCGAAGGCCACCTTCGCCACCTGGATCGCGGGCGCACAGAAGCAGTACGGCCCGGCGACCAAGTCGCTGCCGCCTTACTCAAGGACGTATTTCCCAGAACCCACAGGGAGAGGTGGATGACCGCTACGGCGACAACGCCGACTGCGCCGCCGCAGCAGCGGCGGGGCCTGCTTGGCTTCAACCTGCTGACCGGCATCATTCTCGGAGTAGCCGGCTATTGGATCGCGTACCTGCTCGGCGGGCTGATCCATGGCAACGTCATCGACTCGTTCGATGACACCGGGCAGAACGACGTTCAGATTCTGCTCGGCTACCTCGGTGGCGTGATCGGCTTCCTGGCGGGCCTCGGGCTTCCTGAACTACCCGATCATGCGGATGCTCGGCCACCCGGCGAGCATCCCCGATCACGAGGTCGACGAGCCGGGTCTCGGCAAGTACTTCCGGATCAGCACCGATCACAAGATCATCTCGATGCAGTACATGATCGGCATCGGGATCTTCTTCTTCGTCGGCGGTCTCAACGCGATGCTGATCCGGACGGAGCTGCTCTCGCCGACGACGCACGTCTTCGGTGCCAACCAGTACCTGACGATCGTCGGCATGCACGGCTCGCTGATGATGGGCATCATGACGTCCGGCATCCTCGGCCCATTCGCGAACTGGTTGGTGCCGCTGATGATCGGCTCCAGGCGTATGGCGTTCCCGCGGCTCGAGGCGCTCACGTTCTGGCTGCTGATGGCAGCGGGCGTGGTGCTCATCACCACGATCTTCTTCGGCGGCTTCCAGACCGGCTGGACCGGGTACGAGCCCCTCTCCGACCAGGGAACGGCCGGTTACGACGCCTACATCGGTTTCTTCGCGCTGGTGTCGGTGTCGATGTGCGTGCTCGGCCTGAACCTCGCGGTCACGATCGTCTCCATGCGGGCGCCGGGAATGACCTGGTCGCGGCTGCCCATCTTCTGCTGGGCGGTCCTCGCGACCTGCCTTCTGATGGTGCTTGCCGCACCGATGCTGACCGCGACACTGCTGATGGGCGCGGCGGACCGCACCCTGTACACGAACTTCTTCGTGCCGGGAATGGGCGGAAGCGCCTTCCTCTGGGAGAACCTCTTCTGGGTGTTCGGGCACCCGGAGGTTTACGTGCTCGCGATTCCTGGCTTCGGGATCGTGCTCGAGCTGATCCCGGTCTTCGCCCGCAAGCCGCTCTGGGGTTATCGCCTTGCCGTCGCCGGCATGATGGGCGTCGCGCTATTCAGCTTCTTCGTCTGGCAGCATCACCTCTTCGTCAGCGGGATGGACGCCGACCTGCGGCCGTTCTACATGCTCTCCACGGAGATCATCTCGCTGCCGACAGGGTTCACCTTCCTGTGCGTGCTGGGCACCCTGTGGAGGGGCCGGATCCGTCTCACGGTGCCGATGCTGTTCTGTCTGGCGTGGGTCTTCAACTTCCTGTTCGGAGGCATCTCGGGAGTCTTCAACTCCGATGTGCCGAGCGACGTGACGACTCACGGGTCGTTCTTCGTGATGGCTCACTTCCACTACACGATCATGGGCGGCCTGATCTTCAGCCTGTTCGCGGCGATCTACTACTGGGGCCCGAAGATGACCGGCTACAAGTTCAGCGAGCGCCTGGGCAAGATCCACTTCTGGACGATGTTCATCGCGTTCAACTCGACCTTCGCGCCGCTGTTCGCGGTCGGCTTCCTCGGTCAGCCGCGGCGCGTCATCACCTACCCATCCAACCTCCAGGGGTTGAACATCTGGGTAAGCATCTCGGCGTTCTGCCTCGGGCTGTCGCTGCTGTTCTTCCTCTGGATCGTGATCAAGGCGCTGATCTTCGACCGCGAGCCGTCGGAGCCCAACCCCTGGCACTCCAAGTCATCCGAGTGGCAGCTGCCGACGCCGGTGCCGGCGTACGACTTCGAGCGGATCCCCACGTTCAGCGGAGATCCCTATCCGTACGGCGAGACGTCGACATCAATTCCGGCAGGTGGTCCTGAGCCGGCAACAGCAGGAGCGGTGTAAGTCATGGAAGCATCTGCACACAGGTTCCAGCCGGAGCCACACGAGTGGCGCATCCGCTCGATCTCGGTCGCCGCAAAGATGTGGTGCGGGGCGACGGCGTTCTTCTTCGCCGCCTTCCTGTTCGCATACTTCTACCTGCGGTCGCTCGACCCGAACCACAGCTGGAAGATCGGCCATCACGTCAGTCCCTCAGGCGGCCTGGGCGCGGCGATTCTCGCTGCGTTCCTGCTCAGCGGGACCTTCCTCTGGTTCGCGGCGCGGCGTCCGGACGACGAGATCTCGATGGGCGTCGCTGCGATCCTGCTGGCGCTGGTCGGCGTGGGACTCCAGTTCTTCGAGTACTCGACGCTCGGCTTCGGGCCGGCGAGCGGCGGTTATGCCAGCGTCTTCTTCGGCTGGACGGCCACATACGCGCTCGGGGCGCTTTGGGCCATCTACTGGATGGAGACCCAGATCGCCACGAGCTGGCGCGCCAAGCGAACTGGATCCGGCGACCTCGACGAGAGTCTGCATCGAGCTGGTCTGAGCGCCTGCTCGACCTGCTGGACCTTCTACGTCGCGATCGGCGTGATCATGTTCGTAGTGCTGTACCTGATCTGAGGCGGTGCAGGGATGGGCTCGCTAACCGAGCACTGGTCGTGGGATCCGTCGCTGATCTACGTGACGGTCGCGGGACTGATGTACGTGCTCGGGGGTCTGCGCCCGGGAACTTCCCGGAGCAGGCACTCGAGCCGCATGGACGAGCATCTGCGCGAGTTGGCGTTCGCAGCGGGTCTGGCGAGCATCGTGATCGCGCTGGACTCGCCGATCGACTACTACAGCGAGCAGCTGTTCTGGGTCCACATGTGCCAGCACATCATCCTGCTGACAGTGGCGCCGCCGCTGATCCTGCTGGGCCGCCCCTGGCCGCGGATGTGGCAGGCACTGCCGCTCACCTGGCGGACCTCGGTGGGACGCACGTTGGCTCGCGCACGGTGGACTGCTCCCATCCGGGCGATCGCCAAGCCGGTGCCCGCCTTTGTGCTGTTCAACGCCAACATGCTGCTCTGGCATATCCCAGTCGCGTACAACCTGACGCTGAATCATCAGTGGATTCACAACTGCGAGCACGCTCTGTTCTTCTTCACGGGGCTGCTCTTCTGGGCCCACGTCGTGGACCCCGGGCCGTTGCGCCAGCGCATGACCTGGTACTGGCGAGCGATCTACGTCACCGGCGCGATGATCGCCGGCTGGGTGCTCGCGATCACGCTGGTCCTTGCCAAGCACCCGTTGTATCCGCACTACGCGGACCTGCTCACTCGGCCCGGCGGAATCTCAGCGCTGGCAGACCAGCAGATCGCGGGTGGAATGATGTGGGTGCCCGGCTCTGTCTCCTACTCGATTGCGCTGCTGGCCATCTTCTCTCGCTGGGCCAGCCCAGACAGCGAGAAGACCCACCAGCGCACGGTGCCGGCCACCTGAACTGAAACATCCTGAGCACGAGCCAATGACGGAGGAAAACCTATGCCGCTGATCTTCGGGACCTATCTCGCTGGGGCCCTGCTGACCTGCCTGGTGCCGATCGCACTGCTGATCTGCTTCGCCGTCTACTTCTACCGCCAGGCGCGTCGGGAGCCGCCGCCGGCTGCGGTGACCCGTCCCGCTCCCGTGAGCAACGCGGCTGATCAGCCCACTCCGGCTAGCCCTGCGACGCCATCCCCGCAGAGCTAGACGCCGGCGCGGACTCGAGCGAATGAAGGCCAGCAGTGACCCAGCCGTGATGCGCGGACCGCAGGTGCGCGTTGGTCGCGGCATGCTGGTCGGCGCCGCGCTGCTGGCGATCTGCGTGGGAGCCGGAGTGGGGGTGGCGTTGCACGCACTGCTGCAGCGATCCTCTGCGCTCACGCCGGCGACGGTCAGCCTCCGCCATGGCCTCTACGGCGAGGCCACCTGGGCTGCCGGGTCGGTGCCGGCGCCGCCGATCACGACGTCTGCGCGATCAGAGCGGAGGAGAGCTTCTCGCTGGCCTCACTGCACGGTCGCACCGTCGCGCTGGTGTTCTTCGACTCGCACTGCCATCAGGAGTGTCCGCTGGAGGGGCGGCAGCTGGCTGCGGCCGAGCGTCGGCTTCCTGCTGCGCAGCGCCCTGAGCTTGTGGTCGTCAGCGTGAACCCTCAGGACACGGCGGCCAGCGTTCGCACAGCGATCCGCGAGTGGGGCCTGGCCGGGGTCGCTCCATGGCATTGGCTGATGGGAACGCACAGGCAGCTGGCCCGCGATCTGGGCTGAGTACAACATCCAGGTCTCGCCGCCGATCGATGGCGACATCAACCACACCGAGGCGCTCTACCTGATCGACCGCCGTGGCTATGAGCGGGCCGGATACCTGTGGCCGTTCGCATCTCGCTTTGCCACCTATGACATGCGAGCACTTGCGACAAGGAAGGCGGCCTGATGGGAGCTCTCGGGGAATACGCGCTGACGCCGACCCAGACCGCCGCACCGGGGGCCTCGTGGGATTGGCGCGACTACGTGACGCTGACCAAGCCGCGGATCATGTCGCTGCTCGTGCTGACCGCGGCCTGCGCGCTGATCGCCGCGTCTGGCGGCAATCCCAGCGTGGTGCATCTGCTGGCGCTGGTCGTCGGCGGCGGGCTCGCCTGCGGGAGTGCCGGGGCCTTGAATCACGTGCTCGATCGCGACATCGATCGGGTCATGGGGGAGCGGACGGCATCGCGGCCCGTGGCCGCGGGCAGGGTCTCGCCGCGTTCGGCTGTGATCTTCGCGGCGCTGCTCGCGGTTCTCTCTTTCGCGATCATGCTCGCGTTCGACAATCTGCTGGCGGCGGTCCTCGCGCTGGCAGGGGGCGCGTTCTACGTCGTCATCTACACGCTCTTCCTCAAGCGCAGAACGTCTGAGAACATCGTGATCGGTGGGGCCGCGGGCGCCTTCCCGGTCCTGTCGGGGTGGGCCGCTGCGAGCGGCCACCTCGGTGTCGGCGCCTGGTGGCTCTTCGCGATCGTGCTCGTCTGGACACCACCGCACTTCTGGTCGCTGGCGGTTCTGCTGGAAGACCATTACCGGGCGGCCAATGTGCCCATGCTGCCGGTCGTGAAAGGGCTGGCGACCACGGCGAGGCGCGTGCTGCTCTACACGCTCCTCACCCTTGCGGTCACGGTCCTGCCGGGGGTCACAGGTACCTTCGGCCCGGTCTATCTGGCTTCCGCTGCCCTGCTGGGAGGGATCTTCCTGGGGCTCGCCTGGAGGCTCTGGCGCTCGCCCACGCGGGAACGCGCGGCTGTGGCGTTCCACTACTCCCTGCTGTACCTGGCACTCCTGTTCGTCGGAGTGGCCGTCAGCGCCGCGCTGTAGGCACCGCGGCCAGGCCGCGGGTCTCAGTTGCCCAGCGCGTACGTGCTGATGTCCGAGTCGAGGGTTCCCTGCGAGTCGTACGAGTAGGGGTGCACGTACATCCGCTTGCCGGCGGCGTTGTAGAAGATCGTGGTCGGTGTTCCGAGCAGGCCCTGCGGCAGGAGCGAGGAGACGTTGTCGATCGTGATCGGGTAGCTCGGGTAGCTGACCGGGATGACCGGCGAGGAAGGCATGCGCGTCGCCGGAGTTGTCGCCAACGTCGGCGCCCAGGAAGGCAACCTGGCGGCCGTATCGTGCCGAGGCCGAGGCGAACAGCCCGAACTCGGCCCGGCAGGGTCCGCACCAGGACCCCCAGAGGTTCACAACCACCGGATAGCCGCGCAGCGCACGGATCCTCGCCTTGAGCGCGTTGATGCCGCCGAGCAGCTTGTCGGACTGGGCGTGGATCGCCGCGAGCGGGGCTGGAGAACCGGCGAGTTCCTTCTTGACGATCGCCGGGCTGGTCGATCCGGACTTCGTGTCGAGGGCGGCTCGGACCTGCGTGATCAGGCCGGCGCTGGTGATCCAGCCGCTGGTCGAGATGTCCTGGTACCAGAGCGGGGTACCGGTGCGTGAGACGAGCACGATCCATGGTTCGTCCTGGACGCCGTAGCCGTCGGCGACGCGCCCGCTTTGATCGATCGCGACCGGATAGTTGAGCGGCGGCGGGGAGCTGCGCCGAGCAGGTGCGGCAGTGCTGAGGCGTTCGGCTCGACGCTGCCCTCGTCGACTGCGACCAGCTGCGGGAGCTTTGCCCGCCTTTGCCTGGCTCGCGTATGCGTTCAGCGCCGTCGAGGTGTGCCTTGAGATTCATCACCTCCTGATCCCAGCTCGCGAAGAACAGCAGCAGCCTGGGGGAGCCGGGCCCGAGCTTCACCGTTCCGCCGCTTTCCAGCGGCAGCGTGCGTGTGCTCGCTCGGGGTGATGGTCTTCACCGGCTTGTATGAAAGATCCGAATGGACCGCCGGATGACCGGGCAGCAGCCTGCGAGGCCTCGCGCGCGAGGATCTGCGCCTGCTGGGTGATGCTCGCGTACGACATCTGGGTCAGATAGAGCCGCTCGAGCTTGCCCTGCGGGCTGATCACGAACAGCGCCGGTGTGTGGTCGATCTGACCGGCCTCGATCTCGACCGCGATGTGGTACGCGTGCCAGACGGCTCTGAGGTGGGTCAGCGATCCGGTGCCGAAGTCCCACGAATGGGTCATCCCGTGAAGCTCCGAGTAGGAGCGCACGTCCTTGACGGAGACCGCCGTCGGGTTGGCGTCGACTCCCAGCAGTGCGACCTTCGATCCGGCGCTCCCGAGCATCCGCCGTGCGTCGACCATCGCGGTCGTCGTGAGCGGGCAGACGGTCGTGCACTCGGCGTCGCTGAACGCCAGCAGCACCACCTTGCCGCGGAACGAGCTCATCGACACGGGCCTGTCGAACTGGTCCGTCAGCGTGAAGTTGGGCGCGACGCCGTGCAGCTGCGTGCCCGGATCGAGCGAAGGAGAGACTGCCAGTGCCGACGCGCGCGAGGCCGGGCTCTTACCAGTGGCAAACAGCGCCAGAGCGACGAGTACGACGATCACGAGCAGCACCGCGATCACCGGCGTCTTACGTATGTGGATCGACGCTCTCATGAATACGTGTGCCGGAACCCTATAACTCGGTGATCGACCCCGCTCAGCCGGACGATGCGGCGCCTCTAACGAGATCGTGCCCCACGGGATCCGCGAGGCACGATCTGAATGCGGCTGGAGGGACTCGAACCCCCATGCCCGTAAGAGCACAGCGACCTGAACGCTGCGTGTCTACCAATTTCACCACAGCCGCAGTGAGCAGCTGAGATTAGCAATTTGCCCCGAACCCCGGGCGTCCCTCCGGGCCGCTTACCACCCTGAAACGGCGGCGGTTCGCTACCCTATCCCACTCAGTTCGCGCCGCTATCGTCTAGGGGACTAGGACGCCGCCCTCTCACGGCGGTAACCCGGGTTCGAATCCCGGTAGCGGTACTGCCAAAACCCCGGGCCTCTACCGGGGTTTTGGTGCTTAAGGACAGCCGTGGGAAGGTCGCCGGGAGAGGCGATCCGCGTTAGGGCGTCGCGTCTGGTCCGGCGACGTTCTCGCTCGGCGGGGGCCTTTCGTTTCGGGACTGCTACTTCGGGCTCCCGAGCTATGCCCGGTCTCGCCCTCTTCTGGGGCGAGGTGCTGCCGCCATCGCGCCAGTCAGTTAGAGCGGGTAGTAGCCGAGCGAGAGCCGGTCGCGCCGACGACGAACGCACGTCCGAGATAGGTGACGGCACGGTCGCTCGTCGTCGTTTGGACTCGCCAGACGTGGAAGCCGCTGGGGAGATTCCTCAGAGTGTCGCTGCCCTCTGCGGGGCAGCGTGCGAACGGGGCTCCGTCGAGCGAGCATTGAGCGGTGTAGCCACTCTGCACCGAGAAGCGGAACCGGACGGTCGATCCTCCGATCGTGCTGCCCTCTGCGGGTCCGCTCGTGATCGTGAGTTTGGGAGGGGGGGACGGTGTCAGTTTGCTGGTGGCTGCTCCGGCCGTCGTGACAGCATCTCCGGAACCGCCAAAGTGCCGCCGATATGCAGCGAGGCTCCGCGGGCTGTTGAAGATCTGGAGCCCCTCGTAATCAGCATCGAAATAACTCTGGAATGCGACGTCGTCGTTCTTTACGACCGAGGCGATCCCGTTGACGAACGTCGGGTCGTCCCCGCCCGGATGACCGATGTTGGGCTCCTCGGCAGGCTCCAGCCCCCACTCAGGGATGCTCATCGGCTTGCGGTGGGCGGCAGCGAAGCTGGCAACTGCCCGCAGGCCGTCAGGCTGGTTGTAAAGAGCCGACCATCGCGCCTTCCCCTTGAGCGCTGTCTGCAGGCCCGAGTCGTAGACGTCGACACCGACAATGTCCACGTAGCGGTTCCCGGGATAGAAGTCGGGAAGCGGGATTGTCCGGTACCCGGACGCGACGCACCAATCGAAGCGGAAGTGGGCGCCGGGTACCGATCGCATCGCGGTGACCATGTTGTCCCAGAACCGAACCCATTGCGCGTCACCCCTGGGGGTGTCTGGGATCGAGTACGGATATTTGGTTCCGTTGGCTTCGTTGCCGAGCCGGACGACGGCTGAGCCCAGGCCGGCCGCGACGAGGTTTCGCGCGAGCGTTTTCGCGTGCGCATCAAATGCGCCAGAAGCTCCTAGCCTGAGCCAGTCCACGCTGTCCTCAGACGCCGGGAAGAGGCTCTGGGTGATGATCAGGTGACGCGTCGTTCCCCGAACCGTCGCCCACGTGCCCCAGTTCATGTCGGTGTAGGTATGGAGGAACCAAGGGCTCTCCCATCCCTGCCAGTTCGGAGATGCGTCGTTGAAGACCATCGCGCATTGAAAGCTCCGACTCACAGCCGCTGAGAACGTGTCCAGCATGCTTATGCGATCCGACGCGTAAACACAGTCCGTCTGATCGAGGCCGTCGCTGGCGTGGGCGACCAACTTCGGGATCGCTCGATGCGCGCGCTCCACCGTGGCGCGCCCGGAGCCCGGCGCGACCGGCGTGGCTGACGCATAGACGCTGGATGCGCTGCCCAGAGCGACGCCGAGTACCGCAAACGCTACAGCTAGCGGCCGGCATCCCGGGGGCGGCTTCTAAGCTTGGCGATACCTGAAGCCATACCCGAGTATCGACCCTGTAATGCGCCCGCTTGAGTCCGCGAGGCCTTCTTCTCGGTACCTCGCTAGGGCCTGCTCCCCGCGTCAGGGCACAGCGAACGGAACTACCTCGGCCGTCTCTTCTGCGATTTCCTGCCAGCTCATGGTTGCCGCTTCGAATCGTCGCGGCCCGCCCCATGGCCTCGACCGCTTCCGCCGGCATGCCGACAACGGTCGCCAATGCTTCCCTGAGACCGTCGTTGGCAGGTGCGTAGCGAATCACGGCACCGCTGGGCAAGTCCGCCAGCGCGGGCAGATCTGGAATGATCATCCCGCGCCCCGCTGCGGTTGCGAGCGTCATGCTGCCGCTGGTTGTCACGGTCCGAAACGGATACACGACGATGTGTGCCCACGCGAGTGCCGACGCCAGTCGCTCGGCGGGCAGATAGCCGAGCTCAAGCGTGACGGTCTCAGCCTCCGCGGCGGCTGCTCTCAAACGCTCTGCCAACTCGGGGTCTGTAGCAACTCCCGACTATGCGCACCTGGAGCGCTTGCGCCGTCGATGTTCGCGCGCGGCATCGACGAGGTCCTCGACGCCCTTGTAGGTGGCGATGCGCCCGATGAACAGGACCCGTCGCGGTCACGGTCGGCTCCGGGCCTGGCAGTGAGCTGACGGTCGCCGGCGCCAGTGGGCCGTGAGCGATTACGACGCTCTTTCGAGGCTTGGAGAAGCTCGCCGCAATGGTCGTCGAGGGTCTGGCGCGAATGGGCGATCACCAGATCCGCTCGTTTGATCAGTGCTCGGCGTGCCGACCTATCGTCATCGAACACCGGCTCGTGCGGCAACAGATTGTGAGCCGTCCAGACGATGCGCATCCGCAGTAATTGCGCAGCCTCGAGTACGAGGACGAACCAGCACCTGCTCAGTCGACCGGTGACTGAGTTCCGACGGCCGCCGAGCGTGAACCCGAATGTCCAGTGGATATGGAGTATGCGGATCCGCGGCTCCGTGCCCAAGCCATCTCGAGCGGGAGAGCCAGCAGATTCACTGAGCGCGATCCGGTGAGCTGGCTGCCGTAGCGAACCTTGAATCCCAGGCGTCTCAATTCGGTGTACAGCGCCTCCTGATAGGGGTTCTGGTCTCGGGGTACCACCAGCACTCCGATATCGCTCACCGGTGGTAGACCTTGCTCACGCCGTCGTTGAAGACCGTGTCGAAATAGTTGTTGAGGAACGCGGTCGGCCACCTGTATGTCGAGGTGTAATCCGAACCACGCCGTGGGCGCGGCCGAGCACGACGTTGGTCCGTGTGCCGTACACCCAGGCATGGGCGTCCAGTGTTCGAGGCGTCAGTTGCTGCAGCGCCGCCACACCGCTCGTGGCTGATAGGCGCAGCTGCCCATAGCGGTCGGCGTATATGAGCTTCCCGCGGCTCTCAGCGGAAACCCAGGTCGCGGCGGTCGATCTCACCCGGGTACTGATAGAAGGTCTCGAAGTCGGTCCCCTGCCTGGCTCAGGTTCAGGAGCTTGCTGCCGCCCGTGATCAGCAGCAGCGTGCCGTTGCCATACGCGAACATGAACGGCATCGCTGCGGCCAGCCCCACAGCCAAACCGGCGGCAACCGCAGTCGACGGCAAGCGTCGCGAGACACCTGTGCCGCGCGTTGCAAGAAGTAGGCGGCCGGAATGGCCAGCAGCAGCCAGGCCTGCAACAGTGCCCGGGTCTGGTTATAGGCCGCAGCCAGGGTGCCGCTGAATCTGAACAGGACCAGCATCCCGATCGTGCCGGTGGCGAGCACTGCGAGGTTCCTGAGTCCTCGGTCTCGCGAACGACGCCGAGAAGGGACCCGACGACAGCGACGGCGAGGACGAGCTCGTCAAGAAGCGTGTTGAGCACAGTGAACGCGTGGCCCAGCGGCGCCAGTCTCTCGGGCGGGGCGGGCACCTGCGCCGTCTTGGAGGGCGTAGCGCGACGAGCGTGCCCGAGGAAGGGGGTGGACGTATCGATGTCTGCCCTTGAAGTTTTGGATCGCGAGCTGCTGATACCTTGGCCCGGACACGTCAACGACACGTTGCTGTTCAGATAACGATTGATGATTCCGCCGGAGCTTGAGGGCAGCAGGTTGAGACCATCCTTCATGAGCGACGACTTGAAACCGGACACGTTGCTGGCTGAGTGTGTGACTGCGCTGTACCATACGCCGCGCCGGCGAGCCAGGACGACGAAGCGCCGCCAACGTCGGCAGCACCATCCGAGCGAACGCCCGTCGTCTCGAGACGATCAGCTCGATCAGCGCAGCTATCGGCAGAATCGCGATCGCGACATACGTGCTCGAGTAGTGCGAGACGACCAGCCCAGCTGAGAGCATCGCTATCAGGCCGTAGCGACATGCCGGGTCACCTGTCCTTCAGCATCGCGGCAATGAGCGTCGCAAGAAGAGCAGCCCGATCTCCTGCCTGGCGAGCTCGGGCAACTGCTGCACAAAATATGTCTGGGCAACGAGGATCGCTGCGGCCCCGGCGGCATAGGGACGCCGCAGGAAGCGGTCACCGATCAGGAAGATCGATACCGGCAGCAGCGCCGTGACCGCCGGGTAGACGGCTTTGAAGAGGACAAGCGGTGAGACTCCGGCCAGCGACTTGAGCACGCTCGGAAGCACCGTCAGAACTCAGCATCGCCGAGTATGGGATCGCCCCGGTGCACGGCATGCCAAATGCCGTTGGCGTTAGTCAGCTGTGCGACATGGAGCTCGGAGGAGATGTCAAACCCGACGACCTCCTGACTAGGCAGCGAAAAGGCCCACTCCGCCGGCAAGCGCACACGCGAACAGACAAATCGCCGTGCGGGTCGGTTCCCAGGCGACCGGCTCGCAGGCACGTGAACAGCAGCACCAGGGGAATCGCGACTGCGCCCACGTCACTGACCGCCGATCCGCGACCGTTCGTGAGCAGCAACGCTCCCACGGCGGCTAAAGCGGGAAGGGCCAGCGGCAAGAGCGCGCTCGGCGAACCGAGTAGCGGCCGCCAGGAGACGCGATATTCGGGGCCAGAGCCCAGGGCTGCGATCCACAGCGCCAAGCTCAAACCAATCGTCGCAAGCGCGCTCGCATCGCCGGAGAGCGGCCGGTCGAGCCCGACAAGCGGCCCGAGCAGATCGATCCCGAGGCCTGCCGTCATCAGCACGGCCAGCGACGCCGCCGGGATGTAGAGCGGGTACGCGCGAGATCGCGGAACCGCTCGCGCGCATGGCACGCAATGCCAGGGTCCCGGGAACCGTCAGGCTAAGGCAGACGAGGACGACAGACGCAGCCCAGACGTGCCGCGCGGGAAGCATCGCCGCCATCAGAGCGAGACCGGCGAGCCCCGGTTGCCACCCACGGATGCCCGGACGGTAGGCGGGGCTTGATGAGCATGGGAGGGGCCGTGGTTGTCATGCGCTCGCTCGCCTCAACGAGTCAGATCACCGACTCTCTCGACCGAGCAGTCCGACGAGCCGGCCGGTCAGGTACGAGGTCAGGAGGCACACGTCGATCGCCACCGCGCCAATCCATCTGCAGCCCTTCTGCGGCTGCCAAGCAAACCCGCGTCTGACGTGCTGAGCGGCCGCCGCGGTGGTGTACACGACCGGCAGGGCGCGCGCGGTCACAGAACTGCGGCCCGTGCCAAACAGGGCGTTGCCGACCGAAAGAATCCAGCCCAGGAACACCAGATCGGGGACACGAATCCGGCGGTAGCGACGTAGTTGGCGGGTGGCGCCACGCCCGCTCTCGAACAGCCATCGGAGCGAGCCCAGGAAGGTTTTGTTCTCCTCGTGCCGTACGAGCAAGTCAGTCAGCGTTCTGGCCCGGGCTCCCATCGCCTCGAGCTCGTGGTTGAGCGCGACGTCCTCACCATCGCGCAACAGGGGATCGAACGTGGCCCGCCCGAATATCCAGCGACGGTACAACCCGTTGTTGCCCGTGATTGTCGTTGAGGCGGATACGGCCCTGGGCTCGAGTCCGCAGCGGCGGTAGATGTACGCGAGATCGCGATCCGGCACCGCAACTCCGCCGACTACGTCGCAGTCGGCAATCGCCGCCAGGCAGCGCTCCAGCCAGTTGCCGGGGAGCACGATGTCCGCGTCCACATAGGCGACGTAGTCCGCGCCCGCCGCATCCGAACCAACCCTGCGAGCGAATCGGCGACCCCGGTTGTGCGGAAGCGTGATCAGCCGGATCACAGGGTGCGTGGCGGCCACCCGTGAAACCTCTGCGGCGGTGCCATCGGTTGAGCCGTCATTCACCACCAGCACCTCCCGCAGACGTGCTTCACGCTGTGCCAGTATCGAAGTAAGGCACCGTGCGATGGTCGACTCCTCGTTGAAACAGATCACGACGAACGACACCTCGTGCTCGTGAGCTTCCATCACCTGATCGCGAGTCACCGGCGGCCGCCCGCGAGCCCGTTCGTGCTCTGACCGCCAATCGGCCCGAGAAGTACATGCGAGACCACGTCGGCCACCGACCTCCAGTCGTACGACTCGAGCCAGGACTGATCGCAAACGAAATCGCAAGGGGAGTCCAGCGTCGCGGCTATGCCCGCCGCGAGTCCGGATGCGGTCGGCTCGCAGACGATGCCACCGCTGGACGCGGCGACAAGCTCACTTGCGAGGTTGTCCGGAGCTGACGTCGTCACCACGGGCACGCTGCATGCCAACGCCTCCAGAACGGCAATGCCGAATCCTTCGCGCGCCGATGGAAAGACGGCCACCTTCGCCGCCAGCAGCCGCGCAAACAGATCCTCACGCTCGACGACGTCCGTGTCGAAGCGCACGGCATGCGCGAGTTGCAACTCGCCTGCGAAGCTCTTCGCAGCCGCTCCAACTCAGACCCTCGCCCGACGATTCGAACGGTCAGCGGCCGCCCTCGCGAGTGCAGGAGCGCGACCGACTCGAGCAGTAGATCGACGCGCTGACTGTGCCGAGCAGTCGTCCCACGACGATCAGGTCGGTGGGGTCGCCGAACGGTGCCATTCTCCTGATGGTCTTGAGATCGACGCCGTTGGGCGCCGTGATCACGCTCGTAGCTCCACCCAACTCTCGCTCGAGCCTCGCAGCCGTCTGTGGCGACGCCGCGACAATCGCATCGGGCAGGCCCAACGCGAGCTGCTCACACCAGGCTCCGATCCGACCGGCGGACCCAGGTACTCGCGCCAGTACTCGGGCCCCCAATATTCGTGCCATGTAACGACTAGCCGCTTACGTCTGATCAGAGCCACCAATTTGAGCGTCGCCAGTTGGATGTAGGGCATGTGATCGGCTTCGATCACGTCAAAGCGCTTCGTCACGAGCCGCAGGCAACAGAGTGCAAATACAAGCGCCTGCTCGATTGAGCGCCGCTGTACGCCGTACATCTGAATCAGGGGGGAAATGGCGTGGTAGCTGACGCCATCGCGTACCAGCGTTCGGGGACCGTCCCACCAGTGCATCGTGTACACGTGGACCTCGGCGCGTTCCCGGAACTGATCTAGAAGAGCTTCGTATCGCTGCTCCTTGCCACCGTGATGGAAAGGGAGCGACCGCGTCGGTCACAAAGGCGATTACTGGTAGCCGGTCAGCCATCGCAGGCCATCCAGTAACCGATGGACTGCGCCGGACTGGCAAGAGCCACGGTGATCCGGACGCGCTGAGGTGGACGGCGTGTGACCCGCGCGCAACCGGTCCTGACCCGGACGCTCATCCATCGCGAACCGCCCGGCGAAATGACCGCCGCGCCGGTCGCTCGGGTGATCTCAAGCGAATCGATCGACCATCGGTACGTCCGGCGACGATGCGTGCGGTTTCCGATGACGAAGGCGAAACGTGTGGCCAGCGGTTCGCGCCAATTCGCCTCGTGTCGCCTGCGCGACCAGGCTGGGATTTCCGAAATAGAGCTCGGTGTACGGCTCAGACGGCGCATACAACCCGACCGAGGTGAGAACACGCTTTCCGGTAGACGTTTGCGCGATCGCGACGGCCGCCAGCGCCGTGATGGCGAGGGCGACGGTGATGAGCCTCCCACGGCGTCCTGGGGCTCTTTCGGCTTCGACACCTCGGCTAAGCTTTCGCGATCGCCCGGCCAGTGATTGAGCACGCATGAAGCCCGCCGTGGATGTCAGACGAGTTGTCAATGTGGTCGCTCTGGCGATCGCGATCTACGCCTTTGCGGCTTGGGTATACGTGGCGGCGGTGGCACTGGTGCTGCCAAACACGCTGCCGTGGCAGCTCACGCATTTCGCGTCGTGGCCACGCACCGACACGTTCGGCGAAGTGAGTTTCATCGTCTCCTTCGTGGCGTTCATCGTGTTCGGCCTCAGTCGTCGTTAGCGGCGGCCGAATGCCGCAGATGGTCGGCATCGGCCGATATCCGGCCCGCAATCCTTCGATCTCGCCGTACATCGAAGAGAGCTCCTGTGCAAGCTGAAATGGGGGATACGCCACCGGGCGCAGAGACCGGGCGGAGGCCGCGCTTGAGATCCAGCGCGGGTAGAGCAACCACGGCAGAAACGCCCAATGCGGGGATCGAACGCCGGCTGAAACCGCAGCGCAAGCCCGAGAGCAAGGGCGATCGCGATCGGAAACGGATAGACGATGAGTCGCACGTCGGGTGTTTGAGCGCGGCACGGGCGTTGCCATGGCCGTAGGCGCGCGAACGACGCAGCGTGTCGCGCACTGAAGACTCGAACCAGTGGGTGACGCAGGCGGCGCTTGCGATATCTGATCCTGCGCGCCCCCAGGCCGCTGGTGGAGGCGCCGACACATGTCCTCCTCACTCGCGAAGGGGAACGCCTCATCGAAGCCACCAAGATCCACGATCACATCGCGCCGAAAGGCCATGTTTGCGCCGACCACCGAGTAGACCATCTCCGTCGGCTCTGAGCGCCCAAACACGGACTTGGTGAGATACCTGCCGAGCCGATCGCTCAGCTTGCTCTTGGCCAGGATCTCGCTCTCGAGCGGGATCAGCGGGTTGTTGGCTCGCAGGAACTCGCGCGCAAATCCGCGAGGCGCCTCAGCTATGACGCGGCCGCCGACTGCGTCGACCTCTGGCTCCTCGAAAGCCGCGAGCAGCTCACCGACCCATGTCGCCGCCGCCTCGCAGTCGTCGTCCGTGAATGCGACGAGCTGTGCACTCGCGGCACTGACGCCAGCGTTACGTGCGGCACCCACGCCCGCGTTTTCGGGCAGACGAACGACTCGAACGCCGCGGCGCTCGGCAACGGAAGCCGTCTCGTCGGTTGATCCGTCGTCGATGACGATTACCTCGAATGTAGTGTGACGAACTGACTGTCTCGCAAGGCTGTCGAGCACGATCGGGAACTTGCCGGCGCCATTCCGGGTGCAGATGATCACGCTCAGGCGCGGTCGGGTGTCACCCATGCCGGGTAGGCCGTTTGACGAGACCGCTTCGGTGGACTGTGCAGCTCCGAGCGCGGTCACGCGGCGCTGGACTCGAGAGACTTACGAGTGGACACAGTGACTCAGCTTAGACGACCTCAACCAAGTTCCCGGCGGCCCGATGGCCAAAGTGACATGGCCCAATGGAGGTTGTGTCGCATTTGTAACAAGCTATGTTCAACCTGGAACGCATCATGGGTAGCAGGCTAGGCTCGCCGCTGTGCGCGTTCAGTCGAGGTAGAAGCTCCCGAGGTCCGTGCATCTGCGAACGATAAGTGACCTTGCACTGGTCAAAACGGCTTGGTATTCGGTCAGATTCCGCGGCCTGGTGTTGGTCGGCCGCCGGAGTCGGATCCATGTCGCACGTGGCGCACGGCTGAAACTCTCAAAGAAATCGCTTCTGACCCTTGGCCTTGCGCCACTCGGATCGTCAGGGGCGAACATCGAACTGCGACCTCACTCGACCCTGCAAATCAACGGTTTTGTGCAACTGCTGCGTGGCAGTCGGATCGCCGTCAACTGGGGCGCGGAGGTGACCGTGAACGATGGCACCTACCTGAATGAGGGCGCCCTGATCGATTGCGATGAGCGCATAACGATTGGCGCGAACTGCGCTCTTAGTCGCAACACAGCCGTCATGGACACCGATTCGCATCGGATCATACGCCCGGGCGCGAGGCGCTCAAGCCCCGTGGTTGTAGGCGATCGCTGCTGGCTCGGTCATGGCGCGGTCGTCCTCAAAGGCGTGACCCTCAAAGAAGGCTGCGTCGTCGCGGCGGGGGCGATCGTCACCGGCAGTCACGAACCGGCCCAGCTGTTGATCGGCATTCCAGCACGCAGCGTGGGCAGCGTCGACTGGGCGCCCATCTAGCTCAACCAGTCGAAAGTGACTGGTTTG
>CAWFRF010000008.1:0-321125 GCA_963818135.1 uncultured Actinomycetota bacterium
TAACAGCGTCGGCATTCGTTTCGTGAGGGGGGCGGGTCCGTTGAGGACCCGCCCCTCACGCGTTAAGCGGGTACGCGACCTGCCCGTGCTGAGCCGGCCTCTAGCATCACCCACCGATGCGTAAGCGGATCGGCTTCCTGAGCTTCGGGCACTGGCAGAACTCGCCGGGCTCACAGACGCGCACCGCCGCCGACGCCCTGAACCAGACGATCGAACTGGCCGAGGCGGCGGAGGAGATCGGGATCGACGGCGCGTACGTGCGCGTGCACCATTTCGCGCGTCAGCTGGCATCGCCTTTCCCGCTGCTCGCGGCGATCGGAGCGCGCACCAGCCAGATCGAGATCGGGACCGCGGTCATCGACATGCGGTACGAGAACCCGTTGTATATGGCCGAGGAGGCCGCAGCCGCCGACCTGATCGCCGGAGGGCGGCTCCAGCTTGGGATCAGCCGCGGCTCCCCCGAGCCCGCCCTGAACGGCGCCCAAAGCTTTGGCTATATGCCGCCTGAGGGGCAGAGCGACGCTGACGCCGCGCGGGCGAAGGCTCTGTACTTCCGTGAGGCGATCGCCGGCCACGGCGTGGCCAAATCCGATCCGGCGATGACCGGTGGAGACTTCAGCCTGCCGATCCAGCCGCAGTCGCCGGGTCTCGTCGACCGCATCTGGTGGGGCGCCGGCACCCGGGAGACGGCCCGATGGGCGGCGGCGCAGGGCATGAACATGCAGAGCTCGACACTGCTGTCCGAGGACACGGGTGTGCCCTTCGGGGAGCTCCAGGCCGAGCAGATCGACATCTTCCGCGACGCCTGGATCGCGGCCGGTTGGGAGCGCGAAGCGCGGGTCTCGGTGAGCCGCAGCGTGCTGCCGATCGTCACCGACGAGGACCGCATGTACTTCGGCGGTCGTGACGAGGGCCGTGACCAGCTGGGCCAGTTGGAGGGAACGATCGCGCGCTTTGGGCGAACCTATGCCGGTGAGCCCGACAAGATCGCGGAGGAGATCGCCAAGGATCCTGCCGTGCAGATGGCCGACACGGTGCTGCTCACGGTCCCCAATCAGCTCGGTGTCGAGTACAACGCGCGGATGCTCGCGATCATCGCGCGCGAGGTCGCACCGGGGTTCGGCTGGTCGCCTGCGGGAAAACCCGTGCAAGACGTCGCTTCAGACAGTGAAGTAGCCGCTAAAATGGACGATTAGCGATGTCCACCGCCGATACGTGTCCCGTCTGTCGTACTGCAGAGGTTGTCTGCGGTAAGTGGACGCTGCTCCTGATCAAGGAGCTCGCTGAGGGCCAGTCGCGGTTCTGCGAGCTCGAGCGGGCACTCGAGGGCATCAGCCCGCGGACGCTGTCACTGCGGCTGCGGGCGCTGGAGGAGGAGGGGATCGTCGTACGCTCGACCTTCCCCGAGGTGCCGCCGCGCGTCGAGTACGCGCTCACCGAGAAGGGGCGCGCATTGGTGCCGCTGATCGAGGACATGCGCGCGTATGGCTTGCAGTGGCTCACCGATGGCTGCGACGCAGCCGTCGACATCGCACTCGCGGCCGTCTAGCGCGGGCGCTCCGCACGCCACGCTGGCGCTCCGCAGCCAGCTGGCGCTCAGTACACCACGCGGCGGGCCGGCGCACTCCAGTCACGTCTGATCCGCTCAACCGTCTGCAACGCGGATCTCATCCGCAGGATCTGAAACGGATCTGCCGAAACGGCAGGCGTGAGAAATCTGACGCTGCACGGCCTGCTGGAAGCGTTCACCACCGACGCCGGGATGCGACTCGACCTCGCCGCGTCCGAGGGTGATGAGATCCCGTTCGAGGTCGTCACAAACGCACCCGGGCCGCTCAGGGCGGATCCCGCTCTACTGCTATCGCCCGCTGACCGGGGACTTCATTCGTGAGCGCCTGGGCCTGCTGGGCGCGCTGCCGACCTATGCGCCCGTGGCCCGCGCCCTCGAGGGCGTCGGTGGCCTTGAGTCATACCTACGCGCTCGCGGCCTGGGCGACAGCACGGAGGAGCCGCGTGCGCAGGCCGATGCGGTACTGCGTGAGTTCCTCTCGCGGGTCTTTGAGGAGCGCAGCGAGTTCGCCTTTGACGCCTCTCGCTTCGAGGTCGCGTACGAGGAGCTCGAACGGGCGATCTACCAGGGCCGCTGCGTCACTGAGGTGATCGCGGCGCTGCTCGGGATCGACCTCGACGCTGGCACCGATGAGCTGGCGCTCGGGGAGGGTCTCTCGATCGTGCGCTGCTCGACGCTCGCGGGAGCGCCCGCGGAGTTGGCAGCGGCCGAACAGCCGCCGCTCCTGCTGGTCCTGCGCGTCGCCCACGATCGCCTGCAACATCCGTCGGTCTCGTTTGCGCGCACGCGCTTTCGCCGCCTGCTCACGGCCCTGCGGCTGTTCGAGAAGGGCGGCTACGCGATCGGACCGATCGGCTACTCGCGCATCGATGACGGCGTCTGGTCGCCGCTGCCGCTCGGCTCGAGCGGCCGGCCACGACTGCTGACGCTGATCCCGCGAGAGAGCGAGGACGAGTTGCGCGCCTTCTGCAGCCTGATCTCTCGGAGACTCGGGTCGAACTCGCCCGGCGGGCGCGGGCTCGACAACTCCGGCGCCGGCGAGGCCGTGTGGGCGCTGTCGCGATTCGAAATGGGCTGTGAGCGGGTGGCGCCGTTTGAGGCGCTCACCGACTACCTGCTCGCGCTGCGCGCCCTGCTCGAGCCGGAGGGGCCGGGCAGCGGACGCCTGGCGCAGCGGCTCTCGATGATCTGCGCCCCTCCTGAGCAGCGAGCTGGGCTCGCCGAGCGCACCGCGCACGCGATCTCACTGGAGCGTGCGGTGATCGCCGGGCTGGCCCCGGCCGACACCGGGGTCGACTCGCTGGTCGATGAGATCGCGGAGCATCTGCGGGCGATCCTGCGGGACGTGCTCTGCGGCCACCTTGATGCCGACGTTCGCCGGGTCGCGGACGAGCTGCTGGCCGAGGCGGCCGACGACGCCGAAGCCGCCGCTGTGTAGCGTCCCCACAATGTTCCACGTCGAGATGCGGATGGGCATGAACGTCGTGCGCGAGTTCAACCTCGGCGACGAGCGCCTCTGGCTGGACTTTCTCACTCCGTTGATGGCCGATCAGGAGTTCGTGCTCGAGGGCCACGAGTTCACGCCGCGTCACACGCGGCTGACGGTGTACGAGGTCCGGAGCTGCGGCTCGACCAGCTGAGTTTCGGCCGTGGCTGGCAGAACGTGGAGCGCACGGCCAGTGACGTCACCGAGCGTGTTCTCGAGCGGGCGCGCGAGCACGCCGGCCACGCCACGCGACCGCAACGAACTCTGCCGGGAGCGGCTGACCTCGTGCGCGAGCGCCTGCTCGGGCGGATCGCAGCCGGTCCGATCTCAGCGGACGAGATCCTTGCGATCGCCACAGAGCTGATGCCGGACGGCACGGAGCAGGAGCGGCTCGATGCGGCCCAACGCGCAGCTTGGGAGTTGCTCGAGCGGGACGCCGCTCAACTGTCGCCAAGCGGCAGGTAGTCGACCTGCTGACCACGGGCCAGCGTTCCCGTGCCCGCGGGGATGCGTGCGAGCCCGGCAGCCAACGCGGTGATCGCAAGCTGATGCGACTGCTGGCCGGCGAGCGGCTCGACCTGCCCGTTGCCGGTATGGCGCACGCGGATGAGCTCGTCGCGCTCGGGGTTCTGATCCACCGGGCTCGCGAGCGTCGCGCGCGTGAAAGCTGGACTGGGATCGCGCGCACCCTGAAGCGCGGCCAGCGCCGGCCGCACGAACAGCTCGAAGCAGACCAGCACTGACACCGGGTTGCCGGGAATTCCGAAGACGAGAGTGCGGTCACGAACGCCAAAGCTCAAGGGCTTGCCCGGCTTCAGCGCGATCCGCCAGAAGATCTCACGCACGCCGAGCTCACGCTCGACCTCGCGCACCAGGTCGTGCCCACCGACGGAGACGCCGCCCGTGCTGATCACGACGTCAGATTCCAGCGCCTGCTCGATCGCCTCACGGTGAGCATCGCGGGTGTCAGCGGCGTTCGGCACGACGGTCAGCTCGGCTCCGGCGCTCGCCAGCGCGGCCGCCAACAGCGGGCCGTTTGAGTCGTAGATCTCGCCAGGGCCCAACCGCTCGCCGGCGCGCCGCAGCTCGCTGCCGGTGGTGAGCACCGCCACGCTCGGCCGCCGGCCGCAGCGCAGTGAGCCCAAACCGAGCGAAGCGGCGGCCCCGATCTGAGCGGCGCCGACGCGGATCCCGACCGGCAGCACCTCGGTGCCGTGGCGGACGTCGCCACCAGCCCACCTGACCGAGTGGTGCTGCGGGACGGTCCGCGGCACCTCGATCGCGGCATCGCCGTCGCGCTCAACCCATTCGATCGGCGCGATCGCGTCGGCGCCGTCGGGCAGCACCGCTCCCGTGGAGATCGTCACCGCCTGGCCCGGGCCGACGGTCCCGGCGAACGGTGCGCCGGCCGCAGATTCGCCGATCACCTCGAGCCGCCCAGGAGCGTCCTGGTGGCGCACGGCGTAACCATCCATCGCCGAGTTGGTGAACGGCGGCAGATCGAGTGTCGCGACAACGGGCTCCGCCAGATAGCGGCCGGGAGCCGCAGCCAGACGACACGTCCTCGCTCGGCAGCGCGTGAGCGTTCTCGAGCACCAGCTCGAGCGCCGCATCGACAGGGAGCAATTGCGGGTCACTCATGGAACAGCTCCCGGTGTATCGCAAGCAGACCCTCGGTGTCGTGGACGTCCTCGGTGAAATCCGGCACCTGCAGGATCGGTTCGCCGGAGAAGGCGTCGCGCAGGCGCTCGATGTTCGCAGCGTCGCGCTCCGCCAAAACCGTGTGGTCAACCACGCAGGCGTCCACCACCGACGTGAGGTCCGAGGGGAGGTCGAGCGCGACCTCCCCTCGAGGCAAAGGCTGGTTCACGCGGTTCACGATCGCGCCGACGAACGGCATCCCGCTCTCGCGGAGGGTCTCGCGGAACCAGATCGCCTCGTCGATCGGCCGGTCCTGGGCCGAGGTGACCAGCACGAAAGCCGTGTCGCTGGAGTGCAGCAGCTCTTCGACTTTGCTGGCGCGGGCGCTGAACTCGTCGGTCATGCCGCCGAGCAGCACGAAGAACGCGGTCAGGTCGGACGCCAGATCGACGCCGGTCACCAGTTTCAGCGCTGCCAGTACCGGGGCCGCGCCGAGGCCGAGCAGGCGCATGCCGAGGCCGGTCGGCCGGCGCAGCAGCTGGAGTGCGCCGCCGCTCAAAAACGACGTGAGCCGTCCCGGCGCGTTGAGGAACTCGGCAGCGTTGTGGGCCGGCGGCGTGTCGAGGATCAGCATGTCGTAGTCGGCCTCGGCGAGCTCATAGAGCTTCTCGATCGCCGTGAACTCCTGTGAACCGGAGACTGCCGATGAGAGCTGGCGGTACACGCCGTTGCGCTTGATCTCCTCAGCGCGCTCGGGGCTCGGAGAGACGCGGTCGATCAGATCATCGAATGTGCGCTTGGGATCGAGCATCAGCGCCCACAGCTCGCCACGCAACTCGAGGCCCTGGAGGTTCGCGGGGGAGACCAGGTGCGGCTCGTTGTCGAGCTGCTCGAGCCCGAGCGCGTTGGCCAGGCGCCTCGCAGGATCGATCGTCACAACCGCGACCTTGAGGCCGCGCGCCGCCATCCCGATCGCGATCGCCGCGGAGGTCGTTGTCTTTCCGACCCCGCCCGCGCCGACGCAGACGCAGATTCGCCGGCCCTCCAGCAGCTGCTGCGCGTTCATGCGGACAGCACCTCGGCGAGCAGTTCGAGCTGCGGGAGCCCGATGCTGGGCTCGAACAGGTAGGGCAGCACCAGCAGCCGATCAGCGAACTGCTCGCGCAGGCGCTGCTCCTGCTCGCGCTGGAGCGTCGCGCGCCGGTGCTCGGCCAGCGCGACATCGATCGCCCCGCGCGCGGCCTCGGAGGAACCGGACTCGCGTGCCGCTGCCAGCGTCGAAGCATCGGCGTCGCTGAAACGGTCGGGGTAGCGCGCGTTGAGGATGACCGCCTGCAGCTCGACGGGATCCGGCGCCGAGGTGAGCGCGTCGTGCAGCTCGAAGGTCTCGTTGACGGGCATCTCCTCCGGCGTCGAGACGGCGACCACGGCCGTGAACTCCGGGTCTGCGATCGTCTGCGCGATCGTTCCCGCCTGGTGGGCGATCGGCCCGACCTTGGCGATCTCCGCAAACGTGCGCGGGGTGCGTAGGATCCCGGCACCGTGCCCGGAGGAGGGGGCGTCCACGATCACGAGGTCATAGGCGTCGGCGTCCTCGGTTCGGCGCTCGAACTGCGCGAGCTCCCACAGCTTGCCCATGCAGAGCAGCTCGCGCATGCCCGGCGTCGCCATCGTGAACGCATAGAAAAGACGGCTCTGGCGCAGGGCGTGGCCTGCCGGCCCGGGCACCTTGTACTTCAGGTACTCCTCCATCGCGGTCTGCGGGTCGACTGAGATCCGGAACAGGTTCGGCGCCAGTTCGAACTCGACGTGTGGCTCAGTCTCGCCGTGGATGTCGGCGACGATCGTGCGCCGGCCGGAGCGGGCGGTCGCGAGACCCAGGGCGAGCGCGACGGTCGTCTTGCCGACGCCGCCTTTGCCGGTGACGAAGATCAGGCGGCGGTGGAGCAGGGTTGCGAACCACTGCGTCCTGGAACATACCCGAGCGGCTGAATCCGCCCGCCATTGAAGGATTCCCCGCCGCTTCTGCGAATACAGGCGCGAATGAGTCTCTCAGCAACAAGCCCTTTCCCGGAGGAGCGCCCGTGACGGCCAGCCTCGAGGTGATCGCTTTCGCCAACCAGAAGGGGGGCGTCGCGAAGACCACCACCACGCTCAATCTTGCCGCGGCCTTTGTAGAGGAGGGCCATCGAGTCCTCTGCTGCGACATGGACCCGCAGGGCAACCTGACGATGTCTCAGGGCATCGATCCGGACAACCTCAAGAAATCGATGTACGACGTGCTCGTGCACAAGGTCTCGATCCGCGAGGTGATCCACAAGCGCGAGGTGGATGTCGCCTGCGCGTCGATCGACCTCGCCGGCGCCGAGATCGCGATGTCGACGATGATCGGTCGCGAGCGGGCGCTGGAGCGCGCGCTCAACGAGGTCGCCGACGACTACGACTACTGCTTCATCGACACTCCACCGAGTCTCGGACTCTTGACGATCAACGCCCTGACCGCAGCAAATCGCGTAATCGTCCCCGTGCAATGCGAGTATCTGTCCATGCGGGGGCTGATCCAGCTTCAGAACACGCTCCAGATGATCCGGGAGAACCTGAACCCCGACGTCAGGATCGAAGGGATCCTGCCGACGATGGTCGACACCCGCACCCTTCACGCGAAGGAGGCGATCGAGCTGCTGGAGGAGAACTTCGGCGACCAGGTCTTTGCCTCACGCATCCGTAAGACCGTACGCTTTGCAGAGGCGCCCGTGAAGGGCATGTCGGTGCTCAAGTACGACCCTGACGGAATGGCAGCTCATTCCTACCGTCAGCTCGCGAAGGAGGTCCTCTCGAATGCCCACAGCTAAGCGCGCGAGCATGCGTGAGGGACCGCTGTCCCAGCTCTTCCGCAAGACCGCTCAGGAGACGCACAAACGAAACACCTCAGACGGAGCCCGAGGCTGCGGCTCCTGCTCCCGCTGTCGCGGAGCCGGCTGAGCGGCGGTCGCACCCGCATCCGTCTCTGGCGCCCACCGTTCCGAGCGAGCCGGAGACCGCGGACGGCGGCGTCGGCACCGGCGAGCCACGACTTCCCGGCGTCCCCTCGCCGCAGGAGCGTTTGGAATCGGCGTTCGCCGCCGACATTCCCGCGAGCCTGATGGATCCGCCTGCGCCTGCCCCGGTGCAAAAGCCGGCGCCGGCGCCGGTGTCACGACGTGTACGCCCGGCCCGAGGGGATCTTCGAGCACAGCAACACGGGCCTCAAGCCCGTCGGCCGCCCCGTGATCCGGGTCGTCGGCGTCGGTGGCGCCGGCGTCAATGCGGTGAACCGCATGATCGAGGCCGACATCGAGGGCGTCGAGTTCGTCGCGATCAACACCGACCTTCAGTCGCTGCAGACCTCAGCCGCACCGACGACGCTGCACATCGGCGACGCGCATCACCCGCGGGCTCGGCTCGGGCGCGAACCCGGACCTCGGACGCCAGGCTGCGCGCGAGGAGTACGACCAGATCAAGGCCGCGCTGCGCGGTGCCGACATGGTGTTCATCGCCGCCGGCGCCGGTGGCGGCACGGGCACCGGCGGCGCGCCGGTCGTCGCCTCGATAGCTCGCGAGCTCGGGGCACTGACCGTCGGCATCGTCACGCGCCCGTTCCAGTTCGAGGGCACACGCCGCCGCGATCAGGCGGAGGCCGGGATCGCGGCGCTGTCCGAGGTCGTGGACACGCTGATCGTCGTCCCCAACAACCGCCTGCTCACCGTGCTCGAGCGCAACACGACGATGGTCGAGGCCTTCCGCGTCGCCGACGACGTGCTGCGTCAGGGTGTCCAGGGGATCTCTGATCTGGTCACGCTGCCGGGGCTGATCAATCTCGACTTCGCTGACGTGCGCACGATCATGTCGGACGCCGGCAGCGCGCTGCTCGGTATCGGCATGGGCACCGGCGAGCGTCGCGCGATCGACGCCGCCGAGGCGGCCGTCGCCTCGCCACTGCTGGAGACCAGCATGGAGGGCGCCCGCTCGATCCTGCTGTCGATCACTGGTGGCGCTGACATCTCGCTGTGGGAGGTCAACGAGGCGGCCAAGGCCGTCGCCGAGGCCGCGCATCCGGACGCGAACATCATCTTCGGCGCCATGGTCGACGAGAAGATCGAGGGCGACCAGGTGTGGATCACCGTTGTCGCCACTGGCTATGACGAGCGCAAGCCGAACTCGCGGCTGGTCGAACCGGCCGGTGAGCCGCGCGTGAGCCGGGTTGCGGAGCCCACCATGCGCAGCCTGTCGCCGCGATCGCCCCGCGCGGCCGAGGTGATGGACGTTCCGGAGTTCATGCCGCGAGGCTGATCCGCCGGCGTGAGGATTGGCGTCTTGAAGGACTAATCCTCACGGATTAGTCCCACAGGACCAACTTTCTGGCCGCGCGAGTTTTCGGACGGGTCCCGGGCTAGGCTCAGCCCAATGCTGACCTTCGCCGCGACCCATCTGATCACCACGTTCCAGGCGATCGTGCTCGGCGTCATCCAGGGAGTGACCGAGCTGTTCCCGATCTCGAGCCTCGGCCACACGGTGATCCTGCCGCACCTGTTCGGCTGGAACAACATCGTCGCCTGGGAGTCGCAGCCCGAGTCACCGTGGCTTGCCTTTGTCGTGATGCTGCACGTCGGGAGCGCCGTGGGGTTGCTGATCTACTTCTGGAAGGACTGGGTCGCGATCATCGGCGCATTCTTCGTAACGCTCCGCAAGCGGCGGGTGGAGACCCCAACCGAGCGCCTCGCGTGGCTGATCATCGTGGCGACGATCCCGGTGGGCATCCTCGGGCTGCTGCTCGAGCACCCGTTGCGCACGTTGTTCGCGAAGCCACTCGCGGCGTCGATCTTCCTGATGATCAACGGATGCATCCTGTTTTCGCCGAGCGCTACCGGCGGCGCGCAGAGGTACGTGAGCTGGCACGGCGGGAGGGCGCCAAGGCCGATGGCGGGCGCGTGCTCGACACACTCGAGTACCGGGAGGCTGCCGTGATCGGCGTGGCCCAGACTCGGCGTTGTTCGCCGGCATCAGCCGCGACGGCGTCTGCATGGCCAGCGGCCTCGGCCGCGGTCTCGACCACTCGGACGCGGGCCGCTTCGCGTTCCTGCTGGCCACGCCGCCGATTCTTGCCGCCGGGCTCCTGAAGTACGGTGACCTGACCGGTCCGCTGGGTGCAGGGATTCGCGGGGCGGCGGTGATCGCCGCGGTCGCCGCTGCGATCACAGCGATCTTCACCGTCCGGTTCCTGACGCGCTATCTGCGCACGCGAACGCTGATGCCGTTCGCCTGGTACTGCCTCATCTTCGGTGGGGCGATGGTTGTCTAAACGCCTAGCTAGAAGCGGACCTTGCCGTTTGACGTAGCCCGCGCCTGGGCGCGGTCGACGAAGTCGAGCCGCATGAGCGCCGCGCGGAACAGCCGCGTCACCAGTTGCAGGCGCGCGTTCTCGGAGCGCAATCCGAGCAGGCCCTGTTTGGCGTCCAGCCCGAAGTCGACCGTCGCAGCCATCGCATAGGCGCTCATCTCGTTCAGCTCATCCGGGCCTGGGGTGCGGTCGGTTGCCTTGTGGACCAGTTCGGCGTAGGCGGACCGCGCTGCTTCGACCAGCTCCTGCTTGGGCTGCTCGGGACTGTCGGTGAGGAACTCGATCACGCCCGCCGGGTAGGCGAGGTCGCGCTGGCGTTCGATCACGCGAAGCGGTCTGGTGCCGCGCGCGAGCAGGTTCAGGCGGCCATCGTCGAACTTCTCGAGCACACGCTCGATCCGGCAGGCACAACCCACCTCGTGCAGGCTGTCGTCGGCCATCCAGATGACGCCGAACTCGCTGTCGCTCGCGAGGCAGTCCTCCATCATCGTCTTGAAGCGCTCCTCGAAGATGTGCAGCGGCACGACCTCGGAGGGCAGCACGACAAGCTGGAGCGGGAACAGCGGGAAGCTGCTGGCAAGCCCTCCGGACATCAGGCCGGGCCCGTGGGCGTGTGCGCGGTGAGCAGCAGGTTGTAGAACAGCGCCGGGGGAAGGCGCGGTTCGAACACGCGCTCGTCGAGGCGCTGAAGGCGCAAATAGCCGTGGAAGGCGTAGCGACGCCACCACATGGGAACGTCGTCGGGGGTCGCCGACGCCTCGAGCCCGCGGTTGAACCAGCCGAACCAGTTGGCGACGAGCTCCTCACCGCGAACGGTCACGTCGGTGAAGCCGGCGCCGTTTGCCAGGCGCTCGAGGTCGGTGGGGGAGAAGGCGTGGATGTCAACCTCGCCCTCGAGCCCGTGTTCGGAGGAGTCGGGATCGTCCAGATCGTGGGTCGGATCGGCAGCTGGCGTCGCACCCAGCGCACGTCGCCAGAGCGGGGCGAGCAGTAGCGCGGCTCGCTTGGGCAGGCGAGCAAGGCGGTCACCGAGCAGCGAGGGCTCTCCGGCAAACAGGATCGTTCCGCCGGGGCGCAGGACGCGACGGAACTCGGAGAAGGCACGGTCGAGGTCCGGTAGGTGGTGAAGCACCGCATGGCCGAGGACGAGGTCGAAGCTCTCATCGGCGAACGGAAGCGACTCGGCGTCGGATTGGACGCTGCTGACCTGGTCAAGCCCGAGTCGCTGCGCGTTGGCGTGCAGCGCGTCCAGCATCCCGGTCGAGATGTCGGTGCACGTAAGCTCGTCGATGAGACCGGCACGCATCATGTTCAGGCTGAAGTAGCCCGTCCCGGCTCCGATCTCGAGCGCACTCTCAAAGCGATCGCCCGCGCCCGGCCCGAGGAGCTTGCGAACCTTCCCGAGCACCTGACCCTGGCCGGTCTCGCCAAAGTCGATGCCCCATTTCTCGTCGTAGCTGGCCGCGGCAACATCGTGATAGCGCGTGTTCACGTCGCGGATGTGCTCGTCCGAGCGAAGCGCCTGCATCGCGCGATGACGTTACCGTGTCGCCGGTGGCGGTGAGCACTTACATCCAGGAGAACCAGCCCCCGGGCGTACCGCCGCTGGCGCTGACCGGTGAGCGGACGCTGCCCGATGTCCCGGCCGAGAACTACTGGTATCGGCGGCACCTCGCCGTCTACGAGTGGATCGCCGTCCGCGTCGAGGGCCTGCGCGTGATCGATATGGCCAGCGGCGAGGGTTATGGTGCCGCACGCGCTCGCTCGGACAGCGGCGTCGGTGATCGGTGTCGAGGCCAATCCGGAGGCCTACGAGCATGCCCGCCTGCGCTACACGCAGCCGGGCCTGAGCTTCGAGCGCGCGCTGGTGGAGCGCTACGGGCGAGCCCGAGATGTGCGACGCAATCACGTTCCTGCAGACGATCGAGCATGTCGCCAACCCCGCGGACGTCCTCTCGCATTTCCGGACGCTGCTGGCCCCGGGCGGCGCGGTGTACGTCTCGACGCCCAACCTGCTGACAATCGCCCCGCAGGGTGCCGAGAAATCGGACAATCCATGGCACCTGAAGGAGTACCGGGCGCTACGAGTTCCGCGCGCTGTGTGAGTCTGTGTTCGATTCCGTCGAGATCTACGGGCTCTACCACGCCGGCAGGCTTCGGATCCACAACGTCGCGCTGTCACTGGGCTGGGACCGGATCCACAGCGGTCTGGGACTGACAAAGGCCTTCTACGACTGGTTCACGCCGAGAATCCAGTCGCGCGACTTCACATTGTCGGACCGGTTACCGCTCTACCGAGCGCTCGATTTCGTCGCCGTCTGTCGTTGAAAACGCGCCACTCGGAGGCGCTGGCCCTCGGGAGCGGCGGCGCCGGCCAGTAGCGGATGCAGGCCAACCTGGACGTTTGTCCGACGTGCATGTGCAGCCACGCAAGCACGCCTGCCGAAAAGCCGATCCTGAAAACGGTGCGAAAGCTGCCTCTCATCCGGTGCCTTACCGCCCTCGCCGCATGTGTGGTGCTCGGCGGTGCAGCCGGCGCTGCACAGGCAGCAACCGTGGGTACCCTGCCACCGCGCAACCCGGCTTCGGACTGCAACCACGCGAGCATCGCCGGCGGGTACTGGGGCGTTACCGACATCGACTCATGCCGCATCCTCGAGGGTGTGGGACCGCTCACGCTTCCCACCAACTGGCGCACGCTGACGCCGGTCGAGCAGGGCTTCGTGCTGATCAACCTGGAGCGCGTGAACCGCGGGCTCGCGCCGATCGTGGGCTTGAGCTCGGCGCTGAACCAGCTCGCCGTCCCAGGGAGCGGCCAACGGAGTTGACCCGTCATTCCCGTCCGGCGGATTCAGCGGCGGCGGCGCCATCTGGGCGGGGGCCGGCTCGGCACTTGCAGCCGACTACATGTGGATGTATGACGACGGCCCACACGGCCTTGACACCAATATCGGCTGCCCCGCCGCAGGCGGACCGGGCTGCTGGGGCCACCGCGACATCATCCTCTGGAACAAGCTGGGTGGCCCGCTCGTCGCCGGCGGCGGTTACTCCCAGAGCGGCGCCGATGGTGGCTCCTTCGCCTATGTGGTGCTGTCCGGCTACTCGACCGCCAATCTCACTTTCACCTGGTCAAGCGAGCTGCGGTACTTCGCCGCGCCGCCGACGGTTGAACCGGCGGGCCGGGTCACGGCCGCGACCATCCTGCACCGGCGCAGGGGCGTCAAGCCCGGCCACAAGCCCGCGAAGCACAAGCCGGGCAAGCGGCAGCGCACCAGACGCTGATCGGCGCGACAGTCGCTGATCAGTGCGGGAGTCCGAGCGGCGGCGAGCCACAGGCAGTCAGCGCTTGACGGTATGCCGGCGCCTGCAGGTTCATGGACGTGGGGAAGAGCAGGAAGCCCCGTCGAAGTCCGTGATCTCCTGGTATTCGCCGGGGGTGAAGTGCGCCGGCCGGCTGTAGAACGGGTCGGGGAACTGGTGGACGCCGTGCGCGCGCATGCAGCGTGGCGATACGCAGCAGCTTGGCCATCGTCTGCTTCGAAGGCGGAGCCCGGAGCCGAGCGGCCCCGAGGTGGGCAGGAGCTTCTGGCACTTGGCCTGGGCCGCGGAATGTCGGCGACGAGCTACGATGTTCGAGTACGTCTCGAAGGCAAATCCCCCGCCGGGCTTTGGGTCGGGAAATCGGTAACGCCGTGTGCGCGCATGCACTGGCGAGTACGCGAGGGGGCCGGTTGCCGGTGAACGCCGATCCGGCGGTGGTCTCCTGGCGGTTGCTTCGGCGGCCGTGCTCGGCGACGTCGACCGCGGCGGACGCTCGCCGCCTTGGTCGCCGTGGTGCCGCCGTGGGAGGCCGTGCCGCAGCCGCGCCAGCGCCGTGACGGCGAGAACTGCCGAGCCGGCATATGCCAGCGGCCGCCGCCTGCGGTTGACCTTGGTTCCATGGACGATCGGTGACATGGCTTTCAGTTCTCCTTTGGGCCAGCTCTCAGCTCTGCGGGCCGGTTCTACGCTTCACCTGGTTTCCGCGTGGTTTCCCGGCTGCGTAGCAGCACCACGTCAGGCGAGCCGCAGCTGAAACCCCGCTGAAACGTTGGTCCGGCTACGGTCAGCGCTGAAGGAGCGGCCAATGCGGGTGCTTGTGATCGAGGACGACGAGGAGCTTGCCGAGACGGTCGCCACCGGACTGCGCCAGTCGCAGATGGCCGTCGACGTTGCCCTCGATGGCGCCAGCGGACTCGTGCGCGCCCAGGTGCACGACTACGACGTGATCGTGCTCGATCGCGACCTGCCGGTCGTTCACGGCGACAAGGTGTGCGCGCAGCTGGTGGCGGCCGGTGGACGCAGCCGCGTACTGATGTTGACGGCGGCCGCCGAGACCGCGGATCTGATCGACGGGCTGGGCCTCGGCGCCGACGACTATCTGACGAAGCCGTTTGACTTCCCGGTGCTGGTCGCCCGGATCACCGCCCTCGCCCGCCGTGCTCATCCGAGCGTCCCGCCGGTGCTCGAGCACGGTGACATCGTGCGTCGACACCGGCAGGCGGATCGCGTGCCGCGCGGGGCCGGCAGCTGGCGCTTCGGCCCAAGGAGTTCGGAGCGCTGGAGCTGCTGCTCGCCGCCCAAGGTCGGGTCGTCTCCGCCGAGGAGCTGCTCGCGCGCGTGTGGGACGAGGCCGCCGACCCGTTCACGGGAGCGGTCAAGGTCACGATCAGCCGCCTGCGAGCGAAGCTCGGTGAGCCGGCCGTGATCGAGACCGTTGCCAAGGCGGGGTACCGAATATGAGCCGGGCGAGGACCCGCCTGACGCTGATGTACGGCGGTCTGTTCCTGCTCTCCGGCGCGGCCCTGATGGCGATCGCCTATCTGCTTCTGGCCAACGCCGGGTTCGTGTTCACGCTCCCGGGCGGTGGGCCGACGGAGTGCGACGCAACCAGCGAGCCCGCCCGGTCCGCGGCAAAGCCTACCGGCACGGCCCCTCGGCCGAGACGATGGCGCACTGGCGCGGCGTGGCCGGCAATGCATGCGCGGCACGGAGTTCCACGGACCGTCCTCGGTGCCCGTCGGTCAATTCCCAACCCCGGACCTCCACGCCGGCCAACCTCCTGCGAGTTCGCCTCATCATGGATCGCGAGGGCGGCGATCTTCGTCATTCCGGCAACGATCGATCAGCAGTCGCGGGTGTTCACCCAGGCATCGGCTCGGTGCGGGCTCTCACCCGACGCGCAGCGCACGGTCGCCCAGGTGGGCAGCCGACGCTCCCAGGTCACACGTGAGCTGCTGCTTCAGTCGGGGGTCGCGCTTGCGGGTATGTCGCTGCTCTCGTTGGCACTTGGCTGGCTGATGGCGGGCCGCGTCCTGCAACCGCTCGAGGCAGCCCATGAGGCCCAGCGGCAATTCGTTGCCAACGCATCACACGAGCTCCGAGCGCCGCTCACGCGGCAGCGAGCCCTGATTCAGGTGGCGCTCGCCGACCCGCGGGCCGACGCGGCATCGCTGCGCGCCGCGCATGAGCGCGTGCTCGCCGCGGAACAGCACCTGGAGCAGATGATCGACGCGCTGCTGGCTCTGACGCGCGGGCAGGCGGGACTCCGGCGGTACGAGCAGGTCGACCTGGCGGCGCTCGCCGTCGAGGCGACGCTCACGTGCGACTCGGAGCTCGCCGAGAATGGCCTCGAGCTGCGCCGCGACCTCGGTGCGGCGTCCATCCAGGGCGATCCGCGCCTGATCGAGCGCCTGATCGCCAACCTCGTCCAGAACGCGGTGCGTCACAACATCCCGGGCGGATGGCTGGAAGTCACGACCGGTACGCGGCAGCGCCGGCCGTTCCTCGCCGTCGCCAACGCCGGGCCGGTCATCGACCCCGCGGAAGTCGAGCGTCTGTTCCAGCCGTTCGAGCGCCTGGGCAGCGCGAGAACCAGCCACGGCGCCGGTCACGGGCTCGGTCTGCCGATAGTGCGGGCGGTTGCGGGAGCCCATCGGGCCGACGTCGCCGTGAGCGCGCGACCCGAGGGTGGCCTGCTGGTCGAGGTCGTGTTTGCACCGTTGCCCGACCGGCGCTCGCGCATGGCGCTGCTGGGCCGGCGCCTCAGACACACGAATGCCAGCGCGCCCGTGGGCGACTGAGCCGCGAGAGATCGCGCGCGAATCAACCGTTGCGGGCCGCAACAAGGAGCACCTCCGCGGCATCTGGGTCCGCATGCTCGAGGTCGGCGAGAGCATCCGCCACCTGTGCCAATCGCTCCGGGGTCACGTCCGTGATCTCCGTGGCAAAGCGGCTCAACCAGCGGGCCGCCGCCTTTGGATAGCGGCGGTCCCGATTGCGCGCCATCAGAAACAGGATCTTCGCCGCATCCTGGAGCCCGACTCGCGGAAGCTCACGGCTGGCGCTCACGGCGCGCCCCAGATCACCGTCGGCGAGCGCCCGCTCCAGTCGCCGGTTGGCGCCGCCATATTTGCTGCCGTCGGAGGTCATGGGACCGGGCATGGTGCCTTGCGCCTCGGACGGAACGAAGCGAACACACGTTCGCCCGATGGCCGCGTACGCTGTCTTGCGCATGGGCAGGCTTGACGACGGATTCGAGGGGGCGCTGGAACTCCAGCCCGGAGAGGTGCTGCGTTGGCACGGGCCGGCGACGCATCGAGTCAGGCGAACCTGGGTGGGAGGACGCGTCTACGTGAGCGACAGGCGCCTCTTCTTCTGTCCCGGTGTGCTCTCGAGGCGTCGTTACGGGATCCTGCGGGTGCCGCTGACATCGATCGCTGACGTGCGAGTGGTCGGGCGCGACACCAAGGTGACCTCGGGCGGGTTACGCCGGCGCGTGATCATCAACACCAACGCCGGTGACGAGCACGCGTTTTCGTTACCACGCTTCCCCAAGCGCTCCCGCGAGCTTCAGGCGCTGCTGGCAGATCGTCCTTAGCCCTGCTCGCCCTTAGCTCTGCGCGCCGGGCAGGCTGTGAGAGAATCCGCCGCGTGGGTGGTGGAGAGTTGGGCGTGGAACTGCCTGATGGGGCGCCAGCGACGGAGCGGTCCTCCGCTTCCCATGCACAGCTGTCGCCCGCTCGTCTGGCGGCTGCGGGCTTGGCTCTGGCCGCGGTCGCTGTCGTGTTGTGGGGTGGCTACGGTCACCGTTGGCCCTGGACAGGCATCAACGGCAACACGGCCACGCTGTGGGATTGGTTGCATCTGCTGCTGCTGCCGGTTGCGTTCGGCCTGCTGCCTGTTCTGCTGAGCCGGGGCACCCGGATGCGCTCGGGGCACATGTGGGCGGGATCGCTGGCGGTCGTGGGCTTTGCGGCGTTCGTCACGGCCGGCTACATGATCCCGTGGGGCTGGACTGGCTTCTCCGGCAACAAGCTGTGGGATTGGCTCGAGCTGTTGGCGTTGCCGTTGGCGTTGGCGATCGTTCCGGTCATGGACGAGCTGCGTCTGAACTGGAAGCCGCGTGATTCGCTCGTTGCGGCCGTCGCGCTGGCGGTGTTCGTCGCGATCGTGATCGGGGGTTACGTCGGCAACTGGAGCTGGACCGGCTTCCGTGGCAACACGCTGTGGGACTGGCTGCACCTGCTGTTGCTGCCGCTGCTCCTGCCGACGGTGATCGTGCCGAGGCTGAAGCCGCGGATGAAGGCAACGCTGATCGTGGTCGAGGAGGACGAGCCGGAACCGTCGCCCAGTGACGCCGTGCCCGTCAAGGTGAAGCCGGCCCAAGCGGGGCCGGCGCAGCCTCAGTTGAGCGAGCAAGAGCAGCCGTCTCAGCGCGAATCACTCGATCACGTCGAGTAGGCCGTCTGAGAGCTCGACCCGCAGACCGCCTGCGGTCGCTATCTCGGCAACCTCCTCGGGGCGCTCCGCGCCTCCGGCCTGAAGCACCAGGCGCGCGACTTCGCCGCGCACGCGCTTGGCCATGTGCGTGATCACCGACCTGCTGCCGTCGGGCGCCTCCGTGAACCCACGGACCGCCAGACGCGTTGCGCGGCGCGGTTGCCAAGCCGCGGCGTACGAGCCGGACCGGAGATCGAGCACCAGCCCACGATCGGGCAGCGCTGCGCGCAGCGGCTCGCGCCAGTAGGCGGCCAGGCCGCCGATCCCAGGTGGCTTGGTGCTCATGTCGAGCCGGTATGCGGGAATCCGGTCGCCGGGTCGTACGACGCCCCACAAGGCGCTTGAGATCAGCACGCCATCCCATGGCAGGTCGGCGAGACCGAGGGCCGCGAACAGCACTCCGGTGTAGAGCTCCGCGGCAGGGATCGCGGGGGCGCTCCGCAGGGCCGGATCGACCGCGTCGATCAGGCGCTCGCGCGGCTCGCGCAGGCGCGGGTACACGAGCGTGGACAGACCGGCGCGACGGCCGCGCTCAGGGGAGGCTTTGCCCTGGGAGGGCGGGAGCAGGACCAGCACGGCCGAGAGGTCTCAAAGGCTCCGGCTAATCGTTGATGTCGAGCACCGTCGTGATGTCCGGCAGCTGGTGCCCCTCGGCGACGTGCTCGTTGGGGACCACCGCTGTGCCCACGGCGAAGAACTCGATCACATGGCTGCCCCAGCCGTGGCTGTTCTCTTTGAGCTTGACCTCGACGATGCCGAGCACGCCGTCACCGATCGCCTCGGCCTCCTTCTGCATCCGCTCCATGGCCAGCTCGCGGGCGTCGTATAGCGCCTGCGTGTACTGCTCGAGCTCGACGTTCTTGCCGGTCTGCCTGATCGACTGCAGCATCCCGCGATGGGCAACGTGGTAGACGCAACTGCCCATCACCATCCCCACCGGTCGCTTGCCGGTCTGCATCAACGTCCAGAAGGCCTGTCCCGAGAGGTCGCTCGTGAACGGCCGGCCATTGGGTGCCCGATGCAGCCTGCCTTCCTTGTGGCGGATCGCGGTTCCGATCGCTATGAACTCGGCCATGTCGGCGCCCCACTCATAACGTCCGATGTCCAGCCGAACGCCGACCACGCCGTCCGCGCCGAGCTGGTCAGCCTCCTCCTCCATCCGCGTCATCGCCAGCTCGCGGGCGTTGTACATGGCCTGGCTGAGAACGTCGAGCTCCTGGTTCTGGCGCAGATTCGCGAACTGGTAGCCGACGTGGTAAATGCTCGAGCCCACGACCAGGCCCACGGGCTCGAAGCCGGCCTTCTCGACGCACAGATACTCGTTGACCGTCAGGTCTGAGGTGAACAGCCCGCGGGCGTTCATCTGCAGACGCTCGGTCGAGTGCCGGGCGAGTCCCTCTGTGCTGCTCGGATCGTAATCCGCCATTGGCTTTGAGCTCCTTCCCGGCTACGCGCCGAGATCGATCGTTGGCACTGGCCCCGTGAGCGGACTCGGGTGCGGTTCGCGCGCTCCAAGTCTGATCGCAGTGCCGAGGATGTTCATGGTCACGTGGAAGTAGTGGTACCTGTAGCCGGCGCGCTCGTACTCGTGGTGCTCGATCGTGTGCCTGAGCGTCGAGACCACGATGTTGTTCGCGTGCACGGCGTTGGCCTGCCGGCGGACCTCGAGCATCACGCGGTTGCGGGCGTCATAGACACCCTGGGCGATCTCCGGGATCTCTGCGTTCATACGCGCGCCACCGCCGCCGAACATCCCCGCGCCCGAGTTCATCACCCAGCTCGAGTTCTGGCCGAGCTGAACGGAGATGACCGTCGTGTAGCCGACGACGCCGCAGACCTCGGCTCCGATCCGTCGCAGCTTGTCGACATCCTGTCCTGACAGCGTGCACATTCCCAGCTGCCGCCCGCTGCTGCTGGGCTGGAGCGTGCTGTCGCGCACCGCCGTCCCGAACACCACAATCTCGACATTCCCGGCCCCGCGAGCGAACCCGCGTTCATCTCGATTCCGATCACACCGTCGGCGCCGGCGAGCTCGGCCTCCTGACGCAGGCGATCAAAGGCGCGGTCGCGAGCGAGATTCCAGGGCGCGGACAACGCCGTTATCTCACCGGTCACGTAGTAGCCGCGCTGCATCCCGACCCAGCCCTGTTGGACCACGGAAGATCCCATCACCTGCGCCACCGGCTGCAGACCCCCGCGCTTGCGCGAGCGCGTACTCCTTGGCGCTCAGATCGCTGGTGAAGAACGGCGTGCTGGCGGTCGCGACGCGTTTGAGCCGCTCCTCGGCGCCAAGCGGAATCCCGCCCTGGCGGATCCGCTCGAGGTCGACCTCGGCCGCGCGCCTCTCCTCATCTGTGGGTGCGGGCGCCTTGCGCCTGCCAAAAGGTGACACGCCCACGATCCTGTCACAGCTGACCCACGTGCGCCCGCGATCACGGCTTGCGCTGCGCTGTTGACCGGCGCCACGCGCACGACGACCGGCGCGCGCCTTACGCTGGCGCGTCCACGAAAGGAGCGTCATGTCGGAACCAGCCAGGGCGGTCAACCTCGTCACCGCCGAGAACGTCGAAGGGCGGATCAACGTAGCTGAGGCGCTCGGTTCGTCGGGGTTCGAGATGTTCGTGTACGACCTTGATCCCGGGGACGCCTCGTGCCCGTACCACTACGAGTACGAGGAGGAGTGGCTGTTTGTCGTGGCCGGTTCCGTGGTGGTGCGGCGACCCGATGGGGAGCAGCAACTGGAGCAGGGAGATCTGGTGCGCTTCCCGGCCGGAGCCGCCGGCGCGCACAAGGTCATGAACCGCAGCGGTTCGCCCGCCCGCACGATGATGTTCTCGATCGCCCGCACGCCCGCGGTCTCGGTCTATCCCGACAGCGACAAGATCGGCGTGTTCACCGGCGATCCCGGCGATGACCTCTTTGCCCGGCGCAGCGACGCGGTCACCTGGGCGTATGGGGAGGAGGGCTGGGATCGCGCGGACCAGCGGTAGTAGGCTGCGTCACCTATGGCCATACGCACCAGCGGGGTCCGTCAGCAGAGCATCTGGCCAAGCGTCGTGAGCGCGGACGCCCCGGCGCTGCGTGACTGGCTGGTGGCGCTCGGATTCACGGTCGATCTGGAGATCCCGGGCGAGCATGAGGGCGCAATCCACCACTCCCAGCTGGACTGGCCCGAGGGCGGCCGCGTATTGCTCTCCAGCACGGATGAGCGCAGCACGCCGTGCCTCCCGGGAACGAGCTCCCTGCACGTCGTGACGGCAGATCCCGACGCCGTGATGGCTCGGGCGCAGGCGCTGGGCGCAGTCGTCGTCCACGAACTCACCGATCAGACCGACTATCCGTCCCGCGACTTCACGATTGCCGATCCCGACGGCAACCATTGGAGCTTCGCGACGTTCGCGGGCTAGGTCACCTTGAACGTCGGCGCCGGCCCGCTGGCCGGCGCCCCCTCAGCTCCCGTCCGTCTCGAGTACCGAGAGGATGTTCCCGGCTGGATCCGTGAACCAGGCGATCAACGGCCCGCCGGCTCGAGCGATGCCGCGAGCATCCTGCTCCATGCCGTCGTAGCGCTCGAAGTCGACGCCGCGGGCAGCGAGGTCGTCAACCGCGGCCTCGATGTCCTCAACCGGGAAGTTGAGGACGGTGAACGTCGCCGGCTCGTGACGGTCACCCTTCGGGTAGATCAGCGTGTCGCGCCCGCCCGGCGAGGTGGAGCGTCAGTAGCCCGTTGCTTTCAGACACATCGAGGCCCAGCGTGTCGCCATAGAACTGCTTTGCCGTGGAGATGTCGTCAACGGAATATCCGCTGAACGCCGGAGAGTTGCCAAGCATGCCGCTCCAGTCTCATCGGTGTATCGGGTGTCCGTATCCAATCAGGCCGGAGCAAATCAGGCCTGACGAGGCACGCTGAACTCGAACGTGTCGTCGTAGACGTGCAGGGTCTCACGGCTCTGCACGAGCACGATCACCACGTTCCCGCAGGTTGGACAGCGCCCGACTGAGCCGGGAGCTCGGCAGTAGACGCGCAGCTCCGCGAACTGGGCGCTCGAGCCGCAGTGAGCGCACGATCCCGACGCGGTGGTCATCTCCGTCCCGTAGTACTCGAACAACTGTCCCGCGATTGCGTTTCCGTCCAAGGCGTCCATGATCAGCTCCCCGTTGGTCCGAAGCGTTCGGTTTTGATCCGGTCAGTCTCGATGCCCATGTCGACGAATGTCTGCGCGATCAGCTCGACGAAGGCGGTCGGCCCGCATACGTAGACCAGCGGCTGCTGTGCCTCCGCCGGGACGATCTCGGCGAGGTAATTGCGGTCGATGCGTCCGCGATGGCCAGTCCAATCTGACGGCCACTCGCGGGTCAGCGCGAGGTGCACAGTCAGGTTGCCGTGTTCGAGGTTGTCCAGCTCGTTTCGATAGATCACGTCTGCGAGCGAGCGCGATGAGTAGAGCAGCGACACCATCTCCTTGCGTGCACCCGCTGCCCAGTGGCGAACGATCGCGCGCAGCGGCACGATTCCGGAACCGCCCGCCACCAGCACGAGCGGACCGCCGAGCGACTCATCCCAGGCGAAGTATCCGCCGATCGGGCCACGTAGCTCGACCTGGTCACCCACCTGGAGCACACCCGCGAGATACGGGGATACCTCGCCGTCGTCCAAACGCTCGACAGTCAGCATCAGATGAGCGTCCTCCGGTGCCGAGGCGATCGAGTAGCTGCGCTCCGTCTGATAGCCGTCTTCGGCGGTCAGGCGCACGTCGACGTGCTGGCCGGCACGGTGCCCCGGCCATCCGGGCACATCGAAGATGAGGCTGCGGCAGCGCGGGGTTTCGTCAACCAGTTCGGTGACGGTCGCGAGCTGCCAGTTCAGTCGCCCTGGTAGCGCTGCTCCAGCCATGGGTCTCCGTGGTTGTGATAGCCGTAGGACTCCCAGAACCCGGGCTCATCGTCGACAGTGAGCGTGAGCCCTCTTACCCATTTGGCGCTCTTCCAGAAGTAGAGGTGAGGGACCAGCAGGCGAGCCGGGCCGCCGTGCTCGGACTCCAGCGGTTGCCCGCCGTACTCGTAGACCACCCAAGCTTGGCCGTCCGTGATGTCCGCCAGCGCAAGGTTGGTCGTGTAGCCGCCGTCGCTCCAGATCGTGACGTACTCGGCTTCGGGCTGTACTGCCTCGAGAAGAGTGTCGACGAGACACTCCCTTCCACGCGGTGTCGAGCTTCGACCACTTCGTCACGCAGTGGATGTCAACGGTGAAAGTCTGCGACGGAAGCGCGTTGAACTCCTCCCACGTCCAGGAGACGGGGGCTGCTGCCTCACCGTCGATCCGGAAGCTCCACTGATCCAGCGGCGTGTGCGGCGTCGGCCCGGCCGAAAGCACCGGGAAGTCCGTCGTCACATACTGGCCGGGTGGCACCCTCGACGGGTCTGCGACCTCGTGGCGATGTCCAGTGAACCCTCGGCTGATAGGTGACATCAACTACCTCCCTGATCGAGAAGACGACCACGAGCCGAAACGTAGCCGACGCAGCTGGCCAGCGCCAGCGCGGCGGCAAGGGCGAGCGCCAGCGTCATGCTGCTCTTGAGTAAGAGGGCGCCGCAGATTGCGCCGACGAGCATCGCCACGATCGCCGAGGTGCGTCTCGCCGTGCCCTTCCCGGAGCCGCCGACGATCGTCGAGTCGGCCGCCAGACCGGTGATGGTCATCGTGAGCACGGTGGTGGTGAGATCGGGGACGGCGATCCGCCGGACGATCGCATTGCGGATTCCCATGGCCGCCGCCATCAGCGCGATCGTGGCGTCGGCGGCGCCCGTTCCCCGGTGGGGGTGCGTTGCTGCCGCGACGGCTGTCGCGCCGGCGAGTAGTCCCGCTTCGAGCGCGAGTGCGTAGACGAGTTGGGCCGGGTGCCGGTTCTGGACGCGCCTCACCAGGGCGCCGCCGGCACCCGCTCCGATCATGAACGCGGCCAGCGAGACGAGCGGGGACACAACCGGAAGCCCGCCGGCACCCGCGATCCCGAAACCCAGCAGCACGATGTTGCCGGTCATGTTCGCGGTGAACACGTGCCCGAGACCGAGGTAGCTGACGGCGTCGACGGTTCCGGTCGAGAAGGTGAGCGTGAGCAGCGTGAGTGACAGCGGGTGGCGGAGGTTCGCGGCCGCCTGTTCGGCGAGCGTCCGACCCGACTGGTCCGTGGCGCTCATGCCTCCGCCTTCAGGGCGGGCTCGATCCAGCGCGCAAATGTGGTCCAGCCGACGTCGGGGAAGCGGGCCTGAAGCGAGGCGACGTCCACCTGGTAGCCGGTGTCGGCCAGGAAGCGGTACATGGCGGCGATGTCGGGGCTCCGCGCTGCAACGGTGTCGAGCGGGAGCTCCCGATAACTGACCGGCCGCCCGCTCGCCGCAGCCAGGTCTTCACTCATCAGAGCAGGCGTGGGTTGATCGCCGGCGACCTCTATCCGTTGTCCGATGAACTCCCGTTGGCGCGGCAGCATCGAGGCGACGAGGGACCCGAGGTCGCTCAATGCGACCTGCTGGAGCGGGCGGGTCGCGGGGAGGGGGAGGGCGAGCTCACCGGCCTGGATCAGCTCTCGCGGATCGCCGAGGTTCTCATAGAAGTACGTGGGTGCGACGACGGTATGCACCAGGCTGGACACGGCGAGCTCCTGCTCGATCTGCCACTTGCTCTCAAAGTGCGGAATGCCCGTGGCCTGGTCGGCGCTGGCGACGGACGCGAGGATTAACCAGGGGAGATCCACCTCCTCCGCGGCCGCGATGATCTGGCGCCCCTGCGCGATCTCGGCGTCAGTGCCATCGCCGAAGGGCGTCGTCACTGCATAGACCGCTGTGGCGCCTCGCATCGCGTGCGCAAGCGAGCTCGCGTCGAGCAGATCGCCAACGGCGAGGTCTGCGCCTAGCGCCGCAAGCGCCTGCGCCCGCTTGCTGTTCGGGTCGCGTGTCAGCGCCCGCACCGGCATGTGGTGTTCGAGCAAGCCGCGCACGACAGCGCCTCCATGGGGTCCGGTGGCGCCCGTGACCAGCACGGGGCCTGTGTTGTTCATCCGCCAACCTCGACTTGTGTCGCGACCAGTTGAGGTGTGAGTCTGCCACCGGTGACGCTCTGGATGTGATGTCGATTGCCGCGTATCGTGATGGGAGTGCACTCGTCGACACCGCTGATCGAGTTCCCGGCCGACGACCCGGATCGCGCCCGGCGTTTCTGGACCGGAGTACTGGGCGTCGAACTCGCCGACCGATCCGACAGCGAGGGTGAGGGCTGGCAGACATCGAACGGCGCCCTGATGCTGGGCCTGCACGAGCGGGGCAAGGGGCCGGGCGACACGCACTCACTTCCGTACTTTGCCGTGGACGACCTCGGGGCGGCACTGGAGCGTGTGCGCGAGCTCGGTGGCGAGGTGATCCATCCGGGCGCACGCTGGGCTGTGTGCCGAGATTCGGAGGGCAGCCCGTTCGGGCTTGCCGCGCAGACGACGTAGATCCGTCGTGGGTGAGCGGGACATCGAGCGTTGGTTCGCCGACCAGCAGAGCCGGCAGGGTCGGCGCCGCGAGGTGTGTGAGAGCAAGCGTTGGTTTGCGACCGAGGCCGAGGCGCGGGCCGCGGCGCTCTGGGACCGGACCCAATTCGGCGAGGCTTTGACCTGCTATCGCTGCGAGGAGTGCAACGGGTGGCATCTCACCGGTGGCCGCGGTCGATCTCGTGAGTGATCGGGCCGCTGGCGCAGCCGCTGTCCGTCAGTCAGTCTGAAAAGAGTGATCCACGGCGCGTGCGACCTGCTCGCGCGAGCGAGCCCGGACCGCGGAACTCAGCGCCAGTCGCCAACGGTCGGGGGTTGCTGCGGCACATCTCAGCCCGAGACCAGCAAGGACTGCGTCCTGATCAACGTGAGAGGCGATCTGTTCGGCTCTGCGCTGAGCGGCGATGTGCTGGGCACGCGGCAACTGAGTCCGCCCGGCCGCTCCAGCGAGCGCAATGAGATCGTCGGCGACCATCGGCACAGCGCGTCGCGCGCACTTCTCCCACGGCGCATCGGCAGCTGAGTCGACGATCACCTGCCGGACGACTCGCCAGCCGGCGTGATGCGAATCGCAACGGGCGACAAGAAACCGCGCCAGGGCCTCGGCGACCTGTTGGGTGTCGGGCTCGGACCCGTGGACATCGAGATGTCGTAGCGCTGCGCTTACCCGGCGACCTCGGTCCACCGCCCTCGCTAGGTCCCGCGCCGTGGCGCCTGGTCTGTGTCGCGTGTTGTCGATAAGCCCACAGTACTGGCCGGAAATCCCGGGTATCGCAGCGGCGACGGAATCGATGGCGCTCGCGCGTCCGGAGGCATGCGCTTCAAGCGCGATAGGCTCGGGTTGTGGACACCCCCTCAATAGGCGACCTCGTGAGCGTCAACGGTGACGGCGTCGCGCTTGACGGGATTGTGTTTGATACGCCCAGCCGCCTCAAGGTCGTTGTGGCCGTGGTCGATCCGGGCCGTGGTCCAGGGTTCCGGACGGTGCACCCTGGAACGCTGACCGAGCGCGAGGCGGAGGGCTCCGACGACGCCGCACTGCGGTTGCTCATCCGCCGCACGCCACATCCTGCCCGTGGCACGGCACCTGGCGGCGCCGGCGTTCGGAAGGGTGCGGCAGGTTTCACCCGTGGAGCGAGCCACCGCACCACTGGCCGGTAGGCCAGCGGATAGTCGCCGAAACCATCGCGCGCTACGAGGACGCTCGGAAGGCGCTAGCAGTCGTCGGCCCCATTGGGACGCCTCGGATCAGAGGTGCTCAACGGTGAAGCCGAGCTTCCCAAGTACCTTGACTGCGCCGGTTTGGCCACCTTCGAAGTCACCGGAGGCGAGCCGCTCGCCAGTCGCGAACTCGTAGGCCGTGCCGAGGATGGCTTTGGGCGGGTAGTCGCGTTCCTGCCACACGAGCTTGTAGGTGGTGGTCGGGGCGAAGCCGTGCTCGGAGAAGAAGCTCTCAGCTCCGAGTCGGTCGTACTCCGCCAGGGCGCGCTCGACGTCCGCAGCAGCCACCTGGTCCCATGAAATTGAGCGGGTCATCGATCCTCCCAAGGTCGTTTGGTGCTAACCAATGGTCCACTGGCTACTGGTTAGCAAACTCGCCAGCGAAGTGATAGTCTAACCGGTCGTGGGACCTTCACCGGTTAGAACAGGCGTTAGCCGGTCAGCGGCAGCCGACGACGAGCTCCTTTTGGCCGTGCTCAACAGCACGCCCGTCGTCGAAGGAGTTCCGATCGACGCTCTGGCGGATTTCGACGCCGCGCGGGCCTGGCTCGTGGAGGCCGGCGGACTTGGTACCGAAGCGGAACTGGCGCACGTTCGCCGCGCCCGGTCCGCGTTGCAAGGGATAGTCCGCGGCGAACTGCCGGTCTCGACGCTCGATCCCCTGCTACGGGGAGTGACATACGTCCCGCAGTTCGGAGACGGGCTCACGTGGACGCTCCGAGTCAAGCCCGACCGCGAGCTCGCCGTCCGGGCGATCCTGGCGTGGGACGCGATCGCTCGAGAGAGCCCGGGGCGCCTGCGGGCATGCGCGAATGATGAGTGCCGCCTGTTCCTGATCGACCGGAGCACAGCAAACCGCGCTCGCTGGTGCTCGATGGCGGTGTGCGGCAACCGGATGAAGGCCCGGCGTCACTACCAGCGCACGCGCGGCGCCAGTCGCGAGAGCGGTGACTAAGCCCGGCCGCTCCGGAACCCACAGGAACTCCTGACCAACAGCCGATTCGAAAGGGCAGCGGAAATGAGCAGCAGCAAGGTTGCAGGGCTCGAGGACCAGAGCGTTCTGATCATCGGACGACCGAGCGGCATCGCCGGAGCGATCGTGACCGCGGCCCGCGACGCCGGGGCGGAAGTCGTGATCGCTGGGCGCGACAGGGCGCCGCTCGATGCCGTCTACGCAAACGACGCGGACGTCACCACGGAGGTCGTCGACCTCACCGACGAAGCCTCAATCGCCGCTCTGGCCGAGCGGCTCGGAACCGTCGACCACATCGTCTCCACCGCGTCCGCCCGAGCTCGGGGCAGGCTCGCCGACCTGGACCGCGATGCGATCAGACTCTCATTCGACACGAAGGTCATCGGCCCGCTGATGTTGGCCAAGCACTTCGCGCCTCGCATGAACCAGCACGGGTCGATCCTCATCTTCGCCGGAGTTGCCTCAGCAAAGATCGCGGTCGGCACGATGGGCGTCGCCATCACCAACGCCTCCGCCGAGGTTCTGGCCCGTTCGCTAGCCCTGGAGCTGGCGCCTATCCGAGTCAACGCCATCTCCCCGGGCGTGATTGACACCGGAGCATGGGACGCCTTCGGCGAGGAGGGCAAGGCGGACTACTTCGCTCACATCAGCTCGAGCAACCCGGCCGGGCGGATCGGGGCGGTCGAAGATGTCGCCAGCGGCGTCATCTTCGCGCTGACGAACACGTTCCTCACCGGCACGACACTGCACATCGACGGCGGCGAGCCGCTCACCTGAAAACCATCTCAGAACCCCCAGAGGCAAAGTTACATGAGCACCAGCGACAGCGCTGCAGTCCTGGCAGATCGCCGGCAGCCGCAGCGGAGCGAAAGCGAGGGCCGGAAGACCGCCGACCGGCTGTGGGCATATTCAGACGCGGTCTTCGCCGTGATCGTCACGATCATGGTGCTCCAACTCAAGCCACCCAAGTCAGATCACATCTCAGCACTGTCGACGCTGTGGCCAACAGCCATCAGCTATGTCGTGAGCTACGTGTTCATCGCGATCATCTGGATCAACCACCACTACCTCACACGGTTCATCCAGAGCCCATCGCTCGGGCTCGTCTGGACCAACTTCATCCACCTGCTGCTCGTGTCACTGCTTCCCTTCACGACCGCCTGGATGGCCCAGACAAAGCTGGCGTCCGGGCCCGTAACGGTCTACGCCGGCCTGTTTGTCTGTACTGACGGCGCCTACAACGTGCTCGAACATCACATCCTGAAACGCACCGATGAGGTCTCGGAGCGCGCCCGCCGGATTGCCCGACGCCGCTCTCTTTCAGCTCTGGCGCTCTTCGCGATCGCAACACTCGCAGCGGTATTCGAGCCGTGGCTGGGGTTCGCACTGGTGTGCGCAGCACTCGTGCTTCACATCAAGCCGGACATCGGCTCTGGTCGGACTGCTTCCAAGCGCGAGCACGCCCCACGCGCCCGCTGTCGGAGCCGAAGGTGAGAAAAGCGAAGGCGGACGGCCACGGTGATACCGCCGCCGCCCCTCGCGTCCACCTCCGCGTCGGCATCCCTGCCGACTGAGTCTGCTTCCCCCATCGGCGTCCCTGCCGGCCTGCTTTGCTTCCCCCAATCGGCGTCCGTGCCGGCCCTGCTTTGCTTCCCCCAATCGGCGTCCGTGCCGGTCTACTTTGCTTCCCCCGTCGGCATCCGTGCCGGTCAAGTCACTAAAGGCAGATCGGATCAGCGATCGCCAGCCGCTCTCACCAGCGCGCGCGGGTGACGGAAGCGTCTCCGGCCAGCCGTGTCCGTGCCGTGAGGGCACCGAGGTGCATCGCGCCGGCCAGCAGGTGCCGCGCACGCAGCCATGGAGTGCGGCCCGTGGAAGCGAGTGCCCCGGGGCGACGGCTGCGGACTTCAGCGACGAGCTGGGCGTTGGCGGCTTGGCGCTGAAGCTCCTGAAGGTGAGCGCTGGCCATTCCGATTTGAAGATTGGTGTTCATCTCTGCCTCCCGGACGGTGGGCGTTGGAACGTTGTGCGATGCAACGTACGTCGCCGCAGACAGCGCAACAACGTCATTTGACACACACGCCGGTGGCGCCCAGCGATACTGCGTGAAGTGCTCGAGACGACGTACTCGCCAGCATCCTTCTTGGCGTCGATCCCGGATGCTGATCGCGACGAACTGGCGGCTCTCGGTCACCGCCGCGCGTGGCAGCGAGGCGAGGTCTTGGTGCGCGCCGGCGACGCAGCTGATACGGCGATCGTGGTGCTCGCCGGCGTCGCGAAGGTGCATACACAAACGACGGACGGCGCTGAGGTGATTTTGAACCTCTGTGGCCCTGGGGATCTGTTGGGCGAGGTCACGGCTGTCCGAAATTCGCAGCGGTCCGCCACGGCTACGGCCATCCAGCCCGTGTCCGCGTTCGTACTCACGATCCCAGAGGTCCGGTCGTTCCTGACGAGCCACCCGCACGCCAGCCTCGCACTGCTCGATCTGACCCTGACACGTCTGCATCGCGCGGACGCAGATCGCCTCGAGTTCGCAGCGGCGGACACGCTGAGACGAGTAGCGCGCCGCCTCGTGGAACTTGCTGAGCGCTTCGGTGACTCGCGTGCGGACGGCACGATCGAGATTGGGCTTGCGATCCCACAGGAGGACATCGCGGCGTGGAGCGCAGCGTCACGCGAGTCGACCGCGCGCGCGCTGCGGACCCTTCGTCAACTCCGCCTGATCGAGAGCCACCGCCTGCGCCTCATCGTTGTCGATATCGAACAGCTGCGCCTGCGCGCCGGGAGGCTCTAACGCGGGGCCCTCTCACGATGCGCGGGTAGCTGCATTGGTCAAGTGCCCGTAACCTGTGCGTAATCGCGCCGCGGCTACAGTGGCTGCGCTTGCTTGGCTCCAAACGTCAGATACCGAACCGCATCTTCGCTGGTGTGGCCGCCCTCGTCGCGGTGGTTGTTGTGGCTGTCGTCGTGCTGGTCGTGACTGCGGGCGGTCCCAGCACGAAGTTCCCGTTTTCGTCGCTCGGCGGTCCGGGGAGGTCGGGGACCTTCGCAGCCCGCACCGACTTGTCTCGAGATCCCGCTGAAGCGAACGTGGCATCGCGGTTGTATGTCGGGCTGGCCGAGGCCGGGATAGAGAAGACCTCGGAGTGGTGGGACCGTCGGGCCGACTGGTTCTATGACCAGCTCGGGTCGAACCCCAATCGCGCGCAAGTGACGTTGTGGGACAGCAACGGCATGTTCGAAGCGCTTGATGAGATCGCCATCGCCGATCCGACAGCCAAGACCAAGGCGGCGGTTGAGACAGTAGCCCGCGACGAGCAGCGTTACTGGAACCCGAACCTGAGGCCGGTCCCCGGCTACTCACCGCGGGTCGGTGAGCGAGATCCTCACAGCCGACCTGGTACGACGACAACGCCTGGATCGGCATCGCGTTCCTGGACGCGTACCGCGCCACCGGCAATCACGCCTACGTCACTGACGCCCAGCGCGCGCTCTCGTTCATCGCCGCAGGCGGGTGGGACGCAAAACAGGGTGGCGGCATGTGGTGGAGCACCGAGCACCAGTGGCTCTCCGGCGAGGCGCTTGCGGCCGCGTCAGACCTGGCGGCGCGGCTCTATCAAACCACCCACCAGGCCGAATACCTGACCGACGCTGAGAAGTACATCGGCGTGGGCCAACAAGAACCTGCTTAGGCCACAGGGCGTCTATCTCCCCGTGGCGAGCACGGCATTTCCCTACCTGATCGAGCCGGACTCATATGTCAATCGCCCTCCAACAGGCGGGCCCGGTACTCAGATCTGCCTGGAAGGCAGCGGCCCCTGTAGGCCCGACTCGACCGAAGTTACGCCGTGCAAGGCCGGCTCCAGGAGTTGCAAGACGGGAACGCTCGTGATCGTGAAGTGTGCGGTCGGAGCCAAGGGCTGTAAGCCGGGCAGCACGATCAGTGGGCCGGCGCGCGGCAACGGAGCCTGCTCCAACGGCGAGAAGAACTGCAAGCCGAGCCGGCTGACGCGCGGCGGTGCGAGCTTCAACACGACCGCGCCCGGCAGGGCACGGCTATATCCGCCCAGCGGTCACGGCCGAGAAGCAGGCCAGCGCCGGCCCCAAGCGCGTCGCGATGCCCCATGACGGGGAGGGCGCGATGGTCGCCGCCATGACCGCCCTTTGCGGAGCCACCGGCAAGCAGTCGTGGTGCACCGAGGCCGATCAACGAGCCCGCGACGACATCAAGTGGCTCGCGCCGTTCGCCGACGGACCGCAGTACGACTCGGTGCTGGTCCGCGGGTTGCTGGCGCTCTATGCCGTGAACCACGACGCGCGGCTCTATGACTTCGCGGCCAAACTCGCCGGTCTGATTACCGAGCACGCGCAGACTTCCGCGAACGTCTACCTGCGTGGCTGGGACGCCCGCGCGGTTCCGAGCACCCCGTATGGCTCGCTACTCAGTGATGCCGGGAGCATCGGTGTGTTCGCAGATCTGGCGACGGTCAAACCTCCCTCACGTGCGGCGATGCGCGCGGCTAACGGCGCTGCCTCCGGCCGCGTGCCCACCGGCCCCGCCTGATCCTCAGCGCACGTTCGTGCCAACTTTGTGCCAATCATTGACGCGCGCTTGGCCAATCAACGACTCTGGGGGAGAAACCCGTCGCTAGGCCCGGTTTCTCCCCCAGAGTCACGTGTGCCGAGCGCCAGCAGCGCCATGAGATCGCTGTGCACACCGCTGCGGTCCGCCTTCCAGCGGAGATCCGTGACGCGAAGTACGCGCAGACCGTGTCTCTGGAGCCACGCATCCTTGCGCCGGTCCCGCTCGATGTCCTGAGCGACGATGTGATACGGACGTCCGTCTAGCTCCAATACCAACTGGTGCTCCGGCCAGTAGCAGTCAAGCTCCCACGTGCCGGCGAACTTGACGTTGCGCTCAGGCTCCGGAATCTCCGGGTGTGACAGAAGCCACCGGTCGAAGGACCGTTCTAGGCCCGACTTCCGTTTCGGCATCGGTCGATAGCCGGTGAGGGCGCGCTTGAGCTTGCCGATACCGGGCTCGCGGTGGTGGCGCCGGAGAGTCGCCTCCAGTTCTGTGAAATTTAGGAGTCCGCGTCGAACTGCGGCTTCGATAAACGCATCAAGCTCGTCTGAGCTGGCGTCAGCGCGCAACCTCGGTCAACACGCGCACTACGGAGCTGACTCGCAGTCCTCTGCGGATCTTGATCTCCGACCCAGGAGGAGCCTCGATACACGTCGCACCAGCAGTCCGCGGCGCCTGGGCGTGCATGAAGCGACCACGCAAACCTCGATTTGTACAAGGCTCACGGCCTGCAACCCCCAGACCGCAGCCGCCGTCCTGCCGGCCAACCAGGCATCACCGCCGATCGTGAGAAGAGCCGCCTTCAGGTGCGCCTCGTCGGTCAGCCGGTTCCGCCCGTCGGCATAGATGCCCCGATGCAAACGCTTCAGATCACCGTGCAACACGAGCCCGGCAACTTCGTCGGCAGTGAAACCGATCGCTCGCAGGCTCTTGAGGGAGATGATGCCGCTGTTCTCGCGCAGCACCCTCGTCATCTTCCGATCACGCTCAGTCCGACTCTGGGGGACAAATCGGTCCCTACGACGGGTTTCTCCCCCAGAGTCGGACCCAGCAGCATGCGGTGCGCGCCCCATGTGCCGAGCGTGCCGTAGGACGTGTAACGGAACAAGACGCTTCCGTGCCGACTTTGTCTCAAACCGCCAGTAGCCTCACCTCCATGCCCGCCGGGCGAACTTGCGATCGTCCTCCACACCCATATGCCGTACGTGGAGGGCTTCGGCACCTGGCCGTTCGGCGAGGAGTGGCTGTGGGAGGCGGCGGCGACCAGCTACGTGCCGCTGCTGCGGGTGCTGGACGAGCTCGGTCCCGAGCAGACCAGCACGAAGCTGACGCTGTCACTCACGCCGGTGCTGTGTGATCAGCTCGAGGCGCCAGGTGCACTCGATCGCTGCGTCGACTTTCTGCGCGAGATCCGCGCGGAGACGCACCGGCTGGAGATCGAGGAGTTCAGAGGCTGCCGGTAACGCCGAACGCCGTGGCCGAGCTCGAGCGCTCGGCAGCGGAATACGCCGCCGCCGCAGAACAGCTCGAGCAACTCGCGAAACATGGCGGGCTGGCGCAGGCCCTCGGCCGGCACGCGAGCTGGACCTCCTCGGCGACCCACGCGATCCTGCCGCTGCTCGCGCTCGATGAGTCGATCGAGCTGCAGCTGCGTGTCGGGATCGAGTCGCACCGGCACCGCTTCGGCGAATGGAGCGGCGGTTTCTGGCTACCGGAATGCGCGTATGCGCCGTGGCTTCACCGTCTGCTGGTCGAGGAGGGCGTCCACGCGACGTGCGTGGAGCTGACCGGATTGCTCGGACGCGGGCACGCGGGCAACCTGCACCCGCACAAGCCGACTGACGGGCCGATGCTCGTGCCGATCGATCGCGCGATCATCGACCTCGTTTGGAGCGAGGGCGGCTTCCCCGCCCGCCTCGCCTACCGCAGCTCCCACCGGCGCACGCGCTACCGCCATCAGCTCTGGGCAAACGACGGCAGCCGTCTATGACCCCGAGCGCGCCCGCCGTCAGGCCGCCAGCGATGCAACGAGAGTTCATCGCGAGCGTCGCGTGAGCGCGTTTCCGGCGGCGGGCTCTGCGTCTGCGCACTCGACACCGAGTTCCTCGGTCACTGGTGGTACGAGGGGCCGCTGTGGCTGCAGGCGGTCATCGCCGAGGCCGAGCGCCAGCAGCTGACGCTCACGACGCTGGACGCTGAAACGCTCGCACGCCACGCGTCCGACGAAGCCGACGTGGATCGAGCGCTTCCTGCGAGCAGCTGGGGGGAGCACGGCGATCTGCGCACCTGGAGCGCGCCGTCGGTCGCTGATCTGGCCTGGCAGGCGCGGCGCGCCGAGCTCCAGACGTTCCTGGAGCATGGCGCGCAGGCCCGTCGATCAGAGCGCTCCGGGAGCTGCTCGCGCTGCAGTCGAGCGACTGGACGTTCCTCGCCTACCGAGACTGGGCCGGCGACTACCCGAGGCAGCGTGCCAGCGGGCACGCTGCCCAGCTTGCCCTGGCACTGAACGGCGAGACCGACGAGCCGCACGTGCGCAACCTCGCCCCGCACCTGGAGCTGAGCTACTCGTAGCGGAGCGTCACGGGGTGCGCGCGCATCCGCAGCAGCCGCGCCGGGGCGCCCCCGACGACCGCGTCGGCCGGCACGTCCTTGGTGACGACCGAGCTGGTGCCGACGATCGGCGTTGTCGCCGATCGTCACGCCGCGCAGGATGCAGGCGCCGTAGCCGATCCAGACGTTGTGGCCGACCTGCACGTCGCGCTTGTAGATGCCCTGCTCGCGGATCGGGCGCTCGACCTCGGCGGCGCCGTGATCGAAGTCGATCATCATCGTGCGGTCGGCGATGATGCACTCGCGCCCGATCGAGATCTGCTGATAACAGGAGAGCGTGCACTCCTGGCCCAGGACGGACTTCGCTCCGATCTCGATGACACCCTCGTGCGCGCGGATCTTGCAGCCGTCGCCGAGCCACGACCAGCGGCCGAGCACCACCTTCGCGTCGCGCCCGATCTCGAACTTCACATCCGCGCAGACGAAGCACAGGCCGTCGGTGACCAGGCGCCCGCGCCAGCGCAGCTTCAGCCACAGCCAGCGTGAGCAGAGCACGACGTAGCCCCAGCGCAGCATGTTGTGCTCGCGCGCGAAGCGCAGGAACGCGAGCGGCCCGCCGCTGAGCGGCGCCGGCGGCATGCGCGGCGGAACCTTCGGAATCGCGGGGCCGGCGGATCGGGCGCGTACGGGTTGCCACGCGGCAATCCTAGTGTGCCTGCGTCCGCAGGATCTGCGTACGCAGGCACTGCGCTTGCTCGCGTCGCCGCGCGTCGGCCGACCGTCATCATCCGCAGCGGATGACTGAACCAGCAGGTAGCGGCGAAACGACCCTCGCAGAACGACTGCTTGCCGGGGATCGGCGCGCGCTGGCGCGCGCGATAACGCTCGTTGAGAACGACGACCCGCTGGGTTGGGAGGTGGTGCGCGCGGTCTATCCGCGTACCGGCAAAGCCGCGATCGTCGGCTTCACCGGACCTCCGGGCGCCGGCAAGTCGACGCTGCTCGCCGAGCTGACGAAGCTCGAGCGCGACGCCGGACCGGTCCGTGGCGGTGCTCTCGATCGACCCGTCATCGCCGTTCTCGAAGGGCGCCCTGCTCGGCGACCGCATCAGGCTCAGCGACCACTTCCTCGACCCGGGCGTTTTCATCCGCTCGATGGCCAATCGCGGCGCGCTCGGCGGCCTGAGCGAGGCGGCGCTGCAGACGGCGCTGCTGATGGACGCGAGCGGCCGCGACGTCGTGCTGCTCGAGACGGTCGGGGTCGGACAGGCCGAGGTCGACGTGATCGACCATGCCGACACGGTGGTGCTTGTGCTGATGCCCGGCTCGGGTGACTCGGTCCAGGCGCTCAAGGCGGGCGTGATGGAGATCCCCGACGTGATCGTCGTGAACAAGGCAGACCACCCCTTGACGGATGCGATGGTTCGCGAGGTCCAGGGCGTGCTCGCGCTCGCTCCGCACGGCGGCTGGCGGGTGCCCGTGATCCGCACGACGGCGACGAGCGGCGACGGTGTCGAGGAGCTGATGACGCGGATCGCCGAGCACCGTGCGCACATCGAGGCCGAGGGGACGTTGGCAGGACGTCGCCGGCGCAATCTGCGCAGCGAGGTTCTCGCGCTCGCCACGCAGCGGCTGCGCCGCGAGCTCGAGGCGTCGATCGCTGACGATCCCGCAGTTCGACGAGCTGCTCGACCGCGTCGTCGCGCGCGAGCTCGACCCTGCGTCTGCGGCAGCTGGCATCCTCGACAGTTCTGAACTCGAGGAGGCAGGATGCCGGCGGCGATCGAAGCGGTTGACCTCCGCAAGCGATATCCCCCAGCGGTGCAGGCGCTCGACGGCGTCAGTCTGTCGGTTGAAGCCGGCACGATCTTCGGCGTGCTCGGCCCGAACGGCGCCGGCAAGTCGACGCTGACCAGGGTCCTGTGCACGCTCACCCGGCCCGACAGCGGTGCGCAACGGTGGCGGGCATCGATGTGATCGCGCACCCGGGCCAGGTTCGGCAGGGCGGTCGGGGTCGTCGGCCAGAAGCACGGCTCGGACCCGAACGCGACCGGGCGCGAGAACCTGGTGCTGCAGGGCGAGTTCAACGGCATCACCGGCCGTGACCTGAAGACGCGCGTCGCGGCGGCGCTCGAGCGCTTCGAGCTCGTTGAGGCCGCCGACCGTCAGGTCCGCACCTACTCGGGCGGGATGGCGCGCCGACTGGACATCGCGATGGGCCTGCTGAATCGCCCGAAGGTGCTGTTCCTCGACGAGCCGACGACCGGCCTCGATCCCGAGGCGCGCGCGCAGATGTGGACCTACATCGAGAGCCTCGCGGCGGACGAGCAGATGACGATCTGGATCACGACGCACTACATGGATGAGGCCGACAACCTCAGCCGGGCAGCTCGCGATCGTCGACCGCGGCCGGATCGTCGCCCAGGGCTCGCCTGACGAGCTCAAGCGCGAGCTCTCCGGGGACGCGCTGCACGTCGAACTGGTCGAGCCGGCGGCGATGACGGCGCGCAGCGCGCTCGGACAGCGTCGACGGCGTGGGGGAGATCGAGATCGACGGTCGCATGCTGCGGGCCCGTGCCCTGGATGGCGGCGCGGCGCTTCCGGCGGTGCTCGCCGCACTGGAGAGCCAGAGGTGTCGCCGTCGCCTCGGTGAAGGTCTCACGGCCATCGCTTGACGACGTCTACCTGCGTTTCGCCGGACGCGCCTTCGAGCAGGCCGACAGCGAGTTCGAGGAGGTCGCCGCATGACGCCGCATGCGTCAGACCTGGCAGGTGTTCCTGCGCGGCATGCGCACGCTGATGCGCCAGCCGGCGTTCCTGCTGATCACGATCGTGCAGCCGGTCGTGTGGCTGCTGCTGTTCGGCGCGCTGTTCAAGTCCGTGGCTGAGATCCCCGGATTCCACGGCACCTACATCGACTTCTTCACGCCGGGCGTCGTCGTGATGCTCGCGCTGTTCGGCGCCGGCTGGTCCGGGATGGCGTTCGTCGAGGACATCGCCAACGGCGTGATGGAGCGGATGCTCGCCTCCCCGGTGTGGCGCGGGCTCACTGAACGTCGGCTGGATCACCTACGAGGCCGTGGTGATCATGCTCCAGACGGTGCTGATCGTGGTGCTCGCGCTGATCCTCGGCGCAGACTTCAAGGGCGGCGTGATCGGCGTGATCGTGATGTTCTTCATCGGCGCGCTGCTCGCCGCATCCGTCGCCTCGTTCTCGAACGCGGTCGGCGTGCTCGGCCGTCAGCGCGAGACCGTGATCGGCATCGTCAGCTTCTTCCAGCTGCCGCTCACCTTCCTCTCGACCGGGATGATGCAGAAGAACCTGCTGCCCCACTGGATGCAGACCGTCGCCATGTTCAACCCGGTCAACTGGGCCGTCGTGGCTGCCCGCGCGGCGGCGATGCAGAAGACCGACTGGGGCGTCGTCGGCACGCGCGTGGCGCTGCTGGCGGCCTCGCGATCGTCGCAGGCTACGTGGCCTCGCGCGCGTTCGCGCGCTATCAGCGTTCGCTGTAGCGGATGGCCCGGGTGGGCGGGTCCCAATCTTGGCGGGGCCGTGCACTGGGTCGGGCCGCGTGCGACGCTCAGGCCCCCAGCGCCCGCGCGATCACCAGCTCCTGAATCTCGTCGGTGCCCTCGCCGATCGTGAGGATCTTGGCGTCGCGGTAGAAGCGGCGACGGGGTATTCCTCGATGAAGCCGTAGCCGCCGTGGATCTGGACGGCCTCGTCGGCGGCGTGCACGGCCAGGCGGCCGCTCTTGAGCTTGGCCTGGGCGGCGACGAGCGAGAAGTTCTTGCCGCTGTCCTTGAGCCAGGCGGCCTTCTGCACGAGCAGCCGGCAGGCCTCGATCTCGGTCGCGAGGTTCGCGAGCTTGGCCTGGATCGTCTGGAAGCTCGAGATCGTCTTGCCGAACGCCTTGCGCTGCTTGGCGTAGGCGAGGGCCTCGTCGAGCGCACCCTGCGCCAGCCCGACGCCCATCGCGGCGACGCCGATGCGGCCGATGTCGAGCACCTGGAAGAACTGCTGAGCCCGCGGCCGCGCGCCGCCGACGAGGTTCTCCTCGGGCACGCGGCAGTCGCTGAAGCTCAGCGGCCGCGTGTCTGAGGCGTGCCAGCCCATCTTGCGGTACTGCGGCCCCGGCTCGTAACCGGGCGTGCCGTTCTCCACCAGGATGTTCGAGATCTCGCGGCGGCGCTCACCGCGCACCGTCGCCGGTGACCGCCGTGATCACGACCAGCCCGGAGATGTCGGTCCCGGCGTTGGTGATGAACTGCTTGGTGCCGTTGATGACCCACTCGCCGCCGTCGAGCCGCGCCCGCGTCTGCGTGTTGCCCGCATCGGACCCGGCCTCCGGCTCGGTCAGCCCGAAGGCGCCCGAGCATCTCGCCGCTGCACAGCCGCGGCATGTAGCGCTGCTTCTGCTCCTCGGTGCCGAACAGGTAGATCGGCTGGGTGCCGAGCGAGGTGTGCGCGCAGAGCGTGATCGCGACCGACGAATCGACGCGCGTGAGCTCCTCGACCACCATCGCGTAGTCCTGAGCGCTGCCTCCCGCGCCGCCGTACTCCTGCGGGAACGGGATCCCCATCAGGTCGAGCTCGGCGAGCTTGCGAACGATCTCGTACGGGAATGCCTTGTCCCGGTCGAGGTGCTCGGCGACCGGCGCGATTTCGGCCCGAGCGAACTCGCGCACGGTGTCGCGCAGGAGCTGCTGGTCTGCGGTGAGTTCGAAGTCCATGCGGGCACAATACGATCATCAGGAGTACGTGCCGCCGCGAGCGGCATCGCGCCAGTCTCAGCCGAAGGGAGCAAGCCATGCCCAAGACCGTGATCCTGTCCACCGCGCGTACGCCGATCGGGAAGCTCGGCGGCGGACTTTCAAGCCTCGATGCCGCCACGCTTGGGGGCACAGCGATCAGCGCCGCGCTCGAGCGCGCCGAGGTCGCGCCCGATCAGGTCGAGCACGTGGTGATGGGCCAGGTGCTGCAGGCCGGGCAGGGGCAGATCCCGTCGCGCCAGGCGCAGATCAACGCCGGGATCCCGAAGGAGGTCTCCTCGGAGACGATCAACAAGGTTTGTGCCTCCGGCGTGCGTGCCGTTGGCCTGCTTGACGCTGCGATTCGCGCCGGCGATTTGGAGGTCGGCGTTGCCGGCGGGATGGAATCGATGTCCAACGCCCCATATCTACTGAAGGGGCCCGCTTCGGGTACCGCATGGGCGACGGTGCGGCGCTTGACGCGATGGTTCACGACGGCCTGACGAATCCGTTCTCGGGCGGCAGATGTTCGACGAGGCCACCGAGGTCGGCGACAGCCTCGAGCTCACTCGCCCCGACCTTGATCGCTGGGCGCTGCGTTCGCACCAGCTGGCGATCAAGGCCACCGACGAAGGACGGATGGCCGAGGAGATCGTTCCCGTCACGATCACATCCCGGAAGGGCGACACCACGATCGAGATCGACGAGGCACCGCGCCGCGACACGAGCCTCGAGGCGCTGGCCAAGCTACCGCCGGCCTGACCAGCAAGGAGGGTTCGCACACGGCCGGTAACTCTCCGGGCGTCAACGACGGTGCCGGTGCGCTGGTGGTGGCAAGCGATGAGTGGGCTTCCACCAATGACCGTCGCCCGCTGGCGACGGTCATCGCCCAAGCGCAGGTCGCCGACGAATACGCCTACCTCGCGCGCACCCCTGCGAACGCGGCGTTCAAGGCCCTCGAGAAGGTCGGGCTGACGCCCGAGGACGTGGATCTCTGGGAGATCAACGAGGCCTTCGCATCGGTGACGCTCAACAGCATCCGCATGCTCGGGATCGACGAGGACAAGGTCAACGTCAACGGCGGCGCCGTCGCACTCGGGCATCCGATCGGTGCTTCGGGAGCGCGGATCATCGGCGTGCTCGTGCACGAGCTACGCCGTCGCGGCGGCGGCATCGGCTGCGCCGCGATCTGCTCAGGCGGCGGGCAGGGCGACGCGATCGTGCTCGAGGTCGGTGGTGACTGAGGTCGTCAGCGGTAACGACGAGGTCGCCCGGATCGCTGCCGAGGCCTCCGGTCGCGGCGCTGCCTTCTTCGACCTCGACAAGACGCTGATGCAAGGCTCGTCCGGCTTTCAGTTCGCGCGGGCAGTACGCGAGGCGGGCATGATCAGCCGCCGGCAGCTGGTCTCCGACGCGATGGCCAACGTCCGCTTCCGCCTGCGCGGTGCCGGCGACGACGAGGCGGAGGCGCTGCGCGTCCGCATCGCCACCTCGCTGGAGGGCGTGAGGGTCCGTGACCTCGAGCGGCTCGGTGTGCGCGCGATGCAGCGGATACTGCCGCGGCTGTATCCGAAGATGCTGACAATTGCGTATGCCCATCAGGATGCCGGCAGGCCGGCGTACATAGTCACGGCGGCCGCCCAGGGCATGGCTGAGGTACTCGCGAGGGTGATGACCTTCGACGGAGCGCTCGGCTCGGCGCTCGGTGAGGTAGAGCAGGGCGTCTACACCGGCCGCACCACAGGTGCGTTCCTTTACGGCTCGGCGAAGGCGGTGGCGATCCAGCAACTCGCAGCGCGCGAGGGCTTTGACCTCTCCGCCTGTTACGCCTACTCCGACTCGGTCTCCGACGCGCCGATGCTGCGGGCCGTCGGGCACCCGGTCGTGGTCAACCCGGACGCTGACCTGGAACAGCTCGCGCGCGACGAGGGCTGGGAGATCCTGCGGCTCGACCGGCTCGGCCAGAAGCTGGCGATCGCTGGGATCGTCGCCGTCGCCGCTGCCGCCAGCGCGGCGACAGCGCTCGTTCTCGGCCGCACCGACGTCCGCATCCAACTGCCACGCCGGGGCCGATGAGTACCGCCAGCGAGCGCAAGATCCGCGTGGTCGTCGCCAAGCCGGGACTCGACGGCCACGATCGCGGCGCCAAGATCATCGCTCGCGCCCTGCGCGACGCCGGCATGGAGGTGATCTACACCGGGCTTCACCAGACCCCCGAGCAGATCGTCGAAACGGTGATCCAGGAGGACGCCGATGCTGTCGGCCTCTCGATCCTCTCCGGCGCGCATATGACGCTCGTGCCGCGGATCCTCGAGTTGATGCGGGCCGAGGGACTAGATGACGTGCTCGTGACAGTCGGCGGGACGATCCCGGCTGAAGACATCGCGGAGCTCAAGGGCCTGGGTGTCGCGGAGGTGTTCACGCCCGGGGCGCCGGCTGAAGCTGCGATTGAGTTCATCCGCTCGTCCGTTCGCACCTGACGGAGCGATTGACTGACCAGTCAATCGGGTACCATGTTGGCCGTTCTAGTGATGCTTAGGAGGCACCCTTGAAGATTTGCGTCCTGGTCAAAGAGGTTCCGGACGCCGCTGTCGAGAAGCGTATTAATCCCTCGACGGGGCGGATGGACAGATCGGGTGAGAAGAACCTGAATCCGTATGACACGCATGCGATCGAGGCTGCGATGCAGCTGCGCGAGGGTGGTCATGTGGAGGTCGATGAGATCGTCGCGGTGACGATGGGCCCGGAGTCTGCGGTGCGGGCTTTGCACAAGGCGGTCTCGCTGGGTGCCGACCGCTCGCTGCACCTGACCGATGATGCGCTCGCCGGCTCTGATGTTGCGGCGACCGGTTACGCGCTGGCGAAGGCATTGGAGAAGGAGGCCCCGGATCTGGTGCTGCTGGGCCAGCAGTCAGACGATGGTGAGTGCTACACGATCGGCGCGGTCGTCGCCGACCATCTGAAGATGCCGTCGCTGACGCAGGTGATCAAGCTCGATGTCGAATCGGGCCCGCCACCACCCCCGCCACCTTGCGACTGGAGCGCCAGGCCGAGTATGGCTATGACACGGTTCGGGTCAGGTTCCCGGCGGTGATCTCCGTTGGTGACGCGATCAACGAGCCCAGGTATCCGTCGTTGAAGGCGATCATGGGCGCGAAGAAGAAGCCGCTTGAGACCGTCGATGCGGCCGGTGTCGGGATCGATCCGTCGCTGGTCGGCGGGGACGGCTCGCGTGTGCAGTGCGGCGAGTTCCATGACCCGCCGGCTAAGGCCGCCGGCCAGATCATCGAGGACGAGAACACCGACGAGACGGTCGAGAAGATCGTCGCGTGGCTTGAGGAAAGGAAGCTGATCTGATGAGCGATGTGCTCGTGTACGTCCTGCATTACGAGGGCGCGTTGAACAAGAACTCGCTCGGTGCGGTGTCCGAGGGCGCGGCGCGTGCCGCTGAGATCGGCGGTGCGTGTGACGCGGTCGTCGTCGGCGGCCCGGATCTGACTGACGATCTCTGCAAGACCTTGGGTAGGTATGGCGCGCGCAAGGTGTTCCGTGCGGAGGGGCCGGAGGGCCTCGCGCAGCCGGTCGTCGACGTTATGGACACGGTGATCTCTGAGAACGGGCATCGCTACGCGATCTTCGGCGGCGGTCTGCTTGGTTTCGAGATCGGTGCCGGTCTTGGCTGCGCGCAGGCAGGCAGGGGTGACGATGGAGGTCACTGCCGTGCGTGCCGAGGGTGGGGAGTTGGTGGCCGAGCGCCCGATCCTTGGTGATTCGAAGATCTCGGTGTCGCACTACCGCGGCGATCTGGGAATCATCATCGGTCGTATCAACGCCTTCGAGCTGCGCGAGACGGGCGCCAGTGACGCTGAGGTTCTTGATGTTCATGTGGAGTATTCGCCGTTCTCACAGCAGGCCGAGATGGTCACGCGTGGTGAGCAGCGCGGCGCCGATGTCGACATCGAGGGCGCGGACATTCTCGTCGCCGGTGGTCGCGGCCTGGGTAAGGCCGAGGGCTTCGAGCTGGCGGAGGCGCTCGCCGGCGCGTTCGGCGGCAACAGCGCTGTGGCGGCGACGCGTGCGGTGGTCGATGCCGGCTGGTATCCGTATGCGGCGCAGATCGGTCAGACCGGCAAGACGGTCTCCCCGAAGCTGTATTTGGCGGCCGGGATCTCCGGCGCGATTCAGCACAAGGTCGGGATGCAGTCCTCGGAGAACATCGTCGCGATCAACAAGGACGCGAACGCGCCGATCTTCGAGTTCTCCGACCTCGGGATCGTCGGTGATCTCAACAAGATCCTGCCGAAGCTGACCGAGGCGATCAAGGCCAAGAAGGCCAGCTGAGTGATGCATTCCCCGAGCGAGTTTCCACCGCCCGTCGACCCGCAGGTCGAGTTCATCAAACGCGGCTTGGATGCTGAGGATGACCTGATCGAGGTCGGGGTCGCGATCGTCGGTGGCGGCACCGCCGGTTTGGCCGCCGCCAACCGGCTGTTGCAGCTGCTGGCAGATGATCCGGAGCTTTTGGAATCGCTCGGGGAGGTCCCCGTCGCGGTGATCGAGAAGGGGAAAACGTGCGGCGCGCAGATCATGTCCGGTGCGGTGATGCGCCCGGGTCCGCTGCAGGAGCTGTTCCCGGAGATGTCGCGCGAGGACTGGCGCAAGGAGCGGTTCGCGTTCGGTGAGGTGACCAAGGAGGCCGTCTACCTGGTCCCCAACGAGAAGCGCGCGATCAAGATCCCGACGCCACCGAACTTCAAGAACCACGGCAACGAGGTCGTCTCGGTCGCCGCGCTGGCGCGCTACCAGCAGCGCCAGGCGGAGGAGGCCGGCGCTTACGTGCTGACCGAGACCGCCGCGACGCAGCTGATCGTGCAGGACGGCGCGGTGGTTGGCGTGCGCTCCGGTGACAAGGGGCGCGGCAAGGACGGTCGAGCCGCTTGGGAATTTCGAGCCGGGCACTGACATCAAGGCGCGCGTGACCGTGCTGGCGGAAGGGAACTGGGGCCATCTGACCGGCCCCGCGATCCGCGAGTTCGACCTGGCCGAGAACCGTGAGCCGCAGGTCTGGGAGCTCGGGGTCAAGGAGATCTGGAAGGTCAAGAAGCCCTTGGATCGCGTGATCCACACGCTCGGGCCGTGGCCGCTGAATTTGAAGGCGAAGTACGGGCAGATCGGCGGCACCTGGCTGTATCCGATGAAGGACGAGACCACCGGCGATGACCTCGTCTCGATCGGGTTCGTGGTCGATCTGGAGTACCGCGACGCCACGACCTCAGCCCATGACCTGCTGCAGCTCTTCAAGACCCACCCGCTGGTGCGGGAGATCCTGGACGGCGGCGAGCGCATCGCGTGGAGCGCCAAGGCGCTACCCGGCGGCGGGTACTGGTCGATGCCGAAGCTCTCGATGCCCGGCGCGGTGATCGTCGGTGACGCCGCAGGAATGGTCGACACAGTCGCGCTCAAAGGCGTGCACCACTGCATCAAGTCCGGCAAGCTCGCCGGTGAGGCGATCTACGAGCACCTCAAGAACGGCACATCGCTGGAGCAGTACGAGACGCGCGATCGCGAACTCCTCGATCGGCAAGGAGCTGTGGGAGGTCCGCAACACCCGCCAGCCGTTCCAGAAGGGCTTCCTGCGCGGCGGTCCGACGGTCAACCTCGGGCTGCATGACCAAGGGACGGCTGCCCGCAGGCCGACTGAAGTGGCACCGCAACGACGAGACCGAGATGTTCATCGGCGACACCGCCGCCAAGTACCCCAAGCCCGACGGCAAATACATCTTCGACAAGCTCTCCTCCGTCTACATCTCCGGCAACGCCACCCGCGACGACGCCCCCAACCACATCCGCGTCCAAACCCACGTCCCGCGCGAGATCGCCGAGACCTGGAAATGGATGTGCCCCGCCGGCGTCTACGAGATCCCCGACGACGCGCCCGACCGAAGGCGAGGTCGACGTGATCGTCAACTACACCAACTGCGTGCAGTGCGGCGCGATCACCGCCAAAGGCGGACGGCTGACCGCCGCCCGAGGGCGGCGACGGGCCGCTCTACACGATCGCCTAGCCGGTGCGGACCGTGGTGGTGCCGGATCTCGCTCTGACTGGCGCGAAGGAAGGCCATCGCGTTGTCGACGACGCGAGCGTGAGGGTGGCGGCGGTCAGGGAGAGAAGGCGTAGGTTCGCCGGCGTGGCCGGGAGAACCCTGTAGGTCTGCCAGCGCTCGACGCTCGTTGCACGCATGCCGGGTAGCGACAGGTTGTCGACCGTCTCGATCGGGTCGTGGCTTCCGGGCGCGAGGTAGACGGTGACGCGTGACGCGAAGCTGCCGGACGTTCGCAGGGCCCAGCCGGCACGGGCTGGACCAGCTTGATCGCGGTGCGGCCGTCGATGGTCGTGCGTCCGGCCAGCCTGTAGCCGCTCTTACGCAGCCACTGCTCGTAAGGACTGCTGGTCCCCGGTAGGTAACCGACGCTGCTGGCAGAGATCGGCCTGCATCTTGCCGACTCCGACGCCCGCGATGTCGTGCCCTTGGAACGGATGGGCTTCGAGGGGCGCCATCGCTGCTCTGAGCTCAGCCCGCTCGGTTGTCACGTAGATCGTGTTGTCGACGGGGTCGTAGAGCTGCAGGGTGGAGCCTGCGCGTCGGTCTGTTGGAACCCCGGGCTGGTGATCGAGTTGCTGGTGAAACTGCGCTGCTAGATGGCCGTTGGCCGAGACTTCAGTGATCGCCGTGAGCGAGACGGTGCGTTGGCTGGAATGTCTTGCCGCCGCGGCTCGTGGTCGAGCCGATCGTGATGCGCTGGACGACGATCGTGCCGGGCCTGGTCTTGCCGGACACAATCAGGGCCAGAACGAGCACGCCGACGGCGACGAACGCCATCGGGATCAGCGAAGCGGACGATGGCGTCTTGGTGTCGTCATCCCCCGCTCACGGGCGGCATTCTCTCGTATTGAGCGCGACGGCTATCCTTTGGAAAGCTATGAAGACTGACATTCACCCCAACTACGTCGAGTCCCACGTCACCTGCACGTGCGGGAACGACTTCATGACCCGCTCGACCAAGCCCGAGATCCACGTCGAAATCTGCGCCGAGTGCCATCCGTTCTACACCGGCAAGCAGAAGCTGGTCGATACCGGCGGCCGTGTCGAGCGCTTCCAGCGTCGCGCTGCCAAGGGCCGCGCTGCGGCACGCCAGACGACGAACGCCTAGGCGTTCTGATCCGGCACCGTCCGATATGAGTGAAGCGGCGGTCAGGGAACCCAGCCTGACCGCCACCAGGGATGCGCCCCTGGGCGGCCAGGCCGTCCTCGAGGGCGTGATGATGCGCGGCGTCAAGCATTGGGCCGTCGCCGTGCGCAAGCCTGCCGCCGAGGGTGCCCCGGAGGGCACCCTCGGGGAGATCGCCGTCGAGGAGTTCGAGTTCCCCGAGCGCCCGCGCCTGCGCAAGTTCGCGCGCGTGCCGATCCTGCGCGGCGTGATCGCGCTGGTCGAGTCGCTCGCGATCGGCTTCAAGGCACTCTCCATTGCTGCGATGGCGCAGCTGGGCGAGGAGGACGCCGAGGAGCTCTCCGGCGGCATCTGGGTGGCGATCCTGGTGATCGCCTTCGCGTTCGCGATCGGCCTGTTCTTCGTGGTGCCCGTCACGCTCGTGAACCTGGTCAGGCACCAGCTCGGCTCCTCGATCCTGTTCTGGCTGGTCGAGGGCGCGCTGCGGACCGTGATCTTCCTCGGCTACCTGACGCTGCTCTCACGCATGAAGGACCTGCGCCGCACCTTCGAGTACCACGGCGCCGAGCACAAGACGATCTCCTGCTACGAGGCCGGCGACGAGCTCACGCCTGAGCGCGCGGCCCAGTACTCGCGCCTGCACCCCCGCTGCGGCACGAGCTTCCTGCTGGTGGTGATGATCGTCTCGATCTTCGTCTTCGCGATCGCCGGCCTGCACGCCTGGTGGATCCTGGTGCTGACGCGAATCGTCGGGATCCCGATCATCATCGGCGTCTCCTTCGAGCTGATCAAGGCGGCGGGCCGCAACCGCGCCCGCCGTTGGGTGCAGGTGATCATGTACCCGGGCCTGCAGCTTCAGCGCCTGACGACGCGCGAGCCGTCTCTCGATCAGCTGGAGGTCGCGATCGCCGCGCTGAACGCGGTGCTCGCCCACGAGACTCCCGGCGACTTCAGCGCCGACGAGCTGGTCGGGGTCGAGGTAGTCGCTTAGGCGATCGCTCCGAGCGGCTGCTCATTGCGCCAGTCGGCGCGCGCCGATCCGGCAGCTGTAGTGCTCACGCTTCGCGAAGTCCCGCTCGCTCCATACGGCGGGGTGGTTCAGCTCGGCGCATAGATGCAGGATCGCGTCGTCACCGACGACAACGCCGACGTGTGCACCGGAGGGATCCGGCGTCGGCGCGTACAGCACGAGATCGAACGCCTGCTCATCCCCGGTGACCGTTTGCAGGCGCGCATCGGTCCAAAGCTCGGAGGAGCGGAGGGGAGGGACCTGGAGGCCGAACTGCGCCAGCACCGTGTACGCGTACTGCTGACAGTTGGCTCCGCGCTCGATGCCTGAGACCCCCGGGGCGCCGGGGAAGCGCTCGCCGACCCACTCGACGCTGGCAAACGCTTCCGGCAGCTGCTCAGCGAGTGTGCCGGTGGCGCCTGGTATGCCCATGTGCGCAAGTCTCGCAGCGAACATGGTCTCCCATCAGCCGGTCGTGGTCGTCGCGGGCGGTGCCGGAGCTGTCGTCGTGGCCGGTAGCCGCCGATGTTGCCGGATGAGTTCGGCTGATTGGCCGGTTCCATCGGATAGTTCGGGAGCGTGTTGACGATCTTCTGCTGCGGTGTAGGCCGTCCAATCTGTGAGCTTCACCGTTCTTGTCGTAGTACTCCTCGGCGAGCAGCCGGCCGCTCTGCTGATCGAAGATCAGGGCGTGTAGTCGGCTGCCCGGCTGTCGTAGAACGCGACGCCGAGGCCGGTCTGGCCGCGTGGATCGGTCGCGGGCCGAGCAGCTTGACGCCCGGGATCAATGCCGTCGCCTTGTAGAGCGCTGCTCGGATGACCGGCGGCACATCGCTCTCGCGCATGAAATCAGCGACATTCGTGAACCATTCGGCGGGCGTGTCGGGGCCGCCGTCCCGCTCGTGGACCTGCTTCGAGCAGGGTCGCCGGGTCGGTCGAGAGAGACTTCCAGTCGTTGGTCGGGAGGCTGAGACCACCTGCGGGGAATCGGTTGTTCCAGGAGCTGTTCTGCGAGCTTGGGTCTGTGATCTTGAACATTGGCGCAGAGGCCTGGGTCGGCCGCGGAGGTGAACGTGCACTGTCCGAACGTGTCTCATCGATTGCGCCGGAACCGTCGGTCGCAATCCAGATCTGGCGGTGGTCGACCTGGCTGACGGCGCACTCCTTATCGTTGCCCATCGTGTCCGACTCGGTCGGGCCCTGCAGACTCGGTGTAGAGGTACTGGCCCGGCCCGGGAATGCCGGTCCACGCCTGGCTCGCCGCGACCTTTGCGAGCTGGTTCATCTGTGCCGCAAGCGCGCTCACCGGCGTCGCCGCGGTGGTCAGGCCGAGCACTCCGGCGATGCCGACGCCGACCGTGGCCAGCCCGCCGGCCAGCACGAACCGCCGACGCCGCTGCAGCTTGCGTAGTCGCTGCCGCGACCGCGCGCCGCGCGGCTGCGCGGCGCCGGCGAGGCGCGGCGCGGCTCCTGGCCGATCGCCTCCATCAGCTCTGCCCGCGCCGCCGCGACCGTTGCCTCGTCCGGCTCCGGCACATCAGCTCGGTACGCGCGCACGCGCTCCAGTTCCTCAAGCATGGTTCCTCCTCTGGCCGGCGGTGACCGGCGGCTCAAGTTCGGCTCTAAGGGCGGCACACGCGCGCGAGATTCGCGACCGTACGGTGCCGATCGGTATGTCCAGTGCAGCGGCGATCTCGGCATAGGAGAGCTCGCCCAGCGCGTGCAGGAGCAGCGCGTCGCGCTGCCCGGGGTCAAGTCGTGCCAGCGCGTCTGTGAGGCGGTTGTCGTCGTTCAGATCCGCACTCGCGTCAGCCAGGGCGGAGCTGAACGACGACACCGCCGCCTCAGAACCGAGCCGCTCGACGATCGAAGCCACGCGCTGGTCGCCGCGATACGCGGCCCGCAGGAGGTTGGTGGCGATCCCCAGCAGCCACGGCCGCGCAGTGCCGAGGTCGTCGCGGTAGCGCCCGCGATGCGAGAACGCGACCGTGAACGTCTGCGAGGCCAGGTCGTCGGCCCGATCGCGGCCGGCGCGGCGGGCGATGTAGCGGTGGACGAAGGCGTAGTGCCGGTCGAAGACCTCGGCAAAGGCTTCGGGGTCGTGCAGCGAGCGGGCGATCGCGGCCCCGTCGTCGCTCGACGCGGCTGGTGGTCGGGAACAAGTCTCATCGTCAGGTACATGTCATTTCACCCGACGTTGGTTCCAGGCAGCGAGCCTAAACTCGGAATCGAGATGCTTGACGAACTTGTAAACCAGATCCTCACGCGCTTCGGCGAACTCGAGGCAGAGCTTTCCGACCCGGCGGTGATCGGTGACCGTGCCCGGTTCACCGCGGCCTCGCGCGCCTACCGCGACCTCGAGCAGGGGGCCAAGCTGGCCGCCGAGTATCGGCGCGTGGCCGACGACGCCGCCGGCGCGCGCGAGCTGCTGGCGGAGGATCCGCGACGATCCGGAGCTCAGGGAGCTGCTGCGCAGCTCGACCGAGCGCCTCGAGCAGCTCGAGGAGGAGATCCGGCTGGCGATGGTCGAGCGCGACCCCAACGACGACAAGAACGTGATCATCGAGATCCGGCCGGGCGCCGGTGGCGACGAGGCGGGGCTGTGGGCCGGCGACCTCTACAAGATGCTCACCCGCTACGCGCGAGCGCCGAGGCTTCAAGACGGAGCCGCTGGACATCGGCGACGGCACCTACACGTTCGCGGTCAAGGGCGACGGCGCCTATTCGGTGTTCAAGTTCGAGGGCGGCACCCACCGCGTGCAGCGCGTGCCGGAGACCGAGTCCCAGGGACGCATCCACACCTCGACCGCGACCGTGGCGGTGCTGCCGGAGGCCGACGACGTCGAGGTCGAGGTCGACCAGAACGACCTGCAGATCGACGTCTACCGCTCCTCGGGCCCGGGTGGCCAGTCGGTGAACACGACCGACTCGGCAGTGCGGATCACACACAAGCCATCGGGCATCGTCGTCTCGATGCAGGATGAGAAGTCGCAGCTGCAGAACCGTGAGAAGGCGATGCGCGTGCTGCGCGCACGCCTGTATGAGCGCGCGCTGGCCGAACAGCAGGCGGAGCTGTCCGCATCGCGCTCGGCGCAGGTCGGCAGCGGTGATCGCGCCGAGAAGATCCGCACCTACAACTACGGTGAGCGGCGGGTCAAGGACCACCGCATCAACCTGCTGCTGCACAACCTCGACGGGATCCTGATGGGCGAGCTCGACGAGTTCACCGACGCGCTCCAGGACGACGAGAAGCGCCGGCGCCTCGAAGACGCCGCGTGACACGCTGCGCGAGGAGACTGGCGAGCGCCACCGCCTCGCTGGCTGAGGTCGGCTGTGACAGCCCCAGGCTGGACGCGGAACTGCTGCTCGCGCACGTGCTCGGGGTCGACCGCGCGCAGCTGGTGATGCGCGCCGACGAGCGCGCCACGCCCGACGACAGCACGCGCTACCTCGCGCTGCTCACGCGCCGCGCCAAGCGCGAGCCGATCGCCTACATCCTGGGGCGCAAGGACTTCCGCCACATGACTCTCGCGGTCGACCCGCGGGTTCTGATCCCGAGGCCTGAGACCGAACTGCTGGTCGAGGTCGGACTGACCCTGCCCCAGGGGGTGCGGGTTGCCGACGTCGGCACCGGCAGCGGCGCCGTGGCGCTCGCGCTCAAGCAGGAGCGTCCGGACCTCGAGGTGGTCGGTGTCGATGTCAGCTCCGGGGCGCTGTCGGTGGCGCGCATGAACGCCCAGCGACTGCGGCCTGCAGGTCGACTGGGTGCAGGGCGACCTGCTCGACGGCGTCGCCTGCGACGCGGTGCTTGCGAACCTGCCGTACATCGCCGACGACGAACTGCTGCCGCCAGAGGTGGCGTTCTACGAGCCGCGCGGTGCGCTGCTCGGCGGCAACGATGGGCTCGACTTGGTCCGGCGGCTGATCGAGCAGGCCGGCGACCGCCCGGAGGTCTCGCTGATCGCGCTCGAGATCGGGCACACGCAGGCCGGCGCGACGGCCGCGCTGCTCGAGGAGGCCGGATTCGGCCAGGTCGAGCGGCTGCGAGACCTGGCTGGGCACGAGCGGGTGGTGGTGGGACAGGCGATGACCGAGTTCGAGCGCGTGATCGCGGACGGTGGGGTGGTGCTGTTCCCCTCAGACACCGTCTACGGACTCGCCTGCGATCCCGAGCAACGAAGCAGCGATCGAGCGGCTCTACGCGCTCAAGGGCAGGCCGGCCGAAAAGGCCTCCGCCGTGATGTTCTTCGACCTCGAGGCCGCGCTGGCCGCAATCCCGGAGCTCGGGCCGCGGACGCAGGCGGCGCTGCGGGTGCTGATGCCGGGCGCGATCACGGCGTTGCTGCCCAACCCGGGGCATCGTTTCCCGCTCGCCTGTCGCACCGATCCGCACACGCTGGGCCTGCGGGTCATCGCGGTCCCGGCGCTCGCGGGCGTCCGGATCCCAGTTCTGCAATCGAGCGCGAACCCTTCGGGTGGTGCCGACGCCCGAAGTCTGAGCGAGGTGGCGCCGGCCATGCGGGCCGGCGCCGATCTGGTGATCGACGGGGGAGAGCTCCCGGGTATCCCGTCTACGGTGGTCGACCTGCGGGCGTACGACGAGCAGGGGTCTGGTCGGTGCTGCGGCGTGGAGCGGTCGACGAGAACGATCTGGCGGCGCAGCTCGAGGGCCGGTTCCGCTTCGACCCATCGACGTACGCCGCGATGGTGACCGACACGCTTCCGGGGTATGAGCGGCTGCAGCAGCAGGTTGCCGACGCGAGCGGTCAGGGCGTGCGCACGATCCTCGATCTGGGCATCGGCACGGGGGAGACCTCGGCGCGTGTGCTCGACCGGCACGCGGGATCGTCGGTGGTCGGGTTCGACGAGAGTCCGACGATGCTCGATGCCGCCGCGAAACGGCTCGGTGCGCGGCTCGAGCAGGCACACGTGGGCATGCTTCAGGATCCCTTGCCCGATCGTCAGTTCGACCTGGTCGTGAGCGCGCTCGCGGTCCATCACCTCGACGGTGACGAGAAGGCGGACCTGTTCCGGCGTGTCCGTCGGGTCGTCGCTCCAGGTGGGCGGTTCGTGCTCGGGGACGTGGTCGTGCCCGAGGACAAGGCGGAGGCCGCCGTCGACCTGACAGACGGCTACGACAAGCCGAGTACCGTCGCCGACCAGCTGCGATGGCTGCGCGACGCCGGGTTTGAGCCGTCGGTCATATGGTCGGAGAACGACCTGGCGGTGCTCGTCGCTGTGCTCCCGTCGTAGGCGCCAGCCGCGCTGGTAGGCTCGATTTCATGACGCAGCTTCCCGCCGACTACTTCAACGCCCCGCTGGCCGAGGTCGATCCCGAGATCGCGGAGATCCTCTCCAAGGAGCTCGATCGCCAGCAGCGGACGCTCGAGATGATCGCCTCCGAGAACTTCGTGCCGGTGTCGGTGCTGGAGGCGCAGGGCTCGGTGCTGACCAACAAGTACGCCGAGGGGTATCCGGGCCGCCGCTACTACGGCGGCTGCGAGTTCGTCGACATGTCCGAGCAGCTGGCGATCGACCGCGCCAAGGCGCTGTTCGGCGCCGAGCACGCCAACGTGCAGCCGCACGCCGGCGCCCAGGCGAACATCGCCGTCTACCACGCGCTGCTGCAGCCGGGCGACAAGCTGATGGGGCTCGAGCTCGCGCACGGCGGCCACCTCACGCACGGCATGAGGCTGAACGCCTCCGGGCGGCTGTATGAGATCGTGACCTACGGAGTCGACCGCGAGACCAGCCGCATCGACATGGATGAGGTCGCGCGCATCGCACGCGAGGAGCGGCCGAAGATGATCGTCGCCGGTTGGTCGGCGTATCCGCGGCACCTCGACTTCCCGCGCTTCCGCGAGATCGCGGACGAGGTCGGCGCCTACCTGTTCGTCGACATGGCGCACTTCGCCGGGCTCGTGGCCACCGGCCACCACCCCTCGCCGATCCCCTACGCGGACGTGGTCGCCACGACCATCCACAAGACGATCGGCGGCCCTCGCTCGGGGATGATCCTGTCCCGCGAGGAGTACGCCAAGAAGATCGACTCGGCCGTGTTCCCTGGGCAGCAGGGGGGACCGCTCGAGCACGTGATCGCGGCCAAGGCCGTGGCCCTGAAGATCGCCGCCTCGGATGCGTTCCGCGAGCGCCAGGAGCGCACTCTGGTGGGCGCGAATTCGCTGGCTGACGCGATGCTCGGCGCTGGTAACGGCATCTCGGTGCTGACCGGCGGCACCGACGTGCACCTGATCCTGGTTGACCTGCGCGACTCCGAACTGGACGGCAAGCAGGCCGAGGATCGCCTGCACTCGATCGGGATCACGGTCAACCGCAACGCGATCCCGTTCGATCCGCGGCCGCCGATGGTCACCTCGGGTCTGCGGATCGGCACGCCGGCGCTCGCCACGCGCGGGCTGCAGGAGGCTGACTTCACCGAGATCGGCGAGATCATCGTCGCGACGCTCTCGCCGGGGGACTTCGAGTCCCGCCGCGCCGAGCTGAGCGAGCGCACCGCCGCGATCGCCGATCGCTACCCGCTTTACGCGGGTTTGGCGCCGTACGCAGCGGTCTGAATCGGTCTCATAAGCCTGCGGTCAGCATCTGCTGGCATGCTTATGCCGTCAGATGCGTTATTGGGATGCCGTCTTTGCCTTTCTTGTCGCGACGGCGGTCGCCGCGCTGCTGACGCCGTTCGCGGGCCGGCTCGCCTGGCGCGTCGCGCGATCGCGTACCCGTCTGAGCGCGGACTCGCGTCGAAGCCGACGCCTCTGCTCGGGGGCCTCGCGATCCTCGCCGGCGTGCTGATCGCCGCCGCCATCTGGCTGCCGAGCACGATCGCGCTTGCGAGCGCGCACTGGGCGAGGCGCAGGGCATCGCAGGGACTGTGCACACGTGGGTCGTGATCGGAGGCGCGGCGCTGATCGCGCTGATCGGTGCGATCGACGACGTCAAGGACCTGAAGCCACTGGTCAAGCTGATCGGGCCAGATCGGCGTGGCGATCATCGCCGCCACCGCCGGCGGTGCCGTGATCAAGGGTCTGACGCTCCCGTTCGTCGGATATCTCGCACTTCCCGGACGGCGGCAAGGAGCTGACCGTTATCTGGCTGGTCGCGCTGATGAACATCGTCAACTTCTCCGATGGCGTCGACGGTCTTGCCGCGGGCGTCTGCGCGATCGATGGTGCGGCGTTCGCGGTGATCGCCTTCAAGCGTGCAGGGCGGTCACAGCGCCGCGGCAGTGCTTGCGGCCATGACCGCCGGGGCGTCGCTTGGCTTCCTGTTCCACAACTGCTACCCCGGCGAAGATCTTCATGGGCGACACCGGGGTCGAACCTGCTCGGGTACCTGCTCGGCGTCGCGGCGGTGATCGGCTCGCTGAAGACGAACGCAGTGGTCGCCCTGGCCGTGCCGCTGCTGGTGCTCGCGGTGCCGTTCCTGGACACGGGCTTTGTCGTCGCCAAGCGGCTCAAGTACAGGCAGGCGCCGTGGCGCGCCGACGCCGAGCACTTCCATCACCGCATGGCGCGGATCGGCTTCAGCCAGCGCAAGACCGTTACCTATCTCTACGCGCTGGACGCTGATGCTCGCCGGCGTGGCGCTCGCGCTGCAGTTTCGTCCCGTACAAGAACCACAACACACTCGGCCACTACCACCTTGGCTGGAGCATCCTGATGGGCGCGATCCTGCTGTTCGCGCTGATCGCGAGCGTTTACTTGGTCTACGTGCTCGAGATCTTCAAGTTCAAGCGCCTGCGCGCGATCCAGCTGCGCAAGGTCGATCCCGACACGAGCGAGCAGGAGATCGACGCCTCGGTCGAGCGGGACATCGAGACAGGCGAGTTCGAGGCAGTCAAGATTCCGGAGCCGCACGAGTGACTCGCGTCGAGAGGGCTGTGCTCGCCCTCGTCGTGCTCCTGACCGTGCTGGCGGGCGTGGGCCGCTACGTCAGCGGCATTCCGCACCTCGTCGCGTTCATCCTCGCGGCGCTCGCGCTCGCCGGCCAGGCCTGGACCGTGTCTTTCGCCACGGAGCAGATCGGGATGCGCTTCGGGCCGGCGCCGACCGGCGTGCTGCAGTCGACGATCGGCAACCTGCCGGAGTTCTTCGTGGTCCTGTTCGCGCTGCAGGCGCGCGACACGACCGTTGCGGAGACCGCGCTGATCGGCTCGATCCTGGTCAACGCTCTGCTCGTCCTGGGCCTGGTGTTGATCACGGGCTCGGCCCGCGAGCGCGACGGAGTCATGCGCTTCAATACCGGCCTGCCCAACGACACCGCGACGCTGTTGCTGATCGCCTCACTGACGATCGTCCTGATCGCGCTCGTGACCGGCTCGCACGACACGGCGGGCATGCACGTGGAGACGATCAGCATCGTCGGCGCAAGCGCGATGCTGTCGTCTACGGGATCTGGATGCGGCAGTACCTGCGCCGCGACCAGGTCCCAGGCCGGAGCCGGCGAAGAGCGCCGCGCATTGCGATGCGCACGGCCGTCAGCCTGCTGGTCGCGGCCGGGATCGGCATCGGCGTTCGTCTCGGACTGGTTCGTGGATGCGCTCGAGCCGACGATCCATCAGCTGCACATGTCGCAGTCGTTCGCCGGCCTCGTGATCGTCGCGATCGCCGGCAACGCGGTCGAGAACGCCGCCGGCATCTACCTCGCCTACAGGGGCAAGCACGACCTCGCCATCAGCGTCGTCAAGAACTCGGTCGCGCAGATCGCCGCGTTCCTCTATCCCCTGATGGTGCTGGTCTCGCTGCGACCGTTACCCACCTCACGTTCATGATGGCGCCGGTGTGGGTCGGCGCCCTGATCGGCACGGCGATCCTGATCTGGCAGATCACCGGCGACGGCGAGGCGACGCCGTTCGAGGGGGCGGCGTTGATTGCGATGTACATCGTGCTGGCGACGATCGCCGCCTTCGAGACGTAGCGTCCGTGCGCATACCTGGGGAGTGCTAAACTGACGTTTACGTAAGAAAGCATTCGTCCAGCAGGGGAACGTCATGTCAAGCACGACCACCGCCACGAGACCAACGCGCCGCTTCGGCGTCGATGCAGCCCACGACCACTACAAGTGGTGGGCGCTCTCATGTACGAGCGTCGGCATGCTGCTCGCGACGATCAACTCGGGCACGCTGATCATTGCGCTGCCGGACCTTGAGCGCAGCCTGCACACGAGCCTGCTCACGCTGGTGTGGGTGATCCTCGTCTACATGATCACCTCGACCGTGCTGGTGCTCAGCGCGGGCCGTCTGTCCGATCAGTTCGGGCGTAAGAACGCCTACATCGGCGGCTTCATCGTGTTCGCCGCCGCGTCGCTGGGCGCGGGTTTCTCGACCAGCGGCACCGAGCTGATCGTCTGGCGGGTCCTGCAGGGCATCGGCGGCGCGTTCCTGTTCGCGAACGCCGCCGCGATCGTCACCGACGCGTTCCCGCGCGAGCAGCTCGGGGTCGCGATGGGCACCAACACGATGGTCGCGGCCGTCGGCCTCGTGATCGGTCCGGTGCTCGGCGGCGCGCTCGTCGACATCTCCTGGCACTGGGTCTTCTGGTTCAACGTCCCGTTCGCGCCTGCTCGGCAGCCTCTGGGCGTTCTCGATCCTGCGCGAGATCACCGGCCGCGGCGAGGACACGACGCTTCGACTGGGCTCGGCACCCTCACCTTCCTGATCGGTCTCACCGGGCTCGTGCTCGGCATCTCCAAGGGCGGCATCGAGGGCTGGCACGGTCCCGTCGTCTTCGGTGGCCTGATCGCCGCCGTGGTCTTCCTGCCGCTGTTCGTCGTGATCGAGCGCCATCACCGGGCGCCGATGCTCGACCTCACGATCTTCAACAACCGCCTGTTCAGCGCGGCCTCGGCCGCCGCCTTCCTCAACGGTCTGTCGCGCTTCGCGCTGATGTTCCTGTTCGTCTTCTACTTCCAGGGCGTGCAGGGTGATACGCCGATCCTGGCCGGGCTGAAGCTCGCGCCGCTGGCCGTGGGCATGCTGGTCGCCTCGCCGATCGCCGGCATCTACGCGGACCGCAACGGCTCGCGTGCGCTGGCTTCGATCGGGATGCTCGTGACCGCGATCGGGCTGGCTCTGATGACGATGCTTCAGGAGGGAACCAGCTACTGGTGGCCCGGCGTGTTCATGTTCATCGTGGGCGTCGGCTCGGGCATGTTCAACTCGCCCAACACGGCGGCGATGATGGGCGTCGTTGCGCCGCACCGCCGTGGCATCGCCTCTGGCGCCCGGGTGCTGGTGCAGAATACGGGCGCTGTGCTGTCGATCGCCTTCGTGATGGCGGTCGTGACCAACGGGATCCCAACCACCGTCCTGTTCAGCATCTTCTCCGGCTTGGGCACGCGCATCAGCTCGAGTCAGCTGGATCCGTTCCTCGTCGAACATGCACTTCGCGCTGTGGTGCATGACCGGTCTGTCGCTGCTGGGCGCGGTCGTGTCGTTCGCGCGGCCCAAGCACGTCGCGCATCACGCGCAAGAGGTGGCCGTCGAGCCGTGTCGAGGCAGAGGCTCCGGCCGAGGCGGCGGCGGCCTGATGACCGCCACGGCCGAACCCACACCGCGGCCCGGCGACGACGCCGCCGGCGCGCACGATGCGCATCGGCGAGGTCGCCGAGCTGACAGGCACGACGCCGCGCACGATTCGCTACTACGAGGAGATCGGGCTGCTCTCCGGCGGCACCGAGCGCGAGATCGGCAAGCACCGCTGCTACTCGCAGGCCGACGTCGATCGCATCAAGGAGATCGTCCGCCTCAAGGACCTGCTCGGCCTGAGCCTCGAACAGCTCTCACAGCTGCTCGAGGCGGAGACCGCCCGCGCAGACATCCGCCGTGAGTTCCAGGAGACCGACGATCCCGAGCGCCAGCGCGAGCTGCTGCTCAAGTCCCGCGGCCACATCGACGAACCAGCTCGCGCTGGTGCGGGGCCGCATCGCCGAGCTCTCGAAGCTCGAGGCCGACCTCAGCGAGCGTGCCGAGCGCGTCCGCGACCGGCTGAGCGAGCTCTCCTAGTCAGCTCGACCAGCCGCTCCGGCGCCGCTCCGCACCGGATGCTGGGAAGCGAAAGGGTTGCCCAGCAACACTTTCGCTCCCGGCGTACGTGGCAGATCGGTCGCGCTGTAAGTTTTCGTCGTGGCAGATCGGTCCGCGCTGTAGGTTTCAACGTGGTGGCGTTGAGATCCGTGCGCACGTATCTGGGCTCACTCGGTTTACGTGAGGCGTGCACGATGGTCGCGACAGTTTCGCTGGCGCTCGCCGGCGCGGTTGCCGGGCTGATCCGCGGGCTTGAGGTGCACCCCCAGACGGCGGTCTTCGCGATGTTCGAGCTTGGAGCCCCGGCCGCGATCGTCGGGGTAGCGCTCGGGTCAGCTGATCGGAACGATCGCAGTCGGGGTCAGAAACCGTCAGGCTCGAGCAGCCTAAGTCCGCTCCGCACCGGCATGCTGGGAGCGAACGCGGCCGTGGGGGACCAGTCTTCCATCCCAGCGGTCAGCGGACTGGTGCCAGGGTCGGGGCGAAACGTCAGCGTCGGGCGACCGCCAGCCGGCGCCCACTCGGGCGCGTAGGCCAGGAACTTCGGGGCCGCGAGCCGGCTGCGGATGACCGCTTCGCTGGCCGGGAACTGGCTCAGCCAGAAGTCGGGGGAGGCGTCGTTGTACATCAGCATCTGGGTGTCCGGGTGCCTCGAGACCCAGCTGAAGAGCGTGCGCGCCCAGCTCGGGTTGTCGCCGTCCCAGATCGCGTACTCGCCGAAGGTGAACGGCGCGACGTGCGAGTAGGCCGCGTAGAAGCTTGAGAGCCCCCGCCAGTTGGGATAGCGGCTGTAGAAGTCGGTGCCGACCCAGTTCACCCACCGGCGACCGGGGAAGTAGGCGCGTCGGTTCGAGCGCGGAGATATCAGGGCTGCCGCCGACCATCGGCACCCACACCATCGACACCTTCGGCGTCGGCAGGTACCTCAGCGTCGTGCGCAGAGCAGGGAGCTCAGGGCCGCGAGGCGCTCGTCGATCAGCGCGACCTGACCGCCGCGCATGATCAGCGCCACCCGCCGCCACGCCTGCTTGAAGGCGGCGCTCGAGTACTGCGGTCCGCGTGAGCTGCCGTCGCAGTTGTAGGCCGCGTAGGCGTTGTTGCAGTTGTTCATCTCGGCCATCAGCCGCAGATAGGTCACGTTGCCCGAGGCGTAGATCTGCTGCGCGAGCGCCGATCAGCCACTCGTCACCGGCGCCGATGGAGATCCCGTACGGGGAGATCATGTTGCGCGACCCGAACGGAGGTGGAGACCATCATCATCAGCCGCGCGCGATTGGCCTTGGCGTCCGTCGGTGATCGTCGGCAGCCACTGGCCCCAGCCGACGAACTCCTGGTAGACCGCCGGGTGCTTGCCCACCGTCTGCGCGTACTCGGAGACCGGCTTGTCGGCGACGCCCTGGAAGACCTTGCCGGCCGGCGGGCCGTAGGACTGCCCGGCCGGGAGCGTCGCGGGCAGCGGCGACGGCGCCTGTGTGGTGGTGAGGGTCAGGCCGGCGACCTTCTGGCCGGCCGAGGCGATCTGCCCGGAACCGGCTGCCGAGGCGCCCGGCGGGCGCCGCCAAGCCCGCGATCAGCGCAGCGGCAACGAGCACAGGTTTACGTAATACCCGCCGTCGGGCGCAGTACATTGAGATGGCGTTACGGATCATTCCGGGGCTTACCTGCCGTGACACGTCGGGTCTCTGACTCTCTCCTGCATCGGCTGCAGACGCCGAAATCTCATGCGTACGTCATCTCAACTGGACCATCCTCGCCTGGCGGCGGTCGCGGCCCGGCTCCCGGCACTGGCGGCCGTGCTCACGGCCCTTGCGGGCATAGTGAACGTCGCCTCGGCGCTCACACCTGACATCCGCTGGCGCGGGCACCTGCTGCTGCACCTGGAGGGCGTGGAGACTATGCGAATCTTCCACGCGTTGGCGCTGCCGGTCGGCGCCGCACTGTTGCTGGTGTCGCCATATCTGTTCAAGCGCCGGCGCCGCGCGATGCAGGTCGCGATCGTGCTGCTCGTGGCGATCGGCCTGGTGAATCTGCTGAAGGGCCTCGACTACGAGGAGTCGGTGTTCGGCTGGCTCGTCGCGCTGCTGCTCTACGCCGGCCGCTCCCAGTTCACGGTGGCGCACGCCCCGATCAGCCTGAGGTCCGCGCATCTGGCGCGTGCCGCTGATCGGCGCGATCGGCGTGGCGCTCGTGAGCTTCACGGACTGGATGACCAGCGGCCGCCCGAAGTTCGACTCGATCGTCGACGAGTCCACCTCGCTGGTGCGCTTCAAGCGCGGGCAGCTGCACTTTGAAAATCACACTCTGCGGGCCTTCGGTCACGTGGTCAGCTTTCAATGGATGCCGCTCGCGACCCATTTCGTGGAGATCGCGACGCTGCTGGGGATCGCATACGTCCTGTTCCGGCCGCTGGCGGCGCCAAGCGCGTGGCCGAACGGAGCCGTGAGGCGGCGCGCGGCTGCGCTCGTGCGCCAGCACGGTCAGGACACGTTGAGCTTCTTCAAGTTGCGGCCCGACAAGCACTATTTCTTCAATTCGGCGCGCACCGCGTTCGTCGGATACCGCGTCGAGGCGGGCACGCTGCTGCTATCCGGCGACCCCGTCGGGCCGCCCGAGGCGCTGGGCGACCTGCTGCTGGAGGTGCGCCGCTTCGCCAGTTCACGCGGGCTCAAGCTCGCGGCGCTCGGCGCCAGCGAGGAGCTGCTGCCGCTGTTTGCCGGAATCGGCCTGCGCGCGCTCTATCTGGGCGATGAGGCGGTCGTCGACACGAGCGCCTTCTCACTCGAGGGCCGCCCGATCCGCAAGGTCCGGCAGTCGGTGACGCGCCTGCGCAAGGCCGGCTACAGCTCGCAGTTGTGCACGCTGGCCGAGATCGACGACGACACCAGGACCGAGATGGATGAGGTGCTCGCGGTCGGCCGCATCGGCAAGTGCGAGCGCGGCTTCTCGATGGCCATGGACGGCGTCGACTGCCCGAACCAGCAGGACACGCTGTTCGTGCTCGCTCGTGACGGCGACGGGGCGCTCAAGGGCGTGCTCCATTTCGTGCCGTGCTACGGACGCAGCGCGATGTCGCTTTCGATCATGCGGCGCGATCCCAGCACGCCCAACGGCCTCATGGAGTTCCTGACGGTCGCGGCGATCGAGGGGATGCGCGAACGCGGGATCACCGAGCTGTCGCTCAACTTCGCGACCGTGGCCAGGTGGATCCGCGAGCCTCGGAACCGCCTGGAGACGCGGGCTCGGACGCGCCGCAAGCGCGCTCGACAGGTACTTCCAGGTCGAGAGCCTGTACCGCTTCAACGTCAAGTTCCAACCGCGCTGGAACCCGCGTTACCTTGTCTACGAGGGCCGTCTGGGCCTCGTCCGCGTCGCAATCGCCGCGATGTGGGCCGAGGGCCAGATGCCGAAACCCAAGCTGCCGCTGCCACCGCGCGTCAAGGCACGCGCAGGTCAGCGGACCTTAAAGACCGCGAATCGCTAGCATGCGCCGCCCAACCTTTGGGCGAGTGACCGCCCAAACGGGATATGACCACTTTGTATCAAAACGCCCATTCGCCTGAGCGGGTAACCGTGAACGCGCTCCAATACCTAGATGTCCCAGTCGTCGTGATCGGCGCGATCGTCGCAGTGCTGCTCGGCGCGCCAGCGCTCGGATGCACCGTCGGCGCGCTCGGGTTGGATTCTTCAGCGGGCAATGCAGCTGATCGACCGCCGGCTCACGGCCAGGATCGAGGATTCGCTGCGCCGCGCCGGGGTTCGCAGCGCCGAGGGCTTCGGCCGCATCTGGTTGCTGGCCGGAGCGATCATCGTTGCCGCGGTGGCCGGTGGTCGCAAGGACGGCCTCGCCGCGGCGATCATCATCTGTGCCGCCTACAGCGTGGCGTTTGTGATCCGTTTGATGAGCGGCCCGCCGCCGGAAAGGAACCTCGACGGTCGATGAGTGCCATCACCGCACCCGCGCCGGCAGGCGCGCCCGCATCCACCCCTAAGCCACGCCTGAGAAGTCCGGCATGAGCCAGGGCAAGAAGATCTTCCTGATGCTCGGCGGCCTCTGGCTGGCCGGCCTGATCTTCTTCATCGCCGTCTTCGGCTTCAGCTCGCACAAGGCACCCGCGGTCGCTCAGCGGCGCGTTCACGCCGACCAACGAGTTCAAGCTCGACACGTGGTTCTCGATCGGGCCGATCGACTTCAACAAGGGCGTGCTTTACGTGCGTGCTCGCCGGCGTAATCACGCTCTTGCTGATGTTCTACGTAGCCCGGCGAATGAAGGCGCGCCCAGGGCGCCTGCAGGCCGCGATCGAGATGTACTACGGCCTGACGCAGTCGATGACCGGAGACAGCCTGCACGACAAGAAGCTGGCGCGAAAGTACTTCCCGCTGATCGCGACGCTCTTCATCTTCATCCTGGTCTCGAACATGATCGGCTACATCCCGCTGCCGATCAACACGCTGGACAAGTTCACGGTCTTCGGCGCGCACCTCCCGTCGTTCCAGATCTACGCGGCCGACACCAACGTCGCCTTCCCGCTGGTGCTGTCGCTGCTCGTGTTCGTGCTGTTCAGCTGGGAGCGCTTCAAGTACCACCACTACAACCCGATCGCCACCGTCAAGAGCCTGATGCCGGCGGGACTCAGCGGCCCGATCAAGCCGCTGATCTTCGTCATCGAGATCCTCTCCTACTTCCTGCGGCTGATCTCGCTGACAGTGCGACTCTGGGCCAACCTGCTCGCGGGTCACATGCTGATCGCGTTCATGGGCGGCGAGCTCGGCGTGCTCGTCGGCGATCCCTGGGTGCAGTGGTTGCTGCTCCCGCTCGGCCTCGCGATCTTCGCCTTCGAGGCGGTCCTGATCGCCGGCCTGCAGGCATTCATCTTCTCCATCTTGACCGCGATTTACCTCGGTGACGCGGTCACCAGCCACTGATCAATCAACAAGGAGCTATCAGTAAATGCTGTTCCTCCATTTCCTGTCGATCTTCCACCCGGTCATCGGAGCGACGACACAGGCGCTCAACGAGGCGATCGGCCAGAAGGCCGGCTCGGCAATCGCCCTCGGCGTTGGCGCCGGCGGTGGCGCGGCCGGCGCGGGTGCGGGCATCGGTTCCGTGTTCGGGTCGGCGATCTCGTCCAAGACCCGTCAGCCGGAGCTGCGTCAGGACATCGAGCGCGACCAGTGGCTCGGGTTCGCCCTGACCGAGGCCTGCTTCTTCTATGGCCTCGTCGGCGGGTTCATCGCAGCCTTCCTGTTCTAGTCGCTGATGTCCGCCGCTGCACATATCCCGGTCGCATCGTCAGGTTCGTTCCTGATCACCCCCAACGTGGGGCTGATGATCTGGGTGCTGGTCGTGTTCGGGATCGTCTTCTTCACGCTGCGGAAGTACGTGTTTCCGGTGATCGGCGCAGGCGCTTGACAGGCGCGCCAAGTCGATCTCGGACTCGATCGACGACGCCGAGAAGCTACGCACGGACGCCCAGCAGGTGCTCGACGAGTACCGCGAGCGCCTGGCGGAGGCCCGCACACAGGCCGATGAGATCGTCACACGTGCCCGCCAGGCCGGCGAGGCGCATCGAGAAGGAAGCCGTCGCGACCGCCCGCGCTGAGCGCGAGCGGCTGCTCGAGCAGACCCGTCGTGACGTCGACGCAGAGACCCGTCGCGCGATCGACGAGATCCGTCGCGAGGTTGCCGACCTGACGGTGCTCGCCACCGAGAAGGTCACGCGCAAGTCGCTCACCGAGGATGACCAGCGCCGCCTCGTGGAGGAGGCCCTGGGCGACCTCGACTTCAGCGTCCTCGGTGGAGGCGAGGGCTAGCGGCGGCAAAGCCCGCCGCCGCTAGCACCAAGAAGCTCATGGAAGAGATCGCCCAGGTATACGCTCGCGCGCTGTTCGAGGTCGCCGAGGAGCAGGACAAGCTCGACACCGTCAAGCAGCAGCTCGACGAGTTCGCCGGCGCCCTGCATGACAACCGCGAGATGGCGGTGTTCTTCTTCTCGCCGTACTTCTCGGCGCAGGAGAAGAAGGACGGTCTGCACAAGGCCGTCGAGGGCGCCGACCCGGCTGTCATGAACTTCCTCGAGGTGCTGCTCGAGCGCCACCGGATGCCGGTGATCTTCCGGATCCGGACCGACTTCGAGGCGCTCTACGATAAGAGCAAGAAGCTGATGCCGGTGCTCGTCACGAGTGCGGTCGAGCTTGACCCCGAGACGATCGAGAGCCTCGGCAAGCGCATCGGCGAGCAGACCGGCAACGAGATCGAGCTCTCGAGCAAGGTCGACCCTGAAATCCTCGGCGGCATCGTGCTGCGGGTCGGGAACTTCATCATGGACGCGTCCATCCGCACGCGCCTCGAAAAACTTCGCAGAGAAGTCGCGCAGGCCTAAAGGAGCCTTACGAACAAATGCAGATCAAGCCAGACGAGATCACCTCAATTCTCAAGAGCCGCATCGAGGGCCTCGACACGACCAGCGCCGACCTGGCCGAGGTGGGCACCGTGCTGTCCGTCGCCGACGGCATCGCCCGTGTTCACGGCCTGGAGAACTGCATGTCGTTCGAGATGCTGGAGCTGCCGCACGGCGTCACCGGCCTCGCGCTGAACCTGGAGTCCGACAACGTCGGTGCCGTGCTGTTCGGCGACTGGGAGAAGATCGTCGAGGGTGACACGGTGCGTCGCACCAGCCGCCTGCTCGAGATCCCGGTCGGTGACGCGCTGCTGGGCCGCATCGTCGACCCGCTCGGCAACCCGCTCGACGGCAAGGGCCCGATCAGCACCTCAGAGACGCGCCCGATCGAGCACAAGGCCCCGGGCGTCGTCCAGCGCCAGCCGGTGAAGGAGCCGATGCAGACGGGCATCAAGGCGATCGACTCGATGATCCCGATCGGCCGTGGCCAGCGCGAGCTGATCATCGGCGACCGCCAGACCGGCAAGACGGCGATCGGGGTCGACACGATCATCAACAACAAGGACACCGGCGTCATCTCGATCTACGTCGCGATCGGTCAGCGCAAGGCCACGGTTGTCGCGCTTGCCAAGGCGCTCGAGGACGCGGGCGCCCTGCAGAACACGATCATCGTGATGGCCGCGGCCGACGAGTCCGCGCCGATCACCTACCTGGCGCCGTACGCCGGCTGCGCGATGGGGGAGTACTTCCTCTACAACGGCGGGCACGCGCTCACGATCTACGACGACCTCACCAAGCACGCCTACGCTTACCGCCAGATGTCGCTGCTGCTGCGCCGCCCGCCGGGTCGCGAGGCTTACCCCGGCGACGTCTTCTACCTGCACTCGCGGCTGCTCGAGCGCGCCGTCAAGCTGAATGACGACCTCGGCGGCGGCTCGCTGACATCGCTGCCGATCATCGAGACCCAGGCCGGCGACGTGTCGGCCTACATCCCGACCAACGTGATCTCGATCACCGACGGTCAGATCTTCCTCGAGCCGAAGCTGTTCAACTCGGGCGTGCGCCCGGCGATCAACGTCGGCATCAGCGTCTCGCGCGTGGGCGGTAGCGCCCAGATCGGGCCGATGAGGAAGGTCGCCGGCCGCCTGAAGCTCGACCTCTCGCAGTACCGCGAGCTCGAGGCCTTCGCGCAGTTCGGCTCCGAGCTCGACGCCGACACGCAGCGCACGCTGGCCCGCGGACAGCGCCTGGTCAGGGCGCTCAACCAGGGCGAGCGCCAGCCGATCCCGGTCGAGCAGCAGGTCGTCCAGATCTACGCCGCCACCAACGGCTACCTCGACCGCATCAACGTTGATCGCGTCGAGCACTTCCTCGCCGGGCTGTCGGACTCGGTGAAGGCCGGCCAGCCCGAGCTGCTGGAGAAGATCGCCGGCGGCGACTGGTCCGACGACACGGTCTCCGAGCTGGACGCGGCGGTCAAGCAGTACGCCGAGGACTTCGGGTACGACCTGGACGAAGAGGGCCATCCGCTGGACGAGACCGTCGAGGTCGTCGCCGCCTAGGCGCCGGGCGGACCCGACTGAAGAGAGACCAGGAGCAAGATGCCTTCGCAGCGAGACGTCCGCAACCGCATCGCGTCGGTGCAGAACATCCGCACGATCACACGCGCCATGGAGATGGTCGCGGCCGCACGCCTGCGCCGCGCCGAGCAGCGGATCGAACATCTGCGCCCGTACGCGGACGCGATCCGGCGGATGACGCGCGAGGCGGCGGAGGCGGCGGGACAGCTGCCGAACCTGCCGATCCTCAATGAGCACGAGTCGGTTCAGAAGGTCGGGCTGTTGCTCGTCGCGGGCGACCGTGGCCTGGCCGGCGCCTTCAACTCGCAGATCGTGCGCGCCGGCGTGGCCGCCAGCCGCGAGCACGAGGCGGAGGGCCGGCAGTCCGTGTTCTTCGCGTCCGGCCGCCGCCCGGCCGTCTTCGCTGACCTTCCGCGGCCTGGCCCCCGCGGCCTCGTTCACCGGCTTCTCCGACCGTCCCGCGTACGCCAACGCGCGCGAGATCGCCGAGCGCGTGATCTCGGCCTACGTCGACGGCGAGGTCGACCGCGTCGAGGTCTTCTACAACGGTTACGTCTCGGCGATCTCGCAGGTCGTGCGCCGCGAGACGCTGCTGCCGCTGCAGCAGGCGTCGATCATGGGTGACGACGAGCGCGCCGACGAGGCTCCGAGCAGCGGCGAGGAGCCGAAACACAGCGCGTTGGTCGAGTACGAGCCCGATCCCGACGTGATCCTGAGCAGGCTCGTTCCCGACTACGTCGAGATCTCGATCTTCCGGGCGCTGCTGGAGTCCACCGCCTCCGAGCATGGCGCGCGGATGACCGCGATGCGGAACGCGTCGGACAACGCCGGCGTGCTGATCGACGACCTGACGCTCGAGATGAACCGGGCAAGGCAGGCGGCGATCACGCAGGAGATCATGGAGGTCGTGGCCGGCGCCGAGGGCGTCAGCTAGGGCCCCGTCGACACGAGACTTTGAAGCTTTCCGACACACTGGAACTGGAGCGATATGGCAGTCATAACTGAGCAGAACGTAGGGCGGATCGAGTCGATCCAGGGGGTCGTGATCGAGGCGGTCTTCACCGACAAGCTGCCCGAGATCAACCACGCCCTCACGATCAAGCGTCCGGCCGCTGCGGCTGCCGAGCTCGACGAGGAGATCAACGCCAGCGACGTGCTCGTGCTCGAGGTCCAGCAGATCCTCGGCGACGACCGCGTGCGCGCGGTCGCGATGGACACCACGGACGGCCTCTCGCGTGGCACCGAGGTCGTGGACACCGGTGGGCCGATCTCCGTTCCCGTCGGCCGCGAGACGCTCGGCCGCATCTTCAACCTGCTGGGCGAGCCGATCGACCTGGGCGCGGACATCAGCCCCGACACCGAGCGCTGGCCGATCCACCGCTCGGCGCCGACCATCGAGGAGCTGAGTCCGACCACCGAGATGTTCGAGACCGGAATCAAGGTCGTCGACCTGCTCGCGCCGTACGCTCGCGGCGGCAAGGTCGGCCTGTTCGGCGGCGCCGGCGTCGGCAAGACCGTGATCATCCAGGAGCTGATCCACAACCTGGCGTCCGGAGCACGGCGGCCTGTCGGCCTTCTGCGGCGTCGGTGAGCGCTCGCGCGAGGGCAACGACCTCTGGCTCGAGATGAAGGAGTCGGGCGTCATCGACAAGACGATGCTCGTGTTCGGCCAGATGAACGAGCCCCCGGGAGCGCGCATGCGCGTGGCCCTGTCCGGCCTGACGATGGCGGAGTACTTCCGCGATCAGGAGGGGCAGGACGTGCTGCTGTTCATCGACAACATCTTCCGCTTCGTGCAGGCGGGATCGGAAGTCTCGGCGCTGCTCGGCCGCATGCCCTCACAGGTGGGCTACCAGCCGACGCTGGCGTCTGAGATGGGCGCATTGCAGGAGCGCATCACCTCGACCCGCAAGGGCTCGGTCACGTCGATCCAGGCGATCTACGTCCCGGCCGACGACCTCACCGACCCGGCCCCGGCCTCGGCGTTCGCCCACCTCAACGCGACCACGACGCTGTCGCGTGCGATCTCCGAGAAGGGCATCTACCCGGCCGTCGACCCGCTCGACTCGACGTCGACGATCCTCAAGCCCGACATCCTCGGCGAGGAGCACTTCAACGTCGCCAACGAGGTCAAGCAGGTGCTTCAGCGCTACAAGGAGCTGCAGGACATCATCGCGATCCTGGGCATCGACGAGCTCTCCGACGACGACCGCCTGACCGTGAACCGCGCACGAAAGATCGAGCGGTTCCTCTCGCAGCCGTTCTTCGTCGCCCAGCAGTTCACCGGGCTGGAGGGCAAGTACGTCCCGATCGCTGAGTCGATCCGGGGCTTCAAGGAGATCCTCGAGGGCAAGCACGACGACATCGCCGAGCGGCACTTCTATATGAAGGGCACGATCGACGAGGTCGTCGAGGCCGCCAAGTCGGATCAGTAGCCGATGGCCCACACCAAGTTCCAGGTCGAGATCCTCACCCCCGAGGGGGAGGTCTTCAACGACGAGGTCGAGATGGTCTCCACGCGGACGACGGTGGGTGAGATCGGCATTCTTGCCAACCACACGCCGCTGCTGGGCATGCTCGAGCCGACGGAGCTGCGGGTGTACCGGTCGGAGAGCGAGATCGTGCGCTTCGCGCAGTCCGAGGGCTACCTGCAGGTCGGTGGCAATCACGTGATGCTGCTGGTGCAGGAGGCCCACGCGCCCGATCAGCTGGACGTCAGCACGCTGCGTGAGCGGCTGTCAGAGGCCGAGCGCGAGCTCGACGCCGCCGGCGATGACACCGAGCGCCGCCGGGCCGCGCTGCGCGAGCAGAAGCGCTGGCAGGTCTTCCTGAAGGTCGCCGAAGGCTCCTGAGCCTCGTAGACGGTTACGCGACGGGCTGGCTGGCTTTGCCAGCCCGTTTTTACCGCTGCTGAAGGTTGGCGGCCACACGCCCCACTATCCTGCCCGCAATGGTTTCCCCGGCGGAGCTGATTTCGTGCGCCTGATGCCCAGAAGCCATTGGGGCGTTGCCTGGCGGGGTGTGCTGGCGTTCGTGGTCGTTGTCGCGTGTGCGCGCGGGCGCGACGGCGACGGCCGGCCTGCTGAAGGTCAAGGACTTCGTCGGGAAGCTCGATCTGACCAAGCCGCTGGCGACGAAAGAGCTCGTGCTGCCCTGCCCGGGCAAGCCGGAGACGCTGCTGCTGGTCGGCGTGGATCACCGCTACGGGCGAGGGCACGGTCCCGGCAACACCGACACGATGATGCTGGTGCGGATCAATGACAGCTCGACCACGATCAACACACTGTCGATCCCGCGCGACCTGGGTGTCCAGATCCCCGGCATGACGGGATCTCGAAGCTCAACGCAGCCTACGCCGACGACGGCGAGACGCTGCTGATCAAGACACTGCGGGAGGACGTATTTCCCAAGCTGAAGGTCAACCACGTCCTGATCGTCGACTTCGCGAGCTTCTCGAACCTGATCAACGCGATCGGCTGCGTGTACTCCAGGTCGACCATCGCTACTACAACCACAGCGAGGGCGCGCTCAATCCCGCCACCGACTACTCGAGCATCTACATCCAGCCCGGCTATCAGAAGCTGTGCGGCGGCTCCGGAAGCAACCTCGGCGGGCCGGACACCGCGCTCGCGTTCGTCCGCTTCCGTCACAACGACAACGACTTCGTGCGGCAGGCTCGCCAGCAGGACTTCCTGCGCTGGGCCAAGCAGAACTTCAGCCCGAGCGAGCTGCTCAGCAAACAGAATGTGCTGCTGACCGACTTCGGCAAGGACGTGCAGACGGACAGGGAACCTGCACAGGACTGACGGCCTACTTGATCTCTTCAACCTGGCGATCAACGCCAACGGGAGCGCTCAAAAGTCGATTCCGTTCCCTGATGGCGGTGACCGAGAACGTCGGCGGTGCCGATCGACGTGATCCTCGACGAGGCCCAGGCCGAGGCGGCGTAAAGAGGTTCATGACGCCGACGATCGCAACCGCGGGTGGCAGCAGCACCACGACCACGCCGACGACCACGACCCCGCCGGTGACCAAGGGCAAGCATCATCACGCCAAGGTGCGGGTGTACACACCGCCGGCCTACATGGCCGCTGACTCCGGCGACGGCAACTCGCAGGCGGCACACTTGGGCCACTCGGGCCTGCCGGTCTACTACCCGAAGTACATCCCGACCAACTTTGCTTACTGCTACTCGATCAGCGGCAACTGCGACATCGGCTACGAGGTGCAGGTCGACCCGCAGGCGTATGCGGCCTCGTATCCGCGGCACTACAAGATCGACGGCTTCGGCGGCAAGAAGTACCCGTCATACGTGATGACGCTCGTCTATTCCTCGGGTGGGGAGTCGGATACAGCCACTGGCGAGTACGCCTCGGTTCAGGGCACGACCTGGCCCGGCGCCGGCCACGCGGCTGGCCCGCCGATTCTGCGCACGGGCTACGTGACGAAAGTGGTCAACGGCAAGCTGCTCTACGTGTACTCGCAGGGTGGACGGTTCGCGGTGGTCGCGTGGAAGACCAAGGGCGGCGTCTACTGGATCTCAAACACGCTCCAGAACGACATCCCCAACGACCAGATGGTCGCGATGGCCGCCTCGTTCACGAAGGCGCGCTGACAGCCGCGCGAGCGCATGAAGCCTGGCCGACCCATTGAGCTGGGAAGCGGATCGAGCCGCTAGCCTCTGCGGCCCCATGAGCAATGTGCGCGAGCCGATCGCCGTGATCGGCACAGGTTATGTCGGCCTTGTGACGGCCGTTGGTTTTGCCGAGCTGGGCAACGAGGTCTGGTGCGTCGACATCGACGCAGCCAAGATCGAGGCGCTCAAGCGCGGTGAGAGCCCGATCTACGAGCCCGGTCTGGCCGAGTCGATGGCGCAGAACGCCGAGCGCCTGCACTTCACGACCGACTTGACGCCCGCCCTCGAGCGCGCCCGCCTGCTGTTCGTGGCCGTCGGTACGCCGTCGACCTACTCGGGCGACGCCGACCTCTCAGCGGTCAACGCGGTGATCGCCTCGATGCCTGTATTGGATGACCATGCGATCGTGATGAAATCGACGGTGCCGGTGGGCACCGGAAAGGCGATCCGCCGTGAGCTCGATCGCACCGGCAAGAACGGATTCGCCTACGTCTCGTGCCCTGAATTCCTCAAGGAGGGCGCCGCCCTGGAGGACTTTCGCCATCCCGACCGTGTGGTCGTCGGTGACGGGAACGACTGGGCCGGCGACGCGGTTGTCGAGCTCTACGCGCCGGTCGGTGCGCCGGTGGTCCGAACGGACATCGAGAGTGCCGAGATGATCAAGCTCGCCTCCAACGCCTTCCTGGCCACCAAGATCTCCTTCATCAACGAGATCGCCAACGTCTGCGAGGAGACGGGCTCCAACGTCCTCGAGGTCGCTCGCGGGATGGGTCTTGACCGCCGCATCGGCGAGCACTTCCTGCGGCCGGGTATCGGCTACGGCGGGGGGGGGCTGTCGTGCACGCGGACGCCGACACTGATGAGTTTCGAGCAGCTGTGGGAGCGGCTGGAACGCGATCATGAGCCGCTCGACGGCGTGATCGAGCCAGACGAGCTACAGGTGCTCTCGCTGGGTGCCCGGCGGTGAGGAGCCGCAATTCCTGCCGGTGATGTGCCTGACCGGCGCGACTACGACGGCGAGCTGGTCGATGTGCTGAAGAGCCGGCCGGCGGTGCGCACCACCCCCGATCACGGCTGGATCGTGGCGACGGCCGCGGCGGGGAGGCGACGTTCAAGCTGGCCGGCGAGCTGACGACCGACGACTGGGTGCCGCTCGCGCTCGGGAACGCCGAGGAGCTGGACGGGCCGAGGTCGCGTCGCTGATCGGGGCCGCCGAGGCAGCGGAACTGTCGCCGGACAGCTGATCGTGCGCCGCGCGCGGAGAGCTCGACGCGCTGGCGGCTCGTCCAATCGACGAGCGCCGAACGATCTTCGGCGCGGCCTCGGCGGCGGCACGCACCGGCGAGGTCAAGCGGACCGGGACCATCCGCTACGACGAGCTCGTCCGGGCGAGATCCCCGTTGGAGGGGTCGACGGTCTCCACGACCAAGAACGGCAACCAGCCGCGCGAGCTGACGCTCGGACGAGCGGTTCTGGCGGGTGCTGGGCCTGTACCTCGCCGAGGGCGCACGCTCGTCGAGGCTGCGGACGTCACCGGATCCAATGGTCGTTCCATCCGACACCGTGGAGCATCTGGTCGACGAGGTCGTCGGCTACTGGCTGTCGCAGAACGTGAAGGCGAAGCGCCCGGCCGCCGCGACCGCGCACGCGAGGTCTCGTCGCGGCTGCTCGGAGCTGGTGGACGCAGGTGCTGGACCGGGTGCTGCAGCTACGAGCAGCGGCTGCCTGACCTGTTGTGGGATCAGTCCGATGCCGCCAAATGGGCGGTGCTGTCGGGTTTGTTCGAGGGGACGGGTCATGGTCGCTCGTCAACGGTGGCCCGAGCGTCATCCTCGAGCTCGGACCGTGTCCGATGAGCTGGCCGATGGAGTGCTGCGACTGCTCGCCAGTCTCGGGATCGTGGCGTCGAGACGCGCTGGGCGGGTCACGAAGTCCACCAAGGACACGCACTGGCTGCGGATCAGTGGCGCGGACCAGGTGGAGCGTGCGCTGGCGCTGGTGCCCGAGCGCCACCGCGCTGGCGTCCTTGCTCGATCGGGACGCAGCGAAAGCGGATCGCGCCGACCGGACACCGGCGCTTCGGCGATGGCCCGGCGTGGCTGCGAATCACCTCACTCAAGCGCGACGCATATCGCGGTCCGGTGTATTCGCTCGAGGTTCCATACGCCCATACCGTGCGCAACGACGGTGACGTGGGAGTTGCTTTCCCAAAGACGTCTCAGCACTCAAACAGCTTGCGGGAAACTCCGGCTACCACTTCCAGCTGCTGACCGCGGTGATCGAGGTCAACGAGCTGCAGAAGCGGCGCGTGATCGCGAAGCTGCAGAAGCACCTGGGGACCCTGGTCGGTAAGAAGATCGCGCTGCTCGGGCTCGCGTTCAAGGCCGAGACCGACGACATGCGCGAGGCTTCATCGTTGGTCCTTGCCGCACGTCTGCAGGGTGAGGGCGCGCTGGTGCGCGCCTACGATCCGATCGCCGGAGTGCAGGCGACCAAGCTGATGCCGGGTGTTGTGATGGCTTCGTCGGCGATCGAGGCGGTCACCGACAGCGACGCGATCGTGCTCGTGACCGAGTGGCCTGAGTTCGCGGACCTGGACTGGGGCGAGGTCGCCTCCGTCACCGGAGGACGCCTGATCGTGGATGGGCGTAACTTCCTGGATCGGTCGGGTCGTGCAGGCGGCCGGTTTCACCTACGAGGGCATCGGTCGCTAGAGCAGCGCTCGGCTGCCGTGCTGGTCCGGAGGAACAAGTGCAGGCATTGATTCTGGCTGGAGGGGAGGGCACGCGGCTGCGGCCGCTGACGTCGAGCATGCCCAAGCCTGTCGTGCCGCTGGTCGACCAGCCGTTCATCGGCTACATGTTCGACTGGCTGCGCCACCACGGGATCGACGACGTGATCCTGTCGTGCGGCTTTCTGGCCGACGGGGTGCGTTCCGTGGTCGGCGACGGTTCGAGCTTCGGCATCAGCCTGCGCTACGTCGAGGAGCCGCAGCCGCTGGGGACGGGCGGTGCGCTGAAGTTCGCGGAATCGCTGCTGGCGGAGCGCTTCTTCATGCTCAACGGCGACGTCCTCACCGACATCGACCTGACCAAACAGCTCGAGGAGCACGAGCGCACGGGCGCGCGGGCGACCCTGGCGCTGATCGGCGTCGACGATCCATCGGCGTACGGGCTGGTGCGGCGTGACCCCGATTGCAGCGTCACAGAGTTTCTCGAGAAGCCGGGTGCCGATCAGGTGCTCGACACGAACCTTGTCAACGCGGGCGCCTACATCCTGGAGCGTGAGATCCTGGATGAGATGGCTCCGGCGGGAACCAACATCTCGATCGAGCGCGATGTCTTCCCGAAGCTCGTCGGCCGCGGGCTCTACGGCTGCGAGACCTTCGGCTACTGGCTGGATATCGGTACTCCGAGCCGTTACCTGCAGGCCACCTACGACATCCTCGAGGGCAAGGTGACGACCAACGTCGGCGCCCGGTTGACCGCCGCCGGCATGCGGTTGCTGCCGGAGGGAGGCGTCCGGGGCCGCATCGCCGCTCCGGTGCTGATCGCCGACGGTTGCGGGATCGCTGCGGACGCCAGCATCGGCGGGCGGGTCGTGCTCGGGCGCGATGTGACGGTCGGCTCTGGCGCGGTCGTCGAGGACTCCGTGCTGCTGGATGGAGTCGGCCGTCGGCGCGCGGACGCACATCAAGGGCGCGATCATCGGCCCGAGCGCGACGATCGGCGACGCGCTGCACGATCGACGGCCACGTCGTAATCGGCGAGGGCGTGCACATCGGTGATGACAACGTGCTGACGGCCGGTGCGCGGATCTTCCCCGGGGTCTCGCTGCCGGACGGGGCAATCAAGTTTTGAGCGCGGGACGCACACTCTCTCGCGACGCCGTCGCCGAGGTCGACGTCAGCGGCCAGTTCGGCGAGGTGCTGGCGCTGCCCGAGCATCTGCGCGACGCGCTGTGGCGCGTGGAATCGGCGAATCTGCGGCCGCAGGACTCTCCTGGTGGGCTGGTGATCGCGGGAGTGGGTGGCGCGTCGGCCGGTGGCGCGCTGGCGTGCGCCGCGCTCGGCGACCGCGCTTCGCGACCGATCGCGCTCGCGCGGGACTACGCGCTGCCGGCGTGGACGACGCCTGACACGACCGTGCTTTGCTCGAGCTACTCGGGCAACACCGAGGAGACTCTGGCGGCCTACGATGCCGCGCAGGCGGTGGGGGCGACGACGATCGTTGTCACCACCGGCGGCAAGCTCGCGGAGCAGGCGCGTGTCGACGGCGTGCCGGTGATCCCGCTCCCCGGAGGCTTTCACTCGCGTGCGGCGATCGGCTACATGCTGGTCGTTGCGCTGGAGGTGGCGACGCTCTGCGGTGCCGGTGAGAGCATGCGCGCCGAGGTTGATGTCGCCGCCGAGCACGCGGCCAGGCTTGCGTCCGACTGGGGGCCCGACTCGAGCGAGGACTCGCTTGCAAAGACCCTGGCCCGCGGCCTGCACGGCACCATTCCGCAGATTGCCGGAGCAGCGCTCACGGCGCCCGTCGCGTATCGCTGGAAGACGCAGATCAACGAGAACGCCAAGGCCCCCGCCTTCGCCGCGGAGCTGCCCGAGCTCGACCACAACGAGTTGGTTGGCTGGGACGGAGCCCGTGACCTCGGCCCGTTCAGCGCCGTCTTCCTCGACGACTCCGACCTTCACCCGCGGGTGCGTCAGCGCATCGAGCTGACACGCGGCCTGATCGCGAGCCGTGGCGGCGCCACCTTCCGCGTCGAATCGCTCGGACAGACGCGCCTGCAGCGCCTGGTTTCTCTGGTCCTGCTCGGTGACCTGCTGTCGCTCTACCTGGCGACTCTGCGCGGCGTCGACCCGGGGCCGGTCGCGGTCGTGGAATCGCTGCGCTCGGCGCTCAACGGCGGATAGATCCCCAGTCGGATCGGGGAGTCGTTGCCGAATCAGCAGGGTAGAACCGACATCTGTGTCGGTTTGTCGACCGACACAGATGTCGGTTTCCTAAGAATCCGCCGTGCGAGATGACTGAAACCCCGCATTCATGGGAAGACGGCCCGGTACGCGTCATCCCGACTTGACAAGATGCCGCCATGCTTGACCGGCCGCGAATGCAGCCGAGCGGGAACGCTCGCGCTCTAGCGCTCGGCGCCCTGCTGCTGGCGATCATCGTGATCGCCTACGTCGTGCTCAGCAGCGGCTCGTCGTACAAGCTGCGGCTGCTGTTCAGCGATGCGAGCGGCCTGGTCAGCGGCGACCAGGTGTTCATCGGCCCCTCGAGCGTCGGCTCGGTGCAATCGATCAGCCTCACGAACAACGGTCAGGCAGCGGTCGTGATCGCGCTCGACGGCAGCGCCGCCCCGGTTTACCAGGGCACGGTCGCGCGGATCGCGGAGAACGGGCTGGCGGGGATCGCCAGCCACTACGTCACCTTGCAACCTTCCGTGGCGAAGGGGAACGCCCAGATCGCCTCGGGCGGCACGATCCCGCAGAGCGACACCTACGCCGAGGTCAGCCTCGACCAGATCTTCAACACGCTGAACGCGTCGACGCGTGAGGGGCTGCGCAACATCATCCGGGGCGAGGCCGCCAGCATCCAAGGTAAGGCGCTCGAGGCCAACAAGACGCTCGAGTACCTCGACCCGCTGCTCCAGAGCACGAGCAACTTCACCGCCGCGTTGAACCGCGACGAGCCGGCATTCGACCAACTGCTCGTGCAGGGGGCGCAGACGATGCAGCTGCTCGCCTCGCGCAGCCAGCAGCTGACCGACCTGGTCGGCAAGACCGACGCGGTGACCGGTGCGGTCGCGGCTCAGTCGACGTCACTCGACCAGGCGCTCGCGCTGCTGCCCCCGGCGCTGACCAAGTCGACCAGCACGTTTGCGGGGTTACGCCGCACGATCGCGGCGCTCGAGCCGCTTGTGGCCGCGACCAAGCCCCAGGTCAAGGGCCTGACGGCCTTTGTGACCGCGCTGAACCAGTTCGCGCGCACCGCAACCCCGACAGTCGCGGAGCTGGCGACGCTGATCTCCAGCCCCAGCGGCGAGGACCTGACCGGGCTGCTGCAGGAGGCGCCGAGCCTCGAGCGAGCGGCGGCCTCCGGCTTCCCCGCCATCATCGCGTCGCTGGAGGCGCAGCTGGCCTCGGGTCAGATCCAGTCCCTGCGGGCGTACACCCCTGACATCGTCGCCGCGCTCGCCAACACGGGGCAGCTCAGCGGCTACTACGACGCCAACGGCCATTACGGGCGCAGCGAGCCGTTCTACGGCGCCTACGGGATCAGCGGCGGCACGCTCACCGACCAGTCCCCGGCCAATCGCTACAACGGACTCACTGTCGTCAAGACCGGTCGCTGTCCGGGCGGCGCCACCCAGCCCGGGGACAAGTCGATGCCCGTGTCGGTGCCCGGCTGCAACACCTCGAACACTCCGGCGGGCCCGTGAGACGCGGCGCAGCCATAGCCGCGACGGTCGTGGTGGCGGCCGTGTGTGGTCGCGATCATCGTCTCCGCCGTCGGGGGCGGTTCGAGCGGCTATCGCGTCGAGGCCATCTTCGACAACGCCGGCTTTGCGGTGCCTGGAGAACAGGTGCGGATCGCGGGCGCTCCGGTCGGCACGATCTCTGCTCTGTCGGTCACCAAGCAGAACCTGGCCGCCGTCACGCTCTCGATCTCCAATCGCGACTTCGTGCCGTGGTATGCCAACGCCACCTGCACGATCCGGCCGCAGTCGCTGATCGCCGAACGCTACGTCGACTGCACGCCCGGGACCTCGGACCAACGCCCGCTGCCGCGCATCGACAACGGCTACGGCAAGGGAAGCCACCTGCTGCCGGTGACTCGGACAAGCTCGCCGATCGACCCGGACATCGTTCAGGACGTCTCCCAGGACTCCGTGCGCGAGAGCCTGTCGGTCATCCTCAACGAGCTCGGCACCGGGCTGGCGGCGCGCGGCTCGGATCTCAACAAGGTGATCCTGCGTGCCGACCCCGCGCTGGCACAGACCGCAGCGGGTCTTCAACCTGCTGGCGTCGCAGAACCGCGTGCTCGCCAACCTCGCAACCGACTCCGATCAGGTGCTGGCACCGCTCGCCAAGACCCGCAGCTCGTTGGCGGGCTTCGTGGTGCACGCCAACACCGTTGCCACCGCGAGTGCCACGCAGAGCGCCCAGCTGGCCCAGTCGATCAAGTTGCTGCCGCCGTTCCTCGAGGAGCTCAAGCCGCTGATGGCAGACCTCGGACAACTCGCGAGTCAGGGGACGCCCGCCGTGAAGGACGCCGGTTCGAGCGCCGCCGCGCTCGATGCCGAGTTCAAGGCGCTGGTCCCGTTTGCCAACAGCGCCAAGACGGCGATCACGAATCTTGGCAACGCCGCCCAGCAGTCCGAGAGCTCGCTGGTCGGCTCACAGGGCCTGGCCCAGCAGCTCGAGGACGTCGGCTCCGCCACGGAGCCGTCGTCGCAGGCGCTGCAGAAGCTGCTCTCGAGCCTCGACTCGACCGGCGGCATCGAGCAGCTCATGAGCCTGCTGTTCTACGGCGTCGGCGCCACCAACGGCTATAACGCCGACGGCCACTATGTCCGCGTGGCGCCCGTGGTCGGCGCCTGCACGGCCTACGCGCGCACGCCGATCGCCGGCTGCAGCGCCAACTTCAGCGGTGTCAGCGCGGCGTCGGCCGCGGTCGCCGCGAAGGCCGTCGCCGACGTGTTCGCAAAGAACAGCAGGAGCAGGTCAAAGGTGGGGCAGGCCGCCCCGCTGGGCGGCCTGCTTCGTTACCTCACCGGGAGCAAGAGCTGATGGCCCACCTCGGGAAGGCCAACCACTGATGGCCGCCGCCGCCGCGGCAGCTCGCCGTTCTCGAACCCGGTGCTGATCGGTGCGCTGGCCGTGCTCGTGATGGTGGTGGCCGTGGTGCTCGCCTTCCAGGCCAACAACGGGCTTCCGTTTGTGCCGCGCTACACGCTGTACATCCAGGCGCCCGACGCCGAGGAGCTGGTGCACGGTGCCGAGGTGCACATGGGCGGCGCGCTTGTCGGCACGGTCAGCAGGGTGACGGCGTCTCGCGACCGCAGCGGCCGGCCGATCGCGGTGATCGACGCCAGGCTGAACAAGAGCGTCGAGCCGCTCCCGGTCGACACGCACTTTGCGATCCGCATGAAGAGCTCGATCGGCGACAAGTACCTGCAGGTCATTCTCGGGCACGCGCGCCGAACCTGGCCCAACGGCGCGACCGTCCCGCTTGGCCATACCAGCGCCACGGTGGACCTCGACCAGGTGCTCGACCTCTACAAGCCGTCGACACGGACGGGCGTTGCCGACACCACGCTCGGGTTCGGCCAGGCGCTCGCCGGTCGCGGAAACGGGCTCAACCAGGCGATCGGAGCGTTCGTGCCGCTCGTCAACACGCTGCGCCCCGTGATGCGCAACCTCGCCGCTCCCAGCACCAACCTGAAGGGCTTCCTCGACGGCCTGGGGTCGTTCGTCGGTGCGCTGGCGCCGGTGAGCCAGCAAAACGCCGAGCTGTACACGAACCTGGACACGACCTTCAAGGCCCTCGCGGGCGTCGCCACGCCGTATCTCCAGGACTGGATCAAGGAGACCCCGCCGACGTTCCAGGCGGTCATCTCGGACGGCCCGGAGATCGGCAGCTTCGCAACCGACACAGCGCAGCTCTTCGCGGACCTGAGGCCTGGCTTCGCCACCCTGCCGACGACCGCCCCGCGGCTCGCGGCGGCCTTCGAGGCGGGGGCGCGGACGCTTCCGGGCACCGCGCAGCTCGACCGGCAGTTGGTCGCGCTCTCACACTCGCTCTACCAGTTCGGAGCCGACAGCACCGTGCAGGCGGGGCTATCGCGGCTGACGCAGACGGGCAAGAGCCTCACTAAGCCGCTGCAGTTCCTGGCCCCCGCCCAGAGCACCTGCAACTACATGACGCTGTTCCTGCGAAACCTGGCGAGCTCCCTCTCCGACAACATCGGCACCGGCAGCGTGCTGCGCTTTGTCCTGGTCGCGATCGACAACGACATCCCCGGCGGTGAGGCTGCGCCGTCGAGTACGCCGTTCACGTCGACCTCCACGGCCGGCGGCACCAAGCACGGTCCGCTGCATTTCGACCCCTACCCGAACACCGCGTCGCCCGGTCAGGTGGCCGAGTGCAGCGCCGGCAACGAGCCGTACTCGCCCAAGCAGGCGGTGATCGGCAACCCGAAGAAGCACGTCGGGACCGCCACTGAGAAGACGGTTCGGAGCGGCTCATGAGCGACAACGTCCCGAAGGTGCAGATCAGGCGCCACAAGCCGCGGATCTCCAACCTGCAGGCGGCGGTCGCCGGACTGCTCGTGGTCGCGATTGCCTGCTACCTCGTCTTCGGCGGCGCACTGCCGTTCGGCGGCTCTCAGTTCACGCTGAAGGCGGTGTTCACGAGCAATACCGACCTTCACATCCCCTCGCCGGTGCGCATCGCCGGGGTGGACGTGGGGCAGGTGACGGCCGTGCAGCGCATCGACGGCAGCCCGAACGCGGGCCTCGTCGTGATGAAGATCAACAGAGATGGGCTGCCGATCCACTCCGATGCAACCGCGCAGATCCGCTCGCGCATCTTCCTCGAGGGCAACTTCTATGTGGACCTGAGTCCGGGCACCCCTGAGGCGCCGCTCCTGAGCTCGGGGGCGACACTGCCGGCCGCGAACACCTCCGGCCCCGTTCAGCTCGACCGCGTGCTCTCGTCGCTGGACTCGAGTGCGCGCGCCAACCTGCAGAAGCTCGTCCAGGGCTTTGGCGCAGCGCTCAACAAGCCGGGGGCGGACGGCACGACGGGCGCGCAGGGTCTGAACCAGGCACTGAGCTACTCCGCCAAGGCCTTTGAGACCTCGGCGATCGTCAACCAGGCGCTGCTCGGGGAGAAGCCGGGAGATCTGAGCGGCGCCGTGCGGGGCGAAGCTCAGGTCTTCAAAGCCCTGGCGGCGAGCGGAGCGCAACTGCCGGAGCTGGTCTCGAGCTTCGACGCGACGATGGGAGCGCTCGCCGCGCATCAGCAGGATCTGAGCGCATCGGTGGCCGCGCTGCCGACCGTGCTGCGCGCCGCGCTCGGCGCGGACAGCGCACTGGACGCGTCGTTTGCGCCCACGCAGGCGTTCGCCCGGGATCTCACACCGAGCATCAAACATCTCGGCGCGACGATCAAGGTCGGCACGCCGTGGCTGCAGCAGCTGACCGAAGCTGCTCCTCGCCGGCCGCGCTCGGCGGCCTGCTGCAGACGCTCACGCCGGCCGTCGCCAACACGGCCGTTGCGGTGAAGGCGACGATTCCGCTGATCGCAAACGCAGCGACGCTCTCGAAGTGCTTCTCGAAGGTGCTGGTTCCGACCGGTGACGAGAAGATCACGGTCGACAGCTCGCCGCCCAACGGTCTCAACGTCTACCAGCAGCTGTACCAGAGCGCCGTCGGCCTGGCCGGCGCGACCCAGAACTTCGACGGCAACGGCCGCTACGTGCGGGCCACGGTGGGCGGCGGCGCAACCCAGATCCAGACTCAGGCGCTGAGCAGCTCGGGCGCTCTCTACGGCAACGCCGTGCTCCCGGTGCTCGGGACGTTCCCGTCCTGGCCGTCCTCGGGCCACGCCCCGGCGCTCAAGTCGAGCGTGCCCTGCTACACGCAGTCGCCGCCGAATCTCAACAGCGCGCGCAGGGGGAACGCCCCGTGAGACACGCGATCCGCACACACCTGCGCGACTTCGTCGCCGTCTCGGTACTGGTCGTGCTGGCGATCGCCACCGTGGGATACATCCTCGAGCACCAGCCGGCGTTCACCTTCGGCCGCAGCTACTACCAGGCGAAGGCGGTCTTCGCCGACGCCGCCGCGGTCACCGCGGGGCAGGGGCAGTCCGTGACGATCGCGGGCGTCGAGGTCGGGTTGATCGGTGGGGTCCAACTGGAGCACGGCCAGGCCGTGGTGACGATGGACATCTTCAGGCGCTACGCGCCGATCTACCGCAACGCGACGGTACTGCTGCGACCGCGCACCCCACTCAAGGACATGTACCTGGCGCTCGATCCAGGGACAGCCAGCGCCGGCAAGCTCCCGGACGGAGGCACGCTCGGTATCGCGAGCACGCAGCCCGACATCAACGTCGACCAGATCCTCTCCTCGCTCGACGCCGACACGCGCACCTATCTGCTCCTGCTGCTGTCCGGGGGCGCCCAGGCATTCGACGGCAAGGGCGCGACCGCGAACAGGCCCAGCGCGGCGACGTCAGCCACGCTGGCCGCAGACTTCAAGCACTTCGCGCCGCTCAACCGCAGCGCGCTGAACTTCACCAAATTGCTCGCGGAGCGCAGCTCGAACCTGAAGCGCGCCATCCACAACCTGAACCTGGTCACGACCTCCCTGGGCGGGGTCGACACGCAGCTCACGTCGCTCGTGAAACAGTCGAACACGAACTTCCAGGCGATCTCGTCTCAGGACCAGGCACTGTCGAAGGGAATCTCGCTGCTGCCCGGAGCGCTCCAGCAGACCAGCTCGACGCTCGCCAAGGTGCAGACGTTCGCCTCCGTCAGCGGCCCGGCTCTGAAGCAGCTCGAGCCCTTCGCACGGGACCTCGGTCCCGCGCTGAAGGCGCTGCAGCCGCTCGCCAAGGACACCACGCCGGTGATCGAGAACCAGCTCCTGCCGTTCGCCACCAACCCGGGAATCCGTCGACTCGCAGAGACGCTCGCCCCGGCTGCAAGCTCTCTGGCCAAGGCGGCACCGGCGCTCTCCAGCTCCTTCTCGGTGCTGAACACGCTCGTCAACACGCTCGCCTACCAGCAGCGCGGCGGCGAGCCGAGCTACCTCTACTGGGGTGGCTGGCTCGCGCACAACCTCGACAGCCTGACGACGTTGCAGGACGCCGTCGGGCCGATCATCCAGGGCCAGTTCATGGCCAGCTGCCCGTCGCTGAACCTGCTCGAGGTGGCCCTCCAACCGGGCACACCGTCGCTCACCCCGATCCTCGACATGTTGAACGCGCCTGACTGGTCGAAGATCACGAACTGCTACGGCAGATGAGGTCGCGACCGTGAACACAATGGCGCCGAGCAAGATCAGGGTCGCGGTGATGATCGCGTTCGCGGCCTCGTGCGTCGGGCTGCTGCTGTTCCTGTGGCTGTCGTTCGGCGGGTCGGTGCCGCTCGTGCCGCAGGGCTACCGCATCAGCGTGGAGTTCAACGACGCCGTTCAGCTCGGGACCCAGGCGGACGTCGACATCGCCGGCGTGACCATCGGCAAGGTCGTCAGCGTCAACCTCGACCACCGCACCGGTCTGACCCGTGCTGTGCTCCAGATCGACCCCAAATACGCCCCTCGTCCGGCTGACACGCGCGCGATCCTGCGCCAGAAGACGCTCCTCGGAGAGACGTACGTGGAGCTCTCCTTCGGCAACGCGCGCGGGCCGATGCTCCACGACGGCGCTCAACTGCCGCAGGCCCAGGTGGAGCCGACGGTGCAACTCGACCAGGTCCTCGACACCTTCGATCCCAAGACGCGCCGGGCCTTCCAAACGTGGATGCAGGACGACGGAATCGCTTTCACGAACCGCGGCCAGGACTTCAACGACGCCATCGCGCAGCTCTTCCCGTTCGCCCACAACGTCTCATCGGTACTGGCGGTGCTGGAGCGCGACAGCAGCGCCACGAGCACGCTCTTGGCTGATGGCGGGCAGGTACTCGCCGCAGTCAGCCGCAATCCTGCCCAGTTGCAGGGCCTGATCCGCAACGCGAATACGGTGTTCAGCACGACGGCAGCGCGCGACAACGATCTTGCCGCCGCGGTCAAGGCGTTCCCCGCGTTCCTTGTGAGCACGCGCTTGACGGTGCAGGCGGCGAACAAGTTTGCCGTGCAGGCCAAGCCGCTGGTCGAACACGCTCAAACCGGCCGCCGTGCAGCTGAGCCCGGCGCTCGTGTCGCTCGCGAAGCTCGCGCCGAACCTCGAGACGGTCTTCAAGGGACTCGGTCCGCTCACGAGCGCTGCCCGGACTGGCGTCCCGGCGCTGCAGTCGTTCCTGGCGACGTCGTCGAGTCCCAGTTCGGGGTCGGCCACGTCCCTGCTCGGGTCGCTGACGCCGTTCTTCGGCCAGCTGGTGCCGGTGTTCAACTACCTCGGTGACTACCGCAAGGAGCTGGCGGCCTTCTTCGCCAACGGCACGGCCTCCACCCAGGCAGCGGCACCCGCGTTCAGCTCCAACGCCCGCCTTCACTACCTGCGGTTCGCGTCGCCGCTCAGCCCGGAGGAGCTGACCGCACAATCCCAGCGCCCCTATTCCAACCGCAGCAATGCCTACGCGGTGCCTGGTGGCGGCAGCTCGCTCACCGGCACCACCAACGCGCTCGGGACAGCGCTCGACGTGTTCGGGAAGTACCTGTGTACCTCGCATCCGCTTCCCGCGATCCCAACACAAGCCAACAGCGTCAGCTTCCAAAGCCAACTACCCTTGTTCTACGGAGGAGATGACGCGACGAAGGTGCCGGCGCCGGCCTGCAACGCGCAACAACGCCTGAGCGCTGCGCTGAGCAGCTCGCTGGGCGCGGGTCTGGGACCTGCGAGCGGCTTCTATCCACAGCTACAACCCCTCCCATGACCGCGGCCGGGCGTGGGAAGCCACCCAATCCCGTTCGCAAGAGAACCAAGGAGCGAGAGGAAATGAGAAGGAAACTGGGAGCGATCACGGTACTTGTGTGCCTGTTCGCAGCTGGTGCCGCCTACGCGGCAGGTCCGGTCATCGGGGGCCCCAACAGCTACACGGGCAACTTCAGCGTGTCCGGTGCCGCCGGCACCGCTGCCAAGCCCACCGCGGTGGCTGTGACCGAGACGCTTGGGATGAGCAACACCAATCCCAGCGACGTCGGCGCGCCGCTGACCGACATCAAGACGACGACATACGGCCTCAAGGCGCCGAATGCGGCGATGTTCCCGAAGTGCACCCCGGGCCTGATCAGCGCCAACGGCAACAGCGGCAAGTGGAACTCCGCCTGCCCCAAGGGCTCCCTGGTCGCAACGGGGCACGTCAGCGCCGTTCTGACGGGCTCGACGTCGAAACTCGCCGGCCCCGGTGCACCGTGCTCTTTGGGGCTCTGGGTCTACAACGGTGGCCCTGGCAAGCTGACGTTCTTCTTCACGACCACGCAGCGGCTGTGCGACGGCAACGCGACCGGCGCGGCCGCACCGTGGACGAGCAAGGTCAGCCAGTCCGGCAAGTACCTGGCCATGGATACGCCCGAGCCCGCCGACGTCTCCTACAACGCGGCCAACGTCGGACCTGTTCGGCTCGCTCGTGTCTGAGACGCTCAACTTCAAGAAGCTGACCGTCAAGAAGGCCGGAAAGGTCTATCCGTTCGTCGAGTCGATCGGCTGCACCAAGCATTCGCGTCCGTTCACGATCACGTACACGGCGACCGAGTCCACCACTGGATCGCCGACCGTCGGGTCGGGCACAGTCCGCGGCTCGGCCAAGTGCTGATCCCGCTTACCTGACCACCCTCTGCGAGGCTGCGGCCGGCGGTGAAAACCGGCCGGCCGCAGCCCTTGAAACTCCTAACCGACAGGGGTGTCGCAAACCGCACAAGGTGGGTATTGGGGCTGTGGGAACTAAAGCCCGAGCGACAAGGAGTGAGAGGATGCGACGAAAGATCTTGGCGACCACGGCAGCGCTGTGCCTGCTCGCAGCGGGCGCCGCCTACGCTTCCGGCCCGGTCACCGGAGGTCCAAACAGCTACACCGGCGACTTCGCGGTCGCCGGGGGCGTCGGCAGTGCCGCGCGGCCCGTGGCGGCGGCGCTGTCGGAGACGCTCGGCATGAGCAGCACGACGTCGAGCAACGTCGGTGCGCCGCTGGTCGACATCAAGACGACCACCTACGGCGTGAAAGCGCCGAATGCCAAGTACTTCCCGACCTGCAGCACGACAAAGATCAGCGCCAACAACGGCAACAACGGCAAGTGGAACGCCGTCTGCCCGAAGGGCTCGCTGGTCGCCACCGGCAGCGTCAAGGCAGCGCTGACCAGCCCGTCGGCGAACCTCGCCGGCCCCGGTGCGCCGTGCCAGCTCGGTCTCTGGGTCTACAACGGCGGCCCTGGCAAGCTGACGTTCTTCTTCACGACGGCGCCATCGAAGTGCGACGGCCTCACCACCGGCGACGCCGCGCCGTGGACCGGTACCGTCTCGCAGGCCGGCAAGTACCTGGACACCAACGTCCCCGAGCCGACCGGACGTCTCCTACAACGCCGGCAATATCGGCCTGTTCGGCTCGCTCCAGGTCGAGGTCCTGCACTTCAAGAAGATGACCGTCAAGAAGGGCGGGAAGACCTACCCGTACATCGAGTCGATCGGCTGCACGAAGCACTCTCGGCCGTTCAGCATCGCCTACACCGCGACCACCTCGAACTCACCGTTCGTCAGGCAACGAGTCCGGGGCGATGGTCAAGGGCTCGGCCTGCTGCTGAGCTCGCCTGCTGACCGCGTCATGTCCGGGGGCCGTCCAGCGGGACGCCCCCGGAGCCTCTCGTTTCAGGCGTTCCTCGCCCTTTGCTCGGCGAGCTGCTGGCGGTAGCTGGCCCAGGCGGCGTCGTAGCGCTCCTGCCGCTGGGCCTCCTTCTCGCTGTCGCCGAGCATGCGGAAGACGATGTAGACGAGTGCGGTGCCCATGATGATCGACTGCTCGAGCGCCATCACGACCCCGGCGAGGTTCTGGTCGACGCGCGCCGACAGGCCCCAGTAGTGCGGGTGGTCCTGATACCACGGGTAGAGCGAGTGCGGCGAGAAGGCGAGGATGATGCCCAGCACGCCGACGACGAACTTCGTCACCGCCATGTAGACGATCGGGCCCATGCCGTCGAGCGCCATGCGCGCGCGGATCGGCGAGAGCAGGTGCCACCAGTAGAGCAGTCCGGCGGTCATGAAGCAGACGTGCTCGAGCACGTGCACGCCGCTGTGCGCGACCGCCAGGTCGTACATCCGGGGGACGTGCCAGAAGCCCATCATGCCCGATGTACAGGGCCACCGCGAACACGGGATGGGCCACGAAGCCGGCGCGCTCCTCGATCTGCGTCAGGCGTCGCGTGGCCGGGCGCAGCAGCCCTTGGTGAGGCTGAGGATGAAGAGGATCGGCATCACGTCCAGCAGCAGCACGTGCTGGATCATGTGCACGAACATCACGTCGGTTGACAGCTCGTCGACGGGCGAGACCAGCGCGACCAGGATCGTGAGCATGCTGCCGGCGAACAGCGCCAGGCGCCCGTAGCCGGGTGGATGCGGCATGCCGGGCCGGCGCGCACGGCGCCAGGCCCATAGATAGACGACGCAGGCGGCGCCGACACCGACGATCACGCTTGGCGAGAACGTCCAGACGAGCGGTGGCGACATGGTGGGCACGTGATTCTGACACCGATGCTCGCCGGGGCCGCTCACGTCAGTTCGAAGAAATCGCACAGAGCTTCGGCAGCGTCGACAAACGCCGAGATGGAACTAAGGTGTGAACGACCACGATACTACCTTCTTCAACGAAAAGGAGGTCGATCGATGCGTATCGAGGTCAAAGGACGGAACATGCCCCGTCTCGGAAGATCTGCGCGAGCATGTAGAGCGCAGATTCCGCGTGATCGGCAAGCAGGTGTCCGAACTGGCCGAGCTCGAGGTCGAGGTGTTCGAGAGCGGAACCCTTCGATCGCCGATCGCACGTGGCCGAGGCAACACTCCACCTGAAGGTGTGACGTTACGTGCGTGGCAGCGAGCCGGGACATGAAGCACTCGATGAACGTCGTCAGCGAGGAGCTGGCCGTTCAGGTCAAGCGGCACCGCGAGAAGCGCCGCAAGCGGCGCGAGGCCCGCGCTCCGATCTGCCGAGCCGGCGACATGCCGGGCGCCAAGCCGTCCTCTGCGCCGAGCTCGGCTGAGCCACAGCGTCGAACGCGCCGACGCAGCCGGAGGGCGGGGCGGCCAAGCGGGGCCGCCCCGGAACGTTACGGTTCTGCGAGCGTGGCAGCGTCGCTAGGTACCCTTGATCTCATGTCCTTTCTCGACCGCGCGCTTCGCATGGGCGAAGCCAAGAAGTTCAAGTCCTACGAGCAGCGGGTGGCGCAGATCAGCGGCGTATGAGCCCGAGATGGAGACCTCGACCGACGAGGAGTTGCGTGAACTCGCCGCCGAGCTGCGCGAGCGCGCTCGCAACGGCGAGAGCCTCGACTAGCTGCTGCCCGAGACTTTGCGCTGGTGCGCGAGGCCGGCCGCCGGACGATGGGGATGCGCCACTTCGACGTGCAGATGATCGGCGGCATGGTCCTGCATGACGGCGCCATCGCCGAGATGCGCACCGGTGAGGGCAAGACGCTGACCGCGACGACGGCGGTGGTGCTGAACGCGCTGGCGGGGCGCGGCGTTCACGTCGTCACCGTGAACGACTACCTGGCGCGGCGCGACGCGCTGTGGATGAAGCCGGTCTACGAGACGCTCGGCATCAGCGTCGGGATCCTGCAGACGATGCAGTCCTACGAGGACAAGCAGCGCCGCCTACGCCTGCGACATCACCTACGGCACCAACTCGGAGTTCGGCTTCGACTACCTGCGCGACAACATGGCCACGGCGCTGGAGGAGAAGGTCCAGCACGGCGGCCGGGAGAAGCCGGGACAGCGGCTCGCCATACCACCACTTCGCGATCGTCGACGAGGTCGACAACATCCTGATCGACGAGGCGCGTACGCCGCTGATCATCTCCGGCGCGCCCGAGCAGGCTGCCGACTTCTACGTGCGGTTCGCCAAGCTGGCGCCGCAGATGACGATCGGCAAGACGCCCGACGGGATGCTGCCGCAGGAGAAGAAGAGTACGTCCCCGACTTCGATTACGAGATCGACGAGAAGCACAAGACCGTCTCCGTGACTGAGCTGGGCGTGGCCAAGGCCGAGCGCTTCCTCGGTATCGACCACCTTTACCGCGCCGAGAACGGCCACCTCGTCAACCACCTGCACCAGTCGCTCAAGGCCGAGTCGCTGTACAAGCGCGACGTCGACTACGCCGTGGTCGACGGTGAGGTCCAGATCATCGACGAGCACACCGGGCGCATCCTCGAAGGGCGCCGCTGGTCCGAGGGCCTGCACCAGGCTGTCGAGGCCAAGGAGGGCGTGCGCATCCAGGAGGAGAACCAGACGCTCGCGTCGGTCACCCTCCAGAACTACTTCCGCAAGTACGACAAGCTCGCGGGCATGACCGGTACCGCCGCTCACCGAGGCGACCGAGTTCATGAAGATCTACGAGCTGGAGGTCGTCCAGATCCCGACCAACGCGCCGATGGTCCGCGACGATCGCAACGATCAGGTCTACAAGACCAAGGAGGGCAAGTGGAACGCGGTGGTCAAGGAGATCGAGGCGCGCCACGCAGCGCGGCAGCCCGTGCTCGTCGGGACGATCTCGGTCGAGGTCTCCGAGCTCCTGTCGGCGCGGCTGCAGAAGAAGGGGATCCCGCACACGGTCCTGAACGCCAAGCCCGAGTACGCCGAGCGCGAGGGCGAGATCGTCGCCGAGGCGGGTGCACCGGGCGCAGTCACGATCGCCACCAACATGGCCGGGCGCGGCGTCGACATCAAGCTCGGCGGCAACGCCGAGCACCTGGCGAGCTCGAGCTGCGCAAGCTCGGGCTGGAGCCGGGACGCCCGACTACGAGGAGCACTGCAGCGCGTGCTGCCGGAGATCGAGCGGCGCGTCGAGGCGGCGCGCGACGAGGTGATGGAGGCCGGCGGGCTGTTCATCCTCGGCACCGAGCGCCACGAGTCGCGGCGCATCGACAACCAGCTGCGCGGCCGCGCCGGGCGTCAGGGCGACCCCGGTGAGACCCGCTTCTTCCTGTCCGCCGAGGACGACCTCGTGCGCCTGTTCGCCGGCGACCGCATCTACAAGATCCTCGACCGGCTCGGGTCCTACGACGAAGAGGGCAACGAGGAGCCGATCGAGGCCGGGATGCTCTCCAAGCAGATCGAGAAGGCGCAGAAGAAGGTCGAGGAGCAGTACTTCCTGATGCGCAAGCACACGCTGGAGTACGACGACGTGCTCAACCAGCAGCGCGAGGTGATCTACAACTACCGCGACGAGATCCTCGAGGGACGCGACATGGGCGACGTCGCGCGCCAGGAGATCGTCAACCTGATCGAGCGGCTGGTCAACGAGTACATGGCCAGCGACTTCGTCGAGGACTGGGACGTACGGGCCTGCTGCGCGCGTGATCGAGGAGCTCTTCGAGCCCAGCGATGAGCTGCTGTCGACTCGACCCCGACCGGATGGATCGCGAGGAGCTGACCACGCGCCTGCAGGAGGAGGCGCTGGCTCTGTACGCGCGGCGTGAGGAGGAGCTCGGGCGAGGAGCTGATGCGTGCGCTCGAGCGCTACCTGCTGCTGCAGATCATCGACCAGCGCTGGCGTGAGCACCTGCACGACATGGACTACCTGCGCGAGGGCATCCATCTGCGCGGCCTGGCCCAGCTCGACCCGCTCGTCGCCTACAAGAACGAGGCGTTCACGCTGTTCGGCGACCTGATGAACCTCATCTGGCTCGACTTCGCGCGGATGATCTACCACGTCCAGGTCACGGTTCAGGAGATGCCGCCACCGGGCTATGCCGCAGCCGCCGCCGCCGCCGCGGCGCTCCGAGCCCGACCTCGAGCTCGTCGACCGGCGGCGGGCAGGTGCAGCTACACGGGCGGCGCCGCGCTGATGGGCTCACAGGCGCTGGCCGCGGCTGCGGCCGGCGGCGGCGCCGGGGCGCGCGGCGGCGGGCTCGCCGAGGCGCGCCGAGACGGCGCGCCGGTCGTGGAGCAGCGCCACACCGACGCCAACGAGCCGGGGCGCAACGACCCCTGCTGGTGCGGGTCGGGCAAGAAGTACAAGAAGTGTCACGGCGCGTGACGTAACCTGTCAGCTAGAATGGCTGACAAGCCGCATCTTCGGATCTCGGACCAGGACCGCGAGCAGGCGGCCTCGGAGATCCGTGAGCACTATCGCCGCGGGCGCGGCTCGACAGCGCCGAGTTCGAGGAGCGCGTCCAGGCGGCCTACAGCGCCCGCACCGCAGCGCGAGCTCGAACGCGATCAGCGCCGACCTGCCGGCGCTGCCGCCAAAGCCGCCGACCACCAGCCGAGTTGGTCAGGCAGACGCTGAGCGTCGAGCTCGCTGATGGGTAACGCCGGCGCCGCCGGCACGCTGTTCCTCGTCTGCACGGGGATCTGGGCGATCACCGGGGCCGGGGGCAGCTTCTGGCCCAAGTGGGTGCTGGTGTTCATGCTCGTCTCGGTCGCGCGCGGCGTCAGGCGCGACGTGCGGCGCGGGCGAACCGCCGCCGTCGCGGCGGCTGGCGCGGAAGCCGCCGGTACTCATACCGCTACGAGTACCGGTACGGCGACGGCAAGCACGAGCACAAGGGCTCGACCGGACGCTTACTGCTTGACGAAGCGCACCCGTGACGGCTCGAACGCGAACGTGATCCGCTGCTCGTCGGGCTGAAGCCACGGGTAGTCACGCCCGATGTACTTGTTGGAGAGCCAGTTGATGTCGTCGGTTCCGTGCTCGGTCGAGCCGGTGACCGTGCCGCGCACCTCAACGAAGCTGTACGGGTTCTGGGGATCCATGATGACCAGCGTCGCGTGCGGGTCGTGCTCGAGGTTCGCCGGCCAGCGGCGCCCGACGGCACTGTTCACAAACAGCGTGTCCTTGTCGTAGCCAACCCAGACGACGGTCGAGAGGATCGACCCGTCGGCGTTATGGCTGGACAGCACGGCATGGTTGGGGGCGCCCAGTAGCGCCTGGACCTCCGGATCGTTAGAGCGGTCATGCTCGGGACTCTACGGAGCACGAGCGTCGGCGCCCTGCTACGGTTGCCGTCGCATGTCGACCGCACCCTCAGAGCCGCTTTCACAGCGCCTCACGGCCATCCGTGAGCAGCTAAAACTGCTCGCGGACTATCTTTGACCCGGTTTCACTGAGCGATCGAACGTCCGCGCTCGAAGCGGAGATGGGGGAGCCGGGCTTCTGGGACAACCAGGAGCGCGCGGCCCAGGTGAGCGCCGAGCACGCGCGCTCGTCACGCAAGCTGGAGACGTTCGGTGCGTTGGAGCGCGACGTCGAGGATCTCGGCGCGCTCGCCGAGATGGCCGAGGAGGACCCGTCTCTCGAGGGCGAGGTGATCGAGCAGGTGGCGAGCGTCGAGGCCCGCCTCGAGGAGCTCGAGGAGCAGCGGCTGTTCGCGGGTCGCTACGACGCCGGCGACGCGTTCGTGACGGTCAACGCCGGCGCCGGTGGCACCGACGCCCAGGATTGGGCCGAGATGGTGCTGCGCATGGAGATGCGCTGGGCCGAGAAACGTGGTTTCCAGGTCGAGCTGCTCGAGGCGTCCCCGGGGGAGGAGGCCGGGCATCAAGTCGGCGACCTTCCTGGTCAAGGGCGAGAACGCCTACGGCCTCTACGGCAGCGAGAAGGGCGTGCACCGGCTGGTGCGGCTGTCGCCGTTCGATTCGGCGAACCGCCGCCAGACCAGCTTTGCCGGTGTCGAGGTCTCGCCGGTCGTCGAGGACGTGGGCGACGTCGAGATCGACGAGGACGATCTCCAGGTCGATACCTACCGGGCCAGCGGCGCCGGCGGCCAGCACGTCAACAAGACCGATTCGGCGGTGCGGATCACGCATAGGCCGACGGGCATCGTCGTCCAGTGCCAGAACGAGCGCTCGCAGTCCTCGAACCGCGCCGAGGCGATGGCGATGCTGCGCTCGAAGATCGCCGAACGCGCCGAGCGCGAGCGCCGCGAGGAAATCGCCCGCGAGCGTGGCGAGGCCCAGGATGTGAACTTCGGCTCGCAGATCCGCTCCTACGTTCTGCACCCCTACACGATGGTCAAGGACCACCGCACCGACTTCGAGATGGGGGACGTCAACCGCGTGCTCGACGGCGACCTCGACGGCTTCGTTCGCGCCTACCTTTTGCGGGCGGCCAATGCCGAGCCGTGAGCCCGCGACCGTTTCGCCTGAACCCGAGCCGCATCCCGCCGAACAGCCGACCGCTCCGTACCTGGAGGCGGTCGCCGCCTACGGGCTGCGCGGCTCGACCCGCTTCCACGTCCCCGGCCACAAGGGCGGCGCCGGAGCTGACCCGGGCCTGCGCGCGGCGCTCGGCGAGCAGGCGCTGCTGCTCGACGTGCCGCAGGACATCGAGGGGATCGACATCGGCGTGTCGCCGTCGCCGTACGAGCGGGCCGAGCGGCTCGCCGCCGAGGCCTATGAGGCCGAGCGCTGCTGGTTCCTGACCAACGGCGCGACGCAGGGCAACCACGCGCTGTGCCTGGCGCTGGCGCGGGTCCGGGCACGACGCGTACTGCTGCAGCGCAACTCGCACGCGAGCATGATCGACGGCCTGGTGCTCTCCGGCGGCCTGCCGCGGTTCGTCTCGCCCGAGTACGACACCGAGCTCGGGATGGCCCACGGCGTGACGCCGGAGGCGCTCGAAGCGGCGCTCGCGCACGGCCGCTACTCGGCGGCCTTCATCGTCTCGCCCACCTACTACGGGATGGCCGCCGACGTCGGCGGTTGCGCCGAGGTGGCTCACCGCGCCGGCGTGCCCCTGATCGTCGACTGCGCGTGGGGATCGCACTTTGGGTTCCATGCCGCGCTGCCGCGCTCGCCGCTCCAACTCGGCGCCGACGTGATGCTCGCGTCCACGCACAAGATCGTCGGCAGCCTCACACAGTCGGCGATGCTGCTCGTGGGCGACAGTTCGCGCGTCGACGTGGGAGCCATCTCCCGCGCGATCCGGCTGGTGCGCTCAACCAGCCCGAACTCGCTGCTGATGGCGTCGCTCGACGCCGCCCGCCGCCAGCTCGCTGTTCACGGCGAGCTGCTGCTCGATCGCACCATCCACGCCGCGGCGCGGGCACGCGAGGCGATCGAGCGAGATCCCCGGCTGCGCGATCGTGGGTGAGCAGTGGGTCGGTCGCCCCGGGATCGCCGGCTGGGATCCGCTGCGGATCGTGATCGACGTACGCGGCACGGGTCTCACCGGCTACGAGGTCGCTAGCGCGCTGCGCGCCTCATACGACATCCACGTCGAGCTCGCCACCTACTCGACCATGGTGCTGGTGCTCGGCATCGGCCAGCCCGTCGAGCCACTCGATCGCGTCGCGCACGACCTGGCGGAGTCGGTGAAGCGGATTGCTCCGAGCTTGACTCCGGGTCCGGTCGCGCTCGACCAGACCCCGGCTCCAGCGTCCTCAACGCAGCCGCCGGCCGATCTCGACGCCGAACCGGCTGTCCCCCCGCGCGAGGCATTCCTCGGTATCAGCGAGGCCGTTTCGGTCGAGCAGGCGGTTGGCCGGATCTCGACCGAGGCGATTGCCGGTTATCCGCCCGGCGTGCCGACGCTGCTACCCGGCGAGCGGGTGACGGCCGACGTCGTCAGCTACCTGCGGGCGCTGGTCGACACCGGAGCGCGGCTGCACGGCGCCGCCGACCCGAGCTTCCGCACGCTGCGGGTGCTCGTCTCGCAGGAGACGGCGGCTACGAAGGTCGAGGCGATCTCGGCGCTGTCCGGCGGGATCGTGAACGTGTACGAGCCGGTGACCGGCGTGACCGTCTGCGTGATCGCCGGGCCCTGCCACTGACCGAGGCTTGAGATCGTCTGGCCGCCCAAGGTGGCCGACGTCGCCCACGGCGTCGGCGCGGTCAGCGCCTTGACGGTCATCGGCAGCGTCGTCGGCATCGTGACCTGCACGCGCTCGCGCTGGGTCATGTCGTTGATCAGCGCGAGGCTGTAGCCGTTGTCGGATTGCACCGCCCACACCTTGACGTTGCTCGGCAGCACTCCGTTCACCTGGTTGAGCTGAGCGTTCGGGCCGAGTGTGCTGGAGAACGCGGCAATGCCGTAGAGCAGCGGCTCGGCGCTGAGGCCGAGCCCGGTGATGGCGTGGATCGCGGAGTTGGGCTCGTTGGACCGCAGGTGGAAGTTGACACCGTCGACACCGGCGGCAACGAACTGGATAGAGCTGGTCAAGGCCCCAGAGGCTGGTCGCGAACGTGTCGTTCACGGCCGGAAGGCCCAGGCAGGTCGAGGAGCCGAGCTCAGTGAGCCGATAGGGGAGGCCCGCGTTATGCGCCGCGGTGATGGCTGGGGCGAATGCGGCAGTGGCCTGGCTGATGTCAGTGGCGCGGAAGTACTTGTGCAGCTCGGGGAAGTTCGAGGAGCCCTGGGCGACGCAGGCGTTGTAGGCGTAGTAGTGCTCCGTGGCGAGTCCGACCTGGCCGGCGTCGTTGGAGAGCAGCGAGCTCAGCCATGGCGCGCCCGGCATCGAAAGCTCAGGACCCGCGAGAGTGAGTCCCGGTAGGTGGCGCTTGAGCAGCGTCGCGTACAACCCGAAGAGCGTGTCGTAGCGGCCAGCGTTGAACTTCTTGACCCAGCTCGCACTGCTCCTGCTGATTCCGTCATAGCCGAGCGGATAGAGGTTTGGCTCGTTGCCGATCGCCACCGCGCTGAGGCTGCCGGCAGGCAGGTCGCGCTTAGCCGCCTCTACCAGGTTGAGTGCCATCTGCGGATCGTGATCGGCCGCGTTGACGTTCAGGATCACGTTGCTGCCGGTCGCGGACACGACTCCGGCAAGTGACTGAAGCCACGCATCGTTGAGGGTCACGCGGTCGTAGGCAGGCGCGAGGTACTGGGGCATGATCTGGGAGGTCTCGCCGTTCCAGTAGGCCGCGTCGGCAAAGGTGCCGCCGACGCGGAGTACGAACGGACCGTCGCCGTTCGGCGTGATCAGGTTCATGAACTGCGGGAACGCCGGCTGCTGGGTGTAGTCCTCCATCTCCTCGACGTTCATCGAGAGCCCAAGAAACGACTGCGGAACCGTATGCAACGCGGTGCTGGCGACGGTCACGCGAGAGGTCGGCACCGGCTGGCTCTGCCTGCGACTGCGCGCGCTTGCGGGAGCCGCTGCAAGCAGCGTTGCGGCGAGGACCACCAGCGGCGCGGCGAGCCGCAACATTCGGATTCGCGGGGGGTTTGATCGATGACGGAGGAACTTCATACGAGCTTTCGACCTTAAAGGTTGAGATTGCGTTGCATGTTGCCGATGGGCAAGGAAGCGCTGCCACCCTGGGGTAAGGACTCATGCAGGTGATACATCGAACAAGCTTCAAGCACCGGAAGTTGCGGTGGGCCGCAGCGGTCGCCGTCGCGGCCGCCGTGCTTGCGCTGCCCGCGGCAGCGGGTGCGCAGGTCAGCGTGTCCGGCTTTCCGGTGTCCTCGTCGCTTGCGCCGGCGCCCTCAGGTGGAACCACGCTCGTCGAGCCCGCAATCGCAGCCGCTCCGGATGGCTCCAACTCCGAGTGGTTCGTCGTCAGCGGCACGCAAGCAGACACTGCTCTCGATCTCACCCACTGGGCAGCAGTCCAGGGTTGCCACTGGCCTGGCCTCCGACGCGGGCGCTCCGGTCAACTACGCGAGCGTCGACGCCGACGGCTACGACTGGATCCTCGACAACGACCAGGGCCCGGGAAACGTGCTGTACGCCGTTGGGGCCGCGGACTCGCCGAGCCCGGGCCTTAATCCCGTGGCTCGCTTCGGCGACTACGGCCAGGACATGACGCTCGGGCCCGATGGCGCGCTCTACGTCGCGGACAACAACGGCATCATCCGCTGCCAGATCACGGCGGCGCCGTCCGCGAGTCTGCTCGACCGTCGCGATCCCGCCGCCCTTTTACACCGGGCGCCGGCGCCTTCGCGATCGACGGTGGCGGCAACGCCGTCTGGTTCACCGACGGCGCGGGCGACCTCGGCGCCTACGCGTCCGGTCGATTCAGCGGCCCGTACCCCTCGAGCGGCGCGACCGACGGCAGCACAGACGCCGGCACGATCGTAACGGCGGCCAACGGCTTCGTCTACATGGCGGGAGACCTCGACCAGCGGGGGCGTCAACAACAACAGGATTTTCGAGTTCAGCCCCGGCGATCCCGATGCGGTCGGCGTCGCCGCCACCGGGGTCGGCAACGTCGTTGCGATGACCACCGGCCCCGACGGCAACATCTGGTTCCTGGACGACAGCGGCAACGGCTCGGTCGGTGAGCTGAACATCAGCACCGGCGCCGTCTCCAGGTACGCCCTCCCAAGCGGATTCTGGCTACCACAGAGCGGCTGGAGGATCGCGGATGGCCCGACCCTTCCTGATCCCCACGGACACGGCGAGCTGTTCTTCACGGCCACGACCGACAACAACGGGCAGGGCAACGCCGCGATCGGTGAGGTCACCGGCATCCCGTTCCCGCCCGCTCCCGGCGCGCTCGCCTTCAGGACCGCGGTCCCCGTCTCACGCCAGCACACGGCGGTCATGACCCTCCTTTGCAGCGGTCAGAGCAACGCGACCTGCGAGGGCAAGATCAGCCTGAGCGTGACGGCGAAGGTCAAACTCAAGCTCCGGGTCCAGGACCGCGCCGCCAGAGAGGGCACGCACGAGGTGTTCCGGACGACGACGCACACGACGCGGTTGACGCTGGCGAACATCAACTACAACGTGCGCGGCGGCAGGTCGACACGGTCGACGGTGAGGCTCTCAAACGCGGCGTACAGGCTGCTCGAGTCGGTCCACGGCCATAGGTGGACGGCCACTGTCAGCAGCGCGGCCACGGTCGGCACCGTTGCGGGCTCGGCGGTCACGATGACCGGACCGGTGCCCCCGAAGCCGAAGCCCAAGCCGAAGCCGAAGCCCAAGCCGCACGTCAAGCCCAAGCACAAGAAGTCGGCGAAGAAGAGCAAGCACTGATCCGCCCGTCGCCGCGGCGGCCCGCGCCGTAGCATCCCCGCGGTGGATCAGCAGGAAATCGAAGGGCTCGTGCAGCGGGCGCTGGCCGAGGACATCGGCTCCGGCGATGTGACCAGTGCTCGCGACGGTGGCGGCCGACACCCACGCGGTGGCGCGGATCACTCAGAAGGCGCCCGGCGTGGTCTACGGGCTCGACGTGGCGGCCGCCGTGTTCCGGACGGTGGAGCCCGATGTGGTGCTCAGTCAAACCGGACCCGAGGGTGTCTGGCGCGAGAACGGGCCGGTGCTCGAGATCACCGGATCTGCGCGTTGCCTGCTCGCGGCAGAGCGCACGGCACTGAACTTCCTCCAGCAGCTGTCGGGCGTGGCAACGCTGACCGCGCGCTGCGTGCAGGCGGTGGCGGGCACCGGCGCGCGGATCCTCGATACGCGCAAGACCGTGCCTGGAATGCGGATGCTGCAAAAGCAGGCGGTGCTGGCGGGGGGCGGTGTCAACCATCGCATCGGTCTCTACGACGCGATCCTGATCAAGGAGAACCACGCGGCGATGGCAGGTGGGGTCGGGGCTGCCGTACGTAAGGCGCATGCGCACGCACCGACGCTGCCACTGGAGGTCGAGTGCAGCACGCTGGCCGAGGTCGACGAGGCCCTTGGCGCGGCTGCGGAGCTCGAGCTGGCAGGTGGTTTCCGGATCCTGCTGGACAACATGACACCGGCAAAGCTGCGTGAGGCAGTGCAGCTGGTTGCCGGCCGGGCCGAGCTCGAGGCCAGCGGCGGTTTCACGCTCGACATGATCCGGGAAGTCGCGGAGACCGGCGTAAACTTCATATCGGTTGGTGCGTTGACGCACAGCGCTCCGGCCCTCGATCTCTCTCTCCTACTCGAACCGTTGCCATGAACCTTCCGATGCTCGGCCAGGTCGAAGCACCGTCGCCGGCGCCACTGCTGCTCGAGAACATTCCGATGCTCGAGGAGGAGGTGCGTGCTCTGGCGCGTGAGCGCGGCGCCGTGATCCTCGCGCACAACTACCAGCTGCCCGAAATCCAGCGAGTTGCCGACTACGTCGGCGACTCGCTCGGCCTGAGCCGCCAGGCCGCCGCTGCGGACGCCGAGACGATCGTGTTCTGCGGCGTGCACTTCATGGCGGAGACCGCATCGATCCTCTCCCCGCAGAAGACGGTGCTGATCCCGGACCTCGATGCCGGCTGCTCGCTGGCCGATTCGATCACCGCCGACCAGTTGCGCGACTGGAAGCAGGAGCATCCGGGCGCGATCGTGGTGATGTACGTGAACACCACCGCGGCCGTCAAGGCCGAGACCGACTATTGCGTGACCTCCGCCAACGCCGTGGAGGTGGTAGCGCACATTCTGCGTGAGCGCGGCCCGGACACCGAGATCCTGTTCGGCCCCGACATGTTCCTCGGCGCCTATGTGGAGAAGACGCTCGGCGTCAAACTGACCGTCTGGGACGGCGAGTGCCATGTCCACGCCGGCATCCGCCCCGATGACATCAACGCGGTCCGCGCGGCCCATCCGCAGGCGGACTTCCTGATCCACCCCGAGTGCGGTTGCTCAACGAGCGTGATGGAGTACGTCGCCGCCGGGGACGTTGACTCGAGCCGGTGTGCACATGCTCTCGACCGGCGGCATGCTCGACTACGCCAAGCAGCACGAGGGCGAGAGGGCACGGCGATCGTCGCCACCGAGGTCGGCATGTTGTATCCGCTGCGTGAGGCGGCTCCCGACGTCGACTTCATCGCCGCCAACGAGGCCGCCGCATGCCGCTACATGAAGATGATCACGCTGCCGAAGCTGCGCGACTCGCTGCGCGAGGGCCAGTACGAGGTCAAGGTCGACGCTGCCATCGCCGAGCGGGCTCGGGTCCCGATCGAGCGGATGATCCAGATCGGCTGACGACCGCTGTCAGCCGCCGGAGCGGCTAGATGAATACGAGGAGGTCCAGGCCGTGCCAGACGGCGTCCTTCACGACCGGCATCGAGTCGCGCTTGCGCTCGAACTCCGCCCGGGTGTAGCAGTGCACGTCCGCGCCGGCGCCCATCTCGAGCGCGTCCCAGAGCGAACCGGCAACATATACGCGTTCGAGCCAGGGGATCTCGTCGAAGGCGTCGGAGACGAGCACCACAGTGAACTCGAGCTCGCGTCCGGGTAGTGACTGGTTCCACGCCGGTGAGCGCCGAGCCGCCCAGGTAGGCGCCGTCCAGACGCCAGCGATCACCGATCCGCTCAAGGTAGCGACGGAGTTCTGACCTGTTCAGCGCAAGGGTGCCCTGCACACAACGATTGTCCACCTGGCGAAGCCTGCTTCGCAAGGGGTAACGCCATCACACAACAGGGCCTTAACGCGGCCAGGACTCTAGTAACGCGCAATCGCGGCGACAACCCGGCTCAGGACCGGGTAGGACAGGTAGTTGGCGGGGCCGTCGATCATCAGCGCGAACGCCAACGTGTGGCCGTCCTGGGCGCGGCAGTAGCCGGCCAGGTTCGTGACGCCGTTGAGCGTGCCGGTCTTGGCGACGCAGCGACCCTGCGCCGGCGTGTGCACACCGATCGACGCGACCGTTCCCTGCTTACCGACGATCGGGAGAGCGGCGTAGAGCAGCGTGCCCGTGGCCGTCGTCCAGACCTTGCGAAGTAGCGTGACAACCTCATACGGCGTGGTGCGGTCGGCCCGATCAAGCCCCGAACCATCGAAGATCTTGGGCGCAGCCCGTAGCCGCTTGCAATCGCCTGGCCGATCTCTTCGGCTCCGGCGGCCAGGGTGCCCTCTCCCGCGAGTCGTGCCCCGAGCTGTTTGGCGAGCATGTCGGCGATCAGGTCGTCGGAGGGAACATCCATCAGCCGCACCAGCACCGAGAGCGGCGGTGACTCGACGTGCGCGAGTTCGACGGCCGCTGCTGGTGTTGGCCGCGTCCGGCTGGCGGCACCCACGCGCATGCCGATGCCGCGCATGGTGAGTGCCAGCTCGTGGGTGGCGAAGACGGCCGGTGACATCCGCGGGGCACTCATTCCGTGGTCGTACACCAGCGCGTTCATCTCGCCGCCGTAGTCCGGGGTGTCAGCACGGTTATGGGTCGCCGGGCCGCCCGGGTCCGTGTCAAACAACGAATCGTCGGCGAAGAGATGGCCGGTGACTCGTCTGATGCCCGCTCGGCGCAGCTGTTTTGCGAGCTCGAGAGCGTTGGGTCCGTAGCCGTCCTCATACAGCCTGTTCCAGTTTCCGTCGCCGAACGTCGGATCACCGCCCCCGTGCAGGTAGAGGTTCCCATGCCAGACCCCGCCCGCCCCGAGTCCTCCGGTGCCCAGCACGGTCGTCTGCAGACGCGCCTCTGGCCCCAGCAGATTCAGTGATGCGACGGTCGTGTACAGCTTCTCGACGGACGCGGGTGGCCGAGGGGCCATGTCCGCTCGAGAGTCGAGTACCTCGCCGCTCGAGAGATCCTCGACCAGCAGCCCCACCTGAGCACCGGAGTGGGCCAGCGCGCGCTTGATCTGGCGCTGCAGGCCGACAGTCGGAGGGCCGGTCAGTGGGGCGCCGCCGGTCGTGGTGGTTTTGTCGGCCGCGATGGCGTGCGAAGGAAGCCGCGATGGCGCGGAGCGGGCCAGGTTCGAGAAGGTGCCGGTGGTGCGCCGGGCATGAGCCTGGCCACAGGCGCTGATCATCGCCGCCGCCAAGCAGGCGGCGGCGACAAGACGAACGGCGCTAAGCAGGCTGGAACTCCTCGACGGTGTGCGGACCGACGCAGGCCACGGAATAGTCCGTCGAGATCCCCGCTGCCACCTCACGCACGTTGTCGAAGGTGACGGCATCGAGCGCTGCGATCGAGACATCAGGGTCGACATCCTGACCGAAGACGATCGCCTGGGTCGCAGCTGTGCGTGCAATCGCGCCGGTGTTCTCGAACGCGATCGCGCGGGCGCCGGCGGCGAACGCGCGCGCCCGCTCGACCTCGGCTTCGGTTGGGCCGTCCTCACGCAGCTCGTCGACGATCTCTCCCATACGTCGGAACGCCTCGACGCACTTCCCGCTCTCGAGCCCGGAGCTCAGCTGCAACACCGGAACGTCTGCGTAGGCGTGCGGGTAGGAGCTGACCGAATAGCAGAGGCCGCGCTGCTCACGAATCTCGTCGAACAGGCGCGATCCCATCGAACCGCCCAGCAGCGTCGAGTAGATCGTCAGCGCGGCGCGCTGCGCAGGGTCAGTCACGTCGATCGAGGGGCGGTAGGACATCCGCAGATGGGACTGGTTGGAGTCGCGCTCGGTCACCAGCACGTGCGGCGCATGATGCGGGGCCGGCTCGTAGGGTCCCGGCACGTCGAACGCCTCGAAGCGCTCGAACAGCTCGTCAAGGCCCGAGTCCGGACCAAGCGAGTCGAGATTTCCCACGGCCAGCGCGGCGCCACGGCTCGGAGCCCACTGCCGGTTGCGGAAGGCGATGATGCCATCACGCGTGAACGTCTCGGCCAGGTGCTCGGCGGGCCCGAGCACCGGACGACCCAGGGGATGGTTGCCGAACACCGCCTCGTCGATCAGATGCTCGGCGACCGACGCCGGCTGGTCGTTATAGCGGGCGATCTCCTGGACCACGACGCCCCGCTCCTTGTCGAGCTCGACCGGGTCGAGCCCCGGCCTGCCGACGAAATCCGTCAGCAGGTCTGCCGCCTCCATGCCCTTGGTCGACCGCGCTGTGATGTGGAAGGCCACCATGTCGTGGCTCGTGTAGGCGTTGAGAACGGCGCCGTTGCGCTCGGCCGCCTCGTTGACGTCACGGTAGGTCTTGTACTTCTCGCCGCCCTTGAACACGAGGTGCTCCAGGAAGTGCGCCATGCCGTTCTCCTCGGGCCGCTCAGTGCGGGCGCCGGCATCGAATGCGACCATCAATGTGACCGCGCGAGTGCCGTCCATGGCGATCCTGTGCAGCGGTAGGCCGTTGCGTAGGACAGAGGTTGTGATCTTGGGCATGAAAAGAAGGTAGCGAGCGCAGACCGCGGTTCCTCCCTCTAATCTCGCGTTTACAAAGTTCAGCTGCAAATCTGCTTGCATGCAGGACCGCTGCTGGAGTCGTCGGAGGGCAGGCCGCTACGCTGGCCCGACCCTATGGCGAACACAGATTCCAGAAACCGCAGCCGCCGGCAAGCACCCCGATCCGATGCTGCACGCACCTACCCTCGACAGTCTCCGAACCTCAAGCGACCGGTTCCTCAGATCGCCACGACCAACGTGATCGAGTTCCGTGGCGTAACCAAGAAGTACGGCACCGGCGCGTACGGCCTGGACCAGGCCACGTTCGCGATCGACCGCGAGGACTTCGTCTTCCTGATCGGTCCTACGGGCTCCGGAAAGTCGACGGTCATGCGGATTCTGATCAAGGAGCTCGAGCCGAGCGAGGGCACGATTCGCGTCGCCGGGCGCGACCTTTCGACCATCAGCCGCAGGCAGATCCCGTTCTACCGCCGCAACATCGGCGTCGTCTTCCAGGACTTCAAGCTGCTGCCCAACCGGACCGTGTACGACAACGTCGCCTACGCACTGCAGGTCACCGGCCACTCGCGCAAGGAGATCCGCGCCAAGGTCCCGGACATCCTGCGCCTGACGGGACTGTCGACAAAGCTCCACAACTATCCGGATCAGCTCTCAGGCGGCGAGCAGCAGCGCGTCTCGATCGCACGCGCGTTCGTCAACCACCCACCGCTGCTGCTGGCTGACGAGCCGACCGGAAACCTCGATCCAGAGACCAGCATCGACATCATGCGCCTGCTGTACCGGATCAACCGCACCGGCACGACCGTGCTCGTGGCCTCCCACGACCACGCGATGGTGGACAAGATGCGACGTCGCGTGCTCGAACTCTCAAACGGCCGCGTCGTCCGCGACGAGGCGACGGGTCTTTACGCGCGTGATGAGTCGACGCGCGAATTCGCCCAGCGCCTGCGCGGGCCCAACGAGACCCCGATCTTCTAGCCGATGCGGCACTCGATCGCTTTCTTCCTGCGCGAATCGCTGCGCGCGATGCGCCGCAACGCGGCGCCGAGCTTCGCCGCGCTAGCCACGATCACGGTCACGCTGATCGTCGTCGGCGTGTTCATCCCAATCGTGCAGGCCACCACCGGCGCGGCCAATAGCGCCGCCAACAAGGTGATGGTCGACGTCTACATGAAGGACAACGCCACGACCGCGGACAATGCGCGCGTCATGAAGGAGCTGCGGGCGATCCCACATGTTCAGAAGGTCGGGTTCGAGTCCAAGAAGCAGGCCCTGGCACAGCAGAAGAAGTCCGATCCGCTCGCCTACCAGATCCTCGGCGGCGTCAACCCGCTACCCGACACGTTCCACGTCTATCCGCAGAGCCCGGGCTACGTGCTCGCGATCCGTTCGGGCATCCTGAACGCCAACGGCAGCGGTCAGCTGGTCGATCGCTCGATCCAACGGGTCTCGAACCACACCCAGGACACGAGCAAGCTGCTGATCGTCACGCACTTCGTGACTATCACCGCGGCCGTGCTCGCCGCGCTATTGATCGCCGCCTCGATCCTGCTGATCGGCAACACGATCCGGCTGTCGTTGTACGCGCGCCGCCGCGAGGTCGAGGTGATGAAGCTGGTCGGCGCCACCGACTGGTTCATCCGCTGGCCGTTCGTGATCGAGGGCATCATCGTCGGCGCCTGCGGCGCCGTTCTCGCGATCTCGGTGCTGGGCGTCACCAAGCTCGCGGTGCTCGATCCGCTAGCGAAAAACTGGAACCTGCTCGAGGCACCGCGGACGATCCCGTTCCTGCCGCTGCTGATCGTGCTGATCGGCGCCGGGGTCGTGGTCTCGGCGATCGGCTCGGGGATCTCCTTGCGCCGCTTCCTACGGGTTTAGTGCGGGGAGTCATGCCACTGACGAGCTGCGGCTTCGCTAAGCCGCAGTTTTGATGGCTACGCTGCCAGGGTGTTTTCAAAGCGTTCCAGGTCCCCGCTGCTTCCCTGGCTTGCCGTGCTCGGCGCGGTGGTCCTGCTGCTTATCGGCGTCTGGTTCGGCGGTCACCCGAGCTGGCTGCCGGCGCCGTTGCGCAGCGCGTTTGTCTCGAAGACCGCCAATCAGCGGCTCGTGCAGACGACGCTCGACCTGATCGCCAAGGACTACTACCGCAAGGTCGACACCAAGAAGCTGCTGAACACCGGGTTGGAGGCAGCGGTGGCCAGCCTCAACGATCCGTACTCGCACTACTTCCCGCCGGCGCTCTACACGTCGTTTCAGCAGGAGACAAACCCGCAGGTTGCGGGCATCGGAGTAGAGGTCGCCGTTCAGCCCGTGGACAACGGGATTGAGGTCGAGGAGGTGATCCAGGGCTCACCCGCCGCCAGGGCGGGGCTGCGTCACGGGGACATCATCACGGCCGTGGGCGCCAAGTCCCTGAAGGGCATGACGGTCGCCGCGGGCTCGAAGCTGATCCGCGGGGATGTGGGCACCGCGGCGAAGCTCACCGTCCTGCGCGACGGCAAGTCCCACACGTGGTGATCACGCGCGCAAACGTGACCGTGCCGGTCGCCGCCTCGAAGCTGATCAACTATCACGGCAAGCGGCTCGGCTACCTGGACTTCACGCAGTTCACCGAAGGATCGGCCGACGAGCTGCGCCAGCAGGTGCAGAAGATGCTGAAGCAGCACGCGCAGGGCCTGATCCTCGATCTGCGCGACAACCCCGGCGGTCTGCTCGCGCAGGCGGTGGGCGTGGCGAGCCTGTTCATCAAGAGCGGCACGATCGTGACCACGCGCGGGCGCAACCAGCCGACCACCGTCTACACGGCGCTGGGCGATGCGATCGCCACCAAGATCCCGATGGTCGTGCTCGTCGACCGTGGCACGGCATCCTCGGCTGAGATCGTCACGGGAGCGCTCAAGGATCGCGGGCGCGCCAAGGTCGTCGGCACCCACACCTACGGCAAGGGCGTCTTCCAGGAGCTTGATGCCACTGGCGGGTGGCGCCGCGCTCGACCTCACGGTCGGCGAGTACTTCACGCCGAATGGCCACAACCTCGGCGCTGGCGGTGTCAAGGAGGGCAAGGGCATCAAGCCCAACGTCTACGTCTACGACAACCCGAATGCCCCGGGAACGCACGCACTCAAGGTCGCAGAGAGCACAGTCGCCGCCGAGATCCGGCTGAGCCGCGCCGGGACGCGGTCTGGTGGCCGTGGTCGAACGGCGCGGCAAGTTCCTCGTCGCCGAGCCGTTCTTCGGTCCCGGTCCGCGTCTGGCACTGAGCCGCGACTCCCGCTATGACGTCGGCGACCTGGTGCTCGTGACCCCGGGTGTCTCCGGACGCCAGGGGAAGGGCTCACGCGCGCGGGTGCAGCGGCGGATCGGCAGGCCGACCGTCGCCCGTGACGTGATCGAGGCGCTGATGCTCGACCGCGGGCTGGCCCGCGGCTTCGAGCGCGCCGGTGACCCGTGCCGCGTCAGAGGCGTCGTCGGCAGCGGTGGAGGTGCGCGACGGACGCCGTGATCTGCGCGAGCTGGCGACGTTCACGATCGATCCGACCACCGCCAAGGACTTTGACGACGCGATCTCCTGCAAGCCGGCCGACGGCGGCGGCTGGATGGTGTGGGTGCACATCGCCGACGTCGGCGCGTACGTGACACCGCGCTCGGCGATCGACCGCGAGGCCTACCGCCGCGCCACCAGCGTGTACGTGCCCGGAGCCGTCGAGCCGATGCTGCCGCAGGAACTGTCCAACGGCGCCTGCTCGCTGGTGCCGTTTCAGGACAGGCTGGCGGTGACCGTGGAGATGCTGATCCGCGGCTCCGACGTGGTCAGCGCCGCCTTCTACCGCTCGGTGATCCGCTCGGACCAGCGCCTCACCTACGAGCAGGTCGATCGCATCTTTGCGGACGGGCAGGGTGCCGAGGACGAGTGGGGGGAAGGCCTGGCCAGCGCCCGTGCAGCGGCAAGGGCGCTGGAGGAAAAGCGTGCGGGCAAGGGCGCCCTGGTGCTCGAGTCCTCCGAGCCGGAGTTCTTCTTCGACAAGCGTGGCAACGTGGCGGGCGTCGCACCGGTAGTGCAGACCGAGTCGCACCAGCTGATCGAGCACCTGATGATCGCCGCCAACGAGCAGGTGGCCAAGTTCCTGGAGGCCCGGAAGCTGCCGGCGCTCTACCGCGTGCACGAGCGGCCGGAGCCGATGGCGGTCGAGCGGATGCTCGACCAGCTGGCGTCGCTCGGTGTGCCGACGCCGCCGATGGCGGGTGGGGCGCTCACGCCCCAGCAGGCGGGCGACGTCGCCGGTGAGGCGTCGCGGATGGTCGCGGAGTGGGTTGCGCGCACGACGGGCGCGGCGCGCGGGCGCTGAACCGGATCGTGCTGCGGTCGCTGAAGCAGGCCTACTACGACGACCACAACCGCGGTCACTCCGGGCTGCAGCTCGCGAGCTACTGCCACTTCACCTCGCCCATCCGCCGTTACCCCGACATCATCTGCCACCGCTCGCTGCTCTCCGCGGTGACGGGCGACGAGCCGGTGCCGGAGGCTTCGTGGGTCGCGCAGGCGGGGCCGTGGACCTCCGAGCGCGAGCGCCACGCGATGACGATCGAGCGCGACGCCGATGACATCGCGCGGTGCTTCCTGCTCGAGTCGATGCTGGCGGCGGAGCCGCGCGGCGGCTTGGATAAGGTGTTCGAGGGCGAGGTCGTCGGCGTGATCGGCGCCGGCGCGTTTGTCGCGTTCGGCGAGGAGGGCGAGTACGAGGGCCTGCTGCCCGTACGCCGCATGCGCGACGATTGGTGGGAGCTCAACGACGCAGGGCACCGCGCTGATCGGCACCCGTAACGGCGGCGCGCTGCGGCTCGGGGACGCGATCGCCGTCACGATCGGCGGCGTCGACGCGCCACGGGGTAGGGTGGACCTGTTACCTGTAGATAGGGATTAGAGATGGCGAAGGGCAACAAGAAGAAGACGGCGCCCGGCGATGTCGCGACGAACCGCCAGGCGGCGTTCAGATACAACCTGATCGAGCGCTTCGAGTGCGGCATCGTGCTGACCGGCACCGAGGTCAAGTCGCTGCGCGACGGCAACGCGCAGCTCAAGGACTCCTACGCAACGATCAAGGACGGCGAGCTCTGGCTGATCGGCGCCTACATCGCCCCGTACCCGGCGGCCTCGCGGGAGAACCACGATCCGGAGCGCCCGCGCAAGCTGCTGATGCACAAGGCTGAGATCGAGAGGCTCACCGGCGCCTTGAATGAGCGCGGCTTCACGCTCGTGCCGACGCGGATCTACTTCTCCGGGTGAGCGCTCGCGCGCGAAGGTCGAGATCGCGCTGGCTCGTGGCAAGGACCTCTACGACAAGCGCGAGACGATCAAGAAGCGAGACATGGCGCGTGAGGTGCAGCGGGAACTGCGGGAAGTTCAGCGCTGATCTGCAATGCTGGGCAGGTTGTCGAAGCGTTAGCGCCTGGAGAAACGTCCCCCAGCGTGCGCGGTCAGGCGGGTTGCGGGTGCTCTCAAGGGAGGTCTTGAGGCGGTCCAGGCGTCCGGCCCAGGCGGCGTCAGCGACACGCATCCAGCTCGCCGCCGGTCCGAGCGCGCCGGGGGATAGGCGATAGTGGACCTCGCGCCCCCGTGTGCCCAGTTCACGCTCGATCAGGCCGGCGCCGGTCAGCGCCGAGAGATGCTTGGCGACCGCCTGGCGTGTGATCGGCAACTCGGCCGTCAGCGCAGGGACGGAGGTCGAGCCGTCGCGGATCAGCGTTTCGAGCATCTGTCGGCGCGTCGGGTCGGCCAGCGCGCCGAAGACGAGTCCGAGTTGGTCGGTCACGCGCAGACGAGCTCGAAGCTTGCCGCGAGCTGTGCCATCGGCACCATCGCCGGCTGAGACTCGGTAACGGTCACGCGGGTGCCGTCGGGCACCGCGATCACGTCGACGTCCACGTACCGGGCCGGCTCGTTGTCGCTCTCATGCCACCACCACCAGCTGATGTGGCTCGGCGCCATTGTCCGTTCGACCACGATGCGACGGTCCTCGTCGGGTTCGAGCCAGCGCTCGCGCCCCTCCTCGGTCGATACGGCCTCCCAGACGTCCTCGAGCGGGGCGTCGATCGTGATCTCGCGGGTCACGCTTTCAGTTTCAGTCGTTGTGTCCGGCAAGGCCGCCTCCTCAAATCGGAACGGTTGACAACCAACTGGTTGCTATGGTGCCATGACAACCAACCAGTTGTCGAAAGGATACTTCATGCCACTCGTACCGATGGTCATCGAGCAGAGCGCCCGCGGCGAGCGCTCATTCGACATCTACTCGCGACTTCTGAATGAGCGCATCGTCTTCATCGGATCGCCGATCGATGATGACATCGCCAACCTCGTGGTCGCGCAGATGCTGCACCTGGAGAGCCAGGATCCCGACAAGGACATCTCTTTGTACATCAACTCACCGGGCGGGGTCGTGTATGCCGGCCTCGCGATCTACGACACGATGCGCTTCATCAAGCCTGACGTGCAGACGATCTGCTTCGGGGTCGCGATGAGCATGGGATCGCTGCTGTTGACGGCCGGTGCGCCAGGGAAGCGCATGGCGCTGCCCAATAGCCGGATTCTGATCCACCAGCCCTCAGGCGGGTTCCAAGGTCAGGCATCTGACATCGAGATCCACGCCCGCGAGACGCTCGCGCTGCGCGAGCAGATCGATGAGATCTACGCGAGACACACCGGACAGAGCCAGGAGCGTGTGCGCGACGACATGGAGCGCGATCGCTTCTTCACGGCCGAGCAGGCACGCGAGTACGGCCTCGTCGACAGGGTGATCTCCGAGCACGCCCTGACGCCGCCAGATCACCGGCTTCCGGACAGGCGAGCAACGGCTCTTGAGACGCCCGAGGGCTGTCAGTACTCCTCGGCCTCGCCGGCGATCGCTGGTAGCTCGATCGTCTCGCCGTCGCCTGGTGGCAGGAGCTCGGTGGTGGTCGCGTGGCTCCTGCCTACCAGGCCGGCGGCGTCGCCGAGCGCGTCGCGCAGGCGGTTGAGCTCGCTGATCGCCTCGGCCCTACGCAGCTCGAGCTCGGCGACCTCGTCGCAGATGCGGTCGCGGTCGCGCTCGAGCTCGGCCAGCATCTCCGCCTGTTCGCGCCGCGCGCGCTCCGTGACGTCACGGGCGGAACGCTCCGCGGCGTCGATGATCGCGTCGGCCTCGGTCCGTGCTTCGACACAGAGCTGAGTCGCCTCGGTGGAGACGCGCTCGCGCAGCTCGCGCGCCTCCGCCTCGGCGAGCGCGAAGATCTCGGCGATCCGCGGGCCGACGGCGGCATGTTGGTCGAAGATGTACTCGGTCTCGGCGTCGTGAGCGCGCTCCTCGGCCTCCTCGACCCGTTCCTCGAGTTCTTCGACGTACTGGTCGACCTGCGAGCGGTCATAGCCGCGAATCCCGACGGTGAACTCCGGGCGTTTGGTGTCCAGGTCTGTCATGCAGGCTCCGTCGGAGGCTCAAGATGGACGGCTTCTCAGAGCTTTACCGCGCCGATTCATGTCCGTGGCGGCGCCGTCCACACAACTTGACGAATGTGATCAGGCTTCAAGGGGCATCTACACAAGGGTGTGCATGACGGAGAACACGAAAGCCGGCCGCAGAAGGCCGGGGAGAGCGACCCAGGGTGGTAATTGAGATGTCGGTGCAGCGGTCTTCACAGGTGGAAGCCCTGGTGATGCGCGTCGTCTCGGGCGGCGATCCCGCAGGTCAGCTCGAGGCTCTGTGTGAACTGCGCCGCGAACTGGACTCGATCGAGGCCGAGTTGGCTGCTGAAGCGATCCGTGCGGGCATGTCGTGGCGTGAAATCGGCGCGGCGATCGGAGTGTCAAAGCAGGCGGCGCACCGTCGGCACCGAGAGAGCGTTGCTCGCATCGTCAAGGACCCCGAACCCTCTGACCCGAACCCCACGGGCGCGGTGAACGTCTCGGTGCCCGCGCGGCGCGCGGTGCGGGTCGCCCGCCAGGAGGCGGCGACCCTGGGCGGCAACGAGGTCGGCACCGAGCATCTTCTGCTCGGGATCCTGCAATGTGGCGACGACCAAGCGTCGCTGCTCCTGCGCCGTATGGGTGTGACGCTCGAGGCCACGCGCGACGCCGTGCAGCCGACCACCGAGATCACACTCGAGGCGGCGCGGCGTGCCTACGCAAACAGCGAGCGAGCCGGCGCGGCGACCCTCGTCTCGCCGGTCGCGCGGCGGATCCTCGAGCGAGCGCTGACTCACGCGGCGGCACGGGACTCCAACGAGCTGACAGCGCTCGACCTCCTGCGCAGCCTGCTGATGCACGAGGAATCCGGTGCCGCGCGCACGCTCACGCGGATGGGCGTCGATCCGGGCCAACTGCGCACGGAGATCGCCGCCGCGCAGGATCCCAGGGCTCTGCCGCGGGTCTGAGTCGGGCTTCCCTGGCGGCTCCGCTGGCGGAGCCCGCTTCCAGGGCGCTTCTGCGGAGCTTCTGCGCCAGGACTCAGCCCATGGACGCGGCCTGACGTCGGCGCGAGGCCGCTTTAGGCGCGCCGTCCGCCTACGCGCCGGCAACTCATCGCCGAAGGCCTTGCTTTCGGTCAGCTGAAGCCTGGTTGGCCGCGGCTCGGTCAGGAGGGCGACAAGCGCTGCGCGAGCGTCCGACGGACGCGCCCGAGGGTCATGCTGGGTCAGCCACGTGATCACCCTGGACAGCTGGGGATCCGCGACCACCCCGGCCGCGGCGCTGCGCAGCAGGACGCCCAGCGCGAAGAGGTCGCTCTGGCGGCTCACCGGCTCGCCCTCCAGCAACTCCGGGGCGAGGAATCGAAGCGTGCCAACGATCTTCTTGTCGGGCCCTGCGGCGGGGGCTGAGTCCTCCAAGCGCGCCAGGCCCAGATCCGTGAGATGCGCATGGCCCTCGTGGTCGAGCAGCACGTTGGCCGACTTGATGTCGCCGTGGAGGACGCCGTGGTCGTGGATGCTGGCGAGTGCGGCGAGCAGTTCGGCGGCGAGCGTCTGGATCTCGACGGCTGTGAAGCCGTCGAGATCCAGACGCTCGCTGAGCGTGGTGCCGTCGATGTACTCCATCACGAGGTAGGGCCGAGCGGCCGTGACGCTGTAGTCGTAGACCTGCACGAGGTTGGGGTGCTGGATCCCGGCGTGCGTGCGCGCCTCGCGCGCGAAGCGGGTGACGGCAACCGGATTGGCCGCGAGCTCCTGAGAGATGACCTTGATCGCCACGGGGCGCTGAAGCCGCTCGTCGTACGCGCACCAGACGGTGGCCATGCCGCCGGCTCCGGCAACCATCTCCAGCCGGTAACGGGCGCCCACGAGCCGTCCCGGGTGCAGTCGAGCGGGGGCGTGGTGCGTGTTGATCACGAGCTCGGTCATTTCATGTGGCTCGGGTTGCGTTGTGGTGCCGACTGACGGCGAGACGGCGACGCATAAGCGGCAACGAGCCCAACGACCACCGCGAATGGTTCGAACGGCCCACGGAGATATAGGTCGCCAAAGCGGCCGCTGCGTAAACGTCCTGTTGGCCGCGCCGTCTGACGCTAAAATGTGGTGCACATACCCCTGGGGACGACAGGCTTCGACGTGGTCGGATCGTGGGGGTGGTTGCGAGTCGAGGTTCCCGGGAGGCCTCGTAAAAAACCTGGGAAACAATAAGTGCGGACACGCACAACTTTGATCTTGGCCTCGCTGCTTAATCTCAGCTAGCTAAGAATCATCTCGGCCTCCGTTCGCCCACGGCGGTTGACCCGGGATCAATTGTGGGCTTGCTCAGAGAGGATTTGTTCCCTCCGATCTGAGGACCACCCAGGGAGCTGGCTCCCCACAACCCGGCCGGCGAGGCTAGTGGGGAGTGAGATCAGAGCGCCGGCTACGCTCGTAGACGCCATCTCTTACGCGACCGCGGACGGGGGTTCAATTCCCCCCGTCTCCACTTATTGGTGGCTCGGCTGCCGACACTTCCGGTGTCGGCAGCTTCTAGCGGGCGAACCCCGCCACACTCTCATCTGACGGCTCGTGGACGGCGTGTGCCGGCTCAGGGCTACGCCTGAGGAACACGAATGCGACCACGAACGTGACCGCCATCACCGCGGCCATGATGTGGAACACGGTCTGGGTTGACTGCGCGAAGGCGAGTTGGACGGCGTGCACGTACTTGGCCGGCTCGTGTGCGGCATGCCCGGAGCTTGATGCGGAGAAGTTGAAGCTGGAAGCGATGCCGTGGGCTCTGGCTGACGGTACGCCGGCCTTGACAAGGTTCGCGGCGACGTTGGTTCGGCTTCTGCTGATCAGGACCGTCCCGAGCACGGCCAGGCCGACACTCGCGCCGAAGTTCCGCGTCGTCTGGGTGATGCCGGTCACCTCGCTGTAGCTCGTCTTCGCTGCGCGATTCACCGCATCCGTGCTGGCCGGTCCGAGAATCAGCCCAAGCCCACCGCCGGCGATCATGATCTCGACGATCTGCTTGCCGAGCGACAGGTCGGTCAGTCTGCCGGCGAGCAGCCAGAAGCCGACTGCTCCGAGTGCGCATCCGAGCACGATCGGTGGACGCGCTCCACGCCGATCGAGCATCCGGCCACCGATCTGGGCCATGATCACGAAGCCGAGGAAGAAGTACAGGATGTAGACGCCGGCGTTGGTGGAAGTCTTTGCCAGCGACACCTGCGCGTACACGCTCGCGAAGAAGAAGAACGGCACAAACACGACCGACATCGCTGCGAGCACGAAGTTGTCGATGGTGAACTCGCGGCTCTTGAAGATCCGAAGCTGGAGTAGCGGCTCGGGACACTTCAGCTCCCAGCGAACGAAGCCCAGCATGAGAGCCGCGCCGCCGGCGAGGCAGGCCCATGTCGCAATGCTGCCCCAGCCCCACTGAGATGATTGCTGGAGCCCGAGGATCAGCAGTCCCATCGCGCCTGTGATCAGCGTTGCACCGCGATAGTCGAGCTTGCCGGGATGGCGGTCGTTGGCGGGTTTGGATAGCCAGATGAGGATCAGGGCGATGATCGCCACCGGGATGTTGATCCAGAAGATCGCCCGCCAGGTCCACTGGATCAGGAAGCCGCCCGCGATCGGTCCGATCGCGGTCAAGCCGCCCGAGATGCCGAAGAACACGGCCATCGCCCTCCCGCGCTCTTTGATCGGGAACGCCGAGACGACGATGCCGACGGCCGCCGGGAACAGGAGCGCCGCGGTCGCGCCCTGGAGGATCCGGCAGACGATCAGCCAGGTTTCGGCGATGCTGCCGGTGGGAGTGAGCCCGCAGAGGGCGGATGTGAAAGCGAAGCCAACAACGCCGGCAACGAGCACGCGGCGGCGCCCGAGTACGTCGGCGAGCTTGCCGCCGAACGCGAACAGTGCCGAGAGTGACAACAGGTAGCCGTTTATCACCCATTGCGCTCCCGTTTCCGACAGGGACAGGTGACGTTCGATGCTGGGGATCGCGATCGCGACGATCGTCTGATCGATGAACGTCATGGCTACGGCGAACACCATCGCCGTCAGCACAAGGCGCTTGTTCTGTGCCACGCCTGCCTCCCCGGTTAAGACACGCTTTATCCACCGCATCCTTTCATGACAGGCTCGTCGTGACAAATTCCGTCGCCTGTTCTGTCCATTGACGCCGTACACGTTCGTCGTCTGGTTGTAAGGGGAATCCAGGCGAAGGGATAGAGGACATGCGCAGGACACCACGGCAGATCGAGAAGCGGGTGCAGGCGGCGCGGGAAAAGGCGATCATCCGTCACGTGTACGGGAAGCGGGGATGAGATGAAGTTCGTTGCATTTGTCGTCACGGAGGGCGCGACGCCCGCCGAGGCAATCGCGGAGATGAACCGCGACTGGCCGGCCTACGCCGAGGAGATGGAGCGCCGCGGTGGCCTCCGAGTGGGACGGGAGCTGAGCCTCCCGGAAGCGGCGGGCGTGGCGACCGTGCGAGTGCGTGGCGGCGAGACGCTCGTGACCGACGGGCCGTTCGTGGAGACGAAGGAGTTTGTAGCCGGAATCGAGCTCTTCGAGGCGCTCGACCTGAACGAGGCGATCTCACTTGAAGCCAAGAATCCCGTTGTCCGGTTCAACCCGTTCGAGATCCGGCCCGTGTCAGCGACATTTCGGGTGGGACCCAAGCTGGCTGCGTTCGAGGACATGGATGACGCCGATGGCGTCCCCTACCTGCTCGCCGTGTGGGTCGATGGGGCGTCGGGGGACATGGCGGTCGATCCGGTGGTTGAGCGGGAGTGCGAGGCATGGCGGGCTCAGCTCGAGGAGCGCGGGGTCTTCGTACTGGGCGGAGCGGTGGGGGCGCCGGGGACAGCCACGACCATGCGTACCCGCGACGGGAGTCTCCACCTCAGTGATGGCCCGTTCCTCGACGTGCCCGAGTTCATCGCGGCCATCGAGGTTGTACGCGCCGGCGATGCGGAAGAAGCCGCCGCGCACGCAGCGGCCCACCCGCTGGCGCGAGAGCACGCGATCGAGGTGCGCGCCTTCTACAGCGAGGCGGCGTAATCGCAGACGGACTGAGATGGACGGCTGACATCCTCGACAACGTGAGCCCCCAGCCGCAGATCCTGGTCCGCGAGGCCCGCCCCGAGGATCGCGCCTGGATCGAGCAGCAGCTGCGCGCGTCCTGGGGCTCGACGATCATCGTCAGCCGGGGGCGGACGTATGACGCAAACCAGTACCCGGCGCTCGTGGCCGTTCACGATGGCCAGCCAGCTGGGCTGGCCACGTTCCGCTTTCACGACGATGAGTGCGAGTTGCTGTCGCTCGAAGCGATCCAACAGCGCTCCGGAATCGGCTCTGCGCTCCTCGCACGGGTCACCGGGAAAGCCCGCGACAGCGGCTGCCGGCGGTTGTGGCTGATCACCACCAACGACAACCTCGATGCGGTGCGCTTCTACCAGCGCCGCGGCATGAGACTGGTCGCTGTCCACAGCGGCGCGGTGGACGAGGCGCGCAGGATGAAACCGTCGATACCGGAGGTGGGGGAGTACGGCATCCCGCTCCACGACGAGCTCGAGTTCGAGCTGGCTGCTCCGAGTCGACGCCTGACCCCCACAGACGTCGGGTATGGGCCGCGGTGGATCGAACCGCCGTGTTAGGCTCGCCCGCAGCTATGAGCAACTACGCAAACTCCTCCGTACTCACCAGCAGGACGCTTCCGGGCGTTGACGTACTCGGCGACACGCTCCCCGGAGAGCGCGTCCGTGACGTCCTGCTCGTCGTTGCAGGCGCCGGCTTCATCGGCCTGCTTGCGCAGATCACCATCCATCTGAGCTTCACCCCGGTCCCGATCACGGGGCAGACCCTCGGCGTCCTACTGGTAGGCACGTCACTCGGGTTGCGTCGTGGCGCCGCCGCTCTGATCCTGTATGCCGTGGCGGGACTGGCCGGCGTGCCCTGGTTCGCGGCCGGCGGCAGCGGCTATGTCGGCGCCAACTTCGGCTACATCCTCGGCTTCATCGCGGCGGCCGCGATCTGCGGCTACCTCGCCGAGCGGCGGGCCGACCGCCGGATCGTGTCCTCCGTCCCCGCGATGGTCGTGGGTGAGGTCGTCATGTACGTGATCGGTGTCGGATGGCTCGCCGTCGCCCTTCATGTCTCAGTCGGGAACGCGATCTCGCTCGGCTTTACGCCGTTCTGGATCGGCGACGCGATCAAGTGCGCGCTGGCGGCCGCGCTGCTGCCGGCCGCCTGGAAGCTGGCGGGCAAGCGCAGTTAGCGCGTCCGGCCGGAGGAGCTGAAAAGGGGTGTGCGCCAGCGGGCGCGCACCCTCGCTCGTTAACGAGCGTTAAATCAACGCCGCACGCAGATCCCAAATGCCCATGCCTAGGCTTCACCCCAGCGGCGAGCTAAAGCGCGTGAGTTGCGCGCAGCGCAAGCAAAGCTTGAGGGGCTGAGTGACGCGCAATCCTGGAGTACGTTCCTGCAGGTTGGGGTGGTCCGGCCGGCAGTAGTCGAACGGCCGAGTGTCAGTTTCAGAGGAGGAGAGCTAGATGGGCCTTGGATTCAGCCGTGCGCGACTCGGACTCGCATCAGCGACCGTCGCGGCAGGTCTCGCGTTCTGCGGTGCGGCGGCAGGTACGGCGTCCGCGTCGCAGACGATTCGCATCATGTACAACCCGAACCCGACGAACACGTCGATCGTGGTTGCTCAGCAGCAGGGTTTCTTCAAGAAGAACGGCCTGAACGTCAAGCTGATGACATCGCAGGCCACGGCGGCCCTGATGCCGGCGCTCGGGAAGCAGTTCGACCTGCTCACGACAACGCCCACGAGCGTCCTGCAGGCCGCCGCCGCGGGTCTGAAGCCGGAACTGGTCGGCGGCGAGACGATCGAGAACACGAAGTTCCAGAGCAGCTACATCGTTGCTGCCAAGGGCATCACCAGCGTCAAGCAGCTGAAGGGTCAGAAGATCGGAGTCGTTTCGCTCGCGGGCGTGCTCTATTCGTCGATGCTCATCCGGCTGCATCGGGCGGGGCTCACAACCAGCGACGTGACGTTCGTCCAGGTGCCGTTCGCCGACATGGGCTCTGACCTCCAGAGTGGAGCGGTTCAGGCCGTGGTCACGATCTATCCGTTCCAGGGGCAGTTGCTCGGTGAGGGCTACAGCAATCTCGGCAACCCCGTGATCTCGGTGGTCGGCAGCCAGAACGCGATGGATGCAGGCTGGGTGGCGACGCAGTCGTGGGCGGCTGCACATGGCAAGGCGCTGAAGGACTTCGGAAAGGCGCAGAACGAGGCCCTCGCGTGGATGAAGGCGAACCCCTCGGGCGTCGCGACGATCCTCGAGAATTCGTTCCAGCTGCCGTCCTTCGTTGCCACGAAGTACGACGCAGTGGATTACACGAACTTCGCGATCACCCCGAAGTACCTGCTTCCATGGGCGGGGCCGCTGGCGACGTCGGGTCAGTTGAAGAAGAAGCTCACGACCAAGCAGGTCAAGGCTCTGGTCTACGGCTACTAGATCGAAGCGCGAAGGACAAGCGACAGTAAGGTGAGCGTGGGCCGGCGCTGAGCGATCAGCGACCGGCCCGTACGCTTTCAACGGGAAGTCGGTGTGCGGATATGAACGGAGAGTTGATGGTCGAGGGTCAGGCCAGTCCTGCGAGCGCCGAGGCTGGCGGCGCGATCTTCGAGCTGCGGGACGTGGTGGTGAGGTTGCCGTCGGACGGCGCGCAGCGAACGATCCTCGAGGGCATCAGTCTTGATATCCGCGGCGGTGAGGTGGTCGGGATCGTCGGCCCTTCGGGCACCGGCAAGACGACGCTCCTGCGGGTTCTGAGCGGCCTCGTCCTCGCCTCGGGTGGAAACGTCCTGCTGGAAGGAAAACCGGTAACGGGGCCGAGCAGTGAGGCCGTCACGGTGTTCCAGGATTACTCGTCGGCGCTGCTCCCGTGGCGGACGGTCGCTCGTAACGTCGCGCTCCCCCTGGAGGGGCGAACGAGCAAGCAAGAGCGCAACGAGCGAGTGATGCAGGCACTCCAGATCGTCGGCCTTGCCGACCGGGCTGGTGAGTATCCGTGGCGCCTGTCGGGTGGCATGCAGCAGCGGGTCCAGATCGCGCGCGCACTGGTGCTCGAGCCGCGCGTGCTGCTGATGGACGAGCCGTTCGGCGCGCTTGACGCGATCACCAAGTCTTCGCTGCACGATCAGCTGCTGGAGGTGCAGTCGGCAACCGGCGCGACCATCATCTTCATCACGCACGACGTCGAGGAGGCTGTGTACCTGTCGGATCGGGTGATGGTCATTCACGGCAGCCCGGGGCGGATCGTGCACGAGTGTGCGACTCAGCTGTCGCGGCCTCGTGACCAGATCGCCACCCGTGACGAACCGCGGTACCACGAACTCAGGCAAGAGCTCGCACAGGTGCTCCGGCATGGCCAGCTGGCTTAGCCGCCGGGCCGCCCGCTTCAACTGGCTGGGCGCGGCGACGATCATCGGGATCCTGGCGCTCTGGCAGATCCTCGTCAGCACGAAGATCATTGACTACGCCGCGCTTCCGGGCCCGGTTCAGATCTGGTCGGGGTTCACGTATCTCGCCGGCTCCGAAGGCGGCCTCTGGGCCGCCCTGGGTCACACGATGAAATGTGTTGTGATCGCCTGGGTGATAGCCGTCGGCGTCGGGGCGATCGTCGGCCTGGCGATTGCCCTGAACGCGACGGTGGCGTCCTGGGCCGGCTCGACGGTCGACCTCTTCCGCTCGCTGCCGGTGATCGCGCTGATCCCGATCGCGATCCTGATCTGGGGCACAGGATCCAAGACAGAGATCATCCTCGGCGCCTACGCCGGGATGTGGCCGATGCTGATGAATACGGCAAGCGGCGCTCGCAGCGTCCCGCCGGCGCTGGGCGACGTCGCACGAAGCCTGGGTCTGTCGCGCGCCGCAACCATCAGGAAGATCGTCCTGCCGTCGACTGCGGCGGCGATGCTTGTCGGCGCACGCCTCGCGCTCGCAACAACGCTCGTGGTCTGCGTAGTGTCCGAGATGCTCGGGCTGCAGAGCGGGGTGGGCAACCAGCTCGTGCTCGAAAACTCCGGCGGGCAGTCGGGGCGCTACTGGGCCTACGTATTGCTGGTCGGCGTGCTCGGGATTCTCTTGAACTCCGTGCTCGTGCGGGTCGTGCGAGTTCTGTTCCCCGGCGTGTCGGCCGTCTCGGAAAGGAGCCTCGCGTGAGCCTACGATCGCTGCGCGGGTTCCTGCCGATCGCCGCTCTGCTCGGGGTCTGGCAGCTCGTCGGGAAATCCGAACTCAGCCACCGCTCCGGCGCCGTCGAGCTGGTGGCCGGCGTTCAAATCGATTGAGCAGAGCGGCGCGTTCTGGCCTGCGTTCGAGAAGACGATGGTTCTGTACGTGGAGGGGCTGGTGATCGCGACGATCCTTGGCATCGTGCTGGGGCTCGCGCTCGGCTCATCACGGCGGGTAGCGCAGGCGCTCGGGCCGCTGTTCGAATTCATCCGCGCGACCCCCGCGGCCACGCTCGTTCCCGGAGCGCTCACGCTATTTCACGCGAACGGACGCACCGACGTGGGGATGGTCGTATTCGGATGCATCTGGCCCGTGTTGCTCAACACCGCTGCAGCGCGCGCCGCACTGCCGCCGCTGCGGCTCGACACGGCGCACGCACTCGGGCTGTCGTGGTGGGATCGAATGCGCAAGATCGTGCTGCCGTCGATCTTGCCGGAAGTCGTCGTTGGCGTCCGCATCGCAGCTCCGGTGTGCCTGATCATCACGCTGCTGGCCGACTTCCTGCTGTCAACCGGCGGGATCGGCTACCTGCTCGTTCAGTACCAGGAGACGTTCGTCGCGTCGAGCGCGTTCGCGATGGTCGCGGTGATCGGCATCATCGGCATTCTGATCAACCTTGCGCTCGGCTCGGCCCAGCGCGTCGTCCTGCACCGCTGGCCCGTCGGAGCGCGGGGCAAATGAGCAGCTCGAAAGCAGCTCTGCGCGACGAGCTGGCAACCGCCACACGCATCCTCGGCCGCCACGAGATGATCGGGATGTTCGGGCACGTCAGCCTCCTCACCGACGATCCTGAGCGCTACCTCCTCTGTCCCGGAGCCGGTACGCGCAAGGACCGCTGCCGGGCCGCCGACGTGCTCGAGCTGCACCTGGATGATGACTTTGAGCGTGGGCTGCCGCTTGAGCTCTACATGCACTCTGAGGTCCACCGCCTCAAGCCGCACATCAAATCGCTGATCCACGTGCACTCGCCGGCGCTCACCGCTCTCAGCGCGCTGCGAGAGATCCCTGGTGACCTGCTCATGTTCCATGCCGCGTTCTGGCCGAACCAGATGCCGCTGTTCGAGGAGCCAGAGCTGGTGCGCGATCGCGAGACGGCGCAGCGACTGATCGCGATCCTCGGTGACGAGGCGATCGCGCTGCTGCGCTGGCATGGGGCCGTGATCGTCGGTGAGTCCGTACGCGAGGCCGTCTTCCGAGCGATCCTCGCCGAACAGCACGCCTCTCAGGTGCTGACCGCGCTCGCTCACGGGCAACCGCTGGAGCCGGTTCCGGCCGGGCTGTCGCGGCAGGAGCTCTACGCCAAGATGCTGCCGCCGTTCACGCACGATATGCACTGGTCGTACGAGTCGTCGTTCGTGCCGGAGCCCGCCGGCGCACACGTGCACCACCACTGACGGCCAGCTCGCTCACGACCGAAGTCAAGTGGCTGCTGGGGCATACTGCGATCGTGTACAGGCGCGGTTGCAATGGCTGAGCGTTCCCTCGGCGGATCGATCGCACACGGGGTTGCCGGCGTCTCGCGCTGGACCGGGCGCCAGATCCGCGGAGAGGTGGTCAGACGCGCCGGCGGCGCAGCACGCGCTCGCGTGATCGTCCTGTTCGGGATGGTTCTGGCGTTGAACGGCGCAGACACCGCGACGATCGGTGCGATCGCGCCGGAGCTCCAGAAGAGTTTCGGAATCGGTTTGGGTTCGGTCGGGCTCCTCAGCTCGGTCACGCTGCTGGTCGGGGCCGTGGCAACGATCCCGGTTGGCCTGTTCGTCGACCGCACCAAGCGCATCCCGCTGCTGTCGGCGAGCATCGTCCTTTGGAGCCTTGCATCCCTGTTCAGCGCCTTTGCGGGGAGCTACTCGACCCTGCTGCTGACCCGTCTGCTGCTCGGCGCCGTGGTCGCCACCGCGGGTCCGGCGATCGCGTCGCTCACCGGCGACTACTTCCCGGCTCGTGAGCGCGGTCGCATCTACGCCTACATCCTCGGCGGCGAGATCGGCGGAAACGCCGTCGGCTTCATCGTCTCCGCGAACGTCGCCACAGCGCTGGGCTGGCAGGCGGCGTTCGTGCTGCTCGCGATTCCAGGGTTCTTCCTGGCTCGCGAGCTGTACCGCACCGTTCCGGAGCCGCTGCGCGGTGGCCAGAGCCACCTGGAGCCGGGGGCAGAGGACCTTATTGAGGAGGCGGCTCGTGCCCGCGCCCGTGCCGCCTCGGGCTCGGGCACGGGTCCCGGCACCGGCACTGACTGGCTCCAGGATGAGGAGGCGCCACAGGCCGAAGACCTGGCTCAGCAGGCGGCACACCGGCTCGGTCTCGAACCCGACCCGGCACTGGTCCTTACCGAGGATCCGCGCACGCTCGGCCTTGGGGAGTCGGTGCGGTACATCCTCTCGATCCGGTCGAACGTGATGATGATCATCAGCTCGTCGCTTGGCTACTTCTTCTTCTCCGGCCTGACGGCGTTCGCGCTGGTGTTCGTGCGCGGTCACTACGGCGTGGGCGCGTTGGAATCTGATCTGGTGCTGGCGCTTCTGGTCGGCGGCGCGCTGATCGGGACGCTCGTAAGCGGCTGGCTCGGTGACCTGCTGCTGCGGCGCGGGATGCTGACGAGTCGCATTTGGCTGCCCGCGGTTGCTACCTCGGCGCCGCGCTGTTGCTGATTCCGGGATTCGTATCGACGCATCTGACGCCCGCGCTGTGGTTCGACGTCGCCGGAGCGGCGCTGGTGTCGGCCGCGAATCCGCCGCTCGACGCCGCGCGTCTGGACATCATGCCCGCCGGCCTTTGGGGGCGGGCGGAGAGTGTGCGGACCGTCGTGCGATCGCTGGCGCAGGCGCTCGCGCCGCTGATATTCGGTGTGCTCGCCTCTGCGATCGCCGGCTTCTATCCAAGTCAGGCTCCAATCGGCACGCACCCGTCGGCGCCGACGAGCATCCACGAGGCGCACGGCCTGGAGATCACCTTCCTGCTGATGCTGACCACGCTCGCGGCCGCCGGCATCGTGCTGCTGCGTGGGCGCCATGTCTACCCGCGCGACGTCGCGACAGCGGGCGCCTCCAACCAGGGCTCCAGTGACGTGTCGATCAGCCCGCGCGACGATGGAACGAGTCCGCGCGACAGCGGAACGAGTCCGCGCGACGGAGGAACGAGTCCGCGCGACGGAGGAACGAGTCCGCGCGACGATGGAACGAGTCCGCGCGACAGCGGAACGAGTCCGCGCGATGGCGGAACGAGTCGCCACCGCTGGGACTGAATCACCGGATCTCGGCGTAATGGCCTTCCGGATGTGAACAAATCGGAAGCCTAAGTCACACCAGGTTTACAAGCCGGTCACAACGTGAGCTCGGTGGGGGCGGAGGATCGGCTCGGTAGTGCACGCACAAGCCGAAAAGGAGAACTCTTGTGAGGAGTTTGTCGCGTCGCGGCGCTAGGAACGCTGCGACCCGGTCTTCCGGGTCGGGACGGCCGCTGGGGATCGCCCTGGCCGTCAGTCTGCTGGCATCGCTTGCGTTCAGCGCAAGCGCACTGGCCGATACCGTCACAACCGGGTCGGATCTGCCGAACCAGGAGCCGTACGGTTACAAGGCCCCAGCCAACGACGGCCTGGGAGTCCACCCCGGGCAGATCAAGCACGTCTGGGTGATCGTGCTCGAAAACAAGGCTTACAACGCCAGCTGGACGCCGCTCGAGGGCACGCAGGGCCAGTACCTCAGCAAGCTCCCCGCACAGGGCGCGCTCCTGACCAACTACTACGGCACTGGTCACTCCAGCCTCGACAACTACCTGTCGATGGTCAGTGGCCAGGCGCCGGTCACGGACACTGAGAACGACTGCCCCGCGTACACGCAGATGAGCGGCAGCTACGACAACACGCCGGGCACGGCCAACTACGGCCAGTTCGTGTCCGGCGCGGGCGCCAACGCGCCCGCGGGTGACAACGGCTGTGTCTACCCGGCGACCGTCCCCACCGTGTTCAACCAGCTCAACAAGTCCAACGTGAGGCTGGAAGCTCTACGCGCAGGACCTCGGCAACTCCGACGGTAGTTACGACTCGGGTACCCCCAACAACCCGATCAACCAGAACCCCACGGCCGACTGCGCAGGCGCAGCCGCCACCGTGGGTCCCGCTCCGTCGCCGACTCAGACGTCCAACCCGGACGCCAAGGCGACGTCGCCGTACTACGTCAACGGGAGCGCCAACCCGAGCGACCAGTACGTTGCCAAGCACAACCCGCTGCCCTGGTTCGAGTCGCTGCTTCCGGCGTCAGAGGGCGGCACCGGTGGGAACACCTGCGCAGAGCATCTTGCGGCGCTGTTTGGCCCCAACGATCAGCTGTACAAGGATCTGCAGCATCCTGCCAGCACTCCCGAGTTCAATTACATCGTCCCCGACAACTGCAGCAACGGGCATGACTCGGTCTGCGCCGGAAACAACCTGTCGGGCATGGAGTCACAGGCGACGACGGCTTCCACGATCCCGGCGCCGATCAACTACACCGGCGGCACGTACGCGGAGAGCAAGTTCCTGTCGATCGTGGTCCCGGAGATCGAGAAGTCTCCGGCGTTCCAGGACCATGGCCTGATCGTCGTCACCTATGACGAGGCCTACCCGCCGTTCACGTGGCAGAACAGCTTCGCGAACTCGACGCTGCTTCCGTCCACCGCCTACGGCTCGCTGATCACCGACCAAGCGGGCGAGACGCTGTTCGGGCGCTCGACCAACTGGGAGCCCACGGGCCCGAACCTGCCAGTGGTCACTTCGGCCACCGGACAGGTCCTCGACCCAGGCCCCGGTGGCGGCGCGAGCCTCGATCGCCCGACGGCGACGCAGGCGAGCACCAATGCGCCGCTGGTCGGCTGCTCGAACGGCACGGCCGGTGCCAACGGCTACCTGTCTGACCCGAGCTGCCTCTCCGACCTCGCGGGGTCGACGGCGGGCTCGACGACGACGCCGAGCGTCACCATCCCCGATGGGTCGAGCATGGTCAGCTACGTGGTCCCGAGCAGCGCGTCGACACCCACGTTGAAGAACGAGGGCCAGCAGGTCACATTCAACGGCACGGTGTCGCTGCTCGACGGCGGCAATCCGTACACCGGAGCGGTCTACGTCGGCAACGTCACCGACACGGCGGAGAACGCAAGCGCGTCGAGTGCCTCCAACCCGAGAGGTGCGGTTGACGTCGGCGCGTTCCAGCTGGTGGACGGCAGCGGGAACCCTGTGGCGGTCAGCGGTGGTTACACCGGCACGCTGACGCTGGGTGCGCTGACGCCGGCCACGGATCCGTACTACGACGCCTACGACCCGACACTGGGCGGCGGTGACGCGGGTGCGGTTCTGATCAGCCCGTACATCAAGCCGGGCACGGTCAGCAACACCTACTACAACCATTACAGCCTGTTGCGCACGGTGGAGGACATCTTCCAGCTGAAGAACCACGCACCGGGCATCGACGGCCAGGGTCACCTGGGCTTCGCAGCCCAGAAGGGCCTGGCCCCGTTCGGCACGGATGTGTTTACGAACTAGTCCGGTAACTATGCGAAGCAAGGTTGTGATCTATGAGTAGTGGCTCATTGAGTGCCGCCACTCGCGAGACCGGTGGGGGTCGGGCCTTTAGGCCCGGCCCCCGTAGGGCTTTGGCGGTGGCGGTCGCCACGGCGGTTGCAGTCGCCGCGGTTCTGGTGATCGTGCTGAGTTCAGGCGGTGGTCACCGGGGCCAGGCGCAGGCGGCGTCGGTTCAAAAGTACGGGCATCTGCCGTCGTGGCTCCCGAAGATCTCCAATAGCTCCACCAAGCTGGAGGTCGCCCGTCCTGCCTCGCCAATCCTCTCCGAGGAGCAGGGCTATACGGTGCACGCCGAGCTGCCGCACGGTGTCACGAACGTCACCGCCGCCGGCCCGGAGCTACCAGCCTGGGTTGCGTCGGCCGAACAGACCGGCAAGCTGTCTGACGACGACAGCGTCCCCGGGACGTTCGTCGTCACGGTGATCGACGCCAAGGGCACGATTCCGATAACGGCGGGGTCGTTCACGGTCCTGACCGACTCCGGGAAGATCGAGCATGCGAAGGTCACGCTCATGGGCGGGGGCAGCATCCCGGCGGCATTGCACGCGGGGCAGCATGTGAACCTTGACGTGCGCGCTCCGGTGGTTGAGGGCTCCGGCTCGATCCGCTGGGCGCCGCTCGGGGCCAAGGTGCTGGTCGGCTGGATCTACCAGGCGGAGTTCGACTGAATCTGTGACGGGCGCCCCGGACGGGGCGCCCGTCAGATCATCTCCCGCTCCGGCGGCGCGTCAAAATCCAGCGCCGCCATCGCGGCGACGATTCCCGTCGGGTTGATGGCGCCGTGCGTTTCGTAGTAGTGCGCGCGGATCTCATCGAACGAGACCGTGTCCCTGATCCCGGGCAATTGGTAGAGGTCGCGCAGATACGGCCAGAGGTTGCGGTACTCGGCGATCTTGCGCAGCGAGCACTTGAAATGGATCTGGTAGACGGCGTCGAACCGGATCAGTGTCGTGAACAGTCGCCAGTCGGTCTCGAGTGGCTCGGGGCCGAACAGAAAACGGCGCGCACCGAGGCGATCATCAAGTTCGTCGAGCACAGCGAATAGCTCGGCAACCGCTTGCTCGTAGACGTGCTGGCGCGTGCTGAAGCCGGCACGGTAGACGCCGTTGTTGACGGGTTCATAGATGCGGTCGTTGAGTGCGTCGACCGCCGCAGCGTGTTCCTCGGGGTAGAGCACGACCGGGTGTTCGGCCAGTGGCGCGAACACGGTCGAGAGCATGCGCAGGATGTCCGCAGACTCGTTGTTGACGATCGTGCCGTCGCGCTTGTCCCACAGGACGGGCACCGTCACCCGGTCGGCGAAACTCGGATCGGCGGCGTGATAGGCCTCCGCGAGGAAGCGGAAGCCGTTGACCGGGTCCTCGTACCGGCCCGGCTCGCTGAAGACCCAGCCGCGCTCATCGCGGATCGGGTCGACGAATGAGATCGAGATCGCCTGTTCGAGGCCCATCAACCGCCGGCCAATGATCGTGCGGTGCGCCCAGGGGCAGGCCCGCGCGACGTAGAGGTGGTAGCGACCCGCCTCGACCCCGAAGCCGCTGGAGCCGTCGACAGTGACCCAGTTGCGAAAGCGGCTCTGCTGGCGGACAAAGGCGCCATCGCTTTTTTCGCTCGTGCGGAGCGCAAACGGCTGCGATGCCTCGACCATCTAAAGCTGACTATACGATCCGCGGATGCCGCCGACGCTGGCTCTTGATGACGTGGGAACCGGTGAACCGCTGGTGCTGCTGCACGGGATCGCCACGGACCGCCGCATCTGGGACCTCGTCCTTGGTCATCTGGGCAACACGCGGCGCGTGCTTGCGCCGGATCTGCCCGGCTTTGGCGAGTCCTCACCTGTCGGCGAGGACTTCGATCTGCGCGAGGTGGCTGACTGCATCGTGGATGGTCTTGGCCAGGAGGGCGCCGCCGGTCCATTCGACCTCGTGGGACACTCACTCGGCGGCGGCATCGCGATAGTCCTGGCGGCCGCGCATCCGCAGCTGGTGCGCCGGCTCGTTCTGGTCGCACCCGCCGGGCTGCGACCTTTCCCGCTCGCGGTCTCGGCGCTGCTCGCCGCCGGGGCAGACGCCGTGCTGGCGGCGAGGCGCGGAGCGGTCGCACTGACGGACACCTGGTGGGGGCGACGCGTGCTGCTCGCTCTGACCACCGCCGACGCGGCGGCACTGCCGCCGACCCTGGCGCGACAGATGGTCGAAGCGTCGGCGACGGCCAAGCGCACAGCTCCTGCGCTGGCAACGATTACGTCATCCGATCTCCGCCCGATGCTCGCGAGGACTCGCGTGCCGCTCGGTGTGATCTGGGGTGAGGCCGACCGCACGGTGCCGATCCGCGCGCTGGACGACCTACTGCAGGCGCGCCCGGATGCGAACGTCACGCGCATCCGGGGTGCCGGCCACGTGCCGATGATCGAGCGGCCCGATGAGTTCGTGCTCGCGCTGCAGAGCCTTATCCAAGACGTCACAACTCTTTCCGGAGAGCCAAGTATCTTGCGCTGAGCAGGGATTTCCGTAACGCTCAAGCGATGCGCCCACACGCCTCAGATTGCCGTGACACGCTCGTTCTGCGCGACGGGAGGCGCCTCGCATTCACCGTCACGGGACCTGCCGACGGTGCTCCCGGTGCTCTACTGCCACGGCGCGATCGGCACGCCGGTGGAGGCGACGATCGACCTGCAGCGGATCGCGCATAACGTTGGCGTCCGCTACATCGCGCCGAGTCGACCCGGAGTCGGTGGCTCAGATCCGCAGCCGGGGCGCACCATCCTTGACTTTGCCGATGACGTCGCTGCGCTGGCCGACTCGCTCGCGCTCGAGCGCTTCTCGGTGGTCGGGGTCTCGGCAGGGGGCCCGTACGCGCTCGGGATTGCGCACCAACTCGGCGAGCGCGTGCGACGTGTGGCGGTATGCAGTGCGCTCGCGCCGTTCTGGCCGACCCACCGCACGCCTGGAGTGCAGCGGCGCATCCGTCTGCCGCTGGCGGCAGTTGCCGGCGCGCCGCGCCTGGTTTGCGGGCTCGGAGATCGCGTGTTGCCGATACTGGCGCGCCACCCGGAGCTGATCACGAGCGTGATCGCCGCACACGCCGCCCCTGCCGAACGTGACCGCCTGGCCGCCACAGACGAGCGGACCGCCGCGTCCAACTGCTTCCTCGACGCAGCCTGCACCGGGGTTAGCGGCCTCGTCGAGGACTTCCTCACGTACGCGCGCGGTTGGGACTTCGATCCCCGTGACGTCATATCAGAGGTGCACCTGTGGCATGGCGGCGGCGACCCGCTCGTGCCGGTGGAGCAAGCGCTGCAACTGGCAGCCGATCTACCCAACTGCCGCGTCTTTCTCGACCCCGACGAGGGCCATCACTTCTTCCGGTCGGGCCTCGAGGAGATCCTGGCGACGTTGGTCGGTCCGGTGCGGGTCGTGGAAGGCGACGCCGCGCCGCTGCTCAGGGCCGCCTAGCGGCCAGGCCGTCGAGCGGCCAGGCCGTCGAGCATCAGCTCGAGCACCCGCTCCCAGGCGTCATCGTGGACCTGCCGCGATGCCCGCGTTGCCACGAACAGCAGGCGGATATCCAGAGCCGTCGCGTCGGGTCGGACCCCACCCTCGGCGCGGGCCAAGTCGAGCAGACGCGCAAATGCGTCCTGGGTAGCGGCCGAGGCGACCCGAACCTGAGCGTGATCCTCGACCTGACTCCAGGCCTCACCGAGGAAGTCGTCGGCGGCGTGACGCGCCACCCGCGACCGCAGCATCTCCTTCAGCGCCTGCCAGTGATCACCTGGTCGGGCCGCGGCGTCGACGGCGGCTCTGCGTGTCTGAGCAGCCGGCGGATCACAAGTGCTGCGAGCAGATCGCGCTTGGACGGAAACTGGCGGTAGAGGCTGCCGACACCCGCTCCGGCCGCGGCTGCGACCGCGGGCATTGTCGCGTCCAAGCCGTCACGCGCAAACACACGGCCGGCGGCGCAGAGGATGCGCTCATGCTTCTCCTCGGTGCTCAGCCCTGACCATTGCAGCCCGGGTTGGAGCTCGATCCAATCGTCCTCAACCGGCCCGTTAGCAGTGTGTCCGTCGCTGGAAGTCACCGGAATGAGCATTCCGGTACAGTACCACCATGGCTTCTGAGCCCACTTCGGATCAGCAGCAGGAGCAGCATCTGCACGGGCCGCATCGGACTCACGACGTTCACCCGAACTTGATTCTCGCGGTGTTGTGCGTCGCTGGACTCGCGTACTCGGTGCTGTCCTCGGCGGTGATCCCGGCGCTTCCGACGTTCCAGCACACGCTTCACACCACGGAGACCGGGGCAACCTGGCTGCTGACGGCCTTCCTGCTGTCGGCGTCGGTCGGCACGTCGGTGATCGGGCGACTCGGCGACATGTATGGCAAGGAGAAGCTGCTGCTGTGGACGCTGCTGATCCTCGCGTTCGGCACGTTGCTCGCGGCGCTCTCGAACTCGCTGGGAATGCTGATCGTGGCGCGCGTGATCCAGGGCGTCGCCGGCGGCATCTTCCCGCTCGCGTTCTCGATCGCCCGCGACGAGTTCCCGCGCGAGCGTGTGGCCGGAAGCATCGGCCTGATGTCTTCGATCCTCGGCGTCGGCGGCGGACTGGGCCTCGTGCTGGGTGCTCTGATTTCAGAGCACCTCGGCTGGCACTGGATCTTCTGGATCCCGCTAGTCGTCACTGTGATCGCCGCGGCCTGCACCTGGCGCTGGATCCCGGAGTCGCCGGTGCGTGCGCCTGGGCGAGTGAACTGGCTGGCGGCCTTCGTCATGACCGTCGGCATGAGCCTGCTCCTCATCGGAATCGCGCAGACCTCGACGTGGGGCTGGGGCAGTCCCAAGTCGCTGGGGCTGATGGTTGGAGGCCTGGCAGTGATTGCACTGTGGGTCGCCATCGAGGTCCGCAGCGATCACCCGCTGGTCGACATGACGATGATGCGCATCCGCGGTGTCTGGACGACAAACCTCGCCGCCTTCCTGATCGGAGCCGGCCTGTATGCGTCCTTCATCCTGTTCCCGGAGTTCGCCCAGCTCCCCAAGAGCACGGGGTTCGGGTTCGGTGCATCGGTGGTGGTCTCGAGCCTCTACCTGCTGCCGGCGGCCCTCGGGATGGTTGCGCTCGGCGGCCTGGCCGGGCGAGTGGCTCGGCGTTACGGATCAAAGTTCGCACTGGTCGTGGGCTCGGCGATCACAGCCGTCGCCTTCATCTACTCGGCGCTTCAGCACGGGCACCCGTACGACATCCTGATCAGTTGCGCGCTGATGGGCATCGGCATCGGGTTGGCGTTCGCGGCGCTCGGCAACCTGATCGTCAGTGCTGTCGAACCTCATCAGACCGGTGTCGCGAGTGGCATGAATACGGTCATGCGGACGCTTGGCGGCGCCCTGGGCGGCCAGATCTCGGCGACCTTCCTGGCCTCTCACGTTCTGCACGGATTCCCGACAGTGACCGGCTTCACGCTGTCCTACTGGATGGCGGCTGGATTCCTGATCATCGCGGTGTTCGCGGGGCTATTGGTTCCGGCGGCGAGGCCCGCCCGCGCAGTACCCGCCACGGACAACGCGCTGGCGCGCGAGCGCGCAGCGGCGTAGCGTACGCGCAACTTGCGCCGCGCCTGCATCGACATCGGCTCGAACACCACCCGCCTGCTGGTGGCCGATTGTGAGGGCGCCGGACTGATCGAGTGCAGGCAGGAGCGGGCGTTCACGCTGGTCGGTCGGTCGATCGACGCGAGCGGGGTGATCCCCGATGAAAAGCTCCATGAGGTGCTGGCGGCGGTCGCGGCGCAGCAAGCGATCGCGCGCGAGCTCGGCGCTGTGGAGGTGCGCTGCGTGGCGACCGCCGGCATCAGGCGCGCCGTCAACGCGGATGCGCTCCTGCAACTCGTCAGGGATGCCTGCGACGGGCTCGAGCTCGAGATTCTCACCGGCGCCGAGGAGGCGAGGCTCGCTTTCATCGGCGCCGCCTGGGGCGTCGGCGCGGGTAGCGAGGCCGGGCTCGGAGTCGTCGACGCGGGCGGTGGCTCATCGGAGCTGGTCGTAGGCGACGCGCCAGCGGACGTGCGCTGGTGGGTGTCGATGCCGCTCGGGTCGGGCGACGTCACCGCACGTTGGCTTCTCTCCGATCCGCCCACCTCAGCGGAGATCGAGCGAGCCAAACGGCACACTAGGGAGGTCTTCGCCGACGTTCAGCCGCCTCCCGACGTGGGGCGGCTCGTGGCTGTTGGCGGGAGCGCCACCTCCGTGCGGCTGCTTGCCGGTTCGGTGCTCGACCTGGACGTCCTGGACCACCTGCTCGACGCGACGCTACGACTCGGCGCCGTCGACTTCGCCCGCAAGTTCGGCATCGACGTGCAGCGGGCTCGGTTGCTCGCCGGCGGGCTGCTGATTCTGCGCGCTGTTTCCGAGCTGTTCGAGGCGCCGCTCGAGATCGGGCGCGGTGGCCTGCGCGAGGGACTGCTGCTCGAGTCAGCGGTGAACGATCACGCGCTGAACGATCACCAGTGAATCCCCCGCATCAACCTGGCAAACAACGCCTGCTCGGTTGATGCGCGCTCCGTCGGGTCGCGCTGGCCACGTGCCGCGGCAGAGTCCGGGAACACCTTGTACGCGGTCGACAGCACCTGATCGACAAGCTTCGGGAACAGCGCGTAGCTGACCTCGCCGACCGTTCCCAGCGTGGTGTTGACCGTCTTGGGGCGGGTGCGGATCGCCTCGGCGATCATCTCCGCGGCCTGCTCAGGAGAGATCGTCGGGAAACGGTCATAAAGCTTGGTGGGCGCGATCATCGGCGTCTTCACCAGCGGCATGTGGATCGTCGTGAAGTGGACGTTGTCCGCGATGCACTCGGAGCTGACCACGCGTGTCCAGGCGTCGAGGGCCGATTTGGAGGCCACATACGCGGAGAAACGGGGCGGGTTGGTCTGCACGCCGATCGAGGAGATGTTGATGACGTGGCCCGAACGCTGCTCGCGCATGCGCGGCAGCAGACCCATGATCAACCTGATCGTGCCGAGGTAGTTCAGCTGCATGGTGCGCTCGAAGTCGTGGAAGCGGTCGTATGAGAGCGCGATCGAGCGCCGGATCGAGCGGCCCGCGTTGTTGACGAGGATGTCGATCCGCGGGTGCTCGGCCTCCACAAGCTCGAGCAGCGCATCGACCGACTCAGGATCGGAGATATCGGCCGCGTAGGCGTAGGCGCTGCCACCGTCGGAGAGGATCTCCTGTCGTGTCTCCTCGAGCTGCTCAGGCCCGCGCGCGACAAGCAGCACGGTCGCCCCGGAACGGGCCAGCAATAGCGCCGTCGCCTTGCCGATTCCGCTTGACGCACCAGTGATCAGAATCGTCTTGCCCATGACCGCGCTGGTCACGCTGGGGTGGCGGGCGAGGTCCGGATCCAAGTGGTTGCGCCAGTACTCCCAGAGCCTGTCGGCGTAACTGTCCAGCGGCGGCACCTCGATCCCGGATCCCGCGAGGGCTTGGCGTGCGCGCGTGGTGTCGAACTCGGTCGGCATGTCGACGTAGTCGACGATCTCATCGGGAACCCCCAACTCCGCGAGCAATGCGCGTCGGGCCGCGTGTGCACCCGGCAGCGCCATCATCGCCGTCGCCAGACCGCGCGGCAGCTTGGCCAGCGGACCCGGATCGACCGTGACCACGAACTGCGGCGCCTGAGCCACCTTGGCAAAGATGTTCAGCACCTCGACAACACGCATCTCGTGCGGGTCCGTCAGATGGAAGGCCTTTCGATGCAGGCCGGGCTTGTGAGCGATGTGGTCGAGGGCGGCAGCGACGAAGTCCACCGGTACCAGGTTCGTGTTGCCGAGCTCCAGTCCGATCAGGGGCAGCCAGTCCGGCACCACCTGAGCCCGCTTGAGCAGCGGCAGGAAGTAGTAGGGGCCGTCGGCCTTGTCGATGCGACCGGTTCGTGAGTTGCCGATCACGATCGACGGCCGGTAGATCCGCCACGGCATAGTCGCGGTCTCACGGACGAGCAGCTCCGACTCGAACTTGGTGCGGTGATATGGGTGATCGAGCGGTTGCCCGACGTCGAACATGTCCTCCGTGAACACGCCCCGGTACTTGCCGGCGACGGCGACGGAGGAGACGTGATGGAACACTCGCGCGCCGATAGCGTCCGCCAGTTGGATCGCGTGGGCCGTGCCCTCGACGTTGGCGAGCTGGTTGACCTCGTTGCCGGCGGTCATGTCGTAGATCGCGGCGAGGTGGAAGAAGTGCGCGATGCCGCGCTCGCGTAGCAGCGAGATCGTTTCCTCGTCGATGCCCAGCAGCGGTTCATGCAGGTCGCCGACGACCGGTTTCAGCCGCGTCCGCGCCGCCGGGTTGAACATCGCCCATGCATCGATCCGGCGCTCCATCCGCGCCACCGAGCTCTCGCGCACGAGCATGTGGATCTCACCGGCGGCACCGCGGCTGCGCATCGTGCGCTTGAGCAGCAGCGGGATCAGGTTGCTGCCGATGAAACCGGTGGCCCCGGTTACGAAGTAAGCCATGTCGCGCTCAGCCTAACGGCTGGCGGGCCTCTCGGCTGCTACCAGCCGCCCTTCCACTCTTCCGAGCTGGCGCGGCGCTTGGCGGCGTCGACGCGCGCGTGCTTGCGGTGATCGAGCCAACTCTGGAGCAGGGAGAAGACGATGATCAGCACCGGGAAGAGCCCGATGAGGATGAACATCGCGTAGGTGATCGTCTGGTCGCTGGTCGGGCCCCAGATGCCCTGGCCGCCGTGCGAGGTAGCGAGCGCCGAGGGCGCCGCAGCAAGCATTGCCGCCACAGTCCAGACGGCCAGAAGAACAGTCCGCTTACGACTCATTGGCCGCAAGGCTACCGGATGTGTCGGCCAGGCGTACTGCTTCCAATGCCTGGATCAGCACCGGGTTGTAGCGCTGGGCTGACTGCTCGCCGGCCATCGCCGCGACCTCCAGATGCCGCACGGGAGCCTCGAACACGGTCGCCCGCAAAGCTGCCGCAAGTTGGTGCTGTTTGACCGGCGGGACGGCGTCATCCCGGCTCGTAAGCACCACCGCCGTCGGGAACGGCGGTGGCACCAGCCACGGTCGCGAATCGAAGCGCCCGAGCTCACGCCCGGCCTCGGCGATGTCGCGCGCGTTGTGGCGCTTCATCTCGGAGTGCACCCAGGCCATCTTCGGGCCTGGGCGGAAGCCCGCTCGTTTGAGCGCCACGCGCCAACCGCTGCCCGGCGCAACCGACAGCCCGAGACCGACGAACGGCATCGCCCGCCAGCCGCGCCGGAGCTCGTCCTCCTGCCAGTGCTGGGCGGTACCGCTCACCACCAACCCCGCGACGACGTCTGGATGGTCGCGCGCGACCAGCTGCGCGATCGCCCCACCCATCGAGTAGCCGTAGACGATCACCGGCCCGAGCGCGAGGGTGCGAATCACCGCTGCCGCGTCGGCCGCACAGTCCACCAGACGGAAGGGCACGAGCGGCCGCAGGCCGCGGCCGTGACCGCGGTGATCGATCGCGATGACCCGGAACCCGGCGGCGATCACGTCCTCGTAGAGGCCGCCGAAGTTGAGATCGGCGCTGGCGACCCAGCCATGCAGCATGAACACAACCGGGGCGTCGCTTGCGGGGTCGGAGTCCCGCAGGAAGAACTCACCACGGTCCGGCACCACGACCGTGCGGGCGGCCGGGAAGTCGTGTGGCGGAACGGGTGCGTATGGGCTGACGCGCACACGGAGATCTTAAGCGCCCGCCGTGGCGACGGACCCCACCGGCTTGTGCTTACCATCAGCTACATGGCCGTGATCATCGCCTCCGATCTCAGCAAGGACATTTCTGGTGAGCCGCTGCTGCGTGGCATCTCCTTCAAGCTCGAGCGCCGCGACCGTATGTCGCTCTCGGGCCGCAACGGCGCGGGCAAGACGACGCTGCTGCGGATGATCTCCGGCGAGGCGTCGATCGACGGCGGTGAGCTCGTACTCGCCAAGGGCACGAAGATCGCCCTGCACGACCAGCGTCCGCCGCGCGATCAGCAGATGACGCTGCGCGACTACGTGCTTTCCGGCGCACCTGAGCTGATCGCCCTGGAAGCCGAACTGCAGCAGCTCGAACAGCGCATGGCCGATGGCGACTATGAGGAGCAGACTCTCAGCGCCTATGCCGACGCGCAGGCCGCGCTCGAGCACGCCGGCGGCTACACCTGGCGCGAGCAGGCGCTCGCGACGCTGCACGGCCTCGGCTTCAAGGATGACTCCGTGCTCGACCGCAGGCTCGAGACCTTCTCCGGCGGTGAGCTCGACGCGCGCCTCGCTCGGCCGCGCCCTTGCCGGCAGCCCGGACCTTCTGCTGCTCGACGAGCCGACCAACCACCTGGACATCGAGTCGCTCGAGTGGCTCGAGGCGCACCTGAACGCACTCGACGCCGCCGTGATCCTGATCGCGCACGACCGCTGGTTCCTCGAATCGGTTGCCACCGCAGTGCTGGAGCTCGAGGCCGGCCGCGGCAAGTTCTTCCCCGGTACCTGGCATCAGTGGCGCACCGAGAAGGCGCAGCGCGAGCTCGCGCTCGGTCGCGCGATCGAGCGCCAGCAGGTCGAGATCGATCGGCTCGAGAAGTTCGTCACGCGCTTCCGCGCCGGCACGCGCGCCCGCCAGGCGCAGTCGCGGCAGAAGCGCCTGGACAAGATCGAGCGGATCGACCGTGGCGAGCGCGACCGCGAGGGCCTGGCGTTTGCGTTCAAGCCGCCAGAGCGCAGCGGTCGCGTCGTGTTCGAGTTCGACGAGGGGCGCGTGTCGATCGGTGACAGGGTCCTCCTGGACAACGCGGGGCTGTGGCTCGAGCGCGGTGAGCACGTCTCCGTCGTCGGCCCCAACGGCGCCGGCAAGACGACCCTGATCGAGACGTTGGCCGGCTACCGGCCGTTCGCCGACGACGGTGCCGATGCGAGGGATCACACGGGAATGGCTGTCCGTCATGGCTCGCTTGCCAGAAACGCTGGTGATAGTGGCGGCCCGCTGGCCGCCACTACTGGTCCGCAGGTCACCGGCAAGCTGCTCACCGGCCACAACGTCAAGATCGGCTTCCTCTCACAGCACTCGGAGGATCTGCACGCGGGCAGCGCGCGTACGGTCATCGAGGCGTGCACGCACCTGACCGGGCTCACCCCCGCCACCGCGCGGGCGCTGCTCGGCCGCTTCCTGTTCAGCGGCGAGGAGGCGGAGAAGCCGCTCGAGGCGCTCTCCGGCGGTGAGCGCCAGCGGCTGTCGCTGGCGATCCTCGTGCAGTCGGGCGCCAACGTGCTGATCCTGGACGAGCCGACGAACCATCTCGATGTCGAGAGCCGCGAGGCGCTCGAGGACGCGCTCGGGCAGTTCGCCGGTTCGCTGCTGCTGATCTCGCACGACCGTGCATTGCTCGACGCGGTCGGTACGCGGACGGTCGCGTTCGAGGAGGGCACGTTGCACTCCTACCTAGGCGGCTGGCCCGAATACCTACGCGTGCGCGAGGAGCGCGCGGCGGATGCGGCGGCGGCCAAGCAGGCGGCGACCGCGGCGCGCGTGCAGTCGAAGCCCAGGCCGGCGGCAAAGCCCGCCGCCGGCCCCAACAATGTTCGCGGCGGCTCAGCCAAGCAACAGGCGAAGCTCGAGCAGCAGATCGAGCAGGCCGAGGCCGCACTGCGCGCGGTCGAGGACGAGCTCGCAGAGGCGTCCGCGTGGGCGACTCCCGCGCGCTCGGCCGAGTCGACCGCCAAGCACGAGGCGGCGAAGCGTGCTGTCGACGAGCTCTACGCGCAGTACGAGCAGGTCGCGGGCTGAGAGCTCCCTAGGAGCGAAGCGCTTCGGTTGGGCTGAGCCGTGCGGCCTTGGCCGCCGGGTAGAGCCCGGCGAGCGCGCCGATGATGAACCCGGCGGTGGGCGCGGCGATCAGGGCGTAGAGCGGCACCACGAAGGGCTCGTGCTTCGCGGCGGAGTAGACCTCGGTGGCACCGGCGCCGATCGCGAGGCCGAAGACACCGCCGATCGCCGCCAGCAACGCCGACTCGGCGAGGAATTGCATGCTGATGTGGCCGCGGGTTGCGCCCAGAGCGCGGCGCAGCCCGATCTCGCCGCGTCGCTCGAGCACTGAGATCACCATGATGTTCGCGATCCCGATCGCACCGACCAGCAGCGCCACCGCACCGAGCCCCAGGAGCAGTGTCGTGAACTGCCCCTTGGCGGCGGCGCGGGCCTCGAGCACATCGGAGGGACGATCGACGCTGACGCCGCTCGGGTCCTGTGGGTTGGCGGTGGCGGGGAGCAGGTTCGCCACTCCCGTCACGTCGTTCTGGGTGCTGCGCACGTAGATCTCGCTGGGCTCGGGCAGCGCTTGGAAAACCTTTTCCGCCACGGGCAGTGAGATGAACGCGACCGAGTCAAGCGAGGAGTCGAGCTTGACCGGGTTGAGGATCCCGACCACGACGAACCACTGATTGCCGATGTAGAGCATCACGTGGCCGCTCGCCTGCGTGATCTGAAGCGTCGCGGCCGCCTGTGCGCCCAGGACAACCTCGGGGTACTTCTGGCTGACGGTCCCGAGGAAGTGACCGGACGCGAGCGTGGTGCCGACGACCCTGGGCAGATTGACGCTCGCGGCGTCGACCCCGATGCCGCCTGTCTGCTCGGCGGGGACGTACGGCGTGCGGTAGACGTTTGCGTTGCTCAGCTGGTAGATCGGGGCGTCGCTCTCGACGTTCAGCATGTGTTTGATCATCGGCACCGAGCTCGGTGCCAGGACAGCGGCGTTGCCGAGGAAGTCGGTGCCGGGGGAGACGGTCAGCAGGTTGGTGCCGAGCGAGTCGATCTCGGCAATCAGGTTCGCCTGCGCTGACGATGACACCCCAACCACGGCGACCATTGCGCCGATCCCGATCGCGATCCCGAGTGCCGAAAGCGCGGCTCGTAGCTTGCGGGTGCGAAGTCCCTGGAACGCGACCCCGAGAAGCTCGCGGAACGGCAGGCGAGCGCGACCGATCGGGGCTGGAGCGTCGTTTGGGTCGCGCGGGGGGAGGCTGGGGTCGTCGGTCAGCGCCAGCTCGGTCATGTCCGCTCGTCCTCGACGATCTCACCGTCGCGCATGTGCAGGCGCCGCTGGAACTCGCCGGCGATGTTGACGTCGTGGGTGATGAGGACCAGCGTGGCGCCGTCCGATCCGAGCTCGTGCAGCACGCTGAGCACGCCCGCGCCGGACTTCGAGTCGAGGTTGCCGGTCGGCTCGTCGGCGAGGATGATCGCGGGACGCTTCGCGATCGCCCGCGCGATCGCGACGCGCTGGCGCTCGCCGCCCGAGAGCTGCCTGGGCCTGAAGTCGAGCCGGTGGCCGAGGCCGACTCGCTCGAGCGCGGCACGGGCGAGTGCGCGACGCTGCCCGAGCGGCATGCCGGTGTAGAGCATTCCCGTGGCGACGTTGTCGACCGCGGTCATCGACTCCTGCAGGTGGAAGGCCTGGAAGACAAAGCCGACCTGGTGGGCCCGCAGTCCGGCGAGCTCACCGTCTGAGGCCTTCACGGTGTCATGCCCGGCGACCCGCACGAGGCCGGACGTGGGCCGCTCCAGGGTGCCGAGGATCGTGAGCATCGTCGTCTTGCCCGAACCCGACGGGCCGACCACGGCGACCTGATTGCCGGCGGGAATCACGACGCTGACGTCGCGCAGCGCCGTGACGCCGCCGGGGTACTCCTTCGTGACCTGGGAGAGCTCGACGCTCATCCCTGGGAATCCGTCACCTGTAGACCGGGGTAGATGCCCTGCCCGGAGATCTCGACGTAGCCGGCGGCGAACAGGCCCGTCTGCACCGGGATCAGCTTGTGCGGCGTGCTCGCCTCCTGCACCGCGAAGCTGCTGCCGGAGGTGGCGAGAAGCGCCGTCACCGGTACTGAGAGGACGTGACGCGCCTTGCTCTGGACGAAGTTGACGCTGACCGACGCCTGATCGAGGCCGCCGCCGTGGGCCGCCTTGTTGAGCACGATCGTCACCGGCACGGTCGATGTCCCCGAGCCACTCCCGCTGTCACCGCCTGCGCCTGCGCCGCCGCCGGCCCCGGCACCGCTGTCACCTGAGCCTGAGCTCGAGCTCGACGCGACCGGGCTGACGGCGGTGATCCTGCCGCCCTGGGTGCTGCCGTCGGGCATCTCCACGCTGACGTGCTCACCGACGGTGGCCTCGGACTGGGAGCTTGGGCTCAGGTCGACGGTCACGACCAGCTTGGTAGAGGAGGTGCTCATGACCGCGGTCGCGCTGCCACCTCCGCCTGAGTTGCCGCTGTTACCGCCGCTGCCACTGTTACCCGAGTTGCCGTGACTGCCAGTGTTGCCGGTGTTGCCGGTGCTGCCGCGTGTTTCCGGTGTTGCTGTGGCTACCGGTGTTGCCGGTGTTGTGGCTGCCCGAGTTGTTGTTGCTGTTGTGGCTGGGGGAGTGGGAGGCGTGCTGATCGGCCTGGAGCTGGCGCTGCTGCTCCTGGATCAGTCGCAGGAGCTGCTGGAGCGTCCGGTGGCTCAGGTTGTCGCTTCCGCCGGACGTGCCGTGGCTGCCGTGGCTGCCGTGGCTGCCGTGGCTGGTGGGAGTAGTGGATGTGTGCACCGGCGTTGTGGTCGTGCCGGTGGTGGTCGTGCCAGTTGGGTGGTGCCTGTCGTGCCGTCGTGCCCGTGCGGTGGCCGTGCCGGTGGTGTCCGTGCCGGTGTCCGTGCCGGTGGTACCTGTGCCGGTGGTGCCGGTGCCGGTTGTGCTGTGCCTGTGCCCGTGCCGGTGCCGGCGTCGCGTGGCTTCGAGCTCGAGTAATCCACGAACTCGGTGCTCGAGCCGCCGGCTGCCGGCGTATAGCTCGCCGCTGTCGAGCCCGACTGTCGTGTCGACGGTCTGGATCATCTGTGGTCCCGGCAGGAACACAACCTTGCCGAGTGTCAGCGTGCCGTTCTGGGTCTCGCCGAGGTGTAGCTGGAGCGCCTCGACGCCCGCCGTTGTCGCCGACTGCCAGTCGTCGTCGACCACGATCCCGTCAGGGTTGTAGCCGAGCGCAACGAGGTTGCGGTTCAGCTCGTAGACATCGGGCCCGCTGATGTCCGATGCGGTCAGGTTGCGGTAGGCCGGTGTCGACCCGTTCATCAGCAGCACGGGCTTGTTGTCGACGGTGAACAGCGCATGCCCCGCTCGGATCACCTTGCCGACCGCCGGCACCCAGGTGATCGTGCCGCTGAGCCGGTTGTAAACCGTCTGCTGGTTGGCGTAGCTGAGCGTCCCGGATTCGGTGTCGGTGGCCACCAGATTGCGGCGCTGGACAGTCGCGGCGCCGGTGGCGGTAGTCCCTGCGGCGTTGTTGTGGCTGGGTGCGTTGTTGTTGGAGACGACGATCGCCACCACCACCGCGACGGCGATGACGAGCGCCAGGGTGGCGCCCCAGCGGCCGCGGTTGCGCGGAAGGCGCGGTTTTGGGATCGGCATGGTTTACGAAGTCCTCCGCTTGAGGCCGACTCGCATGTACGACTGACAGGCGTTCAGCGCATGGTGGAACGCCGGTGTGCGCTCGGGCGCCTGTGCCCTGCTACCGCCCGTGTTGCCAAGCCCGATCTGGACCTGGATGCCGTGCCCACCAGGGCCGGCCGAGACCTTCGGGTCGGGGAAGTTCGAGACTCCGTGGCTGCGCATGCATGCGGCCATCCTGAGCGCTCCCTGCTTGATCTGGGCCAGCTGGGAGCCGCTGATCGGCGGGCCCTGGGGCTGGTACTTCTGGCACTCGTTCGACGCCCTCTGGAAGGCCGGCTGACTGACGTTGATCTGATGACCGTCGACCGAGATCGAACCACCGTTGGATCCGGCGCTCGCCTGGATTCCGAAGCCGCCGCCGGACTGGGGGTCGGGGAAGTCGGGGACGCCGTGCGTGCGCATGCACTGGGCGAACCTGAGGCCGGCGCTCTTACCTGCCGGCTTGCGTGCTGTCTGGTCGTTGGACGGACTCGCGCCACCGCACGCGGCGACCGCAGTCGTGGTGGCGAGCATGGTTGCTATGACGGTGACTTTGCGAGGCATGGCGCATTTGTACGCGCCGGAGGGTTACATCTCGGGAACAGAGCCCGTTACTTTGGCGTAACCACCTGCTAAGCATGCTCTTTGAGGCATATGCGCGTACTGGTTGTGGAGGATCACGCTGAGCTCGCCGAGGCTGTTGCCTCGGGCCTTCGCCGCGAGGGCATGGCGGTCGACGTCGCCGGCGACGGTGAGGCGGGGCTTGTCAACGCGCGCGTATACGAGTACGACGTGATCGTGCTCGACCGCGATCTTCCGCGTCTTCACGGCGACGAGGTCTGCAAGCGGCTGACGGCCGAGGGGATCCGCACTCGCGTCCTGATGCTGACGGCATCGGGTGGCATCGAGGAGCGCGTCCAGGGACTGAGCATGGGCGCCGACGACTACCTGCCAAAGCCATTCGCGTTCGCCGAGCTCGTCGCACGCGTACGGGCGCTTGCGCGGCGTGCGCAGCCGGCGCTGCCGCCGGTGCTCGAGTGCGGCGACCTGCAGCTGGACAGCGCGCGGCGGAAGGCGAGTCGCGGGGGCGAACGCCTGGACCTGAGCGCGAAGGAGTTCGCGGTGCTCGAGCTGCTGATGGGCGCCCAGGGTGCCGTGATCTCCTCAGAGGAGCTGCTCGCCCGAGCATGGGATGAGGCGGCCGACCCGTTCAGCAACGTGGTGAAGGTGACGGTCAGCCGCCTGCGCCGCAAGCTCGGTGAACCAGACCCGATCGAAACGGTGCCCGGTGGCGGATACAGGATCTGATCCGCGCGGCGGACCCCGGCTGACGCTGCGCCTGAGGCTGACGTTGCTCTACGGCGCGGTGTTCCTCGCGGCCGGCGCCGGCCTCCTGGCGGTGACCTATGGACTGTTCAAGCACAGTCAGAACTCCCAGAACCACACTGTGTCGGTGAGCGGTATCCAGTTTGACCTGCCCAGAGGGGGGTTGAACGCGTTCGTCTCGCCGGCCGTAGTCGAGAGACTCACGAGCCGACCGCCGACAGGGAGCACGCCCAACTTCACCACGATCGGCGGCACTGGTCGTCAGGTCACGGCGACTGGTCCGTCGACGACGCCGGTTTCGACCAAGGCCCCGCCACAGTCTCAGCTCCTGAAGGCGATCCAGAGCACCGGCCAGAAACAGCTGAGCAAGCGGGTGCATGAGATCGCCCGGCGAGCCAACGTCGAGCTCAGAGCGCAGCAGACGGGCGATGCCTCGTCCCTGCTCGAATGGTCGGCGATCGCGCTTGGCGTGGTAGCACTGCTGTCGATCGGCCTGGCCTGGTGGCTTGCCGGTCGTGCCCTGCGGCCGCTGCGCACAATGAACTCGCGGGCGCGCGAGATCAGTGCCGAGAACCTGCACGAGCGCCTGGGCGTCGACGGTCGCAGCGACGAGCTCGGTGAGCTGGCGACGACCTTCGACGCGTTGCTCGCGCGGCTCGAACGCGCATTCGAGTCGCAGCGGCGCTTCGTCGCCAACGCGTCGCACGAGCTGCGGACGCCGATCACACTCGAGCGCACGCTGGTCGAGGTGGCGCTGGCTGACCCCGACGCCTCGGTCGAGTCGCTGCGCCGAGTCTGCGAGCGGGTTGTCAGCTCGACGGAGGAACAGGAGCGGTTGCTGGACGCGCTGCTCACACTGGCGCGCAGTGAGGCCGGGGTGGCCAGCGGCGAGAGCGTCGATCTGGCCGATCGTGGTCGAGGATGCATTGCTCGCCCGCGAGACACGGCTGATCGGAATCACCGTCGAGCACTCGCTCGAACCGGCCATGGTCATTGGCGACCAGGCGCTGCTCGAGCGGCTCGTCGGCAACCTGGTGGACAACGCGATAAGCCATAACGCCGCCGCCGAGCCCTGGATCAGCATCTTCACCGGCGAGCAGGACGGCGTACCGACGCTCCGGATCGCAAACGGCGGTTGCGTGGTTGCGCCCGAGGACGTGGAGACGCTGTTCGAGCCGTTCCGCCGGGGTGTTGGCGAGCGCCTGGGCAATGACGCCGGGGGCCTCGGGCTGGGGCTCTCGATCGTCCGCGCGGTGACGATCGCGCATGCGGGCGAGCTCGAAGCCAGCGCGCTGCCGGCCGGGGGCCTCGCGTTCGAGCTGCGCTTCGCCTCGCGCGACCGGTGCCAAGCCCCCAAGTGGGCGGCATTGAGGCGCTGGCGACCTGATTGACGCGGGAGGCTGGCGTCGGGACGGCCATCTAGACTCGGGCGCACGATGTCAGTGCCCCCCGAGGCTCGGCAGGTACGGATCGCACTTGTCGATGACGACAGCGGCCTTGTCACGATGCTTCAGCGCCGCTTCGAGGCGATGCGCTGGGATTCCGAGGCGCTGACGTACGCGCCGGGCCCTGACCAGCTTGCCGGCATGCGGCTGCACGCCATCGTCGTGAACCCGACTCTCAGCGGGCTCGACTACATCGAGCGCGTCGGCAACGCGCTGCCCGGGCTCGCAATCCTGGTCGTCTGTCAGCCCTCCCAGGTCGCAGACCGCGTGCGTGCGCTGCGCAGCGGCGCGGACGACTGGGTCACCAAGCCCTGCCACCCCGAGGAGCTGGTCGCACGCATCCAGGCGGTGATGCGGCGCCGCCGGATCGGCGAGCTACCGCTCGATGACGAGCCGCTCACCGCGGGCGAGCTGACGATCCGTCCCGACCAGTTCGACGCCTACGTCGGCACCGAGCCGGCCGGACTGTCCCGCAAGGAGTACGAGTTGCTGCGCCAGCTCGCCGCCGGCGGAGGGCCGCGTGCTCGAGCGCGAGCTGATCTACCAGCGCGTGTGGGGCTACACGATGGTGCGCGGCGATCGCTCGGTCGACGTCTTCGTCCGCAAGCTCCGCAACAAGCTCGAGCGGATCTCGCCGAGCTGGCGCTACGTACACACCCACTTCGGCGTCGGCTACCGCTTCGCGGCCGAGCGTGAGGACTCCGATGATCCGGACGCGGACAGTGCCGACCCGGGCACGTCCGATCAGCCTGCAGGACCGTCAGTACCCTTGGACTTCACAGCACTGCGCTGAGCAGCCTAGGTCCTCACGTGAAGCTCAAGACAAACGTCCGCAACGTTTTGGTGATCGCCGTCCTGGCGGGGATCGTCTACGCCTTTGGCGCAACCGGCGACTTTGCCCTGAGCACGCTGGTCACCGCGATCGTGCTGGCCTTCTTCGCCGGGTTCGCCTGGGTCGCCTCGCGGCTCTACCGTCGAGCACCGGATGGAGCTCTATGCGCTGGGGACGCGCCGCCGCGCGATCGTCTACATCGCTCTGGGTGTCGGGGCGCTCGCGCTCACCGCCGTCGATCGCTTCACCGCCACCGGCTTCGGCACCGTGATCTGGCTGGTGCTGCTCGGCTGCTGCGTTTACGCGCTCTATGCGGTCTGGCGCTCCAGCAAGGAGTATTGAGCTCGGCCGCTAGCCGAGGTGAGGTTTCCGGCCCGGCAGCCTGACTCCGCACTTGGGGAGTGCGTCCTGGACCGCAGGCGACCGCACGTCGAAGGTTGAGCCGACCTGGAACTCCATGCCGGCAATCGCAATCACAGGCGTGCCGCCAGCCGCGCGACTGCCGGCCTGAACCGGGTCAGGGAAGTTCACGCCGTGCGCGCGCAGGCATTTGGCGAACCTGAGCGCGGACCGGAACGCGGACTCGCTGACCGTAGGTCCACGCATCCCCGCCGGTTCGAGCTTCGCGCACCTCTTCGAGGCGGATCGGAACGAGGCCGATTGGGGGTCGACTCCGGTGCCGCCGATGTTGATGCTGCCGCCGGTTGGGTCCGGAAAGTTTGGGACGCCGTTTTGGCGCATGCAGTTGGCGTATCCTCAGTCCTACCGACCCGCTCGCGGTTCGCCGCGAGCCACTCCGCCCTGAGAGCCGCACGCGGTGAGCGCTAGCCGCGCAGACGACTGCGGCGAACGCAATCCACACAGCTCGCAGGTTCATGGGCGTGGTTTTAGCCGCCGCAGGGTAACGATGCGGTTACGGCGTTTCGGACGGTGCGGGGGCCCCAAACCCCGCACCGTCGGGCGCTCAGTGTGTTGCGAGGTCGAAGCGGTCGAGGTTCATGACCTTGTCCCAGGCGGCGACGAAGTCGTGAACGAACTTCTCACCGGCGCCGTCGCTGGCGTAGACCTCGGCGACCGCACGAAGTTCGGCGTTGGCGCCGAACACGAGGTCGGCACGGCTGGCGGTCCACGATTCGCCATCCGCGCCAGTGCCGCTGTAGAGCGCCGAGCCGTGGTTGTTCGCGGTCCAACTGGTGCCGAGGTCGAGCAGGTTGACGAAGAAGTCGTTCGTCAACCGGCCGGGTGTGGCGGTGAGGACTCCCGCCGAGGAGCCGTCGTAGTTGGCGCCGAGCACGCGCAGGCCTCCGACGAGCACTGTCATCTCGGGCGCGCTCAGGGTCAGCAGGTTGGCGCGGTCGACGAGCAGGTGCTCGGCCGGGAGTCGCACGCCCTGCTTGACGTAGTTGCGGAAACCGTCCGCCTTGGGCTCGAGCGCCTCGAACGACTCGGCGTCCGTCTGCTCCTGAGTCGCATCGACACGACCGGGCGTGAACGGGACCTCTACCTCGAAGCCCGCATCCCGGGCGGCCTTCTCGACCGCGGCGCAGCCGCCGAGCACGATCACGTCGGCCAGCGAGACCTGGTTGCCCGCGCTGTTGAAGGCCTGGCGGACTCCCTCGAGCACGCCGATAACCATGTCCAGCTGCGCCGGGTTGTTGACCTCCCAGCTGCGCTGCGGCTCAAGGCGAATTCGAGCGCCGTTGGCGCCACCACGCTTGTCACTGCCGCGGAACGAGGCGGCTGCCGCCCAGGCTGCTGACACGAGCTGCGACACGCTGAGGCCGGAAGCGAGTATCTGCTGCTTCAGTGCCGCCGCGCCCTCGGAGTCGATCACCTGGTTTGGCGCTTGCGGAAGCGGGTCCTGCCAGATCAGTTCCTCGCTCGGGACCTCCGGACCCAGGTAGCGCGCCACGGGACCCATGTCGCGATGCGTGAGCTTGTACCAGGCCCGGGCAAAGGCATCCGCGAGCTGGTCTGGGTTGTCCTTGAAGCGGCGGGCGATCGGTCCGTAGATCGGGTCCAGGCGCAGCGCCAGGTCAGTGGTCAGCATCGTCGGGCGACGCGGCGCACCGCCGGCGTCCGGTGCCGGGATGATCGCCTCGGAGTCCTTGGCGACCCACTGGTGCGCACCGGCCGGGCTCTTCTCGAGCTCCCACTCGTAGTCGAAGAGGTTCGAAAGGAACCCGTTGCTCCACCTGGTCGGGGTCTGCGTCCAGGTGACCTCGATCCCTGAGGTGATCGCATCCTGCAGCACGCCGGTGCCGTAGCTGCTCTTCCAGCCGATGCCCTGGTTCTCGATCGGCGCGTCCTCAGGCTCGGGTCCGACGTTCTCGGCCGGCCCGGCGCCGTGGGTCTTGCCGAAGCTGTGGCCGCCGGCGATCAGCGCGACCGTCTCCTCGTCGTTCATTGCCATCCGCCCGAAGGTCTCGCGGATGTCGCGCGCTGAGGCGAGCGGATCGGGGTTGCCGTTCGGGCCCTCGGGGTTGACGTAGATGAGACCCATCTGCACGGCGCCGAGCGGGTCCTCCAGCTGGCGGTCGCCGGTGTAGCGCTCGTCACCGAGCCAGGTGGTCTCGGGGCCCCAGTAGACGTCGGTGTCGGGCTCCCAGGCGTCGACGCGCCCGCCGGCGAAGCCGAACGTCTTGAAGCCCATCTGCTCGAGCGCGACGTTACCGGTGAGCACGATCAGGTCGGCCCACGAGAGCGCATTGCCGTACTTCCTCTTGACCGGCCAGAGCAGGCGGCGTGCCTTGTCGAGGTTGACATTGTCCGGCCAGCTGTTGAGCGGCGCGAAGCGCTGCTGACCTGAGCCGGCGCCGCCGCGGCCGTCGCTGATCCGGTAGGTGCCCGCGCTGTGCCAGGCCATGCGGATCATCAGCGGACCGTAGTTGCCGTAGTCGGCAGGCCACCAGTCCTGGGAGGTGGTCAGCACCTCGGCGATGTCCTGCTTGACGGCCGCGAGGTCGAGGCTCGCGAAGGCCTCGGCGTAGTCGAAGTCCTCACCCAGCGGGTTGGCCACGGCGGGGTTCTTGGCAAGGATCTTCAGGTTCAGGCGCTCGGGCCACCACTCGACGTTGGCGTCGCCGCTGGTCGGGCGGATCAGGTCGCCATGGGCGACCGGACAGCCCCCGTTTTCGACCTGGGTGTTTTCCAGCGGGGTGGCCGTCGTGTCGTTCATTTCGCCGACGACGGCGTCTGGGCGGTCAGACACAGCGATCCTTTCGGAGTCAGTTGATATGTGCTTGCAACTCCGGCACACCCACGGGGGCGACGGAGCAGACGGGGCACAGGCCCCAGTAGATCACCTCGGCCTCGTCGATCATGTAGCCGTGGTGTTGAGACGGAGTCAGACATGGCACCTCGCCAACGGCGCAGTCGACGTCGGCGACCGCGCCGCAGGAGCGGCACACGATGTGGTGGTGGTTGTCGGCCACGCGCGCCTCGTAGCGAGCGAGCGAGCCCGACGGCTGGATGCGTCGCACCAGGCCGGCGCTCGTGAGCGCCTGGAGCACGTCATAGACCGCCTGGTGTGAGACGTCGCCGAGCTGCAGACGCACCGCGTCGATGATCGAGTTGGTGTCCGCATGCGGATGCGCGTGCACCGCACCCAGCACCGCGATGCGCGGGCGGGTCACACGCAGCTGGGCGGCGCGGAGGATCCGCTCGATCTCGAGGCTCGAGGGCACCGTTCCAGTGTGCGTCCTTTTCTTGAGTCAGTCAAGTTAAGTTCGCCGAAGCGGCGGAGCCTACTGCCTGGCCACCTCTCGCACCGGTTCCTGGCGCAGCTCCAGGTCGAAGTAGTAGAGCGTGAGCGCGATGGCCGCGTAGGGGACGACGAGTGTGTAGACGAGCGAGCCGATGATGTCGATGAAGGTGAGCGACGAGGCGGTGAGCAACAGGATCAGCACGCCGAGTAACGGGCCGGACAGGATTGCGATGGCACTGACGAGGGTGGTGAAGGCGAATGTTCGCCACCAGTGCCGGCGGGTCAGCCGGGCGCTGGCGCGCAGTGAGCCGATTGCACTCCGGTCCCCGAGAACGCAGGCCTGCGCGAACAGCGAGGTGCGGATGAAGTAATAGACCGCGAACGGGATCCCGACGACGGTGAAAACGAGCACCAGGATCAGCACGAACTGCAGCGCGGTGGCGCTGCCCAACTCCCGGCCGTTTCGGCCTGCGAGGGCGTATGCGCGGCGCGCAGTGATCGGCCGGCCCGCTTCGAGTTCACTCAGCGCGCCGGCGACCGCGCCCGTAACCGCTGCGGCCGCGAACGCTCCGCCGACGTCACCGATGAGCAGCGCGAGCAGGGCTGTGACCGCTCCGCGTTGGCCGTCGAGGCTGATGACACCGGAGAGCCCGGTGAGGTGGAACAGGACCCATTGGACCGCGCTCGGCGGCGACGGCGACCGGGATGAAGACCGCGCCGACGCCGATGAACGTCCACGGGTTGGCCCGATACAGACGCCGCCCCGCTCGGAGGATCTGCCCGCCCCTGCGCAAGCGCCGGATCGGCTGTGGATCGGGTGGCCTCCACGTGGTCCGCCAGGCTATCCCCACTGCGAGCAGAACGAGCAGGACGAGCGCGGCGAAGAACGGCGCCGGATGGATCAGGCCCCAGATGAGAGCAGCTGAGGCATGTTCCACAGCGCCGCAGAAGAAGCTCGTCACGCTCAGGCCGAGCGCGTGCCCTCCCGGCACGGCCAGGCTGCTGGTACGGAGGCCCTCGGACCAGGTGATCGGATGCGTCCACACCTCGCGGTCCGCGTTTGCCGGCCCCAGCGGTCCGTTGTTGACGCTCGGCTGCCTCTGGCCCCAGCGGCCCTGGAAGTTCAACCAGGCAAACGGTGAGTCCCGCGGGACGGGGGTGTCCGGCACCACCACCGTGTGGAGCGTGAAGAGGTCGGTCGCGCTCCGCGTGTCCTCGCAGCCGAAGACGGCGGTGCCCCCTTTGCCGAGGTAGAGCTTGCGCTGGAAGAACCCCGCGTGGGCGCCTGTCGCAACGTATTCGAGCGGATGCGTGCCATCCGTCGTCAGCTTCGGGTCGTTGTGCCAGGCTCCGCGTTCCCCGCCGGAGTGCTGGGCGTAGTCGACCTGGTAGGGGCCGGTCTTCAGTGCCTGTTCCGGGGTGGCGGCGTCGAAATTGACCTGCGCCATCTCCCAGTCGCCCTCGTGCTTGTTCGTGAAGTCGTTGAACGTGTAGTAGAACCAGTACTGGACGGCGAGCTTCCCGGGGTGGTCGGAGTCGGTTGCGATGTGCACGTAGACGGTCGGCTTGCGGTCGCCGAACCACCGTTTGAACTGCTTCTCGTAGAAGCAGCCGGGGCGGAGCGCATTCCCCCCGAAGTCGAGGTAGTCACCGGCCGGCGCACCGGACAAGTCCTGTGCCGTCGGTCCCCGCTTGACAATCTCTCCCGCCGAGTTGCGGAGGGTCACCTCGGGATTGCCCAGGACGATGTCAAGACTGGTAGGGCGGTATGCCTCACCGGGTCCGCAGAGCGAGGGCTGGGGCTCAAGACCGATCACGGGCGAGTATCTGTCAGCCAACGTCGCGGCCGCATCGATGCCGGCCGCAGCCGGTGCGGCCAGCGTGAGAACGGCGCTCAATAGAGCGACGCCGATCACCGCGCACCGACCGCAGAGCGGACCGAGCCTCAGGTTGGCCAACATGATCTGGGACTACCTCCCCGCGGTGTTTCTCGACTCGCCTGCGCGCGAGCGGCGATGCTATCCGTCGTGAAAGCACGCCACAAGCTCTGGCACAGGGCCCGGGAAGCGGTCATCTTCTTCTGGGACTCGGGGCTGTCAAACGAGGTTCCCGCGCTGGCCTGGTTCCTGCTTGCCTCGCTGGTGCCGCTGGCGCTGGGGATCACCGCAGTGGCGGCGATCATTCTCGGTGACTACACGAGGGCCCAGGAGGTCGCGGCGAGGCTGTCGGAGGTTTTTCCGCACGACGTGCACGAGCAGGTGGTGCAGCTGATCCTGAGGACCCATCGCGACTCACCGTTGCTGATCGCCGCCTCGATCGCCGGAATGCTGTGGACGAGTTCCGGTGCTGTAGGCGTACTGCAACGCAGCCTGGCGCCGTTGGTGCAGACGCCGGGTCCGAGCGCGGTTCTTGGGAAGCTCCGCAACCTAGGTGTGGCGGGCGGCGTGGCCGTACTCGTCGTGATCATGGTCCTGGTCGGCTCAGCCGGTACCGGCGTGGTCAGGGAGCTCGGAGTGAACGCACTGCTGACGCGTGTGCTGGTGCCCGCCGTCTCGATCGCGCTGACGTCGCTGATCTGCGCTGCGGTGTACTGGGTGCTGAGCAGGCACGGCGCCGGCTGGCGGCCGGCTTTGCTCGGCGGTCTGACCGGTGGTGTGCTGCTGCAGCTGACCCCGACCGCCACCGGCTACTACCTGCGCTTCGTCGCCGGCAGTACGCCGGTCGAGCTGTTCCTGATGCTCACGGGCGTCCTGATCACCTGCTATCTGGCATCGATGGCCCTGCTGCTCGGCGCTGGCGTGACGATCCGGCTGCAGCAGGCCAGCGAGGCCGCAGCTCCTCCGGCTTAGTGCCGGGAGTCCGACAATCTCCGATACGGACTGCTGATACCTGGCTCCGTGGCGTGAGTTAGCATGGCCTGCAGGACCGAGGAGGCTCTCACGATGCTCAACCACGATGTCCTTCACGAGCTGGCCACGGCCGAGCCCAAGCGGTTGGTGATCAGCGTGCACGCGCGGACGGATCCGCGCGACCCCGTCAACACCGGCAGCAGCCCGGCGTGGCTGATCGAGCTGCGCAATGGGCTGCGCGCGATCTCCGAGCGGCTCGAGGCGGGCGACGATCGCGACGCGCGCCTGGCGTTTCGGGTTGCGCGCGAGCGGATCGAGCAGGAGATGACCGATCTCACCCCGAACGAGCGCGCCCGCAGCGTCTCCTGGTTCCTCGACATGGACGGGGATTCCGAGCGCTTCAGCCTGCAGCTTCCGCTGCGCCGGGACAGGGTCGTGGCCGACATCAAGCCGTTTGTCTCACCGCTGGTGGACATTGCGGATCGCGGCTCCCCGACGGGGGTGATTCTGGTCGGCGGCGACATCGTTCGGATCGCGCAGATCGAGCAGGCCGAGCTGGTCGAACCCCAGAACTCGATGTTCGAGTTGAGTCTCGGGGACTGGCGGCCGTTCGGCGGCACCTCCGGCGGGAGCTCCGAGCGCGGCGCGCTCACCACCTCTCACGAGGAGCACTACGAGGCCAGGGTTGACGCGCAGCGCGACCGGCTGTTCACGACGGCGGCGACGGAGACCGCAAAGCGGCTCGAGGCGCTCGGCTGGCAGCGGATCGTGCTCGCGGCCGAGGGACAGATAGCCACGCGCTTCCGTGACGCGATGCCGGCGAAGCTGCGCGAGCGCGTGATCGCCGAGGCCGACCTGAACCTCGTCGGCAAGGAGGCCACCGTGATCACCGAAGGAGTCGAGCCGCTGATCGAGGAAGCTTGGGACCGGCGCACACGGGAGCTGGCTGCGCTGGCCCATGACCGTGCCAGCAGCGGGGGCCCGGCCACTCTGGGGCCGGAGGAGACACTCGGCGCGCTGGCCGAGGGCAGGGTGGCGCACCTCCTGATCGACCCGGATCACGACTTTTCCGCGCTGGCCGCGACGTTTCCGCCAGCCGCCGGCGAGCCTGGCGAGATGCTCGGCGAGCGTGCCGTGGAGTCGGCAATCGCCGGCGCCGCACAGGTGACCGCGATTGCGGCGGACACCCTCGGCCAGGCGGATGGGATGGCGGCGCTGCTGCGCTACTGACCTGCGGTCGGCGACCGCTACCTCCGATTGCCTCGCCGTTCTTTGTCCCTGGCGTAGGCCATAGACCTACGCCAGGGACAAAGAATGTCCGCAAGGGCCTCATAGACTCGAACTCGATGTCAATCGTCGCTGCCGACCGTCGCCGTGAGCTGCCCGATGAACCGGGCGTCTACCTGTTCCACGACGCGCGCGGCAAGGTGATCTACGTCGGCAAGGCCGTCTCGATCAGGAAGCGCGTGGCCTCGCACTTCTCCAACCCGAGCACGCGCGCCGGCCGTGATCTGCTGCCGATGATCGAGACGATCGAGGCACTGGTCGTGCAGACCGAGTCAGAGGCGCTGATCGTCGAGCAGAACTTCATCAAGCAATATCAGCCGCGGTTCAACATCCGGCTGCGCGACGACAAGTCGTATCCGTACATCGCGATCAGCCTCGACGAGGACTTTCCGCGCGTGTACTTCACCCGCGAGCGGCACCGCCGCGATCGCGCGTACTTCGGCCCGTTCTCCAGCGCCAAGCGCACGCGCTCCACGCTCGAGGTGCTCGGCAAGGTCTTCCTGTTCCGCACCTGTGACGGCCCGCAACCGGGGCGACGCAGCGGCTCGCCCTGCCTGGACTACTACATCAAGCGCTGCGAGGCACCGTGTGTGGGCTACGTCAGCAAGGAGGACTACCGCGCCGGCATCGACGGCGTGATCGCCTTCCTCTCCGGGCGTTACAAGGAGATCGAGCAGCGGCTCGAGTTCGAGATGAACCAGGCTGCCGCCGAGCAGCGATATGAGGACGCGGCGCGCGAGCGTAACCGCCTGCAGGCGGTCAGGCGGCTGCTCGAGCGCCAGCGCGTGTCGGTCGATCAGGGCGGCACTTTCGACGCCATCGCGGTCGCAATCGCCGACGGCGAGGCCAACGCGCAGGTGCTCCAGGTCCGAGACGGTGTGCTTGTCGGACCGCCAGAGCTTCTACCTCGAGAACGCCGCCGACGCCGACCCCGGCGAGGTCACGGAGGCGTTCATCATCCAGTACTACGCCGCGGCGATGATGATTCCGCCGCTGGTGGTGATCGAGCCGGGGACGCCGGACGTGGAGCCGTTGGCCCAGGCCCTGAGCGAGCGCCGCGGCGCGAGGGTCGAGGTGCGCGAGCCCGAGCGCGGTGACAAGCGCCGCATCCTCGAGCTCGCACAGCGCAATGCGCGGCTCGCGCTCGACCAGGAGAAGCTGCGCTCGGAACGCAGGCGCCAGCAGCGGACCGAGGCGCTCGACCGGCTACAGCAGGCGCTCGGCCTCGACACGCTGCCGTTGCGGATCGAGTGCTACGACATCTCGACGCTGATGGGAACCAACACGGTCGCCTCGATGGTCGTGTTCGAGGGCGCCGCGCCGAAGAAGTCCGACTACCGGCGCTTCAAGGTGCGGACCGTGGGGGACGCTGCAGCGAACGGCGGTGCCCAGCGGGGCACCGCCGGAGAACCAAACGTCGATTACGGGCCTGATGACTTCGCCGCGATGGAGGAGATCCTCGGGCGGCGGATGGCGCAGTTCGAGGCGCAGGAGGACCGCTCGCCGCACGACAAGGAGTACGACCCGAGCTTTGCGGCGCTTCCCAATCTGATCGTGATCGATGGCGGCAAGGGTCAGCTGTCCGCGGGCCTGCGGGCCCTCGATGGATTCGTCCAGCGCGGCGTCGCCGTGATCTCGCTGGCGAAGCGGATCGAGGAGGTGTTCATCCCCGGGCGCGCGGACTCGCTGGTGCTCGCGCACGACACGCCGGAGCTGCAGCTGTTGCAGCGCTTGCGGGATGAGGCGCACCGCTTTGCGATCACGCACCACCGGCAGCGGCGTGACCGGGCGATGACCGCGTCGATCCTCGACGGACTGCCGGGGGTTGGGCCGGCGCGCAAGCGCGCGCTGCTGACGTACTTCGGCTCGCCGGACGCGGTGCTGGAGGCCTCGCGCGAGGAGCTGGAGTCGGTTCCGGGGATCCCGGGCAAGCTCGCGCGGGAGCTTCACCGCGAGCTTCACAAGACCGGAGTCTGATTCACAAGACCGGAGTCCCTTTGTCCTCGCAGCCTGGTAAACCCCCATATTGGGGGCACATGAGACGTTACAAAGTCGACACACACCGTGACAGAGTGGGCACACGTGACAGAGGCGCCTGAGGAGTCTGCACTCGCCCTGCGCGACCTGGTCGTGATCACCGGCTTTTCAGGCGCCGGGAAGTCCACCGCGATGGCCGCGTTCGAGGACGAGGGCTACTTCTGCGTGGACAATCTGCCCTCGGAGATGATCAGCTCGCTCGTAGAGCTCTTCACGCACGAAGGCTCGAAGGTCGCCTACGCCGCGATCGTCTCGGACCTGCGCGCGGGCAGCTACTTCGAAGGCCTCGCCGCGGTGCTCGATCGCCTGCAGGAGCTCGGCGTTCAACATCGCGTCGTGTTCCTCGAGGCCAGCGAGGAGTCGCTGCAGACCCGCTACAAGGAGACGCGCAGGCGCCACCCGCTGTCGCCCAACGGCAGCGTCGCCGCCGGCATCGAGAGTGAACGCCTGGCACTGGCCCCATTGCGAGCACGCGCCGACTACGTGCTCGATACGACCGGCATGACCGCCGCCCAGCTGAAGCGCAAGCTCGCCGAGCAGATGCTGCCCAGCCACACGCCCGGGCGGCTGGCCGTCACGTTCGAGAGCTTTGGCTTCAAGTACGGGCCGGCGCGCGACTCCGACCTGATGTTCGACGTCCGCTTCCTGCCCAACCCGCACTATGAGCCGACGCTACGCCCGCTGACCGGGCTCGACTACCGAATCGTCGAGTTCATCGACCGCGACGGCGCGCTGACCGAGTTCTACGACCGGCTGCATCCGCTGCTCGACTACCTGCTCCCGCAGTACTTGGCGGAGGGCAAGTCGCACCTGGTTGTCGCCGTCGGCTGCACCGGCGGTCGCCACCGCTCGGTCGCGATCGCCGCAGCACCTCGCCGAGCGCTACTCGCCCGCGCCGAGTACGTCGTGCAGGTCATCCACCGCGACAGCGAACGGCCAGCGTGATCGACCACATCGGCTTTGAGGTCTCCGACCTCAGCCGCTCGGCGAGCTTCTATGACCCGCTGTTCTTCGCCCTCGGCGGGCGGCGCATGTTCGAGTCCGAGCACGCGATCGCCTACGGGATCAACGGCCCCGAGTTCTGGCTGACCGTCCGCGGCAGGCCACCCGGCCCCGGGTACGGGCACGTCGCGCTGCGCGCCAGCGGCAAAGCGGCGGTCGACGCCGCCTACCGCGCCGGCATCGCGGGCGGCGGCACAGACGACGGGCCACCCGGGCCACGCCCGCAGTACGGCAAGCGCTATTACGCGGCTTACCTGCGGGACCCTGACGAGCTCAGGGTCGAGATAGTGCTCCCAGATCCCTAGACCAAACCGCGTAGTTGGCGTCGGAGCGGCCGCTCGGACCAGGGTCGCGCACCGCTAGGCGTTAGCCTTCAACCGCCTGCCCCTGGAAGTGGCGCGGGCCTCGGGGCGCGAAACCAAAACCACTTGGAGGGTCAATGGCAGTTCGAGTAGGCATCAACGGATTTGGGCGAATCGGTCGCAACGTGTTCCGCGCAGCGGTCGAACAGAACGCGGACATCGAGTGGCTCGCGCTCAACGATCTGGTCGATCGTAAGACGATTGCCCATCTGCTGAAGTACGACTCGAACTACGGACCGTTCAAGGGCTCGGTCGAGGTGACCGACAACGGCATCGCGGTCAATGGCAAGGAGATCCGCGTGCTGGCTGAGCGCGATCCCGGCGCGCTGCCCTGGGGTGAGCTCGGCGCCGACATCGTGATCGAGTCGACGGGCTTCTTCACCGACCGCGAGAGCGCCTCCAAGCACCTTGCGCCGGGCGCCAAGAAGGTCGTGATCTCCGCGCCTGCGACGAGCCCCGACGTGACAGTCGTGCTCGGTGTGAACTTCGACGAGGCCTACGACCCGGCCTCGCACACGATCATCTCCAACGCCTCCTGCACGACCAACTGCCTGGCACCGGTTGCCAAGGTTCTCCATGAGACAGTCGGGATCAAGCACGGCCTGATGACGACGATCCACGCCTACACGGCCGATCAGCGCCTGCAGGACATGCCGCACAAGGACCTGCGGCGCGCGCGTGCGGCCGCGGTCAGCCTGATCCCCGCCACCACCGGCGCCGCGAAGGCGATCGGCCAGGTGATCCCGGAGCTGAACGGGAAGCTCAACGGCTTTGCGGTGCGCGCGCCCGTTCCGACCGGCAGCGTCGTCGACCTGACGATCGAGGCCGAGCGCGAGACCACCAAGGAGGAGATCAACGCGGCGCTCAAAGCGGCTGCGAGCGACGGGCCGCTCAAGGGCTACCTCGAGTACACCGAGGACCCGATCGTCTCCCACGACATCGTCGGCAATCCGGCGTCGTCGATCGTCGACTCCGAGCTGACCTCGGTGCTCGACGGGACGATGGTCAAGGTGATCGCCTGGTACGACAACGAGTGGGGCTACTCGAACCGGGTCGTCGACCTGGTGCAGAAGCTCTAGAGCAAGGTCTGGCGGGAACGGGACAGAGCCATGAGGACGCTTCGGGACCTGGACGAGCTGAACGGCAAGTGGGTGCTCGTGCGGGTCGATTTCAACGTGCCGCTGGACGGCGACGGTGGAGTCGCCGACGACACACGCGTGCGCGCAACGTTGCCGACGTTGCGCGAGCTGATGCGTCACGGCGCCCGGCTCGTGCTGGTCTCACACCTGGGTAGGCCCAAGGAGCGTGACCCCGAGCTGTCGCTGGCGCCGGTCGCGGCGCGGCTGAGCGAGCTGCTCGGGGTGCCCGTGAAGATGGCGCCCGCGGTCGTCGGTGACGAGGTCACGGCGATGGCGGACGAGCTCAAGCGCGGGGAGATCCTGATGCTCGAGAACGTCCGCTACGAGCCCGGCGAAACTGAGAACGACGCGAAGCTCGCCGCAGCGCTCGCGGCGCTGGCAGATGTCTACGTCGACGACGCCTTCGGCGCTGCGCACCGCGCACACTCCTCGACGGTGGGTGCCGCGCGGCTGATGAAGGAGCGCGCCGCCGGCCTGCTGCTCGAACGCGAGGTGACCACGCTGCTCGAGTTGATCGAGGCACCCGACCGCCCGCTCGTGGCGATCCTCGGCGGCGCCAAGGTCAGCGACAAGATCAAGGTGATCGAGCGCTTCCTGCACGTCGCCGACACGATCCTGATCGGCGGCGCGATGGTGTTCCCTTTCCTGAAGGCGCAGGGGCATACGGTCGGCAACTCGCTCTGCGCCGACGAGGATGTCGAGCACGCGCGCCAGCTCCTGCAACTCCCGCACAGCGCGCGGAAACTGATCCTTCCGGTCGATCTGATCGTCGCCGACCATTTCGGCGCCGACGCCACCCCCGAGCTACTCGACGGCGTCGACGTTCCCGACGGCCTGTATGGGCCTGGACGTGGGTCCGCGGACCGTCGCCGACTACGTCGGCTGGGTGGCCGAGGCCGGCACCGTCTTCTGGAACGGGCCGATGGGCGCGTTCGAGCTGGAGCCGTTCGCCGCGGGCACAAGGGCGGTTGCGGAGGCGCTCGCCACCACCACCGCGACGACGGTCGTCGGCGGTGGCGACTCGGCTGCGGCCATGGAGAAGTTCGGCCTCGCCGACAAGGTGACACACGTGTCGACCGGTGGCGGTGCCGCGCTTGAACTGATCGAGGGCAGAAGGCTGCCCGGGGTGGACGTCCTCGTCTAGGGGACGATGCTAGGTATGGAGGCACGTAAGTGACCGGTAGGACACCGCTGATCGCGGGCAACTGGAAGATGCACAAGACCGTCGCCGAGGCCGAGGACTTCATCCAGGCGCTGTTGCCGCGCGTCTCGACCGCGGACGGCGTCGATGTCGCGATCTGTCCGCCGTTCACCGCGCTCGCCGCGATGGTCGACTCCACGCGCGGCTCGCGGGTGCAGGTGTTCGCGCAGAACATGCACCAGGCCGAATATGGGGCCTTCACCGGAGAGATCTCGCGCGCCGATGCTCTCGGAGCTGGACGTTCACGGCGTCGTGCTCGGGCACTCCGAGCGGCGGGAACTGTTCGGCGAGACCGACAAGGCACTTGCGCTCAAGGTTCCAGCGGCGCTCGACGCGGGCCTCGCCCCGATCCTCTGCGTCGGCGAGACCGAGTCCGAGCGCGATCAGGGCGACACCGAGCGCAAGCTGCGCCACCAGGTCCAGGAGGGCCTGGCCAAGGTGCCGGCTGAGCGGCTGGTCGAGGTCGCGATCGCCTACGAGCCGATCTGGGCGATCGGCACCGGCAGGGTCGCCGAACCCGAGCAGGCACAGGACGCGGCGGCCTTCATCCGCGCGCTGATCGCCGACCGCGCCCCCGAGCAGGCGCAGCGGCGTGCGCATCCTCTACGGCGGCAGCGTCAAACCGGACAATGCTCGAGTGATGCGGGACCTGCCCGATATCGACGGGGCGCTTGGTGGGAGGCGCCAGCCTGGACGCCGAGAGCTTCGCGGCGATCGTCGCGGCGGCGGGATGAGCGAACGGGCGGACGCGGCTTCGTTGCCCTGGCGGGCGGGCGGGGTCGAATCCGCCGGCACCGTCGGCGTGCTGGTCGTCCTGGACGGCTGGGGACTCGCGCCGGACGGCCCCGGCAACGCGGTCTCGCTCGCACAGACACCCGTCTTCGACGAGCTCTGGGAGCACTACCCGCACTCGACGCTGACGACCTGCGGCCTCGCCGTCGGGCTGCCCGAGGGGCAGATGGGCAACTCCGAGGTCGGCCACATGAACCTCGGCGCCGGGGCCGTCGTGATGCAGGACCTGACGCGCATCGACCTGGCCGTCGCCGATGGCGCGCTCGCCCGCAACGACGTGCTGCGCGCCGCCTTCAGCGACGTCCCCGCCGGCGGACGCGTGCACCTGATCGGCCTGGTCTCCGACGGCGGCGTGCACTCGAGCATCGAGCATCTGCACGCGCTGATCGAGCTTGGCACGGAGCTCGGGGTCGAGGACCTGGTGATCCACGCCTTCACCGACGGGCGCGACACGCTGCCGCACTCAGGCGCCGGCTTCCTCGAGCAGGTGGAGGACTGGTGCGCCGAGGCCGGGGTGGGGCGCATCGGCTCCGTGATCGGTCGTTACTACGCGATGGACCGCGACAAGCGCTGGGAGCGGATCCAGCTCGCCTACGACCTGCTCGTGCACGGGCAGGCGGAGCACCACGCCGACAGCGCGGCGCAGGCTCTGCGCGACGCGTACGAGCGTGACGAGACCGATGAGTTCGTGCGCCCGGTGGCGGTGGGCGCGGATGCGCGGATTCGCCATGGTGACAGCGTCTTCGCCTTCAACTTCCGCCCGGACCGCATGCGCGAGATCACGCGGGCGCTGGCCGAGGACGGCTTCACGGGGGTCGACCGTGGCGGTGCGGCGGCCGTGGATCGCTACGCCACGATGACCCAGTACGAAGAGGACTGGACCTATCCGATCGCATTTCCGCCCGCGCGTCCCGAGGTGACGCTGCCGCAGGTGATCGCCGCGTACGCCGGGCGCCAGCTGCATGTGGCCGAGACCGAGAAGTACCCGCACGTGACGTACTTCTTCGGCGGTGGCGAGGAGACGCCGCAGCAGGGGGAGCGGCGCGAGGTTGTGCCCTCCCCGCGTGATGTCCCGACCTACGACCACAAGCCCGAGATGAGCGCCCCCGAGGCTGCTGCCGCGTTCGTCAGCGCCTGGCGCGAGGACGAGCCGGTGTTCGGGATCATCAACTTCGCCAACGCCGACATGGTCGGGCACACCGGCGTGATCCCCGCTGCGGTGAAGGCCATCGAGACCGTCGACCGCTGCCTCGGCGAGGTCGTGCGGGCCGTGCACGAGAGCGGGGGAGTGCTGCTGATCACCGCCGACCACGGCAACTCCGACAACATGCTCGAGCCCGACGGCAGCCCCAACACCGCGCACACGCTCAATCCGGTGCCGGTGATCGTGACGATGCCGGGCCTCGAGTTGCGTGAGGGTGGCGTGCTGGCCGATGTCACGCCGACGATCCTGCAGCTGCTCGGCTATGAGCAGCCGGCGGCGATGACGGGCGTCTCGCTGATGCGGGAAGATCTCGCCCTGATCGCGGGCTGAGCGGAGCAAGGAATCTGAGCCGCCTGGGCAGAGCGTTTCTGCGCCCAGGGATCTGGAGCCAGAGGGATCTGGAGCAAGTGGAGCCGGGTCCGGTGGACGCTCTCCACCCGTGGGTTGAGACGGAAGATCAACCCGCTGATCAAACCGTGCGCCGATGTGCAAATGGCCCGTGGAATCGATCATTCTTGGCATGAACACAAGCACTTACATCATCGATTCCGCCCTCGTTCTGCTCGTCCTGCTGCAGATCAAGGAGCGCACGCTGACCACGCGTCAGCTCGATCCGTCCGCTGGTCATCCTCGGCATCGCGGTCTCCACATATCTACACGGACATCCCGACTCAGGGCAACGACCTGGTGCTGGCCGGCGTTCTCGCCGTGGTCGGCGGGCTGATCGGCATCGCCAGCGGCGTGACCGTGATCATGAACCGCCGCAGCGACGGCAGCGTCACCTTCCGCAGCGGCTGGGTCTCCGGCTTCTTCTGGGTCCTGGGTATGGGCTCGCGTTTCGCCTTCGCCTGGTGGGCCTCGCACGGTGGCGTCAGCTCGATCGCGAGCTTCAGCGCCACGCATCACATCAGCAGCGGCGAGGCGTGGACCGTGGCACTGCTCGCAATGGCCGTCTTCGAGGTCTGCGGACGGACCCTGACGATGGCGCTGCGCTGGAAGGGCGCCGAGGCCGCGCCGACGCCGGCGCTGGCCCACGCGTAGGTCCGCGGCTTCAGGCCGTAAGGTCTCCTGGCAATGCTGCTGCTGAGGGCCGTCAACACCCGTACTGCCACGCTGATCCGGCTGATCGGACTCGGCCTGATCGTGTGGTCGATCTTCACCTCGAAGCACGCGCCCGCCACCAGCGGGCGCGGCCTGTTTGTGCTGGTGATGTTGATCGTCGCGATCGCCGCGTGGCTTGTATGGACGTTCTGGTCAAACCGCCAGACGCAGATGACGCCGGACCTCTATGTGATGGCGGTCAGCGGCGGACTGCTCACCGAGCCGCGGCCGGAAGCGCCGCCAGCGCCATCGTCTTCGTCGTGGCGATGGCGAGCGCGGTGCGCGCCGGCCTCGTGCAGGGTTTGATCGTTGCGGCGGTCGGCGCAGCTTCGGTTGGCGCGGGCGCCATCTTGTACAACAACGGCGGGCTCGGTGTGCTCGCCTATGCGCTCGGTTTCGCGGCTCTGGCCCTGGCCGGGGCGAACCTCCGCCAGACCGAGCAGCGTGCCGAGCAGGCGGAGCTGCTGCTGGCGCAGGCGCAGGTGTCGCACGAGGAGCAGCTGCGATCCGCGCGACTCGAAGAGTCGGCGCGGATAGCGCGCGACATCCACGACGTGCTCGCGCACACGCTCGCCGGACTGGTGATTCAGTTGGAGGCGACCGACGCGCTGCTGGCTCAGGGCGTCGACGCCGATGCGATCCGCGAGCGCGTGCAGCGGGCGCATGCGCTGGCACGCGAGGGGCTTCAGGAGGCGCGGCGCGCCGTCGGCGCGCTGCGTGGCGACGCCGTCGGAACCCGCGGCCCGAGACGATCCGCGCGCTGATCGAGCAGTACGAGAGCCCGATCGAGCTCACGCTGACCGGCGATGAGAGCCGACTGAGGGACCGGTCGGCGAGGCGGCCGTGCGCGTGATCCAGGAGGCGCTCACCAACGTGCGCAAGCACGCGGCGGGCGCGGAGGTCGTGGTGGCGATCTGTGATCCAGCCGCAGCAGTTGGACGTATCGTGGAGAACCGTGCGTTCGTGCCGGTGGCGCCGTCTGGGCTGGCAGCCGCGGGTGGGGGGTACGGGCTCCGCGGTATGCGCGAGCGTGCCGCCCAGCTGGGCGGCACGCTCGCAGCCGGCCCGACAGCCGAGGGCTGGCGGGTGGAGTTGGTTCTGCCGCTGAACTTGCACGCGACGGGGTCCGAGGCGCGACCATGAGCGGCATGATCCGTGTGCTCGTGGCCGACGATCAGGGGCTCGTGCGCGAGGGTCTGATGACGCTGCTGGACGCGGCACCGGGGATCGAGCCCGTCGGCGCCGCGAGCGACGGCGCGCAGGCTGTCGCGCTATGCGCCGAGCTGCGTCCCCGACGTCGTGCTGATGGACCTGCGGATGCCGAACATGGATGGGGTCGAGGCGACGCGCCAAATCCGCGAGGCGCACCCCGATATCGAGATTGTTGTGCTCACGACCCATGCCGACGAGGCGTCGATTCTGGAGGCGCTCGGTGCGGGCGCGCGCGGCTACCTGACAAAGGACGCCGGGATCGCCGAGATCTCCCGGGCGGTGCAGGCCGCGGCGGCGCATCAGGGTCTGCTCGACCCGCTGGTGCAGCAGCAGCTGCTCGCGGCGGCCACCGCCAGGCCGGCGCCCGCGTCCGGTCCGGAAGCCGGCGGTCAAGCAAAACCGCCGGCAACGCTGCCGGACGACCTGACTCCGCGTGAGGCGGAGGTCCTGTCGCTGATCGCGCGGGGCCTTTCAAACCGCGAGATCGCGGCTGAGCTGTTCGTCAGTGAGGCGACGGTCAAGACGCACATCAACCACGTGTTCTCGAAGATCGACGCGCGCGACCGCGCGCAGGCGGTTCATTACGCCTACACCCACGGCCTGGCCGGCGCTGACGCCGGCGGGTCAGCTTCTCAGGCGACCCAGAGCGGGATGCTGTCGGCGATCGGAGTGGGCCGCCCGATGTGGAAGCCCTGGGCGAGGTCAATGCCGCGACGGCGCAGGAATAGCGAGGTCTCGTGATCTTCGACGCCCTCCGCGATCGTCTGCTTGTTGAGCCCGTGCGCCAGCGACACCAGAGCTTCGATCACGAGTTGATCGGTGCGGTTGTTGAGGCAGTCGGTGATGAACTCGCGGTCGATCTTCAGGTAGTCGAACGGGATGTGCTTGAGGTAGAAGAAGCCGCCGAAGCCAGCGCCGAAATCGTCGAGTGCGAAGCGGCAGCCGAGCTGATGGAGGCGCTCAGCGAAGTTGCGGGCCAGAGCCATTTGTGAGATCGCCGCAGTCTCGGTCACCTCGACGATCAGGCTCCCCGGGTTGATCTGGTGGCGGCCGATCTCGGCCTCGATCACGTCGAGCAGGCGCTGGCTGGCAAGCGACTTGGCGGAGATGTTGATCTCGACGCAGGCCTGACGGCCGGCGGCCTCCTCGCGAGCGAGCAGCTCGATCGCCTGGGTGGCGACCCATTCGTCGAGCTCCTGAATCAGGTCATAGCGCTCGGCGATGTAGAGGAAAGCTCCCAGGAGGGATCGTGTCACCTGACTCGTCCACCATGCGCAGCAGCAGCTCGCACTGCTTGACGCGGCCAGTGTGGAGTTCGACGATCGGCTGCGCGTGGAGCGTGAACTGTCCGTGGTCGAGCGCCGAGCGGATTCGCTCGATCCACTCGAGGCGGGCCTTCATGCGCGGCTGCTCGTCGCGATCGCCGGTGTGCATCGCAACCTGGTCGCGGCCCGCTTCCTTCGCGTCGTACATGGCGAGGTCGGCGTCGACCAGCACGCTCTCGGCGTTGAGCTGCCCCTGCGTGAACATCCGCACGCCGACGCTCGCCGTCACGTGGCGTGTGGTCTGCCCGTGCTCGATCGACGCGTTGCTGCTGAATGTCGGCGACGATCTCCTCGGCGACGTGCTGGGCAACGTCGGCGTTCGCATCCGGCAGCAGGATCGCGAACTCATCGCCGCCGAGCCGGGCGACCGCGTCGGAGCTGCGCAGGCGGTTGCGGAGCAGCGTGGCGACCGTCACGATCAGGCGGTCTCCGGCCTCGTGGCCGAGGGTGTCGTTGACGGCCTTGAAGTGGTCGAGGTCGAGCACGAGCAGCGCGCCGCGGTCGCCATAGCGATTGACGTGCGTCACGTGGCGTTCGAGTTCTGCCTCGAGGCCGCGGCGATTCAGCAGGCCCGTGAGCGGGTCATGGTCGGCCATGTGGCGCAGCTCGCGCTCCATCGTGCGCCGCTCTGTGATGTCCATAAAGTGGCTCAGGATCTGCATCGGGTTGCCGTCGTCGTCGCGCAGCATGCGCACATGGCGAGAGACCCAGACCGCTTCACCGTTTGCGCGCAGCAGCCGACCGTCGCGGATGTAGCTGTCGATCTCGCCGCCAACCAGCTGGGAGTGCAGCAGGGTGCGCTCCTCGAGCTCCTCGGGGTGAGTGATCGTGGCCAGGTTCATGGTGAGCAGCTCGTTGCGGGTGTAGCCGGTGATGTCGCACATCGAGTGCGTTGACCTGCAAGACCTGGCCGTCGGCCGTGGAGATCGTCATGCCGACCGGTGCGTTCTCGAATGCGACGCGGAAGCGCTCGCGCGCCGCCTGCGCGTCACGCTCGATGGCGCGCAGCTCAGTGACGTCCTGGACGGTGCCGACGAAGACTCCGGGGTGTCGGGGTCGGTGCGACCAAGCGCGTGGACGATCCGGCGCGCGCCGTCGGCCGCGTTGATGCGGTACTCGATCTCGAACATCGGGCCGCCGGCCACGGCCTGCCGGAAGGCGCGGATGACGGTACCGCGGTCCTCGTGCTCGATCAGGGCGAAGAACTCCTCGTCGCTCGGGGGCGCTGCGTCCGGGGCCAGGCCGAAGATGCGCTTCATCTGCTTCGACCATTCGGCTCTGGTCCGTCGCGGCATTCCAGACCCACGAGCCGACGTTGGCAATCTCCTGGGCCTCCGCGAACTGCTCCAGCGCGCGGTCGCGCGTGGCGTCGGCCTCCTTGCGGTCGGTGATGTCCATGGCGAACGAGCCAACCGCCTCCAGCTCACCCTGGCCGTCCAGCACCGGAGACCTGACCACGTGGTAGTCACGCCGGCCGCGCGTCGGATGCTCGATCGAGACCTCGTGCGAGACGGGACGCTTCGTCTCCGAGACGACGCGGTCATCCTCGACGATCTTGGCCGTGCGCGGCGTCACGGCGAAGTCGGCGGGGTAGGCGCCGATGAGCTTCTCGTCTGTGGTCCGATAGACCTGCGCGAGCTCGTTGTTGGCGTTCAGATAGCGGCCGTCGAGACCTCGCAGCGCCAGCCAGACCGGAGCGTGGTCGAAGATCGCGCGCATTCGCGTGTTCGCGGACTGGAGGGCCACCTCAGCCTCGCGCTGGGCAGTGATGTCGACGAACTGCGCGATGAAATAGAGCGGGCTGCCATCTTCAGCACGCGCCAGCGACACAGATTGGTCGATCCAGAGCGTGGCGCCGCTGCGCTGGAAATAGCGCTTGCGCACCTGATAGGAGGAGCGCTTGCCGGCGAGCAGCTCGACGATCTGCTCCTGGTCGATCAGGGCATCCTCCGGGTGGACCAGGGTCTGGAAGTTCGAGCCGACGAGCTCACCCTCGGTGCGGCCGGAGATCTCGCACAGCTTGGGGTTGACGCGGATCAGCGTGCCGGTCAAAGACGCGAGCGACATCCCGATCGGCGCCTCGGTGAACACGCTCTCCATGTGCTGCTCTGCGTTGCGCACGGCCGCGGCCGCCGCCGCCTCGATCTGCCGGCGACGTGACTGCCGGTCCTGGCTGAGCGCATGCTCGACGGCGAGGACCACCTCGTCGGGTTCGGCGATCACGGCGAAGTCGGCAGCCCCGAGGCGCAGAATGGCTGCGACGCCAGCGCCGCCTGGATCCTCACCGACGACGATCACCGGCCGCTGCCTCGCCTCGCTCGATCACGGCGCGAAGCCGCGCTTCCGCGTCCGGTTCGGCGGGGTCATGTCCGCATACGATCGCGTCCCACGTGCCGTCCTCGAGCGTCGCACGCAGATCCTCAGCGGTCGCGACCTGCTTGCAGGCCCAGCTCGCCATCGACGCGAGATGGCACGCAAGAGCGTGCACACGCTCTGACGGCGGCGCGAGCACCAGAACCTGCAGCCCTTTTAGTTGAGGCCCCCCATTGGCCATTGGCCGATCTACATTAGACCGTCCGGTCAGCCACGCAAACCGGCTCTGGACGGATTGCCAGCGCTCTTGCAGCGCGCGCCGATCAGGACCTGAACATCGCGTAGGTAGCCTCGAGCACCGGCTCAGCCAGGTCATGCAGGCCGTCGGTCGATCCGGTACGCAAGCGGTCGCGGATCAGCTCATCGAGACCACCGGTGTAGAGGGCGAACACCGCCGGTGGCAGTTCGCGCAGCGATCCGTCCTCATGTCGAGCCAGGTCGTTGAGGTTGACGATCCTCGAGGCAAGCACGCTCAACAGTTCGGCCCGATGGTCGAGCGCTGCCGGGCCGGCGGCGAGCACCTCGACATGCAGCGTCACGGCCAGCGCGGGTTCGTCGGCGATCACCTGCAGGTAGGTCGTGAGATCGCTGCGAACGCGCTCGCGCCAGTCGGCGCTCGGCTGCGCCTGCGCGGCCTCACTCATCTGCGCGAGCGCGTGCTGCATCGCGAAGTCATAGGCGGCGACGAAGCACGCCTCCTTGTCGGCGAACTGCGAGTAGAAGGTGCTGCGAGAGACGGCCGCGTGGGCTACGACATCGGCCACCGTCGTCGCGGCGTACCCGCGCTCGTTGACACAACGCAACATCGACACGAGCATGCGCTCGCGCTGCGAGCGGGTCGACGTCCTCACGCGTGAGCTGGTGACGTCCGGGGCGCAGCTTTTCGGGTGTCGGCAGGCTCGACAAGGTTCCGGTACGAAACGGTACACCGATTGCGCGCCGACACCAAGCCGGTCGACGCTCAGGACCTCAGGCGTCGCGCCGCAGCAGCAGCACGGCGGCGATCGCGATCATCGCGACGGTGTAGCCGCAGAAGAGGGCGAACCCGCCCCAGGGCGAGAAGGTGTTGGGATCAGCTCAGCGCCTGCGCCACCGCTCCGCCTGCGTTCGAGGGCAGGTACGGATGGATCGGCATTGGCCGTGGTGCTCGGCAGGATCTCGACGAGTCCGGGGAGCACGAAGAAGACGCCCACGAACAGCGCGATGCCGCCTGCCGTGCGCCGCACGATCGTGCCGAGCGCGATGCACATCGCGCCGGTGGCGGTGGTGAAGAGCGCGGCTCCGAAAATGCAGCGCAGCGCAGTTGGGCGCGCTCAGCGCGACGTTGACGTGGTGCTCGGTGAAGATCGCCTGGCCGCCGAGGAAGCCGATGAACGCGGCGATCAGCATCAGCACGAACACGACGCTGGAGAAGACGAGCAGCTTGGCCCACAGCACCGGGAGGCGCTTCGGCGCTGCCATCAGACTCGAGCGGATCATGCCGGTGTGGTACTCGCCGGTGATCGTCATGACGCCGAGGATCGCGACCGCCAGCTGGGCCAGGTGCCAGCCACCGAGGCTGTGGTCGATCGGATTGATCGTGAGGCGATCCTCGAAGCGTCAGGTGCGACCAGCGCGCCATCTCGATCCAGGCGATCAGCGGGCCGAGGCCGGCCTGCGCGACGAAGGCGAGCAGCAGCGACCAACGGGTCGAGCGCAGGGTCCAGAGCTTGGTCCACTCCGAGCGGATCACGCGCGGGAGCGTCACGCGCTCACCGGGGCGGTCGGTCCGGAAGGTGACGGGTGTGGCCGTGCAGGCTCATTGCTGCTCCTCGGCTCCTGCGCTTGCGCTCACGGGCATGGTGACGTCCTCGCGTCGAGGTCGGCGAATGCTGGAACTCGACGGATTCCTTGGTGATGCTCATGAAGGCGTCCTCCAGGGAGACCTGCAGCGGCGTGAGCTCGTGGAGCACGAGGCGCTGCGCTGCGGCGAGCTCTCCGATCTGATCCGACGTGAGCCCGAAGACCTGGAGCGCTCCGCCATCGAGCTTGTCGCTGCGACCGCCGCTCGCGCTGACCGCTTCCGCCAGTTCGGCTTGCTGCGGCGAGCGGACGCGCACCGGCGCACCGGAGGAGGCCTGGGAGACAAAGCTCGCGACGTCGGTATCGGCGATCAGGCGTCCGCGCCCGATCACGATCAGGTGGTCGGCCGTCTGCTCCATCTCGCTCATCAGATGCGATGAGAGGAACACGGTGCGGCCCTCAGCGGCAAGACCCTTGAGCAGGTTGCGGATCCAGCGGATGCCCTCCGGGTCAAGGCCGTTGGCAGGCTCGTCGAGGACCACGGTCGCGGGGTCGCCAAGCAACGCAGCAGCGACGCCGAGCCGCTGGCCCATACCGAGCGAGAAGTCGCCGACGCGCTTGCGCGCAACCGATTCGAGCCCCACGAGCTCGATCACCTCATCGACGCGTGTGCGCGGGATGCCATGCGTCTGCGCCAGCGCGAGCAGATGGTTGTAACCGGAGCGGCCAGTGTGGACCGCGCGCGCCTCGAGCAGCGCGCCAACCTCGTGCAGCGGCGCGCTCAGATCCCGATATTGCTTGCCATTGACGGTCGCCGTACCGCGGGTCGGCCGATCGAGGCCGAGAATCAGCCGCATCGTCGTCGACTTGCCTGCCCCGTTCGGGCCGAGGAAGCCGGTTACGGTGCCGGGCTTGATCGTGAAGGTCAGATCGTCCACGGCGACGCGCTCGCCATAGTGCTTGGTCAGTCCGCGAACCTCGATCATCCGCACGCCACTCTAGCCAGCCGTGAGACGGCCAAAGCGGCGCCTTAGCCGGCGTTTAGACAACCACTACCTCAGGCTGACTGCCGTCGGGGTGAATTCATCCGCAGGTTGCTTCTGCTCCCGGCGGAGCCTGACAAGATCGTGTCATGAGCGGTTCGGAAATCGGCCTGGTCGTCTCCGTCTTCATCGCCTGCACGGTGGAGGCGGTCGAGGCGCTGACGATCGTGCTTGCGGTCGGTGCCACCCGCAGCTGGCGCTCGGCGATGTACGGCGTGGGCGCGGCGCTGATCGCGCTCGCAGCCGTGACGGCAGCGTTGGGGCCAGCGCTGACCGCACTACCGATCAACGTCCTGCGCGGAGTCGTCGGCGGGCTGCTGCTGGTCTTCGGTCTGCAATGGCTGCGCAAGGCGATCCTGCGGGCGAGCGGGCTCAAGGCGCTCCACGACGAGGACGCGGCCTTTGCCGAGGAGGCCGCGGCGGCGCGCGAGGCCGGAGCTGTCGGCTCCGGCATCGACCCGTACGCGTTCCTGGTCTCGTTCAAGGGCTCCTTCCTGGAGGGCCTCGAGGTGGTGTTCATCGCCTTGACCTTCGGTTCGAACCAGAAGAATGTGCCGCTGGCAGCGGCGGCCGCCGTCGCCGCGGTGCTGGTGGTGGCGGGAGTCGGCGTGGCGTTGCGGGCGCCGCTCACGCGCGTGCCCGAGAACGCGCTGAAGTTCGTGGTCGGAGTGATGCTGACCTCGTTCGGCCTGTTCTGGGGCGGGGAGGGCGTCCACGCGCGCTGGCCTGGGGGTGAAACAGCCCTGCTCGTGATCGTCCCGGCGGTTCTGCTGTTCGCGCTTGCGACGGTCGCCGCGCTCAAGCGCTACCTGGCGGCGCGCGCCACCACGACGCGGGCAGCGGTGAACGCATGACGAGGATCCGGCAGCTCCTGCGGTTCCTCTGGGACTTCGTGGTCGGCGACGACTGGCGGATCGCCGCCGCGGTCGCGGTCGCGCTGGTGGCGACGCTCGTGCTCGCCAACAACGGCGCGACGGTGTGGTGGTTGCTGCCGGTGGTGGTTGCGGTGATCCTCAGCGTGTCGGTCTGGAGTGTGGCTCGCAAGCGCAGCTGAGGGCCGGGCTCAGTCCGCCGACGCGGGTTCAAGCAGCCACTCGACGTTGTAACGCGGGCCGGCCTCGAGCATTCGCTCGACCAGCTCAGGGGTGACTGCGGGAGCTGGCAAGGAGGGATCGCTGACCGGGATGCAGACCTCGCGGAACCAACCCTCCATGCCGGCCGGTGTGTAGACGGTCAGCATCCGCGCCGGCAAGCCCGTCGCGTTCACGTACGCGTGCGCGGCGCCCTTCGGGATGAACGCCGAGCAGCCCGCGCCGATAACGTGCGTTTCGGCCTCCACCGTGAACTCGACCTCACCCTCGTAGACGTGGAAGAGCTCGTCCTCCGCGAGGTGACGGTGGGGAGGAGGGCCGCCGCCGGGCCCAAGGACGCAGTCCATCGCGAACATCGAACCGCCCGACTCCGCGCCGGTCACCAGGAAGGTGTAGGTGTCACCCGGACCCCAGAAGGCGCGAGCCGGCTCGACCGGATCGGTTGCCCCGCCGAGGACCACCCCTCTGAACGCTTCCATCTATCCCTCCCGATGCGTGCTCAAGCCCGACACGATCGTCTCAGAGGCCGTGCTCGAGGGACCACCGTTTGACGCAGCCGTGGCCGCTCCGCCACACGTAGATCGTCGGCGGGTCGCGCACACCCTCGGTTCGGGTGACCAATGCAGCTTCGCCTGCGCTCAGCGGCGTGAAGCCGGTGATCTGCTCGAGCAGCGGGCGAGCGGGCACGAACGCGCAGGGTTTCTGGTTGTAATCACGGCCGCGGTAATGGGCCTCACTGGACTCTTCGGCCCTGATCGCCACGTAGGTGATGCCGGCCGCGATGGTTGCTGTCACCCAGACGGCGAGCAGCGTCCAGAGAACGAAGCGCAGCGGATGTCGTGTGGGGGAGATCAATCCAGGTGCGAGCTTCTCGCAACGAGTTGGTCACAATCAAGCCATGGCCGGCTACTTCAACGACGCGTCGATGATTCGCCGCATTCACAGGGAGTACGTCGTTGGCCTCGCAGGCCACCGCGCGCTGCTGATGCAGGCGGCGCACCCTGTCGCCTTCGCGGGCTTCTTCATGTCCACCGGATCGCTCGACGACCCGTATCCGCGGCTGCGGCGCACTGCCCAGGTGCTCGACACGATCCTGTTCGGGGACCGCGACGACGCGGATAGGGTGACCGCGAGAGTCCGGCGGGTGCACGCCGCAACCAGCGGCGTGTTGTCCGCGCCGGCGGGGCGGTTTCCGGCCGGAACTCCGTGGGCAGCGGACGATCCGGGGCTGACGCTGTGGATACTGGCGACGCTGGCGGACTCGGGCGCGCTCGTCTACACGCGCTACCTCGGCGGCCTGACGCGAACTCAACGTGACGCTTATTGGCAGGACTGGCGGCTGGTGGGCCAGTTGTTCGGCCTCGGCGAAGCGGACATGCCGCGCGAGCGATCGCGAGCTGCGCGCCTACATGCGTGAGATGGTGCATGGCGACACCCTGCATGTCTCGAACGACGCTCGCGAGCTTGGTGTTCGGGTCGTCCTGAAGCCGCCGGTCCCGCTCGCGGCTCGCCCATTGCTGGAGCTGGCGAACTTCATCACCGTGGGGCTCCTGCCCGCTCGGATTCGCCGGCAGTACGGCCTCTGGTGGGACCCGGGCAGGTCGCTGCTGCTGAGGGCGGGCGCTGAATCAACCAAGCGCCTGGTCGTGCCGGTACTGCCCGGAAGGTTCCGGTTCCGCAGCAGCGCGGGTTCGTTGAGGTCCGCGCGTGTGGCATCCCCAGCGCATTGACGAGAGGCTTCTCCGAGCATCATGATCGGCGTCACGTCGAAACAGAGGGGACTGGGGTGAGCGCTGATACAGACGGGAACGGCGGTCGCAGATTCGACCAGCGGGTTGCGGTCGTCACCGGTGCCGGCCACGGCATCGGTGCGGCGACGGCAAAACGCCTGGCACGCGACGGAGCGATCGTCGCTGTGTGTGACATCCGGGCAGCGACCGCCGAGCAGACGGCCGCGCAAATCTCCGCCGACGGTGGTCGCGCTCAGGCGTTTGCCGCGAGACGTCGCCGATCGCGACGCGGTTGAGTGGCTTGTCACAGGCATCGAGCGGTCGCTCGGTCCGATCGAGATCCTCGAGAACAACGCCGGCCGGCTCGTGCCCGGAACCGCGCTGACACAGGACATTGATGAGTGGGAGCGGACCCTGACGGTCAACGTCGGTTCTGTGTTCCTGATGTGCCGGGCGGTGCTTCCGGGCATGCGTGAGCGCGGGCGTGGCGTGATCGTGAACACCGGCTCGGTCTCGGGGCTCATAGGTGAGCCAGATCTCGTCGCCTACAACACCTCCAAGGCCGCGATCATCAACCTCACCAGGCAGCTGGCTGCCGACTACTCCCGCGACGGGATCCGCGTCAACTGCGTGTGCCCGGGATGGATCCGCACCGGATTCAACGACCCGCTGTTCCCTGGCTGGAGCGAGGAGGCGATCCAGGGGCTGGTCGAACGCCAGGTTCCGCTCGGCCGCCAGGGAACCGCTGAAGAGATCGCCGACGCTGTCGCGTTCCTCTGCAGCGACGACGCCCGCTACATCACCGGCCACGCGCTCGTCGTCGACGGGGGCCTGACCGCCACCAACCTCTGAAAGCTCGGGAGCGGACAGATGAACACAACGCGTCGAGCTACCCGCGCGGCCGCCCCTGGGTCAACTGGGTTGGGAACCGGTCGTGCAACCCTCGCCACTTTGCCTCACCGGCGGATGAGGATCACGTTGCCGCGCTTGTGGCCGCCGCCAGCGCGCTGGCCTCGGGGTGCGGGTGGCGGCCACTGGGCACTCGTTCACGCCCGTCGTCGAGACCGATGGCCTGCTGCTCGATCTCAGGCAGCTGAGCGGCGTCGTGGGCGTCGATGCGGTGCGTAAACGCGCCACGGCCTGGGCTGGCACGCAGATCCGTGACTTCTACCACCCGCTCTGGGATGCGGGTCTTGCGCTGATCAACCAGGGCGACATCGACACCCAGCAGATAGCCGGCGCGGTTGCGACCGCCACCCACGGATCGGGCATCCGCTACACGCACCTTTCGGGTGTCGTTCAGCGGGTACGACTGGTGACGGCGTCGGGGGAGATCCGCGAGATCACCGAGGACGAGCCCGAGCTGCTTGCGGCCGCGCAGGTGGCCGTCGGGATGCTGGGGGTGATGACGCAGCTCGAGTTGCAGGTGACGGACGCCTACCGGCTCAAGCAGCAGGTCGACCTGTGGCGATGGGAGGAGGTGCTCGAGCGCTGGGATGAGCTCGTCGAGGAACATCGGCACTTCGGCTTCTTCTGGCTGCCGAGTGAGGAGTCAGGTGCGCTCTACAACCTCGACGGTCACGGGCATCCGATGGCCGACAAGTGCTACGTGAAGATCTACGACGAGGCGATGCCCGACGAGCCCGATAGTGCCGTCGAAGGCCGCCTCGTGGACCGCTGCTACCGGATCTATCCGATGGTCTACGACCCGAACTTCCACGAGCTCGAGTACTTCGTCCCGCTCAAGCGGGCACCGGACGCGATCAAGGCGCTGCGCGAGCTCATGCTCCGCAGCCTGCCGCAGTCCGTGTACCCGATGGAGGTCCGGACGGTCGGCCCCGACGACGCCTACCTATCGCCGAACCGCGGGACCGCGACCACGGCGATCTCGGTCTCGGGTCAGCCCGGCACCGATTACTGGGACTACCTGCGGTCGGTCGACGCGTTGCTCTCGCAATTCGACGCACGTGTTCACTGGGGCAAGCTGCACTTCCTCACGCCGGAGCGGCTCCACGCTCTGTATCCCGAGGCGGACAGGTTCATCGCCATCCGGCGCGAGTTCGATCCAGCCGGCACGTTCCTGAATCCGCATCTGCGCGAGCTGTTCGAGTGAGCCGGCGCTAGAGCCAAGCGCGTATGGGGAAAACCAACGAGTCCGTTGGTTTTCGCCAAACAACATCCGGTTGGCCATATGTCGTAGAAGCGGCGCGGGCCGATGCAGGTGACCGCCAATATGGCCGAACGGTCCGGTGGGACCTCATCTTCTTGTCATCAGGGACGATGGGTACGAAGAACTCGCAAGGAAGAACCGCAGTGCCTCAGTTGCGCGTTTCACGACGCGGAGCGATGGCGCTGTTGCTGGGCGCCGGGTTTCTGGTCCTGGGGTTGCTCGCGACCTTCGCCGTCGGCCTCTCTGACAACCAGGCCTCGTCGAAGGCGGGCATCGAGGCTCGCGTGCACGAGCGAGCGGTGCTGGCCGCCGCGCTGGTGCAGAGCATCTTCTCCACGGTTGAGCAACAGATCCCGGCGGACGTGAAGGCGTTCGGCGGTCAGCATCCCAGCTCGGCGGTGCTACGGAAGGACCTGGGGACCGGTCGCTACGTGGCGGTGCTCGCGCCGAACGGCAGCGTGCTCGCCAGCGCGGGATTGAGCCGTCAGGTGCGCTCGGAGCTTCGGACCTCTCGCGCAGTGAAGCTCGTCACGCACGGCGCGCCTTATGCCCTGGGAGACCTGGTCGGCGCCGGCAAGTCCGGTGTCATTGACATCGCCCTCGGACTTCCGACCTCGTTCGGCAGGCGGGTGCTTGTCGAGGGCGTCGCCCCCAGTGAGCTATCCGGCGCTGTTGACCGGTGAGTTGCATCGGATCCCGGGCGTGACCGGGTCGCGGAACCTGATCCTCGACGCCAACGACACCGTGATCGCCTCGAACGTGGCATCGCGCCCGCCGGGCTACCGATACACAAGCAGCGCTGCCCGCGCTGCACTGGGTCGCTCCACCGGCGACCGCAACGGCCGCTTCTACGACGAGGTGCCACTGCAGGACTCGACCTGGCGCGATCGTGCTCGCGTCTCCGGACGGTCCCCTGTTCGCGAGCGTGTCGGGCCTGCACAGGTGGGTGCCCTGGCTCCTGTTCATAGCGTTCGGCCTTGTTGCGCTGGTCGCGCTCGTGCTCGGCTGGCGCACGGTGCACTCCGCTGAGCAGGACCTGGCGTATGCGAACGCACAGCTTGCGTTCGTCAACAGCGAGCTGGAGGCAACGAACGCGCGCCTGGAGCGCCGGGCCGAGGAACTGGCGCGCTCGAACGCTGAGCTCGACCAGTTCGCGTCGATCGCGTCGCACGACCTACAGGAGCCGCTGCGCAAGGTGCGCACCTTCACCGAGCAACTGATCGCCTCGGAGTCCGAGGGCCTATCCGAGCGGGGCGTGGACTACCTCACCCGCGCCAACCGCGCGGCCGAGAGGATGCAGGCGCTGATCCAGGATCTGCTCCAGTTCTCTCGCGTCACCACCAAGCCGCGCCCGTTCACGACCGTCGACCTGAACCGGGTGACGGCGGAGATCCTCGACGACATCTCGGTCGAGCTCGAGGAGTCAAATGCCGAGGTCTCGGTGGGAACGCTGCCGACGCTCAGCGCCGACGAGCTGCAGATGCGGCAGCTGATCCTGAATCTGATCTCCAACGCCGTGAAGTTCCGCCGCGAGGGAGTGCGGCCGGAGATCACGATCACGCGGGGAGACGATTGGCGATCGCGCCCGCATCATCGTCACCGACAACGGCATCGGCTTCGAGCAGCAGTACGCGCAGCGGATCTTCAGGGTGTTCGAGCGCCTCAACGGGCGCGGCGAGTACCCGGGTACCGGGATCGGGCTTGGCGCTGTGCCAGAAGATCGCCGACGCGCCACGGGGACGAAATCGCCGCGGCCGGAAGGCTCGGCCATGGCGCCATCTTCACGGTGACGCTGCCGCTCGCGCACGCCGAGCGCACGAGCCGGCCGCCTGACGACGACGATCTGGAACCCGACGTGAAGGAGACGGCGCATGTGGCGGGATGAGCGCAGCGCGAAGCCAATCACGATCCTGATGGCCGATGACGACGAGGAGGATCGCGAACTGACAGGCGAGGCGCTGGAGCGGCGCGCATCTCACGAACGAGATCCGCTTCGTGGGCGACGGGCAGGAGCTGCTCGACTATCTCCGTCGCGAGGGTCGCTATGGCGACGGGCGGCGAGGAAGCGCCGACGCCCGGGATCATCCTGCTCGATCTGAACATGCCCAAGAAGGACGGGCGTGAGGCGTTGGCGGAGATCAAGGCCGACCCTCGTCTGAGAACGATCCCCGTGGTGGTGCTGACCACCTCGCGCGACGAGGAGGACGTGATCCGCTCCTACAACCTCGGGGTGAACTCGTTCATCACCAAGCCCGTCACATTCGGCTCGCTGGTCGAGGTGATGGCGACCTGGGGGCGCTACTGGTTCGAGATCGTGGAGCTGCCCGTAACGGGTGCCGCGCCATGAGTGACAGCTGCCGGATCCTGCTGGTCGAGGACGACGAGGACGACTACCTGATCACGCGCGATCTGCTGGCGGCGCAGTCTCGTATGCAGTTCGAACTCGACTGGCGGGCAGCCTACGAGGAGGGCCTTGCAGAGATCCGGCGGCGGCGCCACGACGCGTACCTGATCGACTACCGGCTGGGCCGCCGTACCGGGCTCGACCTCGTACGTGAGGGCTTCGGAACAGGGCCCCGCGCGCCGGTGATCCTTCTGACCGGGCAGGACGACTATCAGATCGACCTCGAGGCGAGCGCTCTCGGCGTGGCCGACTATGTGACCAAGCAGGCGCTTGACCCGACCGGGCTGGAGCGCGCGATCCGCTACGCGATCTCACACAGCGGCGCGCTCAGCGACCTCGCGCGGAGTGAAGAGCGCTACGAGCTTGCGACCCGTGCGGCCAACGACGGCATCTGGGACTGGGACCTGGTCAGCCGACAGGATCTACCTGTCGCACCGCTGGCACGTCATCCTCGGCCTCGAGGAGCCCAACGAGGACTCTCACGCCGGACGCTGGTTCGATCTGGTTCATCCGGATGACGTGCTTCAACTCCGCGCCGCGATCGACGGCCAGCTGGCCGGGCGCAGCGAGCACCTCGAGGTCGAGTGCCGGATGCGCCACGCGGACGGGAGCTGGCTGTGGGTGCTCTGCCGTGGGTTGGCGATCCGCGGCAGCGATGGAATTGCGACGCGCATGGCCGGCTCGATCGCCGATATCACCCAGCGCCGCTCGGCAGAGGACCGGCTGCGACATGACGCGCTCCATGATCCGCTCACCGGCCTACCGAACCGGGCGCTGCTGATCGATCGGCTCGAGCAGGTGCTGCAGCGTTCGGTCAGGGACCCGAGCGAGCGGCTGCGCGATCATGTTCCTCGACCTGGACCGGTTCAAGCTGGTGAACGACAGCTTCAGCCACTCGGTCGGCGACCAGCTTCTGATCGCGACTGCCGCACGGCTCTCGGAGGTGCTGCGCCCGGGCGACACGATCGCCAGGCTCGGGGGCGACGAGTTCACGCTGCTGATCGACTCGGCGACCACCCCTGAGCAGGCGAGCTGCAGCGCGCAACGGATCTGTGAGGCGCTGGAGCGGCCCTTCCAACTCGCCAACCAGCACCTCTTCGTCCGCGCGAGCATCGGGATCGCACTCAGCCGGCCGGGCGGTACCTCGAGCGATCTGCTTCGCAACGCCGACATCGCCATGTACGACGCCAAGCAGCGCGGCGGCGGGAGCTACGCCCTCTACGACGATGCAATGCACGAACGGGTGTTGACGCGGCTGACCCGAGAAAGCGCGCTGCGCCAGGCCGTCGAGCAGTCTCTGATCAAGGTCCACTATCAGCCGATCGTCGACCTCGCCACTGGCCGGCTCCGCAGCCTGGAGGCGCTCGCCCGCTGGCCGGAGGGCTGGCCGCCGCTTTCGCCGTCCGAGTTCATCCCGATCGCCGAGGAGCTGGGTGTGATCTCAATGCTCGGACAGCAGGTCCTGCAGACGGCTCTGACGCAGCTCGCGAGCTGGCGGGAACAAAACGTCGTCGACGACGACATGTGCGTCAGCGTCAACATCTCCCGACTGCAGCTCGATGACCCGCAGCTCCCGGACACGATCCTGCAGGCGCTCGAGATCAGCGGACTTCCGCCGCAGCTGCTGTTGCTCGAGATCACAGAGAGCACGCTCATGCACGAGCCCGAGCGGATCATCAGGATCGTCGCCGACGTGTGCTCGCAAGGCGTCGGCCTGCATCTCGATGACTTCGGCACCGGCTACTCCTCGCTCTCCGCGCTCGCTCAGTTCCCGGTGCACGCCTTGAAGATCGACCGTGGCTTCATCAATCCGACGAGTGGCGATGGAGAGATCAATCAGGCGATCGTCCGCTCCACGATCGCGCTGGCTCACACGCTCGGCCTGGAGGTGATCGCAGAGGGGGTCGAGACCAGGCGCCAGCTCAAGGAACTCAGCCAGCTTGGCTGCGAGTGCGGGCAGGGGTACCTCTACTCGCGGCCACAGGATGCAAAGGCCACCGAGGCGATGCTCCGCGAGTGGGATCCGCAGCGCCTCGGGCGTCTGGCCTCGCTTGGTTAGGCGCGCGGCCGTTGGCAGCTGCGGACTTACGAGTCCCTGTCAGCGCTGCGGGACCGTCCGTAGCGCACGAGGTTGCGCAGGAGCCAGAGGTCGATGGCGAGGAAGGGCAGGAACACCAGTCCCGACCAGTCACCCTGCGCGCACAGGAACACGACGACGAAAAGGATCCACGGCGCGAGCACGGCGCGGATCACGATCGCCTGCTTGTAGTGCCTGCGAGCCCAGCTATCGACCCAGCCGGTCTGTGGTTCATCCGCGGTCATCGCAACACCAATCCTAAGCACCATTTGTGAGGCCCGCGAGTGCCGGTTTCAGCTCGAGGCGGATTCATTCCCTGGCGGTCGCCAAGCGGCGAGATACTGGGCGTTGGCCTGGACCAACCGATAGGAGGCCGAATGAAGTACTACGTGAGTGCCCGCCCAGGGCCGATGCCACCGTCACCGGAGTTGTTCGACGCGTCGATCAGCTGGCTCGACGCGCGACTTGCCGACGGGACGTTTGACTGCATCTTCGGGTTCATGGAGGGCGGCGGCTTCTCCATCATCAACGCGAGCACGCACCACGAGGTGCTCGACCTGATGACCGACTATCCGCTGTTCGGCATGGTCACCTGGGAGGTGCGCCCGCTCCTGGAGTTCAAGGAGGGGATCGAGACGGTGCGAGCGAAGCTGGTCGAAGCGCAGGCCGTGTTCGCCGCCCATTGAGCTCGACTCGGGCGGCGCGGATCGGGCACCGCGCCCGATCCGCGCAGCCCGGCGACCCACGTATCAGACCGGCGATCTCCGCCTCTTATGAGCAGTGCTCAAGAAGCAGCACCGCCAACCGAGACGGAGGTTCGCCATGCCAGTGCATATCCAGATGCCGCAGATGTCGACGGCCGCGTGCGATGAGTGCGAGATGCTCGACCGTGCACACGAAGCGTTCGACTTCGGGTACATCGCTATGCAGCAGGGCGAAACGGAGCTAGCCGAGTCACTGTTCCACGAAGCCGTTTCGATCGACCCAGATCACGCGGACGCCTGGTTTGCGCTCGGTCGGCTCTGCGACTCTGACGATGAGGCGTTAGCCCACTACCGGTGTGCGCTCGAGGCCGAGGCACGGCGCCCCGGCTGTCTCACAAGGACAGCGCGCGCGAAGCGGGCGACGGGGTTCGAACCCGCGACCTTCGGCTTGGGAAGCCGACGCTCTACCAACTGAGCTACACCCGCAGTCTGGCCGACATTCTATGGCGAGTCCGCCGCGCCGAGAGGTACAGCTACTCTCTGGGGCGATGCGCAGGTACGTCGTGCCGGGTGGCATTTCGCTTGTGGTGGTCGCGTTGCTGGCGTTGCTGGCATTCGGCGTTACGCACAGCGGTCCGAGCAATCAGCTGGCGGCCCGGGTCAGCCGCGGGCAGACGCCCGCGGCGCCCAACGCCGCCGTGGAGCTCCAGCTGATGGGCTCTGCGCACAAGGAGAGCCTTTCCAGCTCCGCGGCAAGATCGTGATGGTGAACGTCTTTGCCGGCTGGTGTGACACCTGCCAGGCCGAGGCCGGGTTGCTGAAGCGCGCCCAACAGGAGTTGGCGCGACACGGCGGCGAAGTTCTCGGCGTCACCTACCAGGATTCGAGCGGCGACGCCCAGAGCTACATGCAGAAGAACGGACTGCACTACCCGGTGCTGCTCGATCCGGGCGATAGCTGGGTCGCTCCCTACGGCGTCAACGCGCGTGCCGGAGACGTTCATCATCGGCCGCGACGGACACGTCATCGCGGCCGACCCGACTGAGATGACGCCAAAGTGGATGGCTGCGACGCTCAACCGCGTCCTCGGGCAAAGCGCATGAGGCGTCTGATCGCGCTCACCGCCGCGATCCTCGGTATGAGCGCCGCGATCGCCGGGACCGCGACCGCCGCGGCGCCGAATTACAGCGATGCACTGAGCCAGTTCATGTGCACCTCCTGTCACGAGCCACTCGAGCTGGTCAACTCGCCGCAGGCGATCTCCGAGAAGCAGTGGATGCGGCACCTGCTCGCCGAGGGCCTGGATATGTCGCAGCTCAAGAAGGCGATGGTCGCTCAGTACGGGCAGCAGGTGCTCGCCCGCCCACCGGCCAGCGGCTTCAACCTCACCGTCTACATCCTGCCGCCGGCGATCTTCCTGGCCGGCCTGGCACTGCTCGCGTCTCACACTGCCGAAGTGGCGCGAGCGCTCAAGACGGGCGACGCGCCTGGCCGGCGCCGCCCCGCTAGCGACCGACGACGCCAAGCGCCTCGACGACGAGCTCGAGCACTTCATCTGAGCCCCGGACGGGGAGCTACATCGAGTCAGGCGCGCTGACGCCGAGCAGCCCGAGCACCAGCGCAATCTGCGTCTTGGCCGCGACGCACAGCGCGATCCTGAAGGACTCGACCGACGTCGGGCTGGGCGCCCACCACCTTGCAGTCGCGGTAGAAGGCCGTGAAGTCCTGCGCCAGCTCGAGCGCATAGGCCGCGATCCGATGGGGCGCCCGCCGCTCCGCAGCCTCGGCGATCTCCTCGGGAAGCGACAGCAGCTTCCTGATCAACTCCCGCTCGGAGGGGTGGAGCTCGCCCGCTGGCGAGCTCCAATCGGCTCCCGCCGCCACAGCAAGGCCGACGCGCGCCTCAGCGAGCCTCGCGAGCATCGTCGCGATCCGCGCGTGCGCGTACTGGATGTAATAGACCGGGTTTTCCGACGACTGAGAGCGCGCGAGGTCGAGGTTCAGGTCGAGCGTGCGATCGTGCGAGCTCTGCAGCATGAAGTACCGGGTCGCATCGACGCCGATCTGGTCGAGCAGCTCGTCGAGCGTCACGAACTCGCCGGCGCGCTTTGACATCTTGGTGCGCGCATCGTTCTCGATCAGGTGCACGAGCTGCATGATCAGCGTCTCGAGCAGCTCGGGATCGCCGCCAAGCGCCTGGAAGGCGGCCTTCAGCCGGCCGACATAGCCGTGGTGGTCGGCGCCCAGCACCAGGATCTGGCGTTCGAATCCGCGCTCGCGCTTGCTCTCCATGTAGGCGAGATCCGAGGCGAAGTAGGTCGGCTCGCCGCCGCTGCGCACGAGCACGCGGTCCTTGTCGTCGCCGAAGGTCGTGGTCCGCAGCCAGAGCGCGTCGTCGTGCTCGTAGACGTGGCCGCCCCGGCTGCACGTCGGCGATCGCACGGTCGACTGTGCTCGGCGAGCCCTCGTACAGAGAGCGCTCGCTGAAGTAGGTATCGAAATCAACGCCATAGCGGATCATCGTCGCCTTGATCCACTCGACCATCGTGGCCACCGCGCGGTCAGCCAGCTCGCCGACATCGAGCGATTTGTCGCCGGCACCCGGAATCTGCGCGGCAAGGTCCGCGACATAGGCGCCCTGGTAGCCGTCGTCGGGCGGCTCCTCGCCGAGCGCGCGCGCCCGCACCGACTCACCCAGCCGCAGTACCTGGGAGCCGGAGTCGTTGACGTAGTACTCGCGTGAGACGGTGTGGCCCTGGTACTCGAGGATCCTGCCGAGCGAGTCGCCGTAGGCGGCGTGGCGGCCGCTGGCGGCGACTATCGGACCTGTCGGGTTGGCTGAGACGAACTCGAGCAGGATCCGCTCCGGGCTGGAAGCGCCGCCCGCCCCGAAGCGGTCGCCAGCATCGAGCAGCTGACGCAGCGCGGCCCGGTGCCAATCATCGGACATCACGAGGTTGAGGAAGCCCGGGCCCGCAACCTCGTAGCGGCTGAGGGCAGGGCCGAGCACGCGCTCCAGCTGCCCGCCGAGCTGGTCGGCGATGTCGCGCGGCGGGGCGCCGAGCACCGGCGCGAGCAGCATCGCCGCGTTGGTCGCGTAATCGCCCTGCCCGGCGCGCTTCGGGCGCTCGAGCCTCATCCCGGAGCCGAGGTCCGTCTCGCTGCCACTGCCACGCAAGGCAGTGGCAGCAGCGCCAAGCGCCGTCCTCAGTTCGGCGACAGGATCGCTCATGTGCTGGACCGCCGGGCTGAGGGCGAGCCGCGCCATCTCGGTGCCGGCCATCGTGTACGGGGAGATCACCTCGTCGGCGCCGGCGTGAATCAGCTTGCGCTCGGTCTCCTCGATCGCCGCGCGGGCGATCACGCGAACCTTGCTCGAGAGCTCGCGGGCGGTGAGCGCGATGAAGATGTTCTCGGCGTCGGAGTCCACGCACGCGATCACGGCGTGGGCACGTTCGATCCCGGCGTGCAGCAGGACCTCGTCGTGCGAGGCCTGCGCCTCGATGTAGGCGACCCCATCGTGCTTGGCCGTCTCGCGGTTGTCGGGGTTCTGATCGATCACGACGACCTGGGCGTTGCCGGCGCGGAGATCACGTGCGACCTGGCGGCCTACGCGTCCATACCCGCAGACGATGAAGTGGTCTGTGTAGGAATCGATCATCTTCTGAATGCGGCGCTGGTCCAGGAGGCCGCTGAGCTGCCCGGAGACGAAGAACTCGGCAACTGTCGCCAGGCCGTAGAAGAGCGTACCTATCCCGAACAGCTCGAGGATCGCGAGGATCACGCGCCCGCCGGCGTCGGTGGGGGTGGGAAGCGCGCCGACGGTGGTGATCTTGTCGAGCGCCCAGGCCAGGCCGAAGGCGATCGAGGTGTGCTCGAGCAGCGAGAACGCGATCGCGCGCGCTGATCGTGACCGTGGAGACGGTCGCGAGCAGCAGCATCAGACGGCGGGCGAAGTGGCGTTCTTCCATGGGTCTAATAGTGGTACGGCTCGCCGGCGAGGATCTTGTGACCCCGGTAGAATCTGCTCGAGCAGCACGACGCGGGCGAGCTGATGAGGGAGCGTGATCGAGCCGAGCGAGAGGCTGATGGTCGACCCGCTCGAGCTCAGGCCGCCGAAGGGACCTCCGATCACGAAGCAGAGGTCGCGGCCGCTGGCGCGGCGCTGCTCCAGGAACTCGCTGAAGCCGATCGAGTCAAACGTCGCTGCCCTCGACCTCCAGCAGCGACACAAATGCCCGCTCCGGGATCCGCGCCGCCACGCCCGCATCCTCACGGACCTCGACCAGCTCGAGCCTGACGTAGCGCCCGAGCAGCTTGGCGTAATGGGCGACGTCGTCCACGAACGGCGGGCGCAGACGGCCCACGGCAACGACGATGACCCGCACCGATGGGATACTAAGTCGATATGGACCAACCCCAGCAGCCCGATCGCCACATAAACATCCATTTCTCGCCGGAGTTGATGGCCGGCCACTACTCGAACTTCGCCAACGTCAGCCACTCTGACTACGAGTTCACGATCACCTTCGCGCGCGTCGATCACGAGATCGAGGACGACGAGGTCCCCGGTGTCGTGGTGGCACGCGTGAATCTCTCACCGAAGTTCATGCGCGAGCTGATCGACGCGATGCAGGACAACTACGCCAAGTGGCAGACTCGCGAGAACATCAAGAGCCTCCCGGAGTTCGGCGGTAACCGCCCCGATGGGCGACGAACCGCTGGATAACGGGGAGTAGCTGACTCCCGCTGATCGCGACCGCGCCACAACCGATGCCGTGCGGGTAGCGATCGTCTCCGACATACACGCCAACCGGCAGGCGCTCGAGGCAGTGCTCGAGCAGATCCGTGCCGCCGAGTGCGACGCCACCTGGTGCCTGGGTGACGTCGTCGGCTATGGCGCGGATCCGGATGCCTGCGTGCAACTGGTGCGCGAGCACGCCGACATCTGCCTGGCCGGCAATCACGACCTCGGTGTGATCGGCGCGCTGTCGGTGGAGGACTTCTCGGAGGTCGCGCGGCGAGCGGCTGAGTGGACCGCGGGCGTGATCACCGACGAGACGCGCGGGTTCCTCGAGTCGCTGTCGCCCGTGGATGAGAATCAGGTGGTGAGCCTTTATCACGCGAGTCCGCGTGATCCAGTCTGGGAGTACGTGCTCTCACCGCTGCAGGCGGAGCTCGCGTTCGAGGTGCAGCCGCAGCGGATAAGCGTGGTCGGACACACGCACGTCGCGCTGGCCTTCCACCGGTTCGATGGTGAGTCGCGCCACCGGGGAGACCCGACACGAGGGGGACGAGCTTGACGTCAACGCCGGGTTACTGGCTGCTGAACCCGGGAAGCGTCGGCCAGCCGCGTGACGGCGACCCTCGTGCGGCGTGGCTCGAGCTGGACACTGAGCGGTGGACAGCCACCTACAGGCGGGCGGAATACGACATCGATGGGGCCGCCTGGGCGATACGCGCAGCGCGACTTCCCGACGCGCTGGCGGAGCGGCTGAGCTTCGGGCAATAGAGCTTGCAAGGCCCCTCGGAGGGGCCGTTTGACGCGGCTTTGGCCGGAGCAGTGGCTAAAGTCGAGCGCGGATGGGCTTCGTACACAGGGCATTCGTCGCTGCCGGTGTCGGCTTTGCCGTGTCCGCGATCGCGGGCTGCGGCAGTAGCGGAGGCCGCTGGCTGTCGCAGTCGGAGGCCAACAGGCTGACCGCGGCAGCTCAACAACGTCCAGCAGGCGCTGGACGTTGGTGAGTGCACGCGTGCGCAGCAGCTACCTGACCGATTTCCAGAACGCGCTCAGCGGGTTCGGCGGCGTCAACTCGACGTTGCTCGCGAACCTCAACCAGGGCGCGAGCACGATCCAGTCGCTGACCAGCGCGAGCAACGAGTGTCGGAGCCAGCACGGCGACGACGCCGAAGACGCACACGACCAAGACGCGGACCGTCGACCACGAGAACCAGGACAGAGACGCAGACGGTTCCGACGTTCACAGAGCCGACCACGACGCAACCGACTCAGCCGACGCAGACCTACACGTATACGCCTCCCTCGACCAGCACGACGAGCACCACGGGCGGCCAGGGGATCGAAACGACGACGAACACGGCAACACGACAAGCGACGACGTCCTCGACGACCACGTCGAACGGCGGCACCGGGTCTCGGCGGCACTGACCTCGGTGGCACCTCGACGTCGACACGGGCAGCACCTCGACGACGAGCGCAACCGGCACGTCCGGGACAACCGGGAGCGGCTTCTGATGGGCACCGGCTCGGTCATCAACGGCCGCTACCGGGTCGAGGGACGGCTTGGCGTCGGCGGCATGTCGACCGTTCTACTGGCGCTCGACGAGCGACTCGAGCGCCACGTCGCAGTGAAGCTGCTTGGCAGAACATCTCGCCGACGACCCGACCTTCGTCTCGCGGTTCAGGCGCGAGGCGCTGGCGGCCGCCCGCCTCGTGCACCCCAACATCGTCCAGGTCTTCGACTCGGGGTTCGACGAGTCGGCGCATCAGCACTTCATCGTCATGGAGTATGTGCCCGGCCGATCGTGCGCGGAGATCCTGCGCGACCGCGGCCACCTCGACGTCGACACAGGTGGTGGACATCATCACGCAGGCCTGCCGTGGCCTCGACTACGCGCATCGCAACGGCGTCGTTCACCGTGACGTCAAGCCCGGCAACCTGCTCGTCTCCGAGAGCGGCGTGGTCAAGCTCGCGGACTTCGGCATCGCCCGGGCGACGGGCCAGTCGAGCATTACGCAGGTCGGCTCGGTGCTGGGCACGGCCGCCTACCTCTCACCCGAGCAGGCGCGCGGGGAGGAGGCCGGTCCTCAGGCTGACCTCTACTCACTCGGCGTGGTGACCTACCAGCTGCTCTCCGGCAGGCTGCCATACGAGGCCAACTCTCTGGCGGAGCTTGCGCTCAAGCAGCAGCGCGAGTCGCCGATTCCGCTGCAGCGCATCAATCCGCATGTGCCGACGGCGCTCGCGGAGGCTGTGGCCCTCGCAATCTCGGTCGTTCCCGAGGAACGGCCGCGGACCGCCACCGAGCTCTCCGAGCTGATCGTCGACGGCGCTCACGGGATCTCGCCCTGGTCCGATGATGCGCCCACCCGCCACATGGGCACGAGCACTGCGGCGACGCGGGTGCTGCCCACGCGGGAACGCGACTATCCGACGCAGGAGACGATGGTGGCGCAGCGTGCGCCGTCCCGGCCTGCGGCGCCGCGCGCACCCAAGACGGTGCCGGCGCGGCGGCCGCCGACTCGGGAGGAACTGGCCCCGGCCCGCGCGCGGATCGCGCGAGCATCGCGGGAGCGGCCGTCGCGTCGCCTGGCTGCTCGCGCTGCTGGTCGTGCTCGTGGTGGTGATCGTTGTCATCGTCGCGGCGCTGCACCAGAGCTCGGCGTCGGTCGTGCAGTACAAGCAGGTCGTAGCGCACGACTGGCAGAGCGCCGTCAACAAGGTCCAAACCATCATCTCGAGGTACACGAAGTAGACGGCGCCTCAGCGCCCAGCCATGAAGCGGGCGATGGCTTCTTGCAGGCCGCCGTGGTCGATGGCGTCACGCAGATCAGCCATCAGTCGCTGGATGTAGCTCAGATTGTGAAGCGTCAAGAGCCGCGGGCCGGTCGTCTCGCCGGCCTTGGCTGCGTAGTGGATATAGCCGCGCGTGAAGCCTGCCGAGCAGGCTGGGCAGGGGCAGCCTTCCATGATCGGTTCCCGGGAGCCGCGGAAGCGCGACTTGGCGAGATCGACGCGCCAGCGGTTGTCCGGTTCAGGGACGATTGCCACGCCGTGGCGGGCGAGGCGGGTTGGCATGGCGCAGTCGAACGTGTCGATGCCAAGTCCGACGCCGACCAGCAGGTCATCGATGTCGCCGATCCCGAGCAGGTGTCTGGGCCGCTCGGGCGAGACCCGCTCAAGCGCGGCTGTCGTCCAATCGACGACCTCGTGCATCTGAGGTTTGTCCTGGCCGAGCGAGCCACCGATCGCGACGCCGCCACAGCGGCTGGCCGAGACCGCCTCGACCGATTCGACGCGCAGATCCCGCTCGACACCGCCCTGCACGATCCCGTAGACGACCTGGTCGGGCGGACCGTTGTGCTCGTGCCATTCGAGGCACCGCTGGAGCCAGCGGTGCGTCCGCTCGGTGGAACGCGCGGTGTACTCGCGCGTGACGTGAAACGGCGTGCACTCGTCGAACACGAGCGCGATGTCCGAATGCAGCGCCGCCTGCACGGCCATCGAGGTCTCCGGGGCCATGAAGCGCTCGCTGCCGTCCACGTACGAGCGGAAGCGCACTCCTTCCTCGGTGATCGCGAGGATCGCGCTACGCGATCCGCCACCCGTGGCGCTGCGGCCGCGGCCCTTGATCTCGTCCGCCACGCCGCCGTGGCCCATCGAGAAGACCTGGAACCCGCCGGAGTCGGTGATGATCGGGCGCGGCCAGCGCATGAACTCGCCGAGGCCGCCGTAGGAATCGATCAGCTCCGGACCTGGCGAGAGATACAGATGGAAGGTGTTGCCGAGAACCATCTCGTAGCCGAGCGCCTCGACGTCGTGCGGATCGAGCATCTTCACGGCTCCGCGCGTGGCCAGCGGGACGAACGCGGGCGTCTGCACATCGCCGTGAGCGAGTCGCAGCGTGCCGGTGCGGGCACGGCTGTCGGTGGCGCGGGTGCGAATCTCGAACATGACTTGGAAACTAGACGTTTGCTCCGGCTTTACGCTGCTCGCCATGCGCAGGGGCTTGAAGACCGGAGTGCCGGCGGCTGCCGCCGGTTTGCTGGTCGCGGTGATGCTGGCCGGCTGTGGCTCACGCGGCCGCCCGGGCGCTGAGCTCAAGCCGATGCCGTCGTGCTCAGTGGTGCGCGCCTGAGCAAGCGCGCGCCGGTGGCGCTCGCACGTCGTTCGCTCCCGGGCCTGGGCACAGCGCAGCGAGTCGACGCCTCCGGCGCGGAGTTGGCGGTGACACTCCGCCGCGTGATCGACCCGCTACGCGGCTCGGGTGCTCGGTTGCCTGCGCACGCGCGAGCGGTGGGCGTGATCATCCAGATTCGCAGTTCCGGGCCGCGGGTCTATGACAGTTCGGCGACCGGTGACATCTCCGTCCTGACCTCCGGTGGCATCGTGACGCCCGTGCTGGCGACGCGCGGAATCTGCAGGACACCGCTGGAGGACTTCGATCGCTACATCACCGCCGGCGAGGATCGCATCGGCTGTGTGGTGTTCGCCGTCGCGGACGGCGCTACGCTCGACGCCGTGCGGTTCTCCCCGCACGCGCACCGTCGGGGAACGCTGACGTGGGCGCCCTGACCAAGACAGCTATCGCGCAGATCGCGCAAAGGAGTAACGATGCCGCAGGCCCGTACCGCCGGATCGAGTCCAAGCAACCCGGCCGCACCGAAGACCTCTTCCGCCAGGCCCGCCGCAGGTAAGCCCGCTCCCGCAAGGTCCGCCGCGGCGAAGGCACGCCCGCCTCATCCGCTGCCAGCAAGCCGGCGGCAGCCAAGCGCACCGCCGCCAAGCCGGCAGCGGCCAAGCGCACTGTCGCCAAGCCGGCCGCCGCCAAGTCGACCGCGGCGAAGTCCGCGGCCGCGAAGCCAGCGGCGTCCAGGTCAGCTGCCGCCAAGTCCGCGGCTTCGAAGTCGGCGGCCAAGTCGACGACGGCGAAGTCGACCGGGAGGAGCAAGACCACCGCTGCCAAGCCCGCCCGCAAGACCGCAGCGAGCAAGAACGGCGCCGCAGCGAAGAACTCACCGCGAGTCACGATTCGCGTCAACGCCGAGAACGTCCAGGTCGAGGCGATCGCGGAGCGGTTGCGCAAGCTGAACGAGAAGATCATCGAGTTTGGGCGCGAGGCGGGCGAGAACACGCTGACTAGCTACGAGAAGGCGCTCAAGACCATCGCCAACGAGGTCTCCCAGAGCCCGGCCAAGGATGAGCTCGAGTGGATCACGCGGCTCGTCGCATCGCAGGCGAAGTTCGTGCGCGACATCACCGACAGCTGGGCGAAGACCGCGCGCGAGCGGCTCAAGTAGGCGTCCGCAACGGTCTGAGATTCGATAGTCAGAAGCCGATAAGAGAACCGGGTCGGGCTTCCCTGGCCCGGTCTCTGTGGGACAATCACTACTCGCATGGACCCGAATCGCAAACGCGCGATCCGGTTGACGGTCGCCCTGTCAGCAGCACTGCTGCTGGCAAGCGCGCTGATTTACGTGAGCTTCAGCGCCGGTCGCGACGAACTGACCGCTTCGCAATTGCTCAAGAAAGCCACGCCGGGAGGGCAGTACATCCTGGCCGGAACCGTGGAGAACGGCTCGATTCACTACGTCGGGCTCGACGCTCGACTTCCGCGTGCTCAACCCCAAGCGCACGGTGGCGGTTGATGTCAGCTATACGGGCTCGGTTCCAGATCCGTTCGCACAGGGCCGGGCAGTGATGGTCAACGTCACCGATCAGGGCGGCAAGTTCGTCGGCCAGCAGAACTCGCTCACGACGAAGTGCCCGTCGAAGTACCAGGCGGCATCGGGCGCGATCAAGGACACGGCCGGCATCCCCGCCGGACCGGCGGTGGTCAACGGCTGATGGCGCAGCTCGGGCGCGCCATCCTGCTGCTCGACGTCGGAGTCTGCCTCTACGGGATCGGCGCCTCAATTTACGGGGCGCGAACGGGTCGCGGCGAGTGGGCTGATTCCGGGCGCCGCGCGGTTTACGCGCTGGCGGCGCTGAGCGTCATCGCCTTTCTGCTGCTCGAGGTCGCGTTCCTACGCAACGACTTCAGCTTCAAGGTGGTCGCCGACACGTCCGCCACAACGATTCCCGTCTTCTACAAGCTGACAGCGCCTTGGTCCTCACAGCAGGGCTCGCTGCTGTTGTGGGTGACGCTCTCGTCGCTGTGGTCGTCACTGGCGCTGTTCTTGACGCGCCGCCGGCTGCGTGAGATCGCCCCCTATGCCACCGCTGTGCTGCTCGGCCTGAACGGGTTCTTCGCGGCGCTCGCAACGTTCGCCGCGAATCCGTTCCAGACGACACCCGCCGCGCTCACGCCGTCAAACGGCGCCGGGCTCGACCCGCTGCTCATGCATCCGAGCATGATGTTCCACCCGCCGATGCTCTACACCGGGTACACGCTGATGGCGATCCCGTTCGCGTTCGCCGTCGGCGCACTGATCACCGGAAAGTTGGGATCGGAGTGGATCCGCGACACCAGGCGCTTCGCGCTGGCAGCCTGGCTGTGCCTGGGGGTCGGCATCATCCTCGGGGCGCGCTGGTCCTACACGGAGCTCGGCTGGGGCGGCTACTGGGGCTGGGACGCCGTCGAGAACGCGGCGTTGATGCCGTGGATCGTGTGCACCGCCTTCATCCACTCGATTCAGATCCAGGAGAAGCGCGGGATGCTCAAGGTCTGGAACGTGTCGCTGGTGCTGATGTTCGGCACGCTGGCGATCTTCGGCACGTTCCTCGTGCGCTCCGGCGTGCTCGACTCGATTCACGCCTTCGGTGCCTCGACGCTCGGTGTGCCCTTCGTGATCCTGCTCGGGGTCATGTTCCTGACGTCCGTCGGCCTCGTGATCTGGCGGCGTCGACGTGCTGTCCTCCGAGCACCGGATCGACTCGCTGATCTCGCGCGAGGCGATCTTCCTGTTGCAGAACATGGTGCTCGTGGCGCTCACCTTCGTGATCTTCTGGGTGACGCTGTTCCCGCTGATCTCGCAGGCCGTGACAGGAACCAAGGTCTCGGTGGGGCCGCCCGCCTTCACGCCGTTCGTCGTGCCGCTGGCCCTGATCCTCGTGCTGCTGAGCGGAGTCGGTCCCCTGATCTCATGGCGCCGCGCAACGGTCGCGAACCTGTGGCGGCAGTTCATCTGTCCGGTCGGCTTCGGCGTGCTGGTGACGATTCTGGTGCTGGCCCTGACCGACGCCGGCCGCAAGCCGCTGGCGGTTGCGATGTTCGGGCTAGGCGCGTTCGTGATCGGCACGGTGGTGCAGGAGTTCTACCGCGGCGCCGCGGCGCGTCGGGCGACGACCCGCGACGCCTGGCCGGTGGCGGTGCTCGCGCTGGTGCGGCGCAATCGCCGACGCTACGGCGGCTACATCGCCCACCTCGGCTTCGCGGTCATGCTGATCGGCGTGGCCGCATCCTCCTCGTTCCAGCATTCGCGGAACGTCACGCTGCTGCCAGGGCAGAGCGCCTCGAGCGGCGGCTACGCGTTCCGCTACGTGCGCCCGACGGTGGCGGTCACCGCCGAGCGGATCTCGTTCGGCGCGGTCATCAACGTCACCAAGCAGGGCAAGCAGGTCACGCGCCTGCACACGATGCAGAGCTTCTACCCGTCGACCAACACGCTCCGATGGCTTCATCGGTCGCTTCTTCGACAGCGCGAACGCGGACAGCACCATCGGCCTGGATGCCGGCCCGCTGCGCGACATCTGGACGGTGGCGGCCGCCAACCTCGACGCGGCTGGCACCGCTGATCAACAAGGGCGACAGGCTCTTCGCCGGCGAGTACAACGCGATCTATGCGCAGGCCAAGAAGCTGCCTCTCAACGAGCAGCAGGCGGCGCTCAACGACACGCTGAACAGGAGCAACTTCTGGATCGAGCGCGATGCCGCGGTGCAGGAGATCGCGAACCAGTACCGCACGCACGCCTACCCGGTTCAGTTCCTGCTGATCGTCGTCGCCACTGGTCACCTGGCTGTGGGCGGGCGCTGCGATCGTCTTCTTCGGCGGCCTGATCGCGGTGGTGCCGCCGTCGCTGTTTGGCCGCCGTGGCAACAGCGTTCCTGAACGCGCACCGGTTGCCGTGCGCGAGCTCGCGTAGCGCCGATCGGATCCGCTCGATGGCATACGTGATCTTCCTCCTACTGTTGATCGGTGTCGTCCTGCTCGTCAGCGCTCCGCTGCGGCGCCGACCGGCCTCCAGCGAGATACAGGAGGACGAGCTCCAATCGCTCGAACGGCTCGACCTGGAAGTCGCTCGCGACGCGAAGTATCGAGAGATTCGCGATGCCGAGCTCGATCATCAGACCGGCAAGCTCTCTGACGAGGACTACGAGGCGATCGACTCGACGCTGCGCTCGGAGGCAATCGACCTGCTGCACCAGCTTGATGAGCTCGATGAGCTCGACGAGCTCGGCCAGCCGGCCGCCGAATCGGAAACCTAACCGCGGCGAAACGTTCGGCTCGGCTCGAAAGCGGCTACCATCAGCGCCCGATATGACTTTCGTGCTCGACGTAGTCCAGGTGTTCATCAGCGTGATGCTGGTGTTCCTGATCCTCATGCACTCCGGTAAGGACTCCGGCCTGTCCGGCTTCGGTATGGGCGGCGGCACCGGAGGCGGCGGCAGTCAGTTCAGCGGTGGCTCTCTGGTGGAGCGCAACCTGAACCGCTGGACGATCCTGTTCGCCATCCTGCTCCCGGTCAACACGATCGTCCTGAGCAAGGTCAGCTGACCTCAGCCCGCGAAGTTGCGCAAGCCTGTGAGAGGCTGCGCGGGCAGGTGCGCGGCGTCAGTCAGCGAGCAGCTCTGCGAGGAAGCGTTCACGCGCGGCCAGAAAGCCGCTGAACAGCCTTACCGCGCTCGCCTGCTCGTACTCGATCTCGCATAGCCCATCCTCGCTGCACTCGTAGATCGCGGCGTCGGGATAGGCGAGGATGAGGGGGGAGTGCGTCGCGATCACGAACTGCGAGCCGGCGCCGACCAGCTCGTGGATCCTGCGCAGACAGGTGAGGCAGTTCTGCGCCGAGAGCGCCGCCTCGGGCTCGTCCATCACGTAGAAGCCGTCCGGGCCGAAGCGGTTCACCAGGACCGCGAGGAAGGACTCGCCGTGCGACTGCTCGTGCAGTGACGTGCCCCCGTATGCGCGCAGCGTCCGATCATCGCCGGTCTCGGCCCTGGTCTCATCGAGATACGTGGCCGCGGTGAAGAGGCTCTCGGCTCGAAGGAAGAAGTCGGTCTGCGGCATCCGGCGACCACGCACGAGCCGGATCGACTCCCACAGCTCGGAGTGCGACTCGCGCGTCGCGAAGGCGAAGTTGGACGAGCCGCCCTCGGGATTGAGGCCTGCCGCCACCGCGATCGCCTCGAGCAACGTCGATTTGCCGCTTCCGTTCTCGCCGACCAGGTAGGTGACCTTCGGATGCAGTGCAACACCGTCTGCCAAGGCCTGAATCGCAGGCAGGTTCCAGGGGTGCTCGCCGGCCACGCCCGCATCGGGGAGCGTGGCCAGCTCAACGCTGCGTACGAGCGGCTGGTCCAGCTCGCTGCCTGGCCCGGACTTCAGTCAGGCGCGGGTCCGCTCGAGCCATCTCAGTCCATATTGACGGCGACGTATTTCGTCGCGAGGTACTCGTGCATGCCCTCGTGCCCACCTTCACGGCCGAAGCCCGACTGCTTGATCCCGCCAAACGGTGCGGAGGCATTCGAGACGATGCCCTGGTTGAGGCCGATCATGCCGGTCTCCAGGGCCTCGGAGACACGGATCGCACGCTTGAAGTTCTGGGTGAACAGGTAGGCGGCGAGGCCGTACTCGGTCGCGTTGGCCGCGCGGATCGCCTGCTCCTCGCTGGAGAAGCTGATGACGGGCGCCACGGGGCCGAAGATCTCCTCGGTGAGCAGCCGCGTGTCCTCATGGACCCCACCGAGCACGGTCGGCTCGTAGAAATAGCCGGGCCCAGCGACGGCGCTGCCGCCGGTGAGGGGCTTCGCGCCGCGATCCACGGCGTCCCCGACAAGCTCATCGACCTTGTCGCGCTGCCTGGCATCGATCATCGGACCGAGCTCGATCCCAGGCTCGGTGCCGCGCCCGACCCTGAGCGCGCCAAGCCGCTTTGCCAGGCGCTCCGCAAACTCGGTAGCCACCGACTCGTGCACGTGGAAGCGGTTAGCGGCCGTGCATGCCTCGCCGCCGTTGCGCATCTTGGCGAGCACCGCGCCGTCTACGGCAGCGTCCAGGTCGGCGTCCTCGAACACCAGGAACGGCGCGTTGCCACCGAGCTCCATGGACAGCCGCAGAAGCGTCTCGGAGGCCTGCGACATCAACAGACGTCCGACCTCCGTCGAGCCCGTGAATGAAAGCTTGCGCAGGCGCTGATCGGACAGCAGCGGTGCGGTGGTCGGGCCTGCCTGGCTGGACGTGACGACGTTTACGACGCCCGCCGGCAGCCCGGACTCCTGGAGGATCTTGGCGAACGCGAGTGTCGAGAGCGGCGTCTGCTGGGCCGGCTTGATGACGACGGTGCATCCAGCGGCAAGCGCCGGGCCGGCCTTGCGTGTGCCCATCGCCAGCGGGAAGTTCCAGGGCGTGATCAGCAGGCATGGTCCCACGGGCTGGGCCATCGTCAGAATCCGCCCGTTGCCGTTGGGGGAGACGCTGTAGCGCCCGTCGATACGCACCGCCTCCTCTGAGAACCAGCGCAGGAACTCGGCGGCATAGATGATCTCCGCGCGCGACTCGGCAAGCGGCTTGCCCATCTCCAGGGTCATCAGGAGCGCCAGATCGTCGGCGCGTCCGATGATCGTCTCGAACGCGCGGCGCAGGATCTCACCGCGCTCGCGCGGAGGGTAGGCGGCCCACTCCGGACGCGGCCTCGACGGCGGCGTCGAGTGCCGCGACGGCGTCGGCCGGTGAGGCGTCTGCGACGTCGACCAGAACCTCTCCGGTGGCCGGATCCTCGACGGAAAGCGCTCCGTGCTCACCATCTCGCCATTCGCCGCCGATAAGGAGTTGATGCGGGACAGATTCAACAATGCGACGTTCGTCGCTGGCAATGATCGTGCTCATCAATAGAACGTTACTGTCTCTTCGCAGGTTCACTCCGCGGGCCCTGGCGGCGCGTCGCAGTGACGGCAGGCGTGGCCGCGTGCGGCGGTGGCAGTTCGACTCCGCCACCAGTCAATACGACGCCGACTCCGTCCGCGGCTGTCAGCGCGACACCTGGTGCGTCCGCCTCAGGTGGCAGCGTGGGCGCCGAGCTTGCGGACGCGCCTTCCGGCAGTGGCGCGGGTAGCGTCGCGCAGCAGAATGGACCGCGGATCACGAGCGGGACCTCGCATTCGCTCAGCCACGCGTCGGCGGCGATCAGCGCACGGTTCGGGCGGCCAGGTGACCAGCGGCGGTTCAGGCGAGGGCCTGATCACCACCGCGGCCCGCGGCAGTGCCCACAAGAGCAGCTCGTCGAAAAAGTCAACGGCCAAGACGACCACGACGTCAACGACGCCCGCCACCGACAACGCGACTGCGAACAAGCCGGTGACGACAACCGTCTCCAGCACGCCGGCGACGACCACGACGCCTGCCCAGACCAGTAGTCCACCTCCGCCGAAGACCGTCGTGCGGACCGTCGTCAGGACGAAGACCAGGACCAAGCTCAGGACGATCGTGAAGGTGCACACCCGCACACGGACCCGCACCATCACCAAGACCCTGCGCCCGGACGTCCCGTCGACCGCATTCGTACCGTCGACGCATCCGGCGCTTGCCCAGACCAGCTTCCTGGTCCAGGGCGGCAACGTCGGTTGTCACGTCGGTCCAGGCTGGGTCAGCTGCTCAGTTCAGCAGCGCGTCTGGGCAGCCCCGATCGAGCCGGTCGTCGTGCAAGACCGACCTGGGGCAACACCATCTTCATGCAGGGGACCAAGGCCGCCAAGTTCGTCTGCGGCGGACGCAGCGCCATATCCCCCAGCGCAAAGGTGATCCCCGTCGGCTGGGACGACACGGTCGGGAATATGACCTGTCAGATCAGGCGAGTCGGCGTTGACTGCTTCTCCAAGCAGCATCACGGCTTCGTGATCAGCGGCACCGGTTACGCCACCTACTGACGCTTTCGGGGCTGCCAGTCCGATTTGACCGGCAGCCCCGCTATGCGTTATCGGGTGAAGAGAGCGCGTCCGAGCGCCCGATCGCTCAGGCCGCGGCCACCAGTGCCGGCTCGAGTGCGACCGCCAGCACCTCGTCGACGCTCATGGCGAAGTGGAAGTTCATGGCGTCGCGGACCTCCTGTGGCACCTCGTCGACGTCGCCGCGGTTGCGCTCCGGCAGGATCACGTCAGTCAGCCCCGCGGCGTGCGCCGCGAGCACCTTCTGCTTGACCCCGCCGATCGGCAGCACCCGGCCCTGGAGCGTGACCTCGCCGGTCATACCCACCGTGTGACGCACGGGGCGCCCGGTGAGCAGCGAGGTCAGCGCCGTGACCATGGTGACGCCTGCGCTCGGGCCGTCCTTCGGGATCGCTCCCGCCGGGACATGCACGTGGAACGACTTGTCCTCGAAGTTGCTGCGATCGATGTGGAGCTCGTCGGCGTGGCCGCGCACGTAGGAGAGCGCGATCTGCGCCGACTCCTTCATGACATCGCCAAGCTGGCCGGTCAGGGTCAGACCGGGCTTTCCGGGGATCGCAGTCGCCTCGACGAACAGGACGTCGCCGCCGGCTCCGGTCACCGCCAATCCGGTCGCCACGCCCGGCACCGCGGTGCGGATCGCCGACTCCTGGAAGAACCGCTGGCGGCCGAGCGCGTCGCGCACCGCCTCGAGATCGAGGTAGACCGGAGGCGTCGCCTTGCCTGACGCGATCTGGGTCGCGGTCTTGCGCAGCAGCGTGCCAATCTCACGCTCGAGGTTGCGGACACCGGCCTCACGCGTGTACTCGGTCACGACGGTCCGCAGCAGCTCGTCGCTGACCTCGACCTCGTCGAAGTGCAGTCCGTTGCGGTCCAGCTGCCGCGGCCAGAGGTAACCCCGGGCGATGGCAACCTTCTCGGAGGTCGTGTAGCCGTCGAAGCGGATCACTTCCATTCGGTCCAGCAGCGGGCCGGGGATCGTGTCCGCGACGTTCGCCGTTGCGATGAACATCACGCCGCTCAGGTCGAGCTCGACGTCGAGGTAGTGATCCCGGAAGCTGTGGTTCTGCGCCGGGTCCAGCACCTCGAGCAGGGCCGAACTGGGGTCGCCACGCCAGTCGGCGCCGACCTTGTCGACCTCGTCGAGCATGATCACCGGGTTCATCGTGCCCGCGTCACGCAGGGCGCGCACGAGGCGACCCGGCAGCGCGCCGATGTAGGTGCGGCGGTGACCGCGGATCTCAGCCTCATCGCGCACGCCACCCAGCGAGATGCGGATGAACTCGCGGCCGGTCGCACGCGCGATCGACTCGCCGATCGACGTCTTGCCGGTACCGGGAGGACCGATCAGCGTGAGGATCGCGCCGGAACGCTTGTCCTCCGTGATGCCGCGCTCCTGGCGCAGCTTCTTGACGGCGATGTATTCGACGATGCGGTCCTTGACGTCCTCGAGGCCTGCGTGGTCGGCGTCCAGCACCTCCCGCGCATGCTGCGGATCGAGCCGCTCGTCTGAGCGCTTGCCCCACGGCACGGCCAGGAGCCAGTCCAGGTAGGTGCGGATCACGCTCGACTCGCCGGACTGCTCGCCGACGCGCTCGAGCCGCCCGAGCTCCTTCTCGGCCTGCTCGCGGACCTCGTCCGGCATGCCGGCCTCTTCGATCTTGGTGCGGTACTCCTCGACGACGGACGCGTCGTCCTCGCCGAGCTCGCGGCGGATCGAATCCATCTGCTTGCGCAGGAAGTAATCGCGCTGCTGCTTCTCGGCACCGGATTCGACGTCGTCGCGGATCCGCTTGCGGATCTGCAGCTCGGCCAGGCGCTCGCGCTGGAACGACAACGCCAGCCTCAGGCGCGTGGGGATGTCGACCTCCTGAAGCAACTGGATGCGCTGCTCGTAGTTGAGGTCGGGGGAGTAGCCGGTGGCATCTGCGAGCGCGCCTGGCTCTGTGATGCCACGTAGGAAGGACTGGATGCGGCTGTCTGCGCCAAGCAGATCGAGGATCTCCTCGACGACGGCGCGGTATTCGCGCTCGAGCTCGCGGAGCTCACGGCTCGGCACCTCGCCGGAGGGATCCGGGCGTTCGTCGACGTCGACGTACAGGCGGCCGTTGGGCTCGGTTATGGCGGCGCCGGCGATGCCACGATGCAGGCCCTCGACGACGACGGCGCTGGCGCCACCCGGCAGCCGCACGGTCTCGCTGACGGTTGCGACCGTCCCTACACCGGCAAATTCGTTCTCATGACGCGGCACGAGCAGCACGCGCTCTTCGTCGGCGGTGTCGACTGCCAGCGTGACGGACATGCCGGGGAAGACGACCGCATCGTCTAGCGGGACAAGTAGCAAACGGGTCATCAAAGCTTCACTTTCACCAGGGACTAATGAATGGTAAGTACATGGTACCACCAGCGGCACGGACCGCCAGTCCGGATCTGAGTCTGGATGACTGAGATTATCGCATGGCAGAGCTTACGCCTTGATTCGACCGTCGGGTTTGCGAAGATCACAGCGATGAGCGACCCCAGAAGTAACGACGAGCCGACGGACGTACTCGCAGCTGAGGAGTTCGTGGTACCGGCACCTGACCCGGCCTTGCAACCCGAGGTGCTGCAGCTGCCGGCCGACCTCGTCGGCGCTGAACCGCGGGACGTGCTGGTCGCGGAGGAGTTCGCGATGCCGGCGCCTGAGGAGGCGCGGGTAAAGCGATCGCGATTGGCGGAACACGCGCCCAGGCCCAAGCTCGTGGCGATCGTCACGGCGCCAGCGTTGGCGGATTGTGGCTGCGGCGGAGGCTGCGCCGCCGCCGGTCGAGCTCTGAGGGTAGCGGCGGCTGCGCCGCCGCTAGAGCTAGCGCCGCTTCTTCGGCGGCAGCAGATCGGTGATCGAGCCGTCCTGCAGCTCGGCCGCGAAGGCGATCGTCTCCGACAGCGTCGGGTGGGGGTGGATCGCCAAGGCGATGTCCTGAGCGTTGAGCCCGGCCTCGAGCGCGAGCACGGTCTCCGCGATCAGATCGCCGGCCCCGACGCCGACGATTCCCGCGCCGAGCAGCCGGTTTGATTCATCACCACCTCGAACAGCAGCTTGGTGAAGCCCTCCGGGCGTCCGAGCCCGAGGGCGCGTCCTGACGCCACCCAGGGGAACGTCGCCTTCTCGTACTTGATCCCCTGTGCCTTGGCGTCGAGCTCGGTGAGGCCCATCCACGCGACCTCCGGGTCCGTATAGGCGACCGACGGCACCGTGAGGGCGTCGAACTCGGCGCCCGCTACCCCGGCGATCACCTCGGCTGCGGTCTTGGCCTCGTGGGTCGCCTTGTGCGCGAGCATCGGGCCGCCGACGATGTCGCCGATCGCGTAAATCCCGGGAACGTTCGTGCGCAGCTGACGGTCGACGGGAATGAAGCCGCGCTTGTCCACGGTGACGCCGGCCTTGTCGGCATCGAGCGCGTGACCGTTGGGAATGCGCCCGACGGCCACGAGGATGCGGTCGAAGGTCTGATCCTTGCCCTCTGAGAACGAGACCCGCAGGCCGCTCTTGGATGCCTTCACGGCCGTCACCTGTGTGCTCAGCAGGATTCCGTCGTAACGCTCCTTGATGCGGTTGTGCAGCGGGCGGACCAGATCAGCGTCGGCGCCGGGGATCAGCTGGTCCATCATCTCCGCGACGGTGACCTTGGCGCCCAGCGCGTGGTACACGGTCGCCATCTCGAGACCGATGATGCCTCCGCCGATCACGAGGAACCGTCCCGGAACGTCGTCGGGAGCGAGCGCGCCGGTCGAGTCGATGATGCGCGGATCGTCGGGCAGGAACGGCAGCTTCACCGCGCTCGAGCCGGCGGCGATGATGCAGCTGTCGAAGTCGATCGACCGCCCATCGACTGAGATCGACTTGGGGCCGGTGAACTTGGCAATGCCGGTCACGACCTCGACCTTGCGCTGCTTGGCCATCGTGGCGAGGCCGCCCGTCAGCCTGTTGACCACGTCCTGCTTCCAGCCGACCAGCTTCGCGAGGTCGAGCTTCGGCCTGCTGAAGCTGACGCCGTGCTCCGCCATCTCCTCGGTCTCGGCGATCACGCGGGCCGCGTGCAGCAGCGCCTTGGAGGGGATGCAGCCGACGTTGAGGCAGACGCCTCCCAGAGTCTCGTAGCGCTCGATGAGCGTGACCTTCATGCCGAGGTCCGCCGCCCTGAACGCGGCGGTGTAGCCGCCCGGCCCGGAGCCGATGACCACCACATGCGTATCGCCGGCGGCGGCAGTTGGGGTGGCGGGAGCGGCAGCCGGAGCCGATGTAGGAGCCGCGGCCGCCGGGGCCTGTGCAGGCGCGGCCGCCGGAGCTTGTGAAGGCGCTGCAGTCGCAGACTCGGTGGGCGTTGTGACCTCGGGTGAATCGGTCGCGTTCAGCGTCAACAGCACCGAGCCCTCGGCGACCTTGTCACCGACCTTGACCTTCAGATCCTTGACCACTCCGGCGAACGGTGCCGGCACGTCCATCGTGGCCTTGTCGGATTCGAGCGTTACCAGCGGATCCTCTGGCGAGACCTGGTCGCCCGGCTTGACGAGCAGCTCGATGACCGGGACATCCGCGAAGTCGCCGATGTCCGGGACCTTGACCTCTATGAGGGTCACAGCAATGCCCTGCGCAGATCGCCGATGACCTTCACGAGGTGCGCCACGAAGCGCGCCGCCGAGGCGCCGTCGATCACCCGGTGGTCATAGGACAGCGACAGCGGCAACATCAGACGCGGCACGAAGCTGGCCGTCGCCTCGTCCCACACTGGCTTGATCGCCGACCGCGTGACACCGAGGATCGCGACCTCGGGAGCATTGATGATCGGCGTGAACGAGGTCCCGCCGATGCCGCCGAGCGAGGAGATCGTGAATGTGCCTCCAGCCATGTCGGCTGGACCAAGCTTGCCCTCGCGCGCCTTGCCGGAGAGCTCGGTGAGCTCGCTGGCGATCTCCACCAGGCCCTTGGTATCGGCGTTCTTGATCACGGGGACGACCAGCCCGCCGGGAGTGTCCGCGGCGAAGCCGATGTTGAAGTACCTGCGCAGCACCAGCTGCTCGCCGTCCAGCGACGAGTTGAACGTCGGGAACTCCCGAAGTGTCGCGACGCTTGCAGCGATCAGGAACGAGACCATCGTGAACTTGACGCCGTCCTTGCCTTGCTCGGCGTTCAGCTGCTTGCGCCAGGCCTCGAGGTCGGTGATGTCGGCCTCGTCGTTGTGCGTGACGTGCGGGATCATCACCCAGTTGCGGGCGAGGTTGGGTGCCGAGATCTTCTGGATGCGCGTGCGCTCGACGCGTTCGACCGGACCGAACTTCTCGAAGTCGACGACCGGCCACGGCGCCAGCTCGAGACCGGCCAGGCTGCCGTTCGTCGGAACCCCGCCACCGGCGCTGGTGCCGCCGCCGGTGGCAGCGCTGCGGACGTCCTCTGGCGTCAGGCGGCCCTTACGACCGCTGCCCGCCACGCCGTGCAGATCGATGCCGAGCTCGCGGGCGATCCGGCGGACCGACGGACTTGCGTACACGGGCGCGTCGCCGTTGGCGCTCGCCTGCGTGGAAGCGGGTGCCGGCGGCGCCGGCGTGGCCGGTGCCGCAGAAGCCTGCTCGGGGGTCGGTGCGGGAGCCTCGGTGGCCGGTGCGGGAGCCTGCTCGGGGACCGGCGCAGGAGCCGGCTCGGCGGAAGGGGACGGCGCCGGCGCGGACGCCTCGGCGGCGTCGGTCTCCAGATCGAGCACCAGCGATCCCTCGGAGACGTTGTCACCGACCTTGACGTGGATCGCCCTGACGGTGCCGGCGGCGGGTGAGGGCACATCCATCGTCGCCTTATCGGACTCGAGCGTGACCAGCGGATCCTCGGCTGCGACGGTGTCGCCGACCGCGACGAGGACCTCGATCACCGGTACCTCGCCGAAGTCTCCGATGTCGGGGACGGTGACGGCGAGCGCGTCAGCTGTGGCGCTCATACGGTGGTCGGCATCGGCGCCGACGGGTCGATCTCATAACGCTTGATCGCCTCGGCTACCTGCTTGGCATCGACTGCGCCGTCGTCTGCGAGTGCCTTAAGCGCCGCGACTGCGACGTGGTAGCGATCGACCTCGAAGAAGTTGCGCAGTGCCTTGCGATAGTCGCTGCGGCCGAAGCCGTCGGTGCCGAGGACCCGGTAGATCCGGGCCTTGTCGCCGGCGCTCGAGCCGTCGACCCAGCCGCGGATCTGGTCGGCGTAGGCGCGGATGTAGTCGGTCGAGGCGATCACCGGACCCTGGCGCTTCTGCAGCTGCTCGGTCACGTACGCCGTGCGCGGCTTCTTTGCCAACGGGTTGAAGCGTGTTCCAGCGCTCGACCTCGATCCCCTCGCGACGCAGCTCGGTGAACGAGGTCACGCTCCAGACGTCCGCCAGCACGCCGAAGTCCTGCTCGAGCAGCTCCGCGGCGGCCAGTACCTCGCGCAGGATCGTGCCCGAGCCGAGCAGCTGCACACGCGGCTTCTTAGCCCGTGGCGAGCCGGCGTCACGCAGCAGGTACATGCCGCGCAGGATGCCCTCCTCGGCGCCCTTGGGCATCTCCGGGTGCACGTAGTTCTCGTTCATCAGCGTCAGGTAGTAGAAGACGTCCTCCTGCTCACCGACCATCCGACGCAGCCCCTCCTGGATGATCACCGCGACCTCATAGCCGTAGGTCGGGTCGTAGGCGCGGACGTTCGGCACCACCGAGAAGAGCACGTGGCTGTGCCCGTCCTCGTGCTGGAGGCCCTCGCCGTTCAGCGTCGTCCGACCAGCCGTGCCGCCGAGCAGGAAGCCTCGCGCGCGGCTGTCGGCCGCCGCCCAGACGAGGTCGCCGACCCGCTGATAGCCGAACATCGAGTAGTAGATGTAGAAGGGGATCATCTGCTCGGCGTGCGCGCTGTACGACGTCGCGGCGGCGATGAACGACGACATCGAGCCCGCCTCGGTGATGCCCTCCTCGAGGATCTGCCCGGCCTGATCCTCGCGGTAGTACATGAGCTGCTCGGAGTCCTCGGGCTTGTAAAGCTGCCCAACCGGGGAGTACACGCCGACCTGGCGGAACATGCCCTCCATGCCGAACGTGCGGGACTCGTCGGGCACGATCGGCACGACCCGCTTGCCGATCTGCTTGTCGCGCAGCAGGGTGGCCAGTACCCGCACGAACGCCATCGTCGTCGAGATCTCGCGCTCACCGCTGCCGTCGAGCTGTGACTGGAAGGCCGAGAGCTCCGGAACCGCGAGCGTTTCAGCCGTGCGCCGGCGCGCCGGGAGCGAACCGCCGAGCGCTGCTCGCCGCTCACGCAGGTACTGCATCTCCGGCGAGTCCTCGGGCGGCTTGTAGTACTCGGCGCGCGCGTACCTGGTCGTCGGTCAGCGGCAGCTCGAAGCGGTCGCGGAAGGCGAGCAGCGCGTCCTCGGCCATCTTCTTGGCCTGGTGGGCGATCATCTGGCCCTCGCCTGAGGTGCCCATCCCGTAGCCCTTGATCGTCTTGGCGAGGATCACCGTGGGCCGGCCGACCTGGCGGACCGCCTCCGAGTACGCCGAGTAGACCTTCTGCTGGTCCAGCCCGCCGCGGTTCAGCTGCCAGATCTCGTCGTCGCTCATGTGCGAGACGCGTTCGAGCAGCACCGGGTCCTTACCGAAGAAGTGCTCGCGCACGAACTTGCCGTCGCGCGACTTGTAGGTCTGGTACTCGCCGTCGACCGACTCGTTCATCACGTGCACGAGACGGCCGTCGATGTCGGCTTCGAGCAGTTGATCCCAGCGCGAGCCCCAGATCACCTTGATCACGTTCCAGCCGGCGCCGCGGAAGTCCGACTCGAGCTCCTGGATGATCTTGCCGTTGCCGCGGACCGGACCGTCGAGGCGCTGCAGGTTGGCAGTTGACGACCCAGATCAGGTTGTCGAGCTGCTCGCGCCCGGCAAGGCCGATCGCGCCCATCGACTCCGGCTCGTCCATCTCGCCGTCGCCGAGGAACGCCCAAACCTTGCGGCCGACGGTGTCGGTGATCGAGCGGTGATTCAGGTACTTCATGAACCGGGCCTGGTAGATCGAGGTGATCGCGCCGATACCGAGCGACACCGTCGGGAACTGCCAGAAGTCGGGCATCAGCCAAGGGTGGGGGTAGGACGAGAGGCCGTTGCCGCCCACCTCCTGACGGAAGTTGTCGAGCTGCTCCTCGGTCAGGCGGCCCTCGAGGAACGCGCGCGCGTAGTTGCCCGGCGAGGAGTGTCCCTGGAAGTAGACGAGATCGCCGCCGTGCTCGGCCGACGGTGCATGCCAGAAGTGGTTGAAACCGACCTCATAGAGCGTGGCCAGCGACTGGTACGAGGCGATGTGGCCGCCGAGCTCCGACGAGTACTTGTTGGCGCGCACCACCATCGCCATGGCGTTCCAGCGCATCACGGAGCGCAGCTTGCGCTCGATCGCCGGGTCACCGGGGATGGGCTCGTCGAGTGACGCCGGGATCGTGTTGACGTACGGCGTGTTCAGCGAGCCGATCGGGCCGCTACCGGCGTGTTGCGCACGCTCGACGACCCGGCTGACCAGATGGCGCGCGCGGTCCATGCCGTCGTGTTCAACGACCGCATCGAGGGCATCGAGCCATTCGGTCGTCTCGACCGTGTCGATGTCTACGTCACCATCGCTGGCGTTTCCGTTGAGGATCTCAGTCATCTAACGCTCGGGCAGTCTCTCGGAAGCAGGTCCTGTGCCGTGGCACTAGCCGGAATATAGACGCCGAGGCTTTTGACCAGCGGGCGCCGTAAGCCCGCGTTTCGGATACGGTCAGCACATGAGCCTCAGGCAGACAGACGAGCCGCTCGGCCCGCCCTGGCGCCGCCCGTTAGCAGGGAGATTCGACCAGCTGGTGGTCGAGTCGGAACTGCTCGCCGGCAACCCGCTCGGCGATCCCACGCAGCGCCCGCTGTACGTCTACAGCTCGCCCGGGGTCGCCGCGGGTGCGGCGGCCGAGGTGAGCTGCGTGCACGTGCTGCAGGGCTTCAGCGGGCAGCTCGACGGCTGGCTCGCGCGCAAGCCGTTCGAGCCGCTGTTCGTCGAGCGCCTCGACGCGATGTTCGCCGCCAGCGACAGTCCTGAGGCCGTGGTCGTTTTCGTCGACGCGTGGACATCACTGGGCGGCTCGCAGTTCCTCAACTCGGCCGCGACCGGCAATTACATGGACTACCTCTGTGACGAGGTCGTCCCGTTCGTCGACGCGCGCTATCCGACGGTGCCCACGCGTGAACGCCGCGCCGTCACGGGCCACTCATCCGGCGGCTACGGGGCGTTGGTCCTGCCGATGCTGCGGCCGGACACGTTCGGCGCGTTGGTCGCCCACGCCCCCGACACGCTGTTCGAGGCCTGTTACACGATGGATTTCCCACGCGCCGTCCGGGTGTTGCGCGACCACTACGACGGCTCGTACGAGAAGCTGTTGGCGGACTTCGCCCAGGCAGACAACTTCGACTGGGGCCGCTGGGGAGAGGCTCTCAATGCCTACGCGATGGCGGCCGCGTACTCACCGGACCCGGATCGCCCCGGTCAGGTGCTGCTTCCGTTCGACACCGATACGGGGAAGCTGATCCCCGAGATCTGGGAGCTCTGGCTCGAGCACGACCCGGTGCGGATGGCGCCGCGTTACGCGGAGCAGCTGCGCGGACTGCGGCATATCCACGTCGAGGCAGGGCGATCGGACGAGTACATGCTCGACGTCGGCAGCGCCGCATTCTCGGCCGAGCTCGGGGCGCTCGGGGTGGAGCACAGTTTCGAGCTCTTCGATGGCCCTCACGGCGGCATGTCCTACCGCTACGCGCCGGCGATTCGCCGCCTGCTGCTGTCGCTCCAGGATCTGGAAGACTAAGGCCGCCGTGAGTCGCGAAGAGGAGAACGAACTTGCATTTGCGGGGCCTGCTGGAGCTGTCGCGCCGCGTGCGCGAGCGTGAGCTCAGCGCGCGCGAGCTCGTGCAACTGTCGCTGGCCCGGATCGAGCGCGTCGACCCGCGACTGAACGCCTTCCGCGAGACGCTGCCGGATCTGGCGCTGACGACGGCGTCGCAGATCGACGGCGGGCGCGATGGAGGGCAGGGGGCCACTGGCCGGCATCCCGATCGCGATCAAGGACGACATGCCGATCGCCGGGCACGCAGCCGACGCGCGGATCCAAATCGCCCGCACAGCCGCAACCGAGAGATGCGGAGCCGCTGCGGCGGCTGCGCCTGGCGGGCGCTATCCCGATCGGGATCACGCGCGTGCCCGAGCTGATGCTGTTCCCGTGGACGGCCAGTGACGCGGGCGGGGTGACCCGCAACCCGTGGGATCTGACACGCACTCCAGGCGGCTCATCCGGCGGCTCGGCCGCGGCGGTCGCCGCGGGCCTGGTCCCGGCGGCCGGAGCATCGGACGGCGGCGGCTCGATCCGGATCCCGGCAGCCTGTTGCGGGCTGGTCGGCATGAAGCCAACGCGCGGACGGGTGTCCTCACAGCCGCTCGGCGACGGCTGGCTCGGCCTTGCAACCTTCGGTGCGCTGGCGCGCACGGTCGCCGACAGCGCCCTGCTGCTCGACGTGATCCACGGCTCTGCCCCCGGCGACAGCTACAGCATCGCGCCCCCGCGCGGCACCTTCCTGGAGGCGGCCCAGACGCCACCGGCAGGTCCCCTGCGGATCGCGATCTCGACCAAGCTTCCACCCGGGACATTGGCCCGACTGTCCGCAGACCAGCGCCTCGCGTTCGACCAGACGGTCGCGCCTGCTGGGCGAGCTCGGCCACGAACTGGTCGAGCGCGATCCGAGCTACGGGACGGCGTCGCTCGAGTTCATCCAGAGCTACCTGCGGGGGGCGCACGACGAGTTCGGGACGCTCTGGCGGGAGGAGCTGGCAGAGCGTTCCACCCGACAGCTCGCGGCGATCGGCGGCAGGCTCGTCCCGACCGCCGCCGCGACAAACTGCTCGCCAAGCGCCCGCAGACGATCGCGCGGATCACCAGGCTCTGGAATGAATGCGACGTGCTGCTGACGCCGACGCTCGCCACCACCGCGATCGCCGCCGAGGGCGGTTACGGCAAGTCGGCGCCGCTCGCGCTCGAGAAGGCAGGGCGCTTCATGCCGTGGTGCCCGGTGTTCAACCTCACCGGGCAGCCGGCGATCTCGCTGCCCGCCGGGTTCGGCGCCGACGGCCTGCCGCTCGAGCGTCCAGCTCGTCGGCCGCGTCGGCGACGAGGAGCTGCTCTACTCGCTGGCAGGCCAGATCGAGGCCGCGCGGCCATGGGCCGGCGACCGGCCCCCGCTCAGCATCCTGTGAGAGTGCCGCTCGGTGCACCTGGATCGGTCCCGACCACCCAGGATGTACCGCTGAAGCGGTCTCAGGCGACCCGGTACGAGCTGCGCGCGAACGACACGTACGGCGTCGGCGCGACGGTCGCGCGAAGCTCCACCTGCACGTGCGGCTCGACCGCGGGCTTGGTGGAGTTCGGCGACTCGCCCCACACGACCGTTACCTCCGAGCCGACCGGCGCGCGGTCGGTGTCGATGCTCGCCAGCGACACGAACGACTTCTCGTTGTAGATGTAACCGCAGTCCTGTGAGACGCCCACCTGCTCACCGTCGAGCAGGACGGTGTCGGCCTGGTAGAGCCCGTAACGCGCTTTCGGCCACTCGATGAACTTCGCGGAGTTCTCCTGCCCGAACTGGCTGCCGATGGCATCGGCCACGTCCTGGGCGTTCCAGACGAGCGTCACCTTCTCGCGTGAGCGGCGCATCGGCCAGCGCTTCGAGCGCCTCGCGGCCGACGAAGTCGTGATCGAAGGCGATCACCTTCCCGTAGCCGAGCTCGTAGGGCGTCAGGTAGTAGTCGGCGACGTCCTCGGAATAGAGGCTGCCGGCGAGCGAGCCGGCCTTGGGCGCCGGCAGCCACTCGCGGTAGGCCTTCATCTCGTCGCCGGAGAAGATCGCGGCGAACGGGGCCGGCACCCAGCCCGACTCGAGGTTGGCGGTGGAGTACGCCCGCGAGCCGACCTGGACGAGTCCGTACTCCTCGCCGGCGGCCAGCAGCGCCTCGCGGATCCGCTCGCCCTGCTCCCAGGGGCCGAACAGCTCGAATCCGGGTTGGCCCGCCATGCCGTGGCGCAGCGCGTCGACCCTGCAGGCCGGCGATCTCGAAGCTCGTCATGTTGAAGAACTTGACGTCCGGCAGCTCGCGGCCGGTCACGTCCTCCACGATCGCCGCTGCGGTCGGGCCCTGGAGCTCGAAGCGGTACTGCTTCGGCGGGCCCGAGGTGCGCACGATCGAGTTCTCGTCGCGCTCGAGCTCGATGTCGAGGCCCTCGGTCTGACCGCGTGGAACTGACCCAGTCGAGAACCATCGGGTGGCCGACGAGGTCGAAGCTGCCGTCGGGCAGATGAAAGAGGATCGCGTCGCCGATGATGAAGCCGTCGGGGTTGACGGCCACGTATTGCTTGGCCTTGCCGGGCGTGAAGGTGGCGAAGCTGTTGACGGCGAGGCGCTCGAGCAGCCCGCAGGGCGTCCGGACCGCTGAGGAACAGGTCGGTCATGTGGTGTGACTGGTCGAGCAGCGCGCAGGTCTCGCGCCAGGAGGTCTGCTCGCTGCGCCAGTTGCTGAACTCGGGCCGCACCGGGAAGGTGTGCGGCCGCGCCTGGGCGTTGCGAAGGAACTCGACGGCGCCACCGCGCGCTGGTGATCGCTGCTTCAAGGCTGTCGGCGCTCATCTGCTCTCTCCTCAGGTCCGGTCGTGGCTTCGAGGTACATCGTGGTCAGGGAGCACGCACAAGTAAAGAGCAAGTTGCTTGGCTAAGTCATGAGCGATACTCATGAGCGTGCTGAACCTCCGGCAGGTTGAATGCTTCGTCGTCGCCGCCGAGGCCGGCTCGATGACGAACGGCGGCCGAGCGCCTGCGCGTCACGCAGTCGGCGGTTTCGCTGGCGATCGCCGGCCTCGAGCAGACGCTCGGCACCGATCTGTTCGTCCGCCGCCGCGGGCGCGGCTTGGAGCTGACCGCCGCCGGTCGCGAGCTGCTGCTGCCGGCGCGCAATCTGATGGCCGACGCCGAGGCGATGCGCTCGCAGGCCGACGTGATCGGGCGTGGCCTGTCTGGGCGGCTCACGGTCGGCTGCTTCGGCACCGGCGCGCCGCTCGTGCTGCCCGCGCTGATGGAGACCTTCGAGCGCCGCTAACCCGGGAATGTCACTTGACTTCGTCGAGGGCTCGACCGACGTGCTCGAGCAGGCGCTGCTCGAGGGTCGCTGCGAGGTCGCGCTGATGTACGACGTCGGCCTGCATGTCGACGCTCGAGAAGGAGCCGCTCTACAGCACGGCCCCGTACGCGCTGTTCGCGCCGGAACATCCGCTCGCCGGCCGCGAGAGCGTGACGCTTCCGGAGCTCGCCGAGTTCGACTTTGTCGCGCTCGACATCCAGCCGGTGCACGAGCACCAACTCGGGCTGTTCGCACACGCCGGCGCTGCGCCGCGCATCCGCTACCGCACCTCAAGCTACGAACTGCTGCGCTCGCTGGTCGCCCGCAACCTCGGCTTCACGCTGCTGATCAGCCGCCCGTACGGCGACGTGAGCTATGAGGGCCGGCCGCTGGTGGCGGTGCCGCTCAGCGGCGAGGTCAAGACGGTGGATGTGATGCTGGCGCGCGTGCCGGGCGTGCGACCAACGATGCGCGCCAGGCGTTTGCGGCCCACTGCCGGCGAGCTGCTGCCGCCTCCACTGGCATAGATCTTCGCCTCGGGTCGGCGGACACACACGAGTGGGGGTGGGGATGGCGGGATGCACGCTGAAGGGCAACTCCGGCACGGGTTGTTGACGTTGGAACCAGCTCAGAACCTCCGTCGTTAAGCAGTTCGTGGCTGTGCCGGAACGCGAGACGGGCACCCGACGGAGGGTCCTGCATCACGACGACGAGTTCCGGCAGTTCGCCAAGGCATATCTGCCAACACTGCTGCGCGGCGCCTACCTGCTGTTGCGGGACGTCGACCTCGCCGAGGATGTCGTGCAGGCGACGATGCTGCGGGTGTTCCGGAACTGGCGCAAGGCAAGGGAGGCACCGGAGGCCTACAGCCGCAAGGCACTCATCAACATCTGCCGCGACCACTGGCGGCGCCAGCATCGGCTGCCGCCCGAGACGCTCAGCGAGGACGTGGACGCAGTTGAGGAGGAGGTGCCGGCTTTCAGTCATCGGCTCGCGGAGCGCGAGGCGATGACGCAGGCGCTTGACCGGCTGCCGGACGTCCAACGCGAGGTACTGGTGCTGCGCTTCTATTTCGACTTCTCAGTGGCCCAGACGGCGGAGATGCTGGACATACCCGAGGGCACGGTGAAATCGGCGACGCACCGCGGACTGATGGAGCTGCGCGAGCTCCTCGAGGCCCCGACCGGTGATGAGAGCACGTCATGAGTGAGCTCGAGCACCTCGCTGAAGAGCTCCGTAAGCAGCTGCGCGCGTCGGTCGACGATCTGATGCCGAGCGCCGAGCTGACGGCGCGAGTCGAAGCGATCCCATCGTCCGGCGCGGCCGGCGTGCGCAGGAGGCTCGGTGTCAGAGGGCGACGGATCGCGTTTGCGGTGCCGGTTTCGATCATTGCGATCGTCGCCGCCGCCGTGACCCTGTTCGGAGGGTCGAACGTCACCCCTTCCTACGCGGGCGCGATCTTGGTTCTGCCAGAACGGTGAGGTGCGGGTGACGATCAGCCAGATCATGGACGTCGCCAGCGCCAACATCGAACTGCGTGGCCATCACATCCACAACATGGTGGTGCGACCGATGAGCGCAGCCTGTCCGGAGCACCCGTCGATGAGCTACATGGGTGCGGCGAAGGTTCCGGCGCCAAGGATCACCCTCACCCCGCGGACGGCGGCGCGCGGCTGGACGATCGTGATCGCGGCCGAGCAGATCGGGCCGAACCTGATCGAGCAGGCGATCGGTCGCTTCAGGGGTCAGCGTGCCCGTATGCATCTCCTCGCATGGGACCGGCCCTGGGCTTGGGAATTGGAAGCCCACCAAGGCCGATAAGGCCAACTACAAGAAGACCGTCAAGGCCCAGTAGGCGGGGAACCGGTTTCGATTCCTGGGCGTTAAAGGATTCGCAGGGGTTTCGGGGAACGCCGGAGGCCACGAGCTCGTCACATCTCTCTCGTGTGGCGTCTCGTGCGCCTCCGGTCGGTCTGGGCGTGAACCGGCCCGGGATGAACCGCGGCCCTATTCAGCGCGACGCCCCTCTACGTCCACAGTGGAGCTCGCCGGCCCTCGAGGTCGCGAAGTGCCCTGCCGCACTCGCTCACCACGCCGCGGCCGGTGAGCAGCATCGCCGACGCGCCCCAGAAGAGCACGACCGCGTCGATGCTCTTGCGACCCTGCTTGTCCCAGTAGTCGTCGGCGAGGTCGAACCACAGCGCGAACTCATCGAGCGTCAGCGCCGTGGCGAGGCCCGCGGTCAGCGAGGCGGCACGCGAGGCCCGCGACGGTGAGGGTCGGTTCCGACCGCGACCTGCCAGGTCCAGAGATACCCGAGCGTGATCTGGCCGATGATCCCGGGCGTCGAGTGATGCAGGTGGCGGCCGCCCAGGCTCATGTTGCGGAAGGGGCCGCGCTGGGCGCGGATCGCATGGGTCACGAGGCGGCAGCCGGCAAAACCAACCGTGAAGCCGGTGGCGTGCAGGAAGGCGCGTTCCCGGCGCGGGTTCGCGAAGTGGCAGCGATAGGCCTCCCGGAGCGCTTCGAAGCGCTCCGTCGGGACGGCGGAAACAAGCTGATCGGGATCGGCGGGCAGCTGCTCGGGATCCGGGCAGCTGACCGGGACGGGGGGCAGCTGCTCGGGATCGGGGTGCTGTGCCACGGTCGGCCCAGCTTACCCCGACCCCGAACGGCTAGCTCAGGAGTTCTTGAAGCGCGGCCGCTGCGACTTGGCCGGCCGCTTGGCGCCGCCGCCCTGACGCTGACCGTCGCGCGTCTGGCGACCGCCAGCCGGCTCGCTGTCGCGGCCGTAACGAGCGCCGGCGGGCTTGCCGGAGCGCGGGCCGTCGTGACCGTGGCGTCCGGCCGTCGGCTTGCCGCTGCGCTGGCCGCCGCCGCTCGCGCGTAGCCAGCCGGCTTGTGGCCGAACTGCGCGGGAGCTGCCTGGCTTGGGTCCGCGCCTGAAGCCCGTCGCTGCCAACACTGGTGCGTGCGCCGAGCCCGGTGTCAATCCCGAGCACGCCGACCATGCGATTCATCTCCTTGACCTGGTCGCTGGAGACCAGTGAGATCGCCACGCCGGTGGCGCCGGCGCGACCGGTGCGCCCGACGCGGTGCACGTAGGTCTCGGAGTCGTGCGGCGGGTCGAAGTTGATGACGTGCGAGATGCCGCTGACGTCGATGCCGCGGGCGGCCACATCGGTGGCGACGAGCGTGTCGACCTCGAATGCACTCGAACTGCGCGAGCGCGCGCTCGCGCTGGCGCTGGGTCTTGTTGCCGTGCATCGCGACCGCGGCGACGCCGGCGTTGGAGAGCTTCTTGACGAGCTTGTCGGCGCCATGCTTGGTGCGCACGAACACGAGCGTCAGGTCGCGCTTGGTACCCAGGTGCTCGAGCAGCGAGTCGATGCGCGATTCGTGCGTGACCTCGACGAAGCGGTGTTCGACGTCATCGTTGGCGCGGCGCTCGGACGGCCCGTGCTCGTGGAAGGTGGCGTCGGTCGTATAGCGGCGGGCGGCCTTGCCGGCCTCGCCGTCGAGCGTTGCGGAGAAGAAGAGCGTCTGCCGGTCGGCGGGCACAGCGCGACGATGCGATCGAGCGCCGGCCGGAAGCCCATGTCGAGCATGCGGTCGGCCTCGTCGATCACCAAGCGTGCGGACGTTGTCGAGGTTGAAGGCGCGGCGGTCGATCTGGTCCTCGAGGCGGCCCGGCGTGGCGACGATGATGTGCGACTTCGCGGCCGCCTGCGCCTGCTTGAGCAGGCCGACGCCGCCGTAGACGGCGGTGATGCGCAGCGCACGCGCCTGGGCGATCGGACGCAGCTCGTCGACGATCTGGGTGGCGAGCTCGCGCGTGGGAGCAAGCACCAGAGCGGCGGGGCGGCGCGACTCGGCCGCGGTGCGGTCGATGATCGGGATACCGAACGCGAGCGTCTTGCCGGATCCGGTGGGGGAGCGAGCGAGGACGTCACGACCGGCGAGCACGTCACCGATGACGTGGCTCTGGATTGCGAACGGCTCGACTCTCTTGCGCGCTGCGAGAGCGTCAACGACCGCTTTGGACACGCCGAGATCGGCGAAGGACTGCTTGGACATGTGTTCTCCTGGACGGTCCCACGCGGGACCGCAAAACGATTCGGGAGGCTATTGGCTGACCCCGAATCGCGTTGAAGAACGCGTCCACTGAAAGCAACTGCCTCACGGCCAGCGGCGCCGACCGTGCCCTGGAAGGTAGCAGGACGTCAGAAAAGGCCCGCACACGGGCATTCATAAGCGATAGCCCTGGCAAGATTCGAACTTGCGTCTCGCCGGTTATGAGCCGGGTGCTCTGACCGCTGAGCTACAGGGCCGCCGCGAGCAAGGTAGCGGTTTCGAGGCGGCGGCGGATCACGCGGCCATCGAGATGGGCTGCCATCCGTATGATCCAGGTCATGCACCTGGTGATCGCCTCAGGGATTCTCGGACTCGGCGAGTCGCCGAGCTCGTTCGGCACGACGCTCGCGCTGATCCTCACGTTGGTTCGTCATCATCGGCGGCGTCGTGAACTTCCTCATCGTCTACATCGTCGGCAAGGCTGCGGTCGAGCGAAAAGCAGAACCAAGAGCGCATGCGCGAGTACGATGCTCGCCAGAAGTCCTGAGCGACGCACGCACGCGGTCGTGAACGCCGGATGAGGCGGCGGGAAGGAACGGCTAGCGTGCAGCGTCGAATCAGACGCTGCCTATGAAGCAAGCATCAGCTACCACCGCGGCGCCTGAGGCGCCCCACGGCCATCAGGCCCTCTCCGCGTACATCACGGCTCGTTTCGACGAGTTCTCGCGGTCACAGAAGGACGTAGCGCAGTACATCGTCGATCACCTCGACGAGGCGGCATTCCAGACCGCCGAGGAGCTCGCGCGTCGCGCCAACACCTCCTCGAGCACCGTCGTGCGCTTCTCGCAGGCGCTCGGCTTCGAAGGCTTCCCAGAGCTGCAGCAGGCGGCTCGCGACGAATACCGCCGCCGCACCGCGAGCGGCGCCGCCGAGACGTTCGGATCCGGCGCACCGCTGTTCTCGCTCGATCACACGGAATTCGAGTCCTCGCTCGCCGCCGACCACGTCAACGTCGAGGACACCGCCCACAAGCTGTCGCGCTCGGAGGTCGAGGCCGCGATCGACGCGATCGTGACCTCGGAGAAGGTTCTGATCGCCGGCACCGACCAGATGGCGTTCTTCGCCAGCTACCTGCGGCATCTGCTGATGTTGCTCGACGTGCGCGCCGAGATCGTCGCCAGCCCGTCGCAGGAGGCGCTCGGGCGCCTCAGCCGGATCGACGAGCAGACGCTCGTGATCGGGCTGTCGGCCGGGCGTCCGCACCCGCTGATCACGCGCACGATGAAGCTCGCGCGCCATCGCCGGGCGAAGACCCTGGCGATCACCGACGCGACGCTCTCCGAGGTCGCGCGGCTGGCCCGGATCCGGCTGTACTACTCGTCCAACACGCCGGCGTTCGTGCGTTCGCACACGGCGCTGCTGTCGATCATCCAGGCGCTCGCCTACGGGGTCTACAGCCGCGACGCGCAGCAGTACGACGTCCGGATCAAGGCTTTTCGTCTGAAGTGATCGATAGCCGGCGGCTAGCTTGGCCGCCGGCTCACTCACCCTGGCGGCTGGGGGCGGGAGCGATGTAGAGCGACTGCAGCGAGCGGCCGATCTGGCCCTCGGTGTCGAAGATGACTGCCTGCGCGAGCGCCGGTCTCGCCCTCGATGATGCGCGTGTGCGCCTGCAGTCCGACCCACTCGGAGCGCGGCTCGCGCTCGATGTAGACGGTCAGATCGGGGTTGATGAAGAGCCAGTCGTCCCAGGAGAGCTCGCTGCTGATCCCGTTGGGGAAGTCGGCTGCGGCCATCATCCGCTGCAGCGGCGTCGGCTGCTCACCCGCGATCACCGGGACCGTGAGACGGAACCAGGCGGTGGCGGGGCCGGGCTCGTTCAAGCGCCCGCTCGGCGAAGCGGATCTCGACCGCTCCGCCGGGGAATGCCGCGGCGCCCCAGGGACCCGGCGTGGGAGCGATGCTCTCCGGAGCCGGCCGGCAGTCTCCTCGACCAGAGTGCCCGCGCCCAGCGGGGCGCGGGCGACGCGCACGGCACGTGCACTCACGAGCTCGGTGCCGTCGGGCGCGGTGAGCGTCGCCTCGAGCAGCTGAACCCGCTTGCCCGGGCGCACGATCGCCGTGTTGACGTGGAGCTCGCCGAGCGGGACCGGGCGCAGGAGCTCGAAGGTGATGCGGACGATCCGCATGTGCGGCTGGGGGTCGAGTTTCTCCAGCTCACCCGCGAGGAGCGCTGCCGGCGCGCCGCCGTGCTGCGCGTTCGGGTCCCACGGCCCGCGCGCGAGCTCGGTCGCCCAGAACGCGTCGCCGCGGCGTTCGAAGATCGCCTCGTCACCTTCCGCAGGCTATCTGCAGGGAAGCTCGGGACGTTTGCCGACATTCCTGCCGGGTTTCGGCCATAGCTTCTGCCGGTCCGGCCAAGTCCGTGCGGGTTACACTGGGCGCATGAGCACAAACGGCCACATCGCACGCGACGAGTCCACCTTCACAGTCAAGGCAGGCCTCGCGGAGATGCTGAAGGGCGGCGTGATCATGGATGTGGTCACGCCGGAGCAGGCGAAGATCGCCGAGGACGCCGGCGCGGCCGCGGTGATGGCGCTCGAGCGCGTGCCTGCCGACATCCGCCGCGATGGCGGCGTCGCCCGCATGTCCGACCCGGAGATGATCAAGGGCATTCAGGAGGCCGTCACGATCCCGGTGATGGCCAAGGCCCGCATCGGTCACTTCGCCGAGGCCCAGGTGCTCGAGGCGCTCGAGGTCGACTACATCGACGAGTCCGAGGTGCTGACGCCGGCCGACACCGTCAACCACATCGACAAGTGGGCGTTCAAGGCGCCGTTCGTGTGCGGCGCGACCAACCTCGGTGAGGCGCTGCGCCGCATCGGCGAGGGCGCCGCGATGATCCGCTCGAAGGGCGAGGCCGGCACCGGTGACATCGTCAACGCCGTCACGCACCTGCGCAAGATCCGCAGCGAGATCCGCTGGCTGACGCAGCTCGGTCCGGAGGAGCTGCCTGCCGCCGCCAAGGAGCTGCAGGCGCCGCTGCCGCTGGTGCGTCAGGTCGCCGCCGACGGCAAGCTCCCGGTCGTGCTGTTCTGCGCCGGCGGGATCGCCACTCCGGCAGACGCGTCGCTGGTGATGCAGCTCGGCGCCGAGGGCGTGTTCGTCGGCTCGGGCATCTTCAAGTCGTCGGATCCCGAGCGCCGAGCGCGCGCGATCGTCGAGGCGACGACGCACTACGCCGATCCGGCGCGCGTCGCGGCCGCGTCGACCGGGTCTGGGCCCGGCGATGGAGAGCATCGAGACCTCGAAGCTCGAGTCCGAGCAGCTGCTCTCGCCGCGCGGCTGGTGAGCAGCGCGCCGACGCAGGCTCGGCGCCGCTCGTCGGGATCCTCGCGCTCCAGGGCGGGTTCGAGGCGCACGAGCGGGTTCTGACGCGCTCGGGCGCGCTGACGCGGCAGGTCCGCGTGCCCGCCGACCTGGAGGGACTCGACGCGCTGGTGCTTCCGGGCGGCGAGTCGACGGTGATGACGCTCGGGATCGAGCGCGAGGGGCTGAAGCGAGCCGCTGCGCGAGCTTGCGGCCGCCGGCACGCCGATCCTCGGCACCTGCGCGGGCATGATCATGCTCGACCGCGAGCACCTGGGGATCCTCGACGTGCTCGCGCAGCGCAACGCGTTCGGGCGCCAGCTGCACTCGTTCGAGGCGGACTTCGAGGTCGACGGGGTCGACGGCGGCCCGGTGCACGCGATCTTCATTCGCGCGCCCTGGATCGCCGAGCACGGGCCGGACGTGTCGGTGCTGGCCGAGGTGGACGGCATCCCGTCGCGATCAGGCAGGGCAAGATCGTCGCGCTGTCGTTCCACCCGGAGCTCACCGGGGAGGACCGGCTGCACCGGTTCTTCCTGTCGCTGGCAGGATTCGACGGAACCGGGAAGAAAGGGATCTAGATGCGGTCTTCGCCTATCCGTTCTTTCCGCGACCGCAGCGGTGATCGGCGCGCTTGTCGTGGCCGCCTGCGGCGGCTCCAACAACACGCTCCGATCAGACACGGCGACGAGCCGTCGAGACGCGCACGGTCACTCAGCCGGTCACGAGTCCGACCGCCGTCGACCACGTCCACCGGGCCGCTGACGAACACCACGGCGACACCAGACCAAGACGACCACGCAGGCTCACGCGATGCCTGCAACGCATCCGACCTGACGCCGATGTACCTGGGGTCAAACGGCGCCGCCGGCACGATCGTGCTCGGATTCGCGCTTGAAGAACACGGGCAGCAGCACCTGCCACACCTACGGCTGGCCGGGCGTCCAGTTCCTGTCCTCGAGCGGCGCCCCGCTTCCGACCGGCGCGGTGCGCACGACCGGCGATGTGGTCGGATCGACGCCGGCGACACGTGCTGACGCTGAAGCCGGGTGAGGAGGCGTCGTTCCGGATTGGTCACGAGCGACATGGGCCCGACGGCAGCAGCTGCCCGACCGCGTCGTGATCTACAGATCTACGCGCCCGATGACACCGTCAAGATGAAGGTGTCGGTGTCCGGCGTCGCGGCCTGTGGCAAGGCGACCCTGTCGCCGATGATGCCGGGCGCGAGCGCCTTCGCCGGCCAGGGCGGCGCCGGACAGACCGGTATCGGCGGGTCGAGCGGCTCGACGGCGTCCGATGGGTCGGGCAGTACGAGCACCAACGGCGGCGGCGGGCCTCTCAAGCGGCTGAGAAGCGGCTGACGCCGTCCGCCTGCGTCTCGCGAGCGGTGCCGTCGGCCAGCAGCAGGTCGAGGTGGCCGAGCACCTCGCTCAGCGTCAGGTAGGCCTGGGTGATCGCGATCTCGCCCCACATCTGCTGCGCGATCGCGTGGGCCGTCAGCGGCTCTCGGCGATCAGCTTCAGGATCTTGCGCGCGCGGCGGCCCTGGTCGTTCAGACGCGCGTCGATCAGGGTCACGTGGTCGTCGATGACCTCGCCGTGGCCTGGGAGGACCTTGCTCGCGCCAGTCTCGCGCGTCGCCCGCGAGCGATCTGGCTGTAATCGATCAGCGGCGTCGGGCGCGGGCCGTCGGTGTTGCCGTCGAGTGGCCTGGTCACGAGCGCGTTGGACGAGATGTGGGCGAGCAGGTGGTCGCCGCCGATCAGCAGCCCGGTCTGCGCGTTGATGGAACACCAGGTCGGAGGGCTGTGACCCGGGACGAGTGGTGCACGCGGAACTCGCGCCCGCCCATGGTGAGGCGTGTCGCCGTCGTGCAGCGGGGACGGTGATCGTTCCGCGGGAGCCGTATGCGCGCAGCCCGTTGCTAGCACGCCCAGCAGCGCGTTGATGTCGTCCGGTACGCCGTTGGCGCGTCATCACCGACTGGGCGTACGCGTCGTCGCCCTTCGCGCCGCCTTTGGGAAGTCCGCCACCCACGGCACCAGCGCGCGCGAAGGCAGCGACGTCGGCTGCCGACCGGCGGGCGACGATCTCGAGCAGGCCCTCGTGGTCCATGTGCTGGTGCGTGAGCACGATCCGCTCGAGGTCCTCGATGCGAACGCCGAGCTCGGTCAGCGCGCGCTCGAGATAGTCGAGCGAGGTGCCCGAGTTGAGGCCGGTGTCGACGAGCGTCAGCGGATCGCCGGTCAGCAGGTAGCAGTTGATCCGCCCGACGGCGAACGGCGTGGGTACGGCGATCCGGTGGACGCCCGGCGCGACCTCGTCGGTGAGCGCGCGGGTCACGCGCGAATCAGCGCCAGGATCTGGTCGCGCTTGGTCTCCATGTCGGACTCCGATACGAGCGACTCGAGGCAGAGGCGCAGCAACGGCTCGGTGTTCGATGCGCGGACGTTGAAGTGCCAGTCCGGGTAGTCGATCGAGATCCCGTCGAGATGACTCTGCTGGGCGTCGGTGTAGTTCTCGGCGATCTCATCCATCTTCGCCTGTGGGTCCTGGACCTCGGAGTTGATCTCGCCGGAGATGAAGTACTTGCTCGCGCATCGGCGCGAGCAGCTCGGAGAGCTTCGTCCCGCGCTGTGAGAGCTCCTCGAGAATCAGCAGCGCCGGGAGCGTGCCCGAGTCGGCGCAGTAGAAGTCCCGGAAGTAGTAGTGGCCGGAGACCTCGCCGCCGAAGATGCCGCCCTCGGAGCGCATGCGCGCCTTGAAGAAGGCGTGGCCGACGCGGTTGATCAGCGCCGTGCCACCGAGCTCGTGCGACGATGTCCGGAACGGCGCGGCTCGCACGTACGTCATAGAGGATCGTCTCGCCCGGGTGCTTGCGGAGCATGGAGGTGGCGAGGATCGCGGTCAGGAAGTCTCCGTCGACGAAGCGGCCCGTGTCATCGATGAAGAAGCAGCGATCGGCGTCGCCATCCCACGCGATCCCGAGGTCGGCACCCTGGCGCTTGACCTCGGACATGATGAACTCGCGGTTCTCTGGCAGCAGCGGATTCGGCTCGTGGTCGGGAAACTCGCCATTCGGCTCCCAGTAGGCGGTGACGAAGTCGAGGCCGAGCTGCTCGAGCAGCGGGCCGACCATCGGGCCGGCCATGCCGTTGCCGCCGTCGACCACGACCTTCAGCGGCCTGATCGTGGACGGGTCGATGAAGCCCATCACCTGCCGCTGGAAGGCGTCGTAGATCTGTACCGGCTCGACGCTGCCGCCACCAGGCGCCTCGCCCATGCCGTTCAGCACGAGCTCCTTGACGTCGCCGATGCCCTCGTCGCCGGAGAGTGCGATCGCGCCGCGCCTGACGAGCTTGGCGCCGGTGTAGGCCTTCGGGTTGTGCGAGGCGGTGCACATCAACCCGCCGTCGAGGTCGCGCGAGCCGACGAGGAAATAGAGCATCTCCGTGCCCGACCTGGCCGGCATCGAGCACGTGTGCGCCCTCGGCGGCCATCCCCTCGGCGTAGGCGGCGGCCATCGCGGGGGCGGTCAGACGCATGTCGTGGCCGAGGCCAAGCCGTGAGGTCGCCCGTCGGCTTGTCCTCCATCTGGGCGATCACCCGCGCAAAGGCGCGACCGATCTGTCGCGCGCCGTCGGCGTCCAGGTCGCTGCCGTGGATGCCGCGGATGTCGTACGCCTTGAAGATTGCGGGGGAGGTGCTCATCGGCCGGATCGTACCCTTCTGGCGGCCTCTGGACGCGTGTGGGGCCGCCCAGCCACCCGCGAGGCTGCTACCGAATTTCCGCCTCACGACACTAGACTGGATTCTCATGTCAGGGCATTCCAAATGGGCTTCGATCAAGCACAAGAAGGCGGTCGTGGACGCCCGCCGCGGTCAGCACTTCACCAAGCTCGCACGGGCGATCACGGTGGCGGCCAAGGAGGGTGGCGGCGACCCGGAGGGCAACGCCGGCCTCGCGCTGGCGATCCAGAAGGCGCGCGACGCCTCGATGCCGAAGGACAACATCGAGCGCGCGATCCAGAAGGGCACCGGAGCCGGCGTCGACGCTGAGACCTGGGAGAGCGTGATGTACGAGGGCTACGGCCCCGGGGGCGTCGCGATGCTGATCGAGGCGCTGACCGACAACCGCAACCGCACCGCCGCGGACGTGCGTCACATCGTCGGCAAGCACGGTGGCTCGCTCGGTGAGCCGGGCTCGGTCGCCTACCTGTTCGACAAGCAGGGCGTGATCGTGGTCGACGGTGAGCGCTACAGCGAGGACGACCTGATCGTCGCGATCGACGCCGGCGCCGAGGACATCGTGCTCGACGACGACGTCTACGAGGTGATCACCGCGCCCGGCGACCTGGCGCTCGTGCGCGACGCGCTGGTCGGTGCCGGCATCGAGATCGAGAGCGCCGATGTGACGCAGCGTCCGAAGTCGCGCGTGCCTTTGTCCGAGGACGACGCCGCGAAACTTATGAAACTCATCGACGCGCTCGAGGAGTCCGAAGACGTCGGGCGCTGTGCACGCCAATTACGACGTCGACGCCGAAGTTCTCGAGCGTATCGCCGGCTGACGGCGCCGCGTCGGATACAGACTCCCGCTACCCTCGCACCGCGATGACTTTGAAAGCAATGACAACGGCCGTTGCGGCCGCAGCAGTGGCACTTGGCCTTGCAGCCTGTGGTGGCAGCAGCCCGGCCGCCGGCGTGATGCAGGCCCCGGGTGGAGGGGCGACCAACACCACGGTCGCGACCGTGCCGGCCACCACCACCTCAACGACCACCACCGTGACGGTCACCACACCCACGAGCGGACCGCTGGCCACCGAGCCGGTGATCAAGAAGCCGACGACCGCGGCGCCCAAGACGCTCGTCATCAAGGACCTGATCACGGGCACCGGCGCGACCGCCGAGCAGGGCGACACCGTCTACGTCAACTACGTCGGCGCGCTCTTCAACAACGCCAAGGTCTTCGACGCCTCCTGGAAGGACACGCCCGGTAAGGCGATCTCGTTCCCGCTGACGTCCGGTTCGGTCATCTCCGGCTGGGTCAAGGGCCTCGCAGGGAATGAAGGTCGGCGGTCGGCGAGAGCTGATCATCCCGCCGTCAGATGGCTACGGGAAGGCCGGCAGCGGTTCGACGATCCCGCCGAACTCGACGCTGATCTTCATCGTCGACCTGCTCAAGGTCGTCAAGTAGCGCAAACGTCTGGAGTCGAGGTTCAGCCAGCGGGCTGGACCTCGATCTCCACCTTGTTGGGGTAGAAGGCGACGTACTCCGCGATCTGACTGAAGGTCGGATACGGCGTGCGGTAGTGCCAGACGGCGTCATCGACGGCTTGGAGCGTGTGCGGGTCGATCACGTCGTAGTAGGACGCGTCGCCCTTGTACGGGCAGTTGCTGGTCGTATCGCTCGGCCGCAGCGCGGCGTGGTCCACGTCTGCCATCGGCACGTAATAGACGGGCGGGTAGGACGCCTCACGCAGTTCCAGCGCGCTCGTCGTGTCGGCGACTGTGTGGTTGGCGAACGTCACGCGCACGCGACCACCAAAGGGCTCCACGTCGATCGGGTGGTCGGGACCGGGGATCAGTGGCTCGCTGGCGGTGCTCATCACGCCTCCTTGCTCGCTTGGTGTCGTCATCAACGTTAGTAACCGGCGGGAGGCGTCCGACCCGCCACGTTGAATAGGCGAACACATGATCGTCTTGGGAATCGATCCCGGTATCGCCAACACCGGGTACGGAGTCGTGTCGAGCGTCGGCTCGCGTCTGCAGGCGCTGGAGTTCGGAGTGATCGAGACGCCATCGTCCGCCGCGCCCGAGGCGCGGCTCGCGGAGATCCACTCCGACGTTGGCGAACTGATCACGCGGTTCGGCGTCGACGCAGTCGCAGTCGAGGATCTCTATTTCGGCGCCAACGTCGTCAGCGCAATGGCCGTCGGCCAGGCTCGCGGTGTGGTGCTGCTGGCCGCGGGCCAGCACGGCGTGCCGGTGCGCGCCTACACGCCTCAGCAGGTGAAGGCGGCGGTCTGCGGCAGCGGGCGGGCTGACAAGCAGCAGGTTGCGCGGATGGTCGCGCGGCTGTTGGGGATGGCTTCACCGCCGCGGCCCGACCACGCTGCGGATGCGCTCGCGGTGGCGCTGTGCGACGTCAACCGAGCGCCTTTGGCGGGCGCGATCGCGGAGGCAGTAGCGTGATCGCGCTGGTCAACGGCACGGTCGCGGTGCGCCGCGCCGACCACGTGGTCGTCGACTGTGGCGGCGTCGGGTACCGGCTCTCGGTCTCGAGCGAGACGCTGCGCCAGGTTCCCGCCGTCGGGCAACCGCGTGATGCTGCACACGCACCTGATCTCGCGCGAGGACGCGCTGCTGCTCTACGGCTTCGCCACCGAGGAGGAACGCGACCTGTTCCTGATGTTGCTGGGCGTTCAGTCGGTGGGACCCAAGGTGGCGCTGGACGTGCTCTCCGGCGGCCCGGCGCGAGAGCTGCTGGCGGCGATCGCGGGCGGCGACAGTGCTCGCTTCCAGGCGGTCAAGGGCGTCGGCAAGCGTACGGCCGAGCGGATCATCGTCGAGCTGCGCGAGAAGGTCGGCGTGAGCCTGCCGGAGCAGGCGATCAGCGTGATGCGCAGCGACGATCCACACGCGATCGCGCGCGAGGGGCTGATCGGGCTCGGGTACAGCTCGCAGGAAGCTGATGCTTTGCTGGACGGCCTCAGCGGCGATTCGCCGGAGGAGCTGATCTCCGAGGCGCTGAGGGCGGCCCGGCGATGACGATCCTCACCGCCGAGCAGCTGCCCGAGGACGACCTCGACCGCTCGCTGCGGCCGCGCCGGCTGGAGGACTTCATCGGGCAGGACGCGCTGAAGGAGCAGCTTTCCGTATCGATAGCGGCGGCAGCAAGCCGTGACGAGGCACTCGACCACGTGCTGCTGGCGGGACCGCCCGGGCTGGGGAAGACCTCGCTCGCGCAGATCGTCGCGGCCGAGCTCGGCGTGCCGTTCATCCAAACAGCCGGGCCGGCGCTCGAGCGCAAGGGCGACGTTGCGGCCTTCCTGACCGCGCTCGAGCCGCGCTCGGTGTTCTTCGTCGATGAGATCCATCGGCTCCCGCGCGCGCTCGAGGAGACGTTCTACCCGGCGATGGAGGACAGCTGCCTGCCGATCACCGTCGGACAGGGCGCGGGCGCGCGGGTTGTGACGATCGACCTGCCGCCGTTCACGCTGATCGGGGCGACAACGCGGACCGGCCTGCTGAGCACGCCACTGCGGGACCGCTTCGGGATCCAACACCGGCTCGACCATTACGACGCGCGCGAGCTGGCGACGGATCGTGCGGCGCTCGGCGCGACTGCTCGGCGTCGAGATCGAGGATGGGGGAGCGCTCGCCGTTGCTTCCCGCTCCCGCGGCACCCCGCGCGTCGCCAACCGGTTGCTCAAGCGCGTGCGCGACTACGCCGAGGTGCGGGGCGCCGGCGTCGTCACGGCGCAGATCGCCGCGCGCGGCGCTGGATCTGCTCGAGGTCGACCACGTTGGGCTCGATCGCCTGGACCGAGAGATCCTGCGCACGATCTGCGAGAAGTTCGGCGGCGGCCCGGTAGGACTCTCGACGCTGGCGGCCTCGATCGGCGAGGAGCAGGACACCGTCGAGGACGTCTACGAGCCCTACCTGCTCCAGCGTGGGCTGATCGAACGGACACCGCGCGGACGCGCCGCGACCCGGCGGGCATTTGAGCACTTGGGCCTCGAGCCCCCGGCTGCACAGCTAGGCTTGCTCTGAAGATGCCATCCGGCGTAGGTCGGCTGGCATGCACGCCGCATCCGCTGCTTCAAATGACTGACTATCCTGGGCGCGACATGGCGCACGAGCACTACTTCATCTGCCCCCATTGCGGCAACCGTTCGATGGGGACCGACCGTAACGCCGGATTCCGGCGTGAAGCGCGCGGATGCGAGAAATGCGGGTTCGCCTACCTGTTCGAGCTGCTCGACGATTACTACCCTGCGCCGGCCGCCGCGTTCTTCGCGTGCGACGCGGAGGGACGGATCGTCGATTGCGGCCGTGGCTCGTTCGAGCTCACCGGCCTGCGCACCGAGGCCGCGATCGGCCAGCCGCTGCAGCAGGCGCTCGGTCTGAGCTTCGAGCGACGGCGTCGACCACCTCGCCACCGCCCTCGAGTGGGAGGTGCGCGTGAGCGGCAAGCCCGTGGAACTCAATGCCGGAGCCGAGCGCGCCAGCGCCGTCGCTGACATGTTTCCGGCGTACGATGACGAGGAGGGCGGCCTGCTGGTTGTGTTGACGCCCTCCAACGGCCGCTGACACAGCCCTAACAGCGCCGAAAACGATCCTCTTCTAGCATCAGAACTACAGCGATGACTGACCGCAGACGCCACGGACTCATCCTGCTGCTCGTGGCAGGGCTCATCGCCGCGTCCATCTGTCGCGATCGCGACGCAAGCCGACGCGGCTCGGACTCGACCTCAAGGGCGGCGTCGAGCTCGTTTACAAGGCGGAGCCCACGCGCGAGACGCCGGTGATCACGCCCGCCGCGCTGCAGCGCGCGGTCGACGTGATGAACAACCGCGTCAACCAGCTCGGCGTGTCGCAGCCGCAGATCACGACCGACGGCAAGAACCTGATCGACGTGCAGCTGCCGAACGTGACCAACGTCGCGCAGGCCGAGGCGCTCGTCGGCAAGACCTCGCAGCTGTTCTTCTACGACTGGGAGGCCGACGTACTCACCCCGCCGGTCAGCCGGCGGCGAACGGGATGATCAGCCAGGATGCGCCTTCGGTCGCGCTCAGCCAGGGCAACGGCACGACCGTCGGGCCCGGTGAGGACAGCGCGGCAGCCGGCGCGATGGGCTTCTACGACGCGGTCACGCTCGCCTCCCAGCAGCCGCTCGATCCCAACAAGGATGCCAGGCCAGGGTCGGCAACCAGTACTTCCTCTTCGGCGCGCCCGGGAGCTCCGCCTGCGACGCCTCCGCCGCGGCCCAGAGCACGAAGCCACAGAAGGGTGTGCACTGCCTGATCGCCAGGTCCAGGCGCCCCGACGACCACGAGTCAGGCAAAGGCCGTCGACCAGCTGAAGTCGGGGCTGAGCCCTGCCGAGACCGCCGGGACCCAGGTCAAGGTGGTCAAGCAGGGCACCCAGGTTCTGCAGGCAACGCCCGCAAACTACGCCCACTGGCCCAAGTTCGGCTCGCCCGACACCGGCTACTACGTTGTCCGCGACAACGTGGTCCTGACGGGCAACGACATCACAAATCCGCAGTCGAGCACCGATCAGAGCGGTGCGCCCGACGTCACATTCGGCTTCAAGGGGCCCGGCGGCAACGCCTTCCAGAACGTCACCGGCAAGATCGCGCAGCGCGCGTCGCTGGCCAGCCCGCCCGGCAATCGCAGAACCAGCACTTCGCGATCGCGCTCGATAACCAGTTGATCAGCGTCCCCTCGATCGACTTCAAGCAGTTCCAGCAGGGGATCCCGGCCAGCGGCGGCAGTGAAATCTCCGGGGGCTTCACCACCGAGACCGCGCCCAGCTCGCGACCCAGCTGCGACTCGGCGCGCTGCCGGTCGGGCTGACCCAGATCTCCGAGAACCAGATCTCCGCCACGCTCGGGTCGCAGGCGCTGCATCAGGGCCTGGTGGCCGGCGCCGTGGGCCTTGCGCTCGTGGTTCTGCTCTTGCTCGCCTACTACCGCGTGCTCGGCCTGATCGCCGTCGCCGGCCTCATCGCTTACGGCCTCTACTTCTACGCCCTGATCAAGGTGATCCCGATCACGATGACGCTCGCCGGCATCGCGGGTTTGATCCTGACCATCGGTGTCGCCGCCGATGCCAACGTCGTCATCTTCGAACGGGTGAAAGAGGAGATACGCGGCGGCAGATCGATCCGCCAGGGCATCATCGTCGGTTACCGCAAGGGCATCACCGCGATCATCGACGCGAACGTCGTCACCGTGATGACGGCGTTCATCCTGTTCGTCCTCGCCACCTCGGACGTCAAGGGCTTCGCCTTCACGCTCGGCATCGGCACCTTCGTGTCGCTGTTCACCGCCGTCCTGGCGACGCAGGCGATCCTCACGACGATGGGCGACTCGCGCGTGATCCAGAGCCCGTCGGCCCTGGGCGCCGGCGGCGGAAGCGGCACTGGCGCTTCGACTTCATGGGCGCCAGCAAGTACTTCTTCTCGATGTCCGGTCTGATCCTGCTGGTCGGTGCATTGGCGATCGGCGGCCGTGGCCTGAAGCTCGGCATCGACTTCACCGGCGGCACCCAGGTGGCTGTCGGCCTGAACCAGAACGCGAGCGTCAGCCCGTGAAGTCGCTGGTCCAGAGCGTCGGTGGCAACAACGTGACCGTCCAGGCGGTCAGCAACAGCAAGACGCTCGGCAACTACGGCTTCCAGATCGCATCGAAGTACCTGTCGCCGGACAAGTACGACAAGCTCCGCGGGCTGCTCGAGAGCAAGTACGGGATTCACGGTGGCCTCAAGGGCTTCAACGCCACCTCGGTCGGGCCGACCTTCGGATCGACGATCACGCACAGCGCGCTGGTCGCGATCATCGTCTCGCTGATCGTGATCTCGCTCTACGTGGCGCTCCGATTCGAGTGGAAGTTCACAGTCCCGGTGCTGATCGCGCTGATGCACGACCTGTTGATCACGGCGGGCGTCTACGCCCTCATCGGGCGGACGGTCACGGCCGACACGGTGGCCGCGCTGCTGACGATCCTCGGCTACTCGCTGTACGACACGATCATCGTCTTCGACCGTGTGCGTGAGAACGTGCCTCGAATGCCGAGGGCCGCGTTCTCCCAGATCGTGAACCGCTCCATGTCCGAGGTGCTGACACGGTCGCTTGATAACGACCTCCTGCACGCTGCTTCCGGTGGTCGCGCTGCTGGTCTTCGGCGGCGCCACGCTCCAGGACTTCGCCTTCGCACTGCTGGTCGGTGTCGCATCGGGCGCCTACTCGTCGATCTTCATCGCCTCCCCGGTGCTGACGCATTGGAAGGAGCGCGAGCACGGCTACCGCGCCCGCCGCGCGCGGATCATCGCGGACCACGGCTACGTCCCGGCCTACGCGGACGGTGGCGACGTCGATCCGACGCCGCGTCGCGTCCGCTCGACCGGGCGCCTGACGGCACCGCCGGAGGAGAACGTCTCAACGGCCGAGTTCGAGCAGATGAAGGCCGACCTCGGCCTCGATGAGGATCAGCCGCGCCGGCGTCCGTCGCGGCTCGCGGAGCGCACCGCTCACGAGACTGAGGAAGACGACCAGCCGGCAACGTCCGCCGCACGTGCGCCGCGCGCTGGCCGTTCCACGCTGACGCCGCCTCCCGTCCAGCCGCGGCAACCGAGCCGCCTGCCCAGTCGATGGACGCGCCGAGCGATGGCACGCCTGTCAGCGACGACGCTCCCGCGCGGCGCCGACACCGGCTGCCCCGGCAGCGACGTGCCGGAAGGCAGCCAGCGCCGGTCACTCCGGCCCCGGATGAGGCCGAGAACGACGGCGTCGTTGAGACGCCGAAGGGCTCGAGCCGCGCAGCGTCGTCCGAAGAACCGTAATCGCCGCCACGGGAGGAGACGCTAATGGGTCTGCTCGCCTGGGCGATGATGGGACTTGCGCTATGGCACTTCACGATCTGGCTGCCCGACCACTACTGGGGCGGCATCGTCGGCGCCTTTGTGGGTGCGATCGTGGGTGCCGTGCTGTTCGGCCTGATCGTGAACGGCTTCTCGATCCCCGGTCCGCACACTACGACCATCGGTGACCGCGCTGGAAGCCATCCCCGGCGCGCTGATCGGCATCGGCCTGGTCTACGCTGAGGGCCTCCGGCGAGAGCGCGCCGATGGCACCGACGGGCCTCGGCCTCAGCTAGCCCGAGCGCTGGAGAATCCGCTGACCGCGGCGCTTCGGGGGTAGGATCGCCGCGATGGGACTGATCGACGCCGCCACAGCACCACTGCGTTACGTCCTTTACGGCGCCGAGCATGAAGCCGCGGCCACAGCAGATATCGCGCGACTCGAAGCGTCACGTTGCTGACTGCCGTGGACGCGATCCGGGAGACCACTGAGCAGCTTGAGGCGCACGCCGCTGTCATTGAACGGCTGGCTGCGAACCTCATTCCGCTGACAACGGCGATGACCGAGCTATCGACGCAGATGCCGCCTTGGTCGACAGCGTCGGGTCCCTGAATGCCAAGCTTGACGTGGTGTCGGAGGTGCTGGAGCCGCTCGCGCACGCGGAACAGGACGTCGCCCACGCCGAGCACGAGGTAACAAGGATCGGCAACATCTTCTCGCGCCACAAGACGACGCCACCGGCGCCGGACGGCTGATCCTCCCGCAGTTGGTGGCGGTTCCGTCGGATGCGCCGCCTACCCTGCGGTGATGGCCGTCAGCGTGCTCGACTCGATCTCTGCGCCGGCGGCGGAGCAGACCGTCGCAGGGCCGTCGCCGCGGCTGCAACTGGCGGGCTATGACCTTGCGGCTGCGCTCAGGTTGGAGCGCGAGCTGGGCATCAGTCACGTGCTGTCCCAGATCCTCGTGCGGCGGGGGCAAACCGAGCCGGGAGCAGTGCGCGCGTTCCTGGCTGCCGATGAGCGGCACGAGCCGACCCTGTTCGCCGGGATCGACACGGGCGCTCGAACTGATCTGGCGGCATCTGCGCGCCGGCAGCCGAATCGTGGTCCACGGCGACTACGACGCCGACGGCGTCTGTGCCACTGCGGTGCTCGTGCGGGCGCTGCGCGCGCTCGGAGGGGATGTCGGCTGGTATCTACCGAGTCGCAGCGAGGATGGCTACGGCCTGGCGGCCGCCACTGTCGAGCGCCTCTGCGAATCGGGAGCCGGGCTGCTGGTGACCGTCGACTGCGGGATCACTGCGGTGGAGCAGGTTGCGATGGCACGAAGCAGAGGCCTCGACGTGCTGATCACCGACCATCACTCTCCGCGCTCGGACGGGGAGCTGCCCGACTGCCCGATCGTGCACCCGGTGCTGTGCAGGTACCCGACCAAGGAGCTGTGCGGCACCGCGGTTGCGCACAAGCTTGCTGAGGCACTCGGTGCGCCGACCGCGGCTGCCGACCTCGAGCTCGTCGCGCTCGCCACCGTGGCCGACCTGATGCCATTGCGCGGCGAGAACCGCCGGCTCGTCCGCGACGGCCTGGTGCAGATGGCCGGTACCGAGCGACCGGGGTTGCGGGCGCTGATGCGGGTCTCGCGCACAGATCCGAGCGCGCTCGACGCATCCTGTCTGGCGTTCCGGCTGGCGCCACGGATCAACGCCGCCGGCCGCATGCGGCGTGCCGACGCCGGCCTCGAGCTGCTGCTGACGGAGGATCCGCAGCGCGCCGAGGAGATTGCGCGCGAACTCGATGCCGTCAACGCCGATCGCCGTAACACTGAGCAGCGCATCACCTGGGAGGCGGACGCGCTGGCCTGCGAGATGGGGGAGCGCAGCGCGTACGTGCTGGCGGCGCCCGGCTGGCATGCCGGCGTGATCGGGATCGTGGCGTCGAAGATCGTCGAGCGCCACAACCGGCCGGCGATCATGCTTGCGATCGATCCGAGCGACCCTGCGGCTCCCGCTCAGGGATCGGGACGCAGCATCCCGGGCTTCGACCTGCTCGCGGCGCTCGAGGCCACCGGAGAGCACCTGATCACCTACGGCGGCCACCGGGCGGCCGCCGGGCTGAGCATCCTCCCGGAGCAGATTCCCGCATTCCGTCAGGCCTTCGAGCTGCATGCCGAGGAGTTCCTGACGCCCGATCTGCTCGCGCCCGTCGAGCGCGTCGACGCGGTCGTGACGGTGGCCGACATGTCGCTCGACCTCGCTGAGGAGCTGCAGGCGCTGGCTCCGTTCGGCAACGGCAATCCCGAGGCTCGGCTCTACGTTGCCGGTGCGACCTTCGAGGGCCTGCAGCGTGATGGGCCAATCGAGTCAGCACGTGCGCTTCAACGTGATCTCAGGTGGCGCGCGTGCAAACGCGGTCGCGTTCGGCTGCGACGGCCGCATTCCCGGTGCCGACGGCGCTCCGATCGACGCCAGCTTCAAGCTGGAGCGCAACGTCTGGAACGGGGTCGTCGAGCCTCGCCTGATCCTGCAGCACGGCGTGCCGTGCGAGCCGGCGGAGATCTTCGCCATCGGTGAGCCGGACGACTACCTCACCACCGTCTTGATGGAGCTCGACCGCGACCTCGAGGACGCCGACGAGGCGCTGCCGACCCGGACTCTGCGAGCGAGTACGAGCCCCAGCCATGGGCGGAGGCCGAGCCGAGCCTGCGGAGCGCACTGTGCTGGACTGGCGAGGCCGCAGTGCCCTGGCCACGATTGCAGATGCGCAATCGGCCGCGGGGCCCGATGCCCCAGTCCTGGTGATCTGCGCAAATACACCGAGGCGATTCGCTGCCCTGGCCAGTCGCCGCGGTGGATTTGCGCTGATCAGCCATGACTCCCTGCTTGAGGAACCAGAGCTACTTGCCGATTTCGAGCATGTGGTTGTACTCGATCCCCCGACTTCGGCCATACAAGAGCAACTGAGCCGCTACGGCGCCGGGTACACCCACTTGCATGGGGCGAAGCTGAGCTACGCTTTGCTGAGCAGATGCATGAGTTGGAGTACGACCTCCGTACTTCGCTTGTGGCCCTCTATCGCGACCTGCGGGAGCGGGGGAGGGTTGCCGGCGAGGAGCTCGAGCACCTGCTTCGTGGCGACGGACCGCATGCTCGCTCCGCCAGATTGTCCGGGCGGCTGCTGAGAGTCTTCACGGAGCTAGGGCTTGTCAGCCTCGATCCGGATCTGCCGGCACTGTCGCTCGCCGACGCCCAGCCCACAGAGCTGGAGCGCTCGGCGGCCTACAGGGCCTACACCAAAGTGAGTGAGGACGGTCAGCGATTCCTGAGCGGGTTAAATCCAAGGCGAGTGAACTGAAGTCAGACGCTCACGCGGCCGCGCTCGGCGACGGCTCAGTGCTGACGGACGGCGCCATGCTGGCCGACGGTCCGGCTCTGGCCGGCGGCTCTGCCCTCGCCGGGGCGCACGCGTCCGGCGACGCGCCAGACGCAGAAACCGCTGTCCAGCCGGCGCAAGACGCGCGCGCCGCTGCCGTCGCCGCCCGGCCAACGGAGCCGGCGAGCTCACCGCTGGTCAAGCTCACCGACTTTCAAGAGGGCCTGCTCAGCGACCTGTTCGCCGTTGTGGAGGAGCATGCCGACGAGGCGGCCGTCGCGGTCGACCGCGAGCGCGTGCGCGAGGCCTTCGTCTACGCCTGCCAGCACCACGCCGACCAGCGCCGGCGCTCAGGTGAGGAGTTCATCGTCCATCCGGTCAGCGTCGCCAAGATCTGCGCCGGGATGCGCCTTGATACCGAGACGCTCTGCGCCGCGCTGCTGCACGACACGGTCGAGGACACGCAGGCGTCGCTGCCCGACATCGAGGAACGCTTCGGTGAGGAGATCGGGGGCCTGGTCGATGGCGTCACCAAGCTGACGGGTCTGACCTTCCAGTCCCGCGACGAGGCCCAGGCCGAGAACTACCGCAAGATGATGGTGGCGATGGCCTCGGACATCCGGGTCATCCTGATCAAGCTCGCCGATCGCCTGCACAACATGCGCACGATCGACGCGATGCCCAAGCAGAAGCAGATCGACAAGGCGCGTGAGACGCTCGACATCTACGCCCCGATCGCCCACCGCCTCGGTATCCACGCGATCAAGTGGGAGCTCGAGGACCTCGCCTTCCAGACCCTGCACCCGCGCAAGTACACAGAGATCAAGACGCTGGTCGCGCAGCAGCGCGACGACCGCGAGCGCTACGTCAACGGTGCCGGTGACTACCTCTCCAAGGAGCTGCTCGACGTCGGGATCACCGCTGAGATCTCCGGGCGTGCGAAGCACTTCTACTCGATCTACTCGAAGATGACGAAGAAGGGCCGCGAGTTCAACGAGATCTACGACCTGACGGCGATGCGCGTGATCGTCGGCTCGGTGAAGGATTGCTACGGCGCCGTTGGTGTCATCCACTCGCTGTGGAAGCCGCTGCCCGGGCGCTTCAAGGACTTCATCGCGATGCCGAAGTTCAACATGTACCAGTCGCTGCACACGACGGTGATCGGGCCCGAGGGACGGCCGCTCGAGATCCAGATCCGCACGCGCGCGATGCACGACCTGGCCGAGTTCGGTATCGCCGCGCACTGGATGTACAAGGAGGCGGACCGATCAGCGGCGACGGCCGGGAAGGCGGGTGGGACGCCGCGCTGCGCGACCCCGACGGCAAGCTCAAGTGGCTGCGCTCGCTGGTCGACTGGCAGAAGGACGTCTCTGATCCGCGTGAGTTCGTCGAGACGCTGAAGGTCGACCTGTTCGAGGACGACGTCTTCGTGTTCACGCCCAAGGGCGAGGTCAAGTCGCTGGCGGTCGGCGCCACACCACTGGACTTCGCCTATGAGATCCACACGGACGTCGGCCACCGCTGCGTCGGCGCCAAGGTCAACGGCAAGATCGTGCCGCTCTCCTACCAGCTGCGCTCCGGGGACATCGTCGAGGTCCTGACCTCCAAGCGCGAGCGTGGGCCGTCGCGCGACTGGCTCTCCTTGGTGAAGACGACCCGTGCCCGCAACAAGATCAAGGCCTGGTACAAGGCCGAGAGCCGCAAGGACACCGAGCACGCCGGACGCGAGTTGCTCCAGGATCACCTGCGCAAGCAGGGCCTGCCCTCACAGAAGATCGTCGCCTCGCCGCTGATGGCCGAGGTCATCCGCGAGATGGGCTTCCGCAAGGGCGACGACTTCTACATCGCGCTTGGCGCGGCCAAGATCTCCCCGCAGGTCGTGATCAACAAGCTGATGCAGCGGCTCAAGGAGGGCGAGGCCGCCGAGTCGCAGCAGACCGCCGCCGCTGACCTGATGTCGACCGGCCGTCGCCGCTCGCGCTCTACAACCTCATCGAACCGCTACGGCATCAACGTCGACGGGATCGACGAGGTGATGCTGCGGATGGCCAAGTGCTGTCATCCGGTGCCTGGCGATGAGATCGTCGGATACATCTCGCTCGGCCGCGGGATCACGATTCACCGGGACGACTGCCCGAACGTCGAGGTGCTGCGCAAGGACCCGGAGCGTTTCACACCCGTCTCCTGGGACGGTGACGCCGATACGTCCTTCCAGGTGGAGATCGAGGTCCAGGGCTGGGACCGTCACCGCCTGCTCGAGGACATGTCGCGTACCTTCGCCGAGGCCGGCATCAACATCATCGAGGCGCGTTGCACCGTGAGCCACCCGATGATCCGCAACCAGTTCGTGGTCGAGGTCGGCGACACCCGTACGCTCGATCAGGCGATCTCGCGCCTGCGCAACATCGACAACGTCTTCGACGCCTACCGCGTCACTCCCGGCGCTGCCGGTTAGGAAAGTTCGTCGGGGCCAGTGCTCGGCGTCAGCGGCCGAGCTGCTGAGACGGCGGCCGGCGCCGGATCCGCGTTATCTGCGCGCTCGCGCGCGGTGACTTGATCACCACCAGCGCCTCGCCGGTGCCCATCGTGCTGACCAGGTCGGGCTCGACCCGGTAGCGGTCAACCAGGCGGGCGCTGGACGAGACCCCGCCGCCGAGGCCGGCCGTCGCTGGGCGACGCTGGTAGCTCTGCTCCCAGACGCGCATCGGTGCCTGCAAGCCGCGCGACGGCCGCCGCCGACTCGGGGACGTCCTGGCGGTGGGCGATCTTGAGCGCGGTGTTGCCCAGGATCTGGTCTCGCAGACCGCGGCCCGCGCGATCGAGGTCGGCCAACTCCTGCGTTGCCAGGAGTACGCCGACGCCGGCCTCGCGACCGCGGGCGAGCAACGCGAGCACGTTGTCGGAGTGAAGCGCGGAGAACTCGTCGATCGCCACGACTGCGCGCGGCACGCCGTCGGGGGCACTGTTCAGACGCGCGCCGGCGGCCGAGACCAGGTCCTGCACCGCAAGTGTGCCGAGCATCGCGGCAAGCCCGCCGTAGGTGCTCGAGTTCAGGCTGAAGAGAACGACCTCGCCGCCGCTGAGCGCGCGCCGCAGGTCGAGTGTCCGCTCTGCCGGGCCGGGCTCGAGCAGCGGACCCGTGTGCGATTCGGTCAGCACCGCAAGCCGTGAGGCGAGCCCGCGGACCGCGCTGTTCTGATCCGGCGTCAACGAGCTGAGGTATTCCCGCACATGCTCGGCACGCGCCCGCGACGTGCGCCTGCTCGCGACAGCAAGGCGTTCGGGCGTCATCAGCTCGACAACGCCTGCGAGCGTCAGCGGCTGGCCGGGCGAGGCCTCCTGTCCGACCTGGATCGCGAGCTGGAGATAGCGCTCGGCAGCGCGACGGTAGTGCGGCTCGGTGAAGCGCTCGGTGCCGAGCAGCTTGTCCTTGAGCTCGGTCGCGTTTCCGGCGGCAAGCGGGTTCCAGTGGCTGGTTCCGTCGGGCGACCACTGGATGAAGGGGCGAGCGGCCGCCTCGGCGGCCGCTCGCAGCTCCTTCGCGAACGCCGGGGCTGCCCTTCAGGTCGATCGCGACGACCGGGCGCCCGCGCCCGATCTGGTCGCTCAGCAGCGTCAGCAGTGTGGTCGACTTGCCGGCGCCGGTTGCGCCGAGGATCAGGCCGTGGGCGGCGAGCGTGCGCTCGGGGATCTCGACGGCCCGGCCGCCAGTGTCGCGCCCGATCACGATCGTCGGGCCGTCGGCGGTGCGGGCTGCGATCTCGGCGTCACGTGCCCGCACGTGCCGGATCGCTCGCCATCCCGTGCGTGCCACCAACCCGACGAGCATCAGCGCAATCGCGGCGCCCGGCGGCATCGCCAACAAGGCGATGAACGCAAGCGCCGGCCAGAGCAGGTTGCGCGTGCGCAGCCACGAGGGAGGGGGCGGATCGTCGTTTCCCGCCGAGCGAGGGCGTTCGTCGATCATCGCTCGGCTCCTCGGGCGTTCAGCACGCGTGCCTGCTGTCGCGGCGCCGCGCGCGCGGTGCCGAGCTGCGCGCCCTCGATTCCGTCGGGCGCGAGCAGTTGCACGTGCACCCGATCGCCGATTCCGGCGCGCCGCGCGGACTCCGTGACGCGGCCCGCGATCCGGCGGTTCGCGGCCAGGTAGAGGACGTCGTCGATCCGCGCGTCGCTCGCGTAGGCGAGCATGATCCGCGACATCCGCCGGACGCTCTTGCTCGTGAGCTCGAGCTCAACCGCGACGCGGTGGCCGCTGGCCATCTCGAGCATCAGGTCGGGATAGTGGTGCTGCGGACTGCCGTGCGCTCCGAGCAGCCCGAGGCCGATTCCCCACCGCGCCCGCCCGCCGGCCGACACCGTGGCGGCGTCCTCCGCCTTCATCCGGCGATCGGAAGTCAGGCCGGAGAGCTCGCCGAAGGCTCCGTCACGGGCGGCGAGCCACATCCAACCGACGCCGACATCATGCCGGTACTCGTTGAGGTTCAGATACGGAGCCTTGAGCGCGGAGCCGATCGTCCGCAGGCCCTTGGCGGTGATCGCCGCGGCTGCCCGGCTGACCTTTGAAGATCGAATCCAGGCGCAACAGCTTGGCGTCATGCAGCCGCTTGAGTCGGCGTGCGGCTGTGCGCTCGCTGACCCCGAGGAGCAGGGCGACCTGGGGAACGATCAGGACGCGGTGCTCGGCCAGCGGGCCGAGCACCGAGAGATCAGCTTCCGTCAGCGAGATTTCAGACGCCATGATCAATAGAGGCTTTGGCGGGGCTCGGTTAACCCCCTCGGCGCGAGGATTCGTCCGCTGCGTGCGGGAAATTGCGGCGTGCGAGACTTGGTGCCGATGGCGGAGGAGCTGCGGAGCGACGAACAGGAGGCGCGCGAGGCGGCGCTCGTGGACGCGGTTGTGGCGTCATTCGAGCAGACCTCCGACGCCCGGCTGAAGTTCGTGCTCGAGTCGCTCGCGACGCACCTGCACGCCTTCCTGCGCGAGACGCGGCTGACCGAGGAGGAGTGGCGGGCGGGGATCGAGTTCCTGACCGCCGCAGGTCACATCACCGACGACCGCCGCCAGGAGTTCGTGCTGCTCTCAGACGTGCTCGGCGCCTCGATGCAGACGATCGCGATCAACAATCAGGCCTACGCCGACGCCACCGAGGCGACAGTGCTCGGGCCGTTCTTCGTCGCGGGCGCTCCCGAGGTCGAGCTCGGCGGGGACATCGCGTTCGGTGCGCCGGGCGAGCCGTGCTGGGTCGAGGGCAGTGTCCGCGATACCGACGGCAACCCGCTGCCGGGCGCGCTGCTCGAGGTGTGGGAATCCGACGAGGACGGCTTCTACGACGTCCAGCACGGCCCCGATCGCACCGCTGCGCGCGGCCGGCTGCACGCCGACGGGCAGGGCAACTTCCGCTTTTGGGCGTTGACGCCGGTCCCGTATCCGATCCCGCACGACGGCCCGGTGGGCAGCTTGCTCGCGGCATCCGGTCGCTCTCCGATGCGGGCACCGCACCTGCACTTCCTCGTCAGCGCTCCGGGCCGGCGCACGCTGATCACCCACATCTTCGTCGAAGGTGACGACCTTCGCCACGGTGGCGACGCGGTGTTTGGCGTCAAGGAGTCGCTGGTGCGGGAGTTTCAACGCCAGGCCGCCCGGGACGCCGACGCCGGACGGCGCGAGCTCGACGCCGACCGCAGCTGGACGCGCGTGCGCTTCGACATCGTGCTCGCGCCGGCGGGTGCCTAGGCGAGCCGGCGCTGCGCTCGGCAGGACGTCTAGGCGAGGACGGTCAGCGCGCCGGGCGCCACCGAGAAGCTGTGCTCGGTCGCGCTGCCGATGAAGTCGCCGTCCACCTGCACGGGCAGCGCGCGATCGTCGAGCGAGCGGATCCGCAGCCGCTTCTGGGCGCTGAAGGGCTCAATCTGGCGGTGGCCGACGACGCTCGCATGGGGCGAGAGCGCGCGCCAGGCGATCGACGGGATGTCGAGCGGGCTGGTGCGCTTGAGGATCAGCCCGGCCAGATCGCCGCTGTCCAGGGATGCACCCTCCGCCATCTCGACGCCGCGGTCACCGAAGTAGGTGTAGGGCGAGCCGTTCTGGATCACGACCGTGACGCCCTCGAGTGGACCGTTCGCCGTTCTGGCTCTCGAGCTCGGCTACGAGCCGGGGTGGCCTGAACAGGTAGCGGCGCCCGTAGGTCGTCGTCGCGACCCAGGCGTAGTAGTACTCGCCGAGCCGCGCCTTGAGCCGCGGGCGCGCGTCGACGCGCTCGACGACGCTTGCGTCGAGACCGACCCCGGCCGAGAACAGGAAGAAGCGCGAGTCGACACAGCCGAGGTCGACCGCGACGTGTGCGCCAGTCGCTGGCCAAACTGAGCAGATGCTCGGTGGCGTCGACGACATCGGCGGGGATGCCGAGCATCCGGCAGTACACGTTGGCGCGACCGCCCGGCAGGCAGGTCAGCGGTGTGCCGGTGCCGGCGAGGCCATTCGCAGCCTCGTTCACCGTGCCGTCGCCGCCGAACGCGACGATCGCGTCATAGCCCTCGTCGGCGGCCTCGCGGCAGATCTCGGTCGCGTGGTCGCGCCGTTCGGTATCGACCGCGTCGACGATGAAGCTGCCGCGCAACGCCGAGATCACGAGGTTCTTCAGGCGGCTGGAGACGGTGGTCGCGTACGGATTGACGATCATCAGCAGGCGTCTGCGCTCCGCCTCGTCGAACGCACTCAGGTCGGCGACGATGTCGAGGTCGGACTCGTAGTCGATGGCGCTCACTACAGGAGTGTCGCAAACCGGCTGAGGAGCGTCACGACGGCGCAGTCTCGACCGACCGATTCCTTATACTGCAGGTCACATAGCAGTACGCATCCAGAGGGGTGGAGGGAAATGGCCCTACGAAACCCCGGCAACCGGCCGCAAGGAAACGGTGCCAAGTCCATCAGGCTCCAACGACAAGCCTGGGAGATGTGGGTAGGGCGGTTCCAACCTCCGACCCCTGATACCCGGCGGAGGTTTTTTCATATGCCGCCAGAAGCTCTTAGATGCAAGGAATGTAAGACCGAATACCCGCTCGAGGCACGTTACGTGTGCGAGCAGTGCTTCGGCCCGCTCGAGGTGCGATATGCCTCGCGCGAGGGGCTCGATCCAGACGAGCTCAAACGACGGATCCAGGCCGGGCCGTACTCGATCTGGCGCTACGCCGACTTCCTACCCGTCGAGCACCCGTATTCGGCGCTCGGCGCCGGCTGGACGCCGCTGCGTGCGCGCCGACCGGCTCGCGGAGGAGCTCGGGATCGGCGAGCTGTGGATCAAGAACGACGCCGCCAACCCGACCCATTCGTTCAAGGATCGGGTCGTCTCGGTGGCGCTGGCGCGTGCCCAGGAGCTCGGATACACGACGATCGCCTGCGCGTCCACCGGCAACCTCGCCAACGCCGTGGCGGCCCATGCCGCGGCCGCGGGTCTCGAGTCGTTCGTCTTCATCCCCTCGGACCTCGAGGAGCAGAAGGTGCTCGCCACCGGGATCTACGGGACGAATATGGTGGCCGTCAACGGCAACTATGACGACGTCAACCGCCTCTGCACCGAGCTCGCCGGCGAGCACGAGTGGGCCTTCGTGAACATCAACATGCGGCCGTACTACGCCGAGGGCTCGAAGACGCTCGCGTTTGAGATCTCCGAGCAGCTGGGCTTCGAGCTGCCCGACCGGGTGGTCGGCCCGATCGCCTCCGGCTCGCTCTTCACGAAGCTCGCCCGCGGCTTCGAGGAGTGGCTCGAGGTCGGCCTGGTCGAGGGTCGGCTCCCGACCTTCAACGGTGCCCAGGCAGAGGGCTGCTCGCCGGTGGCGACCGCGTTCCGTGAGGGCCGCGACTTCTGCAAGCCGGTGAAGCCGGAGACGATCGCCAAGTCGCTCGCAATCGGCAACCCGGCAGACGGGCCCTACGCACTCGAGCTCGCGCGCCGCACCGGCGGCGCGATCGACTCGGTCACCGACGACGAGATCCGCGACGGCATCAAGCTGCTCGCGCAGACCACCGGCATCTTCACCGAGACCGCCGGCGGCGTGACCACCGCCGTGCTGCGAAAGCTCGCCGAGCGTGGCGACATCGACCGGTCCGAGCGTGTCGTCGCCGTGATCACGGGTGAGGGCCTGAAGACGCTCGAGTGTGCCCGCGGCACCTTCGAGGCGTGGGAGATCGATCCGAACGCCGATTCCTTCGAGCAGGCTCGCGAAGCGCGTCTGCCGCTGACCGTATAGCTGTCGACCGCGCAGCGAGACCCACAGGAGAGCCAGATCAGATGCCAGTGAATGTCAAGATCCCGACCCAGCTTCGCGCCGCCACGGACGGCGAGGCGGTGGCCGCGGTGGAGGGAGCCACCGTCGCCGAGGTGCTCGACGCTCTCTACGAGCGCTTTGGGGAGCTGAAGGCGCGGATCGCCGACGACGATGGGCTGAGGCGCTTCGTCAACGTCTACGTCGGCGGTGAGGACATCCGCTTCCTCGATGGACTCAACACACCCGTGTCCGACGGCGACGAGGTGACGATCCTGCCGGCGGTGGCCGGCGGCTGCTGAGACCACGGCATGCGCTGGCTGCGCCGAGCCTGCGGGCCGTTCTTCGTGCTCGCGGGCGCGATGCACTTCGTCAAGCCGCGGGTCTACCGGCAGATCGTGCCGCCGTACCTGCCCGCGCCGCAGGCGCTCGTCGTTCGTGAGCGGTGTGGCCGAGGCCGCGGGCGGGGTCGGCCTGATGGTTCCGTCCTGGCGGGGTCGTGCGCGGTGGTGGCTGGTGGCGACGCTGCTCGCGATCTTCCCCGCCAACATCCACATGGCGCAGCATCCCGAGCAGTACCCGCAGATCCCCGGCGGCGCACGGTCGCTGAAGCTGCGACTGCCGTTCCAGGCGGCGTTCATCGCCTGGGTGCTGGCGGCGGGCCGTCCACCGCGCTGACGGCGGCTGCCGTGCCGCGGCGACGGCGGCGCCGTCAGTTCAACAGGCCGTATCTCGCGAGCGCCTCGCGAGCGCCTTCGACACCGAGCGCCTGCTCGGCGCGCAGGCCGGCGGCGTGTGCGGCCTCGACGTTGAGTGGGTTGTCGTCAAGGAACAGCACATGTCTCGGCCGTACGGGTAGGCGCTCGATCACCAGGGCGTAGATCTCGGGGTCGGGCTTCACCGCGCCGAGTTCGAACGAGAGGAACCGGAAAGGATCCTCGAACAGTGCGCTCAGCGGCCAGTGCGAGACCTTGCCGTACCACGCCAGCGCGTTTGTGTTCGAGAGGCAGCCGACACCGACGCCGGCGCTGGTCTCGCGGATCATCTGCTCGGCCCCGTCGAACGGGTCGTCGAGCCAGGTCGGGAAGATCTCCAGGAACTCGGCCGGTGTGTACGGCAGATCCCATTCCTCGACGACGCCCGCGGCAAATTCCTCATTGCTGCAGCCGCCGGACTCGAAGCTGCGGACCACCGGGCTCATCAGCCAGCGCGTGGCGATCTCGAGCTCGGACTCGCTGCCCGTCAGTTCGCGCAGCACCTCGAGGCCATTGAAACGCGCGAGCACTCCACCGATGTCGAAGAGGACGATCTCGATCTGCTCACCGGCCGCAACCGACGGGTGAGCGTACGCCTGGTCGTTCACTGAGCGAAGTTGATCAGGCCGACCGGGCAGCTGACACCGGTGCCGCCCAGCCCGCAGTAGCCATCGGGGTTCTTGTCGAGGTACTGCTGGTGGTAGTCCTCGGCGTAGTAGAACGGTCCAGATGGAGCGATTTCGGTGGTGATATCGCCGTAGCCGGCGGCCTTCAGCTGGTCGGCGTAGGCAATCTTCGACGCCTCGGCGATCTGCCGCTGCTCATCGTTCGCGTAGTAGATCGCCGAGCGGTACTGCGTTCCGGCGTCATTTCCCTGGCGCATGCCCTGGGTCGGATCGTGGCTCTCCCAGAAGTGGCGCAGGATCTCGGCGTAAGAGGTTTGGCTGGGGTCAAAAACGACGAGTACCGCCTCCGCATGGCCGGTGCTGCCGCTGCAGACTTCCTCATAGGTCGGGTTCGGCGTGTAGCCGCCGGTGTAGCCAACAGCAGTCGAGTAGACGCCGGGGAGCGTCCAGAATGCACGCTCGGCGCCCCAGAAACACCCCAGTGCGAGGACGGCCGTTTCGAGCCCGGCGGGGAACGGACCCTTGAGCGGGTTGACGAGCACAGTGTGGGCGGCGGCCACCGGCATCTCCCGCTCACGACCGCGTAGCGCGCGCGCCGGGTCGATCATCTTGGTCTTCTCACGCCAGAGTTCGAACATGGGGCAAGCTTAGCCTCAGGGTTTCCTCTGCGGGGACGGCTCCGCGGCCCGTGCTGAGGCGCTGAGGCCGCTAGGTGGTCTCGAGCGCAGAGAGCAGCGCGGAGCCGCTCTGGAGCAGGTCCGACTTGGTCACGGCGGCGACCTGGTTCGCGAGCGTCGTGATATGCGCGACCAGGCTCTTCTCGTTGGGAACCTCGTAGCTCTGCATCATCTTCAGGAGGTTCGCGAGCGCGAGGTTGGCGAGCGTGGAGGCCTTGTCGTAGGTCTTGAGAAAGACCTTGGTGCCGTCGGGAACCTTGTCCGGGTTGGTGCCGGCGAGCGCCGCGTCCTGGCAGAGCTCGCTGGGCAGCATCTCGAGCACGGCGCTCTCGGTGTTGACGTAGTGCTTTGCCACCAGCAGGGCGCCGCTGAGTCGGGTCCAGTGCAGATGCAGGATGGTGTTGGAGAACTTCGTGAAGGCCGGCATGGCCGCCTGATCGAACGTGATCGACAGGTCGTCGCCCATTTCCTCACCGAGCACGGTGAGCGTGTGCTGCACCTCGCTGTTGACTTGGTTGCGAGGGCTGAGTCAGCGGCGCGAGCGCGCTCTTGCAGCCGTTCGGGCTCGAGATCGTTCCGACGTAGGTCGTGTTGCCGGCCTGCGCGGTCGAAGCGCTCTGGAGCAGCGTGGCCAGATAGCTCGCATAGGCGTTCAGCGCCTTGCGATCCGGGGTCGTGTTCGCCGGCGAGGCAATCGTCCCGCTCGCCAGCGTGGTGACCCGGACCGTGGGAAACGGCGCGGCCAACTGCGGCGCGGCGAGCGCTGAAGCTGGGGCCGCGAGCGCGGCGATCGCTATGAGGAGGGCTGCTGCTTGCTTCATCGGGTGCACACAGGTTTGTGTCACCCAATAGACACCAGTATCAGCCCGGAGTTTCGCTCTTTCCCTGCAGTTTGGTCAAGCGCCCGGAGTTTTGCTCCCCGATCCGTTGGGGCGAACGGGTATCCCGGGAAGGCGCCTTTTTCCGGGGCAGCACGAAGCCAATCGCATCGCACATACTCCAGGATGTCGTAACTTCGGCAGACGCTGAACACTTCGCACATGGCTGAACCAGCGCCGACAGCACCCGCAACCGTCTACATCGTCTACCTACCGTACCTGCCCTCGGGATCCGTGCGGGCACAGGTGGGCGAGTGGGAGATCACGCCTCGTTCGTTGCTCGCCGAGCAGGACTGCGTCGATGCCCGGACGATGGAACTCGCGCAGGGTTTGGCGGATATGTACGAACTTCCCGAGCGACTCTGGCAGCCGGTCGGGGCGTTCGCTCGCCCAGTCGACGGTCGCGTCGGCGACGGCCCGTTGGAGCCGTCGATGGTTCAGGACCTCGCACGGTCGATGACGGTCGCGATCCTGGATCTGAACCAGTCTCCGCTCATTGCGGAGGCCGACCGAGACCCAAACTTCGGGCATAACGCCACGACGTCGGATAACGCCACGGTGGTGGCTCACGGCATCGACCACGCGCACGGATACACCAGCTCGGTCAGCGGAAGCCGCGTGGGTTCCGCAGAGCTCGGCTTATCGGTCGTGCCGGATCCGAACTACCCAGGCCTGCCCAGGGCGACCTTTCGCGCCCCTGCGGACCTGCGGATTCCTCCTCGACAGACCAACCTGGAGTACGAGTACGCGGCCGCCACATGGGAGTCGCTGCGCCGAGGTGACGATGCCGCCCGCAGGCTGGGCCGGGCAATCGACTGGTTGAACCTCGTCGGCGTCAACCCCACAGCGCTCACTGACGACCTCAGAATCCCGGCCGTCCGCACAGGGTTTGAGGTGTTGCTCGACGTGGGCGAGGACTTCCTCGAGTTCGCCAGCGTGTTGGCAACCCTGATCGAGGACGAGTCGCCTGCAGTCCGACGCACCTGGCCGAGCCGCCGAACCGGTAACGAGGTATCGGTGAACCTGACCGACGTCGGCTGGTGGGCGGTGCAGTTCTCGTTCTTGCGCAACACGCTGATGCAGGGCGGATTGCCCGATACCGACGATTGGCAACACGACGGCACCTCCCACATCGACCTCGGTGAGTGGTACCTCCGCCAGGCGATCAAGTACACGGTCGCCGCAGACGGCCACGAGGGCGTCCGTGAAGATTCGCTTGCGCCTGCTCGCGGCCCTTCTTCTGGCGCGAGAACGACCCGGACGATCCCAACTGGGAGTAGTCATTGGCTGATGCGCGGACCCTCAGGTCGCATCGAGCTACCGATTGCTGAGCGCGTCATTCGCGCTGCCGCCCAGCCGCCGACGATCGCCACCAGCACGAAACCCGATGATCAGGGCGTCAGGAGCCTGGCCAACTGCTGAGCGACATAAATCCGACCGGCTTTAGGGGTCGGGAATCCCGACTCGTTCATGGCCGTCAGCGGCGATCCCTTAGCAGGGGAAGTCGTCGCGCCCGGCTGGAATCGAACCAGCGGCCTTTCGCTCCGGAGGCGAACGCTCTATCCCCTGAGCTACGGGCGCTCTGGTGGCGGGGATGCCAGAGGCGAGATTAGCGGCCCGGGGAGGGCGAGGACAACCGGGAGTGCCGAGGGGGACGGTGTGCAAGCCTTATCGCATGGAGCTGACCAAGTTTGGAGTGTGGGTGGGGCGCTCGCTGGATGAGGACGATTACGGTGAGGCGGCGCAGTTGGCGCAGCGTTTGGGATTCGGGGCGCTGTGGCTGGGAGGGTCGCCGCGGCTGCCGAAGCTGCGGCTGATGCTGGAGGCCACCGACAGGCTCGTGTTGGCCACCGGGATCGTGAACATCTGGCAGTACGACCCGAGTGAGCTGGCGGACGAGTTCGCCGCGCTGGATGCAGACTTCCCCGGCCGCGTGCTGCTGGGCATCGGCATCGGCCATCCGGAGGCGACCCAGGAGTACGAGAAGCCGCTGACCAAGACGCGCAACTTCCTGGACGGGATCGCGGCCTCGGCGCACCCGGTCCCGCGGGAACGGATGGCGCTGGCGGCGCTCGGCCCGAAGATGCTCGACCTGAGCTTCGAGCGGACACTCGGGACGCACCCCTACTTCACACCGCCGGCGCACACGAAGTTCGCGCGCGAGCGGCTCGGCGCCGGCGCGCTGGTCGCTCCGGAACAGGCGGTGGTGATCGACACCGGCGACGCCGACGCCGCATACGAGAAGGCGCGCAGCTACGCCGATATGTACCTGAAGCTGAGCAACTACACCAGCAACCTCAAGAAGTTCGGCTACACGGACGAGGCGATCTCAGCCGGCGGATCGAAGGCTTTGATCGACGAGCTGGTGCCGCAGGGCTCGGGCGAGCAGGTGGCCGCGGCGGTGCACGCGCACCTGGATGCCGGCGCCGACCATGTCTGCGTTCAGACGGTCGGCGTCAAAGGCGTGCCGACCCGCGAGTGGACCGAGCTCGCGGCTGCGCTGATCGGCTGAGCTGAGCATGCTCGAGAGTGACAAATCGTCGCCGCTTCGATCGATTTGTCTCCGAAGTGCTGCGTTTCCGTGCGTCTGGGAGCACATCGCGGCCTCGTCGCGCGATTTGCCACTTTCAACAGGTAGCCGGCCCGGGGACAGCTGGCTTGAGAGGTAGCCGGCTCGGCCCTAAGTGCAGCGCCGGCTGACCGGCACGTTCATGCTGGGCACCGGCGGCGCCACGCGCTGGCAGTAGGTGACCACGCGTGAGGCGGGCTGGACCACCCCGTAAAAGGGATAGGTCACCTGCTGGGCGGAGGCGGTGACCTGGCAATGGAAGAGCTGCCGGCTGCTCGTGCCGCCCGCGCGCGACGCAGGATGAGGACCTGATCGGACCGTCCATCGAGCCGATGTTGATCTGGTGGGTCATGTAGCCCACCACCGCCGCGTGGACGCCTGCCGCAGGCGACTGGCTGCTCCCCAGCTTCACCACGTGCGGTGCCTGCTGCTGCTGAACGAGGATCGTGTCCTCGCGGTTCTCCTCGGCGAACCGCCTTGGCTCGAGACCCCCGCGATAGCCGAGACGTCGTTGGTCTCGTAGTTGACGAACTCCACCAGCGCGATCACGACCGCGGCGGCGACCGCGAACGGGATCGACCCACTGCGCCCAGACGAGGCAACGCCCGGTAGCCGCGAGCGTCGGCCGGAATCGCGACCGCGAGAGTAATTCACAGCTGGCACAAGACGAGCGTACCGATGGCTTGGCACACTGGCCCCGGATGGAACTATCGGTTTTCTTCGCGGGCACGGGTGGCTCGCTGCCCACACAGCGCCGCGGCCTGCCCGCGCTGCTCGTGCGCAGGGGCGGCGATCGCATCCTCGTGGACTGCGGTGAGGGAACTCAGCGCCAGCTGCTGCGCTCGATCGGTCTCACCGACCTGGATGAGATCTTCATCACGCACCTGCACGCCGATCACTGGCTCGGGTCTGCCGGGGATGCTCAAGACCTTCGACCTCCGGGACCGCGAGCCGGCCGCTCTACGTCCATGGGCCACGCGGCCTGCGCGATCTGGTCCAGGGGATCATGCGCTACACCGGCGGGACCACCTACGACCTCTTCGTCGTCGAGCTGGAGGACGGCGAGATCCTCGAGCACGACGGCTATGAGATCGAGTCGGTAGCTGTTTCGCATCGCGGCGCAGCGCTCGGCTACGTCTTCCACGAGTACGACCGGCCGGGGGTCTTCGATCCGGAGAAGGCCCGTCAGGCCGGCCTCAAGGAGGGGCCGGACTTCGGCCGCGTGCAACGCGGCGAGACGATCAACGGCGTCAGCCCGGACATGGTCATGGGTCCGACGCGTCCGGGACGCAAGCTCACGATCTCAGGCGACACGCGTCCGTGCGACACGCTCAGGGAGGCGGCCCATAACAGCGACGTGCTGATCCACGAGTCGACGTTCGCCATCGAGGACGCCGAGCGTGCCCACAAGACCGGTCACTCGACGGCGACGCAGGCCGCCTGGGTCGCCCGCGAGGCCGAGGTCAAGCTGCTCGCGCTGAACCACCTGTCGATCCGCTATCCGGCACGCGTGCTGCGCGACGAGGCGCGTGAGATCTTCCCCAACACGGTGCTGCCGCGCGACTTCGACTCGATCGAGATCCCGTTCGCCGAGCGCGGCGAGCCGGAGCTTCAGCGCTGGTCGGACCGTGGCACTGCCGCTGTCCTCCCGCTGTCGGACAGCGGCTCCGAACGTTGCCGGAGTCGACGCCGGCGCCGACGCTGCTGATAAGTTCAGTTGAACTGTCGCCTTTAACCCGGTCCCGTGAGGCCAGGAAGGACGCAAAAATGCCGGACCAGACGGTCGCGCTCGACCGCGACGACATGCGCCGCACTTTGGTGCGGATCGCGCACGAGATAATCGAGAAGAACCCGCCACACGAGGCGGACCCAGGATCTGGTTTTGCGATCGTCGGCGTTCATCGCCGCGGAGCCGTGCTCGCAAGCCGGCTGCATTCGCTGACCAGCGATCTCACCGACGTCGAGGTCCCGTTCGGGACCGTCGACATCAGCTTCTACCGCGACGACCTCGGGCTCCGCGAGCGCGGAGCGCAGGACACGCCGGTCGTGCATTCGACCGAGCTCGACTTCCCGCTCGACGACCGCACGATCGTGATCGTCGACGACGTGCTCTACACCGGCCGCACCGCGCGCGCGGCGATCGATGTGCTCTTCGACTACGGGCGGCCGGCGCGCGTGCAGCTGGCGGTGCTCGTGGACCGCGGGCACCGCGAACTTCCGATCCGCCCCGACTACGTCGGCAAGAACCTGCCGACCGCGCGCGGCCAGCGCGTGAACGTCCACGTCGAGGAGCTCGACGGCAGCGACGAGGTCACGATCAGCGAGTCAAAGGAGGCCCTGGCATGAGCCGCCATCTGATCTCGATCGACGACCTCGACCGCGTCGCGATCGAGCGCATCCTCGGCCGCGCACTGTCGTTCGCGGAGGTATCGGGCCGCGAGATCAAGAAGGTCCCGGCGCTCAAGGGCCGCACGATCGTCAACCTCTTCTACGAGGCCTCGACGCGGACGAGCTCATCGTTCGAGCTGGCGGCCAAGCGCCTGAGCGCGGACGTCGTCAGCATCCGCAGCGTCGGCTCGAGCGTCGACAAGGGCGAGTCGCTCAAGGACACGGTGCAGACATTGAGCGCCTACGACCCGGCAGCGATCGTGATCCGCTCGCCGTTCGCCGGCGCGGCGCAGCAGATCGTCGACTGGACCGACGCCTCGGTCGTGAACGCCGGTGACGGCAAGCACGAGCACCCGACACAGGCGCTGCTCGACGTGTTCACGCTGACGCAGGCGGCTCGGCAGTCTCGAGGGGCTGAACATCTGGATCGTCGGCGACGTCCTGCACTCGCGCGTGGCGCGCTCGAACATCCTCGCCTTCCAGCGGATGGGCGCGACGGTCACCGTCTGCGGTCCGCCGACGCTGATTCCGCGCCAGATCGAGGCACTCGGCTGCAGCTGCCGGACGACGCTCGAGGAGCTGCATCGAGGCGGACGTGGTCTACGTCCTGCGGATGCAGCACGAGCGCATGCACGAGGCCTACGTGCCGACGCTGCGCGAGTACGCGCAGCGCTATCAGATCAACCTGCCACGGCTGCGCGCAGGGCCAGCTGCTGATGCACCCCGGGCCGGTGAACCGCGGGGTCGAGCTGAGCGGCGACGCGATCGACTCGGATGTCGCGCTGATCGGAGCCCAGGTGAAGTCGGGCGTCGCGGTGCGGATGGCGGTCCTCTACGAGCTCCTGGTCGGTGCCCCGGTGCTGCAGGCGGTGGCCTGACCATGGAATCGCCACGAGAAGCTGTTCCACGCGCCAGCGCGGCCGGCCGAGCTGTTGATCCGGCAGGCGCACGTGCTCGACCCGCGCACCGGCCTCGACGAGCCGCACGACGTGCTGATCCGCGACGGTCGAGATCGCCGAGCTGGGGGAGCCTGGAGCTTTGACGGGGTCAAGCGAGACCCCGTCAATAGAGGCAGCCGGCAAGCACCTCTTCCCGGCCTTCGTCGACCCGCACGTGCACCTGCGCACGCCCGGCCAGGAGTACAAGGAGAACATCGCGACCGGCACGATGTCCGCGGCGGTCGGCGGGTTCTGCCAGGTGATCGCGATGCCGAACACCGCGCCGACGATCGACCAGGTCAGCGTGCTCAAGGCGGTCACCGCCACCGCCTCAGAGCAGGCTGTCGTACCGACGGGCTTTCTGGCTTCGATCACGATCGGCCTGCAGGGCAGCGAGCTGACCGAGATGGCCGCGCTCGGCGATGCGGGCGCGCTCGGATTCACCGATGACGGCAAGCCGGTCGTCTCGGCCGGGATGCTCCGCAAGGCGCTTCAGTACCAGCGTCTGGCCGGCGGGGTGATCGCGCTGCACGAGGAGGATCCGGCGCTCTCGGGCGACGGGGTGATGCACGAGGGCGCGGTCTCGGCGCGTCTCGGCGTTGCCGGAATCCCGTCGATCAGCGAGTCGACCTACGTCGCGCGCGACGCAGCGATCGCGCTCTATGAGGACGCGCGCGTGCACTTCCAGCACCTCAGCTGTGTCGAGTCCGTCGAGGCGCTGGCGGCCGCCCGCGCGGCCGGCGCGCGAGTCAGCGGCGAGGCGACGCCCCACCACCTGACGCTCACCGATGAGGCGGTTCTCGGGCTCGACAGCAACTTCAAGATGAACCCGCCATTGCGCTCGGAGGCCGATCGCCAGGCGGTGATCGAGGGCCTGCGCTCCGGCGTGATCGAGTGCATCGCCACCGACCACGCTCCGCACGCCCGCCACGAGAAGGAGATGCCGTTCGAGCAGGCGCCGATGGGGACGACCGGGCTCGAGACCGCGTTCATGGCGGTCTACATCGGAGCTCGTCAAACCCGGGGTGCTGCCGCTGTCACTGGTGATCGAGCGGATCACCGCCGGCGGCGCGCTTTACGGGCTGCCGATCCCGCGGATCGCCGTCGGCGAGCCGGCCAACGTCGTGCTCGTCGATCTCGAGCGCGACTGGCTGGTGGGGGAGGGCGGCTACGCCAGCCGCTCGCAGAACTGCTGTTTCCACGGACGCCGGCTGAGCGGAGTGGTCGAGCTGACGGTTGCCGCGGGCAGCGTCGCGTTCGTCTCGCGCGGCGCCGGGATCACGACGACGCTGACGGAGGTCTGATGAGCCGGGACGCTTACGTGCTGCTGGAGGACGGGACCCGCTTCGACGGGCTCGCCTGCGGCGCCGACACGCACGCGGTCGGGGAGATCGTGTTCACGACCTCCATGTCCGGCTACCAGGAGGCGATGACCGACCCGAGCTACGCCGGGCAGCTGATCGCGTTCACCTACCCGCAGATCGGCAACTACGGGGTCAACGAGTCGGCGATGGAGTCGGGGAGGATCCACGCGCGCGCGGCGATCATGCGCGCCGCCGTCGATTACGACGACGCCCCGGTGGCCCAGCAGGGCTGGCTGAGCTGGCTGACAGAGCACGGCGTGCCGGCGATCACCGACCTGGATACCCGCGCGCTGGTGCAGCACATCCGCGACGAGGGTGCGATGCGAGGCGGCGTGTTCCCGGCCGCGATCTCCGAGACTGAGGCGCGCGCGCTGATCGCGGCCGAGCCGGCGATGGACGGTCGCGACCTGGCTCGCGAGGTGAGTCCGCCGGCGTCCCGTCAGCGGTGGGCGAGACTGCGGAGCGGCGTCGAGGGCGAGCGGACGATCCGGATCGCGATGATCGACACGGGCGTGAAGCGCTCGATCCTGAAGCAGCTCACGCAGCGCGGCGTCGACCTCACGCTCTATCCCTGCACGCTACGGTCCCGACGAGCTGCTGGCCGACGACCCCGACGCGGTGTTCCTGGCCAACGGGCCGGGTGACCCGGCGGCACTCGACTACATCGTCGACACCGTACGCGAGATCGTCGGCAAGAAGCCGGTCTACGGCATCTGCCTGGGCCACCAGCTGCTCTGCCGGGCGGTCGGCCTCGAGACCTACAAGCTGCCGTTCGGCCACCACGGTGCCAACCACCCGGTCAAGGACCTCGCGACCGGCCTGACGGAGATCACCAGCCAGAACCATGGATTTGCGGTGCTGGGGCCGGGCGGCTCGAAACGGATCGAGGGCGATGAGCCGGTGCGCTGGGAGACCGACTTCGGCGCGGCGGAGCTGAGCCACGTGAACCTCTATGACCGCACCGTCGAGGGGCTGACGCTGCTCGACGTGCAGGGCGGAACGATCCAGTACCACCCGGAGGCCGGACCGGGCCCCAACGACTCGCTCTACCTGTTCGACCGCTTTGTCAACGAAATCCGGAACGGCCGCTGATCACTGATGCCCAGACGTGAAGACATCCACAAGATCCTGCTGATCGGCTCCGGGCCGATCGTGATCGGGCAGGCGGCCGAGTTCGACTACTCCGGTACGCAGGCGGCCCGCGTACTCATGCAGGAGGGGTACGAGGTCGTACTCGTCAACTCCAACCCGGCGACGATCATGACCGATCCGGAGGTGGCGACAACCACCTACGTCGAGCCGCTGCTGCCGGGACCGCTGGAGCGGATCATCGAGCGCGAGCGCCCCGACGCGCTGCTGGCCACGCTCGGCGGGCAGACGGCGCTCAACCTTGCCAAGAGCCTGCACGAGAACGGCGTGCTCGAGCGCTACGGCGTCGAGCTGATCGGTGCCAAGATCGACGCGATCGAGCGTGGCGAGGACCGCGATCTGTTCCGCGAGACGATGCACGAGGCGGGCCTGCGGGTGCCGCGCTCGGCGATCGCGCACACGCTCGATGAGGCGCGGATCGCCGTCGAGGAGATCGGGCTGCCGGTGATCATCCGCCCGGCGTTCACGCTCGGCGGCGCCGGCGGTGGGGTGCTGCGCGACATGTCCGCTTTCGAGCACGTGATCGGGCGCGGCCTCGACGCCTCCCCGATCAGCCAGATCCTGATCGACGAGTCGGTGCTCGGCTGGGGCGAGTTCGAGCTCGAGGTGATGCGCGACCGCACCGACAACGTCGTGATCGTCTGCTCGATCGAGAACCTCGACCCGATGGGCGTGCACACCGGCGACAGTGTCTGCGTCGCGCCGCAGCAGACCCTCAGCGACCACCTCTACCAGCAGCTGCGCGACCAGGCAATCAAGGTGATCAGGGCGATCGGCGTCGAGACCGGCGGCTCGAACGTGCAGTTCGCCGTGAACCCCGCGACCGAGGAGATCATCGTCATCGAGATGAACCCCCGCGTCTCGCGATCGAGCGCGCTGGCCTCCAAGGCGACCGGTTTCCCGATCGCCAAGATCGCGGCGCGGCTGGCCGTCGGTTACACGCTGCAGGAGATAACCAACGACATCACGCGTGCCACGCCCGCCAGCTTCGAGCCGGCGATCGACTACTGCGTGGTGAAGTGGCCGCGCTTCGCCTTCGAGAAGTTCCCGGGCGCCGAACACGAGCTCACGACGCACATGAAATCGGTGGGCGAGGCGATGGCGATCGGCCGCACCTTCAGGCAGGCATTCGGCAAGGCGCTGCGCTCGCGCGAGCTCGACTCCCAGCCGGAGTTCCCCAGCGACGACGACGAGCTGTTGAAGCGGGCCGCGCAGCCCGGCGCTGAGCGCTTCGACCACCTGCTCGAGGCGCTCCGGCGCGGACATTCGATCGCCGAGCTGAACGAACTCACACGGATCGATCCGTGGTTCCTGCGCGAGCTGCAGGCCGTGGCCACCGATCCTGAGAGCGCTTTCACCGGCGAGCGAACCTTCAAGTCAGTGGACACCTGTGCTGCCGAGTTCGCCGCGCGGACCCCGTACTTCTACTCGGCCTGGGAGCGCCCACGGCCGGTGGGTGGTGACGGGCAGCCGCTGCCCGCCCATGAGGTCGAGCGTGGGTCGCGACCGAGCGTTGTGATCCTCGGCTCGGGTCCGAACCGCATCGGCCAGGGGATCGAGTTCGACTATTGCTGCGTGCACGCGGCCCAGACCGTGCGCGAGTCCGAGTCGCGATGCGGTCATGATCAACTGCAATCCCGAGACCGTCTCGACCGACTACGACACCTCTGATCGCCTCTATTTCGAGCCGTTGACGCTTGAGGACGTGCTCGCAGTGTGTGAGGTCGAGAAGCCCGAGGGCGTGATCGTCCAGTTCGGTGGCCAGACGCCCCTGAAGCTGGCGGCCGGGCTGCGTGATGCAGGCATACCGATCCTCGGGACTACGACCGACGCGATCGACCTGGCGGAGGATCGCGCCCGCTTCGGCCAGCTGCTTGACGAACTCGGCTACAGGGCGCCTCCGTACGCATCGGCGAGCACCCCCGAAGAGGCACTCGAGCGCGCGCCCTCGGTCGGGTTCCCGCTGCTCGTGCGCCCGAGCTACGTGCTCGGCGGGCGCGCGATGGAGATCGTCTACAGCGTCGAGGGCCTTGAGGATTACCTGGAGCGCGTCGGCGTGATCGGCGGGGGAGGGGCCGGCGGCAAACAGATGGCCGGCAAGAGCCCGACGATCTATCTCGACCGCTTCCTCGAGGATTCGGTCGAGGTCGACGTCGACGCGCTGTGCGACGGCGAGGACGTCTGGATCGCCGGGATCATGCAGCACGTCGAGGAGGCCGGGATCCACTCCGGCGATTCCGCCTGCGTCCTGCCGCCGCACTCGCTCGGGGGCGAGATGCTCGATGAGATCCGCGCGCAGGCGACAGGCATCGCCAAGGCGCTCGGCGTCGTCGGACTGCTGAACGTGCAGTTTGCGATCCACAGCAGTGACGGGCCTGCACGTGATCGAGGCCAACCCGCGGGCATCGCGCACCGTGCCGTTCGTTTCGAAGGCGATCGGCCTGCCGGTGGCCAAGCTGGCGTGCCGGATCATGCTCGGGGAGAAGATCGCCGACCTGGGCCTGCCGGACGAGGTCGCCACCGACCACGTATGCGTCAAGGAGGCGGTTCTGCCCTTCGATCGCTTCGCTGGGACGGACGTGCTGTTGGGTCCGGAGATGCGCTCCACGGGCGAGGTGATGGGCATCGCGCGGGACTTCCCGACGGCCTTTGCCAAGGCGCAGGCGGCGGCAGGCGCCAGGCTGCCCCGGAGCGGCACCGTCTTCCTATCGGTCGCCGACCGCGACAAGTCCGCTGCCACCGCAATCGCCAGCCAGATCCACGACATGGGCTTCAAGCTGCTTGCCACCGGCGGCACCGCGAGGGCGCTCGCTCGCATGGGCATCCCCTCACAGACCGTGAACAAGCTGAGCGAGGGCTCGCCGCACGTGGTCGAGGCGATCGGGCGGGGGGAGGTCGACCTCGTCATCAATACGCCGGTCGGCACCGGCGCACGCTCGGACGGCTATGAGATCCGGGCCGCGGCGGTGGCGCACCGGATCCCCTGCATCACGACGATGTCGAGCGGGATCGCCGCTGTTCGGGCGATCGCGGCGGCCGCGCATGGGGAGCCCGACGTCATCTCCCTGCAGGAGCTCTACGCCGACGCTGCTCCGGTCTCCCGACCTTCGACACTTGCATAAACGGCCCGTGCGCGTAGGCTCGCGCCCGGCCGCTCACCGGAGGGCGTTTTGCATACGTTTGTGGGTGTGCAGGCGACCTCCTGCATGCAATGCATGCACCCCTGATGCGAGCGCGTTGTGGTATGGCAGCCAAGGTCAATGATCTCGTCCATTTGGCCAATAAAACTGCCTGCAAACCCAACTGATTGCCGCAACCTTCCTCGACAATGCTCAAGCTTAGGTTGAGGTCTAGCTGAAATTGGGGTGTAAAGGTGTGATCCGCGGCTTTCAAGATGTATAGTCGCCCGCCATGCCGCCGGTCAGTGATTCCCCTACGAAACCCATCGCCGCGCCTGAGCGTTCGCTCGTGCAGCGCATGGAAGCGCTTCAGCGCGCCAACGACATTCGCAGCCGTCGCGCCCAGCTCAAGCGCGACCTCAAGGCGGGCCGTCAGGCCATCCACGAGCTCCTCCTGGACCCGCCCGAGTACCTGGAGACCGCAAAGGTCTTTGACCTGATGCTTGCCGTACCGAAGTACGGGCGCGTCAAGGTCAACAAGATCCTGTCTACGTGCCGGATCTCGCCGTCGAAGACGATTGGCGGGCTGTCGCAGCGGCAGCGCACCGAGCTCGTCGAGCTGATGCGCCGCCGCTAACGCGGCGCGCGCATCCCTGACCCGCCCGCATCCGCGTGGCCAAGGTGTTCGTGATCACGGGTCCCTCCGGAGTCGGGAAGGGAACACTGATCCGCGCGCTGTTCGATCGCATCCCCGAGCTTGGACTGTCGGTGTCCGCCACGACCCGGCCGCCGCGCCCCGGTGAGCGCCCCGGCGACCACTACCACTTCCTCGATCGGGAGGAGTTCGACCGTCGCGTCGCCGCCGGCGACTTCGTCGAGTGGGCGGAGTACTCAGGGAACCGCTACGGGACGCTCCGCTCCGAACTCGAGCGCCACGTCGAGGACGGCTTGCCGGTCGTGCTCGAGATCGAACTCCAGGGCGCTCGCCAGGTGCGCGAGAAGATGCCCGAGGCGGTCCAGGTCTTCATCGCTCCGCCCTCGCGGGAGACGCTTCGCACCCGCCTGATCGGCCGCGGCACCGACACCGCGGAGGAGGTCCAGCGGCGCCTCGAGACCGCCGACGCCGAACTCGCGGCCCAGCCGGAGTTCCAGCACGTCGTCGTCAACGATCGCCTCGAGGATGCCGTGGACGCGCTCGTGGCGATCGTTCAGCGCGAGCTGGCGACCGCGGCCTAGAGTCGCGCGGCTGCGACGCCAAAGAACCGGGACGAAGCTGCCAGGGCGTCCCCGGGCAGCGCCCGCACGGGCCGTCGCGAAACGACCAGGCGGGAGTGCGGGTACTCTTTAGGGAAGAACAAGCAAACGCAGAGGAAAGACCTAACCCGTGATCTCCCCCCGCATCGACAAGCTTCTCGAGCACGTTGACTCCGACTACGCCAGTGTGGTCGTGGCCGCGCGCCGCGCGCGCCAGATAAACTCGTACTACCACAACCTCGGCGAGGGCACGTTCGACGAGTTCCCGCCACCGATGGTCGAGACCCGCTCGAAGAACTACCTGACGATCGCGCTTGAAGAGGTCGCTCAGGGCAAGCTGAAGTACCACTACCGGTAGGCGCCAGCCCGCCGCAAACGCTGAAGCGGAGATCGAGGTTGAGACTTCTGATCGGCGTCAGCGGCGGGATAGCGGCCTACAAGGCGCTCGAGACGGCGCGGCTCGCAATCAAGGCGGGTCACGCCGTCAGAGTCATCCAGACGCCGACCAGCAAACGCTTCGTCGGCGCGGCGTCGTTTGCCGGGATCACCGGCTCGCCGGTGCTGACCTCGGAGTTCGAAGCCGATCCGGCGCGCGGCGCTTACCCCGGTGAGCCGGTGCCGGAACGGGCGCCGATCAGCCACCTGGCCCTGGTCGAGCGCGCCGACGTCTATCTGATCGCCCCGGCCAGCGCCAACACGCTTGCCAAGCTCGCGGCGGGCGTGGCCGACAACCTCGTGACCACCGCGGCCCTGGCCGCCGCCTGTCCGGTCATCGTGGCGCCGGCCATGAACAACCGGATGTTCCTGAACCCGGCCACGCAGGCCAATCTGCGGACCCTCGAGGCACGCGGCGTCACGGTCGTCCCGCCCGGGGAGGGCGAGCTGGCCTCCCACGGCGAGCGTGGAGTCGGCCGGCTACCCGAGCCCGCTGAGCTACTTGCCGCGTGTGAGGCCGCCGCGGAGTCTCGTGTTCCGGTGGGCAACGCATCAGTCCCGCAGCAACCCGGCGATTGGGTCGGTCTGAGAGTGCTCGTGACCGCGGGTGGAACGCGGGAGCCGATCGACAGCGTGCGCTACATCGGAAACCGCTCGTCCGGGCGCATGGGCCTTGCCTTGGCGGAGGCAGCGCTGAAGCGCGGCGCCGACGTCACGCTCGTGGCGGCGAACGTGGCCCTACCAACGCCGGCGGGGGCGCGCCTCGTGCGTGTAGAAACCGCCGCACAGCTGCTGGCCGCGTGCGCGGAGGAGTTCCCCGCGTGCGATGTGCTGCTCATGGCGGCGGCCGTCGCCGATTTCAGACCGTCAGCCCCGGTGGAGCACAAGCTCAAGAAGACCGACTCCAGCACGCAGACGCGGATCGAGCTCGAGGCCACCGACGACGTGCTCAGCACGCTCGCGGTTGGGCGTCGCGAGGACCAGGTCGTGGTCGGCTTCGCCGCCGAGCACGGTGAGGGGGCCGCGGCGTACGGCCGCGAGAAGCTCGAACGCAAGCGCCTGGATGCGATCGTGATCAATGACATCTCGCGCGATGACATCGGGTTCGACGCAGAGCAGAACGAGGTCCTGATCCTGACCCATGGCGGGGGCGAACAACACGTGCCCCGCGCGGCCAAGGGCGACGTGGCCGATGCAGTGCTCGACCAGGTATGGCGCCTGCGCGAAGCCGACGAAACGCCGTCCGGTGCGGCCCTACACTAAGTAAGGCGATGGACGACGTCTACGAGCTCTTCAGTCGAGGCTCGGCGCTTCTGGCGGACGGCCACTTCCATCAGGCCGCGGTTCCACTGCGTCGTGCCAGTCAGCTCTCGCCGCAGAGCACCTCGATCCGCGAGGCCCTCGGGAGGGCCCTGTTCCAGACGCAGCACTACAACGAGGCCGTCGAGGAGTTCCGCGCGGTGGTCGAGCAGGCCCCGACGAACGACTATGCGCTCTTCTGTCTCGGCAGGAGCCTGCAGATGCTCGGACGTCATGCTGAGGCGCAGCAGCCCCTCGCGCTGGCGGCGTGCATGCGGCCCGGGCGCAGCGACTACCGGGCTTATCGCGACCGCGCCCGCGACGCGGTAGAGCGGGCCGCGACGCGGCAGAATGCCTCCGGCTGAGCGCCGCTCCCGGGCCCCTGCGGCGACCAAGTCGGGGCTGACGCGGGGACTTTCCGGTGCTACGCTAGACGCACAGCTTCTGTAATACCGAAACGAACCGGTGGATGTACAGGAAGTGGGCGCTCGCCCGCTTTTTTTATGACCGCGCACGGAGAAGAGAACGAGTTGGACGCACTCACATCAGATATCGAAGCTCGGCTCGCCGCCGGCGCGCCCGATGTCGAGGTGCTGCTCGTCGAGGTCTCCGGCGAGACGCTGCGGCTGTACATCGATCACCCGGACGGTGTGACCTTCGAACACTGCGAACAGGTCACACACCTGTTGAGTGAGTATCGCGAGCAGTATGCAGTCGAGGTGTCCTCTCCCGGAGCGGAACGTCCCCTGACGAAGCCGCAGCACTTCCGCCGATTCCTCGGGGAGCGGGCGCGTTTGCGCCTGCGCGAGGGACGTGACGGACACAAGAGCCTTACGGGAGAACTCGTGGGCGCCTCCGACCAAGAAGTGACAATCGCCGCCGGCGATGGGGTCGTGTCGATCCCCTACGAGCAGATCTCCTGCTCCAACCTTGTACCTGGTGACTGAGAGGACCAATGTCAAAAGAGATCCTTGATGCCGTCCGCGGTCTGGCCGCCGAGAAGAACATCTCCGCTGAGAAGCTGATGGAGGCGCTGGAAGACGCGCTGCTGTCGGCCTACAAGAAGACGCCGGGTTCGGCGCCGTACGCACGCGTGGAGATGGACCGTGAGACCGGTGACTTCACCGTGTGGGAGCTCAAGATCCCGGCCGAGCTCGAGGAGCAGCTGCTGATCGAGGCGACCACCGACCAGGAGCCGAGCGTCGATCCCGAGACCGGTGAGATGCGCGAGCCCCCGGCACCGGAGATCGACCTCGAGAAGCTCAAGGAGTACGAGGACCAGATCGAGACCGAGGACGTCACCCCGGATGACTTCGGCCGGATCGCAGCGCAGACCGCCAAACAGGTGATTCTGCAGCGCATCCGCGAAGCCGAGCGGGACATGATGTTCGAGGAGTACCGCGACCGCGTCGGCGAGCTGATCACCGGCATCGTGCAGCAGTCCGACTCCAGGTACACACTCGTACAGCTGCGTGAGCGCGTCGAGGCGCTGCTGCCCAAATCCGAGCAGGTCGAGGGTGAGCGCTACGACCACTCGCAGCGGATCAAGGCCGTGATCAAGGACGTCTCGAACTCGACCAAGGGCCCGTCGATCATCGTCTCCCGGCGCGATCCGGAGCTGATCAAGTCGCTGTTCGAGCTCGAGGTCCCCGAGATCGCCGATGGCCTGGTGGAGATCACCGGCGTCGCTCGCGAGCCGGGATACCGCTCGAAGATCGCCGTGGTCTCGCACGTTGACGGCGTCGACCCGGTCGGCGCCTGCGTCGGCCCCCGCGGCTCGCGTGTGCGCATGGTCGTCTCCGAGCTGCGCGGCGAGAAGATCGACATCATCCCCTACAACGACGAGCCCGCCCGCTTCGTCGCCAAGGCGCTCTCGCCCGCGCGCGTGCGTGAGGTACTCGTCGATGACGAGGCCAAGCAGGCCACGGTGATCGTTCCCGACGATCAGCTGTCGCTAGCGATCGGCCGCGAAGGGCCAGAACGCGCGCCTCGCGGCGCGCCTGACCGGCTGGCGGATCGACATCCGCTCCGAGACCGAGTTTGCGGCTGAAGAGGTCGAAACCGGGTATGAGGAGGAGGAGGTCAGCGGGCGCTGCCACGCGATCCTCACCAACGGACGGCGCTGCCCGAACGCGGCGCTGCCCGGCTCCCGGTACTGCGGTATCGAGGCACATCAGGCGCTCGAGGGCACGGGATCGGACCAGGTCCCGGCCGTAGCTGCTGAAGCCGGCAACTGAGCCGCGCCAGCCGGAAAACCACACTTCTACACTGGGAAACACATGAGCAAGTCCACCGAAGAAGCTCCGAAGCAGCGCCCCGCGCCCAAGCAGGCGGCGGGCGCGGCCAAGGCGCGTCCGGCGGCGGACAAGGCACCGGCCGCCAAGGGCGACGCCGGATCGGCGCCGGCCAAGCCGGCGACCACGCGCGCTGCCGCCGCCAAGCCGGCGGCATCAAACGCCGCCGCGGGCAAGCCTCAGACCAGCCGGTCGCAGGCGGGCAAGTCAGCGCCGAGCAAGCCGCAGGCCGCCAAGGAGCAGCGCCGCCAAGCCCGCAGCCAAGCCGGCCGCCGCAGCGGCACCCGCCGCGAAGCAGACCGGCAGCCAGGCCGGCGGTGCCGCGCAAGCCGCAGAGCCAGGGCCAAGCGCCGCAGCCGGCCGCGGCAAAGAATCAGACCGAGCCCGTCGCCGCGCCGGCGGCCGAAGCCCCCGCAGCCGCCGCGCCGACGGCCGAAGCCCCCGCAGGCGCCGTCGCCGACGGCCGAAGCCGCCGCAGGCGCCGCGCCGACGGCCGAGGCGCCCGCAGGCGCGGCGACCGAAGGCCGTCGCGGCGACCGATGCCGAGCACGCTCACAAGCGACCGACGCGCGACTCGCTGCAGGGCGAGCGCACTCCCGGCAACGCCGGGGGTCGGCGCCGCGTCGTAATCGATGCTCAGGCTTCACGCCGCGCTCCCGCGACGCCCGGCGCCCCTGGCGGCGGTCCCGCGCAGCCGCCGCGCCGTCAGCGGCGCGGTCGCCGTCGTCGCGGCGTCTACGACGAGGAAGCCGAGTCGCGTCCGGCACAGACCGCGGTCGCGGCACCTGACGTGATCCGGATCAACTCCGGGTCCACGGTCAAGGACGTCGCCGAGTACTTCGACGTACGCGTTCCCGACATCGTCAAGAAGCTGATGGAGCTGGGTGAGATGAAGACCCAGACCCAGACGCTCTCCGACGACACGATCGAGCTGCTCGGCGTCGAGCTCGGCAAGGAAGTCGAGATTGTCCACGCCGAGGACGAGACCACCGCCGAGGTGGTGTTCGACGACTCCGATGAGGATCTGGTCGACCGCGCCCCGGTCGTGACGATCATGGGCCACGTCGACCACGGCAAGACCTCGCTGCTCGACGCGATTCGCGAGACCGAGGTCGCGGCAGGTGAGGCCGGAGGCATCACGCAGCACATCGGTGCCTACCAGGTCCACCACGACGACAAGACGCGTCACCTTCCTCGACACGCCCGGCCACGAGGCGTTCACCGCGATGCGCGCCCGCGGCGCCAAGGTCACCGACCTTGCTGTGATCGTGGTGGCCGCCGATGACGGCGTCAAGCCGCAGACCCAGGAGGCGATCGACCACGCCAAGGCCGCTGCAGGTCCCGATGATCGTCGCCGTCAACAAGATCGACAAGGAGGGCGCCGATCCGGTGCGCGTGCGCACTGAGATGACGCAGCTCGGGTTGCAGCCGGTCGAGTGGGGCGGGGACACCGACTTCGTCGACGTCTCCGCCAAGACCCGGGCCGGGCTCGACGACCTGCTGGACACGATCGTCGCGCAGTCCGAGATCATGGAGCTGCGCGCCAATCCCGACGCGGCGGCGTCAGGCACCGTGATCGAGTCAAAGCTCGATCCGGGGCGCGGACCCGTTGTGACGATCCTTGTGATGCGGGGCACCCTCGAGGTCGGCGACGCGCTCGTCGCCGGAGCCCACTGGGGCCGCGTACGGGCCATGCATGACTTCACCGGAGCCCGTGTCGCACAGGCGTTCCCAGGTGAGCCGGTCGAGGTCCTCGGCTTCGATGGCGTACCGGAGGCCGGTGAGCGCTTCCGCAGTCGTCGAGCACGAGCGCCGTGCGCGACAGCTGGCCGGTGAGCGGGCCAATCGCCTCAAGACAGAGTCGCTCGCGCGCCAGCGCAGCAAGCGCATCTCGCTGGAGGACATCTTCGGCAGCGGCCTGCAGGAGCTCAACCTGGTGATCAAGTCGGACGTCGCCGGCACGCTCGAGGCGATGCAGGACGAGATCTCCAAGCTGCCGCAGGATGAGGTGTCGGTGAACGTGATCCGTGGCGCCGTCGGCGGCGTGACCGAATCCGACGTGATGTTCGCGGCCGCTTCCGATGCGGTGATCCTGGCCTTCAACGTCCGGCCGGTGGGCGATGCCCGCGCGGTCGCCGAGCGCGAGGGCGTCGAGATCCGGCACTACTCGGTGATCTACCGGGCGATCGAGGAGTTGCGCTCCGCGATGCAGGGCATGCTCGTCCCGGAAGAGGTCGAGGAGCCGGTCGGCACGGCCGAGGTGCGCCAGATCTTCAAGGCCTCGCGCGTCGGCACGATCGCCGGCTCGCATGTCACCGACGGCAAGCTCACCCGTGGCGACAAGGTGCGGCTGGTGCGCGACGGCACGGTCATCTATGACGGTGAGATCGCATCGCTGCGTCGCTTCAATGACGACGTCCGCGAGGTCGCGACCGGCTATGACTGCGGCATCGTGCTGCACAACTACGCCGACGTGAAGGAGGGCGACATCATGGAGGCCTACACGACGCGTCAGGTTGAGCGCGAGCTCGCCTAGGGACCACTACCGGGCCGGGCGGGGATAGGATGGCTGGTGCACGGATGCGGCGCGTGGACGAGGCGATGCGCGCGGTGCTCAGTGAGGCCATTTCGAAGGACCTGAAGGACCCCCGTGTGGGATTCATAACCGTGACCGGAGTCAAGACCAGCCCTGACCTGCGCCATGCGCACGTTTACGTGAGCGTGCTCGGCGACGAGGAGGAGAGGGCCGCGAGTATCGGGGCCCTGCAGGCGGCCCGCGGCTTTCTCCAGGGGCGCATCGCCGCAGTCACTGCGGCTCAAGCACACACCGACTCTGGCCTTCGACTACGACGAATCGGTTGACCGCGGGATGCGGATCGTCGAACTGCTCGAGGAAGCCGTTCCCACGGACGAGCGGAGACGATGACTAGCGTCGGACGAGCCCGACCGTCGTCGAGAGCGGCCGCATGGCGGTGATCGACGACCTGCGCATCCGCCACAAAGACGATCGTCGTCACCCACGAGCATCCGGACGGAGATGCGCTGGGCTCGCTGATCGCGATGCAGCAGGTGCTGACCGCCCTCGGCCATGACAGCTGCATGTTCATCGCCGAGAGCGATCTGCCGCTGCCGTACGAGTACCGGTTCCTTCCGCTGGACAGCGTGATCTCAGAGGCGCCTGCCGGATCTGGACCAGCGCACGATCATCTTCCTGGACTGCGGGAACATCGAACGCAACCCTGCAGCCGAGCGGCTGCGCCCGGCGAACGGCTGGGGCCAGATCCTCAACATCGACCACCACCACGACAACACCCGCTTCGGGACGGTCAACTACGTCGACCCGAATGCGTCGTGCACGGCGGAGATGATCTGGGATCTGACGCACGCACTCGAGGTCGAGCTCACACCCGCGCTCGCGAGCGCACTCTACGTGGGGCTGATCACCGACACCGGGTGCTTCATGTACGAGAACACCGGTCCCCGCGCGCACCTGATGGCGGCCGAGCTGATCGATGCCGGAGTCGATGTTCACGCGATCTACCAGCAGGTGTACGAGGGCGTGCCGTTCGGCAAGCTCGCGCTTCTGGCGCGTGGCCTGGCGAACACCGAGCGCTACGACGACGGCCGACTGACCGTCTCCCAGCTGAGCACTGAGGACTTCGCTGCAGCGGGCGCCGAGGAGACCTACTCGGAAGGCGTGATCGACCACCTGCGCGCGGTGCGCGGCACCGCGATGGCAGCACTCGCAAGGGATCGGTTGCCCGCCGCGGGGGAGCCCAACGACGCCTCAGGATGGCGGCCAGCGCACGCGCAAGGTCTCGCTGCGCGCGAGCGATATGCGGGTCGACGTGTCGGCGATCGCGCGCGAGCAGGGGGGCGGCGGCCACCGCGCCGCTGCCGGATTCAGCACCTCGATGCCCTGGAACGAGCTCGTTGCGTTTCTGCGCGAGCAGCTATCAGAACAGCTTGAGAACCTTCCGCCGAGCGCGTGAGCGTCCCGGCCACAGACGCTGGGCTGCTGTTGTGTGACAAGCCCGCGGGAATCACGTCGCACGATGTGGTGGCCCAGGCTCGCCGTCGGCTCGGTCGCGGCGTCAAGGTGGGGCATGCCGGCACCCTCGATCCGTTTGCGACCGGTCTGCTGATCCTGCTCGTCGGCCGCGCGACGCGCATACAGCGGTTCGTGATGGCGCTGCCGAAGCGCTACCTGGTGACGGCGCGGTTCGGTGCGGTCTCGACCACCGGCGATCCCGAAGGTGAGATCTCGGTAACCGATCGGATCCCTGACGGCGAGCTCGAGCTGCCGACCGGGGTGATCCGCCAGCGCCCGCCAGCCTATTCGGCGGTGAAGATCAAGGGCCGCCGCGCCTACAAGCTGGCCCGTGCCGGCGAGACCTTCGAAATGCCCGAACGCGAGGTGACCGTGTACCGCTTCGAGGAGACACGCCGCGCCGGCGCTGAGCGTGACTTCGTGATCGAGTGCTCGTCGGGCACGTACGTGCGGTCGTTGATCGCCGACCTCGGCGATGCCTACTGCACGGCTCTGCGGCGCACGCGGATCGGCGACTTCGACGTTGAGGACGCGGATCCGGAACGACTGCTCACGCTTGAGCAGTCGCTCCGCCACATCCCGGGCGCCGCCGCCACCATCTAGCCTTCCTGGCCCCGCATGCGCGTAACACCTCTCAGCGATGTCGAGCCGCGGCCCCGTCGCGTGGCCGTGGGCGAGTTCGACGGGGTTCACCTCGGCCACCGCGAGGTGATCTCCGGCAACGACACGGTGCTGACGTTCGATCCTCATCCCGCGGCGGTCGTGAAGCCCGACCGCGCGCCGAAGCTGCTGACCAGCCTCGACGTGAAGATCGACTTGATCGCGGAACTGGGCGTCGAGGAACTCGTGATCGTTCCGTTCGACGATGCCTTCGCGCATCGCGAGGCTGCCGACTTCATCGACTCCGTATTGGTGGACGCGCTGCATGCCACGCACGTGTCCGTCGGCGAGAACTTTCGGTTCGGCCACGGCACCAAAGGCGATGCTGCGCTGCTGGTCGCCGACGACCGCTTCGTGACGCGGGTGGTGCCGATGGTCCAGGTGGACGGCGCCACCGTGTCGTCGACGAGGATCCGCACGCTGATCGGGGAGGGCGACATGGAGGAGGCGGGGCGCCTGCTGGGTGCGCCATTCCGGATCCGCGGCGAGGTGGTTCCGGGCGACCGGCGCGGGCGCACGCTCGGGTTTCCGACCGCGAACATCGCATCCGATCCCGATCTCGCGAGCCCGGCGTACGGCGTCTATGCATGCCGCGTGGGCGAGCGGCTGGCCGCGGTGAACTTCGGCGTCCGGCCGATGTTCGGTGAGGATCTGCAGCCGGTGCTCGAAGCCTTCATCCTCGATTTCGAGGGTGACCTCTACGGGCAGCAGCTGACCGTCGAGTTCTTCACACACCTGCGCGGCGAGCAGCGGTTCGAGAGCGTCGAACACTTGGTCGACCAGATCCAGCGCGATGTCGATCGCACCCGTGAACTGCTAGCCTCGGGGGTCGAATGAGTCTTACACAGGAAAAGAAAGCCGAGCTCATCGAGAAGTTCGGCGAGACCGCGCAGGACACCGGCAAGCCGGAGGTTCAGATCGCGCTGCTCACGGAGCGCATCAACCAGCTCACCGATCACTTGCGCATGCATAAGAAGGACCACCACTCGCGCCGCGGGCTCTTGATGCTCGTCGGTCAGCGTCGTCGCTTCCTCAGGTATCTGGAGCGCTCTGACCTCGAGCGTTACCGCTCGCTGGTCAAGGAGCTCGGCCTGCGCAAGTGAGTCCGCTGTCGGCCGGCTCACCCGTACCGTCGTTCAGCCTCAGAGGGGCTGGAGATAAGACGTTTACGGAAGCCGACCTGGCGGGCAAGACGACCGTCCTGGTCTTCTACCCATTTGCGTTCAGCCCGGTCTGCACGGATCAGCTGAATCTCTACGACGAACTGCGCGATGACTTCGCCTCGCAAGGGGCGACGCTGTACGGCGTCTCCTGCGACGCCGTCTGGTCGCAGGCCGCCTTCAAGGAGCAGCTCGGCGTGGAGATCGAGCAGCTCTCCGATTTCGAGCCCAAGGGCTCCGCGTGCCGGGCGTTTGACGTCTACCACCCGGGCGGGTTCGCGCAACGGGCGCTGGTGATCGTGGGCCCCGACGCGACCGTCAAGTGGAGCTACCAGGCGGACTCGCCCGGCGAGCTGCCCGGGGCGAATCTGATTTTCGACGGCCTCCAGGCCACCTGACCGGCGCCCGAGTCGCCGAAGCAGCGGCGAGGCGATGAGCGATCTACGTTCAGCTCCGGTTCCCGAGCTTTCAGCGGAGGACCACGTGCGCGGGCCCGCCGATGGGCTGCTGCTGATCGAGTACGCCGACCTCGAGTGCGCCTACTGCGCGGCGTTGCACGTGCGTCTGGACGAGCTGCGCGAGCTGACACCGCTGAGGCTGGTCTACCGGCACTTCCCGGTGCGCTCGTCGCACCCGCGCGCGTGGGCCGCCGCCTGCGCCACCGAGGCTGCCGCGCTGCAGGGCCGCTTCTGGGAGATGCATGACGCGATCCTCGCCGATCAGGGGCACATGGAGGATCCGCATCTGTGGGGCCTTGCGGAGGCCCTGGGCCTCGACCTCGAGCGCTTCGACGCTGACCGGCGCGGCGACGCGGTGGCAGCGCGCGTGCGCTCCGATTTCGCAGCAGGGGTGCGCGCCGGTGTGGTCACGACGCCGACCGTCTTCAGGGATCAACAGGGGTACGCCGGTGAACGTCTGCGTTCAATGCTCGCCGACCTGATGCCGATATAAGAAATCACTTATCCGGGGGATCCCGACAACGAGGAGCGGGCTGTGGTCGTAGTCGATGCTGAAGCGGTGCTGGTTGACGAGCAAGGCGTATGGCCACTGGCCAGCCTCGCGGCACGTGACGACGAGCTCGGGATGCTGAGCGCCGACTTCGCGAGTGCCATCGATGACCTCGCACTCGTGGTGTCCGACTTCTCTGCCGGGGCGGCACGCAGCTCGGTCTCGATCAAAGTCGTCAGCGACAAGGTTGAGCGCCTGAGCGCGCAGATCAAGGAGGTCGCCGAGCGGGTGGACTCGCTGGGCCACTCCTCGCGCCAGATGGCCGAAACGGCCGCGCAGGCCGCGGAGGTCGTGACCGAACTGAACAGTGAGAGCGATCGCGGGACTCAGATGCTCGGGCGGCTGATCGACTCGATCGCGCAGATCAATGAGGACTCCGGCCAAGTACATGAGCTCGTGTCGAGCCTCGCGGCCAACGAGATCTCGAGTATCGCGTCCTTCTCCGCGATCATCGAGGGGATCGCGAACCAGACGAAGCTGTTGGCGCTGAACGCAGCGATCGAGGCGGCACGCGCCGGCGAACACGGACGCGGGTTCGCGGTCGTGGCTGAGGAGGTGAAGCGGCTGGCCACAGAAACGGCTGAGCAGACCACTCAGATCCGGGACACCGTGAAGCGCACCCGCGACCAGATGCAGCTGATCGAGGCGGCCTCCGGCAGCAACCACGAGTTGGCCGAACGGGGCGCCGGCGAGGCTGACGAGGGGCGTGACGTGCTCGCGAGGATCGCAGAGCTGGTGCATCGCTCGACGACCGCGATGACGGAGATCGCGGGGCTTGCCGGGGAGCAGATGGCCGACATCAGCGTGGTTGAGACCCACGTCCATGAGATCGCGGATGCGAGTGCGGGCATCGACGAGCAGGCCCGAGCCGAGACGGTGCGCCAGCAGGAGCTCGCGCGTGGAACCGAGCGCGCATCGGGCGTGATCGCTCGCTATGACACCGGCAGCCGGATCTCAAGGCTGCGCGGGCTGGCGCAGACTCTCTCCGGGCAGCTTCAGGGCATCCTCGAGGACGCCATCGACGCACGCCTGGTGAGTGCGGACAGCGTGCTGCGACTGGCGTACGAGGAAGCCAACACGCCGGAGTCGATCGGGCGCTTCGGGCGCCTGTTCGACGTGAGCCGCGCCGACCCGGCCGGCTTCACCCCGCCGAAGTACCACACCACCTACGACGCGCTGGTCGACAAGCAGATGATGGCGTTCATGGACGCGGTCCTGGAGCAGGAACCGGCGCTCGCCTTCGCGTTGCCGCTGGACCTCAACGCCTACGCGTGCGCGCACAACACGATCGTCTCTCAGCCGATCACGGGCGATTCCGCGATCGACCTGGCCAAGAACCGCACCAAGCGCCACTTCCTCGACTCGGCACCGCTCACGCGGGCCGCGCGCATGGGTCTTGGCCTGCGGGAGCTGGAGCTGCGGAAATTCACGCGCCCTGAGCTCCAGGCGATGGGTGGCAGGCTCCTGCGCGACCCCAAGACGGCGCAAAGCGTCCTGATCCAGAGCTACCTGCGGGACACGGGTGCCGTCCTGACGACGCTGAGCGTCCCGCTGTATGTCAAGGACCAGCTGTACGGGGCCGTCAGCCTCGGCTGGGACCCCGACAAGCTGTAGCGGCGGGACGCTGTAGCGATGAGAAGTATAGCTGTAGTGAAGCTGTGGCGGCGGGACGCTAGACCGGGAGCGGCGCCGGGACTCCGCGTAACGGCCGCGCGTATTCAGCCGTCGTGAGCGCAGCGCGGACGAGGTCCAGATGCCGCACGATCGTCTCCGGTGAAAGTGGATGCTCCAGGGGCGTGAACATGCACAGGCCCTTGACGAGCATCAACATGTCGGTCGCGGTTGCCTCCGGGCGAATCGCACCGGCGCGTTTCCCACGCGCGAGAAGCGCCCCGAACAACTCCATCAGCGCGACATGCGCGCGCTCGAGCTCAGGCGTGGCAAACAACTCGTCGGTGGCCGCCTGAAGCAGCGCGCGGTTCTCCTCCTGACGTGCCACCAGGCCGGCCAGGAAGGTGAACGTGACCTCAGCGTCATCGGAATCCCGCTCGAGCAGTTCGCGGCCGAACGCCAGCACCTCGCCCAGGCGCTCGGAAAGCACGGCCGCGATCAACTCGTTCTTGTTCTTGAAATTCCGGAAGAGGGTGCCGCGCCCGACGCCGGCAGCGTCGGCGATTTCGCCGACGCTGACCTCGACGCCGTGCTCGCGGAACATCCGGTCGGCTGCTTCAAGCAGCCGCTCCCGGTTGGCCTGAGCGTCCTTCCTCATGCGGGGCAGTCTCTCATGCGGCGGCTGCCATTGCCGAAGGATCGAATTCAACGCCCTCCAGGTGCCGCTTGCGCAGGAACACCACGAGCAGCAAGGCCCCGGCGGCCATCATGATCCCTGAGGCCAGGAAGGCCACGTGGTAGCCCGAGACGGTGGCTGCGGTTGTGTTGACCCCCTGCTTGATCAGCGTCTTCGTGTGGTCGACTGAGAGCGTGGCCAGGATCGCCAGACCGAGCGAACCACCCACCTGCTGGGCGCTGTTGAACAGGCCCGAGGCGAGTCCGGCGTCGTCGTTGGCGCACACCCGATGTCGCGAGCAGCGTGAGCGGCACGAACACCAGCCCCAGGCCGATCGACATCGGGATGAAGCTGACCAGCAGGTCCGTCACGTAGGCCCCGTGGACCGGCGCCCGCGTCATCCACAGCACGCCGGCCGTGGCGAGGGTCGAGTCCCACGACGGAGACGTTGCGGACCCCCATGCGCGGAATGATCGCCTGCGAGATGCCCGCACCGACGACGATGCCCAGTGACAGCGGCAGGAACGCGAAACCTGCCTGCAGCGGGCTGTAGTGGAGCACGTCCTGTGCGTAGAGAGAGACGAAGAAGAACATCCCGAACAGTGCCGAGGCAACCAGCATCATCGCGACGTTCGCGGTTGCGATCGAGCGGATGCGGAAGATCGAGAGCTTCACGAGCGGCGCCGCCGAGCGGGACTCGAGGAACACGAAGAACACCAACAGGAGCGCGCCGAAGCCGAGCACTCCGAGGGTCTTGCCCGAACCCCAGCCCCAAGCCTGTGCCTTGACGATCCCGAAGACGATCGCGAGCAGGCCTGCGGTGACCGTCGTCGCGCCGACCGCGTCAAAGCGCCGGTGTCCCAGATCGGCGCGCGACTCCGGCACGTAACGCAGTGCGAGCATCACGGTGGCGATGCCGACGGGCACGTTCACGAAGAAGTTCCAGCGCCAGGAGATGAGGTCGGTGAGGATCCCGCCGAGCAGCAGCCCGAAGGCGGCACCGCCGGCAGCGATCGCGGACCAGACGCCCAGCGCGCGCGTGCGCTCGCCGGTGTCCTGGAAGGTGGTCATGATGATCGAGAGCGCCGCGGGGGAGACGAGTGCGCCCCCGAGCCCCTGCAGACCACGGCCGAAGATGAGCATCGTCGAACTCTGGGCGAGTCCGTTGAACAGCGATGCGGCTGAGAACAGGATCACGCCCGCCACGAACAGCCGCCTGCGCCCGAGCAGGTCGGCAGCGCGGCCGCCGAGCAGCAGGAACCCGCCGAAGATCAGCGTGTAGGCGTTGACGACCCACTGGAGGTTCGCGGGAGAGAAGTCCAAGCCACGCTGCACGGAGGGAAGCGCGACATTGACGATCGTGTTGTCCAACACGACCATGAACTGCGCGAGGCAGGCGATCACCAGTACGAGCCAGCGATTCGTCGTTGATGAGTCAGAGCTCACAAAAAGCCTCCGTAAAGTAGAGAAGTGGACCGGTTGGTCCGCATAACGTATCACAACCGGACCCTATGGTCCGGATAACGTCGCGAATTTCGCGAATTTGAGCTGCGGGCTCGTCGGAGGGAGGGTTTTGGCTCGCTCCGGGAGACGGCTCTCATCCTTATGACGAACGAGCCGGTCCGGATGCGACAAATCGATCGGGAGGGCGTGCTCAAAGTGGCAAATCGTCAGAGAAAGCCCGCAATTTGCTCCGAGACGCACGAATCCGCGCCTCTCGGAGGCAAACCTAGAGGTCGGGGACCCGCGATTTGTCACGTTGAGCAGGTCACAGGACTCCACACCCGCTAGCATCACCGGGGTCCGTATAGAGATAAAAGAAGCGATGCACTCCGCCGACCGAAGGCGGAGCAGAAGGGAAATTACATATGTCTGACGCCGTGAAGCGCGTTAGTGTCGAGATCTCCGGTAAGGAGATTTCGTTCGAGACCGGCAAGCTTGCCAAGCAAGCCACCGGTGCTGTTGTCGTCCGCGCGGGCGACACGATGGTGCTCTGCACCGCAGTCGTCGGCAATCTCCGCGATGCCGACTTCCTGCCCCTCACAGTTGACGTTGAGGAGCGCATGTATGCCGCGGGCAAGATCCCCGGCTCATTCTTCAAGCGCGAGGGTCGTGCGGGTGAGAAGGGAACACTCACCGCCCGCATGATCGACCGCCCGATCCGCCCGCTGTTCCCCAAGGGCTGGCGCTACGAGACGCAGCTGGTCGCGATGCCGCTGTCGGTTGACCACGTCAACCCCTACGACATCCTCGCGATCAACGGTGCCTCCACGGCGCTGCAGCTGTCTGGCGCACCGGTCGCGCACGCTGTTGGCGCGGTCCGCATCGGCAAGGTCGACGGCAACTTCGTCGTCAACCCCAACGAGGAGGATCTGCTCGACAACACCGACCTCGACCTGATCGTGGCCGGCACCGCTCGATGGCATCACGATGGTCGAGGCAGGCGCCAACGAGATCCCCGAGGCGGAGATCCTCGACGCGCTCGACATCGCCCACGACGCGATCAAGAAGCTGTGTGCCGCGCAGTACGAGCTCAAGGGCCTGGCCGGCAAGCCGCAGATCGAGTTCGAGGCCCCCGGTGTTCACGATGACCTCTACCAGCAGGTCGTGGCATCACACGGCGCCGCGCTCGAAGCCGCCGACGCAGGTCGAGGACAAGCTCGAGCGTCAGGACGCGACCGAAGAGGTCAAGACCGCGATCGTCGAGAAGTACTCCGGCGATCCGGAGCTCGAGGGCTACGCCGAGGCGAAGGCCCACGCGCAGCGTGCCGCCGACAAGCTCGAGAAGTCGCTGATCCGTGAGCGCATCGCGATCAAGAAGATCCGTCCCGACGGCCGTGCCTCGGACGAGATCCGCCAGATCGACATCGAGGTCAGCGTGACCCCGCGCACCCACGGTTCGGCTCTGTTCACGCGCGGTCAGACGCAGGTGCTCTCGAGCGTCGCGCTCGGTACCACGCGTGAGGAGATGCGCCTGGACACGCTCGGCCTCGAGACGTCCAAGCGCTACTTCCACCACTACAACTTCCCGCCCTTCAGCGTCGGCGAGGCCGGCCGTCTGGGCGGTCCCAAACGCCGTGACATCGGCCACGGTGCGCTCGCTGAGCGCGCGCTCGTTCCGATGATCCCGAGCCAGGAGGACTTCCCCTACACGATTCGCGTCGTGTCGGAGACGCTGGAGTCCAACGGTTCGAGCTCAATGGCATCGGTCTGCGGCTCGTCGCTCTCCCTGATGGATGCGGGCGTGCCGCTCAAGAAGCCGGTCGCCGGCATCGCCATGGGCCTGATCAAGGAAGGCGATGATTACATCGTCCTGACCGACATCGCCGGCGTCGAGGATCACCTCGGCGACATGGACTTCAAGGTCGCCGGCACGCAGGACGGCATCACCGCGCTGCAGATGGACATCAAGATCACGGGCGTCAGCTTCGAGATCATGCGCGACGCGCTGGCTCAGGCCAAGAACGCTCGCGAGTTCATCCTCGGCAAGATGAATGCGGTCATCGACGCCCCGCGCGGCGAGCTCTCGAAGTACGCGCCCGGCATCTCAACGATCAAGATCGACCCCGAGAAGATCGGCCTGCTGATCGGCAAGGGCGGCGAGACGATCCGCTCGCTTCAGGAGGAGTTCGAGTCCCAGATCGACGTCAACGACGAGGGTCAGGTTCTGGTCTATGCCTCCAACCGCGAGCTGGGCGATGCCCTGGTCGACCGTATCCGCTCGATGACCAAGGAGGTCGAGGTCGGCGACGAGTTCACCGGCAAGGTCGTGAAGACGACCACCTTCGGCGCCTTCGTCGAGCTCGCCAAGGGCACCGACGGCCTGCTGCACATCTCGAACGTCGCTCCGGGCCGCCGGATCGCGACCGTCGAAGAGGTGCTCAACAAGGGCGACGAGCTGAGCGTCCGCGTGGTCGAGGTCGACCGCGAGCGCGGCCGCATCGGCCTGCGTCTGGCCGACGACCCGGAGATCGCCGGCAAGACCGTCGAGGAGCTCGCGGCGATCGCTTCCGCCAGCGCCAGCAACGGTGCCGGCGGCGAGCGTCGAGACCGCGGCGACCGCGGTGACCGGCCCGGCCGGGACCGCCCCCGGAGCGGCGATCGCGCGTGATCGTGACCGCGCCCCACGTGGCGGCCGCGTGCGTGACAGCGACCCGGACCGTGGCTGAGGCCGCGATCAGGCTGCACGCGAAGTGACTCTCGAGCATCGCCTAACGACGCTCGATTCGGGCATACGGATCGTGACGGAGAACATGCCCTCCGTCCGATCCGTCTCGCTCGGCTTCTGGATCGGCACGGGCTCGCGCGGCGAGTCCGAGGCCGAGGCCGGGCTCTCGCATCTGCTCGAGCACCTGCTGTTCAAGGGCAGCTCGAAGTACTCGTCGCTCGAGATCGATCAGATCTTCGACGGGATGGGCGCAGAGCTCAACGCCGGGACCGGCAAGGAGACGACCTCCGTCTACGCCCGCGTGATCGACGAGCATCTCCCGAAGGCGTTCGATGTGATCTCCGACATGGTCTTCCGTCCGACGCTCAGCGACATCGACTCCGAGCGCGCGGTGATCCTCGAGGAGATCGCGATGTACGAGGACGATCCCCAGGAGAAGGTCTTTGACGTTCTCGGCCACGCCGTCTTTGGCAAGCACCCGCTGGGCCGCGCGATCATCGGCTACGCGCCGGTGATCGCCGATACCCCGAGGCGGAGATCGCCCGCTTCCACGCCTCGCGCTACCTGCCGAGCAACATCGTGATCGCCGCTGCCGGAGCCGTCGACCACGACGCCTTTGTCGAATTCGCGGCAGACCACCTTCCGACTGATGCAGTCGGTGGCGGCTCCGCTGAGCCGCCACCAGTCGTACCCGCGCCGTCGGAGACGACTGTGACACGTCGCTTCGAGCGCAAGGACACCGAGCAGTTCCACGTATGCGTCGGTGGCAGAAGCCTGTCGCGCCACGACGAGCGCCGCTTTGCCCTGCGCGTGCTCGACACGATCTTCGGCGGCACCTCATCGTCACGCTTGTTCCAGGAGGTGCGCGAGCGCTATGGCCTGGCCTACTCGGTGTACTCGTTCACGAGTGCCTACCAGGACACGGGCCAGATCGGCCTCTACGTGGGCACCCGCGCGGACAACCTGCCCGAGGCGATGCGCGTGGTCGACGGAGAGCTCGCGCGGCTGCGCAGCGAGCCGGCAACGGCCGACGAGCTGGTCCGCGCGAAGGAGAACCTCAAGGGCCGGGTGCTGCTGGCACTCGAGTCCACGGGAGCACGCATGAGCCGGCTGGGCTCGGAGATCCTTGCCGAGGCGCCATTGCTCGGCCTCGATGACGTGGTCGCTCGCATCGACGCCGTGAGCCTTCCGATCTGGAGGAGCTGGCCACCGAACTGTGGGATCCCTCACGTCTCTCGGTGGCAGGCATCGGGCCTGACGAGCAGCGCTTCGACGAAGCGCTCGCAGACGCGGACACCGTCCAGGCTGCATGATCCGAGTTGCGGTCAGCGGCGCCTGCGGACGCATGGGGTCGACGACGTGCGCGGCCGTCGAGGCCGCTGATGACATGGAGCTGGTCGCTCGCATCGATCCGCAGTTGGGCGTAGGGCTCGAGGAGGCACTCCGCGAGCAGCACCCGGACGTGCTCGTCGACTTCTCCGTCCCGAGCACCGCGGTCGAGAACATCCGAACGGCCGTTGCGGCGGGCGTCCACGTCGTCGTCGGCACCACCGGATTCAACGTCGATGAGGTGCGCGGGCTTGACGGAGCCGAACATCTTCATCGCCCCGAACTTCGCGATCGGCGCGGTACTGATGATGATCTTCGCCGCGCAGGCGATCAAGCACATGCGCTCGGCCGAGATCATCGAGCTTCACCACGATCGCAAGGTCGACGCACCGAGCGGAACGGCCGCGCTGACGGCCGAGCGCATGCACGATGCCGCTCCCGACAAGCCGGTACCGCCGATCCATTCGGTGCGCCTGCCGGGTCTGGTGGCTCACCAGGAGGTGATCCTGGGGGACGTCGGCCAGACGCTGACGATCCGCCACGACTCGCTGGATCGCGAGTCGTTCATGCCCGGGGTGCTGCTGGCCGTGCGCCAGGTGTGCATCCTTGCCCGAGCGCGTCGTGATCGGACTGGAACGGCTTCTGTGAGATGATCTGGAAGGAGTGTCCATGAACTTCGGAGCGATTCTCACCGCGATGGTCACGCCGTTCGACGCCGACGGCCGCGTCGATGAGGCCGCTGCCGTCCGCCTGCTTCAGCACCTGTTCGACAACGGCTCCGACGGGGTCGTCGTCTGCGGCACCACCGGCGAAGCGGCCACGCTCGATGACGACGAGCACCTCGCGTTCATCGAGTTCGTGATCGACGAGACGCGCGCGTCTCACCCCGGTAAGACGGTGATCGCCGGCGTCGGCTCGAACGACACGCGTCACGGAGTCGAGCTGACCGAGCGGGCGACGGAGCTGCGTCCGGACGCGCTGCTGTCGGTCAACCCCTATTACAACCGCCCGAACCGGCGCGGTGTCGATCGCCCACTTCGAGGCGATCAACGCCGCCACCGATCTGCCGATCGTGCTTTACAACATCCCGCAGCGCACAGGCTCGGACATGCCCAACGATCTGCTGGCCGAGCTCGCGCGGCTTGAGAACGTCGTGGCCGTCAAGCAGGCCAACGCGGACAACGTCGCCAAGATCGACGGCCTGCAGATCTACGCCGGCAACGATGATCTGCTGGCGGCGGTGCTGGACCTGGGCGAGCCGGGCGGCATCCTCACCAGCAGCCACGTGTTCGGCAATGAGATGCGACGCATGGTCGATGAGCAGGGGCGCCGGCACGTGATCGACGCGTCGCTCGCGGATGTCTACCGTGACATGGCGTCGCGCCGGCCGCCTGCAGCTGCAAGGCGGCGCTGAACTTGATCGGGTGGAGGTCGGTGGGCCGCGGCTGCCGTACGTGCCACTCGATGAGAGCGAGACTGCGGTGATCCGGGCGCTGCTCGAGCGCCACGGTCTCCTGCAACGCCGCAACGCGTGAGCGTCGAGCGAGCAAGCTGCGCGTCCTGCCGCTCGGCGGCCTGGGCGAGATCGGCAAGAACATGATGGTGATCGAGTACGAGGGCTCGATCGTGGTCGTCGACGTCGGGTTGCGTTTCCCGACCGCGGAGATGCTCGGCATCGACCTGGTGCTGCCGGACTTCTCCTACCTGCGCGAGCGGGTCGATGACATCGAGGCGATCGTGATCACGCACGGGCACGAGGATCACCTCGGCGCGCTGCCATGGGTACTCCGCGACCTCGCTGGTTACGGCGAGCTGCCGCCGGTGTACGGCTCGCGGTTGACGATGGCGATGGCGCGCTCCAAGCTCGACGAGCACAAGCTGCGTGAGGTGGAGCTGATCGAAGCGCTCCCGGGCGACGAGATCGCAGCGGGCGCCTTCGACGTCGAGCTGATCCACATGACGCACTCGATTCCCGGACACCTGCGCGGTGGCACTGACCTGTGACGTCGGCACCGTGCTGATGACCGGCGACTACAAGTTCGACCAGACGCCGGTCGACGGTGAGCCGGCCGACGTCCAGCGGCTCGCCGAGCTCGGTCGCGAGGGCGTGCTGCTGCTCTGTGGCGACTCGACGAACGCCGACCGCGCCGGCTTCTCGCCCTCCGAGCGCGTGGTCGGGCCGCATCTCGAAGAGGTGTTCGCGCGGGCCGAGGGCCGGATCATCGTCACCAGCTTCGCGTCGAACATCCATCGCGTGCAGCAGGTCGATCGACGCGGCTGCGGCGCTCGGACCGCAAGGTCGCGCTGGTCGGCCGCTCGATGCGCAAGAACGTCGGTATCGGCCGCTCGCTCGGGCACATCGAGGTGCCCGACGGGCATCCTGATCCAGCCGCAGGAGGTCGAGGACTGGCCCGAGCACCGCGTCGTCGTGATCTCGACCGGCTCGCAGGGCGAGCCGCTCTCGGCGTTGCGGCGCATGGCCCACAACGACCACCGTCAGATCAAGCTGCGCGAGGGCGACACGGTCGTCTTCTCGGCCACGCCGATCCCCGGCAACGAGCGCGCCGTGAACGAGACGATCGACCGGCTCTACCACATCGGCTGCGACGTGGTCACGACCGCCGACGCTCAGATCCACGCTTCCGGCCACGGCTACGCCGAGGAGCTCAAGCTGATGCTGAACCTCGTGCGGCCGCGCTACGTGATGCCGGTCCACGGCGACCACAAGCGGATCCACCTTCACAGCCAGCTCGCCGAGGCCGTCGGGATCGACGCGGACAACATCTTCCGCGGCAGCAACGGGCTGCCGCTCGAGATCGACGAGCACGAGGCGCGCTTCGGTGAGCCCGAGCAGTCGGGCATGATCTTCGTCGACGGCGTCGATATCGGCGAGCCCGTCCGACGTGGCGCTGCGCGACCGCCGGATGCTCTCGGCCGACGGCATCTTCATCGTCGTCGCGACGATCTCAGAGTCGGAGGGCGCGCCCGTCGCCGACACCGAGGTGATCTTCCGAGGCGTGCCGTTCATCGAGCAGGCCGAGAGCCTGCGTCAGGAGATCCGTGACGCGGTCGAGCGCTCGCTGGCGCGCGCCCACAAAGACGGCATCCACGAGGTCGATCTGCTCCAGGAGGAGCTGCACGACGACCTTGCGGCGTTCGTCTATGACCGGCTGCGCCGCCGGCCGATGGTCCTGCCGGTCGTCGTCGAGGTCTGAGCCAGGCCCAGCTCGGCCGGTCGGCGGCGAGCGCCGCGTCGCCTCGTCCGGTCTGCATCGCGCTCGGGGAAAGGTGACCTCAAACCGCGTGCCCTGCAGCTCGGGCAGCGAGGTCATCCTGACCGTCGCGCCGTGCGAGCTCGCGACCGCGTCGACGATCGCCAGGCCCAGGCCGGTGCCGCGCGACGCCGGTGTCGCCGCCGCCGCGCACGAAGCGCTCGAAGACGCGACGCTGCAGCTTCGGGTCGATGCCGGGACCGTCGTCCTCGACCACCAGCGTCGGGTGACCGTCGCGCATGCCCGCTGGTGGCGGTGATGTGGGTGCCCGGCGGGGTGTGGTTGAGGGCGTTCTCGAGCAGGTTGAGGATCAGCCGATGGAGATCATCGCCGAGCCCGTCGACCGGCGCCGGCTGCGGGTCGATCGTGACCTCGTGATCCTCGAGGCCCGGGCCCGAGCTCGGCAGCGGCGTCGGTCAGGTGGGCTGCCGAGGTCGGTCGGACGGCGCTGCTGCTGGCGGCCGACGTCGGCGCGGGCCAGCAGCAGCAGGTCGGCGACCAGCCGGCGCATGCGCCGCGTCGAGCGCAGCGCCGACTTGGCCGAGTCGGCCTGCTCGCCCTCGAGTTCGTCGGCCAGCAGCTCGAGGTTCGCGAGCACGCTCGTCAGTGGCGTGCGCAGCTCATGGGAGGCGTCGGCGACGAACTCACGCTGGCGCACCAGTGCCGCCTCACTCTCGCTGCGGGCGGCAGTCGAGCGCCCCGAGCATCGACTCGAGCGTGCGGGCCAGGTCCGCGACCTCATCCTCAGCTTCAGGGTGAGGAATCCGCAGCGTTGGGTCGCGAGTGCGCTCGATCTCCCGTGCGGCTTCGGTCAGCTCGACGACCGGGCGCATCGCGCGCTGGGCCACGAGCAGGCCCGCCAGCAGCGCGAGGATGGTGCCGCCGAGCACGCCGCCGGCCAGGTAGATCCGAACCTCGCGGATCGGTCTCGTTGAGGTTGGAGAGCGGCTCGCGCATAGAGCATGACCGCCTGCCGTTGCGGCTTGACCTGGACCACGACGCGGTGTCGACGTCGGTAGCCGTCCTCGACGTAGCTCCGCGTGCAACCGCGGCGCGTGGAAGAGCGGGCACGTTGACGCCGGGCGAGGCTGTCGGTGCTGTTGGGCTGCGAGGAGCAGAGCAGTCTTCCGTCGCGGGTGAACAGACCGGATCTGGGCGCCGTCGGCCAAGCCGAACTGGGTGATCGTCCAGGCGTGCAGTTGACGACGCCTCGCCGAAAGCGTTGGTGCGAGCTCTCCGGCGAACTGCTGGCTCGCGCCGTCCTGCTGCTGCGTAGAAGGCGTTGCTGAGTGACGGTCGGTGAGCACATCGGTGACGACCGGCGAAGCCCGCGAGGATCACGAAGGTGAGCGCCGCCGAGCCGCCGCCCAGACGCCAGCGGACCGGCACCCGCCGGTACGCGCCAAAGATGGCGTGCAAGACGCGTCGGACGTGGCTCCCCGCTGCCATCGGCATGACTGTACGCCCAGTATGGCCAGGCGCCCATCGGGCTCTTAAAGGTTGCATGGGCCCGGCCGATTCCCAGGCTGAGCGCGGCCAAAGCAGGGCCGCGCCAAACCTGCCGCCTCAGACGCGCAGCACGTAGCCCGCGCCGCGGATCGTGTGCAGCAGGCGGGGCTCGCCGCCGGCCTCCAGCTTGCGCCGGAGGTTGGACACGAACACCTCGATGGTGTTGGTCATCGAGAACGGGTCATAGCCCCAGACCTCGTCCAGCAGACGCTGGCGCGAGACGACGATCCGCTCGTTGCGCATCAGGTATTCGAGCAGCTCGAACTCGCGCTGCGTGAGGTCGAGCTGGCGCTCGCCGCGAAGCACCTCATGCGTATCGGGGTTGAGCCGCAGGTCTCCGACCGTGATCGCAGCCTGACCGCGGGGTGGCCGGCGGCGCAGCAGCGCACGTAGCCGCGCCAGCAGCTCCTGGCGTTCGAAGGGCTTGACCAGGTAGTCGTCGGCGCCGGCGTCGAGGCCCTCGACTCGCGACTCGACCGCGTCGCGCGCGGTCAGCATCAGGATCGGCACGTCGTCTGACTCGCGCAGCGTCTTTGCCACCTCGATTCCGTCGAGCTTCGGCAGCCCGAGGTCGAGAATCACCAGGTCGGGCAGGAAGGAGTGCGCCTCATCGAGCGCCACCATCCCGTCGGCCGGCGATGCGGACGTCGTAGCCCTCCATGCGCAGCGAACGCTGAAGCACCTGCGAGATCGCGTCGTCGTCTTCGACGACGAGCACGCGCGCGGGGCGCTCAAATTCAGTGGCGATGCTCATCCCGTACCTGATGGTAAGCGCGAATCCGCTGCATGCGTAGGGTTCTTCAAGACTCTTTAAACTGGCTTGAGCCGGTGTTCGCCGCTGTAGACGTTTATGCGGCCGTGGCGGGCGAAGCCGCACGAGGGTCAGGTTGCGGTCCTCGGCGAGCTGAACCGCCAGCGATGTCGGCGCGCCGACGCCGACAAGCACGGGTGCCCCGGCCACTGCCGCCTTCTGCACCAGCTCGAATGAGAGCCGGCCGCTGACGCAGAGCAGCTTGTGACTCAGGGGCACGAGGCCCACTGTGAGCGCCCAGCCGATCACCTTGTCCATCGCGTTGTGGCGTCCGACGTCCTCGCGGACGCAGACGAGCTCGCCGCCAGCATCGAACAGGCCGGTCGCGTGAAGGCCGCCGGTGCGGGCGAAACCGGGCTGCACGAGCTTGTCGGGCAGCTGCGCGAGCAGTTCGCGGCTCAGCGCCTCGCGTGGCCACTCAGGCAGCCGCTCGCTGTGGACGGTGACCTCCTCGATCGCGCCCTTGCCGCAGACTCCGCAGGACGAGGTCGTGTAGAAGTTGCGCGCGCCGGGCGTGCGCGTCAGCGGCCCGCTGACGACGATCGTGTTGTTGGCCAGGTCGTCGGTCAGGCCCGACCGCGCGCGGCCCGTCGATCAGTCCCTCGCCGTAGAGGAATCCGAGCGCAAGCTCATCATCGTGCCCGGGGGTGCGCATCGTCACCGCGAGCGGCTCGCCGTCGACGCGGATCTCCAGCGGCTCCTCGACCGCCACCGTGTCCTCGTGGCCGTCGTGGAAGATCGTCTTGAGCGACCCGGGGGTCGCGTCCACGCCCGGTCACTCTAATCTGGGCCGTGACCAGAGACGAGTGGATCGCGGCGTTCGCGCGCGAGCTCGGCGTCGAGCCGCCCACACCCGAGCAGGCCGAGAAGCTGCTGGCGCTCGCCGGGACCGCCGCGCACTCCTCCGAGCGGCCCGCCGCGCCGCTCGCCTGCTGGGTCGCTGGTCGCGCGGGCGCCTCGATCGAGGAGTTCCTGGCGGCGGCTGAGCGGGTCAACCAGACGTCCTGAGTCGCTCCTCGGCCGCTGCGAGGTCCTCGGGCGTGTTGATACTGGCACTGAGCTGCCGCATCGGTCGATGAGCTCGCTGCCGGCGCACGATGCGAGTGCGCCTGCGTTGACCGCATCGACCGTCGGCTTCGAGCGCCTCCTCGCAACTCGCGGGAGAACCGCGGCTGCGATAGAGAGACGGGAACGGCTGGTTCGGCCACAGCGTCGCGAGTTCGTCCGGCAGCGCCGCGAGCGCGGCCAGATCCGCGGCGTCGACGAACGGCATGTCGCAGGGGAGCGCGATCACGGCCGGGAGCTTTTCCAGCGCGGTGATGACGCCGAGGAGGGGATGGACTGGGTCGTCGGGCTCGAGCAGGACGCGGGACGTCGAGCGCTGGAAGCTTGTGTCGTGCGTTTGGCGACAACCACGGCGTCGAGGCCGGCTGCTCTCGGCGGCGGCCGAGGGGATAGCTGATCAGCGGGCGGCCGCCGAGTTGCACCAACGCCTTGTCGCCGCCGATGCGGCTCCCTCGTCCGCCCGCCAGAACCGCGGCGGTCACGGCCATCGCACGCAGTTTCTCAGGCAGGGAGTCTGCCGCCGGAGGTCGAAGTAGAACCCTGCTGTAGAAGATGGCTGCCGCCCGTACCGCGAACAAGACCCGGAAGACCGACCGCCAAGAGCGGTAGGTCTGCTGGTGGCCAGCGGGCCGCCAGTAGAAAGAGGAAGAGCGCTGCGCAAGAGCGGCCGCCGACGCGGGCGACGACGCTCGCTGGTGGCGAGCCGTCCGGCGACTGCGCGGCATCCGCGACCTCGAGCCGCATCAGATCGACGTGATCGCGCTCGCGCTGGTCGCGATCGGGATCTTCCTTGGTGGCGTCGCGTACGGATTCTGGGCAGGCGGGGCGCTCGGGCACGGGGTGATGAGCGCGCTCGAGCTTCTGGTCGGCAAGCTCGCGTACCTCACACCGATCGCGCTCGTGCTGGGCGGCGCGCGGGTGCTCGCGCGCGACACCGATCTGGCGCCGGCGACGCGGCCACTGCGCAGCGGCACGATCTGCCTGGTGCTGGCGCTCGCGCTCGCCTTTGCGGCCGGCACGCTCGTTCGGGCCCGGGCGCACGCCGAGCGCCGGCTTCTGGTCCGCGCACGTCATCGAAGCCGCGCGGCGGCCTGCTCGGCGGCGTCGAGTACTACGTCGACCGGCCACCTGCTCTCCACCGCCGGGCGCCGACATCCTCGCCGTGTTCCTGCTGATCGCGGGCGTGATCCTGCTGAGCGGGGCGACCTTCGCCTCGGTGATCAACAACAGCCGGCGGCACGCGACACGCGCTGCGGCGCGGGCCCGAGGTGCGCAGCGCCACGCGGCGCGCTGAGATCCGCGCGTCGCGACTGCGGCAGTCGCAGCTCGACGACGAGGATCCGATGGTCGTGCCCGACCCGGGTGAGACCGAGCTGATCGTGAGCGCGACGCACGTCGAGGCGCCGCCGATCGACGTCTATGAGGACGCGGATGGCCAGCGCAGCTTCGCCGCTCGAGCGAGGACGAGGACGAGGACGACGATGAGTTCGCCCGGAGGACCCGGCGGAATTCGATGAGTTCGTGCGACCTCGACGGTCGACCGGCGGCAGACACAGGAGATGGACGCCGTCGACTACGACGAGGAGGACGAACCGAGGCGCTCAGCTGGGCCGCAGCGCGAGGTCGATGCCGAGCGAGCTGACACCCGCTGGGCGCTACCGCGGCTCGGTGACCGAGGATCCGGAATTCGTCTGGCGCGTGCCGTCGGCGCGTTTTCTGGTGCGCTCGACCGGCGAGGCGGCCAAGCCCGACACGACCGGCCAGGCGCAGACGGCAAAGGCGCTGGTGGAGGCGCTCGGCCACTTCGGGATCGAGGCGAAGGTCGTCGGGCAGGTCAGCGGCCCGCACATCACCCGCTACGAGATCCGGCTCGCCCCGGGCACGAAGATGTCGAAGGTCGCGAACCTCAAGGACGACCTCGCGTACGCGCTGGCGGCGACCGATATCCGCATCCTCGCGCCGATCCCGGGCAAGACCGCGGTCGGCGTCGAGGTTCCGAACGCGCGCCGCCGGATCGTGCACCTCGGCGACGTCTTCCAGGAGCCGCCGGCCGACTGGTCGCCGCTGACCGTCTGGCTCGGCAAGGACATCGGCGGACGCGCGATCGGCGCCGACCTCGCGAAGATGCCGCACCTGCTCGTCGCCGGCACCACCGGCGCCGGCAAGTCGGCGTGCGTGAACTCGATGCTCTCTTCGATCCTGCTGCGCGCCACTCCGCACGAGGTGCGCCTGGTGCTGGTCGACCCCAAGCAGGTCGAGCTCAACCACTACGAGTCGATCCCGCACCTGCTGACGCCGGTCATCACCAGCCCGAAGATGGCCGCCAACGCGCTGCAGAACCTCGTACGCGAGATGGAGCAGCGCTACGGGACGATGTCGCTGGCGCGGACGCGCTCGCTGCCGGAACTCAACAAGGTGCTCGAGGGGCGCGGCCAGCAGGCGCTTCCCTACATCCTCTGCGTGATCGACGAGCTCGCCGACCTGATGATGGTCGCGCCCGCCGATGTCGAGGACTCGATCATCCGCCTGGCGCAGAAGGCCCGCGCCGTCGGCATCCACCTGGTGCTCGCCACGCAGTCACCGCGCGTCGACGTGATCACCGGCATGATCAAGGCCAACGTGCCCTCGCGGATCGCGTTCGCGGTCTCGAGCCAGACCGACTCGCGCGTGATCCTCGATCAGAACGGCGCCGAGTCGCTGCTCGGTCAGGGCGACATGCTGTTCTCGCCGGTCGGGACCAACAAGCTTCAGCGCATCCAGGGCGCCTACATCGACGAGGAGCAGATCGCCGAGCTGACCGAGTCGTGGCGCCGTCAGGGCGAGCCCGAGCTGCGCGAGGAGCTGCTCGAGGAGGTCGAGGACGCCGACGACGGCGGCCGACGGCGGTCACGAGGACGGCTTCGATCCCGGACGAGGACCCGCTGCTCGAGGAGGCGATCAGCCTCGTCGCCTCGATGGGCACCGCCTCGACCTCGATGCTGCAGCGGCGCCTGCGCCTCGGCTACACGCGCGCCGGACGTGTGATCGACATGCTCGAGCGTCGCGGGATCATCTCCGGATACGAGGGCTCGAAGCCGCGTCAGGTGCTGATCACCGAGGCCGACGTTCCACGCATCCTCGTGGCGCTGCGGAGGGCTCGGCGGCCGTCGCCGGCCGGCGAGAGTGCGCGCACCCGGCGTGCTCCCGACGCCGACCGTGCGGCTCGGCCGGACGCCGAGATGCCGCTCGATCGACGCGCAGATCACTCGCAGTAGCGCCCGTCACGTAGGAAGCACCGGAAATCCGGCGTGCCTGCAGCGGTTTATGCAGCGTGCATTGGCGGATCGCAGCGTACGCTTCGCGGCTATGGCCGAAATTGGCTCGACTTTGCGCGAGGCGCGGATGCGTGCGCGCATCGACATCAGCGAGGTGGAAGCGCGGCACGAAGATCCGTGCGAAGTATCTGCGCGCGCTCGAGAACGAGGAGTGGGATCTGCTCCCCGGGCCCGTCTACGTCAAGAGCTTCCTCAAGACCTACGGGGACTTCCTGGGTCTCGACAGCCGGCTGCTGGTCGACGAGTTCAAGCGGCGCTACGAGCGGCCGAGGACACGAGGTCCGGGCGCGATGGCCCCACGCCGCGCGCGAGCGCGATCGCCGCAGCGCGCCCCGCCGAGCCGGCTCGCAGCGCGCTGCTGTCGCCGCGCAGCGTGATCGTCGCTCGCGCTGGTCGTGATCGTGGTCGCGCTGTATCGTGATCGGCAGTCACAACGGCGGCAAGAACCCGACCGGCGGCGGCAACACGATCACACCGGCCGGGACCACGACCGGACACGCACATCACCAGCACCGGGACCACGGCGCGGTACGACCACGACCGGCACGACACCGCGAAGACGACCACGACACCGGTCGCCGCCGAAGCAAGGCCACGCTCGCGCTGGTGCCGACGGGCACGGTCTGGGTCTGCGTCGAGAACCAGGCGCGGCAAGGCGCTGGTGCCCGGCGTCATCTACAGCCCGGGACAGACGATCCCACCCAGCGCTCGCAAGAGCTGCTGGTCACGCTCGGCAACACGCAGCGTCACGATGACCGTCGAACGGCAAGCCTTACCCGCTCGAGCGGCGGCACCGCGATCGGTCTGAAGATCACGCCACACGGGCGTCGCCGCTCGAGCTCGCGGCCGAAGTGCACCGGGTGACCGACGCCGCGGTCTTCACCGGGCGCGCGGCCGTCCGAGCCGGGATCCTGGTGACGGGCACCGAGGTACTGACCGGGATCATCAGCGACCGCAACGGCCCGTGGCTGTCCGAGCAGCTGCGCGACCTGGGCGTCGACGCGGCGATGATCGAGATCGTCGGCGACCGGCCCGAGGATCTGCGGACCGCGCTCGAGCAGATGGCGGCGGCCGGTGTCGCGCTGATCGTGACCAGCGGCGGCCTCGGGCCCACGGCGGACGATCTGACGGCGGAGATCGTCGGGCGCTTCTGCGGGCGCGAGATGGTGCTCGACGAGCGCGCTCGAGGCGCGGATCGCGCGAGATCCTCAAGCCGGCGCTGCGAGCGCTGGCCCGACGCCGACCGCGAGGCGCTGCGCGCCGCCAACCGCAAGCAGGCCGTGATCCCGTCGGGCGCGACGGTGCTCGAGCCGCGCGGGACCGCGCCCGGGCCTCGTCGTGCCGCCGGCTGACGGGCGGCGCGGGCCGACCGTCGTGGTGCTGCCCGGGCCGCCGGGCGAGCTGCAGCCGATGTGGGAGGACGCTGTCGCGTCGGAGGCGTTCCAGGCGGGCGATCGCCGGCGCGACCGTGTACCGGCGCGAGATCGTGCGGCTGTTCGGGATGCCGGAGGCGGAGATCGCAAACACGCTGCGGGCCGCCGACGCGGCGGGTCTGAAGCTCGCGCCACTCGAGATCACGACCTGCCTGCGGCGCGGCGAGATCGAGGTCGTCGACGCGCTTTGAGCCCGGCGCGCAGGCCGACTACGACGCGCTGCTCGCGTTCATCGCCGAGCGCCACGGCGAGCGGCTGTTCTCGCGCGACGGACGCACGATCGACGAGCAGGTCGCGGCGCTGCTGCTGCGACGGGCACGAGACGATCGGACTGGCCGAGTCCTGTACGGGCGGCCTGCTGGCCGCCCGCCTGACCGAGCGCCCGGGCTCATCCGAGTACGTGATCGGCGGTGCCGTGGTCTACAGCAACGAGGCCAAGTCGGAACTCGTCGGGGTCGATCCCGGAGCTGATCGCAGCGCACGGGGCCGTGTCGGTCGAGGTGGCGCGGGCGCTTGCCGACGGCGCCGCGGGGCGCTTCGGCACCTCGGTGGGGGTCGGCATCACCGGCGTCGCCGGGCCGGGCGGCGGGACGCCGGAGAAGCCGGTGGGACTCGTCTGCTTCTCGGTCGGCGTACGGGCGGCCCGGTGAGGCTGAGGCGCGGCGCGGTGCCTGACGCGGCGCTCGCGAACTGCCGGGCGACCGGGCCGCCGTGCGCGAGCGCTCGACCACGGTCGCGATGCATCTGATCGCGCGGGTGCTGCGCGGCGAGAGCGACTGAGTTCCAAAGCGGCCGTGGGTCGGCAGGCCATGCGTGACCGGCCTCGTGTGACGCGAATCTGGCACGGTTTCGTCACACACTCGGCACTGAGCGGTCTTGTACGAACAGATGTTCTGTGGTTCCGTCCGATGCGGGTCGTAACTTGACGATTCGCAGAGGCATCAGACAAGGAGCCAAACGAGCATGAGTGAACAGGAGAAGGCAGGCGCGAAGCTCGCTGCTGCATCGGCGGATCCGAAGTCCGATGCCAAGCGCCAGGCGGCGCTGCAGGGCGCGCTGACCCAGATCGAGCGGCAGTTCGGCAAGGGCACCGTGATGAGGATGGGCGACCCGGGCGCGCGCGTCGCGGTCGACGCGATCCCGACGGGTGCGCTGTCGCTGGACATCGCCCTGGGGATCGGCGGCGTGCCGCGCGGCCGCATCGTCGAGATCTTCGGCCCGGAGTCCTCGGGCAAGACGACGCTCGTCTACCACATCCTCGCCGAGGCTCAGAAGCTCGGCGGCGTGTGCGCGTTCGTGGACGCCGAGCACGCGATGGACCCGCTGTACGCCCAGCAGATCGGCGTCGACATCGACGAGCTGCTGGTGTCCCAGCCCGACCACGGCGAGCAGGCGCTCGAGATCGTCGACATGCTGATCCGCTCGGGTGCGGTCGACGTGATCGCGGTCGATTCGGTCGCGGCGCTGACCCCGCGGGCCGAGCTCGAGGGGCAGATGGGCGATCAGACCGTCGGTGCGCAGGCACGGATGATGTCGCAGGCGATGCGCAAGATCACAAGCAACCTGAACCGCACGCAGACGCTGTGCGTGTTCACCAACCAGATCCGTGAGAAGGTCGGCGTGATGTTCGGCTCGCCGGAGACACAGCCCGGCGGGCGCGCGCTGAAGTTCTACGCGTCTCAGCGGCTCGACATCCGACGGATCGAGACGCTCAAGGATGGGACCGAGGCTGTCGGCAACCGCGTCCGCGTCAAGGTCGTCAAGAACAAGGTCGCCGCTCCGTTCAAGCAGGCCGAGTTCGACATCGAGTTCGGCAAGGGCATCTCCACCTCGGGCTGCCTGCTGGATTACGGCATCGAGCACAACATCGTCACCAAGTCGGGCTCGTTCTTCTCGTATGGAGACGAGCGCCTCGGTCAGGGACGTGGCAACGCCAAGGCGTACCTGGACGAGCATCAGGAAGTGGCCAAGGAGATCGAGGCGAAGGTCTACGCCGTGCTCGGGATCGGGCAGGATCTGGTCAAGCCGATTGAGCACGAGGACGTGCACGAGGGCGACCTCGACCGACGATATTGGCGAGGCGGCCTGAGACTCGGGCGACCTGGCTCACGGCCGTGACGCGCAGAGGCGGAGCGCGCCGGCGTCCGACGCCGGGAAGGGCTCTCGGGGTTGCCTACGCGTATCTGAACCGGCGCGAGCGGACCGTTGCCGAGGTTCGCGCGCGCTTGGAGCGTGCCGAGGTTCCTGACGGATGAGATCGACGCGGCGATCGCCGAGCTGCTCGAGTTCGGCTACCTCGACGACGCCCGCTATGCGCGTGTGTTCACGCAGGACAAGCGCACGCTCGAGGCCTGGGGCAACGAGCGGATCGCGCGTGGGCTGCGGGAGCGCGGGGTGGAGCGTGAGCTGATCGAGGCGGCGCTCGCCGAGGCGATGGAGGCAGATGGCGTTCGGCGCCGACGGCGGCGACAGCCGCGCCGAGGGTGACGGTGAGCTCGAGCGTGCGGTGGCGCTGCTCAGGCAGCGTTTCCCTGCCGGACCGGCGGTCCAGAGGGATCGCGAGCGGGCCTTCGGCGTGCTGGCACGCAAGGGTTATGAGAGCGAGACGGCCGCCGATGCGGTCAGGGAATGGGCGCGGCGGACAAGCTGTGTGATCCCGCTCACCGGAGCCGTCGGGGCGCGATAGCATCGCTGGTAGCGAACGAATGGCCGGGATGGCCGGTGAAACCGAAACTCCCTGGAAATCACATGATCTTTGATACCGGACATGCTCCCGCACGAAGGAGATCCCGCCGCTCGGTCGCTCCTGATAAGTGAAGAGGTTGAAGGGCTCGGGTAGGTTCGGGCCCGTGGAGAGGAACGACCATGGACATCATCGTTGCCGCAGCGTTGATAGCCGTAGGGATAGTTGGGGCTGCGGCTGTGTATGCGCGTGTGACCCGCGGCGCGTGGCCGGCCGTTCACGCTGGGACGCCGGTCGGACCAGCCGTCGTGCAGGCGGTTGCGGCTACCGACGACCGGCTGCCTGCGCCACCCGCGCGGAGCAACGGCGGTGGCAAAGCCCATAGCGAGGAGCTGGTTCGGCGCGAGCAGGAGCTGAGCGAGCTCGAGGCGCAGCTCGCCGAGCGCACGAGTCTGCTGGACCACCAGCACGAGGAGCTCCTGCGCGAGCTCGAGCGGATCTCAGGGCTGTCGGCGACCCGCGCCAAGCAGCTGCTGGTCGAGACAGATCGAGGACGACGCTCGGCAGGAGGCGGCGCGGCGCCTGCGCCAGATCGAGGACGACACCAGGCGCGAGGCTGATCGCCGCGTGCGGAACATCCTTTCGGTCGTGATGCAGCGGCTGGCGGCGGCGCACGCGGCCGAGACCACGGTCTCCGTGGTGCAGCTGTCCTCCGACGACATGAAGGGCCGGATCATCGGCCGTGAGGGCCGCAACATCCGCGTGCTGGAGACGCTCACAGGGGTCGACTTCATCATCGACGACACCCCGGGCGCCGTGGTGCTCTCCGGGTTCGACGGCGTCCGCCGTGAGATCGCGCGGCTGACGCTGGAGCGGCTGCTGCAGGACGGCCGGATCCACCCAGCGCGCATCGAGGAGGTCTACTTCCAGGTCAAATCCGAGCTCGAGACCCACATCCTCGAGGCTGGGGAGGAGGGTGCCTTCGAGGCTGGGGTGCAGGGGCTGCATCCCGAGCTGATCAAGTACCTGGGACGTCTGAAGTTCCGCACGAGCTACGGGCAGAACGTGCTGGCCCACTCGGTCGAGGTGGCGCAGCTGGCGGCGATGATGGCCTCGGAGCTGGGCGCCAGCGCCAAGACCGCCCGCCGTGCCGCGCTGCTGCACGACATCGGCAAGGCAGTCACCCACGAGGTCGAGGGGCCGCACGCGCTCGTCGGCGGCGAGCTTGCCCGCAAGTACGGTGAGACCGAGGCGGTGATCCACGCGATGCAGGCCCACCACAACGAGGTCGAGCCGCAGACGGTGGAGGCCGTCATCGTGCAGGCTGCCGACGCGCTGTCCGGCGCGCGGCCCGGGCGCCCGCGGCGAGTCGCTCGAGCTCTACGTCAAGCGCCTGCGTGACCTCGAGGAGATCGCGACCAACCACCGTGGGCGTCGAGAAGGTCTACGCCATGCAGGCGGGCCGGGAGATCCGCGTGATCGTCGCGCCCGAGCGCCGTGGACGACGCGGGCGCGACCCTGCTCTCATTCGAGATCGCCCGCAACATCGAGAAGCAGCTCGAGTATCCGGGCCAGATCAAGGTCACGGTGATCCGGGAGTCGCGCGCGGTCGACTACGCGAGGTAGAGCTATCGCTCGAGTCTGCACCGCCGGCCGCTCGGCACGCAGGGTGACCGGCGGTCGCGTCCGCTCACCCTAGGTTTCGAGATGTCGCGTAAGTACCACCTGACCACCTTCGGCTGCCAGATGAACGAGCACGACTCGGAGCGGATGAAGGGCATGCTCGAGTCGCTTGGCTACAGCGAGGCTGCGGAGCGCAGCGAGGCCGATCTGATCCTGTTCAACACGTGCTCGATCCGCGAGAAGGCGGATGAGCGCTTCATCGCGCATCTGCGCGAGGCCAACGCGCTCAAGCGGCGGGCGCCGAACACGGTGATCGGGGTCGGCGGATGCTGGGCGCAGTCGGTCAAGGAGGAGGTCTTCCAGCGCTTCCCGTTCGTGGACGTGGCGTTCGGGCCGGGTCAGGTGCACAAGCTGGCCGAGTTCCTGACCAGCGACTCGCTGACGGCCCAGGGGTACTTCGAGTTCGAGTCGTTCACGGGTGACCTGCCGGTCAAGCGTGCGCGGGAGTTCCAGGGCTGGCTGCAGATCAGCGTCGGCTGCAACTGCGTGTGCTCGTACTGCATCGTGCCGTCGACTCGCGGCCGCGAGGTCAGCCGCGACCCGGACACGCTGATCGCCGAGGTCGAGCGGCTGGCCGGCGAGGGCGTCACCGAGGTCACGCTGCTGGGCCAGAACGTCAACTCGTACGGACGCGATCTGCCCGGTCGAGACGCGCATCTCGTTCTCCGAGCTGCTGCGCCGCGTCGACGCGGTGCCCGGCATCGAGCGGATCCGCTACACGAGCCCGCACCCGAAGGACATGCGCGAGGACGTGATCCGCGCGCACGCCGAGCTGCCGGCGCTGTGCGAGCACATCCATCTGCCGCTTCAGTCCGGCTCGAGCGCGATCCTGAAGCGCATGCGGCGCACCTACACCCGCGAGCGCTACCTCGACCGCGTGGCGCTGATCCGCGAGCACGTCCCCGACTGCGCGCTGACGACCGACATCATCGTCGGCTTCCCGGGGGAGACCGAGGAGGACTTCCAGCAGACGCTCGAGGTGGCCGAGCAGGTCGGCTACGACGGCGCGTTCACGTTCATCTACTCGCCGCGGCGCGGCACCGAGGCCGCCGAGATGGACGAGCAGATCCCGCATGAGGTCAAGGTCGAGCGGCTGGAGCGCCTGGTCGAGGTGATCCAGCGGCGCGCGGCGGAGCGCGCCCAGCGGTTCATCGGGCGCACGCTCGAGGTGCTTGTCGAGGGACCGTCCCGTACGGATCCCGACGCGGCTGCGCGGCCGCAGCCGCCACAACAAGGTCGTCAACTTCGATGGGCTCGGAGAGCCCGGGGACTACGTGCAGGTGGAGATCACCGGCGCGACCAGCCAGACGCTGACGGGCGAGATGTCGCTGGTCGCACGCGCCGCCGGGTAGCGCCAGCGCCGATGCCGCGTCTGTTCAAGACACGCAAGACCCGCACGCTCGACCGCATGTTCGAGACGCGCAGCGAGGCCTGGGCGGCCGTCGGCCTCGAGGTGGAGGTCAACCGTCACGCCGTGCGCAAGGCGGCGCGGCGGCTTGCCGTTCGAGCTGCTCGGGCTCATAGCCGTGATCGTGGGACGCAACTGGGCGCTCGACGCACATCAAGACCAGTCACGCGAACGCACCAGCGTCGTCGATGGGCGTTGGTGAAGGTCGTGGCGGTCATTCTCGTCCTCGTGTTCGGCTGGTTGATCTCGCGCGATCTGGCAAAGGCATCGCCTGGCGCTGTTCAGGCGCATGGACCCGGCGACCGCCGGGACCGTCGAGTTCCTGATCCGGCTCTTCGCCGTTGCGGCCACGGTCCTCGGCGGCGTTGGCGGTCGGTGGCATCTCGCTCCAGGCGCTGGCGGTCGGCGGTGCCTTCACGGCGATCGTTGCCGGCCTCGCCGCCCAGCAGACGCTCGGCAACCTCTTTGCCGGCATGGTGCTGCTGAGCGCCCGGCCGTTCCGCCTGGGTGAGCGCGTGCGGCTCCAGGCGGGTCAGCTCGCGGGCGGTCGTCGAGGGCGTCGTCGCGTCGCTTGGCCTGCTCTACACCACGCTCTCACGCGGGGACGAGCGGATCATGATCCCGAACACGCTCGTGCTGTCGTCGGCGATCGTGCCGCTGCGCGAGCCCGACCCGGTGGACGTCAAGGTGACGCTCGGACTCGGGCATACGCCCGAGCCACGTGCAGGCGATCCTCGACTCGAACATCTCCACGCCGACCCGCAAGGCGCCGAGCGTGCTGCTCGAGGAGATCAACGGCGACTCGGTCGTCGTCCGCGTGCAGGCGACGCCTGAGCGCCACTCCGACGGTGCGCGGCTGGCCGACGAGATCATCGCCGCGCTGGTCAGCGTCACCGGCGAGCACGTCGCCGTGGACGCCGGCGCGCCGCGTAGCTAGGGCTAACTGCCCGTTCGGCGCAGCCGCATGATCGGAATACGGCGGCCCGATCGCGGCGGTGCGCACGCGGTACTGGGCGTAACCAGGGTAGACCCGATCTGCCGAGGTCGAAGAGCCGCTCGCGCTCGGCCTCGTCCGTGACCTCAGCGGCCGACGTAGGTGCCGGAGCGGTCGCCCCGCCGCAGCTCCGCGGTCGGGTTGGCCTTGAGGTTGTGGTACCAGGCGGGATGCCTGGTACCACCGTAGTTGGAGGCGATCAGGATCACATCGTCGCCGTCGTTGAAGTAGAGCACCGCCGCGGTCCGCGGCTCTCCGGACTTGGCGCCGGTCGTGGTCATGCTCACGAACGGCATCGGCACAAGAATGCCGAAGCGTCCCGCGTCCAGGCGTGCAGGATCGGATCAAGCGTGCTGCGACGCTGATCAGCGAGCGGCCCACCGGCTCGACATCGAAGGACTGCCGGACCAGACGCGTGCCAGGTTCCCCGGCACCGTGGATCGACGCGCGGAAGCTCGTCAGCTGCATCGGGGCGTTTGTCGAGCCTGCCGCTCCGACATGTGCGCCGCGACCTTCGCACCGCCCATGAGACGCTGACCCGCGGCCGCCAGATCTGGAGCCACCGCGGCGATGTTGGCGCCGATGCGCAGCCCGAATGGCGCGACGGTCACCTCGCCGCGGTTGCGCTCGATCGCGGTGATCACGGCCGCTGCCACCTGCTCGGGCGAGCTGGTGCCGACGCCGGGCGGCAGCTTGACGCCCGGTGTCGGCGAACATGCCCGCGTCCCTGACGAAGCCCGGCAGGATCACGGAGACGCCGACGCCGGTGCCGCGCAGGTCCGCGCGGGCGCCGTGCGCAAAGCCGCGCAGTCCGAACTTGGCGGCGCTGTAGATCGATGAGGCCGGGCGCGGCGGCCTTGCCCGAGAGCGAGGAGATGAGCACGATGTGCCCGCGCCCGCGGGGCACCATCGCCGGCGCGAGCGCGCGCGCGAGCGCGATCGGCGCGCGCAGGTTGACCTCGAGCATCGTGTCGATCTGCGTCTGGCTGAGATCGAGCAGGTGGCCGGAGGCCGGCAGCGCGGCGTTGGCGACGAGGATGTCGACGTCCGCGGCTTCGGCCGCGAGCCGCTCGACGTCGCTGCGCGCGGACAGGTCGGCGGGGATCGCGCGCGCTCCAAGCTCGGTCGGCCAGCGGCGTGAGCACGTCGACGCCGGCGGCCGGTCAGCACGAGCTGCGCCCCGCGCGCGTGGAGCGCCCTGGCGAGCGCGTGGCCGATCCCGCCGGTCGCGCCGGTCAGCAGCACCTTGGAGCCGGAGACCTTCATCGCGTAGCCGTCTGGCACGCCGATGATCACCGCGGGCACGATACTGGGCGACATGCCGCGCCAGGATGTCATCGCACTGTTCGGGCCGACCGCGGTCGGCAAGACCGACGTCGCGATCGCGCTTGCCCGGATCCTGCGCGCGCACGGGGAGGATCCGGTGGCCGTGTCGGCCGACGCGCTGCAGGTCTACCAGGGCCTGGAGATCCTCACCGGGGCCGGCGACGGCGGCTGAGCGCGCCGAACTCGAGCACCGCCTGATCTCGTTCCTGCCGGTGGATGCGCAGTTCAGCGCCGGGCAGTACGCGGAGCTCGCGCACAGCGAGATCGACGGACTGCTGGCCGCAGGGCGGCAGGCCGATCGTCGTCGGCGGAACGGGGCTCTACCTGCGAGCCGCGCTTGCGAACCTGTCGCTGAAGCCGCCGCCGCTCGACGGCGTGCGCGAGCGCTGGACCGCAGGCGCTTCGATCGCAGCGGCCCGGAGGCGCTGCACGCAGAGCTTGTCGGCGCGGGCGCCGTGGGCTGCGGCCGAGATCGCTCCGACCGACAGCCACCGGATCGTCCGCGCGCTCGAGCTGCACGAGGCCGGCGAGCTCGAGCCGCCGCAGCGGCAGAGTCCGAGCTGTGGACGCAGGCGACGCGCCATCCCACGCTGCTGGTCGGGCTGGTCGCCGACCGCGAGCGCCTCTACGCGCAGATCGACGCCCGCGTCGACGCGATGCTGGCCGCGGGAGTCGAGCAGGAGGTGCGGCGGCCAGCGCCGGTGGCCGGCCAGCGCGACGGCGCGCAAGGCGCTTGGCTTCGACGACCTGCTGGCCGGCGACGTCGAGGGGATGAAGCGCCGCACGCGCAACTACGCCCGTCGCCAGCTGACCTGGATGCGCAAGCTCCCGGGTGTGTTCCAGGTCGATGTCACGAGTCGCAGCGCCGAGGACGTGGCGGCTGAGATCGCCGCGCGCTGGCTGGGCGCCTGAGCGCTCCGGCTGCGGCCAGGCAATCCGCCAGCTGATCATCTAGCCTGCGCGCCGGTGAACTTCGAGAAGTGGCAGGCGCTCGGCAACGACTACGTGATCCTGGACGAGCGCACGCTCCCGTTCGAGCTGACACCCGGCCGGATCCGCAGGCTGTGCGCCGCGCACACCGGCATCGGCGTCGGACGGGATCCTGCTGATCTCAGCCGCCCGACGAGCCCGGATTCGTCGCCAACATGCGTGATCTTCAACCCGGATGGCTCCGAGGCGGAGCTCTCCGGAAACGGCGCGCGCGAGGCGATCCTGTTCCTGCGGCGCCGGCGCTGGACCGAGCAGGACACGATTCTCGATCAAGACGCTGGCCGGCGAGATCCGCGCCACGATCACCTCGCCGACCACCTGCACGGTCGACATGGGCCGCGCCCGGCTGAGCAGCAGCGACTACCCGGGCGGGGCAGCCGGACGGTCGGGGCGAACTCGACAGCCGCCGGACGCACGTGGACGTTCCAGCACGTCCAGATCGGGAACCCTCAGTGCTCGATCGAGGTCGAGAGCGAGAACGACCTGGAGCGGCTCGACCTGACTGCGATCGGACACGGCGTTCGAGTACCACCAGCTGTTCCCGAACCGCACGAACGTCTCGTGGTACACGGTGCTCGGGCCAGGACGCATCCGCGCGCGGATCTTCGAGCGTGGCGTGGGAGAGACGTCGGCGAGCGGAACCGGCGCGATCGGCGCTGCGGTCGCGTACGTGCTCAAGGGCGGGGACTCGCCGGTGACCGTGGTGCTCGACGGCGGGGAGCTGGAGGTTGAGGTCGGAGAGGACCTGCACATCAATCTGACCGGATGGGCGGTCCCTGTGATTCGCGGGACGATCGCCGAAGAACTTGTGGAGGACCTGCGTGCGACCGAGTAGCCGCCTGGAGAAGATCCCGCCGTACCTGTTTGCCGAGCTGGAGCGCAAGATCGCGGAGAAGCGTGCGGCCGGCATTGACGTGATCAGCCTTGGAATCGGCGATCCGGACACGCCCACGTATCCGGCGATCGTCGCCGCCGCCCAGGCGGCGGTGGCGGACCCCGGCAACGCACCAGTATCCGAGCAACCGCGGCCGGCAGGACTTCCGGGAGGCGGTCGCCGCGTTCTACGAGCGCCGCTTCGGCGTGGCGCTCGATCCCGACACCGAGGTGATGCCGGCGATCGGCGCGAAGGAGTGCATCTTCAACCTGAACATCGCGTTCCTCGATCCCGGTGACGTGGCCTGGCAAGCGACCCCGGGTACCCCGTCTACACCGGCGGCCCGATCCTCGCGGGAGCCGAGCCAGTGTTGATGCCGCTCCTGCCCGAGCTCGGCTTTGCGCCCGACCTCGATGCGATCCCCGCCGATGTGCCTGAGCCGCGCACGGCTGATGTACTTCAACTACCCCAACAACCCCACCGGGGCCACGGTCCCGGACGGGTTCTTCGAGCGGGCCGTCGAACTCGCAAGTGCCAACGACATCCTCGCGGTGCACGACAACGCCTACAGCGAGACAACCTATGACGGCTACGTCGCGCCCTCGTTCCTGGCCACCCCCGGTGCCAAGGAGGTCGGCGTAGAGGTCTTCTCCTGGTCCAAGGGCTACAACATGACCGGCTGGCGCTGTGCCGCGATCGTCGGGAACGCCGACGCGATCGCACAGTTCTGGCGACTCAAGTCAAACGTCGACTCGGGCCTGTTCGAGGCGGTGCAGCTTGCCGGGATCGCGGCGCTCGATCCCGCGGTCGATGCGGACGTGAAGGCGATGAACGCCGTCTATGCCCGACGCCGGGATCTGGTCTGCGACGCGCTCGCCCAGGCAGGGGTGCAGGTGACCAAGCCGAAGGGCACGATCTACATCTGGGCGCCGATTCCAGCGGGCTTTTCGAGCTCGGCGGCCTACTGCGAGCACGTGCTCGAGCAGGCCGCGGTTGTGATCTCCCCAGGCGGCGCCTACGGGAAGAGCGGTGAGGGCTTCTTCCGGATCTCACTGACCACGCCCGACGACAGGCTGCTCGAAGCGGTCGAGCGTCTGCGATCGCTTGTACCAGCGGCGTTGTAATGTCGGACTGGTGCCGGCACCGCCAACAACCCAACGCCAGGCCCGCGCCCGCCAGCGCGCTTACATGATCGCCGCGCTCGAGGAAGGGGGCGTCGAGCAGCTCGACGAGCTGCGCGAGCTGCTGCTTACGGCGGGCGTCGCGACGGTCGGCGCCAGCGTCCAGCACCGCGACAAGCCGCATCCGAACACGTACATCGGGCCCGGCAAGCTCGACGAGCTCGAAGGACGAGATCAAGCGCGCGGACGCGAACGTCGTGGCCTGCGATGACGAGCTCTCGCCCCGGCAGGAGCGCAACCTCGAGCAGGCGCTCGGTGTGCCGGTCGTCGACCGAACCGCTGTGATCCTCGACATCTTCGCCGCCCACGCCCACACGGCGGAAGGCAAGCTGCAGGTCGAGCTCGCACAGCTGCAATACAACCTGGCGCGCATGCGCGGGCTCTGGACCCACCTCGAACGGCTCGGCGGCGGCGTCGGAACCAGGGGTCCAGGCGAGACCCAGATCGAGACCGACCGCCGGCTGGCCCGTGACCGGATCGCCGCGCTGAAGCGCAAGCTCGCGCGCGTGCGGTCGAACCGGACGGTCATGCGAGCCGAGCGGGAGCGGGCGCACTTCCCGCAGGTCGCGCTCGCCGGCTATACGAACGCCGGCAAGTCGACGCTGCTGAACGCGCTCACCGGGTCAGAGGTCGGCGTGCGCGACAGCCTGTTCCACACGCTCGACCCGACCACGCGGGTGATGCGAGCAGGGGGCCGCGACTATCTGCTGACGGACACGGTCGGATTCATCCGCAAGCTCCCGCACCAGCTGGTGGAGGCCTTCGGTGCGACGCTCGAGGAGACTCGAGTCGCGGATCTGATCCTGCACATCGTCGACGGCTCCGCCCCGGAGGAGGACCGCCTGGAGATGATCAGGGCGGTCGAGGACGTGCTCGGCGAGATCGGCGCCGGCGACGTACCCCGTCTGCTGGTGATGGGCAAGATCGACTGCCTGGACGATGAGGGACGGGTCGAACTTCGCCACCGGCACCCGGACGCGATCCAGATCTCCTCGCTGAGCGGCGAGGGGCTGCCCGCGCTCACAGAGGCGATTGAGCAGGAGTTCGCCCGCCGACTGCGAGCCGTCGAGTTGCTGATCCCGTACAACGAGGGTGCACGGCTGGCGGAGTTGCATGCGGTCGCCGGCGACCTCGTACGCGAGGACACGCCTGAGGGCGTGCACGTCAGCGTGCGCCTACCGGCTCCCGTGGCCGAGCGCTTTGCGCAGTTTGCAGTTCCCGATCCGGCCCCCGTAGCCACAGTACGTGAGCCAGCCCGGCGCACTCAGCATCAAGCGGCTTGACCCGCGCGCAGTGCTGCCGACCCGCGCGTACGCGCACGACGCGGGTCTGGACCTGTATGCACTCGAGGCGGTGACGCTCGAGTCCGGTGAACGCGCGAGCGTGCGCACCGGGGTCGCAGTGCAGATTCCCGAGGGGCACGCCGGCCTGGTGCTGCCGCGCTCCGGACTGGCTGCGCGTCACGGCATCGCACTGGTGAACGGCCCCGGACTGATCGATGCCGGTTATCGAGGCGAGCTCCGCGTGCTGCTGCTGAATACCGACCGCGAGCAGCCGTGCAGGCTCGAGGCGGGCGACCGCATCGCCCAGTTGGTGTTGATCACCGTTGCCACTCCCGCCGTGGTCGAGGTCGAGGAGCTGACGGTGAGCGAGCGTGGCGAGGGTGGCTTCGGCTCAAGCGGCGGGTTCAGCGCCAGCGGCCCTCCCGGCGCCAGCGCCAGTCCGAGCGCCGTTGACGGCTCGGACTGAGCGGCCCGCCGAGTACACACAGGCACAGGGAGGCCCTTGGTTATCAGTTCGAGTCGAGCTCGTGGTGGTGCCCGTGGTCGTGCTCGGCACGGGCGCATAGCGTGACCTCGGGAGGATCCCGTTGCCCTCGAGGAACTGGTACGCGATCGCAGTTGGGTTGTGGTTGCCGAGGTCGATCTCGGCGTTGAGGCCGCGCATAGCTCGCAGCGTGAGAAGCGCGTCGATCTTCTCGATCGTGTCGCGGAAGGCCTTGCCCTCGACCTTGAGGACGTGGGGAGTTGTGACCGGTACGACATTGCCCCAGCCGAAGATGTGCCTGGGGTCAGAGAGCTGCACATATTTGGGCCCGGCCAGATTCGGGTCGGTCGTCTCGCAATCAGCAGCCTGCACGTTGCCGGTGTTCAGCCACCAGTACTCGAGACCGCTCCCGATCGGCTGCACATAGCCCGGGTGCAGGTGATATCCGTGCTCGAGCGCCGGCAGGCCGTCGGCGAGGCTTGGGAATCCGGGAGCCGCTCCGAAGATGATGCCGTCGCCGCGGGCGAGCTCGGGGATCGAGTACACATGGTTTTCCTCGGCGTACTGCTTCAGCACAGCCACGCAGCTCGTGTCGCTGAAAGGCGTCGGCGGAAGCAGAGTCAGGCCGTGGCGATGCGCCCACGCATCGCCGGCGCCATAGGAGGCGGAGAGGGTCTGGTAACGGCGGTGCAGGTGCGCGATGCGGCTGTTCCACGCGCCCAGATATTCGGGGTAGATGTCGAGCGTGCCGTGCTGCAGGGCCGGGACGCGCACGTACCAGGGGCCGAGGTTGCGTGTCGGCAAGACCGTGTATCCCTCGTGGGTCAGCGCGATGTCATACAGCTGCCCGATGATGAACTGCTCGGGGATGTTTCCGTCAGCCGATGCTCACAGCCGGCTTGCCGGTCCCAGGCAGGTCCTCGGCGGGTTCGGTTGGTGGTGCCACGGCTGTCACGACGGGCTGGGTCGCGGTGTTGGTGGTGGCGGCGCCGGTCGACGTGCCGGTGTGCCCGGCCGACGCGGCGCCCGCCAGCCAGCCGGCGAGCAGCCCTGCGCCCAGCACCACCACCGCCACAAGGGCGGCCATGCGCCGCGAAAGGCTCATACGCCCGCCGCCTTGCGAGCGTCTGCGTGAGCCAGCTGCTCGAGCTCGTCGTCGAGCCCGTCGAGCTCGGAGCGACCGAGGGCGGTGCCGATCAGCCAATCGGCAAACCACGCGTTCTTGGGGAGCAGCGGTCCGTGCAGGTAGGTGCCGATGACGCTGCCGGCGCGTGCGCCCTCATACCCGTCCGAATCGTTGTTCCCGTGGCCACGGAGGATGCGTCCGAGCGGTTGAGCGTCCCCGCCAAGGTGTGTGCGGCCGCCGTGGTTCTCAAAGCCCGCGAGCACCCGCCCCGCAGCGCCGGGAAGGTCGACCTCGATGGCGGCGTTGCCGATCAGGCGCGGTCCGTCGGATCGGACTGTGCGGATGTCAAGCAGTCCGACCCCGGGGAGCTCCTCGTCACCGAGCTGATAGGCGTGGCCGAGCAGCTGGTAGCCGCCACAGACGCCCAGCACGAGCGCACCACGCTCGGCAGCGCGCGGACAGAGCCTCGCGCTTGTGCTCGAAGAGATCGTTGGCGCACAGCGCCTGGTCGCGGTCCTGGCCGCCGCCCATGTAATAGAGGTCGGGGCCGTCCGGATCCAACGCGTCGCCGATCCCGGCGTCGGTCAGCTCGAAGCCGATGCCGCGCCACTCGCAGCGCCTGCGCAGCATCAGCAGGTTGCCACGGTCGGCATAGATGTTCATCAGGTCCGGGTAGAGCGCGCAGACGCGCAGGACGTCAGCCACCGAAGATCACCACCTCACTGCCGATGTGCTCGTCGGTAGGTCCAATCGTACGCACCCCGAGGGGGCGAAGACCGCTCTGGACGCCGGCGCTCTGAAGCTCCTGACACCGTCACGACGTCCAGCGCGATGCTGTCGGCGCAGCTCGTTCGTGCGCCGTGTGCATCGACGATCTCCCTGCGCCTCTCGAGTACGAACGCGTCTCCCATACGCCGCACCGCCGTCGGCTGACTGAAATAGGCGGCGCCGTCGATCTCGGCGATGTCGGGCAGCGGCGACGCGTCCCCATCGTGCCACTCGAACTCCTCAAAGTCGTCCGCGGCGGCGAGCGCCACCGCGACCACCCCGCCAACGGACAGATGCGTGCGCGCGCAGCGAAGGAAGGCGAGATGCCCGGCACCGCCGCCCAGGAGCTGGATCGTCTGCATCGGGACGACGATCAGCGGGAAGGTGCGGCCCGGCAGGTAGAAGTCGCGAGCGTCGGCGCACACGGTCTCCACCGGGAGGCCATCGGCGCGGTGGGCTAGCTCCACCAGAAGCTGCGGGACTGTTGTCGAGCGCCACGACGCGGTGGCCGGCCTGAGCGAGCGCCAAGGTGACGCGTCCGGTGCCCGCCCCGACGTCAAGCACAGCTTCACCGTCCAGCTTGACTTCAGCCGCAAGCTCCAGCCAGAGCGGCAGATCCTCGTGGTAGCGGCCGCACTCGATGTCGTGCCAGATCGTCTCGCTCATGCGGCCGCCTCCCAATACGGCGTGACCAGCCCGCGCGCGACGAGCTCGTCACGCAGCGCCAGCAGGGCGGTATAGGTCGGCAGCGCAAAGAGGCGACCGTGATCAGCTCGCGCGACAGCTTGATCCAGAGCCGAGGGCAGATCTGGAACAACCGAGAGAGCGGTTTCCGGGACTCCGGCGTACTTCAGGCGCACCGCCAACTCGGCCGCGCGGGTGCCGGAACACGTGACGCTGCGAATCCGCGAGCTGAGCAGCTCGAAGTCTGCGTCCCAGACCCAGGAGACATCGCGACCGTCGGCAATGTTGTCGTTGAGGATCGCCAGCACGTCGAGCTGGTCTGACTCGAGCGCGAGCGTGCGCAGGATTTCATTGGCGCCGGCCGGGTTCTTGATCAGCAGGATCTGAACGGCCGTGTCGCCAACCGTGACGGTCTCGGCGCGTCCGAAGGCGGCGGTGGCCGCCTCCAGGCCGCCGACGATCACGTCGAGCGGGATCCCCAGCGCGAGGCAGAGCGAGGTTGCAGCCAGCGCGTTGTAGACGTTGTAGAGCCCCGGGAGGCGTAGGAACACCGAGCGTGCCCCCTCGGGCGTGGCGAGCATGAAGGTGGCCGCGCTTGTGCCATGGAGCGTGATCCGCTCGGCGCGCACGGTCGGGGACGGACGCTCCTGCCCGCAGTTCGGACAGTGGTAATGGCCGAGGTGACCGAGGTAGACGGCGTCGTACCGATAGGCGGTGCCACAGCGGCGGCAGTGCTTTGAATCGGACGCGTGCTGCATCTCGGGCAGCGCCAGCGCGTCATCCTCGACACCGAAATAGATCACATCGGCGCGGTCCCTGCCGAGGTCGGCGATGAGCGGGATCGTCGGCGTTCAGCACCAGCGCGCGCGACTCGGGCAGCTCGGCTACGACCTGCGCCCAGCGGTCGGCGATCGTCTCGAGCTCGCCGTAGCGGTCAAGCTGATCGCGGAACAGGTTCGAGAGCAGAAGCGCCCGCGGCTGCACCTGCTGCGTGACGGCGTCGAGCCAGAACTCGTCGACCTCGAACAGACCCTGATCGCCGGCGATTCCGCCGCGAGGACGCGCCGCCGCGAGCAGCGTCGAGGCGATCCCGCCGGCCATGTTGGCGCCGGCGCGGTTGTGCACGAGGTTGCGTCCCGCGCGTTCGAGGATCGTGGCGGTGATGGTCGCGGTGGTCGTCTTGCCGTTGGTTGCGGAGATGACCGCGCTGCCGTTGCTCAGACGCGCGGCGAGTTCTGCGATCGCCTCCGGCTCGAGACGGAGCAGCACCTTGCCGGGGAGGCTGGTGCCGCCGCCGCGACCGGACGCGCGCACGACTCCTCCAACAGTGCGCGCGATCCTGATCTTCGTGGCGAGCGCGGTCATCGCTCGGCCACCTGGGCGTCCGCCACGGCAACGGCGGAGACGGGCGCGGGAACCATCACGCGTACCGCACCCGGAAGTACTCGCAGCGTCGCCGGCAGGACAGCCAGCGGGTCGCCATCAGCGTAGATCGTGAAGGGCCGATCGGCGCTGAGCTCCACGGTGCTGCCGCGGAGGATCCTGACCTCGTCCTGCCGGACATGCTCGCCGCGGAAAACGGTCGGAAGCAGCCGCAGGAACCGGCGCTTCGGAAGGTCGGCAATCATGACCACGTCGAACTGGCCGTCCTCGAGTGAGGCATCGGGCGCAATCAGCATGCCCCCGCCGTGCATCGACGCATTTGCCACCGAAACGGTGTAGCCGTAGAGAGCATGTTCGACTCCGTCGACGCGCAACGAGAACGAAGCGGGCTTCCAAGTCGCCAGCGCCCGCAGGCCTCCGTAGGTGTAGACGAATCGGCCGCGTATCAGCCGCGCCGAGTTGGCGATCCGGTTCGCCTCGGAATCGAAGCCGCAGGTGGCGATGCCCAGGAAGGAGTGGTCGCCCGACGCGCCCATGTCGATCGCCGTGGGCATACCGTCCGCCAGAACGGCCGCCGCAGCAACGGGATCGAGCGGAAGCCCGAGACAGCGGGCAAAGTCGTTGCCACGCCCGCCTGGCAGGACGCCGATCACCTCGCCGGTATCCCGGACCGCGTCGGCCACGGCCGCGACCAGCCCGTCGCCGCCATAGGCGACAGGCATCTCACCGGCCGCGACTGCGTCCCGCGCCAGCGCGCGGGCGTGCTCGAGGTCCAGCGTCAGCTCCACATGATGTTCGAGGCCATGGCGGCCCAGCGCGGCACGCACAGACGGCAGCGCGCGCGCGGCACGGCCGCCGCCGGAAGACGGGTTCACGATCAGACAGAGCATCACTCCGAGAGTACGAGCGTCGCCAGGTCTTGCCCGATCGCCACCGGAGCGGGATCGATGGCCGCTTCGGCCTGGTCGCGTGACGTGATGCCGCTCAGCACGATCGCCGCGTCAAGTCCTGCGGCGGCGGCGCCGCCGAGATCGGAAATGAGATGGTCGCCGATCACCAGCGTCCGTCCCGGCCCCATGCGGTCGAGCGCCACCTCGAACACCTGCGGATCGGGCTTGCCGACGACGCGCGCCGTGGCACCCGTCGCGTATTCCAGTGCGGCGGTGACCGCGCCGGTGCCAGGAGCGATACCGCCCGCCGTCGGATAGTTGCGGTCGCGCCCGCCCGAGATCAGCTCGGCGCCGCCGAGGATCGCGCGTGTGGCGGCGAGCAATTCCATGTAGCTGAAGTCGCGGTGAGCGACGGCGACGACAACCTCGGCGGACTCCGCACGGGGGGTGTTGTTGACAATCTGGTGACCGGCCTCGACGACGTGGCGAAATACCGGCGGCGCCACCGATCACGAACACGCTCGCACCCGGTGCGCGGTCTGCCAGCACGTACTGGATCGCGGAGCCCACGCTGACGACCTCCTCGACCGCCGCGGTGCAGCCGATCGACCACAGCTTCTGGACGTACTCCTCAGGAGAGTGGCCGCCGTCATTGGTTACGAATACCAAGCCGCCTGCCGCTCGCACGGATCGCGGCGACGGCCTCCGGGGCTCGCGGCGTGGCAACGCCGCCGACCCACACGGTGCCGTCCAGGTCGAGGATCACCTGGTCATAGGAGTCGAGCAGAGGGGAGAGCTTCACGGCCGGATTATTGCCCGGAGTCGCTTAAGGATTACTGAGCGAACAGTGTCTCCTGCGCCGGCGGAGGCGGATCGAACAGGCACTCGGGCCCGTCGTACCGGGTGTCGTTGACGGCGGGCCCAACCGGCCGCAAAGCCATCTGCTCAGGCGCGAGCCCGTGCAGAAGCTCCTGCAGATCCGGCACTGGCGCATCGCGTGCGAGCCAGAGCGCCTCGGCATCGCGGGGCAGGATCACCGGCATGCGGTCGTGAATCGGCGCGATCGCGGCATTCGCTGCGGTGGTGACAATGGTGCAGCTGCGCAGCTCCTCGGGCTCGCCCCGGTGCCAGACCGACCACAGGCCGGCGAAGGCGAACAGCTCCCCGTCGGCGCGAGTGATGTGGAAGGGCTGCTTGCGGTTCTCTCCGGGGATCTGCTGCCACTCGTAGAAGCCGTCGGCCGGGAGCAGGCAGCGGAAGCGCTCGAAAGCGCTGCGGTAGGCGGGCCGCTCCGCGAGCGTCTCGGCGCGCGCGTTGATCATCTTGAAGCCGGTCTTGGTGTCCTTTGCCCAACTCGGCACGAGGCCCCACCGGAGCTCCTCGAAGCGACGCTTGCCCTCGCGGTCGGTGGTGACAGCCAGCACGTCGGTACCCGGGGCGACGTTGTAGTGCGGCTCGGCGGCCACCGATTCGGCCACAGCAAAGCGCGCGCGCAGCTGCGCCGGGTCAGCCGTCGTCAGCGAGTAGCGCCCGCACATCGGCCGCGGCTCCGCGACGGCAAGGAACTCAGCGCCCGCCGCTGCGGGCGGCCTGCGCCTCGCGGCGCTTGGCCAGCGCGGCCTTGGAGCGTCTGCGACCGAAGAAGATGGCGATGCCCACCGCGACCAGCGCCAGCGACGACGCCGTAGAAGATCGCGAGGTCCAGCGAGATCCCGCCGGCCGCCTGGCCGATGCCCTCGACGATGCCGAAGCCGATCCCGAGGATCGCGACGATCGCGGCCAGCGACGATGACGATGCCGCGGATCCGGGCGAAGATGCCGGCGCTCGACGGCGGCGCGATGAGTCCGACGATCCGCAGCATGAACAGCTGGCCGGAGGTGGGGCCCTCGACACCCAGACGGTCGGTCGCAGCCTTGAGATCGCCCGCACGGCGCTCTGCCAGCGCCAGCGAGGCGTCGGCCATCCGCCGAATCTGCATGCGCTGCTGAGGCGGAGCCGCGGCGAGCGCCTTCTGGAAGTGCTGCGCGCGCCGCCTTGGCGTCGTACTTCTCGGCAGCACGAGCGCCGAGAATCGCCTGGGCGGCCGCCCGGTAGCGCGTCTCGGCCGCGAGCTCCTCGTCGCTACGGGACTCCAGCTGTTGCATCGCGGCGAGCTGGCCCTTCTGTTCCATGCGGATCGCGCGCTGTTGCTTCGGCATGTCGCGCAGTCTAGTGATCGGCGCACCGATCGAGCGGGCGTCTCGACGCCATTAGACGCTGACCAGCTGATCGAAGAGCCGGTCGAGCAGCGCATCTGGCTCCTCGCACAAACCACTGTGCACCGGGGAGGTCTGGATCACCGTGCTCGACGGCGCCACCAGCCAGTGGAAACGCTCCGATTGCGACAGTGCGGCGATCGGTCCGGCGTCGGGGTCACCCGCTGCGACGCGAACGCGCGCGTCGAGGTGCTCGCGCACAGTCTCGAGGTCGAAGCCCGGGGCAAGCGCCTCGATGCGGCGCGGGTCGAGCGCGACCCGCGCCCGCAGGAACCCGCGTGTGCGACAGAAGACGATCACGCCGACGTTGACGAACTCGTCACGCTCGATGCGCGGTACCAGACGCAGCACCGCGTACTGGAACGGATCAGGCGCCACGCGCGGCCTCCGCCTCGTAGACGAACCCGCGCGGCGCGGCAAGCCGCTCACACAGATATTCGACGTACCGTCCGCGTGCCACCGACGGCTCAGATCCGAGCCAGTCGTCGGGCACCAGCTCAGCGGCGGCGGCGACGGTGGCCTCGTCGAAGACGTCAGACATCCGCTCATCGGCCTCCGGCAGCGAGTCAGCCAGCGGCAGCAGAACGTGGTCGGCAATCAAGCGGGAACGGCTCGCGCGCACGCCCGACCAGATCGCGATCGCTGTGGTGCTGATACATCGCGGCACCGTGGTCGATCAGCCACGTCTGACGGTGCCAGACGAGCAGGTTGGGGTTGCGAGGACTGCGGTCCACGTTGGTGGTGAAGGCATCGAACCAGACGACCTCAGAGGCCTGTAGCGGATCGAGCTCGCCCGGGCGCGCAGGGTTGTAGTCGAGCGCGCCCGGCAGGAAGTCGATCCCACAGTTCAGTCCGGCGCTGCCCGTCACGAGCTCCTGGATCTCCGGATCGGGCTCCGTGCGCCCGAGCTCTGCCTGTAGCTCGACGAGCACGATCTCCGGCACCGGAAGCCCGGCCGTGCGCGCGAGCTCGCCGACGAGAACCTCAGCCACGAGCGCCTTCAGGCCCTGGCCGGCGGCCCTGAACTTGACCACGTAGAGCCCGTCGTCGTCGGCCTCGACGAGGCCCGGCAACGAGCCGCCCTCACGCAGCGGCGTGACGTAGCGCGTGGCGGCAACCTTCCTGAGCATGCGAGGATCATGTCAGGCAACCACCACCACGCACGAGGAGCGAGATCTCGATGTCGATGGCCGATTTCAACACGCAGGTGATCACGGAGTTCCGAGACAACGCCGGCCGCGTCGGAGGCATGTTCGAAAGCATGCCGCTGCTGCTTCTCCATCACGTCGGCGCAAAATCGGGGGCCGACCGCATCGCGCCGCTCGCCTACCTCGAGGACGATGGCCGCTACGCGATCTTCGCCTCCAAGGGCGGCGCGCCTGAGAATCCGGCCTGGTACCACAACCTCTTGGCGAACCCGGATACAACGATCGAGGTCGGCGGCGAGACGATCGAGGTCATCGCGACCGAGGCCGAGGGCGAGGAGCGGGACCGCATCTTTGCCGCGCAGGCGGCGAGGGTTCCCCAGTTCGGCGACTATCAAGAGAAGACGGCACGGACGATCCCGGTTGTCCTGCTGACGCCAAAGGGCTGATGGACTTCGACTACGACTGGCTCGTCATCGGCTCGGGATTCGGCGGCAGTGTCTCTGCGCTGAGGCTGGCTGAGAAGGGTTACAGCGTCGGCGTTCTGGAGTGCGGTCGACGCTTCCGCGACCAGGACTTTGCCGAGCGGACGGCGGACTTCCGCCGTTACAACTGGGCTCCACACCTCGGTATGCGCGGGATCCTGCGGTTGAGCATCTTCCGGGACGTGTTCGTGCTTTCAGGCTGCGGGGTGGGCGGCGGCAGCCTGGGCTATGCAAACACGCTGTATCGCGCCCGCCCCGGTTTCTACGACAACCCGCAATGGTCCGGCCTCGCCGACTGGGCGGCAGAGCTCGCGCCCTTCTACCAGCAGGCCGAGCGGATGCTCGGCGTCGTCGAGTTACGACCGCGACGGCGTCGCCGACGAGCTGTTGCGCGAGTACAGCGAGTCGATCGGCGTGGGTGCGAGCTACAAGCGCACGCCGGTGGGAGTGTTCCTTGGTGAGCCCGGCAAGACCGTGCCCGATCCGTACTTCGGCGGCGAGGGTCCGGAACGCACCGGCTGCACCCGCTGCGGCAGCTGCATGATCGGCTGCCGCTACGGCGCCAAGAACACGCTCGTCAAGAACTATCTGTGGTTCGCGGAGAAGCTCGGCGTGCAGATCCACCCCGAGCGCACGGTCGACGGATATCAGGCCGCTCGGGGACGGGACCGGGGCTGATGGCTACGAGGTCACGCATGAACGGTCGGGCGGGATCCTCCGGCGTCAGCGCAGAACCCTGCGCGCGCGTGGCGTGATCGTCGCCGCCGGCGCTCTGGGCACCAACCGGCTGCTCCAGCGCTGCAAGCTCAGCGGGTCGCTGCCACGGCTCTCGGAACGGCTCGGGTACACGGTCCGCACCAACAGCGAGGCGATCATCTCGGTCTGCGCACCCGAGGGGTCGGGCTACGACTTCAGCGACTCGGTGGCGATCACATCGAGCATCCACACCGATCCCGACACGCACATCGAGGTCGTGACCTACGGCAAGGGCGGGGACAGTCAGAGCCTGCTGCGCCAGCTGATGGTGACCGCCGGCGGCAGGGGGACACGTCCATATCACTTTGCGCTCGCTGCTGCGAGACACCCGCGGGAGGCGCTCGGTGCGCTCAAGATCAGGGGCACCTCGCAGCGCTCGATCATCCTGCTGGTGATGCAGTCGCTCGACAATTCGATGCGGCTGAAGGTCAGGCGCCGCCTCCCCACGGGCGCCGTGATGCTCACCACCGAGCAGGATCCCCTGAACCCCAACCCCGACAGCATCCCCGCGGCCTACGCCGCTGCCCGTTGGTTCGCCGGACGCATCGGCGGGACCGCGTATTCGGGCGTCACGGAGGCGGTGCTCGGCATCCCTCTGACCGCCCACATCCTCGGCGGCGCGGCGATCGGCGAGGGACCGGAGAGTGGCGTGGTCGACGCCCGACATCGAGTCTTCGGCTACGAGAACCTGCTCGTCTGCGACGGCGCTGCCGTGCCCGCAAATGTGGGTGCAAATCCCAGTCTGACGATCACTGCCCTGGCCGAGCGGGCAATGGGGTTCATAGAGACAAAGAATTCACAGGAGGAATCAAGTGCAATATCGCAAGCTCGGCAGCTCTGACCTGGAAGTCTCGGAGATCTCCCTCGGCGCGTGGCTGACCTACGCCGGCGGGATCGAGTTCGAGCAGACGCGGGCATGCACCGAGGCGGCGTTCGACGCCGGCATCAACTTCTTCGACACCGCCAACGTCTACGGTCGCGGCGCGGCCGAGACAGCCTGGGGGGAGATCCTCTCCAAGCACCCACGCGAGTCCTACATCCTCGCCACCAAGGTCAACGGCCAGATGTCCGACGACCCGAACGACCAGGGGTTGTCAGCGGCCCAGATCGCCAAGCAGATCGACGCTTCGCTCGAGCGCCTGCAGACCGACTACGTGGACCTCTACCAGGCGCACCGCTTCGACATCGATGTTCCGATCGAGGAAACGATCGAGGCGCTGCAGCTGGTGGTCGAGCAGGGCAAGGCGCGCTACCTGGGCTTCAGCGAGTGGACGCCCGAGCAGATCCAGGCGGCCGTCGACATCGGCGGGCCGGACCTGTTCGTCTCCTCGCAGCCTCAGTACTCGATGCTGTGGCAGGCGCCCGAAGCGGAGTTGTTCGAGATCTGCACCCGCTACGACATCTCGCAGATCGTCTGGTCGCCGCTCGCGCAGGGCGTGCTGACCGGCAAGTACAAGCCGGGAGAGCCGCATCCCGAGGGCTCGCGCGCTGCGAGCGACGCGATGAGCTTCGCGATGAATCTGGTGATGAGCGAAGAGGCGCTCGAGGCGGTCCAGCGACTCGTGCCGATCGCCGAGGGCGAGGGGCTGACGCTCCCGCAGCTGGCGCTCGCATGGGTGCTGCGCCGCCCTGAACTCGCATCGGCGATCGTCGGCGCGTCGCGTCCCGAGCAGGTTCACGCCAACGCGTCGGCCTCCGGCATCACGCTGTCAGCGGAAGTGCTCTCGGCGATCGACGAGGCGCTTGGCGACGTGCCGGTGAAGGAGGCGACGCTCGCGCCGTTCGCGCGCGAAGGGTGAAGCAGTGTTCTGCATCGGTGGCCGTCCGCTGGACGGCCCCGTCCTATCGCCACCAGGCGTCGAGCACGCGCCGCCAGTTGTCCCAGGCGATCTGTTCTGATCTCCGCCGTGGTGAAGCCGGCGTCGGCCAGGGCCGCGAGCAGCTTCGGGTAACCGGAGACGTCGCCGAGCGCGGCCGGGATCGTGGCGCCGTCGAAGTCCGATCCGAAGGCGACGTGCTCGACGCCGACGCGATCTGCGACGTAGCGGACGTGCTCCACGATCAGCTCGAGCGGCGTGGTCTCGGGCTCGTTGGCGAAGTCGGGGCGCAGGAAATAGCAGGCGAACACGATCCCGACCAGCCCACCGGACTTGCCAACCGCGTCGATCTGGGCGTCGGTGAGGTTGCGCGAGCAGGCGGACAGCGCATGCACGCCGGCGTGGCTGACGATAAGCGGGCCCGCATCGAGGCGGGCGACGTCCCAGAAGCCCGCCTCGTTCAGGTGACTGAGGTCGACGGCGATCCCGAGCTCGGCGCAGCGGCGCACCAGCCGCGTGCCCGCCGGGGTGAGGCCGGGCCCGGTGTCGGGGGAGGACGGGGAAGGCGAATGGCACACCGTGGGCAAATGCGTTCGGCCTGCTCCAGACCGGGCCGAGCGAGCGCAGTCCCGCCGCGTACCAGGTCTCGAGACTCTCGAGCTGGGGATCGATCGCCTCGGCGCCCTCGAAGTGGAGCACGACCACGGGCGGCCCGTCGTCCTCCGCGGCGCGATCCACGTCCGCGATCGAGCGCGCAAGACCGACCGCTCCCTGACGCTCCAGCGCGAACAGGCGCCCGGCTGCGATCGCCGTCACCCCAGCTGCGCGTGTCTGCTGCGACCCTTGGTGGGAAGGGCTGTATGTAGGGGACGCCCGGTTTCGGCGATAGGTCATGGTGCTGTTCGCGCGAATCCACGAACACCGCAAAGGTCCCGCCGCGCATCCCCGCTTCCCGCATGCGCGGGAGGTCGAGGTGGCCGTCGCCGCCGCCGGTGGCCAGAAGCTTGTGGTTGGGCGCGGTCAGCGCATCGTTGTGCCCGTCGAAGATCGGAATCGAGCTGTGTCTGTGGCCTTGATGCACCCATAGCCGGTGAGCTGGCAGCATGACAGCATGGACGTGCGCGAGGGACGAGTGGGGGAGTATCCGTGCCTGATCGCGGGCTCGGGCGAGCCGCTGGTCGTGCTCGCCGGGCTGGTGCCGCAGGCGGGAGTGGCGCGCGGGTCGATGCGCGCGCGAGCACGAGCGGACGGCCAGGCTGTTCGCTCAGGACCGGGAGGTCTTCTACTTGAATCGCCGGCCGGGAATGACCCCGGGAATGACGATGGCGGAGATCGCAGTCCGAGCACGCCGCTGCGATGCGGAGGCGTTCGCGGGACCGGTGGACCTGCTCGGCATGTCCACCGGCGGCAGCATCGCCCAGCAGGTCGCCGCCGAGCATCCCGACGTCGTCAGGCGCCTTGTGCTGGTGAGCACGGGATGTCGCCTCGGCCCCGTCGCAAAGCGCCTGCAGCGGCAGGTCGCCGCGCGCGTGCGGGCCGGAGCATTTCGCGAGGCGGTGGCGGTTTTCGCCGCGGACCTCGTCCCGTCCGGTCCGCTCAGCTGCCCGCCGCAATTGGCGGCTGGCTGCTGGCTCCGCGGCTGTTCACGGCCGACGGGATGAACCACATGGCGACGATGGCCGAGGCCGAGGATCAGTTCGACCTCGCGCAGTTACCGCCGATAGCGGCGCCGACGCTGATCGTCGGCGGCGGCCGTGACCGTTACTACGGGCCCGAGCTGTTCGAGGAGACGGCTCGATTGATACCTGATGCCCGCGTCGTGATCCGACCGCGGCTCGGTCATGTCTCGGTGTTGTGGTCTCCGCGCTCGCGCGCGGAGATCCACGGTTTCCTCAACGTCTGCCCGCGATCGGCGCGTCGCTTCAGGCGACCGCCGGCTCGAAGTAGTGGCCCTCGTCCATGTCCGCGATCAGCAGCGGGTGGGAGGGCTCCCAGCCGAGAGTCGCACGGGTCGCTGCACTGGCCGTCGGGTTGTCGGCGCCGACGAATCGCGTCAGGAATCCGAACTGCTGCTCCATCTGGTCCTCCGCGATGCTCGTGGTCGGCACACCGAGGTTGCGGCCGATCGCCTCGGCGATCTGGCGGAACGGAACGCCCTCGTCGCTGACCGCGTGGTAGCGCCTGCCGGCCGGCTCCTGACTCCAGGGCGAGGCGGTAGACCCGAGCGGCATCGAGCGTGTGCACGGCCGGCCAGCGGTTGGCGCCGTCGCCCACGTAGCCTGCGACGCCGGTGTTACGGGCGAAGCCGATCAGCGTCGGGACGAACCCGTGCAGATCGAGGTAGCTGTGGACCGTCGGCGGAAGCCGAACCACCGAGGAGCGCACACCCTGTCCGGCGAGGGCGACGACGTGGTTCTCGGCGTCCACGCGCGGGCCACCGGGGAGCACGTCCTCTTCGGTGCCGGGGCGTCCTACGACACCACCGAAGGTGAGCATCAGCGTCCCCGAGGTGGTGACGAACGGCTTGTCCGATCCGATCAGCGCTTCGCCCATGGCGGAGATCGCCTGGAAGTCTGCGGCGACCGCGCCGTCGAAGTCGCCGCTGGCCATCCAGTCGTGCTTGAAGGCGAGGTGGATTACACCGTCGGCATCGCCGGCGGCCGCCCGCAGGATGTCGAGGTCGTCCAGGGTTCCGCGTTGGACCGCCGCGCCGGCCGCTTCAATCGCCGCGGCGGCTTCATCTGAACGGGCGAGGCCGGTGACCTGGTGGCCGGCCTCCAGCAGCTCTGGGATGACGGCCGAACCGATGTGGCCCGAGGCGCCAGTGACGAATACACGCATGATGTCCTCCAGGAGAGAGGTGATGGCAGGGTCTGACATCACCGTAGCAGATCGATGGCAGACGCTGACATCACCTAGACTTCGTGCTATGGGACGTTGGGAACCGAACGCGCAGGGACGTTTGGAGAAGGCAGCGATGGAGCTGTTCTCCGAGGATGGATACGAGCAGACCACCGTGGCGGAGATCTCCGCACGCGCCGGACTGAGCGAGCGCACCTTCTTCAGGCACTACGCGGACAAGCGCGAGGTGCTCTTTGCCGGAACCACGGCGTTCCGGGACAACTTCGTGAACAGCATCAGCCACGCGCCGGACGCGGCTACCCCGCTGCAGACCGTGACGCTCGCGCTCGAGGCGGCCGCAGCGGCACTTCAGGAGTACCGCGGCCGCGAGTTCGCCAGCGCCCGCCAGCGGATCATCGCCTCAAACCCCGAACTGCGCGAGCGCGAGCTGATCAAGCTTGCGGATGTCTCCGCCGGGATGGCCGAGGCTCTACGCGGGCGCGGTGTGGGAGAACCGCTGGCAAGCATGACCGCCGAACTGGGCATGGCGGCCTTCCGGGTTGCCTTCGAGCGCTGGGTCGCTGAGGACGAGACGCGGAGCCTGTCGGAGTTGATCGACGAGTCGCTGGCCGGCATCGCGGCTGCCGTGTCCTGAAGCCGTACGCGTAGGATCGGCTCGATGTCACGTAAGTCTCGAGACGTTCCTTGGGAGTCCGCGCTGGTCGCGCGGGTACCGGCGTTCGACCAAACGATTGAGGCGCTTCGTCGTCGCTTCCATCTGCCGCTCAAGCCGAACGGGATCCAGCCGCACATCACCGTGATGATTCCGTTCCTCCCGGCCGCCGAACTCGGCGAGGACGGAGCGCTGCCCGCGCTGCGCGCGGCCTGCGCGCAGTTCGAGTCCTTCGATGTCAGCTTCTCCCGGACCGCTCGCTTCCGTCGCGTGCTCTACCTCGTGCCGGAGCCGGCGGAGCCGTTCACCGCGCTGGCGCGTGCGCTGATGGCGGGCTGGCCGCAGATCGGTCCCTACGCGGGAGGGCGGAAAGACCTCGTGCCCCATCTGACGGTCACGACCGCACGACCGCCGAAGGTCTTCGACAAGGTGGCCGAGGCCCTGCGGCCGGATCTGCCAGTGCGCGTGCAGATCGACGCGGTGCAGGTTTACCGGTTCGACGGCCGCGGGTGGAGCGAGCATGCGTCGATCCCGCTGGCCGCCTCTGCGTGACACCATGCTCGGCGGTGGCGAGCATCGATTACACGGTTCGACCTGTGCCGGTGGAGCGCATATTGGCTCTGCGCAAGGCGGTACTGAGGCCGTACCTGCCCGCGGACGACCCCTACGTGCTCGCCGACGACCATCTGCCGACCACTGTCGTGTTCGGCGCGGTCACCCCGGATGACAGTGTGATCGGCATCGGCCGGCTCACGCCTGAACCGCCGCCGTTCGCCACCGAACGCAAGCACAGCTGGCGCCTGCGGGGCATGGCGACGAGCCCGGAGAGTCGCAACATGGGCGTGGGGTCGGCAGTTTTGCGTGCGCTGATCGGCTACGTGGCCGACTCAGGCGGCGGGATTCTGTGGTGCAACGCGCGCGTCGGGGCGCTCGGCCTGTACGAGCGTGGCGGCATGCAGCGTTGGGGTGAGGTCTGGGAGGAGCCCCACATCGGTCCGCACGTCGTCATGTGGCGGAACATCCTTTAGGCTGTGCGCGTGCCCGACTCGCCCATGCAGGCGGTGCTACGCGCGATCGACGCGCTCGACATCGATGCCGCAGTGGCGCTGTTCGCGCAGGACGGCTCGCTGACGACGGTCTACGGTGAGACCGCATCGGGTAGTGAGCGCATTCACGCGGTGCTGGGCACCTTTCTGCGGGGGCTGCGCGTGGCGGAGCACGAGGTCACCTCTGAATGGAACCCGGAGAGCGGAGTCTGGATCGCCGAGATGCTGTCCAGCTACGAGCTGAGTGACTACAGCCGTCGCGGTCCGTTGGCTCGCGCGATGATCCTGCGCGCCGGCGACGCCGGGATCGAACAGCTGCACATCTATGGAGCGCACGAGCAATCGCTCGACGAGGACGGTCGTGCTTACACCGAGGTGCGCGCACCCCACGGCTGGTTGCCCACGCTCTGAGCCGTTCTCAGCGCTGCGGACGGAGGATCTCGCGGCCAGGCGGCTGGGGCGGAGGCTCGCGCCTGGTCGTTTTCGGGATCGGAAGTGTCGCGGGTCCGTCCGGTGTGAGCTCGACCAGGCTACCGTAGTGGCCGAACTGTGTCCGCTCGCCGGAGATCAGCGTATAGGTCGCGTGCGTCGGTTCGACCTCCACAGAGAACGTGGCTTCGCGATAACAGAGCTTGAACGCGAGCCGGCTGATCTCATCGGGCAGCCGCGGCCGGAAGCTGAGCGATTCTCCGTCGTCGCGGAGCCCTCCGAACCCGGCCACGGCGGCTGTCCACGCACCTGCCAGCGAGGCGATGTGCAGACCGTCGCGGACGTTGTGTTCGAGGTCGTCGAGGTCGATCAGCGCTGCCTCACGGAAGTAGGCGTAGGCGAGTGTTGGATATCCGACCTCGGCGGCGACAACGGCCTGAGTGCAGGCCGACAACGACGAGTCGCGCACCGTCAACGGCTCGTAGTAGTCAAAGTTCGCGAGCTTCTGATCTGGCGTAAACGAGTCGCCACACAGGTGTAGAGCGAGCACCAGGTCAGCCTGCTTGACAACCTGCTTGCGATACAGGTCGAAGTACGGGAAGTGCAGGAGCAGCGGGTACTGGTCGGGCGAGGTGCCCTGGAAGTCCCAGAGCTGGTGCTGGGTGAACGCCTCGGCCTGCGGATGGACGCCGAGTTGCTCGTCCTAGGGGATCAGCATCGCCGCGGCGGCATCCCGCCAGGCCGCTGTCTCCTGCTGGTCGAGCCCGAGCCCGCGTGCGATCTCCGGATACCGCTCCGCCGCGTCGGCTGCGGCACGCAGGTTCCGCTGGGCCATGAGGTTGGTGTAGACGTTGTTGTCGGCGATCGCGCTGTACTCATCAGGGCCGGTGACACCATCGATCCGGAACGCGCCGTGAGCATCGCGATGGCCGAGCGCGTGCCACAACCGTGCCGTCTCGATCAGCAGCTCGCAGCCGATCTCGCGTCCGAATGCCTCGTCGCCGGTGGCCTTCAGGTAGCGCACTGCCGCGGCCGCGATGTCCGCGTTGATGTGGAACGCCCCGGTTCCCGCCGGCCAGTAGCCCGGAGCACTCCTCGCCGTGGATCGTGCGCCACGGGAAAGCTGCGCCCTCGAGCTCGAGCTGGGTTGCACGCTCGCGCGCACGCTCGAGCGTGTGGTGCCTCCACCGCAGTGAGTCACTCGCCGCCTGCGGCAGCGTGTAGGTGAGCATCGGGAGCACAAACGTCTCGGTGTCCCAGAACGTGTGGCCGTCGTAGCCGGAGCCCGTCAGCCCCTTGGCCGGGATCGCACGCTGCTCGGCGCGGGCGCCGGCCTGCAGGACGTGGAACATCCCAAAGCGGGTTGCCTGTTGCAGTTCGGGATCGCCTTCGATCTCCACGTCTGCACGTCCCCAGAAGCCGTCGAGATACTCGCGCTGCTCCGCGCAGAGGCCTTCCCAGCCGGTGGCGTGCGCCTCAGAGAGTGCTGCGGAGACCTGATCGAGCAGGGCCGGCGTGGAACGCACGCGCGACCAGCCGTAGGCGAGGTACTTGACGATGCGCAAGCGATTGACCGGGCTCCAGCGTGGCGGCGACCACCAGCCGCGCGACGTCCTCGAAGGCCTCCGACGACGACTTCACCGGATCCGGGCCGTATAGCTCGTGACGCATCGCCACAGCGGCGTAAAGCCCGCTCATCGCGGTGCGGTGGACCAGGACCGCGCGCTTGTCCGTGCTCTCGTGCACCTCGGACTGCATCGGAGCAGGTGGTGCGTAGCCGGCGCGGGGATCGGTTCCGGAGGGCGGGAGCTCCTCGTTCGCGATCAGCTCCGACTGGAGTACCACACGCACCTGCGTCATGGACCGGCTCCACCTCGTAGCTGATCGCGGCGATCGAGCGCTGGGAGAGCGATACCAGGCGGGTCGAGCGGACCCGGACGGATTGATGTGAAGGGGAGGTCCACTCGGCGCTGCGCCTGAGCAGGCCGTCGCGCAGGTCGAGTTCGCGCGTATGGCTGTGCAGCTTTCCGTAGCGCACGTCGAAGGGGGAGTCGCCGACGAGCAGGCGGATGATCTTGCCGTTGGTCACGTTGACGACGGCCTGGCCCTCCTCGGGGTCGCCGTATCCCGGCTCTGCGTAAGGGAGGGCGCGGGACTCCCAGAACCCGCCCAGATATGTCCCGGGCAGTCCGTTGGGCTCGCCCTCGTCGAGGTTTCCGCGCAGCCCGAGATGCCCGTTGGAGAGGGCGAAGACCGACTCCGTCTGTGCGAGGCGCTCGAGGTCGAGCGCGGATTCACGGATCGCCCACGGGTCGACCTCGAAGGCGGAGTGCTGGATCACGATTCGAGCAGCTCCGCCGAGGTCGCTGACCACGACATCGGCGCCGTGCGCCTTCAGCGCGTCGCGCTGGCCCACCCGATCCACGCCGACCACGTAGCCGAATTTGCCGGCGCGTCCGGCCTCGACGCCGGCCAGGGCATCCTCGAAGACCACCGCCCGGCCGGTTCGACTCCCAACGCCTTTGCTCCCGCGAGAAATGTGTCCGGCGCCGGCTTGCCGTGCAGGTGTTCCCGTCTGGGCGACGACGCCGTCGATCACAGCGTCGAACAGACCCGTGAGCTTCGCGGCGGCGAGCACGTCATGGGTGTTGGTGCTCGACGAGACCACGGCGCGGCGCAGCCCGGCGCGCTGCGCGGCCTGCACGTAGCGGACAGAGCCCTCGTAGGCCTGGACGCCCTGCTCGTGGATCAGCTTCAGAACGCGCTGATTCTTGTCATTGCCGATCCCATGGATCGTGTCGGCGTCCGGCGGGTCATCGTCCGACCCCTCGGGCAGCTCGATCCCCCGCGACTTGAGGAATGACCGCACGCCGTCCTCGCGCGGCAGGCCGTCGACGTAATCGTCGTAGTCAGCGGCCTTGTCGAAGGGGACGAAGTCGGCTCCCGTCTGGTCTGCCCGCCGGCGAAGAAAGGCGTCGAAGGTCTGCTTCCACGCCTCGGCGTGGACCTTCGCCGTCTGCGTAAGCACGCCGTCCATGTCGAAGAGCAGCGCTTCGATATTCTCCGGCAAGCCCGAGCATCGGCACAACTTACTACCTGAAACGTCAGGTGGCGAGCCAATTGCGTCGACCGCGACGAACGTGCTGCGGGCCTGCCAAGCTGGAAGAGATGGTGATCGCGCAACTACCGAGGAGTTCCGGCTGCGCTCGGTGGCGATCGCCGCGTTTGCGCCGGCGACACTCTTCGGGCTTGCCGAGGGCGCGATGCTGCCTGTGATCGTCGCCTCCGCGCTACGCTCGTGGCGCGAGCACGTCGATCGCGGCATTCATCGTCGCGCTGATCGGCATCGGGTCGCTGGTGACCAACATTCCGTCGGGGATTCTCGCCACCCGGATCGGAGAGCGCAGAGCGATGCTCGTCGCGTCCGCGGTGACCATCGCAGGGCTACTCCTGTGCATCGTCGAACCTCGGAAGAGGCGCCTGGTCGCTCGCGCTCTACGGCCTCGGCGTGCTGCTGATCGGCGCCGCCGGCTCGGTGTACAGCCTCGCGCGGCAGTCCTACCTGACCGAGATGGTGCCGCTGCATATGCGCGCGAGGGCGCTCTCGACGCTGGGCGGGACGATGCGCATCGGACTCTTCGTCGGGCCGTTCCTCGGCGCCGGGGCGACCGCGCTGTGGGGGCTCTCCGGTGCTTACTTCGTCAGCCTCGCGGCAATCCTGGCCGCAGGCGTGATCGTGCACCGGGTGCCGGACCTCGAACTCGGCGAGGAGCATCGGCGGGCGTCCGCGGAGGTCACCACCGATGCGCGTGCTCAGGGAACACTGGCGGGTGTTCCTGACGCTCGGCCGGGGTGCTCCTGCTCTCCGCGATCCGCCAGACGCGCCAGAGCGTGATCCCGCTGTGGGCGAGCCATATCGGCCTGTCAGCCGACCGACAGCTCGATCATCTACGGCATCGCCGGTGCGGTCGACGCACTGACCTTCTATCCGGCCGGCAAGGTGATGGATGTCCAGGTCGCCGGTGGGTTGCGGTGCCGTGCGTGCTGATCATGGCGCTGTCGTTCATGCTGATGCCGCTCACTCACGGCTTCTTAGCCATGGTGCTCGTCGCGATGCTGATGGGCTTCGGCAATGGCATCGGCTCGGGCATCGTGATGACGCTTGCGGCCGATGTGTCGCCGGCGGTCGGCCGCCTGACCTTCCTCGGCGTCTGGCGCGAGCTGTCCGATGCGGGGGCCGGCATCGGGCCGGTGGCTCTGTCACTGACCGCGGCATCGCCGGCCTGGGTGCCGGCATTCTCGTCAGCGGCGGCGTCGGGTTGGCGGCGGCCGCCGCGCTCTGGACATGGATTCCGCGACGTCCGAGGCACGCGGAGCGCGGCGCGCGCGAGCGCACGGCCGGATCTCCCCGGAGCCCTCACCAGCTCCGAAGCGCCCTGAGCACCAGCCATCATTAGGGCTATGACCAGACCGCGAGGTGCCGCTCGGCATCTACATCCACGTTCCGTTCTGCGCGGCGCGCTGCGGCTACTGCGACTTCAACACGTACGTGCCGAGCGGCCCTGGGCAGCCGTCCGAGTACGTCGAGGCCGCGCTGCTCGAGATCGCCCAGGCCCGCGAGGAGCTCGGCGCGCGGCGGGTGGCGACCGTCTTCATCGGCGGCGGAACGCCGACGCTGCTCGGCGCCGATGATCTGCTGCGCCTGCTCGACGGCGTAGCAGGATGCCTTCGGGCTCGTGCCGGACGCCGAGGTGACAACAGAGGCGAACCCAGAGTCCACCGAGCCAGGAGCTGTTGCGCGCGCTGCGCGGCGGCGGTTTCACGCGGGTCTCGCTGGGGATGCAGTCGGCTGCGCCGCACGTGCTGCGCACCCTCGACCGCGTTCACACGCCCGGCCGCGCTACGGCGGCCGCGATCGAGGCGCGCGAGGCCGGCTTCGAGCACGTCTCGCTCGATCTGATCTATGGGACTCCCGGGGAGACCGACGCGGATTGGGAGCGGACGCTCGAGGCGGCGCTCGGCGCCGAGCCCGACCACGTCTCTACCTACGCACTGACGGTGGAGCACGGAACTGCCATGGCCCGTGCCGTCAACAGCGGAAACCTCGCCGCACCCGACGATGGGGACCAGGCCCGGCGGTTCGCATTCGCCGACGAGTTTCTGTGCACGCGGGGCTTCGACTGGTACGAGCTGAGTTCCTGGGCTGTCGGGCCGGAGTCACGCTGCCTTCACAACATCGGCTACTGGCGTTCCTACGACTGGTGGGGGATCGGGCCCGGAGCGCACTCGCACGTGGCCGGTGTGCGCTGGTGGAACGTGCTGCGGCCTGGCGCGTACGCACACGCCCTGGGTGAAGGCCGGTCACCGGCCGCGGGCAGGGAGGTGCTTACCGACGAGCAGCGTTCGCTGGAGACGGTGATGCTCGGCCTCCGCGAGCGCGGCGGCCTCGCGCTCTCGACGCTGACCCCTTCAGCGATGCGCGCGGCCGAGCTGGAGATCTCCCGCCGTCGTGTCACGATCGTCGAGGGCAGCGTGCAACTGACGCGCAAGGGACGGCTGTTCGCGGACGCCGTCGTGCGCGAACTGTCTGTCTGACCTGGAGCGCCGGCGCCCTCATCGGCCACGAGCGGCGCTGTCTCTAGTACTGATCGTCGGCCGGCGGCTGGCGCTGGCGCTTGCGCTGTGCCTGGACGCGCTTGTCCTCCAGGCGGCGCTGCTCCGACGCCCTGGTCGGGCGCGTCGGGGTTCGCGGCCGCGCGACGTGCAGGGCTCGCTCAAGCCGGTCGCGCAGGCGCTCAAGCGCCAGCTCGCGGTTCTGGCTCTGGCTGCGCGCATCCTGCGCGACCGCGACAACGCGCGGGCCGAGCCTGGAGATGATCAGCTGCTTCTGCTCGTCGGATAGGGTGGCCGATGCGGCCACGTCGAAGACCGCCTCGATCCGCGAGGCGGTGACGTTGGCGTGCTGGCCGCCGGGCCGGACGAGCGGGAAGCGCGCACGGTGATCTCGGCGAGCGGGATCGCGCGCGATCTCCGACGGGCATCGGGTCTTCCATCATCCCGAGCCTAGTGCGTGATTCACTGACAGGTCCTAGAGTCCGTCTCGGAACTTGGCGAGACATATCGAAAGGGGGAGGGCGGTGGAATAAGCGCGAACTTTTAGTTCGCCATCGCCGAGCACTTTCACTTTCTCGCGCTTTACGCGCAGATGCCGACGCCAAA
>CAWFRF010000009.1:0-50029 GCA_963818135.1 uncultured Actinomycetota bacterium
CCTTCGCCGAGCCATACACATCCGGGGCCTCGTGCCGAGACTCTGGCGGTTTGGCCGGCGTGGCCGCGTCGTCAGCGAGCGATCGTTGTGCTGACGCTCTCAGGACGCATGCCACGGGACCCGCATGTCGGCTCTGGCGCGGGCAGCGCAGCTGCGCAGCAGCAGCCCGAGCGTGAACGGGATGCCCTCGACGATATATCTGCGAAACAGCCGACGGGGCTCGCTCAGTAGCCGATGGGCCCACTCGAGTCCAAGCTTCTGCATCCATCGGGGCGCGCGCTGCATGTCGCCGGAGATGAAGCTGAGGCTCATCCCGATCCCGAGGAACCAGGTCTCGGGCAGACGCCGAGTCAGGTCCCGGATCAGCCGCTCCTGCTTGGGGAAGCCGAGCCCCACATAGACGACGTCTGGGCGGGTCGTTTCCAACTTCTCGGCGATCAGCGACATCTGCTCCGGGTTGCGCTCGAATCCGACGGGAGGGGTGTGTGTCCCGACGACCTGCAGGCCCGGTATCTCCTGCTCGAGCACTTCCTGGGCACGCGGTGCCACGCCTTCGTCGCCACCCAGCAGGAAGAGCGATGCGCCCGCGTCCGCGGCCGCCCCGGCGAGACTCCACACGAGGTTCGAGCCGGCAACGCGCTCGGGCAGCGGCGTGCCCTGAATCTGGCTGGCCCACACCAGCGGCATGCCGTCGGCGACGACCAGCGACGCATCCTCCACCGAGCTCACGGAGCTCTGAGGACTCATTGATCTGCCCGAGCTGAGAGACGTTCGGGGTGCTCACCCAGCCGCCGTGGTGCTGGCTCACCTCTTCGATGATCACGTCGACCGTCTGCTCCTCGGTGAGTGCTGCGAACTTGACGCCGCGCAGCGCAACATGCTGCTCGCGGGCAGCCTCTATACCTGCCGTGCCGTCAGTGGCCATGGCGACTCACCACCCGCGCTGCCGACCGCAGGATGTCGACGTCGGCCCAGATGCTCCAGTTGGACGCGTACAGATAGTCGAGTCGAGCGAGCTCACTGAGCGAGGCGTTCAGCGGCCCGCGCAACTGCCAGGGGCCGGTCATTCCTGGGGTGAGTCGCGACCGATGACGGTCGTATCCGGTCAGCAGTGCGTCCTCGGACTCGACAAGCGGACGCGGTCCGACGAGGCTCATCTCGCCCTTCATCACATTGAACAGCTGCGGTAGCTCGTCCAGGTAGGTCCTGCGCAGAACGCTGCCCACGCGCGTAACCCGTGGATCGTTCTTGAGCTTGAACAGCCCGGCGGTGTCGTTCCTGTCGGTCAGGGACGCCTTCATCTTCCGCGTCGTCGACCATCGATCTGAACTTGCAGATAACGAACGGTCGGCCGTCGCGACCTATGCGCGGCTGGCGAAACAGCGCCGGACCGGGGCTGTCGAGCCTGACCACAGCGCGATCAGCGCCATCACCGGTGCGAGCAACAACAGCGCCAGGCTGCCGAGGACGAGGTCGAGGGTCCGCTTGAGCGCGGCCGATGAGCGCGAGAGCCCAAAGCGCGGGACTCCGAGCAGCACGACGCTGTCGAGCTCGTCGACCGTGGTCGCGGCGCCGACAACGGTCATCAGCGTCGGCATCAGGCTTACGCGCACGCCGAGCCACTTGGCGCTGCGGATCAGCGTCAGCACGTCCTCCTCGCTCGATTCGGGGTGCGGGCCGACGATGATCCGCTGGACACCGAGTTCCTCGACCAGCGCACTCACGCCGGCGACGGAGCAGTCGAGTCGGGCGTCGGGCACGATCCCGAGCAGGTCGACTCCGGCGGTCGCCTCGACGAGGCCGGCGAGTTCCGTGCAGCGGTGCGGGATGCCCACGATCAGGCAGCGCTCGTCGGCGCTCAGCCTCCGCGCCGCGGACCTGGCGGCAGCGCGCGCGGGCAGGGTGAGCAGGAAATTGCCGAGCACCAGCGCGGCCATCGTGCGCAGGCCCCGCTTCGCGATGTCGTCGGTGACCGCGTACCAGAGCAGGTAGGACGCGATTCCGGTCAGGGCCGCCGCACGCAGCACGGCCCGCCACTCGGTGAGCGTCGATTTCCGCACCGCCATGTCGTCGCGGTCGTAGAGGCCCTGAACCTTCGCGATCAGCACGGCCAGCAGCGGGCACGCAAGGAACACCCAGTTGAACGGCTGCCCCCAGAAGCGCGCAACGATCAGGATCGTGACGAGCGCACCGAAACCGTCGGCGCCGGCAAGCCAGCGTCTGTGTGCCTGCTCCCGTCGCATCAGCGCCATTACCGGCGCCAGTTCCTGAAACTCGTCGTCCTGCAGAACCGGCCGCTCGGGCTCTGCGACCGGGGGCGATGTGCCGAGGGGTGAGCTCCTGATCAGGCGCGGCTGGCCGCCTTCCAGAGCCTCAAAGTCAAAGTGCCGGGCCGGGGCACCGCCTGCCACATTTGTCGCTGTTTCTACGTCTGTGGTCGTCACTGAGCAGTCCGATTGTTCGAGTGGTCGTCATGACTACCTCGGCTGGAAATTCCAGGCGTCGGCTATATGCATCGCGTGCGGCTTGCCGCAAATGTGAGTTACATGTGAGTTGTCGTCTGGCGGCTCGGTGCCGCCGAATCCGAACCTCAGGTATGCCGTGGCGCTCCGTCAGTGGTCAGTCCAGAACGGCACACACAACCTCGCGCCGCCGAGGCGACGCCTGTTGGTGAGATTCGCATCTACCCGTAAACGCTCAGGGCGACCTCGGGTGCGTCGGTGTCGTGCAGGATTGACGTTTGTGACAGTTGTGACAGCCCGATTCTTCTCCGCACATGTCGGAACGCGGATGCGCGTTAAGCGGGGTTGAACTTTGTCACCAAGGTGTGACACCGCTTGCCATCGATCAGTTCTGTGCTATGAGCCCCTGATGGCAAACGCGGTGGAGCGCGATACGCGGCCCCAGTCGCGTCGCGAAGGCGACGCGGCGCTGGTCGAATCACTGCATCGGCAGCTGTTGGCCGCGCTGAGGCCGGTGTTTGCCGGAGCGGTCGCAGCCGATCTGATCGATTATCCGGACCATTACAACGTCGGCGACGCAGTGCTGTGGCTCGGCGAGCGGGCGATCCTCCGAGAGCTCGGCGTGCGGACCCGCAGCGCGGCGACCCGCGCAACCTACCGAGCCGAGCGGCTGCGCGCCGACGGTCCGCTGGTGATCACTCGGGGGCGGCAACTTCGGCGGCCTGTACCCGACCCATCACCGGCTGCACATGGCGGTACTCGCGGCGTTTCCGGGCCGCCCTTTGATTCAGCTGCCCCAATCGTTGCACTACGCCGGCGAACCGCAGCGCGAGGAGTTGCGCCGGGCGGTCGCCGACCACGGCAGGACGACCCTGGTGTTCCGCGACCGTCGGTCCTTCGAGATCGGCAAGCGCGACTTCGACTGCGAGGTGATACTTGCCCCCGACATGGCGTCGCGCTCGGTGCCCTGCGCCGCAGGCCACCCGAGCGGGCGGTGGTCGCGCAGATGCGAACCGACAAGGAGTCGGCCGTGACCGCTATTCAGGCGGGCACGTGGATTGGCTAACCGCTCGTCCCACCGAGCCGGTTGCGATATTTGATCGGGCGACCGCTGCGGCGCGCGGCTGCAGCGCGCGAGCGACCGCGCGTGGGCGCGGCGAGCATTCCTCGGTACGTGTGATGCCAATGCGCGGGCGAACCTGCGCAGGGGCGTAGCGATGCTCAGCGCCGGCCAGCGACTCTACCCGACCGTCTGCACGGTCACATCCTTGCCTGCCTGCTGGGTGTCGAGCACACAGTGGTCAACGACCGGCATGGGAAGATCGAGGCGATGTGGGACACGTGGACATCGGCATTCGACTGCGCGGGCTTCGTCCGATCCTGGGACGAGGTTGACGGTGACTCGGGCGTGCCGGGATGAGTGTCACTGTGGTGATGTCGATCGGGCCCGCTCACCCAGTCGAATATGTGCGTGACACGGTTGACACTTTGGCCGCGTTCCTGCCACGGGCGCGTTTGATTGCCGTCGACGACAGTGGCAGTGGCATCGGTCGCGACGTGGCACCCCCGGGCAGCACAGTAATCACCACCCCGTCTGGCTACGGGGGACTCGCCGGGAAGCTTACCGGCGTCTGTCGCTGGCCTTCCTCGAGGCACTCAATGCACCCTTTGACATCCTGTTGCGGCTCGACACCGACGCCATCCTGCTTGGCGGCGCGTTCGCGAGTCGCGCGAGCGCCTTCTTCGAGCAGCATCCGGCGGTAGGCGTGCTCGGCTGCTACCGGACCAACTACGCGGGCGCCGGCAGGGTCTGGGACTACCCCAGGTCACGCATCCGCGGCATGCTGACACGCGAGGCGATCAAGGACCCGGCCCGCGCACGACGCGTGGCCTGGTTGCTCGCCCGTGCCTACGCGTCCGGGAAACTGCGGCGTGACCGCTATGAAATGGGCGAGTTCATCTCGGGCGGTGCCACGATCTACAGCCACAGGTGCGTTCGCGCTGGCGCGCGCGGAGCCGGCTGGACGATCCGCGGCTGGCGCGCACGGACACGCAGGAGGACCACATCTTCGGTCTATGCGTGCGCGCGGTTGGCTTGCGGATGCATGACTTCGGCAGCGCGCACGACGATCTGCCGTTCGCCGTGACCTCGCGGCAGGCCTGCCCGCGCCGCCCGCGGCGCTGGTCGCAGCGGGTAAGGAGATCGTCGAACTCCGACCAAGTCCCACGGAAACCTGGTCGAGCAGGAGACGCGGGCGTACTTCCGGCATGCACGTCGACGCTGAGCCCTGGCCACAGCGGGACACTGGAGCTGCTGGGCTGCTGCGGCTGGCTAGCACGGTCCGCGGGGCGAGACCATGACATTCGTGAGCACGTACATCGTGCCTGGCCATCGGGCCTGGTCGGAGCGGACCTACGGGGTCGACACCCGCAGCCGGCTCGGACACGCGGCCTGGGCACTCGTGCGCCGCCAGGGTCCGCGATGTTCACGGCGCCGTGCCCGCGCGGCGCGCGTACATCGACCTGTTCGCGGCCGCCGCGCGGCGCCCGCGGGGACAGCTGGTGCTGATCGCCGAACCGACCTGGGAGCCCGGGACAGGCGCCTCGACAGGCTGCTCGGCCAGCGGGCCGAGCAGCCAGGGCTGACGCGGCGACGTCACCGGCCGCTCGCTGCAGCGTGCGCTGACGGGGCTGATCGACGGTCCGGCGTCCACTATGCGGTCCTCTCCGGGGCAGGGAGAGGCGTCGCTCGCCGATGTCTGGGAGCTGGACCCGGAGCGGGTCCATTTCGTCGAATTCTGCGCCACCCGCGCCCCGCACGAGCGGGCCCGTGGTGGTGGCGGGGTGTTTGCCGGAGGTAACTCGCTGGTGACTACCGAGCGCTCGCGGAGGCCGCCGGCTCAATCAACGCTCCGGTCAGGATTGCCACGCACCTGCAACCTCCCCGCGCCACTCGGCACGGGTCGAGCCGCTGGTCGCGGCTGACTATGAGGCCGCTGCGCTCGCGGCGGACATCGTGGTTGTGCCGCTGATCGAGGCGACCCCCCGCAGTGCCGGGCAGCAGACCTACCTGAACGCGATGCGGTCAGCCGGTGGTCGTCACGCAGGCGCCTGGGGTCGAGGACTACGTGACTCACGACCACACGGGTCTTGTCGTCGCCAACGAGCCACGGGTGTTGGCAGGGGCAATCAACGCCTTGCTGTCAGATCCGGAGCGTCGCACCCGCATCGGCGCAGCTGCGCGCGCTGCGGTGCTCGAGCGCTTCCAGCGCGATCACGATTTCGACCGGCTCCTGAGTTTGGCTTCAACCCTGACGGGTAAGTTCGAACTCTGATCGAAACGGCGCGGCAACTTTCACTGTGAGTGTTCGCCGCTCACACGCACGTGGCGCAGGCGCTGGTGGGTGATCGCGGTTCTCGGCATCGTCGGGCTGGTGTTGGGAGGCGCGGTGGCCGCGGCGCGGCGGGCGTCCTTCACCTCGAGTGCGGTGGTGTCGCGGGTCCCGTGGGCGCCCTGAGCTCCAGCGACAGCGCCACCACGGACGGCCTCGCGAGCAGCTAGGGCGGTGGTCCCGACGACGACCTTCGAGCGTCGGGTGGCTGCGGCGCTGCACACAGACGTCGGCTATGTCGCGGCGCGGCTTCGGCGACGGCCGCCACATCTTCGGCGCTTGTCACGATTACGGGCACGGGCTCGAGCGCGGCCCTGCAGAACGGCTGGTGGCCACCGCCGCCACCACGCTGCGGCGCGACTTCCCCGTCCCGCTCCCACGAGCAGCGGATCCAGCCAGAGCCTGCTGCAGCATTAGCAGCGTCGCGAGCGCCGCTCAGGCGCAAATGCAGAGCCGCGTGGCACGGCTGACGGCGGCCCCAGCCACTCCTACCAAGGTCCTTCAGAGCGCGAAGGTGGCGCTCGCGGTCGCCCAGCTGAGGACACAGGCGCTGGCGGCCGCGTATACCGCTTCCACCAGCGAGCGGCTTGGAACCGAGGCGCGTCCCACGCTCGTGAGCGCGGCAAGCGCAGCATCCAGCGACCGCTCAAGAAGAGGCGCCGAGTTCGCGATCGTCGGCCTGATTGTGGGACTGTGTCTCGCGCGGCCAGCGTGCCACGCTCGTCGCGGCTGGAAGCCCCAGGGTCGAACTGGACCGCAGGGTCGATGGTGCCACGCTGGAGAAGGCATAGCGCAGGGCCGGCTGCGATGGTGGTGGCGGTCACGCTCGCCGCCGTCGTGCTGGTCGTGATCCTCGCCATCAGACGCAGCGGCCCGGCACCCCCCGCGGCGGCTGGACGGACCGAGGCCCCGCCCACGCACGGGCGAACGGACGTCGCGCCGGACGGGTTCAGCGCCACCGGCCCATTGTCGACGGCGATCCCGCCGGGCGCCCGGCCCGCATCCGACTCGAACGCGACCGTCGCGAACCTGGTGCAGCAGATCCGCAGCCACGATGGTCACGTCGCCCTCAACGCGAGCAGCTACACCGCCACGCTGTACACGGTCGGTGCTCACCAGGCGAAGGTCAACGTCGGGTTTGACAACTGCCAGGACCGCACTCGCTGCAGGCCGGCATGGCCAGGGCACTTTCGAGCGTCCCGGTCCCGCGCGGGGCGGTCGGCTCAGCCGGCAGTGACTCGGAGGTGTCGATCTAACCAGCCGGCCACCAACCGCCTGTGGGAGTTCTGGAAGTTCCAGCGCGCCGCGAGCGGACGCTATTCGGCGTGCTGGGGCGGCGAGATCACCGACGTCTCCGGCAACCCGGGGGTGTTCCCGTATCCCTACGGCGCCACGGCGAGCGGCCTGGCGCTGGCGGCGTTCGTACTGCGAGCACACGAGGTGGCCTCGCGCTACATCGATCACGCGCTCGGGGTCAATGTATCAGCGCCCGCCGCGGGACCGTATCCTGGCCGGCGGATCGGACCGATGGCAATGGCGCGGGCAGCGCGGCGACCGACCCGGTCGAGGGGCAGCGCTTCCGGCTCAACCCGAAGCTCGACCTCGCGAAGCTGCACCTGAATCCGCTTGCACTGCTCGTCGCCCGCGCGCTCCAGCGCTACGGGATGATCGTCACCGACCAGTCGACCGGCGCCGTTGCGATCCAGGCACAGAATCCGGACACGGCCGGGGTCGCAGCGTCCTCGCGACCCCTATGCGGTGCTCGCCGGGAAGATGCCCACCTACCGGTGGCTTGTCGGCATCCCCTGGAGCCAGCTGCAGGCGATGCCGCTGAACTACGGGAGGGCCGGGTGGCGGTGATCGTCATCGGGCTGAGGTAGATGGTCGGCGACGGTCCAGGTGACGCTGCGGTAGATCCCCATTTTCAGGTAGTTGGGATCGACCAGCTCCACGCCATCGTGGTAGTAGCTGCGCATCGTCGCCGTGGGGCGGTGCCTGACGATCAGTTTGTTGTCGGCGTAGGCGGTTTCCCAGCCGGTCGTGGCCGTGTCTGAGAAGTGCAGGCCGATCAGGAATTGTGTCCACTGGCCGGGGACGATGGTGGTGAGATTCTGGTCGGAGTTGGCGCCGCCGAGCACGAATTCGTTGTGGCGGATTTCCATCGCGACCGGTGGTGAGCCGGTGTTGAAGCCCTTCCATTGCACGAAGTCGAACCATTGGCTGGAGCTCGTTGCGAACGGGAAGCCCGGCGGGATGTAGATGCTGAATGAGTACCAGCGGGTCGAGCCGACCGGGTCGGGCCAGTCGGCGGCGGGGGTGGCGTGGTCGGCGATGCGGTCGTAAACCTCGACGCGGTTGGCGAGGTAGCCGCCGGTATCGGTGATGTCACCGTCAGGCTGGCCGTCTGCGCTGTAGTAGGGGTCGAGCTCGAAGCGGGCGACATTGGTGTCGGGCTTGAACGGGTCGTTGGCAGATCCCGGCGCGGGCGTGAACTCGATGCGGTCGGGTTGCGGGACGCCATTATCGCTGGGGTATTGCACGTGCCCCAACCGGTCACGCCGAAGTCGCGTGCCGTGCCGTGTGACGGGTAGTGGGTGGCGAACAGGACTCGGGATGAGCCGGCCGCCGGCCGCCCGCTGGCGGCCCTGTGGGCGGCCAGGGCGGGGGTCGCGAGCGCCGCGCACGCAGCCAGCGTGGTGCCGCCGACGAGCAGATTGCGCAGCGATCGCGTGCGCCTGTCAAGAACCGTGAGCATGGGTCCTACATCGGCAGACCGGCCAGTTTGGTCGCGTGTTCGTCATGCGGCACAGACAAAGGTTCAACTTTCCCGCACCGCGCGCCGGCGCGGGTCATCCGTGAAGTCAGACTCTAGTGATCTGCGGCGGGCACCCCGGTGATCCGCAGTAGCAGCCGATGGCCGCGCCTGCTTGTGAGCGCGGCTCGGGGCGGCGCGAGCAGGACTCGACGGCCGACCTCGAGTAGGCCGAGGCTGCGCCAGTCCTCGATCACGCTGGTGCCGCCGCACTGGGGAAGCGCTGCGCCGGGAGGCGCCGAGACGACTGCGATCCGCGGGCGTCCGTCGAGCGCGAAGGCCCGCGCCCGCCTGGCCATCTGACGCCGCCAGAGCCAGATGCCGAGCACGCCGGCCACGCGCTGCGGCTTACGGACGAGTGCGCCGGCGGCGGTCGCCGCGCGCTCGGCGTCGCGCTCGTCCAGCGCCCGCCGCAGGTCGTCCCAGGCGCGCACCCCCAGACGGCGCTCGACCCGCGTGCGCTCGCCAGTGCTGCTCTGCACACGCTTCGCGATCGTGCTCTGCGCGCGGCTCGGGCCGTCTCGGTGACCAGACTTGCGCCCCCCGTGGGCGCGGATCAAGACCGTCACCTCCGGTAGCGAGCAGCCGGTGCCGCGCGCGAGCACCCTGGTCCAGAGGTCAAAGTCCTCCGAGTACCGCAGGGTCGTGTCGTAGCCGCCGACGGCCTCGACGGTGGTGCGCTTGACGAGTGCCCCGCTTGCCACCACCGGGTTCTCCGGATACAGCAGGTCGGCGGGACCGGTCAGGATGCGCCCGTGCCAGAACGGCGGGCCGATCACCTGCCTGGGCCGGCCGTCGGGGTCGAGCAGCAGCGCAGAGCTGCTCACCAGCTGATGCTGACCGCGAGCAGCCCAGACCGTCGCGAGGTGGTGAGGGCGCCACTCGTCGTCTGAGTCGAGCAGCGCGATCCAATCGTTGCTTGCCCGCGCGATCCCGGTATTGCGCGCCGCGGCCGCTCCCTGGTTGCGCTCGTGGCGGACGACGACGCAACCGAGCGCGGAGGCGACCTCCGCACTGTTGTCGGAGGAGCCGTCGTCGACGACCACGATCTCCGCTGGTCGCGCGGTTTGCGCGCGCACACAGCCCACGGCGCGCTCGAGCAACCTGGCGCGGTCGTGCACCGGTATGACGACGGAGACCGGAAGCGTTGCGGACACGCTCATCGCCGAGCCTGCCTGGCGAGTGGGTTCTCGAGCGCCCAGAACGCGGGCCCGCCGTCCGGAAGCGGGTCGGGCTCCAGGTCGTGGCCTTGCAGCAGCTGCCAGAAGCGCTTGCGTTGCTCTGCGCGCAGGAACCTGATCGCCTGCTCATCGGGGCAGCGTGGCATGCGTGCGAGCGTCGACCAGCCGAAGCCGGCCGCAAGCAAGAGGCCGGAAAGGAGAGGGGGGCGTTCCTTGACGCAGCGATACGCGGTGCGCACCGCCGCACCCCGCCAGCTGTAGCCCATGTAGCGCATGCCCCGGCCCTCCTCCCAGCGCGCCCTGAGCCAGTGCTGCTTGGAGCCGCGCGGCTTGTAGTGCAGCACTGTCAGCTCGGTGAGCGGCAGCACGCGCCAGCCGCGGCTTCGCGCCGCGTACTCGTCGATCCCGTCCCAGCCCATCGAGGGGTGGAGTCCGCCGATCGCATCCAGGCAGGCACGCCGGTAGGCCTTGATCGCGCCGTGAACCGTGCGCCGCCCGATCGCGTCGGGGGTCCAACCGCTGCCGTCGTGGATGTAGACCGTTCCGCCTACGATCCCGGCGCGCGGGTCGTGCGCGAACGCGCGCAGCACCCACTCGAAGTAGTGCGCGGGAAGCTGAAGGTCGCCGTCCAGCTTGACGGTCACGTCGTCGCGCTGATCCAGTCGCGTGAGGCCGTCTTCAAAGGCGCGGACGATCGGACCGCCGCGCTCGCGGGTCACGCGACGTGGCCGGTGGACCGCGGAGATCCAGTCATGCTCGCGAGCGAGCCGATCGGCGATCTTGCCCGTGTCGTCGCGCGAGCCGTCGTCGACGATCACCCAGGTGCGCGGACGGATCGACTGGTCGATCAGCGACCGGGCGGTGAGCGGCAGGAAGCCGGCCTCATCGCGCACGGGCGAGATCACCGCGTAGCTGAGCTGCTGGGTCTGGTCGCCGGCGTTCATTGCACGTATCCGTCCGTCGCGCTCAACTCGTCGGCCATCCGCCGGGCGTTGCCCGGCGCCATGCCCACTCTGTAGGTCCAGTCCTCGCGCGGGTAGGTTGGGAGCACGTGCAGTCGCTCACGGTGGCGCTCGATGTAGGCCGCCGTCGTCGTCACAACACGGGCGGGCGCGCCGACCGCGACCATCCCCGCTGCAATGTCGCGCGTGACCACGCTGCCGGCACCGATGATCGTGTCGGCGCCGATCGTCACCCCGGGCAGCACGACCGCGCGGGCCCCCACGAACGCGCGCTCACCGATCCGCACCCGTGCGACCCGGCTGTAGCCGAGGTGCAATTTGGTGCTGGCGTCGTGGGCGAGCACCAGCACCTCGGGTCCGAGGACCGCGCCATCGCCGATCTCGATCAGGTGGCAGTGGGAGGGATCGAGGACGACGCCGCGGGTGATCGTCACGCCCTCGCCGAGGACGAGCCCGTGCGCGACCAGCTCATCGACCGGCGGGTAGCCACGCACCTTCAGCCAGATCAGCCTGCGCACACGCCGGATCCAGAGCTCTGGGCTCAGCGTGGTCATCACAGTGCGCCGTTCCTGTCACCGTTGCCCACCGTCCTCATAGCTATCCCGCAGCGATTCGCCCGTAAACAGGACGGCCAACTTTCGGGCCTCCTGCGTCACGTCAAACTGACGCGAGATGGTCTCGCGCGCGGCCACGACGATCCGCGCGCGCAGTTCCGGGTCGGTCACGAGTCGCTCGACCGCGTTCACCACTTCCTCGACGCGCCCTGGCGTGGTCAACAGGCCCGAGACGCCGTCGTCGATCAGCTCCGGAACACCGGCGACCCGTGTGGCCACCACCGGCACCCCCAGTGCCATCGCCTCCATCGCGACGACCGGCACGCCCTCGGCAAAGCTCGGCAGTACCAGGGCAGTCGCACCCGCCAGCCGCTCAGGGACGCGATCCTGGCCGAGCGCACCGGGGAGCGTCACCGCATCCGCCAGGTCGTAGTCGGCGATCCGCTGTTCGATCGCGCTGCGCGCTGGTCCCTCGCCGATGATCTCGGCACTCACCTCGAGGCCACGGGCGCGCAGGCGGTGGATCACGTCGACGATCAGCACCTGGCCCTTGACCGGCGCCAGCCGCCCGACCGAGACCAGCCGCGCGCCGCCGCCTGCGTTGTCGGTGGGTTCGCTTGAGCCATACGTGGCGGTGTCGAGCCCGCAGTGGACGACGTGCAGACGCTCCCAGACCGGCGGTTCCGTCCAGGCCATCAGCTGGCTGCGCGAGAAGTCGCTGATGCACGCGACGAAGCACGCGCTGGAGGCCTTCTCGCTCAGGCGGTGCTGGGCCACGGCCCAGAACTCGGCCGAGCCGTGCATCGTGAAGCTCCAACTCCACGGGGTCTCGGGGTCCAGAGCGCTGCCGAGTGTCGCGGTCAGCAGCGCGACATCAGAGGAGACGTTCGCAAAGTGTGCGTGGATGTGCCTGACCGAGCGGCGCGAGCAGGCGTCCCACATCAGCACCGCCTCCGCCAGGTAGAACAGCTGCCAGACGCTGCCACGCACCCCCGCTCGCCGCAGCAACCACGCCGTCCGTGAGGCGGCGAGCAGGGCCCGAGGCCCGCGGCGGTGGCTCAGCAGGCGCGCCAGCGCGCGGACCATCGTGGCGGCGCTAGTGGGCAGGAGGTGCTGCGTGCGTGCTGCCTCCTGGCGGTCTGTCTCGGAGAGCAACCCCGCGGCCGGCGTTTGGCGCACGCTGAAGGTGTGTACTTCCACACCGATGCTGCGCAGCGCCTGGACTTCGCGGAGCACGAACGTGTGCGAGACCGACGGGTACGAGGAACACAGATACGCCACCGGCTCGCGCTCGCCTCGCTGGTTGGCTCGTCGCCGCATCAGGCCACATCGTAGGAGCATGCGCGTGGCCCAGTTCCCGCCGGCCGACCCCACACAGCCGACGGGCTTCGTGACCCTGCTGCAACGCTCGCTCGTCGCCGCCGGGGCGCAGCCGGCAGCACCGGCACGGCTGACCCTCGGCTGGGCGCTGCGTCAGCGTGACGCCGACGTTGTCCACCTGCACTGGCTCGAGTACGTGGTCTCGGTGGATGCGCGGCCCCTCCTCGGCCTGACCCGGACCATGGTGCGCGCGACACGACTGATCGGCGCGCTCGCGGTGCTGCGGATGCGGGGCGTGGGCGTCGTCTGGACGGTCCATAACCTGCGCCCGCACGAGCCCAAGCGGCCTCGCATCGAGCATGCAGTCGCCCAGGGCGTGTATCTGCTGGCGGACGCGGTGATCGTGCATTCCGCCTATGCGGCCGCGCGGGTGACCGAACGTTTCCGGGGCAGACGCGGGCGCTCGCCGCACGTGATCCCTCACCCGAACTACATCGTCGCGTTCCCTCCCGGCGGGCCCGCGGCGGAGGAGGTCGCGGAGCGGCTCGGGCTGGTGCCCGCGAGCTACACGTACCTGGCGTTCGGCCAGGTCCGCCGCTACAAGCGCCTGTCGGTGCTGGCCGAGGAGTTCTCGCGGCTGCCCGAGCCAGAAATCCGCCTACTGATCGCTGGCCGGCCCAACGACGCGGCCGAGGTCGAGGGCCTGAGGTCACGGGCGCGCGCCGACCCGCGCATCGTCCTCTGGCTCGAGCACATCCCCGATGAGCTCGTCCTGGCGCTGCACGCGGCCTGCGACGCGGCGGTCATCGCACATGAGGACGTGTTTTCGAGCGGCGCCATGCTGCTCGCGCTCTCCTGCGGGCTGCCGGTTGTCGCGCCCGCCACGGGCAGCGCACGGGAGCTGTTCGAGGGTCCCGCGGTCGAGCTGTTCGATGACGGCGGCCTGGCTGCGGCGCTGACACGTGTGCGTGCGCGTGCCGGTTCCGATCAGCGCGAGTCCGCGCTGCGTGCGGCCGCTGCCCATCCATGGGAGCAGGCCGCCGAACAGACACGCGCCGTTTACGAACTTGCGCGGGATGGGAAATAACTCTCTGCTGACAGTTTCGATTTCCCAACTCCGGCTCGGGCTCCGTCCGGCAACTGCTCTTGCGTGAACACCGCTTACGACGCTGGATTGCCGTTGGTTTGGTGGCAGTGATTGGCGCTGCGGTCGGGGTCGCGTTCGCCTACCACCGCCATCCGATCTATTCGTCGACGGCGACCGTCTCCTCGGCGCGGCTCGACGCGCTCGCCGAGGCGCTTCCTGGATACGTGGAGGCAGGCACCTCGCTTGCCTCCACGTACTCCCGCATCGCGATCACCGACGCGGTCGAGGCGCCCGTCGCCAAGCGCCTGGGCCTCCCGCTCGCGACCGTGCAACAGCGGATCAGCGCCACCCCGATCCCGGGCGACCCGGTGCTGATGATCGTCGGTAGCGGGCCGACGGCTGCGGCGGCGCAGCGCCTCGTCGCAGCGACGGCGGCCTCTCTGGGCCACTACATCTCAGGGCTTGTCAGCAGCCCCACGCAGCAGACGAGCATGCTCTCGCGATATGCGGCCACGACAGCCGCCATTCAGGCGTTGTCTGTCCGCGTCGCACGTCTGCGGCTGGCGGGATCGAGCGCCGCGCTGCGCTCGGCACAGCTCGAGCAGTCGAGGCTGTCATTGCAAGTCAAAGCCCTGTCCTCGTCATACGTCAGCCAGGCGCTCAACGCGACCAGCGGCGCAGGGCCACAGATTCTCACGGCAGCGGGTCCGGCGCGCAGCGATCGGCGCTCGAAGGCTGAGGACTATGGCGCCGTCGGGTTGCTCGCGGCGCTGATCGTCGGGCTTGCCATCGAGCGCCTCGCCTGGGCGCGCGCTCGGGCGCGGCGTTCAGCGATGTTGCAGGCGGTCTGAGCTTGCCGGCGCCGCAGCGGCTAACGCTCGAATCCGGGATCGCGCGGCGCATCAGCGTCGAGCGGATCCCTCAGCAGGCGGCCCTGGCCGCCCCTGTGCTGGCGCTGGCCGCGGCGCTGCTGCTGGCGGCCGCCGGTCATACGAAGTACGCCACGATCCTCGGCCTGAGCGTTGCGGCGCTGCCGCTGCTCACCTACCTGGCGATCACGACCGAGCCGGCGATCACCGCCAGCCTGGCGACGGCGCTGACCGTCTTCGGCGGGAACTGGCACTACATGCACGTGCCAGTGCCGCTCGACCGCCTGGCTTGGATCGCGACGCTCGCCGGCCTGGGCTGGCGCGCGCTGCGCGGCGACGCTCGCTTCCAGCGGCTGAAACTGCGCCCGGTTCACATAGTGCTGCTCGCGGCCGTGCTCTACGTCGTCTGCTCGGCGACGCTGTCGGGCTCGCTGACGAGCGGGTCGGCGATCGTGGGGCTGCTCGACACGTTCGGGATCGTCCCGTTCCTGCTGTTCTTCTTCGCGCCCGCGGTGTTTCCGACGGCGCGTGAGCGCAACTACTTGCTGGTCGCGCTCGTGGCGCTCGGCTTGTACCTCGGACTCACCGCCTGGTTCGAGGGCGTGTCACTGAACAGCCTCGTTTTCCCCCGTTACATTCTCGATCCGAGCATCGGCGAGCACTTTGGCCGCGCGCGCGGACCGTTCCTCGAGGCCGCGGGCAACGGTCTTGCCCTGTTCATCTGCGCGGCCGCCTCGCTGCTCGCATTCGCGACGTGGTCCTCACGGCCGGCGCGCGGGGTCGCGGCAACGGTGGGGGTGCTGTGCATCGGCGGGGTGATTTTCACGCTCACCCGCGAGGCGTGGCTCGGGGTCATCGTGGCGAGCATCATCGTCGGACTCGCGACGCCGGAGCTTCGGCGCTACGTGATCCCCGGACTCGCCGTCGCCGCCGTGATCGTGGTCGCCGTGATCGTGCTGGTGCCGTCGTTCCAGGCCAATGCCTCAAACCGGCTTGCGACCAACCGCTCGCTCTGGGACCGGGAGAACGCTGACAGCGCCGGACTGCGGATGTTCGAGGCGCGGCCGATCCTCGGCTTTGGGTGGTCGACGTACGCCGAGCACGTGCAGCCCTACTATCGGCTCTCGGGGTCCCATCCGCTGACCACTGTTGGCGCGATCCACAACGAGTTCCTGTCCAACCTGGTCGAGCTCGGGCTCGTCGGCACAGTGCTGTGGGTCGCCGGCCTGCTGATGGGCGTTTGCGCGCCGCTGGTGCCTCGCGGTCCTCCGGGGGCGCGACGGATGTGGGCGTCGCTCCTGCTCGGCGTGCTGGTGTGCTGGCTGGTGGTGGCCAACTTCACCCCGCAGGACTACGCCTTTGCCAACGCCACTCTGTGGCTGCTGGCCGGGATCGTTGCGTCGACCAGTCCGCTCGAGCCGAGCGGGGGGTGGTCGAGCAGCGCCTGAGCGCGTGACGCTTCAACCGGCTGGCCGTCACGGATACCAGGTGCGCAGCTCGAGCGATGCTTCGAGCCGCCCGACTCGCTGCGCGAGCCTTGACACGAGCCGCGCCCTGCGACCCGGGAGGATGAGCGCGCCCGCGAGCTGATACGGCAACGTCAGCCAGAAGCGCGCGGCATTGCGCGTGCTGGCGCGCGGCATTCCCTGCTCCCGAAACCTTGCAAACAGCCCCACGTGCGAGCGGCCATAGGCCCGTTGCTGCCGCCAACGGCTTCTCAGCGAGGTGCGTTCGCGGTACGCGATCTTTGCGTCGGAGACGAACGCGAGCGGCCTGCCCTCGAGTTGCGCCCGCCAGAAGAAATCGGTTTCGTCTCCACCTCCCCGGTAGCTCTCGTCGAACCCACCGATGGCGTCGAACACATCCCTGGTGCATCCGCAGTTGGCACCCTGGGGCCATGGCAGGAAGCCCAGGGAGTTGGCCGGCCCGCGCGAGGGCTGGCCAGCGCGGCCGAGCTCGTCGATCCGGACGAGACTGCCGCCGACGAGTTCGGACCCGCGGCCGGCGGCGGCCCACATCGCGGCTATCCATCCCGGTTCGACCCGGTCGTCGGCGTCGCAGAACAGCAGGAATCGGCCGCTGCTCGCGCGCGCCCCGACGTTTCGCGCATGGTTGATGCCAGGACGCGCACCGGCATCGACCACACGCACCGGGATCGGAGCGGGCCCGAACGCGGCTGCCACCGCCGGCGTGCCGTCGGTCGAGCCGTTGTCGGCCACCACGATCTCCGTGGCGACCGGGATCTGTTCGCGCTCCAGTGCCTCGAGCTGCTCTCCCAGCAACGCGGCGCAGTTCCGTGCCGGGATGACCACGCTGATGACCGCCGCGCCCTCCATCAGGACTGACGCCTCCTGATGATGCTGAGAACGTCATCGCGGGCCTCGATGAAGGCTCCGCGCTGCAGGATCAGCCCGGAGCCAACGTATGTCAGTCCGCCCGCCACGGCGAGCGCCACCACCGTGATCGCGGGGCCTGCGTCACCGAGCGCCGCGGCCAGACCGCGCATGACCCCGTACATCAGTGCACTGCAGGCGAGGATCGCCGGCACATCCTGGTAGCAGGCGAGCGGGATGCCGCCGAGTTTGGTCAGCGCCGTCGCGCGGGCCGCGGCGCTCAGCACCTGGCAGCCGAGCAGCGCCAGTGCCACGGCGATCACGCCGTCACTTGCGAAGACGTATACCAACCCGACGTATGTGAGCGTTATCCCGCACACGAGCGCGAACTCGAGGCGCGCCTTCCCGAGCGCCCACCAGATCGCGCCGTCGATGTACTGCACGGCGCCCAACGCCGCGCCTATGCAGAGGATCTGGGCGAGTGTGCCAGCGGTGTGCCAGCGGCTTCCGAACAGCAGTGGAATCAGGATCGGGGACAGGGCCGCCAGCATCGTCATCCCGGGTATCGCGAGGCTTCCAAGGATCCGCACGCTATGGCGAACCGCGCGTGCCAAGCGCGCACGGTCGTTCTGCACGATCGAGAACGCCGGCAGCGCCACGGCGCTGACCGTGGAAGCGAACATCGTCAGCACCATCTGGGCGATCTGCGCCGCAATCACCCAGAGACCGAGCACGGTCGTTCCCAGCACCCGGCCGATGATCAGCTGGGCGATGCGGTCGCGGCTCTGGTTGACCATTTGCGTAAGCGTGGCTTGATAGCCGAACCCCAGCAGCGCACGCGCCTGCCGCGGGGCAAAGCGCAGCTGCGGTCTCCAACTGATCATCAGCCACAGGATCAGCGCGTCGGTTGCGACCGTCCCGAAGTCCTGGAAGATGAGCGACCACACGCCGAAGCCCGCGATCGCCATGGCGATCGCCCCGGTGGTCGCGATTGTCACGCCGACCATCTGCCTGATCGCCTGCGGTCGCATCTGCAGCTGCCTGGAGAGCAGCACGATCGGAACGGAGGTCAGCGACATCACCGGGATCGTGACCGCGACGACGCGCAGGATCACGCCGAGCTCTGGCTGGTGCATCCACGACGCGAAGGCGGGAGCGAGCGCCTCAACCGCGCCACAGAGGCCCAGGCTGATGCCGAGCCCCAACCAGAAGCCCGTGTTGAGCGTCTCGTCGGAGAGCTCGGGCAGCCGCATCATCGACGGCGTCACTCCCAGATTGGCAATCATCGTCACGATCCCGATCACGACCTGGGCGAGCGCAGCGAGCCCGAAGCTCGACGGCGAGATCAGCCGTGCGAGCACCAGGAAGGCGACGGCCGACCCGACGTTGCCGTAGACGTTCTGCACGGCGATCCAGAGGCCGGCGACGAGCGCCTTGTGACGGAGGGGCCCGTCGCGTACCCCAGCAGCGTCGGGGTGTCCGGATCCTCGCCTGCGATGGAGATGGAGACTGCTCCCTTCTCAGCCGACTGGACCGAGGTTCCGCCAACGTCAGCCCTCCAACCGTCAGTGGCCGCAGCCACGTTCGGCTAGCGAGACCCCTGGCGCTCCCAGAGCCAAACGGTGGTACGTCCGTCTTCCACCGTTATGGCATCGACCAATCGAAAGCCGGCTGCTTCAAATCGCTCGGCGGTCGCGGCTTCTGTTTCGTGCCGCACCCAGCCAGCCTGTTCACGATCCGCCAACGGAAGGCGGCTCTCGTCGAAACCCACGTACGAAACAACAGCTTGTCTCGTGTAGTCGCTGAGTTGCTCGATGATCGAGTGATCAGCCTCGATGTACTCGATTACTCCGAGCAAAAATGCGACGTCGGCAGGCGGATGGGGCAAGCTCTGCCGGATATCGATCCTGTTTATCGTCGGGTGCTGGGGCAGCAAGTCGTACCCGATGTAGGTCGTCTGAGGTCGTTTGATCAACTGCCCAACGCGGCCGTTTCCGGCACCGATGTCGGCGAGCACCAGGTTGCCTTCACTCGCATGCCGCTCCCACAGGGAGACAGCGCGCCCCGCGCGTTCGCTCCACTTGTCCTGCTGATCGAGATTGAACGGGCGGCTTCGGGAACGGGTGCGAACCAACATGGGCTGGGACTACCCATCGATACGCCCCAAGCATGCGTCTGATTGCGATATCCAAAAGGCTCCGTCCAGAACCCTGGCCCAAGACCAAGAAAGCCACCCCGAAGGAGCGGCCTTGCAGGTTTTCCCTGTATGGCGAGACCCGGACTTGAACCGGGGACACCACGATTTTCAGCCGTGTGTCCTGTGCGCGGAGAAACATCGAGGTTGCAGGAAAAGAGGGTCGTCTACCGACCTCGGCGGAAGCTCGATTAGTGCGGTATTTGCGGACTGATACAGCCCTATTGGTCCCGTAAATCGGCTTACGGGACCAACATCGCCAGTAGGCGATCGTTCGGATCAGCGATCGGTTCGATGACCAGCGACGCGGGATCGATCTCCCGACCGACGATCGTGATCGTGACGTCGGAATGGCGGCGCACGGCGACCCAACGAGCATCCGGGCTGCCGACGGTCACGAACGGTTCGGCGGCGCCATCGATCATGATCTCGGTCTGACCGACGGGCGCTCCGTAGGCGCCAGACACGCGCCGACGGCGGGCAGCACGAAACCACAGCGTGACGGCGGCATCAGACAAGTCGTCGCCGAGCTCTCGGTGCCCGTCGGCCTCGGCCACTCTGCCTAACTCGTCGCGGGCGATGGTGAGCTCGCCGGGCTGGTGGGCCGCGACCGACGTGGTGACCTCGATCCGAGGCCTCGCGACCAGCACCGCGTCGGGCAGCGGGTCGGCGTGGGCGATCCTCACGCTTGTGGTCTCGCCGTTCTCTGACTGTCTGCCGTTGACCCGAGCGGGCCAGCCCTCCGCCGCATAGATCGCAAACGCGGCTGCGGTCAACGTCATCTTGTCCGAAAACCAGCGCTGAACCGTCTGCTCGGCGCGCACCCGCGCCAATCTCGCCTCGCGCGCCGCCTCATCCTCATCCGGATCCGTGGTCTGGCCGAACCGGGAGATCGCCGAGACGTGCTCCTGGTGACCACAGACCCGGCACACGATCAGCGGGCTGGGCTGGAAGCTGTCGGTGCCCTTCATGCCCCGGCCGGCGCGCCACTCCTCCGTGACGAAGTACTGCTCGTACTGGATGTCGCCGCACACCACGCACGGCTCGTCGGCGTCGGTGATCGGCTCATGGGGGTACTCGGCGGGAAGTGGACGGTGCACGAACTGTCCAGTCGCGTCGCGATAGCCGATGGGATGCTCGCCCGGTTCTCCGTCCTCGAAGATCACCGCGTACGCACCGCCGCCAACGCCTGCGGGCTTGCGTATGCCGGTCGCCTCCACCGCCTCAGCGCTCACCGCACCGGGGGGAAGCAGACCACCGACCAGCATGCGGTCATCACGCAACCCGAGCCGGACCGACCGATACCGGTCCCACGGCTGCAGCCGTTGCCCGCGGGCAAGCGTCACGTCATGGGTCAATGCAATCTCACCGTCGTCGCCGCGGATGATTCCCTCGCCCCCGGGCAACTCGACAAGCACCGTGTCCACATCCTCGATTATCGCCGCCCGGTGAGCGTCATGCAAAGACATCAAGCGCACCGCCAAAACAGCTTCTCGAGGCTTCTGGATCAACAGAGACGTAGAACTCTCCCGCGAAGCAAGCAGCCTCACGAGCCTCCCGCTCACTACCGAATCCAGCCACCAATGTGGACATGCTTCCAATCGACCGCGAGTGTCCGCAAACCGACAATCACAGACTCGCTTTGCGCGGCGATAAGCAGGACGAGCCGGACGTGTGGTGCGGCTCCTTGTTTGTGCTCGCCGAGGGTGCAGCCGCTACCGACTGGAGGTTCTGGTCTCAGCTTGGCCAGGCCGCCGCAATGGCGACGAAGCTGGGCGGCTGACTGGTGTGTCACGTTTCTCGGCCAGACGGCACTTACGTGTATGAATGACCCCAGGCTGAACCGGAGCGACGTCCAGCTGCTCGTCGCGGCGCGGCGCGATCCCGAGGCGTTTGGCGAGTTCTACCGTCGTCACGCGATCGGAGTAGAGCGCTGGCTCCAGACGCAGACGCCAGACCGCGCGACCGCCGCGGACCTGACGGCTGAAACGTTCGCGCAGGCGCTCGTGAGCCTCAGGCAGTTTCGCGGCACCACCGACGAGCAGTCTGTCGCGTGGCTGTTCGGGATCGCCCGCAACCTCGTGCGCCGATTCCATCGCCGCGGCCAAGCGGAACTTCAAATGTGTCGCCGGCTCGGCATCCGGCTTGATCACGACACGGACGAACTCGCCCGGCTGGAAGGGCAGATCGATGCCCACGCGGAAGCGGCTGGGCTATCCCACGCCGTGAACACCCTGCCCGACGCCCAACGACAAGCCCTGCAGCTGCGGGTGATCGACGAACTCGATTACCGCGATGCTGCCGCCCTGATGGGCACCAGTGAGCAGAACGCTCGCATCCGTGTGTCGCGCGCCCTCAAAGCCCTCTCAATACGACTACTAGGAGTCAGCGATGACCATCGATAACCCCCTTCCGACTCACCTGCAGCGAATCGGCGATCAACTCACCGCGGCAGCCGAAGACCTGTACGGCACAGGTCCCGGCCGACCCCGATGGCGTGCGCAACCAAAACGCGCATTGGCCATGCTCGCGCGGGCGCCACGACTCGCACTCGCCAGTGGCGTCGCCGGCTTGGGCGCTGCAGCATCCGTCGCCGCCGTCTTTGCGACCGCCGGGACCCCGGCCGCGTACGCCCTGACCGCAAATGCGAACGGGTCCTACACCATCACGATCAACGACATCGCCACCGGAGTGCCGGCCCTCAACGCCAAACTCAAGCAGCTCGGCATCGACACCACCGCTGTGCCTGTCACCACTACGTGCACCGCGCCAAATGACGGCGTTCCGCTGATCGGGGGCTGGTCTTCCTCGACCCTAAGCCAGACCATCACCGTGGACCAGGCCAACATCCCGGCTGGCTCACAGGGCGTTATCGCCGCCTACCAGTCGCCTTCGGGCCAGATCGATCTCACGATCGGGACCACCAGCGGCAGCATCCCATCCTGCCTAAATGCCAGCGACGTCTCCACCGCGAGCGCATCCAACCCCACGACCTATAACCAGCACTGAATCTCGACCGCGAGCGGCCCGTCGGACCCCGCCAAGCGCGGGCCCGACGGGCCACGGTCGCGAGTACCAATCCGTCTCGCACCAGCACAGACGCCAGCATCCGGAAAGTTGGCCACGCTCCCATGTGTCCTTGCGGGCGATTGCGGCTGGCTCACACTTGGGGCCCGTGGTGCGTGACCTCCCTTCGTGTCGGGGCGCACCTTCGCACTGACTCTCGAAGTGACCTGCCTTGCGGGGACTGTCATGAAGGCGGTGGCCGCAGCGCAGTAGTGAGACGTCGGGCCTCCCGCGAAGAATCTGTGCTTCGGCGAGAAGCGACTCCTCGAAGGAGGCCCTCATGAAGTATGTCGGGATCGATTGGGGCACCCGCAGGGCGGCGTGGTGCGCGGTTGATGAGCACGGCGAGATGATCGAGGGAACGGTGTCCGCGGACGCGGACGGGCTCGCGCGGCTGGTTCACACGGTCGGCGCCGGATGCCTATGGGTGCGTGGAGATGATGAGCGGCGCGGTCTGGGTGCGTGAGCAGCTGCAGGCCTGTGGCTGGCGTTTCGCGGTCGCGGACGCGCGGAAGGTGAAGGCGATCGCGCCGTTGGCGTGCAAGACCGACAAGGTCGACGCTCGTGTGCTGGCACAGCTCGCCGCCCGGGATCTCGTGCCCGAACTGTGGGTTCCATCGCTCAGTGACCGTGAACTGCGTGAGCGGCTGAGACGCCGTGAGCATCTCGTGCATCTGCGCACCTCGGCGCCGTAACCGGATGTTCGGGTTGCTGACGCAGTGGGGGTTGCGCGGCAGCCTGACCGACGCTGCGCAAACCCGGCGCGCTCGAGCGCTTGGCGGAGCGCGGGGTGCCGGCGGTGTGGATCCAGTCGATCCGCACGCTGCTTGAGGTCGTCGATGACCTCGACCGGCAGATCGCTCAGATCGAGCTGGAGCTGCGCCCGATCGCTCGCACCGACCCGCGCGTCCGGCTGCTGCTCACGATCCCCGGGCTCGGCTACCTGCTCGCGCTCACGATCGTCGCGGAGATCGGTGACATCTCACGCTTCCCCAACGCCCGGAAGCTGATCGGCTACGCCGGCCTGGCACCGACGATCAAGCAGTCCGGGCAGAGCTCATGGACCGGACCGATCTCCAAGGCCGGCTCACCGATGCTGCGCTGGGCTGCGGTCGAAGCCGCCCAGCACGCGTGGCGGCCAACGAACCCCTGGCATCGGCTCTACACCCAGACCAAGACCCGGCACGGCAAGGCCAACCCCGCCAAGAGCGCCGTCGCCCGCAAGGTCCTGATCGCCGTGCTGGCACATCCTCGCACGCCAACAAGAGTTCACGCCAGCCGCACCGATCCTGACAACCCCTGCCCCGGCAAGCTCCATCGACTATCTGACCGCCAGACGGTCCAAAAGCGACATGAGAAGCCGGGACAGCTGAAACAGATCATCTGCGCAGCCAAGCGCCGAAAGAGAAATCAGCACCACCCTGACCAGAACGGAGTCACACCACCAGAGAACTTGATGTCATGAAGGGGCTGGGCTCCGGAAACTGACACCGCTGCGGCGATCCTCCTGGGTCGCGAGGGTGCAGGTGGCCGGTCCTCGCTCTCGAATCGACGCTTGGAGGGCCGCGCGGATTGCGCCCGCGTGGCCGGGACAACCGAGAGGAGGACCGACCGTGGAAAACGCTACGCGTTGGATCGGCATCGACCTGCACCGCCGGCGCTCACAGTTCGCGGTGCTCGACGAGCATGGCGAGGTGATGCTCTCGCGCCGGTTAGTCAACGACCGACAGGAGTTTCTCAAGCTGCTCGGTGACCCCGAGCAGACCCATGTCGCTTTGGAAGCGACCTACGGCTGGGAATGGCTGGCCGAACTGCTGGAGCAGGCTGGCTTCGATCTGCACCTCGCGCACCCATTGCGGACCCGGGCGATCGCCGCGGCGCGCGTGAAGACTGACGCTATCGACGCCAAGACGCTCGCGCAGCTGTTACGCGCCGGGATGCTGCCGGAGGCCTACGTCGCGCCGCGAGAGCTACGAGACCTGCGTGAGCTGTTGCGCCACCGCGTGGCGCTGACGCAGATGCGCTCAGCGGTCAAGAACCGGGTGCACGCAATCCTCGCCAAACATGGCATCGTCAACCAGCACTCAGATCTGTTCGGGAAAAGCGGACGCGAGTTCCTCGCCACGCTCGAGCTGCGCGACGCCCCGCGTCGACGGTTAGACAGCCTGATCGCGCTGATCAACGACTTCGACCGCGAGATCGAGGACACCACCACCGAGATCGAACAGCGCGCAAAAGAAGACGACCGCGTCGATGTGCTCACCCAGATCCGCGGGGTCGGTCGCTACACCGCGATGCTAATCATCGCCGAGGTCGGCGACATCACCCGCTTCCCTACCGCCCGACATCTATGCGCCTGGGCCGGCCTCACACCGACGATCCGCAGTCAGACGGCAAAGCCCGGATCGGACACATCACCCGGCAAGGCTCCCCCGCCTTACGGTGGGCGCTGGTCGAAGCCGCGCAGAAGATCACCACCGGATCCGGGCCGCTGCGCGAGAAGTTCGAGCGGATCGCCAAACGCCGCGGCCGCAAGATCGCGAAGGTCGCGATCGCCCGTGAGATCCTCACCCTGGCCTTCTACGGACTACGCGACGGAGAGATCCGTTGCCTAGCACGCCGCAGTCGCGCGAGCGCGAAAGAACAGCTGGCAGCCTGATGACTGCCGCGCGCTCACACAGCAGCAAGGCTTGCGCCTGCGACCACGGCGCGAAGCGGCACGCTCGGGCGAGCTCGACGTTTGTCATGACCTCCCAGAATCACCTCTGACGACGGTCGCCCACTTGATTGAGCCCCCGAGCCCCGCAAGACACACTGGTCCGCCCCGCGCGACCGGATGGATGACTGGAGCAATCCCCCAACACGGAACGCAGTCAGCGAACCGAAACCAACCCCAACATCCACCCTGAACCGACCCTTGACACCGGCCGCCCCTTCATGGATGACAACCACACCGCCTTCAAAGAGATAGCGGGAACCAAGTCGAGCCGCAGCAACGCTCGGCAGCGCCGGTTCCGTGGCATTCCGCTACTCCGGTCACATGGCCGGCGGGCGAGTGTGCTGTTAGCCCAGAGCAGTGGCGAGGACCGCAGGCGTTTCCACGCGTCTGCGTTGCAATGTCTCGGGTAGAGCAGGAGAATCAAATCCGGGATGAGCAGCTCCCCTGACCTCGATTTGCTTGGGCTATCTGAGTTGAAGTCGCTCTTGATCGACTTGAACTTGATAAGAGGAACAGCGGCCTCGACGGAGGAGCGAGTCAACCTTCATCGTCAGATCTTCCAGGTGAGACGTGAGCTCGTCGGGCGCGAGGCTCTGGACATGACTGTGGCTTCAGGTCCGGACTTTGGCGAATCTGGTGGAGGCTGGGGTGCGTCAGCCGCGCCGTCCGTGTCCGCAGACTGACTCTGGCGGGATCGCGTTGCCCGAGCCACCCTCGGCCGAAGCCTAACCCGGAGCCTGTGTATGCGGCTGTTGAGACTGCCGTGATGATCGATTAGCAATCGCCCGACGGGGCGAGGTTCTGGCGAGCAGCTCGGCCACAAAACCGATCACGCCGGTGGTGACGGTCCCCGTCGAGCGTCCTCGCTATCGCGAGTGGCTTAGCGATCGCCACGCCGAAGCACGTCTCACGGCATTAGCGATCAGTGACGAGTTAGTTCTCAGGCCCGAGTAGGTCGGTTAGCCCCAACCTGGTTCCGCCGGGACTCGCAGCCGCGTAATCAAAGTTCGGCCTTGGCTGTTCACGATCGTCAGCTTGACGGCCGCGAATGGCGTGCCGGGGCCGGGGTGGGTGGATTTGTTGGTGCGGGGATAAGCGGACGGGACGATGCCGGCTGGCGTGAAAAAGCCAATGAACTCCCGTCGCTGGACGCTGCTTGTCATCTGAATCCACCGATGGTCCGTGTGGTTCAGAGCCAAGGTGCCATTCGCACTGGTCGCGCGCACGGCCTCGGCGGGCCGCTTGAGCCAGACTGCGAGCCCGATGCGGTAGCACGTGTTCGAGTCCTGCGCTCGTGAGGTCTGCGCTTGGTTGCAGGTTGCGATCCCCATATAGGGGGATCGGGCCAGGACCGCCGACGGCCGAACGGTGACGGCTGCGGCACCACTCCCAGCGGTTGTCGTCCCCATGCCTGACGCCCACCAGATTAGAACTGTGCCGACTGCGGAAGCTGTCGCCGCGAGGATTAGCCGAATGCGTCGCCGGTGATTGCGCTCCCAGGACGCTGCAATGAGCGGCGCGACCGACTGCATGATGCCAGTCCTAGCTAGCACGATCTAGAAGGTCAAGCGAAGCCATCGCGTGAAATCTCGTTCAAATGACAGTGGGATTTTGTCAGTGACCGTGCGTTCGTCTGGGAACTCGGGACGGCCACTACTGCTTCGTGGTAGCTAGTTGCCGTCGACGGTCTGGTGGAGTGCCGCTTGTCGGTTCGAAGTGGCGCCACGTGCGAGAGGTCAGCTGAGCGATTGCGGCGATCGCGAGGGTGGCGGCATCGAGCGGGAAGTATGCGGTGGGTCCGACGAGTCCGATGAGGAGGCCTGCGACAAGCGTTGACACCGGCATCATGCCGACGCTGGCGAGCATCAGCACCCCGGTCAGGCGGCCGAGGAGTTCTGGTGGTGCCCATTGCTGGAACCCGGTGACGAGCAGCAGGTTGCCGATCGCGATGAGGATGAAGGCGAGGATCAGGTTGCTCACCGTGACCAGTAAGCCGCTGAGGTAGGGGAGGGCGGCGATCAGCGGCACGGTCGGGAGCAACGCGAGGGTCGATACGAAGAACGGCCGACGCGCCGCCGGCATGCTCGAGGCCGTGACCGTTCCAAGCAGGAGCCCGGCACCCATTGCGGCGCTCAGTGCTCCGTATCCGCTGGCGTGTAGCTGCATGGGCCCTCTGGCGAGCGCAGGGAGCGCGACTCTGCTCATGCCGGTTGATCCGAGGTTGATGAGAGCGTCCGTGACGAGGATCAATCGCACGATCGGCTGAGCCAGGAGGTGACGCAGCGTTACATGTCGCGCGGCCTGGCTCTTGGGGTTGCTCTTGGACATCGGTCGACGCGCGTCGCGCCTGATGCCGGCGAGTGTGAGCGCGGAGACGGCGAACGTGGCAGCGTCGATCGCGAAACCGTCAGCCGGGCCGAGCACGGCGACCAGCAGCCCCCCGAGCGCGGGCCCGGCGAGTTGGCTTAGTTGCGTGGTTCCGGAGATGAGCGCGTTGCCTGATTGGAGCTCGTCTCGTGGAACCAGTGCGGGAACGATTGCGGAGGAAGCGGGGATGAACATGCCTTCGCCCGCTCCGAGCACGATTGCGATGACTGTTAGCGTGGGCCCGTGTGCTGTTCCGGTTGCGGCTGTCACCGCGAACGCGGTGACGGCCAGCCCACGTGCGCAGTTGGCGGCCAGCATCACGGTCCACGGTCGGTAGCGGTCGCTTGCGTGACCGCCGACGACAAGCAGAGCGGTCCGTGGAACCCCGTAGGCGGTCAAGACGGTGCCGAGCAGCAGTGCTCCGCCGTGGTGGGCAAGGACGTACCACGGGAGGGCGACCAAGAAGATCCCGTCACCGAAGTTTGAGATCAGCTCACCGGCAAGCAGCAAGCGGAAGCTCAGGTGGCGAAGCGGTGCCATTTCGCTGGGTCGCGGGCCGGCCCGATTCAGTCTCCGGGCGGGGGCATCGGGTACCCGATCGACAGGAGCTCGACCGGGAGCGCGCCGGATGGCCGGGCGGCCGGATCGTCACGGCGATCGGCGAAGATGTTGCTGAGAAGCTCGGCGATCTGGTCTGCGACCGTGTGCAGCTCCTCTGGCGTCACCCACGCAACGCTGTGGTTGTGATATGCAGCATCGCGCCACTCACGCGAATAGGCGGAGCGACCTTCGAGCCATGCCCGGTAGCGGTCCAGCTGCCGATCGCGAAGCAGCCGCTCCAGCGCCACCCACGCGATCGCCGCCCTCGGGTCATCCTGAACGTTGGCAACCCGCATCCCGCGGGCCGAGAGTCGCCACGGACGTGCGCGGCCGCGAACGCCCTGTACCTCCTGCACGAACCCGAACTTCGCCAACTGGCGCAGGTGAAACGAACAACTGGCTTGCGACTCACCGAGCTCGGAGGCGGCCTGGGTCGCGTTGATCGAGCCCTCACGCCAAAGCAACTCGAGCAACGCCAGACGCAGCGGATGCGTCAACGCCCGCATCTCCCGCGGATCGGTCAGCTCTCTTTGCTCGACGCGCTGTTCGTGTGTTCTGACGGGGTATCCAAAGAGATCTTTGGATGCTACAGGCAAAGCGTTACGTTAGCTGTTGCCGTGTGAGGCAACCGCTGGTCGTCTGCGGGTCGCGGCAAGCCATCCTGCTATGGCGAGGCTGATGGCCGCTGATGCGGTGTAGATCTCGATGTAGGTGGCGTGAATGATGAGCGCGGACCCGATCGTTTGTGTGAGCGCCTGTGGTCCGAACAACGCGAACAGGAGTGCAGCGGACACCCGACCTTGAAGCTCGTTCGGCGTCGCGCGCTGAGCGACGTTCAGGGTCGCTAAGAACACGTATGGCAGGGCGAACCCCAGGACTACCGACCCGAAGAGCGCTGCTGGGAGCCAATGGTTGGCGCGCAGGAGATTGCCCAAAGCGAAGTTGAGCAGCCCGATCAATGCGAGCGTGCGCTCACCGTGGCGCGCAATGATCCGGCTTGCGGTCAGTGACGCAACGATCGAACCTGCGCCGAGCAGTGCAGTGAGAACCCCGAGGAAGGCCGGCCGCTGACCGACGCTCTCAACGAGGCTGTATTGGGCGGCGACACCGATGCCTGATAGCGCCATGACCAAGGTCGTCGCGATCGCGATGGAGCGGATGGTCGGGGTCCGCAGGATGTGGCGGCCGCCGGCGAGCAGGGCAGCTGCGAGCCGCTCTGGGGATCTCAACGGACGGGTGTCGTCGACCTTCAGGCGAGTGATGACCAACGCAGCAAAGACGAACGTCGCGGAATCCAGTGCGGCTACCGCGCCGCCGCCAAGAAGTTCGAACAGGGCGGCGCCGAACAGCGGGGCGGCGAGGCGGCCCGTTTCCTGAATGGTGAGCCGCCAGCCGATGATCTGCTGCCGAAACTCTGCGGTGAACATCTGCGCGAAGAGGGCATCCTCGGCAGGGTCCATCAGCGTCGCCTCGATCCCGTACAGCGCCATCACGACGAACAGGAGCCAGACCTGCGCCGGAGAGTGGACGAGCACTAGAGGAAGGATCGTCGCCGCCGAGACGAGGTTGAGCGAGAGCAATAGGCGCCTCCGCGGAATGCGGTCGGCGATGAGGCCGGCGATCGGTGCACCCATCGTGCCGGCGTAGATACACGCTGATACGAGCCCCGCCTGGGCGCTGCTGCCAGTGAGCTCCTTGACCCAGACGCCGGCGACCAGCGACATCGCACTGTTCCCCAACAGCGAGGCCGCAAGCCCAGCGAAGTACCAACGCGCATTGGCGACCGCAACCGCCGCGCCATCCGGCCGATCTTTCGCAGAGACGTGCTCCTGAGATTCGGCGGGCAACACGTTGCGGACATTACCGCTGGTGCGGCGGCCGGCAGCAGAAGATATGAGCGCGACCGCATCAGATCTGACCCCAGCGGGGCCCGGGCCATGACAAGTAACGCACTGCGCGGCGTGCGAGGACACAGCGGTGGTTAGGCGGCTGCCGTGGGAGACTGCGTTGGTCGACTCGAGAGGAGAGCCATGAGGCCTACTACTAGGAGTGCGACCGGCGAGCAACGGACGAAGGTGACCGTCCGCGAGCTGGCGCAGAAGAAACAGCACGGAACGCCGATCGTGATGGTGACCGCGTACGACTTTCCCAGCGCCCAAGCGGTCGAGGACAGCGGCGCCGTTGACCTGGTGCTCGTTGGCGACACTGGCGCTGAGATGGTCCTCGGCTACGAGGGCACAACACGCGTCTCGTTAGAGGAGATGCTCATGATGACCGCCGCGGTCCGCCGCGGATTACGGACCCCACTGTTGGTCGGAGATCTGCCATTCAGCACCTACGAGACCTCCGATGCGCAGGCCGTGCGAACCGCCATGCGGCTCGTCAAAGAGGGCGGCGCTGACGTCGTGAAGCTCGAACGAGCCGGAACCTCAATCTCGCGCGCGCGAGCGATCATCAACGCCGGGATTCCTGTCATCGGACACCTTGGGCTAACGCCACAGAGCGAGACCGCGCTCGGTGGCCGCCGCGCCCAAGCGCGAAGCGCATCGATGGCCTCGCGCTTACTCACCGATGCTCGCCTGCTCCAGGCAGCTGGCTGCTTCGCGATCGTCTTTGAGGCGGTACCGGCGGAGGTCGCAGAAGCTGTGACTGCGAGGCTGACCATCCCAACCATCGGCATCGGCGCTGGCGCTGGCACCGACGGGCAGGTCTTGGTTTGGCACGACCTCCTTGGGCTATACGACTGGCGGCCTCGGTTTGCAGAGGCGTATGCCCACCTCAGGCCCACGATCAGGGACGCTCTCAGCCGCTACAGCAACGACGTGAAAGCACGCCGTTTCCCGGCCGCGAGGCACACCTACTCGATCGACGACGACGAGCCTGCGCGGGTTCCTCGCAGAGATAGACAAGTGAGTCCGTGAGGCGCGCGGCATTAGTCGTTTTGGAATTGCCCGTCGGTGTGGATCACCTTGGTTGAGCCGTCTTTGAGGGTCGCGGTGACCGTCCGGTCCGATGTCGAGATGATGTCGACGTGGATGGTTGAGGTGTTGAAGCCGAGCGAGGGACCTGTTGTCAACGGATCTAAGAGCAACTCTACGAACGCAGTCGCGGTCGTCTCGGCGGTCGCGGCCCGTACAACGACGGAACAGTCGTCGCGCCAGATGTCGGCTCCCTGGCTTAGCCGCATACCTCCGGTGTTGTAGGGCGCGATCGAGCGGATTCTTGTAACGCCGCCGGTGAATTCCGCCAATTAACTTGTTGTGATCCCGCTAACACGTCTGACAAAGGACCGGCCTGCCGGGATGGGCGTAGATTCGCCGTTCGGCGAGGTGTATCGGGCCCACGTCGGGGCGGTCAGCGGGTTCTTCGCGCGGCGCTGCTCGGATCCGCAGACGGTCGCGGATCTTACGTCTGAGACGTTCGTGCAGGCGCTCGGGTCGTTCCGCCGGTTTGATCCGGGTCGCGGAACGGCTCGGGCGTGGCTGATCGGGATAGCCCACAACGTGTTTCGCGGCTACGTCAGTGCGGCGGCGGTCGAGCGGGATACAGTGCGCCGGCTTGGTGGGCAGTTGGTGCTTGGCGAGGACGGGGTCGCTGAGCTGGCCGCGCGGATCGATGCACAGAGCGCAGGTCGAGCGCTGTTAGAGCGCACCGCACGCTTCCCGGAGTCCGAGCGGCTCGCGCTCGAGCTCGTCGACGTGATGCGGATGTCACCGAAGGAGGCTGCACACGCCGTGGGCGTCTCGGCCGGGACGCTGCGCGTCCGTCTGTTTCGTGCGCGAGCACGGCTACGAAAGGGAGGGATCGATGGGATTTGATGATCAACTGTGGAGCTACCTCGTGGAGGAGCACGACGCGGACCTGGCCACAGAGCAGGCGCCTGTCAAGCGACGGCGTCCTGCGGTTCGCGTCGGGTTCACAGCCGGCACCGTGGTGGCCGCTGGCGCGCTCGCGAGTGTGGTGGTGCTCGACCAGTCCTCGGGCCAATCGGCTTGGGCGAAGCAGGTAATCCGGCGGGCAGCCGCGGTCATCGCGCCAGCGGCCTCTGCGGACACGATCCTCCACATCGCTGCCACCGAGACATTGAGTCCGCTCGCGCAGCGCGCGTCCGATACGACGGTCTCGACACTCTCTGAGGAGGCTTGGATTCAGCAGGGCGCGCCGTGGGGCGAGCGCGCGATCGTGCAGGTACCGGGAGGTCCGCAGCTGGAGGACACCAACTCCGGGCAGATCTACAACGCGACGACCCAGACGGTCTATCCCGCTCCTTCGATCCCGAGCGGCACACCGAACTACACGCTGACCCAGACAGGCAACGCGGGTGATTACAAGCTCAGTGTCACGCTCCCGCAGGGCGGCGTCTTCACACAGACACTCGACGCGGGCACCGCTCGGGATCTGCGCGATGGAACCGACGACGTGCAGTGGTCGGTCGGCTGGAACTCACAAACCCAGACCCAGACGGTCTCGCCACTCGTTGGCCCATCCGCCAAGCAGCTAAGGCAGATCCAGGCGCAGCAGCCGAGCCCTGCCTCCACAGGGTTCGCCGCTGAACTGCAGGGCCTGCTGGATTCCGGTCACGCGCGGGTGACCGAGACCACGACGAGCAACGGGCAGCCGGCGATCGAGATCTCCTCAGTGAATCCGCAGAGCGGCCCGCAAACCAACTACTACGTCAATCCAGCAACGTATGCACCAATCGAGCTCGACACCTTCGGGTACGACAGCCCCGACGACGTCACGCGCGTGACGTTCACGACCTACGAGACGCTCCCGCTGGCAGGAAACCAGCAGCTGCTGAAGGTCACGGTGCCCTCGACCGCGACAGTTGACCACACTCCTGCTGACTACTGGCAGGCCGAACTCCCCAAGCCGTTCTGACCCGTGGCCGTCGAGTCCACCGCAGTGGCTCCGCAGAGCCTGACCGAGACGCCGACCGCCGACGGAAGCCGAACACCGGCCGATCGGCGGTTGCACGGCACCACAAGCAGCTCGCCCGAGACGGGCCCGACGAACGTGGACCCGTCAACCCACTACACGTGCTCACTGTGCGAGTCCATCTGCTCTTACCGTGTCGTACGTCACACGGGCCGCTGCCCAACCTGCGGCGGCGGGCTGGTGCGGCAGCCGGATGCCGGCCGGTCCTGACGCCGCTCTGGATGAACGTATGCGCCTGAAGACGCCCGGTTGCTGGTGCTCTTCGCTCGCGTGACGGACAAACGAATCAGCTGTCGGGTCTCACCAAGTTGCGACACCGGCAGTCTCGGCTAGATGCGACAAAGTCTCACGAAGCGGCGACAAGTCGCCGTGGTTGAGGGGCGCTCGCACGCCTCGTCGTTGGATCGCCCCGCTCCTGGCGAATAGGAGGTGACTCGTGGATCAGCCGTCAAGACGTGCTTTCGTGTTGGCGCGTGCATCTGCGGCTTCTGGAATTAGCCCGGAGCATGTGCGAAGCGGGAGCAGTGGGAGGCTTCCCCTTTGGCAAGGCAGGCATGCGCAGCCTTAGTTCGTCGCCAGGCTTGGGCCGATGGTCTGGGAACGCTTCGGTCGCCGTTTTAGCCCGGATAGTCGCCGAGGTGTGAGTTGAAGGCGACGCTGATATGCACTACTGCTGCCGGGGCGGAGGTTTTGGTTACGGTCCATCTCCATGTCCCGCCTGGGTTGCCGCCTGCGGCGAAGTGCGCCACGCACGAGACCTCTGCGGCGACGACCCGGCAGTCATGCCGATCGGTCAGCGTGTGAAACGTCGGGCCAAGCCCCGATCCGGGACCAATGTTCGTCGTGACGGTGAGAGCGGCAGTCGCAGGCGCGTTGAAGCGTGCGTCGAACGCGTGACCAGCGATTCCTTTGACGAGGAAGGTGGAGGTCGTTGCGTCCACGGGCTAGTCGGAGGGTGCTCGTCTGACTGAATGACGCTCCGTCGTGTGAGCTGGCGGCCGATCGCCGCCGGAGCGGCCACCGCCACCGGCATTCATGTAGACGAGGACCGCCAGTGCGATAGCGAGGAACACGGCTGCGCCGGTGCGGCGGTGGAGCTTTTGTCTAGAGCGGCGTCGTCGATCACTCCCGCTTCGCGCGAGTCGCTGGGGAGCGGTTCTGGGGAGACGGTAGGGCGGTCCCGGACGAGCATGATTGAGCTACTATGACTGGCGCAATGCTTGAGGTCAAGCTCGATCGTCACGATTCGGCACTGCTGCATGAGCAGGTCGCCGCACAAATCCGCCGTGCGATCGCGGATGGCGAAGCCAAGCCAGGTGATCGACTCCCGCCCGCTCGTCACCTCGCTGCGGTTATGCACGTCAACACCAACACCGTGCTCCGGGCCCTACGGCTACTGCGCGACGAAGGTCTTCTCGAACTGCGTCAGGGGCATGGGACACGGGTTATCGGCACTCCCGAGCGCAGCACCGTCCTTGCCAAGGTCGCCGAGCTTGTCCAGTTCGGCAGCAGGAACGGCTACACCCGGACGGACCTTGCCCGCATGGTGGAGACCTCCGCATCCCCGCACTGACCGCGGACGCTTCGACTGGGGAAGCGGCCCGCCACAATCAGGTCGCACCGCCCGCCGATGGTCACGATCACAAGCAGCGACCGGCTTGCGCGACTGGACGAACTGGATGACTATCGCAGAGACTTCGACGCCGTCTCTGCGCACGGCAGACCTCCCGTCAATCGACGCCCACGCAGGCAGCGTCCGCCAGCCCGCCCGCGTGACCATTCGCCTGGTCTCGATCACCGCAGCCGTCCTGACGCTCATGCTGGCCGCTGCCGGCTGCGGGAACACCCCTATCCTAGGAGCACGGCACTCCTCCCAAGAGGTGCGGTCGCACCGGTAGCCATCGGCGGCGGGAGCGCACTTTGCCCGGAGGGATATGGATATCCGGCTGCCAAATCCACCGGCAGGTTTTACTCGCCGAACTACCCCGCCCCGCTGACCGTCGAGAAAGGCATCAGCGCGTGCTTCGCGACCGAAAGCCGAGCCCGCGCGGCGGGGTTTCGCCCTGCCGCGCTGCCCGCGGGCGACGTGCAGTTCGGCCCAGTGATCCTCGGCCCGACGCCCCGGCAGGTCAGGCGTGCTTGCGCGCGGGCACAGGCAAACGTTCATCGTCCGTTGATGTGCCCGTCGGTTCTCCCGGTCCAGTGGGAGGACGGGGGCGACTGCCCCGGCTCCGGGTGCGCGGATTTCGCGGGAGTGGATATCGACGGCATGTTCCCGGCCGCGCCCGGTTACCGCGGAGTCGCGCTCGGTGAGGGACATATGAACATATGGGTGTTGCGGGTCGTGCGGTCCCGTGGCAGCCTCGGCTACCCGTGCGCTCATCCGCACAGCCACACTGTGTTCCGCGGCCACCCCGCAACGTGGTACTGGTGCCCGGCTGGGTCTGACGAGGACAGTGGCCACGTCGTGCTGGTCTGGCGCCAGGAGGGCATGATCTACGGCGTCACCACACACGGTCACACACTGTTCAACATGCGGCTGGTGACCTACATCGCCAACCACCTCGTCGAACTGCACCGCACTCCGAAGACCGGCTCAAGCTAATACGAGCGTCCGAGCATCAATGGTGGCCTCCGTGGCCCGAGACCTCGTGAGACGAAGTTGTCGCGTCCAAGTGAGATTCCCGTCGCATTTCGGTGAGACCGGACAACAACATGCCGGGTCTCACCAATTTGCGACCAGCGCGATCTCACCTAGATGCGACAAAGTCTCACGAACGCGCGACACCTATCGTCGAGGCGAGGAGCTGGACCGTCGCGCGGATGATGCGACGAACGGACGGCCGCCAGATCGCTGGCCGGGCCATCCTGTGGGATAACGCTCGAGCTGCAATTCCGTGGACTTCACAATGGAGCGCGCCTACGGCATGGTTCGCGTGTGAGGCGCACGTCCGATCGCAGCTCGCAGGTCGCTGTCGCTGAGACCGACAAGGGAGTAGGACCGGTCTGCGAGGCGGCGGACGGGTGCGAGATCTGTGAGCCTATGAGCCCAGCGTCGCGTCCCGGACATTCGGAAATCAAGAACTACGACGTCGGCCCAGGTCTCGGCGGTGATGCTGCTACTCGCAGCGTTGTTGAGCGCGTATGCGCAGTGCGCGACCGCGTACAGCGCAACGAGTGCTTCACGTCCTGACATCGGGATGGGGTCACCGTCGACGACCGCTGGGACGGGAGCTTTCGCGATCCGGATCCAGCCTGCGGAAGCTGAGCCGTCGGCAGCGACCGCTGCAAGCGCTGCCTCCGCTTCAGCGTCGGCGATTCCGGCGGCGTGGGCTAGACAGTTGCGAATCGTTCTGATGGCCTCGAACAAGAGCGCCTCCTTGGTCGGGAGCGCGAGTCCTGCTGTTGCGAGGTAGCTATGGAGCTTGACGGCGCCGGCGCGGGCGGGTACTCGGCCGTGGCCGTCTCGCGCGAGGAGGCGCGCAAGGTCGCCGAGGTAGGTCTCGTAGAAGGAGGTTGCGAACGGAACCGCCATGTAGGCAAGATCGACCTCGGCTTCGCTCATTAGGCCGAGCGCGGCTGAAGCCCGATAGTTGAAGTCTCGGATATCGGGGATTTCGTGCTCGAAATAGGTTCCTAGCAAGGCATCGGCTTGCGATTTCGGAAGGCGGTCCAACTCGTACCGTGCTAAACGCAGCGAGATAAGGAGGGCCAGGAGTCCTTTGTTGGCGTGGGCTCTGGCGTGGCAGAAAGCCCGAAACGCTGGATGTCCAACGGTTGCCGGTTTGCTCGCCATGGCGCAACGATATGGCAACAGCGGAGCAGGCTGGCTGGAGCCCGCAGTGAAATTCGGCCGACGTCTCGCCGCACTCGAGCTTCGGCTAACAACGACCATGGTGGGGATCGATTAGGTTCGGGGCCATGTCACCAGATCAACCCGTAGCGCGACCGATTCAGCGCAGGACTCTTGCGGCGGTACTGCCTGGGCGCCTCGCGGTTCCTGACGCAACGCCAGACCTGCCCGCCGCGCTCCAGGGACCGAGTCACGAGGCGGTACGAAACCGAGCTATCGAGTGGCAACAACTCTCGGGTGAGGCGTGGTTTTGGGAGATGGCTGCGGCGCATACGGTCGAGAGCGTTGCGTATGTGCTCGCGGGCCAGATGGGATCTGTTGGCGAGCAACTTGCCCTCGCGTACGCTGCCGGCGTCGAGGTAGCGTTGTGGGAGGCGCGGCCCACCGCGGACGAGGTGGATGTCGAGCGTGAGATGAGTCTCCGCGCGATGGCTGAAGCTCAGTCACTGTTCGTTATCGGTGCCGGGCACGCGCTTGCCAATGTCGCTGTGCGGGCACTGACCCTCCGCGTCGAGCTCAGGGCGGAACTGGCGGGAAAGTTTCAACGCGGCGCGGCCGACGCCTTCAAGCCGTTTTCCGAGAGGCGTCAGGACTGGATTTCTTTGAACGAAACCGCCTGCGTCAAGCTTGAAGATGTCGCGGCCGCAGCTGGATCCCAGAACATCGTCGCGCTTGTCGCGGCCGTCGCTGGCTATGGCCGTAGCCCTGAATGGCTTGCGCTAGTCGATCGCCGTGGCGCGGATTTTCACCGCTGGCGACCGCAGACGCACGGCCTAGCAGGTGTCGCGCCTGAGTCCCCGTGGACTCACCACCCGGCAACCCCAACGTCTCCAGCTGAACGCGTCCTTGCGCTCGGACCACGCCCGTACACGGTCGCCGAGGGATTGGGTGCCGAAGTCGCTCGGGTCGCGACAGAAGGTATGTTTGCGCTCGCGGATGCCATGGCGAATTTCACCGGCGCATTAGCAACTGCGCTGAGCGAGCTTCGGGACCCACAGCGATGATGATCGCCGACGCTCGCGGCCTGGAAAGCCAGGCTGGTTGGCGAAAGGCAGGTCTCTGAGCCTCTAGCGCGATAGACGCGCGTTCGTGGCGAAGGAATCGTCAACCGGCTGGCGGTCACGGGGCGTTGGTGATCATGCGGATTATCTCGGCGCGCGTGTAGCCGTGTTGGCGGGCGAGTTGCACGAGTTCTGCGATCTTGCCGCGTAGTTCGCTTTGGGCGGGTGTTCCCACGACGCGGATGCCACGTCGAGGACGCATCTCGATCAACCCTTCATCGCGGAGGACACGCAGGGCGCGCAACACAGTGTTTGTGTTCACACCCATGACAGCCGCGAGGTGCCGGGCGGGTGGGAGTCGGTCCCCTGGCGCGGCGTCACCTTCGGCGATGGAGCGGCGTATCTCGGCCGCGACCTGGTCGTGCAGGAAAGCAGGGTCGCCTCGGTCGAGGTTGACATCTAGCAATGTGCCATTTAGCCTAGCACATATGAGCGCGACCCAAACCCCGCCACACCCCCCGGAAATCGACAACAGCGTTGACGCGGGGGTGATCGAGGATGCCCGCGCGAGGCAAGGCAGAAATCGTCGCGCTGGGGCGGTAGTCGCACTCCTGGCCGCGATCACTGCAGGGTTGCTGCTCGCGTTCGGTGGGGGCGGCGGACGCTCGGGAGGCGGTCATGTGAATAACGACAATGGCGGGGGGCCTGGAGGGTTTGCGTCGCATGTCGTGATTGCGGCACCTGGTGCGGCTACGGCCGCCCAGATTGTTGCGGCCACCTCTGGCTGCGAAAACGAAGGTGGGTACCCCACCTACACCCCGGGGCGGGTCGTCCTGGCGCAGGCAAGCGCCCGCTACACCGCGCTCATCTCGCTCGCCGGCGGCCATGCCTACGAGTGCCTCTACGGACACATCGGCAGGCTGCACGCGATCGACTGGCAGGACCTCGATTTGACCGGAGCAGCACCCCGCGCGGACAAGCTCAACGCGCAAATCAACTTCCGAGCCGGCGGCGGATCCTTCCCGGGTTGGCCGTTTCAACACGGCAAGCCACGGCGGTTACATCACGCCGCGCTCGGGCAACGCCCCCACATCACACGCGCCGAACAAGCTTTGCAGTCCGGCAGTTCGAGGGGCTTGGCTTCGGCGACTACGCGCTCGGACAAGCGGGCAAAGCTGTCACGGCTGTCAAGGTCCGGTTCGCGAACGGAACCACGGTTGACGCGACCGTTCAGCACGGGTGGTACTTCGTCTGGTGGCCCGGGTTCGCCAACCCCAGATCCATCGAGGTCGTGACCAAATCCGGAACCGAAACATCTCCAATGACCAGCACCGGCCGCTCCTCAGTGCTCGCTGTCCCCGGGTGCACGACCGGGCGCGAACGGATGCGTCTTCGAGCGAGCTCGCGAGTAGAAGCGTCGAGCACGCGACGAAGCCAGCCCGACCCTGATGCGCGCTAGCGCTTTGCCACTCAGTGATTAGCTGATGCCGTTTAGCTATGCGCCTGATGAGGCTGAGCTGCTGTGATCATGGGAATGAGATCCGCGACGTCGGAGAGAACGATCGTCCCGTGACGCTGGGCGACCCCGCCCGCGTTCAGTAGGTGCGCTCTGTGACGCTCGGTCACGACGACATCGCAGTACGCGACTGCTGCGCTCATGGCATCGATGTCGTAGATGTCGTTCGGTTCCCAGATGGTTTGCGGATTGCTGTGGGCCGCGGTCATAAGGGAGATGTACACATCGGCGCTCGGCATCGAGTCAGTGAACGCCCGTGCGTCCTCGATGCTGCCGCCCGCGAACTCCTCGATGGTCAAGCCGTAAAACGCCAGGGCGTCGTTTAGCTTCTCGAGCGCCTCGATCATCGTGTAGCGAGCGGCGACGACGTCGCGCAGCCGCCCGCGACGCCAGCGAGGTTCTCCAGCAAGTCGTTCCGCCTGATCGCGTTCATGCTTCGCACGGTCATTCGCGGCCCGCGTAGCCATGACTGGATCCCACCCGTGCGCACGGAGGTCCGAACCTCGGCATCAGTGGGGCCAGCGAGAGCCAGTCGGTTAGCTTTAACTCTTGCTCTGCCCGCCACGCGTCGAACGACTCAGGTCCGCCGGGCCAGCGTTGGCGTGCCTCATCAGTTTTGTCGCCCTCGGGCGACCTAGCGATCAGGCCGCCTCGCATGCCAAACGCTTGCATTACGCCGTGGCCGAGTATTGAGATTGGAGCTAGGCGCTCGGGACGGTCCGCGCGTCGCGCCACCACTGCGTCAACTTCCAGCTCAATCAATATGGAGTTAGACATGACACAGGCGAACTGCGAGAGCTCCTCCATCACGGTTGCGATATCGAGACGCTGCCGCGGATCCTGGATCCGAGTCATCTCCATGTAATGGATCGACGAGAGCGGAAACACGAATCTAGGGTCCGCAGCTTGCAACGCCTCGAGCGCCGCGACGTAACCGGCGCCGTCGCGATGGCCCGTGTTTGCCTTCGCCAGCTGTATCCAGTGATTGAGGTCGAGGTAGACGAGGCGAACATCGGCCGGGGGCCGTGTCAACGATTGCGGCCAAACGAGATCTGTCGGCGGGCGATCGCGGCCGGGCCGGACAGACGAAGTTCGCGGCATCAGACGATTATCGTCGAGCATGTTCGTGACGCGAGCGACGGACTCACTGAGACGATCACAGCGGTCGCCGGTCCGCTGGTGTCGGATCTATGAGCTTGCGACAACGCGATTCTCGCCTGGATGCGACAGATTCTCAGGAAGCCGCGGCAAGCCAATCTCTTGACCGACGCTAGCCACCGGTCAGCCGGCACAGAGAGGCGTGTTGAGCGCAGGGGACTGCGGCCCAAACTCGAAAGACTTCCTGTGCAATCCAGCGCCATCGAGTGGACGGAAGCGACGTGGAATCCAGTAACGGGCTGCGACCAAGTGAGCCCTGGTTGCGCCCATTGCTATGCGAAGACGTTCGCAGAGCGCTGGCAGGGGATCAGCGGGCATCACTACGAGCAGGGATTTGCGCTGCGCCTTTGGCCCGATCGTCTCGAGCAGCCACTTCGATGGCGGCGTCCTCGCGTGATCTTCGTGAACTCGATGAGCGATCTATTCCACGAAGAGATCCCGGACGAGTTTGTGCACCGCGTATTCGAGGTTATGAGCGCCGCCCCTCAGCACACTTTCCAGGTGTTGACGAAGCGGCACGAACGCCTAGCGGAGTTCGGCTCAACCCTTGACTGGCCCGACAACGTCTGGATCGGAGTCTCGATCGAGAACCGTCGGTTTGTCCATCGCGCTGAGTATCTCCGAGGACCGTACCGGCAGCGGTCAGGTTCATTTCTGCGGAGCCGCTGCTTGGCCCGCTCGAGGGTCTGGATCTTGCCGGCATCGACTGGCTGATCGCGGGCGGCGAATCCGGACACCGCCACCGGCGGGTCAATGTCGAGTGGCTGAGGGATCTCCGGACAGATGCGCGGCCGAAGATATCGCCTTCTTCTTCAAGCAATGGGGCGGACGCACGCCGAAAGCCGGGGGTCGACTCCTGGACGGTCGTACTTGGGACGAGATGCCCGCGGCCTGAGCCGCTCTCAGCGCCTAGCCAGTTTGCGCCTCTCGCTTTGACATCCGGGCGTGGTGCTGTTCTTAGTGTGTGGCTCCACCGAGTGATCCGCTCGATTTCTTCGCCCAGGCCAAAGCCCGGTCCCTACACAAGCTGAACATCCTGGACGGCTACATCCGTCCATTTACATACAAGCTTGGAAGTACGGCGGGCCTGGGTCGTCAACAGCGGCATGTTTGGATCATCGACGGCTTCGCTGGCGCCGGGTCATATCAGCCAGGCGACGACGGACGCGCTCACGACGGATCGCCACTGCTGGCGGCAAAGTGGGCACGGCGGATACAAATCGAGCGCCGTTACCCGCTCGTCAGGTGCATCAACGTGGAGCGCGATACCGACTGCTACGCCGAGCTTCTCAAGAACCTCGCGCCCTGGCGTGATGTCGCGATATCGCTCGAGGGCGCGTTCAGTGAACACCTTGAGGACATCATCGATGCCATAGGACATGACCCGGCGTTGTTCTTTCTCGATCCGTTCGGCGTGACCGGAGCAGACATGAGCGTGATCAAGCGGATTGCGTCCCGCGAAGGCAAAACCGAGTTGCTCCTGCACTTCTCCGACAAGACGTTCTTGCGGATGGCTGGTCACCTCGATGACCGCGGTGACCGGCTTCCTGTCGGTCGCAAGCTCGCCTAAGCGAAGCTTGCCACGCTTGACGCTCATGTCGGCACGAAGCGCTGGCGCATGCTGTGTACCCCTGGCGCAGATACCGAGCGGGCAATCGACGACGTCGCGCTGCTCTACCTCGAACAGCTGCGCAACAACGGGTGGCAGTTCGCCGACCAGATCCGCATGCGCGATCACTACTCAGGTCGCCCCGCGTACCGACTGATGTTCGCAACCGGCTCTGCACACGGCGTCGCACTTATGTCCGACATCGCATGCCGATACGAGCGGTCGCTAAAAGAGGAAGAGGCAGCTGGCGTAATGACTCTGTGGTACCACGACGACGAGCGACAGCACCTGACGAACCTGCGGGACGAGATCCACCGAACCGGACTCGCTCGCGGAGGAATGTCTCGCGAACGACTGATCCACGAGCTGGCACCGCGTCTGTTCGGCCTGTACACGAGCACCGACTACGCCAAAGCCGTACGCGAGCTCGTGAGCGCCAATCTCATCGCGAGACCCGACGCGGTCGCGATCGAGCCTCACGAGGTTCTCAGCTTCGTCGAGCCCGCCCAAACCTCTCTACTCGGCTTCTAGATCGCCGAGCGACCCGAGTCGTGCTTTCGCGTGCGTTCGTGCATCTTGGGCGGTCTAATAACGAGCCTGCCTTTGCGCGGAACGGGAGGCGACGCTAATGCCGCTCGTCCGGCTCGCTCGCCGGGAGTTCCGGAACTGGCATTCAGTAGTAGCTGCGTATAGCCGCATAACGTCCGGCACCAACTAGCGCGAGCGCGACGGGGGTGCTGGCCAGTAGCGCGATAGTCCAGGTTGACTCGCTCCCGAAAATCCAGGCCCACTGCGCAGACCACGCGAGCGCCGTGCCGATGGCGAATCCGGGTGCCATCGGGAGAAACACGAGCGCTGCGACCACCGGAATCAGGACGGTGACTGACTGGCCCGAGTAGGGCGAGAGCCGCAGTACCGCCATCGTCACGAGCGCCAGCGCGGCCGCGGGCACTAGCCACAGGGTCCGGGTATGCCACGCCGTCGGCGCTGCCTGTGGTCGCCAGGTAAGGAGACCAAATCCGACTGCGGGAAGAACGGCCATGCCGATGGTCTCGGCTCTGAAAACGCCGGGGTATCCATATTCCCGGACAAATAGCGCCACCCACACCAAGCCCAGCAACCCAGCCAGTCTGCGGCCACCGAGCGTGAACGATGCGAGGATTATCAGCGGCAATACGACCATGTCGCGAACCGTCACCATCGGAAGCGTGAAACCAAGCGGCCAGTAAAGGACACGCACGCCTTGCCCGAACGGGAATCGCGTGACGAGAATGATGGCGGCCCAGGAGATCGCGCTAGCGGCGAGCTTCGCAGGTGGCTCGGTGAGCGCCCGCCGTGATCGAGCCACCAGACCGCCGACGATCAGCGACGCGAGCTGTCGCACGAACGCCAGCAGCGACTCCTCTCCAGCATCGAGCAGGGTACCGAGGATCTCCCTGCCCCTGCTGTCGCGAAACGCTTTGGGATACAGCCGAACCGCTACACCGCCCAGCAATCGCCTGCTCATACAGCCAGTCCTCCGGTAGCGCGCAATCGAGCACCAACAACGCGGGCCGCACGAGCAATGGTGCTGGTCTCCTCTTGCAGAACCAGACGTCCAGCAGGCGTCAGCGCATAATCGCGCCGCTCGCGACCAGACACGACATAAGGCTCGCCGACCACGACCAGGCCCTCCGCGAGCGCACGATCCAAGATCGAGTACAGCGTGCCAGTGGACACCCGCACCGCGCCGTCAGACAGCCTCGGACGCGCGTCGCATGATCGCGTAACCATGCAGCGGCCCGTCGATCAGCGCCGCGAGCGTGAAATAGCTAGGGGGCCGAAGTTCCACGCCAGCAGTATAGGTAGGTAGACGACATGTCGTCAAGACAAGCTGGGGTGGCCAGCTTGATGAAACCGGCCAGAGCTTTCAGTCGTGCCGGGGCCAGAACGATTTCACGAAACGCCCTAGCACAGAGACCTGCTCCGTTCTCGCGACGTGACTCTCGCCCACCGCGCCGGCTCCCCTCCTTCGCGCGGAACTCGGGGCCTGACAGTCACGGATTGACCCGGCCTCGACCGAACTGGCATCGTTGGCAGTGTTCTCATGAGCGACGCTGGCGACAGAAACTTGAGTTTGATCTGCAGGCGCTTTCCGGTCGGCTGCGGGGCGACCGGGCGTTCGCCGATGAGCTGTACTGCGCGCTTTGCAACACGGATTGGCGTCACCTCGACGGCACCAGTTGGCACGGCTCCTGGCGCTACTCCGCCTGTCTGATCGCGACGTTGCGGGGCCGGGGCGAGGATTACATCGACTTCTACTGCACGCGCGCGTGCGAGGAGGGCACGATCTCTGACCGTGTCGCCGTCGCGATGGCTGAGCTCGGTTGGAGCGGGACCGGACATGGCAGCAAGGCTCTATACGCCCTCGAGCCAACCGGTGAGCAGACCGTCTGGGTAAACGGCGACTGGGTGAGTGTCGAGGACGCGCGGCGGGAGCATCCCGAGTCTGTTCAGCGGCGAGTCGGGTAACGCGTCTGACGGGTCGTAGTTAGAGGACTGCGGCGACGTCTTCGCGGCCGCGGCCGGCGTGGATGTATCCGGCGAGGACCGTCTGGTCCTTGTGGCGGGTGGTCTTGGCGATCTGCTCGGTGCGGTGCCCGTCTCGGGCGGCCTGGGTCGCGTAGCCCGAGCGCAGCGAGTGGCCGGCGAACTCGGCAGGATTCAGCCCCGCTGATTCAGCACGGCGTTTGACGATCAACGCGACGGCCTGCGGGGAGAGCGGCTTTCCGATCTTCCCGGCGCGGCTGAGTCGACGGAACACCGCGCCTTCTGTGATGCCTGATCCGTCCAGCCACGCGCGGAGTGCGCGCACGGGACAGGGGTTCGGGGACTCGGCGTAGGGCAGAAGCAGGGAGGTGCCGCGGCCGTGCTGGTCGGTCTTCGATCGCGCGATCCGGATCGTGACGCCGTCCGGGGAAGGGGAGATGTCCTTGACCTGGATTGCCACGAGTTCTGAGCGCCTGAGGCCGAGCGCGAAGCCCACGAGCAGCAGCGCCGGTCGCGCAGACCGGCGTTGTCTGAGACGTCGATGCGGTCGACCATCTCAAGCAGCGGGTCACGCAGCAAAGCGGTCTTCTTGTTCGGAGCGGAACCGTGGACACGCGCGATGCCCTCGAGAACGGTCATCACGGCCGGATCAGCGGTCGGGGAGGCGTGCCCGGCGATCCGGTGCGCGCGGGCGATCGCGGCACAGCGCCGGCGAATCGTCGACACAGACCGGCCGGCCTCGGCCAGCGACGTGAGATGCAGCGCGACCGCGGTCGGGCTGGCCGGAGCGCTCGGCAAGCCGAACCGGTGACACCAGGCCTCGAACTGACGCCAGTCGCTGCGATACGCGCGGGTCGTGTTGACCGACTGCGCCGCCCGTGAGTAATCGTCGGCGCGATCAAGCCGACGGGTGAGCTCGGCGTGCAGCGCCGCCGGCAGCTCGACCGCCAGCCTGGGCGCGGGCTGCAGCGGCAACATCAGCTCTCCGACGACCAGCTCGGCGTCCTCATCGGCGCGGCTCTCAGACACGAGTCTGGGACTTCAAAATTCGGCGGTTAGTCACGATAAGAGCACGTATCACGTGTTGAGATCTGGGCGGGTCGGCGCCCAGTCGGGTGTCCGCTAACCACGTCCGAGATGTCGCACCTTCGTCAGAAGAAGTTGTCGCGCACGAATGCGAATCCCGTCGAAGTTCGATGAGACCCGACAGCTGTGAAACGTCGGGAAAATGACACTGAAGTTTTGTCAGCGAACGTGGGTGCCCCTGGTTTGCCGCCTGTAGACGACCTCGCATGCCTTGGCGGTGGCGGCCGCATGAATTAGCCGCAAGAAGCGCTGCCGCTTTGGGCTGCCGTGGGGGCGACATCGGCGCTGCTGCCTAAGCTCCTTTCCGTGACTGAGCCAACGGCTTCCGATCCGGAGGCGTTCGAGCAGCTTCTCGCGAGCATGGACGCCGGGGGGCGTGACTTTGAGCGTCTTTGCGCTTGGTTCCTGGAGTCCGACCCTGAGTATGCGATCGAATTCGAGCAGGTTTGGCTGTGGAACGAGTGGCCTGGAAACTGGGGCCGTGACAAGGGGATCGATCTGGTCGCCCGCAAATTCGACGGCCGGATCGTCGCCATCCAGGCAAAGCACTACGGGTCGACCTACTACGTCAAGAAGGTGGACATTGACTCGTTCCTCTCGGAGTCCAGCCGGGATGTGATTGATGAGCGGCTGTTGATCGCCACGACCGGGCTGCTTGGGGCCAATGCTCGTGAGGTGATCGCAGCGCAATCGAAGTCGGTCAGCCTCTGTCTGCTCGATCGTCTGCGGAGCGCTGCCGTGACCTGGCCAACGGGTGTCGGTGAGCTCGCCGCGGATGCACCCGTGGTGCTTACTCCAAGGCCTCATCAGCGGGCTGCCTTAGAGGCAATCGTCGAATGGGCGAAGAGCAGCGAGGACCGTGGGCAGGTGCTGATGGCTTGTGGAACCGGCAAAACGCTTGTGTCTGTGCTCGCTGCCGACCAGCTTGAGGCCGAGGCTGATTCTTGTACTGGTGCCGACCCTGCCGTTGCTTCGCCAGACCGCCGGAGTGTGGGCCGCTCAGGCGGCGACGACCCGCCAGACCCTTAGGGTCTGTAGTGACCAGACGGACTCCGGCAGCGAGCAGGTGGCGACCGTTAGTGAGTTGGGGTTCCCAACTACAACCAACCCTGAGCGGGTGGCTGAGTTTCTGCGCCTGGACGGACCACGCATCTTGTACGCAACCTACAGGTCCTCGCCGGTAATCGCCGAAGCGATGGCGGCCATGCCAGAGGTTTGCTTCGACCTCGTGGTAGCCGACGAGGCTCACCATTGTGCGGGTGCCGCCCGTAGACCGACCAAGATAGTCCTCGATCCTGATCTGATTCGGGCCAAGCGCCGTCTGTTCTTCACTGCAACACCGACGTTGTTCGGGCCCAAGCAGAAGGAGCGGGCGCGCAACGTGAACGTCGCCTTGGCATCCATGGATGATCGGGAGTGGTTTCGGAAAGGTCCTCCACCACCTCAGCTTCGCTGCGGCTGTAGACCAGGGCCTTCTCTGCCCATACCAGGTTGCGGTCATCGCTATTACTGACGAGGAGGTTCAGAAGCTCATCGATCACCGCCAGCTGGTCACCGCGGATGGAATGCGCATTTTTGAGGCATCCGCGATGGCGACCCAAATTGCTTGTGCGAGGGCAATGCGCAATTACGGCGCGCGGCGGGTCGTCGCGTTCCACCCAGGGATTGCCGAGTCGAGGAAGTTCGCCGATCACTTCCCGCGAGCCGCCGGACTTCTCTCGGATGAGGACCGACCGGTCGGGCCGGTGTGGTCAGAGCATGTCGACGGCGGCGGCATGCCGCGTGGCAAGCGGATCCGAATCCTGCGCGAGTTCGAGCAACCCGGTGACGACTTTCGGATGCTCTCAAACGTCAAGCTGCTCACGGAAGGAGTGGACGTACCGGGAATCGACGGAATCGCGTTCGTTGATACGCACCGCGGTTCGGTATCGATCATTCAGGCCGTAGGGCGGGCGATGCGGCGTGCGGAGGGCAAGGAAACCGGCACGATCATCCTGCCGATCATCGTTAGGCAGGGCGAGGACATTTCTGCGGCGCTGGCACGCCGGGAGCACAGGGACATCGTGGAGATCCTCGGCGCTCTCCGGAGCCACGACCCTGAGATCTTTCGATCATTGGATGCGTTGCGCTTCACTGCCGCTCCAGAGGATCAGTGGCGTACCCCGCGCCGCTTTCTGATCGACGCGCCGGTTGACGTCGACGAAGACTTCGCTGATGCGGTCGATGTTGCGCTCACCAGGGCGCTCGGTACTGCCAACGACCGTGCGCCGCGCCGCCGCGCGCAGCCAGCGCCGCTCCCACCGTCGCAGCCGCCGCGGCCTCTGTCGGAAGAGGAGATCTTCGAGCGTGGGCTGGACGTCCTTTGGGAGTACGCCCACTGGGGGCTCGCTCCTGCGGTGCCCGACACCGTTGCTGGCTTCCCGCTCGGGACGTGGTGGGACGTGATCAAGAAACGCTTGCTTGCAGGCGACCTCGATCCCGAGCTGATGCCCGTTATTGCGAATGCGGTGTCATGGATGGCGCCTGACCTCGGGTCCCCGGAGTCGCGGATCCGCCGCGGAGCTGCGTGCGCTCACCGACCACGCACAGCCGGAACAGCTCGCAGTCCAGCTGTCGCGGCAAGGTATTCACGCGACCGGATCCTTGGCTCCGATAGCGGCGAGTGATCGCGACTTCTTCGACCGTGATGGCCTCGGCGATCTACTTGAAGCGCTGTTCGACCTGGTGACCCATGCCGCGATGTCGCCCCCAATGCAGACGCTCTACTTGGTGGTGGCGCTCCGGCCCCTGGCCGCAGCGATCGCCTCAAGGCGCGGCACTGACGGTGCGATCTTGGACTGGCAACGCGAACCGGTCCAGCACGGGTATCTCGATGGACTCGTCAACGACCGCGAGTTCGTGGCCCACTGGTGGGCTGGCTCGGAGCCCGAGGCCTACATGGCAGGCTACCGGGCTGCGGAGCAACTCCTGCCCCTGGTCCGGCGGATGGCGCTTTACCGCTTCGACGGCGACGAAGTCGCGGTGGAGGCTATACGAGCTGAAGACCGACTGCGCTTGCCTAACGACCGCCTCGACGCGCTCGCTTTCGACGTGTACTTGCTCGCCCGGCACCGCGGCCTGGAAGACCTCCAGGCACTCCAGCTGGCACGACCTAGCAGACATAACACGCATGCCGACCGGATCGCTGCACGTGATCACCTCATCGAACGCCAACTCCGCGCCGAGCCCCTTGCGCGCGCCGGAGGGCGAGCTCCGATCGCTAGCGTCCTCTGAGCTTTGCCGTCGCTACAGGACGGCTGCAGTGAAATCCACCTGAGGGAACATGGGGCTCGGCGGGTTCTAGGAGCACCGATGCTCCGCGACCTGCTCCTGGCGCGAGAAGCGGGTGTTTCGCCGGGCGAACGACCGCACCTGCATTCGTGCGTCGCCGGGTCTCATGACCGCGATCTCCGGTGTGTGGAGTTGGTCAACGGATCGGATCGGTTCGCCATTCCGTCGATCTGCTCACGGTGAACGTGAGCGTTTGCCCGGGGTGTGGACCTGGATGTATTTGAACGGGTGGTAGCCGTTCAGCACAGGCTGCAGAAGGCGGATGGTCACGGTTGTGCCGCGTTCGTTCGCAGTTCCGCCGGCCGCGATGAACTCCGTCCCTCGTATCGTTGAACTGGGAAACCGGGTGATCGCGCCCTGGGTCGGGTGTAAGGGATCTGGAAACCTCCGGCCAGTGGCATGGTCCGGTGTGCGTACCACCTGCGGACCTGCGTTTCGACGTTCAGGCTGATGCGGCGGGCGCTTGATCCGATGCCTTCGTCATCGTCATCGTCATGTCGCCGCTGGTCCACGCGAACGAGGTCCGTGCTGTAATCGTTGCGCCGGTTCCGATGTGAATCGTGTTGGCGAACGCACCGGGACACCGGTGAAGCTCGCATAAGCAGGGGTGACCAGCGGTGCGCCGCCGGTATCGAGCGCGACCACGAGACCAACCACGGCAACTAGTCCGACGACAACAGCGGTTCTGATCCTGAGCCGCAGTCGACCGACGGTGCGGAGCTGAGAGCTCTGACGTCGGCCGAGATCGTCGCGGATCGCGGCTTCGAGCTCGGCGCCGTAGCGCGAACAGGTTGTTGGCGGACTTGTAGGTCATGACTCCTCCTTCGACACGGATTCCGAGCAAGACGACGCAGTGCGCGAGAACTTAGACCGAGCCGCGGGCTGACTGATCGAGAGCCGACGGGCGACCTCCTCGTCAGGACAAGCCTTCAACGATCCGTAACTCGAGCGCCGCCCGCTCATGCGCCGGCAAGTGGTCTACCTGAAGTGCGAGCGTGCGTTGCGGCGAGAGTCGCTGCTCCACTTCGGTGTAGCCGTCTTCTTGAGAGAGATCTAGCAAGACGCAACGAGCCGAGTAAATGTACATAACA
>CAWFRF010000010.1:0-151914 GCA_963818135.1 uncultured Actinomycetota bacterium
GCTGCCCTGTTCTTCGACTACGACCGTATTGCTCGATGTTGTTCTGTGGCCCGCAACTCGAGTTGTCGATGCCGCCACCGCCACCGATATCCGAAGCAGGCAACCAACCACCCTTGCTCGTGCCCGGGCATTCGCGCCGCCGCCTCCGTTGGCTGTCTGGAACTTGTTCGGGAACCCGCTCGTGGGCAGTGCCCAGATGCCCTGGCTGTCGCTGATCGGAACCAGCTGCCCGTCCTTGCAATCGCTGGTGGCGAACGCGAGGTTGTGCTCGGTCCCATAGCTGCCCGACGCGGTGTTCATCTCAACCCCTGGCACATCGCACGCCGACTGCGACAACGAGGTGATGAAGAACCCAACACCGTTGACCTTCTGCGCCGTCGTCGAACCAATCAACTTGGTGGTCGCGAAATTCCCGAACGTATCGCGGTAGATCGCGACCTTCGCCGTGCCCGGATAACCAATCACGCCGTATGCGATGCCGTCACCACCACCGGAGGGCTCCAACAACTCCATCTCACCAGGATTCGGGAACCCAGGACACAAACCATGAGCCACACCATCAACAACGATCCCACCCGTCTCCAAACCGTTGGCGCCACTCTCGACGTACTTAGACCACAACGACCACGCATGACCATCAACCGAACCCGACGCCACCTTCGTCGCCCCCGCCTCAAGCACACTCGCCGACCCCGAACCCGAAGTCGTCTGCGGACTGCAATCGACGCACCAGGACTCTCATGATCCCCACTCACATCCGAAGCAGGCAACCAACCACCCTTGCTCGTGGGCGGAGCACCCGCGCCGCCGCCGCCTCCGTTGGCTGTCTGGAACTTGTCGGGAACCCGCTCGTGGGCAGTGCCCAGATGCCCTGGCTGTCGCTGATCGGAACCAGCTGCCGTCCTTGCAATCGCTGGTCGCGAACGCGAGGTTGTGCTCGGTCCCATAGCTGCCCGACGCGGTGTTCATCTCAACCCCTGGCACATCGCACGCCGACTGCGACAACGAGGTGATGAAGAACCCAACACCGTTGACCTTCTGCGCCGTCGTCGAACCAATCAACTTGGTGGTCGCGAAATTCCCGAACGTATCGCGGTAGATCGCGACCTTCGCCGTGCCCGGATAACCAATCACGCCGTATGCGATGCCGTCACCACCACCGGAGGGCTCCAACAACTCCATCTCACCAGGATTCGGGAACCCAGGACACAAACCATGAGCCACACCATCAACAACGATCCCACCCGTCTCCAAACCGTTGGCGCCACTCTGACCGTTCTTAGACCACAACGACCACGCATGACCATCAACCGAACCCGACGCCACCTTCGTCGCCCCCGCCTCAAGCACACTCGCCGACCCCGAACCCGAAGTCGTCTGCGGACTGCAATCCGACGCACCAGGACTCTCATGATCCCCACTGACATCCGAAGCAGGCAACCAACCACCCTTCGCAGAATCCGGGGGATCGGTATGAGCCGCTACCAGACGTCCGTGCACCGTCGGCCCGGACCCCTTGGTCGGGGATGCCGGCGCCCGGCCGGAGCTCAGACTGAGAACCGCGACAACCGCCACAATCAGGAGCACCAGCCCCGGAGCCGTCAGTCGCCACCTCCCTCGAGAACGCCCTGGGCGACAACCTCATTGCAGCGCTGTCCGTGGTTGCGGCCGCCCCACGCGCGTCGGGCAAGGCCTCGTCGGCGAGCGCCTCCGCTGCGATCTCATCGGGATCTCCGACGCGATCCAGAATCGCCAGAATCGTCGCGTCCGAATGATCGGATTCGGCCTGCAGGCACTCCTGCACATGCGTGCGCAGGTCTTCGACGATCTGCGACCGGCGCTCGGCCGGTAGCCCGCTCAGTGCTTGTTCAAGCCTGCGGAAGTACTGATTCAGAATCGCGTCCGCGACTGGGTCTTCCATCTGCGCCCTCCTCGTCCAAGACTGCGTGGTCGCATCCCTAAACCGCCGCCACTGCGTCGTGAAAGCGGCCAATGCCTTATGACCCTCTTCCGTCAGCCGGTAGTAGCGGCGAGGCGGCCCCTGAGACGACTCCTGCCATGTGGTCTCAACCAAACCTTCCTGGCGCAGTCGTGCCAGCAGCGGATACACCGTGCCCTCGCTGGTCACCAGCCCGTCAGCGTCCGCCAGCTCGCGGGTCAACTCAAACCCGTAACGGTCCCCGTCGCGCAGTAGCGCGAGCACGCAGTACTCGAATCGACCCACGTCGCAGCTGCGCCAACAGCTTGGCCTCACTGCCAGGTACCATGCCGCGCAACCTACCACGAGACGCGAGCCGTGTCTATCCGAAGGCCCCGCACCAACCCGCGCCAGGTCACGGTTACCGCTGGCGTATCGCGACGAGGTAACGGCAGGCCGTGTCTGTCGGGTTCTCGAAGATGCAGGGTTGGGGCTCTCCAAGTTCAGGCAGTCACCGGCAACAAGTTCGTGCGCCTCCTCGCCCTCAATGAACCGTAAGCGTCCCTCGAGCACCCAGATCTGCTGATCGATGAAGAGATAGCTCTCGCGGGGCATCGGCACGCGAACCCGGGCGGGCAGTTCAACCTCCACCAACTGCAGCATCAAGCTCGCCCCTGGGGACACGGCTCTCCGGAGATATCCCGTTCAGGATCCCGCCACACCGGCTGGTGTTCACGGCGCGAAAGCCTGTCGGGAACGCCCTCGGCGCTTGCGACCAATTCCGAAAGTGTCATTCCAAACGCGCCAGACAAGCGCGCCAGGAGGGCGGCGGTTGGCTGTACGTCGCCGCGTTCGATCTTCGCGATCATGGCGCGCGAAACACCCGAGGCCTGGGCCAGCGCGTTGATCGACCAACCGCGCTCCTGGCGGGCAGCTTCGACGGTCGCGGCGAGCGATGCGCCTAACCATTCCGGATGCGCTGCCGGCTCGCCAGGAGCGTTCATTGGTGCCACTATAGTAGACGCAGCATCTATTATCTGCGCATGCCGACGCATTCGACCCTGCACGTCCGACCCGCAACCGCCACCGATGCGGTCGCCTGCGTCGAGATCTATGCACCCTACGTAACCGGCACCAGCATCACGTTCGAGGTAGAACTGCCGACAGTGGGCGAATTCGCAAAGCGAATCGCAGACTGCCGAGCGACCCACTGAATGGCTGGTCGCCACACGGGACGGAGCCGTCATCGGCTACGCCTACGGGCACCGATTCGCGGAGCGAGCCGCCTACAACTGGTCTTCGCGAGACGAGCATTTACCTGGCCCAATCTGTGCATCGGCAAGGCGTCGGCCGCGCGCTCTACGAGCAGCTCCTCGGAGAGTTGGCAGCGCACGGATATCGGCGCGCGTTTGCCGGCATAACCCTCCCGTAACGACTCAAGCATCGGGCTGCACCACGCCTTCGGTTTCCAGGACGCTGGTTATTACCGTCGCGTTGGCTGGAAGGACGGCATCTGGCATGACGTCGTGTGGCTGCAGCGTGACCTGCAAGTCGCGGAGATCGACCCCCCTCCCCCGATCAGCGGCGAGTCGAGCGCTGGTCGCGGCCGTTGCTCGGCGGCGGCCACCACAGATGCACCTCCCGCGGCGCGGGAGGTGCATTGATCGGTCTTGCCCAGAGACAACCTACGATCGGATGAACGTCAGTAGGTCGGCGTTGATCGTCGCCGCTTCGGTGACCGCCATTCCGTGCGAAAAGCCGGGGTAGATCTTCAGGGTCCCGTTCTGCACAAGCTTCACGGCAAGCACAGAGGCATCCTCGTAAGGAACAATTTGGTCGTCCTCGGCGTGCATGAAGAGCGCTGGCACGTCGATCTTCTTGAGATCCTCGGTGAAGTCGGTTTCGGAGAATTGCGCGATGCAGTCGTAGGAACCTTTGATGCCCGACTGCATGCCAAGGCGCCAGAACTGATCTTCAGTCGCCTCGGAGACTTTGGCGCCGGGACGGTTGTAGCTGAAGAACGCCACGCTCGTGTCCTTGTAGAACTGGTTTCGGTTCTCGACCAGGCCGGCACGAAGGCCGTCGAACACCGACATTGGCAGGCCACCGGGGTTGGCGTCGGTCTGCAGCATGAGCGGCGGCACCGCACCAATGAAAACCATCTTGGCCAGACGAGCTGTGCCGTGGCGGCCGACATAGCGTGCTATTTCACCTCCGCCCATCGAATGGGCGACCAGGATGACGTTGCTCAGGTCGAGGTGCTCGATCAGCCCGGCTAGGTCATCAGCCCAGGTGTCGTAGTCATTCCGGTCCCAAGTTTGGCTGGAACGCCCATGACTACGACGATCGTGCGCGATCACGCGATATCCCTGCTGGCCGAAGAAGAGCATCTGCGGGTCCCACGCGTCGGCATTCAACGGCCAACCATGCGAGAAGACGATCGGATCCCCCGACCCCCAGTCCTTGTAGTAGATATCGGCTCCGTCAGGTGCTTTGAAGAGCGGCATATCACTGACCTTTCTGGTTTGCGGTTAGGTTTCGTGAGGCTGGTTGCGGGTGTTGCTCGGCGTCGGTCCTTGGCCCCCTGATCGAGGGAACATCCAATAACGGTCCAGGCGAAGCTTCCCACCACGCTGGCGCCGAGGTTGTGTTTGATTGTGAGCCGACCGAGCTCCACGAGGATCCGGGCGCGTGTCGACTTCGGTGAGCCAAACGAGCGTGAGCAGTCCGGGGCCGGCCCGCGGTCGTGGTCTCGGCCGACCCTCTCAACGAGAGTCGGCGCGGGGTGTGGTGGTCGTCGTACCGACGACCACCACACCCCGCGGCCTGCCTTCCCACATTTGAGGTCGACCCGGTCAGTTCCGGGCCTGATGAGTTCGGATACGCGAAATGCGAGGACGTTGAGTCCATCTCCGAGCAGCGGCTGGTCGCCGGCTCAAGGGCGAGCCGAGCGCAGGCGGTTCCGCGGAGCTGGGTCTTACCCCGATGTCATCGCGTGGCCGTATCGCGATAGCTACCGTGCCTGAACTCGTCGACGAGTCCCGGGCGGGAAGGCCCAGTTCAGCTCACGCCGCGCCCTCGGCGCCTCAGTGCCCTGGTCGAGCAACAACACCTCGGCGAAGTAGTCGCCGAGCCTGGCCTTGGCTTCGTCGTCTGATCCAGCTACAGCCCCGGGCGCACCGACTGCGACCGCAGCGGCCGCCGTGAGCTCGGCTGCGGTCGTGCTCTGCCCGTTACCAACGACGTAGCGCCCCTGCGCCGAGTCAGATTCCAGTACCAGGCGAAACACCTCCGCCAGGTCGGCGGCATGGATCGTCGGCCAGTGCTGAACGCCCGTGCCGAGCACGATGAGGTTGCCATCAGGGTCGCGCGGTGACCCCAGCAGCAGCCCGGGGATGCCGCCGCCACCGTCGCCATAGGCAACACTCGAGACGATCACCGCGGTCCGGAGCCCGTCGGCCGCCAGGACACGACGCTCGATCGGCTCTTTCCATGCCACCATCGCCGGCGCGTTGATCGGTGACTCCTCAGTGATCGCGAGGTTCGAGCCGTAGATCCAAAGACCACTGATCTGCGCGTAGAGCTTTCCCGTACCGCTGAAGGCATCGAGGACGGCATCTACCACAGCCGGAATCCATGTCTGCGCTCGTCGCGTCGCCGGGACTTGCGGTGTGGATCGCCGCGTCGGCGTTGCTCAGGAGCGCGACCACAGGCGCCGCGGTCATAGAGATCAACCACCGCTGGTGTTGCACCGTTCGCCGCCGCAGTCGAGGCGTCGGCGTCGTTGCGCACCAGCGCGGTCACCTCGTGACCGTGGTCGCGCAGCTCGGCAAGTACGTGTGACCCAACGAAACCGGTGGCTCCAGTCAGTGCGACATTCATGACTCGATCCTCCTGGACTTAGGAAATTAGTTCAAGCGATTGCTTGAGTATGCCAAGGCACAGGCGCGCCTGTCAAGCGCCCGCTCCGAGCGCGCCGGCCAGCACGGGCACCAGTCGCCGCTCGATCTGCTTTGCGGAGCTGTTTCTGAGCTCATCGCCGAGATGGGCAAGCACGAGCCAGTTCAGCATTCCCGCCGCGCAGCGGGTACGGAAGGTGAGTTCCCTGTTTGTGGCGGAGGGGCTATGTGCTCTCAGAAGGTCGACGACGGTCGCAGTGATGCGGCCGAAGCTCGGATCGAAGCGGGACCACCCAGGCGGCGGGTCGATCCCGACTCTCGCGACAAGCCTGATTGCGGCCAGGTCCTGCCCGCCCGTCGCGAGGGCGTGAACCATGGGTCGAGCAAACGCGGCCGCGACGTCATCGAGCGTCGACCCGAGCGGCACGGCGCTCACAGCCTCGAACTGGGACTCGAGATATCGCTGTAGCGCGTCCTCAATTGCGACGTCGAACAGCGCTTTCAACGAGCCGAAGTGATAGCTGACGGCAGAGACGTTGGCCTCGGCTGCATCGGTCACATCACGAAGTGAAACGCCGTCCTCCCCACGCGCTGACAACAAATCCAAAGCTGCGCCCATGAGACGCGCTCGGGTCCGGAGTCCCGCTTCTCGACGTAGATCCACCTTGCTCGACACTGTTTGGTTATTCAAGCAATTGCTTGAAAATATGTCAAGCTGACGCCGACTCGTCCGATGACCGAGACCTGCAGTCAGGCCTGCAGGTCTACTTGCAGGTGCAACGCCCGGTATCCGTACGCTGCCGCGCGTGAACAAAGAGACACCATGTCTGGATCGCACTGAGCTGGGGGACGTCTCAGGCCATCTGGAACGCAAGGAATTCTTCTGGCTCGACCTCGAGGATCCGACGCCGAAGGAGATCGACCACCTCGGAACACTGCTGAAACTCCATCCACTGACGCTTGGAGACATCAGCACCTTCTCCGAGCGACCCAAGCGTGAGCACTACGACGGATACGTCAGTCTTGTCGTGTATGGCGTCGACGTCGATGCCAAGTCCGGTGGGTCGCTGTTGCGCGAGGTGCACATGCTGATCTCGGGCGACTGGGTGGTGACGCTTCATCCGAGCCCGTTCGCGGCCATCGATGAGCTGCGGAAGAAAATCAAGGCCGTCGAATATCGAGGACAACTGGCGGTGACGTATCAGATCCTCGACACGGTTCTGTCGACCTTCCTGCCCGTGCTCGACCGTGTCGATGACCAGATCGATGACATCGAACAGGCTGTGATCGCAAGACCTCGCGAGGAGTCCCTCCAGCAGATCTTCTCGCTCAAGCGCGACCTGATCGGCATGCGCCGCGTGATCACACCGATGCGCGACTTCTTTGCCCGGGATGCCGATGAGATCGCGCACCTTCCCGGTGTGACGCCCGATGACGAGCCCTACTTCCGTGACCTCTACGACACGCTCGTGCGCTCGTCGGACCTCGTCGACTCGTATCGCGACCTCTTGAGCGGCGCGACCGATATGTACCTCTCGACCGTCGCGAACCGCCAGGGCGAGATCTCCAAGCAGCTGACCATCATCGCGACGATCTTCCTACCCCTGTCATTTCTCACTGGCTTCTTCGGCCAGAACTTCACCTTCCTGACGGGCAACGTGCTCAACCACACCTGGGCATTCTTCGTTCTCGGCCTGGGTCTGCTGGTCGGCTCGATCGCAGCGCTGTGGGTCTACTTCCGCCGGCGCGGCTGGCTCACCCCCGACTGAGCTTCTACACCGCGGTCGCGCTGAGCACGATCAGGCGATCGTCCTGCGCAAGGATGGGATCGTCGCTGACGCCAAGTTCGATCTTTCCTGCTTTGCAGACGCCGAGCACGAGCGCATCGCTGACTCCTCGAGCATGCGAGAGCGGCAGAGATACCGCGGACGGATCCACCGGGATCTCGACCATGCGGTAGCTGGTGGTGTCGAGCATCGCCAACAGCACGTCGCCTGCCTGCGGCGTCTCCAGGCTCTTGGCGAGGATGTGGCCGATCAGCTCGTCGCTGGCGAACGTATTGGTGATCCCAAGGTCGTTGAGCGCGCTGGCGACGCGCGCGGATTGCGTCAGGACGTAGACATCGGCCTGCGGCGCCAAGCTGTGGATCGAAACAGCGATGACGAGCGTGTCGGCATCACTCTCGCACGCGATCAGGACGCGGTCGGCTCTGGCCGGCTCGCTTTGCCGGAGGACCGCGTCGTCGGTCGGATCTCCGGCGAAAAAGTAGACCTCCTCGGGGAGCCCCACAGGCTTGGTTTCCGCCACCAGCACGACGGGGTTGCCTGAGCGGGCGAGCTCCGCGAGCACCCGCGTGATCGTGGGATGCGACCCGTAGACGGCGGAAAATGGTCCTTCAGGCAGGCGATGTTCCATCTCGAGGAACCTCCGGATGTGCCCGGCGACCGATGCGCCCGCGACCAACGCGAAGACGGCACCGACAAGCGGGATCGTGGTCAGCATGACGAAGGAGGCGATGATCCTTCCAACCGTGTTGTGTGGAAGGACGTCGCCGTAGCCAACTGTGGTGGCAGTGGTGATCGCCCAATACAGCGCCACACCGATGCTCACGTGCTGTGTCAATGAGAACAGCGCGGCGCCGACCACAAGGATCACGACGGCGGTGGTGAGTAGCGCCAGCTCCTTGAAACGGCGAAGCCGGCGCGCGAATCGGGCGATCAGGAAAATGGGCATTCGGTCACTCCTGCCCGCTATGTTCGCCGTCGTCGGCGATGCCCCTACTGGCGATGCTCCCAGGAACTACTCCCAGGCGGGACTCCTAGGCTGGCTTCCCCGCGTCAATCCACGCCTGGAGTCTCTCGACCTCGTCTGCCGGCCAGGCGCCATCACAGGGCATCTTCCCGCTACGCAGGGCTCCGACGATCGCGTCTGCGTGTTGGGAGACATCGGCGTAATCGAACAGATCAAACGCGCGGCGCATCGAGTCGCGATCCTTCTCACGAAACATCGGTTTGATGTCCCGTTCGAAGCTGAGCTGGCCATCTTGAGCTGTTGTCATCCCACTCTCCTCGGTAGCGGAATCCGCATTATCGCGGGCGGGCGCTCCCCGCGGTCGTCGATCACTGCACCGTCCGCCGTCACAGCTCGGTCGCCCCTCCCGGAGCAAGCAGGCGAACCTCGACCCCGGATTCCTGGGCCGCGACGAGGCGAGCGAACTCGCGCGCTGGTGACGCCGGGTCGGCCGCCGGCCGAACGACCTTTGGGAGCGCAAACGTCCCCCAGTGGATCGGGATCACGACCGCCGGCGCGATGAGCGCCACGACCTCCGCCGCGCGCCGTGGATCGAGGTGGCCCGCGCCGACCCCACGCCCCCAACCCCAGACGGGGAGCAGTGCCACGTCGACCGAACCCCGAAGCTCCGCCATACCGTCGAACACATCGGTGTCGCCGGCGAAGTAGACAGATCGGGAGCCGCGTATGAGAAAGCCAACGGGCAGCGGCGCGGGCCCGACCGGCCAGCGACGGCCATCATGCTCGGCGTGAACCGCCCGAACCGTCACAGCACCAAGGCCGACCTCGTCGTTGGCCGACACCTCGATGACCGGACTCAGCCTGCGTGCCTCCAGCCAGCTCCGCGCAGATGTCGGTGCGATGATCGGACCAGACCGCCGGACGGCGCGCAGCGTGGCGAGGTCCGCGTGGTCGGCGTGCAGATGTGACAGGAGCACGCAGTCGACCACGCCCAGGTCCTCGGCGCGTGCCGGCGCCGCGATTCGCACGATCGGCCCGATCCGCTTGCTGAGCACCGGGTCGGTCAGGAGCCGTACGCCATCGAGCTCGACCAGGACCGTCGAATGGCCGAGCCATTGGATCCCGCCGAGCAGCGGCGAGGCGGGAGGGGTAAACGGTCGTGAAGCCTCGTCCGGCACATGCTCATGAGAGTGCCGCCTGCGCGAGAACTCATCGTCCGATAGGGGTGAGGCGCTGGGCGGGCCGATCGGCGATCGTCCGGTCGGCCTCAGATGCCGCAGGATGTCCCCACAGATGCGACCCACGATCCCGTGACCGTCGTGCGCGACTACGGCCACGTCGCTGCGTGGGAGCCGCAGAGGCTGAGGCTCCGTCCGCTTCACCTCCTTGTTTCGTGGCTTGTGGCGACCGTGGCGGTGCTGGTTGCCGCTGAGATCGTCCCGGGGGTAAGCGTCGGGAGCTTCGGCGACGCGGTCGCGGCCGCTGCCCTCATCGCAACGCTCAACGCCATCATTCCCCCGGTCGTCGCCGCGCTGCGCCTACCGTTCACGCTCGCGATCGGCTTCCCGCTCGTCCTGGTCATGGACGCGCTGATCCTGCTGCTCACCTCGCACATCTCGACACGGACCATCCGCGTCGACTCGTTCGGCTGGGCGCTGGTGGCTGCACTGGTCATCACCGCAGCGATGATCGTCGTCGAAACGATCATCGGCGCCGACGATGACGACGCCTATTCGCTGCGCGTGATCCGCCGCATCGCTCGCCGTCAGGGCGTCCGCGCACGGACGGACGTTCCGGGGATCCTGTTTCTTGAGATCGACGGACTCGCCCTGCCGGTGCTCCAGCGGGCGATGCGCGACGGTAACGCTCCGAACATGGCGCGTTGGCTGCAGGCGGGGTCACACCACCTGGCGGAGTGGGAGACCGACCTCAGCTCGCAGACAGGGGCGAGTCAGGCCGGGATCCTGCTCGGGAACAACGACGACATCCCGGCGTTTCGCTGGGCCGACAAGGACACCGGACGCGTGATCGCCTGCTCGTCCCCCAGCGATTGCGCGGAACTGGAACGCCGGCTGAGCAGCGGCCGCGGCCTGCTGACCGATGACGGTGCCAGTCGCGGCAACCTCTTCTCCGGCGACGCGGATGCGGTGATCCTGACCGTAAGCCGCATGAATGACGAGAAGCGCTCCAACCCCGGCTATCGCTCGTTCCTGGCAAACGGCTTCAACGTGACGCGCATGCTGGTCCTATTCGCCTGGGAAGTGGCGATCGAGCGGGCCTCGTCGGTGGCGCAGCGACGCCGTGATGTGCACCCCCGCGGGGCGCGCGGTGGCCGCTATCCGCTGATCCGCGCAACCGTCTGCGTGGCGATCCGCGACCTCATCGTGTTCGGCGTGCTCACCGACATGATGCGAGGCCGTCCGGCGGTCTACGCGACGTTCTCAAGCTACGACGAAGTGGCGCATCACTCAGGCCTCGAGCGGGCCGACACACTGGCCGCGCTGCGCAAGCTCGACGAGCAGTTCGGTCGGATCGAGAGCGCCCGCCGCTACGCACCGCGCCCGTACAAACTCGTCGTCCTCTCAGATCATGGGCAGACCCAGGGCGCAACGTTCAAACAGCGCAATGGCTACGACCTGAGCACATTCGTCGAACGTTCGCTCACGGCCGTGACCGTCACCGGCGTCGGAGGCGGCGACGAGAACGACGCATCTGCAACGCACGCCTTCTCAGAGGCCACGGGGCGGCGTGCGCGTCCGGATGATCGACAGCCGGATCCGCGTGAGCCGGAGGTGGTCGTGCTCGGCTCGGGCAACCTCGGGCTCATCTACCTGATGGACACGAACCGCCGGCTCACGTTCGAGGAGATCGAGGCGCGCCATCCCCACCTCATCACGGCGCTGCGTGCCCATCCGGACATTGGGTTCGTGCTCGTCCACTCTGCGGTGGACGGCCCAGTCGTGCTCGGTCGTGCGGGGGCGCGGTTCCTGGAGTCCGACCGGGTGGAGGGGGTCGATCCGCTGGCGCCGTTCTCACCCCACGCGGCAGCTCATCTGATCCGCAACAGCCAGTTCACCCATGCGCCGGACATCCTGATCAACAGCTTCTACGACGACCAGCTCGAGGAGGGATGTGCCTTCGAGGACCTGATCTCCTTTCACGGTGGACTTGGCGGACCGCAGACCCGCCCCTTCATCCTGCATCCGGTCGAGTTGCAGCTGCCCGATGAACCGATCGTCGGTGCCGTCGACGTCCACGCTGTGCTCACCGGCTGGCGCCGGTCACTGACCGCCGAACGAGCTGCTCCGAGCTCGGAGCAGCTCACCGCGTCCCAACACCTTCTCGGATAGCCAGGCGTTCGTGAAAGCACCCCGCGGGTCAAGTTCATCGCGCAGCGCGCAGAAGTCGACGAGCCGTGGATACCGTGAGGCAAGGGTCTCGGCCGTTTCCTCGAAGGCCTTGCCCCAATGCGGTCGAGGCGAGAAGGGTGCGAGGACACGCTCGACCTCGACGCACATTGCCCGCACCTCGTCGGGCTCGCGATGCCAGGTGAAGTGGATTCCAACCGAATCACGCTCGTGGTGCGGGCTCATCCAGAGCGAGTCGGCAGCGATGGTTCTCGTCTCCGACACATAGAGGAGCGGCCGGATCCGCGGTCCGAGCTCCTCGCGCAGAGCAGTGATAGCGGCGACTGCGTCGTCGCGCGCGACGAACCATTCCGACTGGATCTCGGCGCCGGCGCTGGGCATGAAGCCCGCGCGAAAATGCGGCAGCCGATCGCACCATGGGCCAGGCTCGCCAAGCTGCGCAGTAGCGAAGGCCGGGTCCGCTCCGGGCACCGGATTGCGTGGCTCCAACGCCTCAGTCGCTCCGAACAGGTTCGACCGCGCCGCAAACGACGGGTCGCTCTTGACCCAGACCTCGCGAACGCGCTCGCCGAAGCGGTGGAAGATGCTGACGCTACGCCCGACGGCCGTGATCGCGTCGAAGTGCAGCGCGAGCTGATCCCACTCCAGCTCCTCGTAGACGCGCTGGCTGAGAGCGTAAGTCGGCTCCACCGCGAGCGTGGCCTGCGTCACGATGCCGAGCGCTCCGAGGTGCACGACCGCACCATCGAGCAGCGGGGAGCCTTCGTCGATCTCGATCACGTCGCCCGCGCTCGTCACCAGTCGCAGCCCCCGCACCGATGTCGCAAGATTCCCAAGCGCGTCACCTGATCCGTGTGTGCCGGTGGCGATCGCTCCGATCACCGATATGTGCGGAAGTGAGGCCATGTTGGCCAGCGCCAGCCCGGCGCTTTCGAGCGCCGCCGCGAGCTGAGCGTAGGTCACCGCGGGACCGACGGACACGCGCAGCGCGTCGCGATCGATCGTGATTGCGTCGGCACCGGCGAGCCTGTCAAGCGCGACCAGTTCATCTGCATCACCGATCGCCGTGAAGGTGTGACGCGTGCTCAGCGCCTGGAGCGAGCGTGCGCTCGACGTCAGACGCCGCAGGTCATCGAGCGTCTGCGGGTGATGCACGTCCTTCGCGCCATACCGGTAGTTCCCCGCCCAGTTCGTCAGCTCCACGTCGCAGCTCCAGCAGCCATTGCACCCATTGTGTGACATTGCGCCCGGTGCCGTCGCTGCGGGGTTGTGGCCCGCCGGTTACCTCCGGCGGTAGCGTAGTGCGACTCAAGTTGAGTACGACGTGAGCCACTCCGAGCAACGCACCACCACGACCACGCCGGTCTCGCCGTCACGCAAGCAGCTGACGCTGTTTGCGACGATTCTGGGCTCGAGCATCGCGATTCTCGACACCAGCGTCGTGAGCGTCGCACTGCCCTCGATCCAGCGCAGCCTCGGCGGCGGACTCGCCGGGCAGCAATGGGTCAGCAATGCGTACATGCTGACGCTCGGTTCGTTCATCCTGCTCGGGGGATCGCTCGGCGACATCTTCGGGCAGCGTCGAGTGTTCGCGCTCGGTGTGGGTGGCTTTGGAGTCACCTCGCTGTTGTGCGGGGTCGCGCCCACGATCGGGCTGCTCGTGGCATTTCGAGCACTCCAGGGGATTGCGGCCGCGTTACTCACCCCGAGTTCGTTGGCGGTGATCGTCAGCACGTTTCCCGAGCGCGAGCGTGGCCCTGCGATCGGCACCTGGACGGCATGGGGAACGATCGCCGGCGCAGTCGGCCCACTCGTCGCCGGCGCGATCCTGGGCGTCGCCTCGTGGCGCTGGATCTTTGTGATCAACCTGCCGCTCGTTGCAGGCTGCCTGTGGCTGATCGCCAAGGCCGTCCCTGCAACCGCCACGACCTCCGCCGGGCGCAAGATCGATGTGATTGGAGCACTGCTGTGTGTGCTCGGCCTGGCGGGATCCGTGTTTGCGCTGATCGAGCAGCCGCGGCTTGGCTGGTCCAACCCCGCCGTCGCAGGTTCGCTGATCGGCGGTGTGATCCTGTTCGCCGCATTTCTCGTGTACGAGTCGCGGGCCAGCGATCCGATGCTGCGGCTTGACCTTTTCAAGAGCCGCAACTTCGCTTTCGGGAATGTCGAGACGCTGGCCCTGTATGGCGGCCTTTCCGCGTTGTTCTTCTTCCTGGTCCTGTACCTACAGCAGGTGGCGGGCTACTCGCCGCTCCGTTCAGGGCTGGCGCTGCTGCCCGAAAGCGTGGTGATGTTTGTGCTGTCTTCGAGGTTCGGCGCGCTCGCCGATCGCCTCGGGCCCCGTCTGTTCATGGGAGGCGGACCACTCGTCGCGGGCGCCGGCATGCTCATGCTGCTCAGCTTCGGGGTGCACGTCGACTACCTCACCGAGGTTCTGCCCGCAATCCTCGTCTTCTCACTCGGTCTCGCGATCACCGTCGCCCCATTAACAGCCGCGATCCTTGCGGGCGTCACTCGGGACGAGGCCGGGATCGCCTCAGCCATCAACAATGCGGTCGCCCGTGTCGCCGGCCTCATCGCAACGGTGGCGATCGGCGCGATCCTCGCAGCCCAATTCAGCGCGTCACTCGATCATCATCTCGCCGGGCAGCCGCTCACTCCACGGGGGCGAGCTGCGGTCGCGGAGGCCAAGCAACTGACCTTCGGCCGGCCTCCGGTGGCCGGTTTGCCGCGAACCGAGGCACGGGCGATCACCGTCGCGTCGGCCGAATCCTCGCTGGAAGCCTTTCGCGTCGGGATTGGCGTCTCGAGCGCGCTCGTCATCATCGGAGGTCTGATCGGAGCCGCAGGCATTCGCAACCCCAAGCGGGCCGTCCGGGCAAAGGACTGCTGCGGCGGACAGCTCGCTGGTGCGCCACTCGACGCTGCAGGGGTGCACGCATCCGCATGACCTCCCCCGACGCTGATTCCGGTCGCTACGCCGGCCAGCCGGACCTGTCGCGCGCCGGCTAGCCGGACCTGTCGTGCGCGAGCCAGTAGGTGAGCCGACACGCTCGTGCGCTACCTATGTCGAAGCTGACGCGTGCCCGATGTCGGCCTGGGACGGTGTAGCGGGTTGCGTGTTGGACTTGCGCGCGTCCCACCAGTAGCGCAGCGCGATCTGGATCGCCGCGGCAGTTGGGATGGCCAGCAGGGCTCCGAGGACCCCAAGCAGCGAAGCTCCAGCCAGCACGGAGACGATCGTCACGATCGCGTTGACACGCAGAGCTTTCCCGTAGACGAACGGCTGGACGACGTAATCCTCGAACCGCTGCCAGACGACGATGAACGCGACCCACACGATCGTCGCGGTCGGGAAGTCCACACCAACGGTCGCGAATGCCACAACGATCGCACCCAGCGTCGCGCCGATGAGTGGAATCAGGTCGAAGAACCCGACGACGAAGCCGAGCGCGAGCGCGTAACCGACCCCGAGGAGCGAGAGCACGATCCAGGTCGCAACCGTCGCCAGAAGGCTGATCGTGATGTTGCCGAGGACGTACTGCGCGACTGCCTCATTGATGTCGCTGATCATGTTGCGATGGCGATCGCTCCGATCGCCCGTCAGCGACAGGCCCATGTTCACGTACTGGCGCCCGTGCAGGACGAGCAGAAAGGTGAGCGCGAGCACGGTAATCAGCTGGGCGATGAAGCTGAATGCCTGCACCGTCACGTCCTGGAGCGGTCCGACCAAATGGCCCAATAGCTGCGGCAGCCGCCGGGCGTCCCTGACCAGCGCCCTGCTGATGTGGTAGCGGTTGTCGTAGTGACGAAAGATCGAGTTCTGGCGGAGATCCGCGGCATACCGCGGCGCCCGATGGGAGATCTGCTCGATCTCCTTGACCAGGCTTGGCACGACCACGTAGCCGATCACGGCGACGCTCACCATGAGCAGCACATAGACGAACAGGATCAACAGAGAGCGCGGGATCGGCAGTCTGCTGTCAAGCGCGTCGACGATCGGCAGCAGGGCGAGCGCGAGGAACAGGCTGATCCCGACGAGCGTGAGCACTCCCCGAATCCGCCAGGCGAGATACAGCGCGATGCCGCAGCCGACCACGATCAAGACGAATCTCACGACTCCGCTCGGCGATGGCGCGGCAAGGCGGACCACGGGCGCGCCGTCGGCCGACGCGTGGCCAACACTCTCGGGTGAGACTCCGCCTTCCGTGTTAGATGACGACGCCATGAGCGATCAATAGAGCCACCCAGCCACCGTCTGTGCGCAGCACGGTTGCCGATAGCGCACCGACCATAACCACACAGGCGGTCGCCACAACACGGAACACGGGGGCGCTTGCTGCGTCACCGGGCACCGAGCGACGGTTGGCGCATCAGGATCTACGTTGCTGCGTGAGTGCGCGTGCACGCGACACATACACGGGCGGACGCCATTGACGCGCACCACCTGAGTGACAAGGTGACGATCGGGAGTGTCGGTTCCGGCACTCCTTTGAGACCTCGAAAGGCAGCCACGTGGTGCCGGACTCCGGTTGGAGGGCGCTCTTTGCGGAAGCGTTCAGACGCTCGGCAAATGCCATGGTGCTGCTCGACGCCCGGCGCCGCGTGGTCGATGTCAACGGCGCCTTTCTCCAACTGCTGGGCTACCAGCGGGACGCGATCACGGGTCGCCCGATCTACGAGCTCATCGTCGGCGGTCCGATTGCATCGCAGCGTGAATGGAAGGCTGCGCTTCGCGACGACCGGCTGGCTGGCTCGGCCGACCTCCGCCGCGCCGACGGTGGACGCGTGAGGGTCGAGTTCGCGGGCTACCCGGCCACCGCCACAGGAGAGCGGCTGGTCTTGTTCGTGGCGCTGAACGTCAGTCGGAAGGCGGCACTCATCGATCGCACCGCCTCTGAACCCCCGAGAACAGGAGCGCTCTCGAAACGCGAAGTCCAGGTTGTCCGACTGATTGCGCTGGGCTCCAGTGGAACGGAGATCGCCACCGAACTGCAGCTCAGCCACAACACGATTCGTACGCACGTTCGCAACTCGATGACGAAGCTCGGTGCGCGCTCACGTGCCCAGCTGGTTGCGATGTCACTGGCCGAAGGCCTGATGCTCCACGAGGAGCTGGATCTCACGCGGGCCGGCTAGCGGCAGCGCGTTGCAGACAGGGGGCGCCGGTGGCGCTCCAGTTGGGCGACCTCCGCCCCGAACATTGGCAGGCCGCAATGCGGGCAAACCGTCGCCTCGGGCTGAATAGCCTCAAGCCGCTCCAGCAGCTCGCGGTTCTCGCGTAGCAACGCTCGGTTCTCCCGCGACAGGGACCTGACACGCTCCCGCTCGGTCACAAGATCCGCGGCGAGCGCTCGCAAAGCGGTGCCGATCTGCCCAACGTCAGTCATGTCGAGGCAAGGGTGGCACCGGTGCAATGCGCCGCCAACAAGGTCCGCATCCCGATCGTCGGGGTGTGCCCACGACCTCCCGCGATCTCAGCCCGAGATGGACGAGAGCTCGTGTCCGGTGGCTGACAAAGCGTTTCAGATCACGCAAAAGGGCTATAGGCAAGGTGGGAGCCGGCGCTCATAGTCATCGGACTTCAAACCGGAGTCACGTGCAACCTCGGCTCACCCGATGCGCGAACTCACCCTCTCATCTCGTCAGTCACAGCGAACGATGCCCTCGGATGACCCTGGTCCTCCCCGCCGAGACGTGCGGGTTTTGATCGTCGACGATTCGGGCCCCTTCCGTGTTGCAGCTCGTGAGCTGCTGGTGCGCCGCGGCTACCTCGTCATCGGCGAGGCGAGCTCCACAGGCGAAGCAATCGAAGCAATCGACAACCAGCCCCCGGACGCGGTGCTGCTTGATGTCAGGCTCCGGGACGAGAGTGGAAGCGTCGTCGCGGCGTACCTACGGGCCCGATATCCCGGCAGTGGCGGTCCTGCTCGTATCCGCCGACGCAGACGACGCCAAGTACCGCTTGGATGGGGACAGCGATCGGCGCGTCCGGGCCTGTGCAGAAGTCCGACCTGGCGAAGCTTGACTTCACCGATTACTGGCCGGCGCCGCCCGGTCGCGACCGCTGACCAGCGGCCCCTGCGCCAGCCCGGTCGCGACCCTGACGAGCGGCCCTGCGCCAGCCCAGCCGCGACCGCCGACCAGCGGCCGCGACCAGCGAAGGCACCGCCTCGGAGCGGGGTATCAGCCCGTTCCGAGGATCTTTGCCTTCTGCGCGGCGAACTCATCGTCGTTGAGCACGCCCTGCTCGTGAAGCTTTCCGAGCTCGCCCAAGCGTTGGGTGGCTTCGCTGGTGATGAGCCCGCTGCTCGAGCCAGCCGGTCGGCCCCTGGTTGTACGCATCCTGCTGGCCCTGGTCGTAGGCCTGCCCCTGTTGTTCCTCCTGCTGGCGCTGGGTGTGCTTGCCCATGGCGTAGGCGCCGCCTCCGACAGCGGCAGCACGTAGCAGGGGTCGACGTCGTAAAAGTGGCATGTCGACCACCTACGGTGCCTCGTCGAGCGCCAAACCAAGCGCAACCATGATTTCCGGGGCGGCCGCGATGACCTTCGGCCCGCCCACCTGCGGTGCCACCGCCGCCAGCACGCCGAGGATGTCCTCGGGTGTGACGCCCTCGTCAAGCGCGTTGCCGATCTGCCAGGCGTATGAGGCCGGTGGCGCGTCGAGCGCGATGATCGCGGCTATCTTGACCAACGCGAAGGTGCGCCCATCCAGGTTCGTGGCCTCGCGATTGAGCTCGCGCATGCCGATCGCCTTCTCAAGTACGTCAATGTCGCCCATCGAGAGACCCGAAAGCGTCTGATGGGTATCAGCTCCGACCACAGCCATCTGATGTTCCTTTCCACGAACGTCGTGCAGCTGCCGGCAGGAGTTGGCCAGCAGCTGCAGTGAACAGTCACAGCCCTAGGCGCCAGTGCTCATCGCGGTGGGCGCCTGCAGGGCCTCCTGGAGCTTCTGGGTGTCTTCCTCGGAGAGCGACGTCTTGATGACCGTGCCTCCGTACTGCTCCAGAGCGGCGATCGCCTTGTCAGGCGTCACCTGCTCGATGACCATGAACAGAGCGGACGTTCCCGGCTTGAGATAGTCACGCACCTGCTTCTGGAATTCCTTGTCGATGCCCTTCTCGCCAAGGTGGCCGAACAGTGCCCCAAGTCCCGCGCCCACCGCGAACCCGGCGAACGGAACCAAGAACAACAGGCCGAACAGCAGGCCCCAGAATCCACCCCAGACCGCGCCGCCTCCGGCACTCGCGCCGCCGTGGGTTGTCTGGACGTGGTACTTGCCCTCCATATCACGCGAGATCGAGGCGACCTGATCGGCCTGAATGATGAGTTCTCTCTCCAGCCCTCGAACCGTCTCCCTCGCCTCATCTGCGGTGGTCTGATCCGGGTAGCCAATCGCAACCAACGTTGCCATTCGGACTTCTCCCTTCGGTTGTTGCTGATGTGGCCCGGCGCCCCGGTCAGGTCCGCCGAGTCGAGCGTGACAAGATCACGCCGAATCCCAGCTTGCGGCCTACGCCCGAGGCGATCATCACCCGGATCGGATGAGCGCGTTGCCCGCCCGGCGGCCTAGCGTGGTTGACGTGCACGATGTGGAACCGCCTGCGACGCGGCGCCGCGTCACTGAGAGCGTCAAGGAGGTTCGCGCCAAGGCTCAGGCAAGGCTCGAATACGAACGTGAGCGGCGATACCTGGTCGCGCTGGCGTTCATCATCGCCGGCCGCGGCCGTCAGGCCGCTGCTTCGGTGCTCGCCGGCGCCCTCGCCTTCCGATTCTTCCTGACGTTGTTGCCGCTGACGCTCGTCGCGGTGGTCGGCCTCGGCTATCTGAAGACGGACGGCGGCAAACCATCCGATGTGGTGAAGCAGTTCGGAATCAAAGGCGCGCTGGCATCAACGATCAACGAATCCTCGGCGTTGCACAACCCCGGTCGCACCGCGGTCCTGCTGCTCGGGGTGTGGGGCGTCTTCAGCGGAGCCCGGACATGCACGGCGACACTGCGCGCGATCCACGCCCTCGCGTGGGGCGTCCCTGTCGTTCGCTGGCGGCGCCGCAGCCTGGCGGGGATGCTTTTTCTGGGTGCGGTGCTGGTGGGCTTTGCCTGCGGAGGGTTGGCGACCCGCCTTCGCAGTGAGTCCGGCGTGGCAGTGGGTTTGGGAGCCGCCGTGATCATTGCAGCCATCGCCGGCACGATGTGGCTCGGCGCGTCATACCTGCTCCCCCGCCGCAGCGGGGTGGGATGGACATCACTCGTTCCCGGCGCCGTGGTGGTGGGCGTGGGCTTTGCCGCTGCTGCAGGCCGTCACCGCAAACTGGATCGGTCCCAAGCTCGACCACGAGTCATCGCTGTACGGATCACTCGGGGTGTCATTCGTGGTCCTGGGCTGGCTGTACGCGGTCGGCCGCCTGATGGTCGCCGCCCCGTTACTCAACGTCTCTCTCCTGGATCACCGTGAAGCCTGGGCGCAACGAGCACCAGGGGGGCTCCCGAACGGTGCCGACGGCTCGGAACACGAGACCGGCGGCTCGCGGAGCTCACGGGGCCTGACGCCCTTACGGAGCACGACGCTCCGCCATCGCCGAACCCTGAGTTATCAGGTAGATCAGCACGCCGACGAACGGAAGGATGATCACGAACACCGTCCACGCGGCCTTGGCCCAGCCAGAGATGTCGTGCCGGGAGAAGACGTCGATCAGGATCGTGATCACCATCCAAATCCAGATCACCCACGCGACCAGGATCAGCATCGTCCAGAAGATGCTCAGGAAGGGGTACTGGGTTGCTGCAATCACCATTTCATCGGCCTCCAATCGCCGCCAGCATCCGGGGTATCGGGACCGATCCTCTCTGCTCACCAATGGCACCGCCTCATCCAGACAGGGTGAGGCGTTACAGGTTCAAGAGTCCTGCCAAACCCAGTAGAAAAATGCACACCCCGATCAGCGACGCCAAGCCGGCCAGCACGGTTGGCCAGTGTCCCAGTACCCAGTGGTTCACTCGAGCCAGAGGCTGTTTGGCGGCATCCCCGAGGATCAGCAGTGTCGACCAACATCGCGCCGATCGGCGCGAGGAAGGCGGCGTTGTAAACGAGCAGCGCCGCAACCTGGCCCGGTATCGCCGCATCCGAGCCCACGATCACTGCAATCGCCGCGAAGTAGGGAAGCGCCGTGGGTAACTCGACCGCGGCGATTCCCGCGCCGAGCCACACTCCCGACCGTCGATTCCCTTTGAACACGGGAGGCTTGCGGCGGCCGAGCGCCTGGCGACCAGACCAGAGCAGGACCGCTATGACAATCAGCGCCGCACCCGCGACAAGCTCGATGATGTGCTTGGTCGTCGGGTCAGGCTTGGGTACGAGTGAGAGCAGCAACTGTCCCGGGCCAAGCATGATCACGAGCCCGCCCAACAGGTTGACTGCAAAGACGCCGGCCATGAACTCGCTCAGCCTGCGGCGCGGGTGATCGATCGTCACCAGGTACATCGCTGGTCCGAGCGTCGTCGGATTCAGGGAGTCGCCGAGCCCGATCAGCAGCACGACGATCACAGCGTGCAATATCGCCGACAACGGATTCTCGCTCTCTACACAGTTAGTGCCATCGCATCGTTACACAGCCGTCCCAGGACATCACCCGACGATCAGTCCCACCGTGCCCTTGATGACCAGCAGGGCGCCGACGGTCGCCGATCCCCGAAGCGCAAACGTATAGGCATGCCGCGACACCCAGCGCTTGGCTCGGTCGATGGCCTGCGGCGTTTTCGCCGGAGCGATCGCATATGCCAGCACCGGGACCTCGAGCATCCAGAGCATCACGATGTTGAACCCGATCACAGCCACCACCGTGACCGGGGTGGAGTACCCCCTGCGGTGCAGGATTGTCAGCCCCGCCAGATATGAGGCACCCGGGAGCGTCAGCAGCGCGCCGACCACAAACGTGGCCCGTGCCGAGCCTTTGCTCAGCTCTCGCTGCCAGCGTGGCGGTCGGTCGTTGGGCTTTGCCGCCTTGCGCTCCCGCCTGTGTTCTCGTAGGCGGTCGTAGCGCCCACTCCGAAGCACCCAGGCGATGGCCAGGGCGAGCCCGCCGAGCGCGATATCGACCGCCGGGCTCAAAGCTTTCTTGGTGGTGCTGACGGTGTCCGAGTCCGATAGCGAGAACACGATCACCAGCCCGAGAGTGATGCTCGTCATGAGCGCCCCGGCGAGGTAACCAAGCATCATCCTCTGCGGCTTCGGAAGCAGGAGCATCACGGTGGTGGCGCCGAGCAGCGTCGGATTCAAGCGACGCCAGCAACGAAAGAAGTGCGACCTGGCCCATGGATCTGCGAGTGTCACCGACCGCGGCCGCGTCGGCATCCTCTGAAACAGGTGAAGCGCCGAGCGGTCTACTCGGGGTCCAGCGGGTCCTGCTCCTCCTCGGAGAGGAAGATCAGCGTGGCCTTCACGCGGCGGCTGACGTCCTCGGTCTCCGGCAGGTTCAGCTTCGAGAAGATCGAGTTGACATGCTTCTCGACGGCCCGCTTCGTCAGCACCAGCGATTCGGCGATCGCGCCATTGCTCTTGCCCTTGGCGATCTCGGCGAGGAGCTCACGCTCGCGCGGGGTCAACTCGGAGAGCCGAGACTGCGCCGCGCGTGATCGAGCCTCGATCAGCACGTCCACGATCGCGGGATCGATCACGGATCGTCCGCGCGCGACAGCTTCGATCGCGCGGACGAGCTCGCTCTTGTCGCGGATGCGCTCCTTCAGGAGATAGGCGCGCCCGCCTGTGCCCTTTTCGAGCAGCCCGAGCGCATAGGCCGGCTCCGCGTACTGGCTCAGCACAACCACACCGATCTCTGGGCTGGTCTCTCTCAGCCGCGCGGCGACGCGGAGCCCCTCCTCGGCCCCCGAGGGAGGCATCCGGATATCAGTGAGGACCACGTCCGGGTGCCAGGTGCCGATTGCCGTCTCGAGCTCCTTTCCGTTGGAGCAGACAGCCATCAGCTCCACCTCGGGCGCGCCGCTCAGAGCCATCGTGAGGAATTCACGGATCACGTAAGAGTCTTCGGCGACCACGACTCGAACCGGGGCACTCGGCTCTTCGCTGCTCGCGCTCCGCCAGCGGCGGCAGCCGCGAGGACTTGGGCAAACGCAAGTCGTTGTGAGCGATGGTGGACTCGTGTCCGGACTTCTCTCGAGGGACGTGCGTGTCGTGAAAAGTCACGAGCCTTCCCTTCACAGCCGTTGCGTCTGAGCCCCAACATCGGTCCGCCTTCAACGCCGGGAACTGCAAGGGCGCGCGCCCCACAAAGCCAGTTGGGCATGCACCACCTGTCCGATCCACCTTACCGCAACCGCATCCGACGGGCTACGCGCCGATTCCCTGCTGCAGCGGCGCTCCACGATCGGTACGAGTCGCGCCTTCGGGTTTCTACTGTTTCCCCGCCGGCGATGTACGCATAGCCTAAAGTCCTGATCAGATCGGATCGGACCGGGTCCACCGGATCGGATACTTCGACTTGGCGAGCGAGGGTGTCGCAGACCATGAGCGAGAGGGCAGTGCCAACGGGCGCCACGAACGGCGCTGGTGGCGGAATCGCGTACTGCAATCGTTTGTGGCGACTACGCCGTTACTGACGGTCTGGCCGGCACCAGGCGCGCGCGGCATGGCAGGCGGCGCATTCCGCGGCTGCGGCTGCGCCGTAACGAGTGGGCCCTGTGTGGCGTTGTGCTCGTGGGCAGCCTGGCCGCCGTTGGTGACGCGGCGCTGTCTCTGGGCAATCCACAGGCCGACCAGGCCTGGGTGCGTGTGGCAATTATCGGCGGCCTGGTTGGAGCGGGAGCATTCGGGTGCGCGATACGGGGCCGCGAGCGGATGGGCCTGTTGCTCCTGGGAAGTGGCCTGTTCGCGGCACTGTGGCTGATGAATGGTGCGAGTGACCGGTTCGCGTTCAGCGTCGGCGCACTGTTCTCGGGCCTGGCGCCGGGTGTGTTTGCCTATCTGTTGCTGGTGTATCCAACGGGCCGATTGCGCTCCGATTCGGAGCGGCGGTTCGTGGCGGTTCTCGGTTGGGGCTCGTCGACGCTCTGGGTGCTTGCGATCCTGACCGCCGCCCAGCCTCCGATGCACAGCCCCTTCCTCAGGTGTGCGCCGCACTGTCCCAGCGGCGAGTTCTTCACCGGGGTCACACTCGGAGCCGGCACCTACGTGATCAGGACGCTACTCGTGCTGACTTGGGTGACGATCGCGTGCGTCACGCCTTTGCTGATAGCTCGGCGCGCGCGGTCCGTGTCGTCGCCGGTCAAGCGTTCGCTGCCACCGATCCAGCTGGTGGCGATGGCGAATGCGGTGTGCCTGTTCGTGTATCTGGTCGCGTACAGCGCGAGGTCAGACCTCGCCGCCCCGCTTGGTGCGACCTACGTCGGGCTGGTGCTCGCGATCCCGTTCGCGATGCTGCTCGGCTTGGCATTGGAGCGGCTGTTCATGGGTCGCGCGCTGTTGGCATTCCTCGATCAGATGGCACGGCTGCCTCACGCCGACCCGCAATCGCTGATTGCCGCTGCTCTGCGCGATCCCTCGCTTCAGATCGCATACGAACGGTCCGGCGCCGGTGGCAGCTATGTGGATCTATCCGGAGCGCCCGTGGCGCCACCGCAATCCGACCCGCGGCGTGCGGTCACGTGGATCGAGCGCGACGGCCGCGCGATCGCCGCGATCAGCTACGACTTCGAGTTGGCGGACCAGGAGCCGTTCGTCCACGCCGCCGGCGCGGCCGCTGTCATGCGTCTGGAACGGTTCAGGCTCGAGGCCGAGCTGAAGGCCTCAACTGCCGAGGTCGCCGCGACCCGTACGCGTCTGAAGGCCTCAACCGCCGAGCTCGCCGCGTCGCGCACGCGCCTGGTCGAGACGGCATATACCGAGCGGCGACGAATCGAGCGCGACCTTCACGACAGCGTCCAGCAGGACCTCGTCGGACTGCGGATCAAACTCGACATGGTCGCCGAGGCGGTCAAAGAAGACCCCAGCAACGGCGCGCGGATGATCGCCTCCATGGGGCTGCAGATGGACCAACGTGCTCGAAGCACTGCGGTCACTCGCGCGGGGAATCTATCCATCTCTGCTGGCTGAGCACGGCCTGGGCGAGGCACTCAAGTCAGCCGGTCGCCGCTGCCCCGCCCCAGTGACCGTCGACACCCGCGGAATTGGCCGTTATGACCAGGACATTGAAATCGCCGTCTACTTCTGCTGCCTCGAAGCACTCCAGAACGTCGCCAAGCACGCCGGGCCAGACGCGACAGCCTCGATCCGCTTGCGCCAAGAACGGGACGAGCTGATCGCCGAAGTCCGCGACACCGGCAAGGGCTTCACTCCGGTCGCGACCGTTGACAACCACGGGCTGCGAAACATGCACGACCGTATTGAGGCCGTCGGCGGCGTGCTGATCGTCGACACCCTGGGTCAGGGCACCTGCATCCGCGCAGTCGTTCCCACCCGGTAGTCCGGTGGCGCTCGGCTCAGGCCGCGAGCTCAGAGCTTGTAACCGATGTCCCGCAGCAGCGCTCGGCGGGCGGCAACGTCCGATTCGCTCTCAACCCCCAGCGGCGATCCGCCGTCGACCACGCCGAGGATCGCACGCCCCGCCCCGGTCTGGCAGACGATCACCTGGACAGGGTTCGCCGTCGCGCAGTAGATCCCGCATACCTCGGGTACGAGCTTGACCTGGTTGAGCACATTGATCGGGAATCCCTCGCGCAGGAAAACGATGAACGAGTGCCCGGCGCCGATCTGCAGCGCATTGCGAGTGGCCAGCTCGACAAGCTCCGGATCGTTTCCCGATTGACGAACCAGCCTCGGGCCGGAGGCCTCACAGAAGGCGATGCCGAACCGCAGTCCAGGCACGGCCCCGAAGAGCGCCTCGTGCAGGTCCTCAACGGTCTTGACGAAGTGCGATTGCCCGAGGATCAGGTTCAGCTCATCGGGATTGTCGATGCTGACGACCTGCAGTTCGATCTGCTCCGCGCTGAGATCGTGTCGCGGTCGAAGTCCATTCTCGATCGATCTCAACTCTCTCACCGACGGCTACATCAGCGCAAGTGGCGGCCTATGATCCGGCACACCTGTCGAGATCGAACCCAAGGAGATGACGGCCATGGCGGCGAAGGCTTCAGCTGAGTGGAAGGGCGGACTCCAGACGGGCGGCGGCACGTTCAACGCCGGTGAGGGGATCAGGGGCGAGGTCACCTTCAAGTCGCGCTTCGAGGATGGCCCCGGGGCCAATCCGGAACAGCTGATCGCAGCGGCACACGCCTCGTGCTTCTCCATGGCGCTCTCGGCAGCGCTCGAGCGCGCGGGAACACCGGTCGACTCCGTCAAGACCGACGCGACCGTGACGCTGCGGATGGTCGATGGCACGCCGACGATCACCTCGATCGCGCTGAAGACGGTCGGCGTGGTCCCGGGCATCGATCAGGCGGCGTTCGAGGAGGCCGCGAATGGCGCCAAGGCGGGTTGCCCGGTGAGCCGCGCGCTGGCAGGCGTGCCGGAGATCACGCTCGAGGCGAGCCTGGGCTGAGCTATTCCCTTGCTCGCCGCCCCGCTGGGCGGCGAGCAGCGCTCCAGCGATACCACTTCCGCGATGCATTCACTCGACCGAACAACCCTAGCCGCAGCACTGCTCGGCAAGTCCGCCGGCAGCCGAACCTTCACGCCTGTGGCGGTGCTCGCTGCACGCGGGCGCCTCGCCGTGAACCCGCAGATCCGCGGGGCTATCGTGGTGGCGGCTGTCGGTGAGCTCATCGCCGACAAGCTCCCATCCACTCCAGCACGCACCCAACCCGTCGGATTCATCGGCCGGATCGCCAGCGGAGCCTTCTGCGGACGGGTCGCCGGCGGCAACGCAGGAGCCCTGGTGGGAGCGGCCACGAGCGCCGCGGCCACCGTCGGCTTCTACGAAGCTCGCAAGGCGGCGAGTGCGAGGATGCCGGCGCTCCTCGCCGCGCTGCTCGAGGACGCGATCGCGATCGGCCTCGCCAACCTGGCGGTGACGCTGCTCAGTGCTGAGTGATTCGCGACGTCTCCGCCGTTGTGGCTATCAGGTCGCGCAGCAGCGAGTCGATCCCGGATAGCTCGTACACCGCGCGCTGGCGGCCGGCCCCACCGCCGCCTGCCACGAGCGCCGGGATGCCGCGCGAGGCCCTGCGCGCAGCCGAGCTCCGCGGCATGGGGCGCAGCGAGCTCGAGCGCAGCATCCAGGACCTCCTGGAACTCGTGCAGCCCGCCTCTTGCGTCGGGGAGTCGCGCATGCACGCCGAAGCGAGTGGCCCGGAACATCGCCTCCTCGAGCAGCTCGGTCGGCAGGTCGTCGGGCGCGTCCCGCTCAGCCGCCGCACGCGCCAGGCAGTGCGTGAGCGCCACGAGCGCCTCGGTGTCGCGAAGCGAGCTCTGGGCATCGAGCGTGCGGATCTCAACCGTGCCGAGCTTGGGGTGCGGCCGCAGCTTCCACCAGAACCACGTGTAGTCGTCCACCCCGGCCGCCCGCGTCAGCAGGTCGGCCATCGCGCAGAAGTCGGCGTAGTCGCGCAGCGCACGCGGTATGCCGGAGCGCGGCCAGCTGCTGATCGTCACGCCGCGGGCGGAGGCTAGCCCGGTATCGACACCGCGCCGGAACGGTGAATTTGCCGCGAGACCCTGAAGCAGCGGCAGGTGTATTCGCATCGCGTTGAAAACCTTGATCGCGGTCTCGGCATCGGGCATGCCGATGTGCACGTGCAGACCGGCAACCGGCGTCTCGACAGCTGCGCCGAGCAGCCGAGAGACCCGCTCGTAACGCTCCTTGTCGGAGATCTGGGACTCGTCGTCGGTGGCGGTCGGATGGGTCCCCGACCCCAGCAGACCGACCCCGGTGCCCAGGCAGGCGGCGCGGCGGTGCGCCAACTGGCCGATCACGTCGCGGCGCCTTCGGGCAGACGTCGCTGACGAACTCGATCATGCCGGCGTGAAGCTCGCGCTCGATGCCGCCCATCGCCGAGGCAAGTCGCTCGGTAACTGCGGCTGAGCTGTTCACCATCCGGCCGTTCACGGGATCAACGAGGAAGAGTTCCTCCTCTGCCCCCAATGAGAACGGCGTTCCCGATCCCGAACGCGTGATCCTGGGTTCTCGCCATGCCCTGCCTATTCCCTGAAAATCCCTCTTCCTACTCCCCGGGCCTGAACGTCCACATACCTGTGTAGCTTTCACCAGTTCCTGAGCTCGGAGGAAGCTGAACCGTGGACACCAAGATCAACCTCGCTGAGAAGCTCGCGTTGCTGGAACGGCCCTACGAGCCGGGGATCGTCGGCTTCATCAACGACTACAAGCTGCAGGTCGTGAAGGTGAAGGGGCCGTTCGTGTGGCACAAGCACGATGAGACCGATGACTTCTTCCTGGTGATCAGGGGCCACCTCACGATTCACCTACGCGACCGCGATATCGAGCTCGACCCAGGTGAGCTGTTCGTGGTCCCGCGCGGAGTCGAGCACTGTCCCGATGCCACCGAGGAGACCGAGGTGCTGCTGATCGAGCCTGACGGCACGGTCAATACGGGCGACGCGGGCGGAGAGATGACCGCGGAGCCTCGTCACCTCTGACCCGCTCGCGGGCACCATCGTCTAGATTCATGACCGCCGTTGACCGACCACCGAGGCTCTTCAGGGACGTGAGGGCGAACAACGGAGCACGTTACGCGGCCGCCCTGCGGCAGCTGGGACCCTTCGCGGTAACGGCCCTTGCCGCCTGGGTGACGGTGCTGATCGGAACCAGCGTCAACTGGGCCGAGTACGCGGCCTCGGTGGCGCTGCTCGCGATCTCCTGGACCTACGGCGTCATCGCGGGCGTCCGCGGGCAAATGCTGACCGGCACGGTGCTGGGCTCGCTCGGCTTCCTGGCGGCGCTGGCGCTGGCGCGTAATTCGGTCGGAGGCAGCGTCGCCGCGATCAGCATCATCTCGCTGCTGCCCGTAGTTCCAGACCGCGCTCTACGTGCGCGATCGGCTCGGTCTGTGGATCGTGCTGGGAGGCGTGGCCGCCTTCTATCTGGCGCCGCTCGTGTTCATTGGTTCGCCCGAGTATCCACCGAGCGGGTACCGCGGCGCGCTGCTGGCGATTGCGGTCAGCTCGATCGTCGGACTCGTCACGCACCGGCTGGTGGCCGACATCCGCCATCGCGCCTCAGATGCACGCCGCCGAGAGCGGATCCTGGTGCGCGTGAGTGAGACCGTGCAGCAGCTGTACCGGAGCACCGACCCTCGCCACGACGCCTGCCGTGCGGTGCTGGAGGTCAGCGAGGCGCTCGTCGTCGGGCTCTACGAGCCGGACCGCATAACCGGCGTACTGCTGCTGACCACGACCACAGGCGCGCCGGACGCGATCGCCGCCGGCACGCCGGCCAGACCCGAGAGCGCCGTATACGACGCCTTCCTCTCGCGGCAGCCAGCGGCTGATCTTCGAGGACGTCGAGGCGCACGTCGGCAATCCCGACATCTGGCGCGTCGGCGGCGCTCCGCAGTCGGTGCTCTACCAGCCACTGCTGAGGGGCGATCAGGCGGTCGGCGTGCTGTGTCGTCGGCTGGCGCGAGCCGCGTCAGGCGACCGAGCCGCGCGTGGTGGTCGCCTCACTGCTCGCGCACGAAGTCGCCGCCGTGATCGACCGCGCCGACGTGATCGAGCAGCTCACCGACGAGGCGCTGACCGACCCGCTCACCGGCCTTCCCAACCGCCGCGCCTGGGACGCACAGCTCGCTCAGGCGATGAAGGCGGGCCGTGAGCCGGTGGCGGTGGCGATGTTCGACATCGACCACTTCAAGCAGTTCAACGACTCCTACGGTCATCCGGCCGGTGACCGTCTGCTGCGTGAGGCCGCAGCAGCGTGGAAGGCAGAGATTCGTTCGGGCGATTTCCTCGCCCGGCTGCGGCGGTGAGGAGTTCGCGCTGCTGTTGACGGGCAAGGACACCGGCGCGATGCAGGCGCTCGTGGAGCGGCTGCGAGCGCGCATGCCGGCCAACCAGACCTGCTCGGCGGGAATCGCCCTGCTGGTCGACGGCGACACGCCCGAGCAGCTGCTCGGCCGCGCCGACAGAGCGCTCTATGAGGCCAAGGACGCACGGGCGCGACCGCACCGTCTTCACCGACGCGCGCTGAGACCCGCGCCCAGCCTGAACGCTACGCCGAACGCGCGGCGTCGAGTTCCGCCAGCACCGGTCCGAGGTATTCGCTGTGCAGTCTCTGGGCCGGCTACCACAGCGGGTCGTTGCTCATCTCGAGGTCGACGCCGTGCTCACCGAGCATCTGCGAGCGGATGAACAGCGGCTCGTTCGGCCCCGAGCAGCATCACGTGCAGCGCCGGCCGCAGCGGCCGCGGCTCGACCGGCGCCCCCGCGAGCGCGGCGATCGTGTGCGCGGCGACGTCGGCCTGATCGGCCGAGAGCCCGCCATGCTTGACCGGCGTGTCGGTGATGTCGCCGGCGGCATACACGCGCGTGAGCCCGTGCACGGCGCCGTGCGAGTCGATCGTCACGAAGCCACGCTCGGCGCTGGTCGGCACGCCCGGGAGCGAGGGCGCGTAGAGCTCGGGCAGCGCGATGATCTGGTCGACGAGGATCGAGCTGCGCAGCGGGTAGAGGTCGATCCTGCCGGGCTCGCGGATCTGGCAGCTGGCGGACGTGATCGTGGTGACCCGGCCTCGCGCCGAGCAGCTCCGCGACCTCGGCGCTCGCGTTGACGCCGAGCGCCGCAGAGCGGCGAGTCCTCAGGCGTGACGAGCAGCACCGCGACGTCCTTGTCCCTGCGCCGCCGCGCGGTTGGCCGTCATCAGCGCCAGCTCGTATGCCGGCAGCGACCAGATCGGCAGCGACGGGCACGACGAAGGCGACGCTGCTGCAGCACGCCGCGGTCGAGCGCCTCGACGAAGTCCGCGAGCTGCTCGCCGAGCGTTGCTGTCGTCGAGCGTCAGCACGTCGCGGAAGCGCGGATGCGCCCGGCGCCCAGCGCCAGCAGCACGGCGTCGTACTGCAGCTTCTGCCCGTGGTCGGTGTGCAGCACCCGACCGTGCGGGTCGAGCCATTTGAAGCGGTCGGCCAGCAGCTGCGCCTCTGCACGCTTCGGCGATCTCGCGACAGCTGTAGTCGGCGGTGACGGCCGGCGTGAACGGCTCGTGCACCACCAGCGGCCGGTAACGGAACTCCGCGTTCGGGCGCGACGATCGTGATCGCCACGCGGTCGCCGGCGAGCGCGCGCAGCGCCAGCGCCGCCTCCAGCGCGGCGACGCCGCCGCCTGCGATGACGACCTCAAACGCTCCGCTATCTCAGCAGCGGATGCAGCCTAGTTCTCACCCTCGCGGTCAGCCGCCATAACGCTAAGCCTCAGTACCCGAGTGGACGCTGACGCCGGCCTGGCGCTCGTACTCCTCGAGGAACGAGAGCCAGAGCTCGCTGCGGGTCGGGAACGGCGCGACCGCGTGCGCGAGCTTGCGTCAGCGGCACCTCGCCGGCGACAGCGATGCTGGCCGCCTGCAGGAAGTCGTTGACGCCGGGGCCGACGAAGGTGACGCCGACCAGCACCTGGCGCGCGCGGTCGACGACGAACCGCGAGGTGTCCGAGCGCGCCGCGGCCGACGAAGCTCGCCCCCGCGGAGCTGCCGGTCGGCAGGTCGATCGCGATCGCATCGATGCCGGCCTCGCGCGCGGCCGCGAGCGTCATGCCGACCGACGGCGACCTCCGGATCGGTGAAGACGACGCTGGGCGAGCCGCGCGCAGATCCGCCGATCGCCCGCGCGCTCGACCTCGCCGAGGATCTGGTCGGCCGCGATCCGCGCCTGGTACTTGCCCGCGTGGGTCAGCAGCGAGCGGCCGTTGACATCGCCGACCGCGTAGAGCCACGGCACGCCGGGCACCCGCAGGCCGATCGTCGACCTCGACGTAGCCGCCATCCGCGAGCCCGACGCTCGGCAAGCCCGAGCCCGGCGCTGTTCGGGCCTGCGCCCGACAGCGACGAGCAGCCGGTCGCCGACCACCGTGCGCCCGTCCTCCAGCTCGACGGTGATCTCGCTCACCGTCCCGCCGCACCGCTACAGCCTTGGCGCCGAACAGCAGGTCGGCGCCAAGAGCGCTGAAGCTCCTGCCCGACCTCCTCGCCCGACGAACGGCTCCTCGTTCTCGAGCAGCGAGTCGGCGGCCTCGATGATCGTCACCTTCGACCCGAACGAGACCCAGGCCTGCGCCATCTCGACGCCGACCACGCCGCCGCCGAGGATCAGCAGCCGCGCGCGGCACCTCGTGCGCGGTCGTGATCTGGCGGTTGGACCAGGCGCCGGCCTCGGCGAGACCCGGGATCGGCGGCATCGAGGCGGTGCTGCCGGTCGCCAGGATCACCGCCTCGCGGGCCACCAGCACGTCGTCGCCGACGACCACGCGGCGCTCGCCGTCGAGCCGGCGCTGACCACGGAACAGCTCGATCCCGCGGTCCTCCAGCCACGGCAGCTGCGCTGCAGTCGTCGAGGTCGTGGACGACCTCGTCGCGGCGCGCGAAGCACGGCCTGGACATCGAGCGAGCCGGTGACCGCCTCGGCCGCGCCCGGGCACCCGTCGCGCCTCGCGCGAGCACCTCGGCCGGGCGCAGCAGCGCCTTCGACGGCATGCACGCGTAGAACGAGCATTCACCGCCGACGAGGTCGCGCTCGACGATCGCCACCGAGCGCCCGCCGCGGGTCGCGAGCCGCCCGGCGGCGATCTCCCCGGCGGGTCCGGCACCGACCACGACCACGTCGAATTCGCGCTCCACGGACGGCCACAGCCTATCCGCTCGGCAGGCGCAGTGGCGAAACCTATGGTGACGTCAGCCGACGGCTAAAAAGCCGATAATCCGTGAGTCTTGCCACGCAAGTACCTCCTGACTCCCACTCACCGAACTCTGCTCTGATGACAACTGTTGCCACTCCCCCGCGCCGGCTCGGCGCGACGATGCGGCGCGACTGTGGTGGGTGCAGCCGGTCGCTGGTCGTGATCGCGCTGACGCTCTTCGGCATCTACACGATCATCCGCGTGATCGTCAACAAGCACTACGCGATCACCGCCGACGGCGCGCCATCTGCAGTCGCCGTTCTTCTCGCCCGATCTGCCCGGGATCTTCTCGTTCAACACGAACCTGCCCTGGGCGTTCCTGGTGCTCTGGTCGCCGCTCGGCCTGCGGACCACCTGTTACTACTACCGCAAGTCGTACTACCGCTCGTTCTTCCTGGCGCCGCCGTCCTGCGCGGTCGCCGGCGTCGCGCGCCGCAAGTACACGGGCGAGACGAAGTTCCCGCTGGTGCTCAACAACCTGCACCGCATCTTCTTCTACTTCGCGGCGATCGTCGATCGGCTTCCTCTGGTACGACGCGATCCGCGGGCTCTTCTACAACGGCTCGCTTCGGGATCGGCGTCGGCAACGCGATCATGTTCATCAACGTGATCTGCCTGTCGGCCTTCACGTTCGGCTGCAACTCCTGGCGCCACATCATCGGCGGCAAGCTCAACTGCTTCTCCTGCTCGCCCAGCGGCCGAGACGCGTCACACGGCCTGGCAGAAGGTCTCGATCCTCAACGGCCGCCACATGCAGTGGGCCTGGATCAGCATGTTCACCGTCTGGGGGACCGACCTCTACATCTGGCTGGTCTCCTCCGGCGTGTTCACCGACCCGCACCACATCTTCTGATGGCGATCGAGCACCACGACTACGACGTCCTCGTCCTGGGCTCCGGCGGCTCCGGGCTGCGCGCCGCGATCGCCGCCGCCGAGGCGGGCGCGCAAACCGGCCTGGTCTGCAAGTCGCTGCTGGGCAAGGCCCACACGGTGATGGCCGAGGGCGGGCTTGCCGCCGTCGCTCGGCAACGTCGCGCCCGAGGACAGCTGGAGCATCCACTTCCAGGACACGATGTTCGGCGGCAAGTACCTGAACAACTGGCGGATGGCCGAGCTGCACGCCAAGGAGGCGCCCGACCGCGCCCGCGAGCTCGAGCACTGGGGCGCCGTCTTTGACCGCACGCCCGAGCGCGTGATGTCGCAGCGCGCCTTCGGCGGCCACACCTACAAGCGCCTGGTCCACATCGGCGACCGCACCGGCCTGGAGATGATCCGCACGCTCCAGGACAAGACCGTGCACTCGGACGTCGACGTGTTCATGGAGACGACGATCACGACGCCTGATCAAGGACGGCGAGCGCGTCGTCGGCTGCGTTCGGCTACCGCCGCGCCAGCGGCGAGCAGATCAGCTTCAGCGCCAAGGCGCTGGTGCTCGCGACCGGCGGCAGCGGCCGCATCTACAAGATCACCTCGAACTCGCAGGACTGCACCGGCGACGGCTACGCGCTCGCGTTACGAGGCCGGCGCCGAGCTGGTCGACATGGAGTTCATCCAGTTCCACCCGACCGGGATGGTGTACCCGCCCGGCGTCGCCGGCCTGCTCGTGACCGAGGCGGTCCGCGGCGAGGGCGGGATCCTGCGCAACAAGGACGGCGAGCGCTTCATGGAGCGCTACGACCCCAAGCGCATGGAGCTCTCGACCCGCGACGTGGTCGCGCGCTCGATCTACACCGAGGTCAAGGAGGGGCGCGGCACACCGCACGGCGGCGCCTACCTCGACGTCAGCCACCTCGACTCCGATTACGTCAAGCGCAAGCTCCCGAGCATGTACGACCAGTTCCTGGAGCTGGCCGGCGTCGACATCACCAAGGAGCCGATGCAGGTCGGCCCGACCTGCCACTACTTCATGGGTGGCGTCAAGGTCGACCCCGACACCGGCGAGTCGCGCGTGCCCGGCCTGTTCGCGACCGGCGAGGCCAGCGGCGGCATGAACGGCGCCAACCGCCTCGGCGGCAACTCGCTCGGCGACCTGCTCGTGTTCGGCCGCCGCGCCGGTGAGGGCGCCGCCGAGACCGCCAACAGCTCAGGCGCGGTGTCGCTGCCGGCCGAGGAGATCGCCGCCGCCGCAGGCCGAGGTCGACCACTACCTCAACGGCTCGGGCAACGGAGAACCCGTTCCAGATGCACAAGGAGCTGCAGACGATCATGGGCGACGGCGTCGGCATCTTCCGCGACAAGCGAGGACCTGACCGACGGCGATCGCCAAGCTCGAGGGCCTCGAGGCCCGCGTCGGCAACCTCAAGGCGCCGTCCGACCGGCTCGACTACAACCCCGGCTGGCAGCTCTGCGCCGAGGTCAAGAACATGCTCACCGTGTCGCTGATGATCGCCCGCGGCGCACTGATGCGCGAGGAGAGCCGCGGCGCCCACAGCCGCCTGGACTTCACCGGTTACAGCGACTACTGGGGCGAGCACAACATCGTCGTCCACCGCGACGGCGAGCACGACATGACGCTGACACCGACTCCGGTCGTGAAGCGCGACGAACTGGAAGAACTCGTCGAGGCCCGTAAGGAGGCTGAGAAAGCATCATGAGTCGAGATGCCAATGGCGGTCGGGACCCGCAGGCTCAAGATCTGGCGCGGGGACCTGACGAGCGGCGGTCTGGTGGATTACGACCTCGAGACCGAGCCCGGCATGGTCGTGCTCGACGCGGTGCTCGAGATCCAGCGCAGCCAGGCTCCGGACCTGGCGGTGCGCTGGAACTGCAAGGCGGCCAAGTGCGGCTCCTGCAGCGCCGAGATCAACGGCAAGCCGCGGCTGATGTGCAAGACCCGGCTCGACCACCTGCCCCCGTTCGAGCCGATCACGGTCGAGCCGATGAAGGCCTTCCCGGTGATCCGCGACCTGGTCACCGACGTCTCCTGGAACTACCGGGTCAACGAGCAGATCACGCCGTTCACGCCGCGCGACGACCTCAAGGAGGGCGTCGACCTGCAGCAACGGCGACTTCCTGATCGACCAGGCCGACACCGACCGCATGAGCGAGTTCCGCAAGTGCATCGAGTGCTTCATGTGCCAGGACGTCTGCCACATCCTGCGCGACCACCGCATGCACAACCGTTACTACGGGCCGCGCTTCATGCTCCGCATGGCGAGCCTCGACATGCATCCGCTCGACGGCGTCGACCGCCTCGACCAGATCGCCGACGAGGGCGGCATCGGCCTCTGCAACATCACCAAGTGCTGCACCGAGGTCTGCCCCGAGGGCATCCACATCACCGACAACGCGATCATCCCGATGAAGGAGCGCGTCGTCGACACGCACGATCCGTTCCTGAAGGTGCTGGGCCGCACGCCGAACAAGGGGCGGAGCAAGCCGCCGCCGCGGTCGAGCGACCCAACGCCGATCCGCCGCACGCTCATCGTCACAATCGCCGCATGACCACGACGGGCGCTTCGCCCCCTCGCCCACCGGGCCGCTGCACCTGGGCAGCCTCCGCACTGCCCTGGTGGCCTGGCTGATGGCGCGCTCGCAGGGCGCCCGCTTCCTGCGTGCGGATCGAGGACCTCGACCCGCAGCGCTCGCGCCCGGAGTTCGAGGAGTCGCAGCTCGCCGACCTGCGCGCGCTGGGGATCGATTGGGACGAGCAGCCGGTGCGCCAGTCCGAGCGCACCTGGCTCTACGACGACGCGCTCGGCCAAGCTGCACGCGCCAGCGACGGCTGTACCCGTGCTTCTGCACCCGCGCCGAGATCCGCGAGGCCGCCTCGGCCCCGCACGGCAAGCTGCCCGAGGGCTTCTATCCCGGCACCTGCCGCGACATCCCTGCCGCTCGAGCGGCGGCGGCGGATCGAGGCCGGTGAGCGCTTCGCGCTGCGGCTGCGGGCCGACGCGGAGCGGATCGAATTCGATGACTGCCTGCTCGGCCCCAGTCGCTTGTCGGTTGACGACTTCGTCGTGGTCCGCTCCGACGGCGTCCACGCCTACCAGCTGGCGGTCGTCGTCGATGACGCCGCTCAGGGCATCGGCGAGGTCGTCCGCGGCGCCGACCTCGCCGACTCGACGCCGCGGCAGATCCTGCTGCAGCGACTGCTCGGCCTGCCGACGCCGAGCTACGCGCACGTCCCGCTGGTGCTCGGTCCGAGCGGCGAGCGCCTGGCCAAGCGCGACCGTGCGGCGACGCTCGGCAGACCGCGACGAGCCGGTGGCGGCGACGCTGGCGCTGCTGGCCCACAGCCTCGGTCTCGCCGGCGGACGCGACCGAGTGCAGTCGGCCTCCGAGCTGCTTGCGGAGTTCGACTCCAGAGTCATTCCCCTCCAGCCGATAACTCTTGAGTAGTCGATCTGTCGTAGCCAACCGTGAAACTTTATGGAGTGCTGCTACGTTCGCCGCCAGATCGGGCCGGTAGGACACCCTCCGATTGGCTCTCACACTAAACGGAGGAACTCCAGAGAATGTCGACCGGAACCCTGAACTTGGAAGGACGCGCTGCGACCGTACGAGCAGCCCGAGACCCGCCGCGGCTTCGCGCAGATCGCGACCTCGCTGCTGCCCTACCTTGCGCTCTCGGTCGCGAGCTACCTGACGCTGGGAACGTCGTTCGTGCTCACCGCGGTACTCGTGGTCGTGGCCGCCGGCTTTCTCGTGCGCACGTTCGTCGTGTTCCACGATTGCTGCCACGGCTCACTGCTGCCGTCACGCAAGGCCAATGCCCGCGTCGGCACGGTGCTCGGGCTGTTCGTGCTCACGCCGTTCGTGCGCTGGCGCCATGAGCACGCCGTCCACCACGCGACCTCGGGCGACCTCGATCGCCGCGGCGTCGGCGACGTGCTACACGCTGACGGTCAACGAGTACCTGGCCAAGCCGTGGAAGAGCCGCCTCGCCTACCGGATGTTCCGCAACCCGATCGTGATGTTCGGCATCGGACCGATCTTCGCGATGATCATCGGCCCGCGCATCATCGGGAAGGACGCCCGGCCACGAATGCGCCAGAGCGTGCTCGCGACCGATGCGGCCCTGGCGGTCGTCGTTCGGCCTGATGTTCTGGCTGCTCGGCTGGCAGTTCGTGGTCGAGGTCTGGGCGCCGTCGGCGCTGCTCGCCGGCTCGGCCGGCATCTGGCTGTTCTATGTCCAGCACCAGTTCGAGGACGCCTACTGGCAGAGCGGCGATGAGTGGGACTACGCCGACGCCGCACTCCAGGGCAGCACCTACCTGAAGCTGCCGAAGGTCCTGCAGTTCTTCAGCGGCAGCATCGGCCTGCACCACGTGCATCACCTGAACCACAAGATCCCGAACTACAACCTCCAGCGCGCGCACGATTCGCATCCGGTCTTTGCGACGGTGCCGACGATCACGATCGCCGACGGCATGCGCGCGGTCCGCTTCAAGCTCTGGGACGAGCGCAGCGGCAAGATGGTGACGTTCGCGCAGGCGCGTCGGCCACGCGACGCGCCAAGGCCGCCGCGCGGTCGGAGCCGCGCCTCGGCGCCGAGGCCTAGACGCCTCGGCGCGTCGAGTCAGGCGGCCGGCGTCGACGCCCCAGCGCCTGAGCGCCGCCTCGGGATCGGTCTGTCGCCGGACGCGCCGATCCTGGGCGTGCGACTGAAGCGCGGCGCCGCGGCGGGCTGGCGGATGCCGTCGAGCTCGACGAACGTGCCGCGGGCGACCAGGTGCGGGTCAAGCGGCGCCTCGAACGGCCCACGCACGGCCATCACGCAGACCTCCTCGTGCTCGAGCAGGTCGGCCCAGTCCTGGGTCGGCCTGGTGGCGAAGACCTCCGCCAGCCGCTGCTTGAACTCCGGCCAGCGGTCGCGATCCCACTGCGGCAATTCGCTCGGCGGGCAGCTCGAGCAGCTCCAGCAGGCGGGCGTAGAACTGGGGCTCGATCGCGCCGACGGCCATGTGGCCGCCGTCGGCCGTGGCGTAGACCTCATAGAAGTGGGCGCCGCTGTCGAGGATGTTGGTGCCGGGCGTGTCGCTCCAGCAGCCGCGCCGCGCGCAGCGCGTGGACCATCGTCAGCAGCAGCGCCGAGCCGTCGACCATCGCCGCGTCGACGACCTGACCGCGGCCCGAACTGCGCGCCTCGAGCAGCGCGCAGACGACACCGAAGGCGAGCAGCATCGCGCCGCCGCCGTAGTCGGCCGACGGTGTTGATCGCGAACATCGGCTTATCCCCCGTCTCGCTGCGAGGCGCCGAGCACGCCGCTGAGCGCGACGTAGTTGATGTCGTGCCCAGGCATCGCGGCCAGCGGCCCCTCCTGCCCGAAGCCGGTGATGCGTCCGTAGACGAGCCGCGCGTTGCGCTCCATCAGCGTCGTCGGGCCCGAGCCCGAGGCGCTCCATGACGCCCGGCCTGAAGCCCTCGATCAGCGCGTCGGCGCGCTCGGCGAGCGCCAGCGCAAGGTCTCTGCCGGCATCGCTCTTGAGATCGACCGCGAGCGTCTGGCGCCCGCGCAGCGATGGATCTGTCGGACCTGCCTGGCCGAAGCCGCTCCCGACATGGCGATCGAGCCGGATCACGTCGGCGCCCATGTCGGCCAGCAGCATCCCGGCAAACGGATTCGGGCCGATACCACCGATCTCCAGCACCCTGATTCCGGCCAGCGGCCCGACGGTCTCGCTCACGGCGCGGGTTCCAGCTCGCTCACAGCACGTTTCTAGCTGTTTAGACCCGTTGCCATAAGGGAAGACGGCCGTAATTGCGGGTTTTTACGCCCGAATCGAAGAAATTTGAAAAAGAGGAAAGTTGCGTAGCGACTTTTCCCGCGATCATGCGTTTAGAGGACATGGAACGGATCTCTCTTGTGCGGGTGCCACCCGATCGACGTACCGTCGTCGTCGGCCTGGCGCATCGTGAACGAGTGCGGGAGCTTGCCAAGTTTCTCGGCCTGGATGCCGAATCCATCGCCGAGGGCCTGGTAGAGGCGGTTGATCGTGATCCGGCATTGCGCCAGAGCACGTTTCTGCACCGCGCGGCCTAGGCGGCCGGCTCTTAGCACGAAATAAAAACTGGGCAGGTTTAAGGTCTTCTTCGGTGGTGCTGCCACAGAATGCTCTAACTTTCTTGGCAGCAACTCCCTCGGTTTGCCCGCTCGTACCAAAATGCTGGTCGGCGGGCATTCGAGGGAATTCGACTTCGGAGACCTTCTGAGGAGCAACTGAATGCCCACTTATGAACAGCTCGGGTTCGGCCAAGGCGCCGCACTCACAGGCGACCGCGCGCGAGCGGTTTTCGGGCAGGTGATGGGCCTCGTCGCTTTCGCCCTCGGCTTTGCTGCCCTGGGCGCTTACATCGCGCGCGACGTCCAGACCGGCGGCTTCATCTTCTTCATCGGTGCCATCGCTTGCATCTTCGGCCTGCAGGCCGCGACGGCACGCGGGCACGAGCAACTGGCCATCGCCCTCCTATTCGGCTTGGCGCTGCTGTTGGGGATGTTCATCGCGCCGATCATCTCGTACTACGTCAAGTACGACCCGTCCGTCGTCTGGCAGGCCGCCGGCGCCACCGGGCTCTTTACCGGCGTGCTCGGGACGTTTGGCTACTCGACACGACGCGATCTCTCGCCGTACGTAAAGCCGCTGCTGATCGCCTTCGGCGTGGTGTTCGTGTTCGGGCTGATCGCGTTGTTCGTGTCGATCCCCGCCTCGAACATCATCTACTGCGTCCTGATGCTCGTTGTGTTCGGTGGCTTCACCATCTTCGACTTCAACCGGATGGCCAACAGCGGCAAGTACCAGAGCGCCGTGCCGATCGCGGCGAGCATCTTCCTGGACATCTTCAACGTGTTCCTGCTGTTCCTGAGCCTGTTCGGCGGGGGCTCGCGCCGCTAAGCCCCGGACCGGGCGAGCCTGACGCGGCGACGTCCTAGTCCCGTGCGACGTTGGGTTCTGGCCGCGCTCCTCGTGAGCGCGGCCTTGACTTTGTCGGGGTGCGGTGGCGGCACCACCGGCAGCGGTGGCACCGATGCGACCGACGGCGCCGCTCACGTTCTCGACCACGACGACGCACGCCGACGAGCACGATCGCGACCCCGACGTCGCGGCCCTACCTCGGGCCCAACGGCTTCCCGATCGAGACCGGCCCGTTCCTGGCCGTGTCGACGACGACCCACCTGGGCGCGATCATCCGCGGCATCCAGTGCGAGCCGATCGCGCAGCTCGCCTACGCGACCTACGCCCACCTGCAGGTCTACGTCGGCGGCAGGTCACGGGCTCTGCCCGGTGGAATCGGGCTGGTGAACCAGAACCCGGTCATCACCCCGCACGGGCTGTTCTACGGAACCCACACGTGCATGTACTGGCTGCATACACGCGCCGCCGACGGCCTGATCGAGGCCGAGTCCCCCGTGCCACGGCAGTTCACGCTCGGGGACTTCTTCGCGATCTGGAATCAGCCCCTCAGCCGCACGCGCGTGGCCGCTGCTCCGGGGCCGCGTGACGGCGACGGTCAACGGCAAGCGTTGCAGCGGGGATCCCGCGGCGATCCCGCTCACCGCAGCACGCTGCGATCCAGCTGGCGGTGGGCAAGCCCGTTCCGGCTCCGCAGCCGGTCGACTGGATCGGCACCAACTTCTGAGCCTCGGGCCCGGCCCGCATTGATGCGAGCGCGCCTTGAGCCGCGGGCCGCGGTGGCTAGACTGGCCGCCCATGGTCTACGCGCCCGGGCACTTTCAGCAGGCCAACCAGCAGGCGACGCGGCGACGTTTCCGTAGCGGGCGCGAGCGAGTGGCCGTGTACGCCGCCGCGATCGTCACGCTCGTGCTGGTCGGCCTGGTCGTCTTCTCGCTGACCAACCACCAGCGCAAGACAGGCAACGGCTGCATCGACTTCAGCTACTCGACGATGATCGGCGGCGCGGAGTCGTACAACTGCGGCTCGCAGGCTCGAACCCTGTGCGCGACGCCGCCCAGCAAGAAGGGCATCGACGGGGACTATCAGACCGAGCTGTACGCGGCCTGCCGCAAGGCGGGTATCCCAACCGGCGGCTCGTAGTCCTTTGGCCATAGGGCCAAGCGATTATCCAAATGTCTAGGGCCCCACAGGCAACCCTGGACTGCTGGCCATAGCTCGAGCTAACGGCGTCGAAGACCCTTCTCACGTCAGCTTGATCAGGGGATCAAGCCATCGCTCGTACGCGGGCGGTGCCCTCGAGAAGAAAAAGAAGGAGATGTATGCCAACTGAGGCACTTCCCTGGCTGAACCAGGGAGACACCGCTTGGCAGGTGACGGCAGCGACGCTCGTCGGCCTGATGAGCGTGCCCGGCCTGGTTGTGCTGTACGGCGGCGTGATGCAGAAGCGCTGGAGCATCAACTCGATGATGCTCACGTTCCTGACGTTCTCCGTCGTGCTCGTGATCTGGGTCCTGTACGCGTTCAAGATGGGCTTCGGGCAGCCGTGGTTCAGCAGTTCCCACCCCGGCTTCCTCAACGCCTTCATCGGCAAACCGGGGCCTGTACTAAGCCCGACTGAGCTCCAGGGCCAGGGCACGGTACCGGGCGCCTATGGCTCGCCATCCACGTTCGGATTCCCGCAATCCTCACTGGTCTACTTCCAGTTCGTGTTCGCGGCGATCACGCCGATCCTGTCCCTGGGCTCGGTGCTCGGACGTGTCAACTGGAAGGCATGGTGCGTCTACTCGGTCCTGTGGATCTCGATCGTCTACGTGGTCGACGCGTTCCTGCTCTGGGGCGGTGGCTTCTTCGCGCATCACGGCGCGCTGGACTTCTCCGGCGGCTACGTGATCCACCTCTCGGCCGGCGTCTCCGGCTTCGTCGCCGCCGCTGTGATAGGGCCACGACTGCAGAGAGACCGAGAAATCGACGCCCCGAACAACGTCGCGATGGTGGCGGTCGGGGCCGGACTGCTGTGGCTCGGGTGGAACGGATTCAACGGCGGCGATCCGTACTCGGCGGCCAACTCGGCCGGCGCCGCGGTGCTCAACACCAACCTCGCGACCGCGGTCGCGTTCCTGGTGTGGGTCGGCTGCGACCTGCTCACGCGCCGCAAGCCGAGCCTGCTCGGCGGCGTCAACGGCATGATCGTCGGCCTCGTGGCGATCACCCCGGCCGCCGGCTTCGTCAACGGCTGGGGTGCGATCGCCTGCGGTGGCGATCGCCTCGGTGATCGTGTACTTCGCGATGAACTACGCGAGCTCCTGGGGTCCGTTGCGCAGGGTCGATGACACGCTGGGCGTGATCTACACCCACGGCCTCGCGGGTCTCTGCGGCGGCCTGCTCGTTGGTGTCTTCGCCGACCCGAACATGGCGGTCTTCTATGACCACGTCGGCAAGAAGTACATACCGGAGGGCAGCAGCACCGGCCTGATCTTCGGCAGCGCGACGTTGCTGAAATGGCAGCTGTTCGCGGGCGTGTTCGTGATCGCCTGGTCGGCTGTCGCGACCTTCATCATCCTGAAGGTGATCGGCCTGTTCATGCCGTTGCGGATGTCCACCGAGAACATGGAGATCGGCGATGTGGCCGAGCACGGCCACGAGGTGTACCCGTCCGACATTCCGTCGCTCGGGGCGTATCAGGAGGTGCCGGCCGCGGTCCCCGCGCCGGCTTGATGTACAGCGCAGACGAGGGTGACGTTCGGGGGGCGGCAGATGCCGCCCCCCGGTCCAGCCACCCCACTGACGCTCGTCGAGGCCTCGATCGCCGGCCTCGAGGCACTCGTCGCCGAGGCCCACCGGCTCGCCGACGACCTCTCGGAGGCCGAGCTCCCTTCCGGAGCCGCCACCAGCCTGCTCGCAGAGTTGCGCGACGCCGGACTCGAAATCGACAGCGGCGAGGAGGACACCTACCGGCTGCTCGCGGGCGTGCTGATCCACAGCCCAACGGAGCTGCGGGCACTCCGCGAGCGCACGATCGCGCCGCTCGAGCTCTACGACGCCGACGCACGAGACGCAGTTGGGCGAGACGCTCGAAAACTTCCTCGCTCACCACGGCTCAACCACCGACACCGCCGAGGCCATGGGGCTGCATCGCCACACGGTCGGTTACCGACTGACCCGGATCCAGGAGGTCTCGGGGCTCTCGCCCTACGAGTCCGAGGGTCGCGAGCGGCTGAGCCTGGGCCTCAAAGCCAAGCGGATCCTGCTCGCCGATCAGCGCCGAGCCGCGCCGCTGGAGCGGTCCACCCGAGCCGGCAATCCGGGCGGCGCCCGGGGCTGGCGAGCAAGCGAGCGGCTTCAGCGGGGCGGTGGGCCAGCCGGACCCAACCGCCCCGGGGACAACTTCAGACTAATACCGATAGTGGTCGGGCTTGTAGGGGCCTTCGACGGGGACGCCGAGGTAGGCGGCCTGGGTGTCGGTGAGTGTGGTGAGTTTCACGCCGAGGGCGTCGAGGTGCAGGCGTGCGACCTTCTCGTCGAGGTGCTTGGGCAGCGTGTAGACGCGGCGCTCGTAGAGGTCTTGGTGGCCGAAGAGCTCGATCTGGGCGATCACCTGGTTGGTGAAGCTGTTGGACATCACGAAGCTCGGGTGGCCGGTCGCGTTGCCGAGGTTCAGGAGCCGGCCTTCGGAGAGGACGATGATCGAGTGGCCGTCGGGGAACACCCATTCGTCGACCTGCGGTTTGATGTTGATCCGCTCGATCCCCGGGACGCTGCGCGAGTTGTGCCATCTCGATCTCGTTGTCGAAGTGGCCGATGTTGCCGACGATCGCCTGGTGCTTCATCTGGCCCATGTGCTCGGCGGTGATGACGTCCTTGTTGCCGGTCGTGGTGATGAAGATGTCGGCGGTGGCGACGACGTCCTCGAGCGTGGTGACCTGGTAGCCGTCCATCGCGGCCTGCAGCGCGCAGATCGGGTCGATCTCGGTGACGATCACGCGTGCGCCCTGGCCTTGCAGCGACTCGGCGCAGCCCTTGCCGACATCACCGTAGCCGCAGATCGACGGCGACCTTGCCGCCGATCAGCACGTCGGTCGCGCGGTTGATCCCGTCGATCAGCGAGTGCCGGCAGCCGTACTTGTTATCGAACTTGCTCTTGGTGACGGCGTCGTTGACGTTGATCGCCGGGAACAGCAGCTGACCGGCCTCGGCGAGCTGGTAGAGGCGATGCACACCGGTGGTCGTCTCCTCCGTCACGCCACGGATACCGGCGGCGATCTTGGTGTAGCGCTCCGGATCCTCGCGTCAGCGAGCGGGTCAGCAGCTCCAGGAAGATCGTGAACTCCTCAGAGTCGGCGGTCGACGGGTCCGGGACAGCGCCGGCCTGCTCGAACTCGCGGCCCTTGTGAACCAGCATCGTGGCGTCGCCACCATCGTCAAGGATCATGTTCGGGCCACCGTCGAAACCGTTCAGGGCCTGCTCGGTGCACCACCAGTACTCCTCAAGCGTCTCGCCCTTCCACGCGAAGACCGGCACCCCCTGCGGGTCCTCCGGAGTGCCTTGCGGGCCGACGACGACCGCGGCGGCGGCGTGGTCCTGGGTGGAGAAGATGTTGCAGGACACCCAACGGACCTCGGCGCCCAACGCGACCAACGTCTCGATCAGCACCGCCGTCTGGATCGTCATGTGCAACGACCCCATGATCTTCGCGCCGGCAAGCGGCTTGGAATCGCCGTACTCACGCCGCATCGCCATCAGACCCGGCATCTCATGCTCAGCCAAACGGATCTCCTTACGACCAAACTCGGCCAGCGAGAGATCAGCGACCTTGAAGTCGGGCTTTGTCGCGGCGGTTGTGCTCATGCGACGTGTCTCCTCTACGGGTACGGAAGGATGCGTGAATTGGGTCATCCGATGCAGATCGCGTGACGCGGGCGTTCGACCTCATCGAACGTCAGTCGCGCGACCCGCTCGGTACCGAACTCCTCAACGTTGAACGACGCGATCGCGGTGCCATAGGCCATCGCCGTCGACAGCAGGGCATGGTCGACGGGCTGTCCGTGTTGGGAGGCGATGTAGCCGCAGAGTCCGCCGGCGAAGCTGTCGCCGGCACCTGTCGGATCGACGACCTTCTCGAGCGGGTAGGCCGGCAGCGCGAAGAAGCCGTCACGCGAGGCCAGGACCGCTCCGTACTTTCCGAGCTTGGCGATGACCGACGACGGACCCATCGCCAGGATCTCCCGGGCCGCGGCGGCAAGCGACGGCTTACCCGTCAACTGGATGAACTCGTCGTCGTTGAGGACGACGCAGTCGACACGCTCGATCACCTTGATCAGCTCCTCGCGCGTGGAGTCGATCCAAAAGTTCATCGAATCCAGCCCCACCCACCGCGGGCTGCGGCACTGATCGAGCACCGATGCCTGCAGCGACGGCTGGATGTTGGCGAGGAACAGCACGTCGCAGTCGCGCGCGGCCTCGCTCAGCTGCGGCTCGAACTCACCGAACACTCCGAGCTGCGTGTCGAGCGTCTCGCGCGTGTTCAGGTCCCAGCCGTACCTGCCGGCCCAGAAGAATGTCTTGCCGTCGGGAATCACCTGGACGTCGTCCGTGAGCGTCCCACGCGTCCGCAGCACCTCGAACTCGCTCTCGGCAAAGTCGCCACCCACGGGGCCAACGGGTCGGACGGTGTCGAACAGAGAGGCGGCCAGCGCGAAGTGGGTCGCGGCGCCGCCGAGCATCCGCTTGCGTTCGCCGAACGGGGTCTTGACCGCGTCGTACGCGATCGAGCCGACGACCGTGATGCTCATGCCGAGACTGCCTCCGCGGACCCGAGGCCGGCAGCCTCGCGCAGGAGCGCCGCCTTGTCCGTGTTCTCCCAGGTGAAATCGGGGCCGCTGCGGCCGAAGTGACCGTAGGCGGCGGTCTGCTGGTAGATCGGACGGTGCAGGTCGAGCTCGCGACGGAAGGCGCCCGGGCGCAGATCGAAGTGCTCGCCGACGAGGTCCACGATCCTGTCCGGATCGACGTGCTCGGTACCGAAGGTCTCGACCATCACCGAAACGGGATGCGCCACACCGATCGCGTAGGCGACCTGCACCTCGCAGCGATCCGCGAGGCCGGCGGCGACGATGTTCTTGGCCACCCAGCGCGCCGCGTAGGCGGCGCTGCGGTCGACCTTCGACGGGTCCTTGCCGGAGAACGCGCCGCCGCCGTGACGGGCCATGCCGCCGTAGGTGTCGACGATGATCTTGCGCCCCGTGAGGCCACAGTCGCCCACCGGTCCGCCGATCACGAAGCGCCCGGTCGGGTTCACCAGGAAGTTCTCGCGCAGCTTGTGCGCGTCGTAGAGCTCCTCAGGCAGCACCGGCACAACCACGTTCTCCCAGAGATCCTCAGGAATCAGCTTCTCCGAGCCCTCCTCATGCTGGGTGGAGATCAGCAACTTCTCGATCTCCACCGGACGGCCACCGCTGTAGCGAACGCTGACCTGCGTCTTGCCGTCGGGCCGCAGATACGGCAAGCGTCTCGTCCTTGCGGACCTCCGCCAGGCGCTGCGCCAGACGGTGCGCCAGAGAGATCGGCAGCGGCATCAACTCCGGCGTCTCGTTCGTCGCGTAGCCGAACATCATCCCCTGATCACCAGCGCCGGCCGCCAGCAGCTCATCAGACTCGTCACCGGCGCGCGCCTCGAGCGCCTGATCGACACCCTGCGCGATGTCAGGCGACTGCTTGTCGATGGTGTTCATCACCGCGCAGGAGTCGGCGCTGAAGCCGAGACCGGCATCGATGTAGCCGATCTTGCGGATCGTCTCACGCGCGATCTCCTGGATATCGACGTAGGCACTCGTCGAGATCTCACCCGACACAACGACGAGCCCTGTGTTCACCAGCGTCTCGCAGGCGACACGCGCCAGCGGGTCCTGCGCCAGCACCGCGTCCAGCACGCCGTCAGAGATCTGGTCCGCGACCTTGTCCGGATGCCCCTCCGTGACGGACTCGGACGTGAACAGGAAATCTCGGTTGCTCATTCGGACTTGGTTCCTCTCGTTACCGACACGGTCAGCGCACTCGGGCGCTACCCGAGTATCGGTAGCGCGCGTCTCAGCTCAAGTCTGGCGTAGAGCCTGAGCTTGACGCCGGGTCGCCGTGCCAAAACGAGCCGGCCTTCGCCCGCGCGGGTAAGAGGTTAGCTCAGGCCGACCGCGCCCAGCTTCCCTGCGTGTGCGGGGTGCGCCGCGACCGGCTTGACGCCATCGGATCTCTCCTGATTCGCCGCCAAATCACTAAAGCGTTTCAGCCCGCTATCCACAGGCATCCAGGCGTGTTTTAGTACCGGTAGACTGCGCTCGGTGCCGACCACGCGTGCGACCAGGCGAGTCACCCTGAAAGACGTGGCCCAGGCGAGCGGCGTCTCACAGTCGACCGTGAGCTTCGTTTTGAACGAGGTGTCCAACCAGACGATCTCTGCGCCCACGCGCGAGCGTGTTCGCAGCGCCGCCAACGAGCTCGGATACGTGCCCCACGGCATCGCCCGCGCGCTGATGGAGGGTTCCTCGCGGATCGTTGTGCTCAACATCGAGCGCAACCGCGAGGGCAACTACTCGCGCAACTTCATTCGCGGGCTCGACAAGGAGCTGGCGCTGCACGGCTTTGCCCTGCTCGTTCGCCACGGACACTCGTCAAAGAGCGACGCGCAGGAGATCACCAACGTGATCGCCCCCAGAGCCGTGCTGCAGTTCGGTGCGGTCTACCTCACCGGCCATGAGCTCGAGGACTCCGGCGGCGGCTGGAAGGACGGCATGGCCGCCCACGTGCTGCTGCAGTTCCGCTACCTGTCGGAGCGCGGCCATCGGCACATTGCCCTGGCCGTGCCGGAGGGCGAGCCGCTGGCTTCGGTCCGGGCGCGCTTCAGCCAGGAGGTGATGGAGATGCTCGACCTGCCGCCGGTCACACGCTGCGTGATCCCCAAGTCGTTCGAGAATGTCGCGGCCACGCTGGCCTCACTCAGGGACGAGCACCCGGAGATCACGGCGATCGCCGGCTTCTCCGATTTCACCGCGCTGCGGGTGCTCGCCGGCATGCGCGCGCTCGGGCTGGCTGCGCCGAACGATTGGGCGGTGATCGGCTTCGATGAATCCGAGTACGCAGAGATGTTCACGCCGACGCTCACCACACTTACGGCCGACGCCGAGGGCCACGGACGCCTCGCCGCTCGCCGCGCGCTCGGCCTCGACGTCGCCGACGTGAAGACCAAGATCGGCCGCGTCATCCCACGCGAGTCCGCGTAGAGACACGGACGAGACCCAGGGCGCGCGATGGCGGCAAATGTACTGATCCTTGGTGATTCCGGCGGCTTCGGCGAGGCCCTCGAGCGTCGCCTGATACAGCTCGGCGCCGAGGCGTCGACGGCGTTCGGTGTCAACGACAGCACCGTCGCCTCGCGGCTGACCGAGCCCGAGTGGACGGCAGTGGTGGTGCTGACCCACGATGACGCGCTTGCACTGCGCCTGACGCTGCTCAGCGCCCGGATCCGGCCCGATCTGCCGCTCTGGGTGAGTCTCTTCGACCGTACGATCGTGCATCAGCTGCATGAGATCGTCCCGTCCGTAAACGTGCTGCCGACCTCCGACATGGTCGCGCGCGAGCTCGCGGATCAGGTCCAGCATGTCGGCGCACGGATGCAATCTTCGTCGGGCACGGGCGTGCGCATCGTCGACGATGCGCTCCGCCTGATGGTGATCGCCGGTACGACGCTGCTGATCACGCTCGTGGTCCAGATGATCATCACGATGATCTCCTTGCACGACGGAGTGGTCGACGCCCTGTACTTCAGTACGCGCGCGCTGGCGACGGTGGCCGACTCTCCCCGCGCGCAGTTCTCACCCGGCTGGTTCAAGCTGATCTCGACCGTTGTGACGATCGTCTCGGTTCTGATGGTCGCCGTCTTCACGGCCGCGCTCGTCAGAAGGCTCAGCCGTCCCCGGCTGACCACGCTGTTTGGGCCGCGTCGCGTCCCAGGACGCCACCACGTGCTGCTGGTGGGGTTCGGGCAGATCGGCTTTCGCCTCGCCCAGGAGCTGCACGGACGCGGGATCCCGGTGGTCGCGCTCGAGCGCGATGTCGACGCGCCCTGCGTCCGGCTCGCGCGGCGCGCAGGCATCCCGGTCGCCATCGGCCGCGGCGATGACCGGGAGATGCTCGAGCTACTCGGCATTCACAGCTGTGCGGCCGTCGCCGCCGTGACCTCCGATGACCTCGCGAACGTCTCGATCGGTCTGGCCGCGAGCGATGTTCGCCCCGGGGTGCCGCTGGTGCTACGGCTCGGCGACGGCGAGGTGGCGGCGGAAACCGAGTCGCTGCTGCACCTGGGCCAGATCGTCGACGCCCACGCACTGATCGCGCAGAAACTGGCGTCGGGGCTGATCGCGGTCAGCACCCCGCTCGCGTCGAAAACATCGACCTAACGACGCCTCAGCCGCTGCCAGAGTGTCGGCCGCGGCTGCCAGCCCGGTTGGGCTCGCTCCCACTCGTCGCGCGTCGGCAGCCGCCCCTGCTCCCGCGCTCGCATCACGCAGGCCGTATGGGCGTGGCGACGGCGGCTGTGATCGCCCTCCGGAAACAGCAGCATGTGCTCGCTCAGTGAGGGCAGAAGATCGCCGCAGAGCGGGCAGCGGTATGTGGAGGGCTTGTGATTCTGAGCCCGCCGCACCTCCCACCAGCGCGCCTCCGCAGTTTTCCCCGACCGTTTCGCAGACATTGTTTGGGTATCCTAAGTTGCTGTGCCGGCACCGCATCCAGAAGAGCTCACAGGCATGAGCCGAAGTGAGGTTCTGCGGGCATCGCCAACGATGTTCGACATCAAGTGGCTGGACAAGTGCTCGCGCGTGCACTGGACCGTGCCGCTCCTCATCTTCGTACCAACGATCATCGTGATGCTGGTGCTCGGTTTCATCCACGGCGTCGGCGTGTGGGCGCTGGCGTGGATCGCGGGCGGCTACGTGATCTGGACGTTGACGGAGTACTGGCTGCACCGGATCGTCTTCCACTTCGAGCCTGATCATGGGATCGGCGCGCGCTTGCACTGGATCATCCACGGCGTGCACCACGACCACCCGAACGACCCCATGCGGCTCGTTATGCCCCCGTCGGTGAGCGTCCCGCTGGCCGCCCTGTTCGTGTACGTCTTCTACCTGATCTTCGGCTCGCCGGGCTTCCTGCCGCTGAGCGCCGGCTTCCTCGCCGGCTACCTCGGCTACGACATGCTGCACTACCACGTGCACCATCGCACGGCCACCACGCGGCTGGGCAAACTGATGCGCGAGCTGCACATGCGCCACCACTTTCAGGATGGCCACACGGGCTACGGCGTCAGCGCCCCGTTCTGGGATCACGTCTTCGGCACCGCGCCGAAGAAGCCCGTAGTCCACCGCTAGCGGCCTGGGTAGGGCGCGGCCTGGGTAGGACGCGGCAATGCAAGCCGCGACCAGCGAGTCCAGAGATGCAGGTTGCGCATCCAACGCGTGCATCAAACGCGAGGCTCGGCGCAGGAGAATTGCTCGCGATTCAGCCTTTAGAGGAGAGACGCTTGAGCAACAGGCCCCATTCCATTCATCACATCAACTTCCCGATCCGGGACCCGCAGCGCACCGCGGAGTGGTACGGGAGGGTCTTCGGCATGCGCGAGGTGCCGCGACCGTTCAAGCAGGGCGGCGCACCCGGCGTCGATGAGGTGCTGCTGCTCACGCGCGGCAACTTCGACCTGCACTTCACAGTCCACAGCGGCGATGTGCCGGACCTGAAGCCCCACCACTTCTGCATCGAGCTCGAGGACTGGGACGGGTTCATGGAGCACCTCGCTGCGCTCGGAATCGAGCACACGGAAGTGTTCGTGCGGCCGCAGAACAACTCCAAAGCGACCTACATCCACGACCCGGATGAGAACCTGGTCGAGCTGATGTTCCACGAGACCTGGGACCACGAGTCCCCGGTTCAGCCAGACTGATTCAGACGCTGGTGGTCCCGGGCGCGGTCCGCTGACCACGCCCGGGAAGAGCCTTACAGCTCGATGCCCCAGGTGGCGAGCGCGGTATCCGAGACCAGCTGCAGCTTGTCGTACTGCTGGTCCTGCGTGAGCTCGTTGCCGCCCTCGGCGACCGAAGCGAACCCGCACTGCGGGCTCAGCGCCAGGTAGTTCCAGTCGACGTACTCGATGGCCTCGTCGATCCGGGCCTGCAGCTCGTCGAGCGTCTCGAGCTCGGGCGACTTGCTCGAAACCAGGCCGAGCACGACCATCTTGCCCTCCGGTACGAACCGCAGCGGCTCGAAGCCGCCGGCACGGTCGCTGTCGTACTCGAGCAACAGGCGCTGAACCGGCAGCTCGCTGAACAGACGCTCGGCGACGGCCTCATAGTCGCCCTCCCCCAGCCACATACTCGACTGGTTGCCCCGGCATACGTGCATGCCGATCGAGTAGGTGCGGTGCGGCAGTTCAACACCCTCGATCGCGGCGATGTCGGTTCTCAGCATCTGCTCGAACGCCTGCTCGCGCGTGAGCCCGTCGCTGCGCTCGCGCGTGTACTCGCCGAGGAAGGCCGAGTAGCCGGGGTTGTCGAGCTGCACGTACTGCACGCCCTCGGCGAACAGCGCCTCGATCTCCCCCCTGGTGATCGCGGCCACCTCCGCCGCAAGCTCCTCACGCGACTCGTAGAACTCGTTCGTCACGCCCTCGATCCAGAAGCGGTCGACCAGGAAACCTGGTGCGATCAGCGTGACCTTGAGCGGCGCCGTCGTGAGCGTGCGCAGGAAAGCCACGTCGCCTTCGGTCATCCGCTGCTTCTGTTTGATGCGGCCTGTGATCACGTACTGCTTGCTGGGCAACGTCACAGTGCCCGATTCACCGCGCCAGGGCATCTCCACGGTGCGCATCTCGACGCCGTCGACGGCGTCGGCAAAGCCGGAGCGGAAGTCCCGGCGGCGAAACTCGCCGTCGGTGATGATGTCGATTCCGGCCGCCTTCTGGCGCTTGACGGCCTCGGTGATCTCCTCATCCTCGACGAGGCGGAGCTCATCGGCGTCGATCATTCCCGCTTCAAGGCGCCGCCGTGCTTCGAGCAGGCGCGCGGGGCGCAACAGACTGCCGACCTGGTCGGCGCGGAACTTGCTTGAGTTGGCCATCTCTGCTCCTATCGATTCCCGAGGTCCTTAGACCTTCTTCTGGCCCCAGGCCTCGAAGTCGAACTCGTAGCCGGCCGCCTCGAGCGCCGCCTTGGCGATCTCCTCGTCCTCCTCTGCGCGGCCGCCGGCGACCCCGAGTCCGCCGATGATCTCGCCGTCGCGCTTGATCGTGATGGCGCCGTCGGTGGCCATGATCGGCCAGTGGCCGAGCCGCGACACAGCGGAGAAGAACACCGGCTCGTGCTCGGCCCAGCCCTTGAGCATGCTGGCCGGACGCTGCATCACCGCGGCGGTGTAGGCCTTGGAGATCGCGATCATCGGCGTGATCGGCCGGGCACCCGTCTGGCGTTCCACCAGGACGATGAAGCCGCCGGCGTCGACAACCGCCACCGAGACCACCTTCTGGAACTCTGCGGCCTTCTCCTGCGCCTTGGCGATCAGCTCGCGAGCGTCGTCGGCAGTGATTGTCATGAGGTCCTTTCGTAGACACGCTTCAGAAAGCGCTCGACGCCTGCGTTGAACAGGTCGGGGCGCTCCCAGTACATCGAGTGAGGCGCCTCCGGAATCAGCTCGAGCACCGAGCCGGAGACCAGCTCGTGCGCGTGCCGGATCGTCGCCGGTCGGATCACGGCGTCGCTCTCACCCGCCAGGAAGCAGACCGTCACGCCAAGTTCCGCCAGCGTCTCGATCGACGGACCGCCCACCGTGAGGTTGCGCAGATCCTGCATCTTGGCCTTGTTGAACGTGCCCATCTGCCTGAACAGGAAGGTCATCTCCGGGTTTGACTCCTGGAAGGACTTACTCATCAGGCGGTCGAGCACCGGCAGCTTCTCGGCCTCGGCGCGGTCGGCCTTGACGAGCTCCGCCAGCTCGGCGTTGTCGAGGCCGCCAAGGGAGTGCGCAAGGACCACGCCGGCCACCCGGTCCGGGTGCGCGACCGCGACCTTCAGCGCCGCCGACGCGCCAATCGACTGACCCACGAGCACGGCCCTGTCGATGCCCGCGTCGTTCAGTACCGCGAGGATGTCACCGGGGAACTCGAGGCTGTCGTACTCGTCGAGCTCAGAGGTCGAGCGCCCGAATCCACGCAGGTCGAGCGTGACGACGGAGTACCCGCGCCTGGTGAAGTACGGGGTCTGCTGCCACCAGGCAGCGTGATGGCCGCCGGAGCCGTGCACGAACAGCACGGCCGGGCCCTCGCCATGGACCTCGTAGTAGATCTTGGCGCCGTCTGAATCAGCGAATGGCACGTTGCTACCAGTCCCGGTTGCCGTGGTAGACGAGCTCGATCATGGTCCCGTCGGGGTCGCGGACGTAGCAGAACATGGAGTTGTTCTGCGGGCGCGCGACCGGCTTCGTGTAACGGATGTTCAGATCCTCGAGGTGCTTCATGAATCCGTCCCAGTCTTCGACCTCAATCGCGAAGTGGTAGGGGGCCATGCGGTCCATTGACTCGACCGGCGTGAAGTGCAGGTCGAACTTGCCACGTGTCATCAACAGCACCTTGGTGTCACTGAAGCGACTTACGTCCTGGTGCTTCATCCCAAAGACCTTCGTGTACCAGTCCTTGGTGCGCTCAGGGTCGGTGGTCGGGAAGTTCACATGGTGAATCGAGTACGGCTCAGACTCGCTCACTGGTTTCCTCTTTCTGGGTATTCCTTGTCTGCTTGTCCGGTGGCTCGCGCGGCCCCTCGAGCACGACGCTGTTGCGGAGCGTGCCGATGCCGCTGATGTTGATCTCCACCGTGTCACCCGGGGCGATCGGGAGGGTGCCGTCGGCACCCATCCACAGCACGTCGCCGGGTTGCATCGTTATGTACTTCGTGATCTCGACGATGAAGTCGAGCGCGTCGAAGATCATGTCGCCGGTGTGGAAGGTGACCACGCTGTTTCCGTTCACGCGCATCGTCGTCGTGGCGTCCTTCGGGTCGGCGTGGGTGGCGATCCAGGGGCCCATCGGCTTGAAGGTGTCGCAGTTCTTGGCCCGCCAGAATGTGCGGTCGTTTCGCTGCCAGGTGCGGGCGCTGACGTCGTTGCCGATGGTCCAGCCGAAGATCCCACGCTGTGCCTCGTCGCGACTCGCGTGGCGAAGCGGTTTGCCGATCACGGCCACGATCTCCGGCTCGGCCTCGAGCGAGTTGTCGAGGTCGGACGGGACGACGATCGGCTCGTTGTGGGCGATCAGCGCGTTGTTGGCGCGGTATCCGACCTCGGGGCGATCGGGCAGCTTCGCGACCGGGTTGCCGCGGGCCTTTGCGTGCTTGATGTGGCCGTCGTAATTGAGACCAACACAGAAGAAGGTGCTCGGGATCACGGGCGGCAGCAGCTTCACGCTCGCGAGGTTCCGCCGTCTGGCAGTCACGGTGTGCTCGCCCCATGGCACGCCGTTGACGACGGTCAGTTGGTCATCCTCGACGATCCCGTATTTCGCCGTGCCGTTGTCCTGAAAGCGGCACCAGATCATGTGAGCTTGTGGTTCACGCGCTTGGTGATCATGTAGTCGTGCAGGCCCTCGGCGCTGCCTTCCTTGCCGTAGCCGCTCTGCTTCACCCCGCCCGACGGTGCCTCGGGCACCGATCCGCCGCAGTGGTTGATCGAGAGGATCCCCGCCTCGAGTCCGTACTTCAGGCGGTTGGCGGTCGCACTCGAGTTCGTGAAGCCGTAGGCCGCCAGTCCGTAGGGCAGGCTGTTTGCCAGCTCGAGCGCCTGATCGAGGTCGCTGAAGGAGACCACAGGCGCAATTGGTGCGAACGGCTCGTCGTTCATGACCCGTGCGTCGAGCGGGACATCGGTCAGGACCGTCGGTTCGAAGAACCACCCGGGCCCGTCGATCGGCGAGCCGCCGTAGGCGAGCGTTGCGCCCCTCTCGCGAGCGTCGTTGGTGAGTTCGATGGCCGCCTCAAGACGCCGTGGGTTGGCCAGCGGCCCCATCTGCACCCCCTGCTCGAGGCCGTTGCCGACCTTGACCTTGCTCGTCTGCTCGATGAACGCGTCGACGTAGGCGTCGTAGATCGACTCGTGCACGATCATGCGGCTGGGTGATGTGCAGACCTGGCCGGAGTTGGCGAATTTGGCGACTGCCGTGCGCGCCGCGGCGATGGCCGGATCGGCGTCTTCGCAGACGATCACTGGGGCGTGGCCGCCGAGTTCCATCATCGCCGGCTTCATCTGCCTGGCGGCGAGACCCGCGAGGTGCTTGCCCACTGGGATCGATCCGGTGAACGCCACCAACCGCGTGATCGGCGAGGCGATCAGGTGCTCGGAGATCTCCGCGGGCACGCCGAACACAATGTTCAGCACGCCGTCAGGCACGCCGGCCTCGGCGTAGCACTTGACGATCTCAACGATCGTTCCCGGCGTCTCCTCCGATGGCTTGATCACGATCGAGCAGCCGGCCGCCAGCGACGCCGAGATCTTGCGCATCGGCGAACCTGCCGGGAAGTTCCACGGCACGAACGCCGCCACCGGACCCGCCGGCTGGTGAATCACGGTCAGCTCGGTGTCGTGATCGAACGGGATGATCCGCCCGTAGTGACGCTTCGCCTCCTCGGCGTAGATGTCGAGCAGCTTCGAGGAGCCCATCAGCTCGCCGCGCGCCATCGCAAAGGGCTTGCCCTGCTCGAGCGTCATCGTGCGAGCGATGTGGTCGGCGTGCTCGCGGATCAGCGCCGCCGCCCGGTGCAGGACCGTGCCGCGCTCGTCCGTCGTCTTGGCGCTCCACACCTTGAAGCCTCTCTGCGCGGCTTCGAGCGCGCGATCTAGGTCGCCGGCGCTCGCGTGCGGCACGGTGCCGAGCACCTCGCCCGTCGCCGGGTTATAGATCTCCTCCGCCCGGCCGCTCGTGCCGTCGGTCCACTGGCCGTCGATGAAGAGCTGGACGCGCGGATACTCGGCGACGGCATCGAGTCCTGGCTGAAGCGGCGCTTGCGTGGTCACAGCTCCTCCTTCTGACCGTTGGTCGTGAGCATCCACATGTGGTGTGGCGGACGCTCCGCGTAAATGTTCGGCCCGTAGTTCTCATCGACACGGTCCATGTCGGCGGCCAGCTCGACCCGGCCCCCGCATGGCGCCTGGAAGAAGCGAAAGACATTCGAGCCGATCGTGTGGCGACCCAATCGGCGCGCTTCCTTCCAGCCGCTCGCAACCATGTGGTTGCCGCCCTCGACCACCTCGTCGAAGTTCGAGACCTCGTAGGCGACGTGGTTGATGGCGGTCTTGTCGGCGCGGTGGGCGAGGAGCAGCGTGTGCTGATCCTGATCGTGCTGAGCCTGCATGAACGTGCCCATGTCGAGCAGCTGATCGGTAACGCGAAAGCGCAGCCGCTCGGTGTAGAACGCCACCGCGTTCTCCCACCCGTCGGTAGGGATGAAGAGCGCGACATGACAGAAGCGGTACGGGTGTGCGCGGCTCAGTCGCTGGAGCGGCTCGTTCCAGCGACCCTCGGCGCCGGTGGCGTTGGTGCCGCGGTGCGAGAGCTCGGCTTGGAGCGGCTGCGCCAGTCGCAGGCCGATGCCGAACCCGGTGTGGTCGTGCGTGTGCAGGGTGCCGGCCTGGCCTTCGGTCACCTCGCGATCAACGCCCAGGGCGGTCCCGAGCTCGGTGAGATCCTCGGGGCGCTCGACGCCCCAGACGACCTCACGGATCGTCGAGCCCTGCTCGAGTGCCGGTGGCAGCGTCGGATCGTTGGCCGGGCGCAGATGCAGCTGCTGCCCCACCGGCGTTACGAACATCGCGCCCTGGTGCACGGCCTCGACCTGCTCGAGTCCGAAGTCACCAAAAAACCTGACGCACTCGGCGACATCCTCGACGCCGTAGTGCAATTCCTCTATCCGACAGATACCCACGCTATCTCTCCTTCCGACAGCCAGGCTACCTGAGGATCAGCGCACTCCCAGAGCGGCCGTTGCAACGTTACGTTGCGGCTTTTGCATCGGCGGCACGGGAGCTTCACGCCGGCTCCGTTGGCACTCCCGTTGGTGCCATCGAGCGTGACCGGACGGTCGATCGGGAAGCGCTTGAACCAGTCAGCCGTGTAGTCCAGGAACACCCTGAACTTCTTCACCGACTGAAGCCCAGGTGGGTAGACGACGTACAGCGGTCGCGACGGCACCTCGTACTCGGGGAGGACCACGGACAGACGTCCGCGGCGGATGTCATCGAAGATCGGGCGCAGCGGCAGCAACGCGATCCCCAGCCCTTCGAGCACCGCCTTGTTCAGCACGAGGTAGGTGTTGGAACTGAAGCCTCCGGAGGGCACCTTGTAGTGCTGGGTGCGTCCATCGCGCGTGAAGTGCCACACGGGATCGTTGCGATGAACCAGGCAGCGATGCGTGGTCAGGTCGATCGGCTCATACAGCGCGTGTCGGCGCTTCAGGTAGACGGGCGAGGCGCACAGCACGAACGGCAACGTTGCAACCTTGCGCACCTTGACCGAGGAGTCGCGCAGTTGCTTGGTGTGAAACGCCAGGTCGTAGCCCTGGTCGATGAAGTCGTACGTGCGGTCGGCCATGCCGCCGACGTCAAAGCGCACGCGGATCTGCGGATGATCACGCGCGAAGGCGGCGATCGCGTCCGACAGGTCGAGGCTCCCGATCCACTTGGGCGCGACGATCGAGAGCGGCCCCTCCGCCTTGTCGTGCTCGCCCCGGATCGCCACGTCCTCCTGCTCGATCTCATCGAGCAGTCGCTGCGAGAACTCGAAGTAGCGCTGACCCTGCTCGGTGAGACTCACGGCGCGCGCGGTGCGGTTGACCAGCCGTACCCCGAGCTGCCGCTCGAGCTCGGAGATGTGCCGCGAGATCAGCGAGCCGGACACGCCCAAGGATCGCGCGGCCGCACTGAAGCTCTCCGCGCGTGCGGCGGCGACGAAGCTCCTCATCACGGTTATGCGATCCATGCGTCAGTCCCGCTGACCCGGGTGGGTGGGCCCCATCCGCTCGGGTCGGCTCTAAAGGTAGACCCTAGACGGTGGCCACACGGCCGTAGCCACGGATGTCCGGGTAGGGCGGTTCGCGGTCGGGCTGCAGGTCGACCTGGAAGGCGTTCAGGCAGAAGGCGAGCATCGAGTAGTTGCCCAGTGTCCCGACGATGTCGACGCATCCGTTTGACCCGAACAACTCGTGGGCTGCGGCGAAGGTTTCGTCGGAGACGAAGTGATCGGTCAGGAGCTCCGCTGCAGAACCTGTAGATGACCTCCTGGTCGCGCCTGTCGCCGAAGTCCGGGCGCTCCCTGCGCGCCAGCTGCTCGAGTGCCTCGCGGCTGACGCCGGCATCGACACAGCGGTCGATGTGCGCGTTCCAGGAGTACTGAGCGTCGAAGTTGCGTGCCGCGATCAGCAGGATCAGCTCACGCAGGCTGAGGTCGAGGCTCGACTCGAAGCGCGCGTAGGCGCCGAGCGCCTCGACCCTGTCGCACAGCTCCGGGCTGTGCAGCCAGCACAGGAAGGGCCCACGGGTACCACCGCGCTTGCCGGAGATGCGATCCGACAGTTCCTGCTGGCGCGGAGTCATCGTCTCCGGGGTGAGTTTCGGCAGTCGCACGGGATCCTCCATCTCAATTTCTCGAAGCGAGCCGGACAATAGAGGTGGAAAACGTGCCTGCGGTGCAACGTAAGCTTGCGCCGCGCGCCCCGGAGGCGGTCTGTGCGCTTGCGATACTCGCTTGCACATGCCGGTGGTTCTCAAGTTCGACGACATTCCGCGGTTGGGTCGCGGCAGCGGCATCTGGACCGTGCCGCTCGCGACCGGCCCCAATACCGAGGAGCTCAACGAGTTCGTCACCGGGGTCAGCTCGTACCCGGTTGGCGAGGGCGCGCCTTTCCATTGGCACAACTGCGATGAGCAGGTGGTGGTGCTGTCGGGAACCGGCGAGGTCGAGGTCGACGGCGTGATCACTGCGCTTCAGCAGTACGACGGCGCCTACGTCGAGGCCAACAAGAAGCACCGGTATCGCAACACCAGCGACACCGAGCCGATGGTGATCCTCTGGGTCTACAGCTCGAAGGTCGTGACGCGGACGTTCGCCGAGACGGGCGTGACTGTCGAGCACCTCACCCCGGCGGACATGATGGGCAGCGCCGACAGCTAGGGGCTCCTGTCGTGGATCTGGTCAGGGTCGCAGAGCGCGCCGAGCTGCTGGCCGGCGAGCGCAAGGTGATCGAGCATGGCGAGCACGAGGTACTCGTGCTCGCCCTGGACGATTGCATCTACGCGGTCGGCAACATCTGCACGCACGACGAGGTCTGGCTCGACGACGGCATTCTCCACCCGGATACGTGTGAGATCGAGTGTCCGATGCATGAGGGCCGCTTCGATCTGCGCACCGGCGCGGCCACGCGCGAGCCGGCCGAGCGGCCGGTTCCGTCGTACGTCGTTCGCATCGAAGACGACATCGTCTTCATCGAGGTGCCCTGAACGGGATGCTGGGAGCGAAAGTGTCCCTGGGGGACACTTTCGCTCCCCAGCGTCAGTCCGCGCGGAGCTGATCGACGACGTATTCGGCGATCGCGAGCGATGAGGTGGCCGCCGGCGAGGGCGCGTTTCGCACCAGAACGAGGCCGCCGACGCGCGTGATCCGGAAGTCATCGACGAGCGAGCCGTCAGGATCGAGCGCCTGCGCGCGCACGCCGGCCCCAGCCGGTTCCACGTCGTTGACGGTCAGCGCCGGGATGAAGTCGCGCGCCCGCGCGATGAACGCACGAGTCGATACCGATCCCCACATCTCCGCGGCACCCATGCGCCAGTGCTTGCGCGCGAGGCGGCGGAAGCCCTTTGACCTGAGCACGTCGAGCAGGTCGGCGGCCGAGAAGTCGGTGCGCCGGTAGCCCTCGCGCTTGAACGCGAGCACAGCGTTGGGACCGATGTCGACGCCGCCCCCGACCCGGCGCGTGAAGTGCACGCCCAGGAACGGGTAGGCCGGATCCGGGACGGGATAGATCAGGCCCTTTGACCATCTCGCTCGCGTTCCGGGATGAGCTTGTGGTACTCCCCGCGGAACGGCACGATCCACGGCTCGCGCCCCTCCCCTGCCATCTGCGCGAGGCGGTCGGATTGGAGCCCGCCGCACACGACCAGCCGGTCGAAGGCGAGCTCCTCACCGGAGGCGCTGCGTACTCGCACCTCTCCGTTCGCGCGGTCGATACCCGTGACCTCGAAGCCGAGTCGCACGGTGCCGCCAGCGGCACGCACGTCATCGGCGTAGGCGCGGGTGACCCCCTTGAAGTCGACGATCGCCGTCTGCGGCGAATGCAGCGCCGACACACCTCGCACGTAGGGCTCGATCTCGACCATCTCCGCCGGTCCCAGGCGCTTCAGCCCCGGCACGCCGTTCGCGGTCGCGCGGCGCTCGATCTCGTCGAGCCTCCCGAGCTCGTCGGGATCGCGGGCCACGATCAGCTTTCCGCACTCGTCGTAGGCGATACCGCGCTGCTCGCAGTACGGCTTCAGCAACTCGATACCGCGGCGGCAGAGCTTGGCCTTGAGCGATCCCGGCGTGTAGTAGACGCCGGCGTGGGCGACACCGCTGTTGTGCCCGGTCTGGTGCACGCCGACCTGGCTCTCCTTGTCGAGCACCGTGAGCTCGGCGCCCTCCTCCACCTCACCGAGCCTCCGGGCGACCGCGAGACCGAGGATGCCGGCGCCGATGACTCCGATGCGATCAGCCACGGTTATGCGGACCTGACCGCGACCGTCTTGACGCGCGTATAGAAACGCAGTGACTCGAGGCCCTGCTCCTTGAAGGCCGAGCCCGAGTCAAGGAAGCCACCGAACGGCTGGTGCACATCCCAGCCGGAGGTCGGCAGGTTGACCGATACCTGCCCCGTGTTGACGTACTCCTCGAAGTAGGCCGCGGCACCCAGATCGCGGGTGAAGACGGCGGCCGACAGGCCGTACTGCGAGTCGTTGACGAGCTCCACCGCCTGCTCGACGCCGTCACACTCGATCACCGCGATCGCGGGCCCGAATACCTCGTCGCGCCAGATCGACATCTCGCGCGTGACGCCGCTGATCACGGTCGGCTCGACGTAGCAGCCGTTGGCCAGCTCTGGAGCAGCGGGCGCGCCGCCTCCGGCGAGAATCTCGGCGCCCTCGCTGCGGGCGCGGTCGATGTGCTCGATCACCTCGGACTGATGCTTGCGGCTGACGACCGGGCCGATATTGGTGTCGGCGCCCAGGCCGGGCCCGAGCTTCGGGCGCTTGGCGCCCTCGACCAGCTTGGGTAGGAGCTGGTCGATGACAGACCGGTCGACGATCACGCGGCTCGTCGCGGTGCAGCGCTGGCCGGCCTGCCCGAAGGAGGCGGCAACGATCGTCTCCGCCGCGAGGTCGATGTCCGCATCGGCGAGCACGGCGCTCGCGTTCTTGCCCCCCATCTCGGTCTGCAGCCTGACGTTGCGGCCCGCAAGGTCGCGGTGCAGCTGGAGGCCAACCTCGGTACTGCCGGTGAAGCTGACCGCCGCCAGGCGCGGATCCGCGAGCAGCGCCGAGGCGATACGCGAAGCGCGGCCGGTCACGGTGCCGAGCACGCCGGCCGGAAGGCCGGCGTCATTCAGTGCCTCGGCGAGGCGCAGCGACACGACCGGCGTTTCGGTCGCGGGCTTCAAGATCACGGCGTTGCCCGCGAACAGCGCCGGCGCGAGCTTGCGCGCCGGGGTCAGCAGCGGGTCGTTCCAGGGCGTGATCAGCAGCACGATCCCGACCGGCTCGTTGCGCACCGCCACGTTCACGTTGGGCCGGGCGTCGGCGAGCTCGACGCCCAGCGGCAGGCGCGCCATCGACGCGTAGTACTCAAGGAAATCGGCGGCCTTGGTGACCTCAACCGTCGCCTCGGCGAGCGTCTTGCCCATCTCCGAGACCAGCTCGCGCGCGATCTCGCCGAGTGCGCTCGCGCAGCAGCCGTGCGGCGGTGTTCATCACGGCTGCGCGCTGTAGCGGGCGCGTGTGGCGCCACAACTTCGCGCCGCGTTCAGCGGCGTCGTAGACGGCCGTGATGTCGTCGGCGCCCATCGCCGGAACGAGGGCTACGGTCGAATCGACGTTGCTCGGATCGGTGACCGGGATCTCACCGTCACTGCCCACCGTCGCCCAAGCGCCGTCAAGCAGGTTTCCCAGAGTAGTTGCGGACATGGCGGCGATTCTCACAGTGGGGGTGCGCACCAGGATGCACGCATTGATTGCATCGAGGGCACCAACAAAGCCCGAATCGCATGGCACGATGCTGTCAAGTCAGTCAGCGCAGTCAGTCCAAGATGGAGAGGCAACAGCTACAAGTGTTCATCGTAGATTCACAGGTCCACATCTGGAAAGAGGAGACGCCCGACCGTCCGTGGGTTCCGGGGGCGCGTGAGCGCATCCGCCTGAACGGCCACCGTGAGGAAGCCTTCCTCTACGAGGAGTGTCTGGAGCTGATGGACGAGGCTGGAGTCGACCGCGTGATCATCGTGCCGCCCTCATGGGAGGGCGACCGCATCGACTACTCGCTCGAGGCGGCTGAGGCGCACCCCGATCGCTTCGGGATCATGGCGCGCGTTCCCCAGAACAAGCCCGAGGAGGGCAAGGCGCTGATGCGGGAGTTCGCGGCATAGACGCGATCAAGGGGATCCGCCTGACCTTCCACCGCCCGATCGACCGCAACTGGATGATCGACGGCACCTGCGACTGGATCTGGCCCTACGCCGAGGAGCTCGGCATCAAGATCATGGTCCACGCCCCGATCTGGAAGGCGGAGCTGGGCAAGATCGCTGAAGCGCACCCTGGCCTCAACATCATCATCGACCACATGGGCATCATGGCCCGCTGCGTCGATGACGCGATCGGCTACTGGGTCCAGGAGACCGCCGACCTGTGCGTGCACCCGAACATCTCCGTCAAGGTCTCGGCGATCCCGGGCTACTCGACCCACCCCTTCCCGAACGAGAACATCTTCCCCTACGTCAAGGAGATGATCGAGAAGATGGGTCCGGAGCGCTGCCACTGGGGCACCGACATCACCCGTCTGATGGGTCATGGTTTGACGTGGAAGGACACGATCGAGCAGTTCACCGTGCACATGGGCCTGAGCGATGCTCAGCTCGAGGAGGTCATGGGCAAGAGCCTGTGCCGCGTGCTCGACTGGCCGGTCCCCGCCTCCGTCAACGCCTGACGCACCGATGACCGACACGATCGATGGTGGCGAGGCGCTGCTCGAGGCGTTTCGCGCCCTCGAGATCGAGCACGTCTTCTCCTCGCCGGGGTCGGAGTGGGCACCGGCCTGGGAGGCATTCGCCCGCCAGCGCCGTGACGGTACGGAAGGTCCGGCGTACCACGACCTGACACACGAGACGCTCGCCGTCGCGATGGCCACCGGCTACTGGCTGGCCAAGCGGCGGCTCGCGGCGGTGCTCCTGCACACGGTGCCCGGTCTGCTGCAGGGAGGTAACGCCATCCACGGCGCGCTGCTGGCGGGCGCGCCGATGCTTGTCGCCTCCTCCGAGTCGGTCACCTACGGCGAGGGCGACGGCCCCGACCCGGGGTCGCAGTGGTACCGCAACCTCTCCTTCGTCGGCGGCCCGCACGTCGTCGCCGCGCCCTTCACCAAGTGGGCCGGACACGTCCCGGACGTGACGACCCTGTACGAGTCGGTGATCCGCGCCGGCGAGCTCGCACAGCGGCAGCCGGCCGGCCCCGTGTATCTGAACGTCGGCCTCGAGGCGCTGCTGACGCCGTGGCAGCCGCCCAAGGTGCGCAAGAAAGTCGCGCCCAGCGGGGCGCGACTGAGCCCACCCGCAGAGATCGAGGCAGTCGCGGCCAGGCTCGCCGACGCCAGCGAGCCCGGTGATCCTGACGGAGTCGGCCGGGCGCGACCCGGAGGCGTTCCGGGCGCTGGTCGAGCTCGCCGAGCTGCTCGCGATCCCGGTGATCGAGCCGCAGTCGGCGATCTGCGCGAACTTCCCCAAGGACCACCCCATGCACCTCGGCGGCGACGTCTCGCTTGCCGCCGGCTCGGATCTGGTGCTGCTCGTCGCCTGCCGCTCCCCCTGGTACCCGCCGAGCAACGACCTCGCGCCCGAGGCGCATGTGGTCGTCATCGACGAGGTACCGCAGCGGCCGCACATCGTCTACCAGGTGCTGCATGCCGACACGCTACCTCGAAGGCGGTGTCGCCTCGACACTGCGCGGGCTGGTCGAGGCCGCGCAGCGCAGGCTCGACACGAGTGTCGTCGCCGAGCGGCAGCTGCGCTGGAGCGAGGTCCACGACAGGCAGCGCGCCGACGCCGACGCCGATGAGGCCAAGGCATCGGAGAACACCGAGAAGATCACGCCGCCGCTGCTGGTGAAGGTGCTGCGTGAGGAACTCGATGCGGACACGATCTTCGTCGACGAGACGATCACGCACAGCCGCATCGTGCAGAAGCATCTGCGCTGGAACGAGCCCGACAGATGGTTCTACGTCCAGGGCGGCCTCGGGCAGGGAACCGGTGTCGCGCTGGGCGTGAAGATCGCGCGCCCGGAGCGGCCGGTGGCCTTCCTGGTCGGCGACGGATCGTTTCTCTACAACCCGATCGTGCAGGCGTTGATGGCCTCCAAGGACATGGGCCTGCCGCTGCTGATCGTGATCTTCAACAACCGGCAGTACCTGTCGATGAAGTTCAACCATCTGCGCTTCTATCCGGACGGCGCCGCGGTCGCGGGCAACGACTTCGATGGCGTGGACCTGTCCACACAGCCGCCGCTCTCAGAGTTCGGTGGTCCGTTTGGGATCCCCGGCTGGGAGGTCTCCGACCCGGCGCAGCTGCGCGCCGCGATCGCCGAGGCCAAGGCCGCAGTGGCCGGCGGCACGACCGCCATTCTCAACGTGACGTTCGGGCGCTGAGCGCGCTCGCGTCCAAATACCCGACAAGGAGTCTCGACGTGCCACCACAGAGAGTTCGCGTACCCGCAGACGACCTGCGCACGCTTGCGGCGCAGATACTGGCTGCTGCCGGGCTGAGCGCCGATGACGCCGAGATCGTGGCCGGAGCGTTCATCTGGGCGAACCTGCGCGGCGTGGACTCGCACGGGGTCTCGCGCCTGCCCCGCTACCTCGAGCTGTTCGAGAAGGGTGAAGCCAATCCGCACCCGGAGATCGAGGTCCGGCGGGTGCGCGACTCGGCGATCCTCGTCGAGGCAGACCGCGCGCCCGGTCCGCTGGCGCTGACGCTCGCGATGCGCGAGGCGATCGCGGTCGCACGGCAGACCGGGGTCGCCTGGGCGACGGTGCGAGGGCACCGTGCACACCGGGGCGATCGGCTACTACACGAGCATGGCCGCGGCCGAGGGCCTGGCCGGCATCGGCATCGTCGCCGGCGTGCCGAACATGGCCTACGAGGGCGCCCGCGGCGCGGGTGTCGCGACCTCGCCGTTGGCGATCGCGCTGCCGGCGTCAAAGCACCCCGACTTCGTGCTCGACATGGCGACGGCGACCATCGCGCTCGGCAAGATCGCTCAGTACAAGGCCCGCGGCGAGCTGCTGCCCGAGGGCGTGGCCGTGACCGCCGACGGTCTTCCGACCGTCGATCCGGCGGAGGCCAAGATCCCGCTGCCGGTCGGTGGCGCCAAGGGATCGGGCATGTCGCTGGCGTTCGAGCTGCTGGCAAGCGGTCTGGCCGCCAACCCGATCGTCTCGCAGTTCCACGCCGGCGTGAAGGGCCACCGCCAGAACGCGACGTTGATCGCCGTGGACATCTCGGCGTTCCTGCCGCTCGCGGACTTCAAGGCGATCGTCGACGACACGATCGACGCGGTGACGGGGCTGCCGCCCGCCGGCTCGGCACCAGTGCTGGTTCCGGGCGCGCGTGGCGCAGCCTCATACGACGAACGCGTCGCGCGACGGCGTGCCGCTGCCCCCGAAGATCTGGGCCGAGATCGTCGAGGCGGCGGAGCGTTTTGGCGTGCCGGTGCCAGCGTCGGTCGCATAACCCGGTGCCTGCTGAACCGCTCCGACGCCGTAAGAGCTGAAGTAGGCGCCAGGGTCTGCTCGTCCCTTCGCTGGACGAGCAGACCCGGCGCGCCCCGGAATTGCTTCGGCACGCCATCGCCTGAGCATGAGCCCTGCAGGTGCTCCAGCACCACCCGGTCCCGCGCCGCGCACCTCCTCTACACTCACGCCGACGCCCGGAGCGGGCGCTTTCCGGAGAGGTGGCCGAGTGGCTGAAGGCACTCGCCTGCTAAGCGAGTAAGGGGGGAAACCTCCTTCGCGGGTTCGAATCCCGCCCTCTCCGCTGGCCGGCTCCGAATCGCGTCACTGGCGGCCGACTCCCGCTCCGAGCCGGCCCTACTCGAGACCCGGCCAGTACAGCGGCGGCAACTCGCGCTGCTTGGAGGTCGATCCCGACCTGGATCGCATCCGCCTCGCGGCCGCGGCGGGCGATCAGCTGGATGCCGGTCGGTAGGCCGCTCGCGGGACCCAGGCCAGACGGCAGCGCGACACCCGGATGGCCGGTGACGTTCCAGCCGAAAGTCATGTCGGCCAGGGGGTTGTAGTCGGTGTAGTCGTAGCCGTCGCCGCGCGGGTAGGCGACGACCCGGGTCGCCGGCTCGAGGATCAGGTCCACGCCGTTCGCGTCGAACCAGCTCTCCCAGGCGTCGGCGTAGTCGCCGCGCCGCAGCTGAAGGCCGCGCGTACTCGGAGGCCGGCATCGCGTCCTTCGCCGCCTCCAGCGTGCGCCGGAGCTGCGGCCTGTAGAGCTCCTCGTGGCCGGGGAAGAGCTGCTGGTGGTAGGCCCACATCTCGACGAGCACGAGCGCGAACTCAGGCGAATCCAGGGTGAAGGCCTTGACCGGCGCCGGCAGCTCGACGAGCCGCGCGCCAAGCGCCTGCACCGCTTGCTGGGCGCGCTCGTAGCCGGCCTGAACGTCGCCATCGAGCTCGAGTGCGGCAAAGCGGTCGGTGACGGCGATCGTGCAACCGGCCAGCGGCTGCGAACCGCCGCGTGCGGCCAGCGGCAGCTCGCCCAACGGTCCGGCCGGGACCGCCTGCGCGACCGTCGCGGGAGCGCCACCCGCCATGACCGCCAGCACGGCGCTGCAGTCGGCGACGCTGCGAGCCAGCGGCCCGAGCGTGTCGAACGTCGGCCCCAGAGGGATCACTCCGTCGAGCGGGATCCGTCCGGTCGTCGGCTTGATCCCGCTGACGCCGCAGATCGACGCCGGCGCGCGGATCGATCCGGCCGTGTCCGTGCCGGTGGCGACCGGGACCATGCGCGCGGCCACGGCCGCAGCGGAGCCGCCACTGGAACCGCTGGCGGTGAACTCGGTGCGCCACGGGTTGCCGACCTGATCGGTGGTCCCGCCGGAGGCGAACTCGTGCGTGTGCAGATGCCCAACGAGCACCATGCCGGCGGTGCGCAGACGTGCCCACGCGGTGGCGTCGGCATCGGCGACGTTGTCCCCGAGCACGCGGCTCGAGGCGGTCAGCGGTAGACCCTTGACCGCGTAGAGGTCCTTGAGCCCGATCGGCACGCCGCACAGCAGCGGCGCATCGTCGCCCTCGGCGGCGAGCCGCTGGTCGGCTTCGTGCGCCTGCTCCTCCGCCACCTCGGGGTAGAGCCGGACCCAGGCGTTGATCGCGTCCTTCGAGCCGTACTCACTTGGCGGACCGCCGTTGACGATCGCGATCCGCGCCTGTACCGCATGGAGCAGCTCGACCGACGAAACTGACCGCAGCGCGCAGGAGAGCGGCGGCGTCAAGGACGCCCGAGCTCGCTCAGATCTGCAGGGATGGTGTCGAGCACCCGCTCAGCTCCTCATTCACCCACGCTCGGCGTCCTGCACCAGCAGGGCGATCTGCACGCGGTTGTCGAGTTGCAGTTTGGCGAGCATCGCCGAGACATGGCTCTTGATCGTGGCGACACTCAGATGCAGGTCGGCGGCGATCGCCGCGTTGGATTTGCCCTGCGCGATGGCGGCCGCGATCTCACGGTCGCGCGGCGAGAGCTCGTTGAGCACCGCCGCCGCCTCGGAGTGACGCGCATCAGCGTCGACATCACCGGCGAGACGGTCGATCAGACGGCGGGTGACGGTCGGCGAGAGCATGCTCTCGCCCCCGGCCACCAGCTCGATCGCGCGCACGATCTCCGCCGGCGGCGTGTCCTTGACGAGGAAGCCCGCCGCGCCGCGGCGGAGCGCCCGCAGCACCTGATCGTCGGTGTCGAAGGTCGTGAGCACGAGCACCGCGGGCGGCTGCGGCTGAGCACGAACCAGCTCCATCGCCGCGATCCCGTCGACCTTCGGCATCCGCAGGTCCATCAGCACGACATCGGCGCGATGGCGATCAAGCGCCGCCAGCACCTCGCTGCCATCCGTCGCCTCGCCGACGACCTCGATCCGCGAAGCGCCGCCGAGCATCATCGTCAGCCCGGCGCGGACGAGTGGATCGTCATCGACGATCAGAACGCGAATCGCGGCGGAACAATCCCCGCCCGTCTCAGCGGTCAAGCACTCGTCTCCTCATCGGCTTCCGGGTGACTCCACGGTAACGTCGCTGTCAGCCTGAAGCCGCCACCGGCGAGCGGCTCTGCCACGAGCCGGCCGCCGATCAGAGTCACACGCTCGGCCAAGCCCACAAGCCCCAGGCCCGATACAACCGGGACCCGCACGTCGTCGCCCGTCACCGTTCCCTGCCCGACCCAGGGCCGGTTCACGACCTCGACGCGGACGCCGGACGCACGATCGCCGTCGAGCGTGATCGTCACGACCTCTCCCGGAGCGTGCTTGCGCGCGTTGGTCAGCGCCTCCTGCACGATCCGGTAGATGCTGCGGCCGAGGATCGGCGAGAGCGAGCGGTCCTGGAGCGCGTCCTTGAACGAGACGTCCATACCGGCGGCGCGCGATTCCTCGACCAGCGTCGCCAGGTCGGTGAACGTCGGCTGAGGCGGTTGCGGTTCCTCGAACTCGGTGCCCGCGCGCAGCACGCCGATCACCTCGCGCAGCTCCTCCTGCGCCGCCCGGGCGCTGACACGGATGACACCGGCAGCGCGCGCGATCTCCTCAGGGGAGGCGCCGGGGTTGAACTCGAGCGCGCCCGCGTGGACGCTCAGCAGGGAGATGCGGTGGGCCAGCACATCGTGCATCTCGCGCGCGATCCGCGCGCGCTCGGCGAGCTGCGCCTCGCGCACGCGCAGGTGCTGCTCATCCTCGGCCCGCCGGGCGCGTTCCCGCAACGACAGCAGCAGCTCGCGGCGCGCCCGCACGTAGGCGCCAAAGCCGACCACCGCGATCGTCACGACGAGCCAGAAGAAGAGGGTGCCGTAGTTGAAGTGGTGCGGGTGCGTGTAGAGCACCGCGCAGGTGACACCGGCGAACGCCGCCAGCGACGCGACCTGAAAGGTGCGGCGCGGCTGGCAGTGAACGGCGACGGTGAACAGCGCCACGATCGCGGCGCCGCCGGCGGCCTCGCTGAGCGTTGAGCAGGCGACGATCACCCAACCGACCGCCAGCGGATTGCGCCGGCGCAGCCAGAGCAGGAAACAGCACGGTATCCCGAGCACCGAATCGATCACGAACAGGGTCGTGCCGACCTCGCGATGGTTGGCCCAGAGCTCGCCGAAGCAGACGATCAGCGCAAACCCGAACAGGACAAAGTCGACGACCCAGTCGCGCACGGAACGCGGGACGGTCGTGCCACCGTGCTCGTCACGCTCCGCCTCCTCCATGCCGATCACCGCAGGCAACAGCCAGCGCTGCCAACGCGGTATGCCCAGATCGGGCGAGGCAGAGGTGTTCACGGCTCTGACGGTAGGACGAAGTTGCGCGCGACGCCACCACCTTAAGTCGATCGCGGACGATCCAAAGGCCAGGACGTCAACCACATTTGGTCGCTGCGAACGTGGCCCCTCGGCCGTAGCGGCAGTCCACCGCTGAGGGCGATGCTGCCGGACATGATCGAAGCCAACTCACTCACCAAGCGCTACGGCGGGCATACCGCCGTGCGGGACGTCTCGTTCCGCTGCGAGCCCGGGACAGTCACCGGGTTCCTCGGCCCCAACGGGGCCGGCAAGTCCACGACGTTGAAGATGCTCTGCGGGCTGGCCCTGCCGAGCGATGGCCAGGCAACCGTGTTCGGCACCCCTTTCCGCGAGCTTCCGAACCCCGGGCGGCGAGTGGGCGTGCTGATCGACGCCACGGCCCAGCACAGCGGTCGCCGGGGGGCCGAGACACTCGCCACCTCCGCCCAGCTGATGGGGGTTGAGCGCAAACGCGTAAGGGAGATGCTCGAGCTCGTCGATCTCGACACCTCCGCCGCCCGCAAACGCGTGGGCAAGTACTCCCTCGGGATGCGCCAGCGGCTCGGCCTCGCGCACGCGCTGCTCGGCGACCCGCAGGTGCTGATCCTCGACGAGCCGGCCAACGGCCTGGATCCCGAGGGCATGCGCTGGATACGCGCGCTGCTGCGTGATTTCGCCGATCGCGGCGGGACCGTGCTGCTGTCCTCGCATCTGCTGGGCGAGGTACAGGCCATCGCCGACCGCCTGATCGTGATCGCCCGCGGGGAGATCGTCGCGCAGGGCACACCCGGCGAGCTGACGGGCGGCACCCCGCGCACGACGGTGCGCACCGCCGACGGCCCGGCCGCCGACCGCGTGCTGCGGCGCGAGCTCGCCGAGCTCGAGATCGTGCTGCAGCGAGGGGCCCGACGGAAGCCTCGTAACCGATGCCGAACCACAAGCAGTCGGCCGCGCTGCGATGCGCGGCGGCGTCGCCCTCGCCGAGCTGCGCACCGCCAGCGACGGCGCCAGCTCTGGAGCAGCTCTTCTTCGAGCTGACAGCCGACGCGCAACCCGAACCCGAAAGCGCGCGACCTGGAGGAGGCAGTCCGATGAGCGCCACAGCAATCACGATGGACCGCAGGCCCATCCGTCAATCGACAAAGGACGTCCGGCCAAGCTTCGGACGGTTGACCGCGGTGGAGCTGCGCAAGATGGTGAACACGCGCTCCGGGTTCTGGGTGCCGATCGCCGTGGCGCTGCTCACGCTGCTGGTGGCCATCATCGGCTCCACCAACCACGGAGGCACCAGCGCGACCTTCATCCACATCTTCAACATCTCATCGCGGCCGGCCGCATTCCTGCTGCCGGTGATGGGCGTGCTGCTGGTCTGCGGCGAATGGTCACAACGCACCACGTTGACGACCTTCACGCTCGTGCCCAGTCGCTCGCGGGTCATCGCAGCGAAGTTCGGGGCCAGCGTGATCGTCTCGACGATCGCACTGATCGTCTGCCTGCTGCTCACCGTCGTGTTCGCATCGGCTCTCGGCCACGCTCCCGGCGGCACCGGCAGCCTCCCGTGGCAGGTGATCCTGCAGGGCTGGCTGGAACTCGCAGCCGGCATGGCGATGGGCCTGGCGTTCGGTGCGGCAATTCTCGTGAGCGCCCCGGCGATCGTGGCCTACCTGCTGCTGCCGGTTGTCTGGAACGGCATCATCGGCGGGATCAGCGCACTTGACGGAGTCGCACGCTGGCTCGACAGCGGGGACACGCTGAACCCGCTGACCCTGCACGCGCTGAACGGCACGGAGTGGGCGCACGTGGCCGCCACGCTCGCGTTCTGGATCGGCATCCCACTGCTGATCGGCTGGTTCCGCATCGGCCGCGGCGACATCGACTGATCGCGACTGCACCTAGCCGGACGTGACAGCATCGGGTGGCGGCGGCGCTTTGCCGCCACCCGATGAGCGAGCGTTGGAGCGGGCGTGACGGATAGTGGCCGGACACTGAGATTCGGGATCTTCGACCACCTCGACGACTCGGGCCTATCGCGCGCCGAGCAGCTCGAGCAGCGCCTGCGCCTGATCGAGCAGTACGACCGGGACGGCTTCTACGCCTACCACCTGGCCGAGCACCACGGCACGCCCCTGGGAATCGTGGGCTCGCCCAACCTGTTCCTCGCGGCAGTCGCGCAGCGCACCCAAACGCTCCACTTCGGAGCGCTGATCAACGTGCTGCCGCTCTATCACCCGCTGCGTCTGGTCGAGGAGTGGTGCCTGCTTGACCACCTCAGTGGCGGCCGCCTCGAACCCGGCATCGGCCGCGGCGCCTCGCCGATCGAGGCATCATTCTTCGGCATCGACGGCGACAGCACACCCGAGCGCTTCGCGGAGGCGTTCGACCTGATCACCCGAGCCTTCGCGGCCGAAGAGACCTTCAGCTACGACGGGAAGTACTTCACGGTCAGCGAGATGCCGCTCACTGCGCGGCCGCTTCAGCGGCCCCACCCGCCGTTCTGGTTCGGGGCATCGCGCCCGGACCGTGCCGGCTGGTGCGCGGAGCGCGCGATCAACGTGATGTCGCTGGTGGACGCCGAGCGCACGCGCGTCACCACCGACGGCTTCCGTGCACGCTGGCACGAGCTGGGCCGCGACGAGGCCTCGCTCCCGCACCTTGGCGTCAACCGCCACATCGTGCTGGCCGACACCGAGCTCGAGGCGATGCGCGTCGCCGAGCGCGTGTATCCGCGCTTCAAGGAGTCGATCGACTACCTCTGGGTCCTGCGCGGCATGCCACGCCCGCCGATCTACCCCGAGACCCTCAGCGAGCTCATCGACCGCGGGAGCGCCTTCGCCGGGACGCCAGAGGGCGCCCGGCAGTACATCGCCGAGCAGATCGAGGTGGCCGGCATCAACTACATGACGATGGACGTCGCCTTCGGCGGCATCACCTTCGAGGAGGCCTCACGAACTGCGTCACTGTTCGCGGCCGAGGTGATGCCCGCCTTCGCGGGGAGCGGAAGCGAGGTGGCAAGTTGAGCCGCGCGGTCCGCAGCTTCAACGACATCGAGTATCGAGCCGCCGGGGACGCCAGTTTGTTCCTCGACATCCACCGCCCGGGCACCGACGGCGATGTGCCCTGCGTCGCCTACTTCCACGGAGGCGGGTGGGCGCGCGGCTCGCGCAAGGACAACGTCGAGGAGCGCCTGGAGCGGGTCGCGGCGCAGGGGATCGCGGTGGCGAGCGTGAGCTACCGCTTCTCTGACGACGCCGCCTACCCGGCGCAACTCGAGGATGCGGGCGCTGCGCTCGTCTGGTTGCGCGCGAACGGCGCCGACTACGGCCTGCGGACGGAGCGCCTTGGCACGTGGGGAGCATCAGCCGGAGGCTGGATCGCGCTGATGCTGGCGCTCACCGGCCCTGACGACGAGCGGGCGCACGCCACCTGCGCCTGGTTCCCGCCAACCGATCTGACGATGGTGGCGATCGAACGCGAGGCCGCCGAGCTGCCCCTGCCGCCGTTCCTGCAGGGCCGCGAACTGCCGGACCGGGAGGCTGCCCTGCTGGGGCTGTCGTCGGTGGGCGACAACTTGGCCCTCGCATTGCGTGCGAGCCCGCTCCGGCACGCCGCCGACGCTCGCGGACCGATCCTGTTGATCCACGGCGACGCCGACGGGATGATCAACGTCTCCCAGAGCCTGGCCCTGCACGCTGCCCTGGTGGAAGCCGGGCACGACTCGCAGCTACTGGTACTGCCCGGCGCAAACCACGAGGATCCTGCCTTCCACAAGCCCGCCGTGCTTGCTGCCACGGCGGGCTTCTTCAGCGCTGAGCTCTAGCCACTCAGACAGCGACCCGGCCTCCGTCGGCCGGAAGGATGGCGCCCGTGATGAAGCTGGCTTCGTCGGACGCGAGGTAGACGATCGCGTCGGCGATCTCGCCCGGGTCGGCCGGGCGCCGCAGGGGCAGCGTTCCGGCGAGCTGGTCGATGAGCTCGCCTGCGTCAGCCACGCCCGGCGTCAGGGTCGGTCCGGGCGAGACGGCGTTGACACGCACGCCCAGGGGTCCGTACTCCGCCGCCCAGGCCTTGGTCAGAAGCTCCAGGGCCGCCTTGGAGGCGCCGTAGGCGGACATTCCTGCGTTGCCGAAGCTCGCGACCATCGTCGAGACGTTCACGATCGCCCCGGATCCGCGCTCGATCATTCCTGGCACGAACGCTGCCACCAGGGCGAACGGAGCGACTACGTTGAAGTCGAAGACCCTGCGGACCTCTTCGATCGGAATCTCGTGGCTCGCCCCGAAGGGAAAGATGCCGGCGTTGTTGACGAGCACGTCCACGCGCTCCACCTTGTCGGCGAGCGTGCGAGCGCCATCCGGCGCCGACAGGTCAGCCGCGATGAACTCTGCCGTCCCGCCGCTTGACTCGATCGCGGCCACGACCTCGCGGCCGCGTGTCTCATCGCGCCCGGTGACGATCACGTGCGCGCCGCTCTGACCGAACTGCTCAGCCGCCGCGCGACCGATTCCAGAGGTGCTGCCGGTGACAAGCACAGTCTTGCCTTGAAAGCTCATCGTCTCGCTCCTGTGTTGAACTTGGACTAAATGGTCCATTTTGGGATTGGGCCGAGCGTAGCACGACTTGGACTAATCGGTCCAAGTTCAGCTATCCTTGGGCCATGAGCAGCACGCCGAGAACAGCAAGAGGCCGGGCGACGCGTGAGCGGATCCTCAAGACCGCGACCGATCTGATCTCGGAGCGGGGTATCGCCGGCACGTCGCTCGACGACGTGCGTGCGCAGGCGCAGGTCTCAAAGAGTCAGCTCTACCTGTATTTCCCGGACCGCGAGGCGCTGCTGCGCGAGGTGGCTGTGTCGACGTGCGACAGCGTGATCGACACCCAGGCCGACATCCTGTCTGAGTTCGACTCGCTGCCGGGCATCGAGCGCTATCTGACCGCGCTTGTCGACCTCCAGGTACAGCTCGAGCGTCCGAGCGGCTGCCCGATCGCATCCCTCGCCGGGCAGCTGGCCAGCCATGACGAGCGGTCGCGCCTGATCCTCGCCGAGGGGCTTGACCGGTGGGAGGCAGGCCTGAGAACAGGGCTCGAGGCGCTGGCCGCCAGAGGTGAGCTGAAGCCCGAGGCCGATCCAGCGCTGCTGGCGACCCAGACGCTGAGCCTCCTCCAGGGTGGGCTGCTGCTCTCGCAGGTACGCAGGGACGCGACCCAGATGCGCGTCGCGGCAGACACCGCGCTCGCGCTGATCCGCGCGGCGCTGCTCCAGTAGCGGCTAGCGCTCGATCGCCAGGCGGATGCCGACCCCGACCAGGACGAGGCCGGAGACGCGGTCGATCACGGCCTTCACCCGCCTGCGGCTGAGGATGTGCGAGAGCTTCACCGCGGCGAGCGCGTAGCTGCACATCCAGAAGACGTTGAAGGCGATGAAGATGCCGCCCAGCATCAGCATCTGCAGCAGCGCCGAGCCGTGCGGGGATACGAACTGCGGCAGCAGGCTCGTGAAGAAGATGCCCACCTTCGGGTTGGCGAGGTTGCTGATCACGCCCTGAAAGAAGCCGCCGCGCCCGTCGAGCGAGCGCGCGGTCGCGGTCTCGTCGCCCACACCGGCGCGTGGGCGGCGCGACTCCCAGAGTGTGCGCGCACCGATATAGACCAGGTACAGCGCGCCGATCAGCTTGAGCGCGTCGTAGACGGTGGCCGAGCTGCGCAGGATCGCGGCGACGCCGAGCGCCGTGGCCAGCGTCCAGACGGACAGCCCGACGTTGACTCCGATCGCGCTGCCGAGGGCAGCCTCGCGGCCATGGATCAGCGCGTTCTTGGTCACGACTGCCGTGTCTGGTCCCGGCAGCAGTGCGATTGCGACGACGACACCGACGTAGACGAGCAGGTGGTTCGGCACGAATCCAGTATTCCATGCAGCCAAAGCTTGCAATTGCGCGTGAGGCTGCTCTGGTACCGTCCACTAAAGCGTTTTAGTCGCCGCCCGTAAAGGCGGTGCGCCAGCGGGCGCGCCGCCCGCATCGTCAATCACGGCGAGACAGCAGAGGAGAGAGTCAGATGCCCGCACCCAGCCTTCAGGAGGGAATCGACCGCGCCGGCTCGGCGGTCAACCTGCTGTGGAAGCCCGACGCGCCGCCGTGGAATCCGCCGGTGGTGCCGCCGGAGTTCGTCGGCTGGCGGGTCGAGCAGACGGCGGCGTTCAAGACCGTCGCGCTCTCCGACCTCTCACACCACATGCGCGACCTGTTCATCTCGGGCCCCGATGCCACGCGGCTGCTGTCCGATCACAGCGCCAACAACTACGAGAACTTCGCCGTCGGCCAGGCCAAGCAGTTCGTGCCGGTCACCGCGCAGGGGCACATCGTCCAGGACGGCATCCTGATGCGCGACGCCGAGGACCGGTACACGCTCAGCGGCCCGCCCGCCTCGCAATCGTGGGTTCTGTTCCACGGCCAGCGCGGCGGCTACGACGTCGAGTTCAGAGACGACCCCGACTCAGAGTTCCGCCAGGGCGATCCGGTGATGTTCCGCTACCAGGTGCAGGGGCCGAACGCGCTCGCACTGGTCGAGAAGGTGTTCGGCGGTCCGCTGCCTGAGACCAAGTTCTTCCACACCGCCCCGGTCTCGCTCGGAGGGCGGAGCTTCCGCGCGCTGCGCCACGGCATGGCCGGGCAGGCGGGCTATGAGTTCATCGGTGACTACGCCGACGGCGAGTTCGTGCGCGATGCGCTGCTGCGTGCGGGCGAGGAGTTCGGGCTCGTGCAGGTCGGCGCCAAGGCGTATGCGACCAACGGTGTCGAGAGCGGCTGGATCCCCACCCCGACACCCGGCATCTACATCGATCCGACGCTGGCCGAGTACCGCCAGTGGCTGCCCGTGTTCTCGTTTGAGGGGCAGAAGCCGCTGCACGGCAGCGCGTTCTCAGCGGAGATCGAGGACTACTACGTCTCTCCCTGGGAGCTCGGCTACGGCCGTTCGATCAGCTTCAACCACGACTTCCTCGGACGCGACGCGCTGCAGGCGGCGAAGGACAACGTGCCGCGCACCAAGGTCACGCTCGAACTCGACGCAGACGACGTGCGCGAGCGTCCTGGGTGCCGACCTCGACTACCTGCTGACCTACGGCCGGTACGGGATCGAGGCCGGTGGAGAGCTCGTCGGGATCACGTTCTACACCGCGCACATCGCGCGGCTTGGACCGTGCTCGCGCTGTCACTGGTGGACAACGCCCTCGCCGAGCCGGGCACCAAGGTCGAGCTGGTGTGGGGCGAGCACCCCGGTGGTGATGTCGATCCCAGGGCTGAGCTCGGGTTCACCAGGCTGCGGGCGACCGTGCAGCCCTCGCCGTACAACGAGTATGCGCGTACGCAGTACCGGGCGAACGCGGTGACCACCTGAGCAGTCGCTGATGGGTCGGGGAGGCGGCTACCGCCTGCCGCCCTGTCACGCGGCTCGGTCGGACTCGGCGTCGGCGAGCGCGCGCTCGATCGCGCTGGTGATCTTCTCGTCCTCGGGCTTTACGGTCGAGCCCCAATGGGCGAGCAGCCGCCCGTCGGCGCCCACCAGGTACTTGGTGAAGTTCCACTTCGGCGGCGCCGACTTCGGGCTGGCTGGTCAGGTCCCGCCAGAGCGGATCCGGCTGTTCGCGCACCGAGGTGCGCTCGGTCAGCGGGAACTCGACGCCGTAGTTCTCCTGACAGAACGTGCCGATCTCGCTCGCTTCATCGAACTCCTGATCCGCAAAGTCCCCCGACGGCGAGCCGAGGATGTTCAGACCACGGTCGTGGTAGCGCTCGTAGAGCGACTGCAGGCCCTCGTACTGCGGGGTGAAGCCGCACTTGCTGGCGGTGTTGACGAACAGCGTCGGCTTGCCTCGCCAATTGGCGAGGTCGAGCTCACCGCCATCAAGCAGCGTCACCTTATTGTCGTAAAGATCGGTCGGCTGCTCGAGCCGTTGCGGCCGATGCAGGTACATCTTCAGCGTTGAAAGCTTGCTCATGATTCACACGATACGCTCCGCGCCGCTCGGGCTCGAGCTCGTCATGGACGTGCTGTTTCAGCGCCCGATCTGGCCGTCCGATCACGAAGTAGATGCCGCCGATGAGCGCGATCACGACCATCACCATCAGCGTGATCCAGTCGATAGTTGAAGGCCTCGCGCGCACTCGTGAGGCCAGCTTGGCAGCACGACGTTGAGGAACATCAGGCCGAGGTACGCGGCGGCGATGATGCACACCGGCCAGCCCCAACGGCCGAGCCTGAACGCGCCCTCCGGAATCCAACCGCGTGCCCGCGCGATGATCGAGGCGATCACCGTCATGAAGAACGACAGGTAGATGCCGCTGACGCCGAAGGAGACAAGGGCATATCAGGGCGTTGATGTTGGCCGGGAAGTTGAACCACAGGATGCTGACGGGTTTGCTCGGCGAGATGAACACGAGCAGGATGAAGAGCACCGTCACAAAGGCGCCGCCCAGCAGCGCGTTGACAGGGACGCGGTGCCGGTCGGTGACCTTTGAGATCCAGCGCGAGCCCGGCAGCGCGCCGTCGCGCGCGTATGAGAACGCGAGCCGTGAGCCCGCGCCCTGGATCGAGGTCCCGCAGCAGAAGAAGGCATAGATGATCAGTAGCAGCGCGACGTCCTGCAGCCACTGGGGAAGTTGCCCGAGGATGAAGGGCACGCCACCGCCGGTGACGGTCGCGGCGACCCGCCGTGGGGAATTGCCAGCAACAGGCCGCCGGTCAGCACCAGCGAGGCGATGCCGCCCCAGATCAGCGCCAGGCGCATCGCGCGGGGGATCAGCCGACTCGCGTCCTTGGTCTCCTCGGCGATGTCTCCGGCCGACTCGAACCCGTAGAAGATGTAGACGGGCGCGAGCACTGCGATCAGCGCCGCCCCGGTCAGCCAGCTGCCGTGGAAGTTGTACCCAAGCGCGTTGGTATGCAGGTGCGTCGCGCCCTCGCTCGAGAAGAGATAGCCAAGGCCGTGGTGGAAGCCGTTGATGCCGAGCACGATCGCGATCCCGAACGTGCCGACGAGCTCGACGTAGACGCCGATGCGGGCGACCCGTGCCATCACCTTGGTCCCGGTGATGTTCAGGAACGTCTGGATCGCCAGCAGTACCGACCGTCACCAGCAGGACCGTCAGGTGCTTCGCCGGGTCGATGTTCCAGCCAAACCAGTTGTGCATCAGCGACGTGAAGTAGAGCGACCACGCCCGTGTCGACAGATGCGACCGTCACCAGCAGGGCGACGCCGTAGAACCAGCCGACGAACCAGCCGTAGCCTGCGCCCACTGAGAACTTGCAGTAGTTGTAGAGCGCGCCGGCGACCGGATAGTGACTCGCGAGCTCGCCGAACACGAGCGCCACGAACAACATGCCGATCAGCGGGATCAGCGTCAGCCAGATGTACGGAGGGACCGGCCATGCCGAGTCCGAGCACGAACAGCGAGTAGATGCCGACCATCGGCGACAGGTACGTGAACGCCACCGAGAAGTTCGAGAACAGCCCGAGCACGCGCGTGAGCTGCGGCTTGTAGCCGAGCTGAGCGAGGCGCTCGTCGTCTGTCATCAAGCCCGTTACTGCAGCGGATACGGGTTCTGGGTTGACCCCTGTAGACACTCCTGGTCCCTCCATCTCTTGTGGCGGAAGCGGGTGGCTGCACGCCGGGGGCGTGCCCGCACGCCCCGCCTCCCACGGTCTCGTGCTGCGCGAAGAGTACCCGCAGGCGGGGATGTTCCAAATGGCACATTTATGGACGTGTGGTAGGCCGATCCGGCACTACGCAGGGTGAGGGTCGGGCCCTGCGGCTCGGGCCCGCAGGCTCGGGCCGACAGGATCGGGCTGATCAGGCGGGCGCCCAGGCCCGGACGTAATCGACGACCATCTCGCCGGATGCACCGTGTAGGCCGTGCTGCCGTTGCCGCCATAGCCCATCGTGAAGAGCAGCGTCTCCGGCGCGCCGTCATCGTCGGTCGGGTAGCTCCGCACGAGGCGGCCGTCCCAGAAGACGAGCGAGTAGAGCGCCCCGCGGTAGATCCCATAAGTGTGGAAGCGATTGGCCCACACCCCACGCACCGTGCCGGTGTTGAGCGCTCCAGCCGACCCGTGATAGTTGATCGTCAAGGAGCCGCCGACGCCCTCGGCGATGTCGTGCTCGCCGTCGGCAGGCCAGTTCGGTCCGGATATCCACCAGGCCGGCCAGTTGTCGATCCTGCTGCCATTGCCGGCGAACTTAATGCGGGCCTCGGCGTACTCGCCGACCGCCAGGCTGAAATTGTTGGTCGCGATCTCCGCACCTGAGTCTGCCGAAGCCAGTTGCATAACGAGGTCACCGCCGCCGACGCTTATGTTGCTGAGCTGAGCGGTGACGTTGTTCTGGTTGGGCCACCCGTCGCGGGCGTCCCAGGTGTCCTGATTGAGAGCGTTGCCGTTGAACTCGTCATCGAAGACGAGGCGCCACTGCCCAGGCATACCAATCGGCGTCCGGGCGTTGCGGTAGGCCGCGACGGGGCGGGCGCGTCGAGGCGTTGCGCCAAAAGCAGCAGCACTGGTCGCCAGGACGCACAGACCTGCGACCAGAGCCGGAGTGATGGCACGGGCATGCTTGACCATGGTTGGCCTCCTTGCGCGTCATGAGCCTTCGGGGGGAACGGCCCCCCTTCTCGGAAGCGGACCAGGTGGGCATTTGGTCCGCCTGGCAATGGCCCGGGTGGGTGGGCCGCTGCTGGGTCTGTCGGCTACAAGGGCTCTTGCCCTCTAAATGAAAACGCCTGGACTTCCGGAAAGTATGTGACCGGTCGTCCTCGACCGTTGACGAAATTGTCGCGGCGAGTTGACAGTTTTTCTGCGCGACTGGCCGTTCTCGGCCGGCTACTCGGGAAGTTCAGGTGGAGCTGTCCGGTAGCTGGGCGCAGTGCGTGACAGGCGAATCGGGTTCGCGGTAGCCGGATACCCGATCCGTCGGGGCCGGGCAACTCGACGACCGGGTCGAGGCCGAGCGCCTCGGCCAGCGCGAACGCAGAGGCGATGTCATTGACGACACCGGCGGGAACGCGCACCTCGGTGAGCGCCGCCGCCCGAGTCGGCCGCAGGACGCGCAGCGAGCAGGACCTCGAACTCGGCGCGGAGGCTATCGCGGTTGGCCACTCGATCCGGGTTCGTGAGGAAACGGGGGTCCCGGCGAGGGCCGGCGCGCCGATCACGTCGCACAGGATCTGGAACTGCCGGTCGGTGCCGACGGCGAGCACACCGGCCGTCTCCGGTTTGGAACACGCCGTAAGGAGTGATGCTGGGATGTTCGTTACCCATACGCTCCGCAGGACACCCGCGACCGTGTAGCTGGACGCCTGGTTGACGAGCGCGGCCAGTAACGAGGAGACAGGTCGACCTCGATTAGCTGCCCCTCAGCCGTTGCGTTCCGGTGGTTGAGCGCGGCAAGGATCCCGACTGTTGCGAACAGGGCCGCCAGCACGTCCACCAGGGCCACCCCCACCTTCTGGGGCTCCCCATCGCGCTCACCCGTGATGCTCATCAGCCCACCCATCGCCTGCACCAGCAGGTCGTAGCCGGGGAGCGTCGCCCCTGGTCCGTGCTCCCGAACCCAGTGATCGAGCAGTAGATGAGGCCGGGATTGGTTGAGCTCAGCTCTGGATACCCGAGCCCAAGGCCGCCGAGCAGGCCTGGGCGGAAGTTCTCCACCAGCACGTCCGCGGTGGCGGCCAGCGTCTTGGCCTGAGCGACACCGTCAGCGGTGCCGAGGTCGATCACGACCGACCGCTTGTTGCGATTGACGGCATCGAAGTACGTGGACTGACCGCGCTGGTCATAGGGCGGGCCCCAAGCGCGGGTGTCGTCGCCGCTGCCCGGGCGCTCGACCTTGATCACCTCGGCGCCGAGGTCGGCGAGCAGCATCGTCGCGAACGGGCCGGCGAGCACGCGCGAGAAGTCGAGGATGCGCAGGCCGGGGAGCGCGGCGGGTGGACCCTCGGGGTCTGGGGATGAACCGGGGTCCGGCAGATGAACCCGGGTCGATGGATGAACCGGGGCTCGGGCGATTTTCGGACGGATCTGCCGGGAAGCTCCCCCAATTACGTGTCGACTTGTCCTTCTGCCCGGTCATGTGACACGATCCTAGATATTCGAAGATCTAGGATCAAGGAGCAGTCTGATGGTTAGTGACACCAAGCCGGCGCGAATCAGGCCGCGGGACTTCCTTGACATCGACGCGCTGCTCTCCGACGAAGAGCGCGCCATCCGCGACGTTGTTCGGGCGTTCGTGAACGACCGGGTCGTGCCGTTCGTCGGCGACTGGTTCGAGCAGGGGACAGTTCCCGCGCGAGCTCGCTCGCGAACTCGGCGCACTCGGAGTGCTTGGCATGCACCTGGAGGGCTACGGCTGCGCCGGCGCCAGCGCCACCTCCTACGGCCTGGCCTGCCTCGAGCTCGAGGCCGGCGACAGCGGCGTGCGCAGCCTCGTCTCGGTGCAGGGTTCGCTGGCGATGTACGCAATCCACCGCTGGGGATCGGAGGAGCAGAAGCAGCACTGGCTTCCGCAGATGGCCGCCGGCGAGGCGATCGGGTGCTTCGGGCTAACCGAACCCGACGCCGGCTCAGACCCAGGCTCGATGCGCACGCGAGCGCGGCGCGACGGCACAGACTGGATCCTGCATGGACAGAAGATGTGGATCACGAACGGCAGCGTCGCCGACGTTGCGGTCGTCTGGGCTCAGACCGACGATGGCATCCGCGGCTTTCTCGTGCCCAGGGGAACCAAAGGATTCAGCACCCAGGACATCCACAAGAAGCTTTCGCTGCGGGCATCGGTGACCTCCGAACTGCTGTTCGACGACGTGCGACTGCCAGGCGACGCGCTGCTTCCAGAGGCGACGTCGTTGCGGGGCCCGCTGTCCTGCCTGAACGAGGCGCGCTACGGCATCGTCTGGGGCGCGATCGGCGCAGCCCGCGCATGCTTCGAGGCTGCGCTCTTCTACAGCCAGGAGCGGATCGTCTTCGGCAAGCCGATCGCCGCGACCCAGCTGCAGCAGGCCAAGCTCGCGGACATGGCCACCGAGGTCAACCGCGGCATCCTGCTGGCCATGCACCTGGGGCGTATGAAGGACGCGGGACGTCTCGCACCGGAGCAGGTGAGCATGGGCAAGCTCGCGAACGTCAACGCCGCGCTGCACGTCGCGCGCACCGCGCGACAGGTGCTCGGCGCGAACGGCATCACGCTCGAGTACCCGGTGATTCGGCACATGAACAACCTCGAGTCCGTCGTCACCTACGAGGGCACGGCCGACGTGCACGCGCTGGTCATCGGCGCCGCGCTCACCGGTCACCAGGCCTTCCGCTGAGACGTGCCTGAATGACCGCGACCGCGTCAGGACCGAGCACCACCACTCAGCACGCGCTCGACGCCCTGCGCCGCGCGATCGTCGCGGGGGGTCTGCGCCCCGGTGCGCGGATCGGACAGGAGGAGTTCGCAGGTCAACTTGGAGTCAGCATCGCGCCGGTGCGGGAGGCACTTCGCATCCTCGAGCAGGAGGGACAGGTCACCTACCTCCCCCGGCGGGGGTACTTCGTCACGGCGCTCAAGATCGCAGACCTCGAGGAGATCTACGGCCTGCGGGCGCTGCTCGAGGGCCAGGCGGCGCGCCTGGCGCTGGAGAGCCTCGACGCTGCCGGCCTCGAGCGGATCGAGCTCGCGGCCGACGACTTCGTGAAGGCGGTCGAGAGTGGCCACGTTCTGGCCGAGCTGGCCGCGAACCGCCGCTTTCATCTGGCAATCCTCGATTCCCCGGGCCAACCGCACACGATGCGACTGATCCGCCAGTTGTGGGACTCGACCGAGGCGTATCGAGCGCTCTATTACAACCTCGCGGAGGAGCGGCAGAGCGCGATCGCCGCGCACGACAGCATCCTTGCCGCGCTGCTCGCCGGCGACGCCGCGCGACTCGTGGACGAACTCAATGACCACCGTGAACGCGCGCTGACCGTATTGCGCCAGGTGCTCGGCCCCGACCGCTGAGCTCAGCGTGGGCGCTGGCGAAGCCGCAGCTCAGCGCGGGCGCTGGCGAAGCCGCAGCTCGCGCCGACCATCAGGACCACCGCCGCCACTGCGATCGCTGCGCCCGCGAGTGGCGCGGAGCGCAGGCCCCATTGCCGTAGGGCAACGGCGCCAACCAAAGGGCCGCTTGCGATGCCGATGTTGTAGGCGGTTGAGTACCACGCGCTGCCGTCCGACGGCTTGAGCTCGATCACCGCTGTCGAGCCGGCGACTGTGAAGGCGCTCTGCCCCAGGCTGGCGAGGGCCATGAATGCCGCGGCGACCAGCGCCACCTTGCCGAAGACGAACAGCCCGATCAGCGACACGAGCGCGAAGCTCACCGCCAGCGGAATCGTTGCGCGGCGGTGGCGCAGATAGATCGGGCTGCCCGTCGCAAGTCCCAGCGCGGAGCCGAGCCCCGCGGCAAATAGCACGAGCGCAACCGAGCCTTTGGGCAGGCCGCTGACCTTGAGGAGGAACGCGCTCGCAAACGTGAACCAGGCGAAGTTGGCGGTCACGGCGACCGCGGTGAACACGATCAGGACCCGGTAGCGCGTGCGGTCGGCCGCGTCCCGTCGGTCCAGATGGTCGACGCGCGGCGCGCGGCTCGGCAGCGCCACGAGGATCGTCGCGAGCAATACCACCGCGACCAGCGCCAGCGCGAGAAACGCGACGCGCCATCCAGCCGCGTGACCGATCGCAGTTCCGGCCGGAACCCCGATCATCAGACCGAGTGCGCTTCCGATGAACACCGCTGTCACCGCCCGAGCACGCCGCTCAGGCCGCATCAGGTTTGCGGCCTCGGTCGGCCCCACCGCCCAGAAGATCGCCTGAGAGCCGGCGGTGAAGATTCGTGCGGCGATGAGCAAGCCGAAGTTCGGCGCTAGCGCCGAGGCGACGGATCCGATCGCCAAGTCCTGCGGCCACCGCGGCGAGCAGATAGCGCCGTGACATGCGTCGGGTGACACGAGCGAGCGGAATCGTGGCGACCACGACCAGCAGCGCGTAGATCGTGACCAGTAGCCCCGTCGTCGAAAGCGACGTGTGCATGGCCGCCGAGATCTGCGGCAGCAGGCCGATCGGCAGGTTCTCAGCCGTCAGGAAGCAGGTCGCTGAGGCAGCCAGCGCCGCCAGTGCCACGGCCGCCCTGCGGCCCGTGAGCGTGTAGTCGAGGTCTGCCGCGTCCGGCGTGACGACGACACCGAGTTCAGGGTTCGATTCTGCGAGCTCGTTCTGCAACCGGTTGCAAACTAGCAGCCGGTCAGTTAGTATGCAACCGGTTGCAATGGCCACTGAACGTGTAAAGACCATCGCTGACATCGCTCGGCTCGCCGGGGTTTCCAAGGCGACGGTCTCGCGCGCGTTGAATGAGAGCGCCCTCGTCAGCGTCGAGACGCGCGACCGCGTGCGCGCAATCGCACAGCAGCACGGCTTCGAGATGAACGCAACGGCGCGCAGCCTGAGCCGGCGCCAGACCAACGTGGTGGCGCTCGCGACCTACCCCTACGTGTCCTTCGGGCCGAGCGAGAACGTCCCGGCCGGCGCGGCCCCGACCGACAAATTGCCGGATACGTTCGTGTTGGAGGTCATGAGCGGGCTCGCCTCCGGCCTGCATGCCCGCGGCTACGACATGCTTGTGATCCAGATCGACGAGCGCGATACGGGCTGGATCTCCCGCTACCTCGACTCCGGCCGGGTGGATGGGTTCGTCCTGATGGCAGCCAGCTGCACCATCAAGCACCTCGAGGCGCTCGAAGCACGGGGCGCGCCGTTTGTCGTGTGGGGCCTGGACTCGACCTCCCACGCCTACAGCACCGTCAGCGGCGATAGCTACGCGGGCGGACGCATGGCAACCAGCCACCTGCTCGAACGGGGCCGGCGTCGCATCGCCTTCATCGGCGGTCCCGATACGGAGCAGGAGTCGATGGACCGCTATCGCGGATACGCGACAGCGCTGCGGGCCGGCCATATTGGGGTTGATGAGTCGCTCGTCACCTACGGGTGGTACAGCTCCGAGTCGGCGACCGCGCGGATGCGCGAGCTGCTGGCGAGCCGCCAGGACATCGACGCAGTGTTTGCCTGCAGCGACGTCATGGCCATCGCGGCGATCGAGGAGATGCGGGCGCACGGTCTGCGCGTGCCGCACGATGTCGCCGTCGTCGGTTACGACGACATCGCGCTTGCCGCGCATACCGACCCGCCGCTGACGACCGTTCGCCAGGCCGGGCCACTCGCGGGCCGTCTGCTTGCAGACAGCCTGATTCAGCAACTGAACACGGGTGCCGTAGGGCACGTCTCGATCCCCGCCGAACTGGTTGTCCGGCAGTCCAGCTAGCCCGTTGTCGAGGTAACTCTTTTTTTGAGGTGTTTTGCAACCGGTTTCATAAATGTCCCGCCCGATTTGTCCATTCGAGCAGAACGTGCTCGTCGTCCTGATGAGCCAGCAAGCGATCGACAGGAGCCAGAACGATGATCCATCCCCAACCAACCACCTTTCTATTAGCCGAGTCGGAGCAGCGGCTTCAGCGGCTCCCGTACAGCACGACCAGCAGCAGGCCCGTCGCGACGATCCTGGCCAGCTGGAAAGCCCGGTCGCTCAAGGGCTTCGCCCGCGCCACCCCCGCGGGCATCGGCGAACCGCTGCCCGAGTCCGTTAGCCTGCCGCCGCATGGAACAGAACGCGGCGCACGAATTCGTCCAGGACTGGTTGGCAGCATGGAACGGGCACGACGTGGACGCGGTGCTCGAGCACTTCGCCGAGGACGTGACCTTCAGGTCCCCGGTTGCCGCCCGGATCGTCCCTGGCTCTGACGGGATCATCCGTGGCAAGGCTGCGCTGCGTGCGTACTGGAGTGAGGGGATCAGGCTGATCCCTCGACTCCACTTCGAACTGGCCGGCGTCTACGTCGGGATCGACACGCTCGTGATCAACTACCGCAACCAGAACGGCGGGCTGGTCAACGAGGTGCTCGTGTTCGAAGGTCCACTGGTCGTCGAGGGCCACGGGACCTACCTGCAGGACAGCGCTACGGTTGGCGAATGAGCGAAGCCGACGAGCCCACGGCGGCGCCGGCGCCGGTGCCCATCCTCGCGTCGGACGCAGAGCGTGAGCACAGCATCGTGCTCCTCCGTGAAGCGGTGGGTGAGGGCCGGCTCACGCTCGAGGAATTCAGTCAGCGGGTCGACCTGGCGCAGGCCGCGCGCACCGACGGCGAGCTGGCAGCTCTCACAGGGACCTGCCGAGCCGAGCGCTACCGCCATCCACGCTGGGGGCAGCCGCCGAACAGCACCGTGCCTTCTGCTCGCACCTGACCCGCAATGGGCCGTGGGCGCTGCCGAGCCGCTCAGCGTGGCGCTCGATCTTCGGCACGATCGACCTCGACCTGAGCCAGGCACGGCTCGACGGACCGGAGACGCTGATCGAGGTCTACAACCTGTTCGGCACGGTGACGCTGATCGTTCCCGAGGGTGTGGAGGTGGTCGTGCGCGGTGGCGGGTTGTTCGCCAGCCAGAAGATCGAGTCGCCCGAGCGCCCGCTGATCGTAGGTCGCGCCGCGACTCATCGTCGACACCCGCGGCCCCGGCGGCACTCTGTACGTCCGCACCGGACCGGGCCGCAAGTAGCGGTGGAGCTCTCAGACGTCGCTCGCGCCCGCAGGGCGCGCGAGTTGGTCGTGCTCGAGGGCTTTCACGCGATCAAGCACGCGATCCGCTTCGGGGGTGAGGTGCTCGGCGTCTGGACCGCGGATCTGGTCGAGCTCGAGGCGCTGCAGAAGCGGCTCGCCCCCGACCTCCAGATCGAGGCCGAGGTTGTTGACGTCGAGGCGCTCAAGCTGGTGGTGCCGCGCGCGCAGGTGGTCGCGGTCGCAAAGCGGCCGGCGCAACCGGATCCCGACACGGTCCTGGCCGGTCCCGGCCAGGTGGTGCTGCTCGAGGACCCGAGACATCTCGGCAACCTCGGCGCGGTGATCGGGTTGCTGCGGCCGCGGGCGCCGCGGGCGTCATGACCACCGGGCGCCAGGATCCGTGGCATCCCGACGCGCTGCGCGGGAGCGCGGGGCTGCACTTCGCGCTGCCGGTTCACCATCTTCGCGCGGTCAGAACCGGGGGACGCGAGCTGATCGCACTCGACCCCGATGGAGAGCCACTCTCACCGAGAGAGCTTCCGGCGGCGGCCGTGCTGGCGTTCGGCACTGAACGCGACGGCCTCAGCGACGAGCTGCTGGCACAGGCGACCCGGCGCATCGCGCTGCCGATGTCCCCTGGGGTCTCGTCGCTCAACCTGGCCACGGCCGTGGCTGCGACGCTCTACGCGCTGAAGCTCGCGTAGTCGTCAACGGCACCTGGACGCCGTGAAGGGGATCACCAGGACCTGCGAGCGGCCGAGTCGGGGGCGGCTATGGCTGAAGGTTCCGAGTCTGTGGATGCTGAAACCAACAATCTGCAACGACTCAAGCCAGAGATTCGGGAACCGCTCGATAATCGCGCCGATTCCGAATCTCTACAGCTGCTCGGCGCAGTTTGTCGTTTTGAGCAGGTTCGCGGGACCGGGCAACGCCCGCAGCTGCGGCCGCCGGCCCCGTGTGACGGAGAGCTGGCGCCGTGGCGGAGATCCAATCCGGCTCGAAGGTCCTTGCTACATGTTGAAAGTGGCAATGCGACCGAGCGGATTGCGATTTGCTCCGACGCGCAGGAATCCGAGCGCTCCTGTGACAAAGCTCAGCCGGCGGCCGAACTTTGTTACTTCAAGCAGGTCAGAGCGAAGCGGGGCAGCTCAGGCAGGGCAGCGCCAGCTGGTACCAGCCAGCAGCCGCTCGAGAGGCCGCCCGAGGACGAGCTGTAGGTGCTCGACCAGGCGGTCGCGAGCAGGAAGGCGCAGGCTGCGTGGTCGCCAGCAGCGCGATGCGGTAGCTCGGGAGGGGCTGGCCGAGTTCGAGGTGGCGACCGCCGGTCCGCCGTCGAGCAGCCACCCGCGAGGGACGATGCTGACGCCGAGGCCGGCGCTGACCAGCTGGCGGAGCATCTGCGGGTCGCTGGTCTCAAAGCGCGGCAGCGGGCTGAAGCCGACCTCTGCGAAGGCGTCGTCGAGCAGCGCCCGAAGCGCGGTTCCGCGACTCGGCATGATCACGTGCCGGCCGCGCAGGTCGTCGATCGTGACTCCCGGATTCTCCGGCACCGCCGGGCAGCGCGCGCTCCCGCGCGAGCACATCCTCGCCCGAGCAGCCAGCAGACACAGAGGCTCCTCGGCGAGCGTGTGCACGGCGACCGACGCCGGCAGCTTCACGCGACTCGCCGGCGATGGCGAGCACGGCGACGTCGATCGACCCCGTCGCAAGCTGCTCGGCGATCTGCGGCCGCCGACTCCTGCTGGAAGGCGAGCTGGACCTGCGGATGCGCGCGATGGAACTCGGCCAGCGCCTGCGGCAGCTCCGCGTGTCGTACGGCGTCGCCGCGACCCGGGCGACCCCGCGGACCGCGCCGATATGGTCATCGACCGCCGCGCGGGCCTCGGACACGCGACCGAGAATGGCCCGCGCATGATCGAGGAACTCAAGACCCGCGGGAGTCGGCTCGACTCCCTTGGGCCCGCGGTTCAGAAGCGTCAGGCCAAGCTCGTCCTCGAGCCGGGCGATCTGCTGCGACAGCGCCGACTGGGTTACATAGATCTCCTGGGCCGCACGACCGAAGCTGCCATGGCTGACGACCGCCGCCAGATATTCGAGCTGCCGTAACTCCACTGAGCCTGACGCTACTGGGCGACAGTCGCCAGCGCGAGTGCTTCATCCAGCTCTGTGGCGAGCCGGCGCTTTGGCCGCGAACCGACGAGCCGCAGCGATCTCAACTCCGTCCCGGAACACCAGGAACGTCGGCATCGACAGGACCCCATGATCGATCACGGTCTGCCGGTTGCTGTCGGCGTCGAGCGAGAAGAACGCAAGCTCCGGCCGCTCGCCGGCGAGCTCGTCGAGCACCGGCTTCATGGCCCGGCAAGGCGGGCACCACGCCGCCCAGAAGTCGACGACCGTGAGCCGGTCCGACTCGAGCACTCGCGCGGCGAAGTCGCTGTCGGTGACTGATTGTACATGTCGGTGCATGTCGGTCCTCTCGATGCGCTTGATCGGCGACCGCCTGAAGCAGGCCCACGCATCGTGACCCCCGAGAAGCCGCGCATCCATTCCGTTAGCTAATGGCGCCGTTCAGGCAGCCCTAGTCATCGCCGGTCTCGACCCAGTGCCGATCAACCGAGATGACCTCGAGCTCCGGGTGCGACCAGACAAAGCGCTCGACCTGCTCGAGAAGGTGCTGCGCATGCGCGGCCGAGGGGGCGACGACGCTGAAGCCGAGCCCAGCCCGCTGCCAGCGGTCGTGATGTGAAACCTCGGACGCAGACACGCCATAACGCTGCCGGGCGGTCTCAATCAGGTGGCGCACGACCGAGCGCTTCGCCTTCAGCGATCTGGTCGCCGGAATGTGGATCTCTATCTCCAGCGCCCCCACATACATCCGCCACGATTATCGCGCCGGCACGCAACGCGATCAGCGGCAAGCCGGCGTGACGTCGTGAGGAAATGCACAAAAACATTCAATTTCTGTGCAGAAGCTGCCGACACATTGTCCCTAAGAGCACTTGCATGTCGGATCGGGATGAGAAAGGGGACCCGTGATGGCGACGACGACCATTGGGACGGGGAGGGCGACGCGCACCGGCGCGGGCCCTGGTGTGAAGTTCTTCTACGGAGTTTGCGGCACCGCTGTCGTGGCGTACACGATCCTGCTTTTCACCCGCGGGAACGGAGTCGGCTGGACCTGGCTTGACGGCTGGGGCGTCGCGTCATTCGAGGCGCTGATGAGCGTGATGATCATCGCGCGCGCCTTCGTCAGTCGAAAGAACAGCAGGTACTGCCTGTTCCTCGGCCTCGGCGGCCTGTCGTGGGCACTGGGCGACTTCGCGATGACGATCGAGACGCTGCACGGCGCCACTCCGGCGACGCTGTCGCCCGCGAACCTCCTGTGGTACGGCTTCTTCCCGCTCGCCTACCTCGGCGTGATGATGCTGATGCAGCGGGACGTCCAGAAGCTGACCTCCGCCAACTATCTCGACGGCGTGGTCGCGGCCCTTGTCACATTCACCGTGCTGGCGGCCTTTGTCTTCCACTGGCTCGTCAACACCGCCGGCGGTGGCACCGCGACCGTGGTGGTGAACCTCATCTATCCCGTAGGTGACCTGCTGCTGTTCGGCCTGACCGTGATCGGCGTGTCATGATGCTCCCGCGCGGTCAGCGCCTGCGCTGGGGGCTGATCGGCGCGGCCGGTCTGCTCAACGCCGCCGGCGACATCTCGGCTCTGTTCGGAGGCATCAGCGCCACCGACATCGGCTTCGTGGTCAACTCGATGGCATGGCCGGGCTCGCTTTTCCTGATCTCGTGTGCCGTCTGGCTTGCCCCTGGCGCCCAGCAGCCTCCCCGCGAGTCGCAGGCCTCCGGGTTCCTCATCCCGTCGATCGCTTCGTGCCTGGCACTCCTGATCCTGTTCCTCGCGTCGCTCAATCACTCGAGCACGACGCAGGTGACGATCGTCCTCGCCACCGCCACCCTGGTCGCCGCAGGCGTCCGCTTCTACCTGGCGCTGCAGCGCATGACGAGCTTGCGAAGGAGCGAGAGCAGGAGCGCGCACGCGCCGCCGAGGCCGAGCGCGAGACGCAGGCCCGCGCGGCTGAGGCCGAGCGCGACGCACAGGCTCGCGCCGCCGAGGCCGAGCGCAAGTCCCAGGAGCGTGCTGCCGAGGCCGAGCGCGAGGCGTTCGCAGCGCGCCGCCGAGACCGAGCGCGAGGCGCTCGAGAAGGCTGCCGCCAGCGAGCGCGAATTCCTGGAGAAGGCGGCTGCCACCGAGCGCGAGTCCCGCGAGATGATGGAGCATGCCGTGCACAGCTATTCGGTGTTCGCCGCGCAGGTTGCGGACGGCGACCTGACCGCGACGGTCGAGCCCGAGGGAGACAAGGACCTCCGCGAGCTCGCCGGGAGCCTGAACCGGATGGTCTCGAGCCTGGCCGATATCTCGGGCCAGATTCAGGGCAGCGTGCGCGCCATCGGCTCCTCGACGACTGACATCCTCGAGTCGGCCAACGCCCATGGCACCAGCGCCGCCCAGCAGTCGGCCGCGATCACCCAGGCGTCGGCGACCGTTCAGGAGTTGCGCGCCGCGGCGGATGAGATGGCTCGCCACGCGGAGGACGTGGCACGCGAGGCCGGTGACTCCGTCAAGGTCAGCGACGAGGGCAGCAAGGCGCTGTCGGCGATCGCCGGTGCGATGGAGGAGATTCGCGACCGTGTCGCGAGCATCGCCTCAGAGATCGCAGCGCTATCTGAGCGGACCCAGCAGATCGGCGACATCACGGCGACCGTGAACGAGCTGGCCGACCGCTCCAACCTGCTGGCGCTGAACGCCGGCATCGAGGCAGCGCGCGCAGGCGAGCACGGACGCAGCTTCGCGGTCGTGGCCGACCAGGTCCGCGGGCTCGCGGAGCAGTCCAAGCAGGCGACCGGCCGGATCGAGTCGATCCTCAACGAGGTTCGCAGCGCCACGCTCGGCGCCGTGCAAGGCCAGCGAGGCCGGCACCCAGGTCGTCGATCACGGCCTGGAGCTGACCGAGCAGGCAAGCGAGTGGTATTCAGAGCCTGGCCGACACCATCCGGCGCGCTTCCGCCGCGGCCGAGCAGATCGCTGCTTCCGCCGAGCAGCAGAGCGTCGGAATGGAGCAGATCGCCGAGACCATGAACGACCTCGAGGTGAGCACGCTCGAGCTTCGTCGAGGGCGCGACGCGCTCGCAGAGTGCCGCCCAGAACGCTGGACGCACTCACCTCCGGACTGGCCGAGGCAACCTCTCGCTACCGCGTTGCGCAGGTCGGGCCCGCGGCGCCCGAGGGCGCAGAGAAAGAGTTCGTCGTACAGCGCATCTGAGCGGGAGTCTCGCCGTCTGTACAGAATCTTCACGCCTCTGGGCGTGATCTGCATACCGCCTGCACGGGCTGGGGAGCATGATGGGATCATGAACGTTGTCGCATCTGGCTGGCCGCCATCCGTAGCCAGCCGCTCCCATACCCCGCACCCGCTCGCGCCGCTCCTGGCGCGGCTCGCTGCAACCCATTTAGATCGCCGGGTCGCTGATGGCGTCGATCCGTCGAACTCCCCCATCTACGCCGCGCGCTGCCGCCGGCTCGGCGGTGAGAAGTCGCGCCGTGTGCTGGCCCGCTCCCTGGAGCGCCTGGTCGAAGTGGCAGACGAGTCACCCACCCGGTTCTCAATGAGCAGCGCGGTCCGCCCGTCGCGTGCTCGAGTACATGAGGCCCGTCCGCAACTGCTGATGCTGGCTTCGAGACTCCGTGCTGACGCTCCTGTGGATCCCCGCGGCCTCGCCGCGATCCGAGTCCTGCTCACCGACGGTGCCGGCCCGGTTTACACACACGGTGATCCCGAAACACTCAAGCGCCGGTTGGAGACGATCGAAAACTGGATCGAGCCGTAACGTAGGCTTCGGTGAATGGAGATCACACGGTCGGGCATCGAGACCACAAGGGACCGGCCGACTGGTTCACCGGTGACGTCTATGTCGACGCCGTGGCGGCGCCGGCCGGCAGCTCCACGTTTGCGGCCGCGCTCGTTCACTTCACACCGGGCGCCCGCACCGCGTGGCACACCCATCCCCACGGCCAGACGATCTTCGTCACCGAGGGCGTGGGCCTGTGTCAGCGCGAGGGCGGTCCGGTCGAGCTCATCCGGCCGGGCGACAGGGTCTACTTCGAGCCTGGAGAGAATCACTGGCATGGCGCCGCACCCGACCGCTTCATGGCCCATCTGGCCATGCAGCAGCAGGACGATTCGGGAAGCGTCGTCAGCTGGGGACGGCACGTGACCGACGAGGAGTACTCGGCCGCGAGTCGACTGATCCGATGGCACCGGCCCGCTGGCCGGTGCCCACCTTAACCAGAGGAGAACCACTGATGGAGCACCGCATCCTGGGCCGCACCGGCGTCTCGGTCTCGAAGCTCTGCCTCGGCGCGATGATGTTCGGCGCCTGGGGCAATCCGGATCACGAGGAGAGCATCCGCATCATCCACAGCGCGCTCGATGCCGGCATCAACTTCGTCGACACCGCCGATGTCTACTCGGCCGGCGAGTCCGAGGAGATCGTCGGCAAGGCGCTCAAGGGTCGGCGCGACGACGTTGTCCTGGCGACCAAGGTGCATTTCCCGATGGGCGATGAGCCCAACCACCGTGGCAACTCACGCCGCTGGATCGTCGCCGAGGTCGAGAACTCGCTCAGGCGCCTGCAGACCGACTGGATCGACCTCTACCAGATCCACCGTCCGGAGCCCGACACCGACATCGATGAGACGCTGGGTGCGCTCAGCGACCTCGTTCATCAGGGCAAGATCCGCTACTTCGGCCACTCGACCTTCCCCGCGTCGGAGATCGTCGAGGCGCAGTGGACCGCCGAGCGTCGTGGCCGTGAGCGCTTCCGCTGTGAGCAGCCGCCCTACTCGATGCTCACGCGCGCGATCGAATATGACGTCCTGCCGACCTGCCAGCGCTACGGGATGGGCGTGATTCCCTGGAGCCCGTTGGCTGGAGGCTGGCTGTCGGGCTCTGGCGCAAGGACTCCGGACAGCTGACGTCCAGGCGTTCCGAGCGGCTTCCCGACCGCTATGACCTTTCGATGCCCGCAAACCAGCGCAAGCTCGACGCCGTCGAGGAGCTTGCTCAGCTCGCCGAGCAGACGGGGATCACGCTGATCGAGATGGCGATCGCGTTCGTGATGCGCCACCCGGCGGTGACCGCGCCGATCATCGGTCCGCGCACGATGGAGCACCTCGAGTCACAGCTGACGGCCGCCGACGTGGTGCTGTCGGACGATGTCCTCGACCGGATCGATGAGATCAATCCTCCCGGTGTGACGATCAATCCCGTCGACAACGGCTCGCCCAGTCCCAGCCTGCAGGCCACGGTCCGGCGGCGCTGACACGCGCGGCTGGCGCTGACCGTCGGCTCCTCACGAGGACTTCGTGTGGCTGCCCGCCAATGGCGGGCAGCCACACATGTCCACCTCGCGCTTGGGCTGGCCCCCACGAGCCGCACGGACAAGGCGGACAAGGCATCTGCGTCTATATGACGGCGTGGTCATACGCTACCAGCGTTATGTAGCCCCGCCAAGAAAGATTGGTGATCAGCAGCCCGTGTCGGCGCAGGAAAGGTCGACCGCCGGTCGTGGATCCGGACTTGGCGAGATGTAGCCATCGACCGCCGCGTAGGTCCACCTCGGTCCGTGCCTGACCAACTGGCCGACGGCGTTCAGAATCGCGTCGACGTCGTCGCTGCTGGTGCCGAGGCCGATACTGGCGCGCACCGCGCCGACGTCTCCGAGGCCGAAGCGCTGTAGCAGTGGGTGCGCGCAGAACTTCCCGCCGCGCACACCGATGCCATGCTCGGCAGACAGGTATGCCGCCACGAGGTCGGCCCGGTAGCCAGGCACGTTGAAGCTGGCGACGCCCACGAGGTCGCCGTGGTCGGGCCAGATCCGCAACGGTGCTATGCCGAGATCCGCCAGCCCTTCGAGCAGGCGCGCATACAGGATCCCCTCGTGCTCGGCGATGGCGTCAAACCCGAGTTGCGTCACAGCTTCGAACGCCGCGCCCAACGACACGGCGCCGACGAGGTTCGGGGTGCCTCCCTCATGGCGCGCGGGGCCCAGTTTCCACTCCACCGAGTCGAGTCCGACGTTGAGGACGGCGCCGCCGCCGAGCAGGTACGGAGGCGCCGCGTCGAGCCAATCGCGGCGCCCGACCAGTGCGCCGCCGCCGTATGGCGCGTAGAGCTTGTGGCCCGAGCAGGCGAGGTAGTCGATTCCGGTGGCGGTCAGATCCACCGGTCGATGCGGCACGAGCTGCGCGCCGTCCACCGCCAGCCGCGCACCGTGCCATGCGCAAGGTCGGCAAGTCTGTCCAGCGGCGGGCACTCGCCTGTGACATTGGAGGCACCGGTGACGGCAACGAGCGCCGCGGGTTCGCGTGCCAGCTCCAACCCCAGTACGTGCAGCGTTTCGTCAACCGTTTCGGCGGCGAGGACCGGTGTGTATCGGCCGTTTCGCCAGGGCAGCAGGTTCGCGTGATGCTCGATGTCGAGGTGGACGGTCCGCCCTGGTACGGCACTGGCGAGCAGGTTCAGACCGTCAGTGGTGTTGCGCGTGAAGACGACGATGTCCTCGTCAGAACGCGCGCCGGTCCGCGTGGCGACTATGTCTCGGGCGCGCTCGTAGGCAGCGGTGCTGACCCGCGACAGGTAGCTCTGGCCGCGATGGATGCTGGCGTAGTGGGCCATGGCGGTGGTCACCACTCGATGCACGCTTGCCAACGGCGGCGCGCTGGCCGCGTAGTCGAAGTTGACGAAGCGCGTGGAAGTGCCGTCGACGAGCGGCACTTCCGTGACCGCGTCGGCGAGCTCTGCCAGTGGACCGGCGATCGTGCTCATTAGCCTGGGGGCAATCTTATTCGGGGCCTTGCGCGTTTCGAAGGGCTTGAACGGGTACGACCCGGATCTGCAGGTGATCTACCGTAACACATAAAGTCAATCAAGTTACTTGACTTTGCGGAAATGAGTGCCTACCGTGGTCACCGGTGACAGGAGCATCCGCGAGGGCGTGAACTCGCGTTGCCGACCATCGGATGCCGGGCCGGTCGCTTGGGTGATTCTCTCCTCTCCCCCAGAAGCGGCCGGCCCGTCGGCCGCCCGCACCGAACGGCCAGGAGGCACAGGCTCTAGGCCGCAGGGGCACCGAGCACGTTGCGCATGAACGGCAGGTCCGGTTCGTAGATGTGCGCCGACTTCACGAGGAAGTCGAGCCGGCCGACCTCGACCTCGAGGCCCTCCGCGACGCGCTCCATCAGGTAGGCGAGCTCGACGAGGTTCCCGTATCCCTTTGCGCCGAAGTCGATCGAGTGGGCGTAGACGATGGCTTGAAGTTGCCCGCCACGAATCCAGAAGTCGAGCAGGCTCACGCACGGGATGTAGGAGGTGTCCAGCAGCGGCTCGAACGTCGTGATCGTCGCTGAGCGCGAAGTGGGATCGGCACGGAGCCGGTCGATCACCCACTGCACCTGATCCCGACCGGAGGCCGCATAGTCGTAGAGCCGGCTGGCGTAGCTGCGGGCGTGGCCCAGCTCCGCCACCAGCGTCATGGTCTGTGAAGTTGGCATGCATCCAGGCAAGCCGCTCAGCGTCACCGAGCTCGGTCACGATCGGATCGACACTCGCGGGGCGGTTCACGCTGAGCGTGACGCGCTCGAGCTCCAGGATCGGAAGGGAGTCGTAGGCGGACTCCGCGCCGTCGTCGAGGATTCGTTGGGCGATCGCAAGCCATGCGGCGCCGATCGTGTCCGCCTGAAGCTCTGTGCCAAGCATGCCTCAAGGCTAACCGAGCGCTATCACCCAGTAGGACCGCGCCAGGGCGCGTGTTCTGGCGGACCTCGAGTCAAGCTCTGGAGGATCACCCCGATGGACCAGCCGGCCTTTGTCTACATCAGCTACATCCGTACGACGCCGGAGCGCGTCTGGCAGGCGCTGATCGATTCTGCCTTCACGCAGCGCTACTGGGGCCTGGAGCTCGAGAGCGACTGGCAGCCCGGCTCGACGTACACGCTGCACCAGTGGGGCCTTGCGATCGCCAGCCCGGAGCAGCTGGTGTTGGAGTCCGAACCGTACCGGCGACTCGCCTACACGTGGCAGACGTTCACGCCCGAGTGGCAGGAGCAGGCCGCCGCCCTGGTCGGCTTCGACAAGGAGTTTCTCGAGCGAATCGCGGCCGAGCCACGCTCAAAGGTGACCTTCGACATCGAGGACCTCGGCGGGCTCGTGAAGCTCACGGTGGTGCACGACGACTTCGAGTCCGGCAGCGAGGTGCTGCCGACCATCAGCCAGGGTTGGCCTCATATCCTGTCCAACCTCAAGACGCTGCTCGAGACCGGCGACACACTGCCCACTCCCGGCGGCTGACGCGCGCCGCCAGGGTGCGCGAGCAGGTGATTGCCGCGATCATCTCCCCCATGCACCTTGAGCAGATCTCGATCATCGTGGACGACTACGACGTCGCCATCGAGTTCTTCGTCGGCAAGCTCGGCTTCGAGCTGGTCGAAGATTCGCCGGCGCTGACGAGCGGGGGTGGCCGACCGAAGCGCTGGGTGGTGGTCAGGCCGCCGAACAGCCGCACCGGGCTGTTGCTCGCCCGCGCGGACGGCGAGCGGCAGACGCAGGCAATCGGTGACCAGTTCGCCGGACGGGTCGGCCTGTTCCTGCGCGTCGACGACTTTGACGCCGCATATGCCCGTATGCGCGAGCGCGGCGTGGAATTCGTCTCCGAGCCGCGCACCGAGGAATACGGCCGCGTAGTCATATTCGTCGACGTCGCCGGCAACCGCTGGGACCTACTCGGACCGGCTGCCAGTGTTGACTGATCAGGCGGTGGCGTGGACCGCCGCCGCCAGCCGCTCGGTAGCGCCCGGAATCAGGTGGAAGTAGAGCCGCGGCTCGATCGCCTCGAGCTCGATCATCACCGGGGCGCCATCAGGCCCCGGGACCATGTCGACGCGGGCGTACAGCGGTTGGCCGAATCGCGCCGCGATCTCCGTGTGGACAAGCTGAGCCAGCTGGAGCTGTTCGGCGCTGGCCGTGCCGGGTACGACGAGGTCGGGATCGAGCATGACCGCCGCTGGCCCGTGACCCTCATCCGCGAGTGGCGCAATCCCCGGATCGCGGAGCACCGCGCGCTTGTGCAGGACGTGTGAGATCTCCCCGCCGAAGAACACGACAGCGCGCTCCCCGTCGAGGTCGACACCCGGAAGGTACGGCTGCACCAGCGCCGCACGACCACTTGCGTGTATGTGCTCGACAAGCGCTTGCCCCTGCTCGCACGCATGCGGTTGGAACCTGCCTGTGTCGCGGCCACCCGCCGAGATGTTTGGCTTGATCACCACCTCGGTGTCGTAATCCGGAACCGTGTCACCGGGCTCGAGCAGCGTGGTCGGGACCGTTGGCGCCTCGAGCTGCGTCAGGTAGCGCTTGTCCGCGTTGAAGCGAATCAGCGCGGGCGTGTTGCGCAGCCTCTGCGGTCCGATCGCCTCTGCCCAGGCCAGGTAGTCGTCGAGCTTCCGGGTGTAATCCCAGGTTGATCTGACGATGATCCGGTCATACGCATTCCAGTCGACTGACTCGTCGTCCCACACCCGGAACTCAGCATCGACGAGTTTGGCCAGCGGCTGGTCGTCGTCGATTCCGTGCGGAAGCGCTGCGCATGTGGCGAAGGCGATGCGGTGCATGGCGGGCGCGCCGCACAGTAGAGGAGTGCGCTATGGACGGCGGTCCCGAAAAAGCAAATCGGGACCGCCGTGGTTCACGTTGCCGACCGGGTCACCAGTGCTCCGGTCGCGCGGCCATCAGGAGCCGGTGGTGGCGGCTGCCGGAGCGCAGATCGCGGTCACGGTGACAGACTGATCGCTTTGGTTGTTGGCGTCGTAGGAGTTATAAAAAGTCGGCCGTCCATCCGGTCTTGCCAGTCGGATACGAATCATTCAGATAACCGACGGATGTCGTCTGAGACGTTTGCGCCGCCACCGATCACGGTGGTTCCAGACGGGCATGTTGCTGTCAACGGATAGGGAGCGGAGCCGCCATCGAACGGGGCGCTGCGTTGCCGTGACGTAGGTGACGTTCGAGATCGGCGCCGAACCAGCCGTGGCGGCTGTGGTTGCCGACGTTGCCGAATTCGCCTTGGCAGCGTTCGGCACTGTCCCCAGCGAGCTCACGGCGATCTGCTTGCCCGTGACCGAGCCGTTCTTGAGGCGATTGCCGGACAGCGAGTTGACCTTGATGATGCTGTTACCGCTCACCAACTTGCTCGCAGCGACGGCTGTGCCGGAGGCCGCCAGAAAGAGTGCGACGATCGAGATCACGAGCGCTGGAGACGGGCTCCGACGGAACTTCTTACTCATTACAACTTCCCCTGATTCAGTCGAGGACCCCAGCGGCCCCCATTTATTGCGCTTTAAAGTAGAGGAACCCACCGCGACGGGTAATCCAGAGATGTCACCAGAGTCATCTGTCAAAGCCGCTTGACCGGGCCGCCAGCGAGGCCCAACAATGGGAGGTCGTCGGCGAGAAGGCTTTGAGAGGGCGGATCAGCGTGACTACAGGTGAAGCTCCGGAGGACACCATCCTGGCTGACGCAACTGCGGCGAGGGTCCCGCCGTTCGCGTCGGCGTGGCGGCGGGCGCACCTGACGCTGGACCAGCGGATTGCCCGGGGCCGGGCCGCGCGGACCGAGGCGCCACGATCGGCCCATGGCCGCTGGACGCCTGCGCCGGACCGGCCAGACCCGGTGGCGCTGCTGGAGGAGCAGGCGGCGTCGCGAGTGCCGATGCTGGTCCCAATCCGCTATGGGCGGATGCTGGTCTCGCCGTTCACCTTTTACCGCGGCGCTGCGCTGATCATGGCCTCCGACCTGGCGGGTACGCCCGTGTCGGGGGTGACGGTGCAGCTCTGCGGTGACGCGCACCTGTCGAACTTCGGTCTGTTCGGGACGCCCGAGCGGCAGATGATCTTCGACATCAACGATTTTGACGAGACGCTGCCTGGCCCGTGGGAGTGGGACGTCAAGCGCCTGGCGGCCAGCTTCGAGGTAATGGGACGCGACCGTGGCTTCTCGCCTGCCGACCGCCGCGCCATCGTCATGGCCGGAGTCGCCGAATACCGCGAGCGAATGCGCCAGGCGGCCGGTATGGGAGCCCTGGAGGCCTGGTATGACCACCTCGAAGTCGGGATGCTGCTCAAGCTGGTGCGCCAGCAGGTCAGCACCAAACGGGTCACCAAGGCGGAGGCACGCGCCCTAAAACGGGACGTGAACAAGGCTTATGAGCGAGACAACACGCGGGTGCTGACCAGGCGCGCCGCCGAGGTCGACGGGGAGCTGCGGATCGTCGCGGATCCACCCGTGATCATCCCGATCGAGGACCTGATCGAGCCGGGGTCGGAGTGGGAGGATCCGGTGCCGCTGATCAAGGAGCTGCTGAGCGCCTACCGCGAGACCCTCGGGACCCACCAGCATCCGCTGGAGGAGTACCGCTACGTCCATGCGGCCTACAAGATGGTCGGCGTCGGGAGCGTCGGGACCCGCTGTTACATCATGCTGATGCTGGGCCGCGACAACAGCGATCCGTTGTTCCTGCAGACCAAGGAGGCACAGGCCTCCGTGCTGGAACGCTTCCTACCCAGGAGCACCTACCGACACAATGGTCAGCGTGTGGTGGCCGGCCAGCGGCTGATGCAGGCGGCGACCGACATCTTCCTGGGGTGGATCACGATCAAGGGCCTGGACGGCGTCACTCGCGACTACTACGTGCGCCAGTTTCACGATTGGAAGGGCAGCGCTGACGTCGACAGCCTGCTCGTGCCCGGCGCCACCCTTTACGCGCGTATCTGCGGTGCGACGCTCGCTCGCGCACATGCCCGTTGGGGCGATCGGATCGCGATCGCCTCCTATCTGGGCAAAGGCGACGCCTTCGATCGGGCGATCGCCGACTTCTCCGCGGCATACGCCGACCAGAACGAAAAGGACTACGAGGCATTCGCCGCGGCCGTGAGGTCAGGACGGCTCGTAGCCCAAACCGGCGTGTAGACGCCGAGCCGCCGCGGATAAGAGTCCTCTCACCGTTCACGGCCGGTTCACATCCACGCCCCAACCAGGTCACAGGTCGGCGGTGTAACCGGGGTAGCTTCGCCTCGTTCCAATCCCTAATCAAGGAGCGGCAAGACATGCAAGTACGCGCGAAGGTCGCATCGGTGGCCGTCGCCGCTGCTGCGATCGGAGCGGGCGTCGCCCTGGCGGCGCCCAGCGCATCCGCGGATCGCAAGAGCCAGATTCAGCACGTGCTGCTGATCTCGGTGGACGGCATGCACCAGTCGGACCTCGCCTGGTTCGTATCCACCCACCCGAATTCGGCGCTCGCGAAGCTCGCGACCGGTGGGCAGGAGTACACGAACGACCACACCTCGGATCCGTCCGACTCCGATCCAGGCGGCACGGCGATCATGACCGGCGGAGATCCGAAGGTCACCGGCATCTACTACGACGACGAGTACAGCCACGACGTCTTCCCAGCGGGCACGACCAACTGCTCTGGGCCCGTACCGGGTGGCAATGTCATCTACGACTCGCCGGATGACAAGCTCGCCAACGTGCCGGACCTGCTGAACAATGGCAGTGGAAACACGTTCCCGTCCTTCGACGAGGGCGGCTCGATCTATCTGAACGGTGACGACACCGATCCAGGCAAGATCATGAACCTGAGCGATCACCCGCAGTCCGGCCTGAACCCGGCCACATATCCGGTCGACCCGAAGACCTGTAAGCCGATTCAGCCGTGGGACTTCCTGGGGGTCAACACGATCTTCCAGGTCATTCACAACGCCGGCATGAGGACCGCATACGCGGAGAAGCACGCCGTCTACTCGTCGTTCAACGGTCCGGGCTCGAACGGCATGAGCATCGACGACTTCTTCGGGCCGGAGATCGATTCGCAGGCGGTTGAGCCGAACGGAGTGCCGTATCCGGTCGACGGCGCGTGGACCGCAGACAACGCCGCGACCAAGCAGTACGACGGTTACAAGGTCCGCGCGGTGATCAACTGGATCGACGGGTACGACCACTCCGGCAAGGGTCCGAAGGTCGGGACCCCGGCGATCTACGGCATGAACTTCCAGACCGTGTCGACTGCCGAGAAGCTGAAGAGCTCCCCGGCGGTGCTGCTCGGGCCGAATGCCCAGGGCGATTACACCGACGGCCCGTCGTTGGCCGGTGGGTACCAGACCGTGGATGGCGTTTCAGTGCCTGGCCCGCTGCTGCAGAGCGCACTCGGCTACATAAACGACTCGCTGCAGCGCATGATCAACGCGCATCCAGGCCAACGGTGAGGCCAAGTCGACGGCGATCATCCTGACCGCCAAGCACGGCCAGTCGCCCATCGACAACAGCAAACTCCAGCGCATCGACGACGGCCCGATCATCTCGGGCGTGAACTCAGCCTGGGCGGCGCTCCATCCGAGCAACCCGAACCTGGTCGTGCAGGAGGCCGATGATGACGGGCTGTTGTGGTGGCTCTCCGATCGCTCACAGGAGGCGGCGAACTTCGTCAAGAACTACCTGTGGACGCACACCGCGCCAGCGGTGAACTACGCAGGACAGACGATCACCGTCGAGCACTCGGGCCTGTCCAAGATCTACGCCGGCGATCAGTCGGCTTCGTTCTTCGGCGTGGCGAACTCCGACCCGCATCACCCGGACGTCTTCGGGATTTCGCAGGTCGGCACGATCTACACGACCGGGAGCAAGATCGCTGAGCACGGAGGCGACAACCCGGACGACCGCGACGTTCCGCTGGTCGTCTACTCCCCCGGCAATCTCAGGCCGGGTGTCTTCGACAGGTGGGTCGAGAACACACAGATCGCACCCACGGTGCTGCAGCTGCTCGGGCTGAACCCGAACGAGCTACAGGCCGTCCGCGAGGAGGGCACCAAGGTCCTCCCCGGCTCATAGCCACACCGCTACTCCCGGGGTGCCACCTTGCTTTCGTGGCACCCCGGGCTAGTGCGGGGACGGCTCGTCGCCTCTGACGATGGCGATTCCTGCGACGAGATCGGCCAGGCCCTGTCGTTTCGGCGACACGAGTACGCAGGCAAGATGGACGACGATCTGCAACCCGATCGCAATGAGCGGCGGGCCGCAGGGAATGACGTTGTTCTCCAGACCCAGCCTCGTAGCCTCGGTCAGCGTGATGCCGTCATCCTCGATGTCCTTGCGCTTGAGCTGCTCGCGGAGCTCCGGCTTCAGCTCCTCGAAGCGCTCCCGCCACCGCTCGGCGGATCGGCGGAGGACTCGTCCAGACAAGCTCGCGACGAGCGCTGTGACGAGGTAACGGACGATCGCGCTCCTGACGGTGACCTGCTCACCGTCGCTCGCGTCCACGCGGCGGAGGCGCATCAGCTCCTTACCGTAGGACTGATGGTTCCTGCGATAGATCGCGATCACCAGATTCACTCCAAACGCGCTGACGCGCCTGCGTGAAGCCATGGCCGACGCTCGTCTGTCAGGCGCACCCCGTCGGGACGTCCGTCGTTCCAGCCACTTGCTGAACGACTCATTTTGCTCCGCCAGCCAAAACACGAGGCCCACCGCGGGGGCAGCGACAACGATCGCCACGAGCACGGTCGCGACGTCGAGGACCGAGGCGAGAATGCGCGTCCATAAGGGGGCTACCGAAAGCGGCGACGTTGCCAGGTCCTGTCTGCTCCCCCGCACGCGCGGATTATCGCGGCCGCTCACGGCATAGACATCCCCGGCCCACCTCTGGCGTCTTAGAGTGTCAGTCAAAGAGACCGCCGAAGGGAGCAGAGATGGGACAGCAGGTGACGCACTTCGAGGTAGTCGGTCAGGACGCGGACGCACTGCGCAGTTTCTTCGGTGAGATGTTCGGGTGGAAGTTCAGCGCGCCGATGGGTCCGACCGACTACAGCGTTCTGGAGGAGCAGGAGGGCCTTGGTGGCGGCATCGGCGCCGGTCCGGAGGGCTATCCAGGCCACGTCACGTTCTACGTGCAGGTCGACGACGTCGGAGCCGCGCTGGAGAAGGCCGAGGGCCTCGGCGGCAGCAGGATGATGGGCCCCGACTCGGTGCCCGGAGTTGGGATCGTGATCGGGCTCTTCAGCGACCCCGAGGGTCACGTGATCGGTCTGACCGCACCAGAGTTGTCATAGCCCGCTGAGCGCCATGACACCGACCACATGCCACATGTCGATCTCGCTCGACGGCTTCGTCGCCGGCCCGGATCAGAGCCGGGAGAACCCGCTCGGTATCGGCGGCTTGGAGCTCCACCACTGGCACCTGGACGAGCCCCTCCATGAAGCCGACGTCCGCGTGCGCGACGAGCTCATGACGCCCTGCGGGGCGTACGTGATGGGCCGCAATATGTTTGGCCCGATCCGAGGCCCGTGGGACGTGGACTGGCGCGGGTGGTGGGGCGAGGAGCCGCCCTATCACGCTCCTGTTTTCGTTCTCACGCACCACCCGCACGACCCGATCGCGATGGAGGGTGGGACGACGTTCCACTTCGTCACCGAAGGCTTCGATGTCGCGTTTGAGCGTGCGCAGGCGGCGGCCGGCGACCTCGGCGTGGACATCGCCGGTGGCGCCTCCGCCGTGCGGCAGGCGTTCGCAGCGGGCGTGATCGACGAACTCATGCTCGACGTCATCCCAGTTCTGCTTGGCGCCGGCGAGCGCCTGTTCGACGGAGTACAGGACCCCGGCCTACAGCCGGTCGAGGTGATCAACTCACCCGGTGCTACACACGTTCGCTACCGCGTCGGCCGCTGACGCCGTTAGCGTCCCTGGCAGACATACGCGGGGCTGAGTTCCGATACGCGCGTCACCCCAAGAAGGGTCATCCCCAGTTCGATCTCGTCCCGGAGAATGCGCAGCGCCGTCTCGGCGCCCGCCTGTCCGCCGCACGCGAGCCCCCAAAGCACTGCACGACCAGCCATCACAGCGTCGGCACCCAGCGCAACGGCCTTAAGAACATCTGTACCACGCCGTATGCCACCGTCCATGAGCAGCGTGGTCCGCCCGCCCAGCGCGTCGGCGATCCTCGGCAGCATCTCGATCGACGCGGGCACGCCATCGAGTTGACGGCCGCCATGGTTGGACACCACGACCCCGGCCGCGCCGTGCTCGACGGCGAGCAGCGCATCCTCGGCCGTGTGGATGCCTTTCACCAGAACGGGGAGAGGGCTCTCCGACACGAGCTCGGCAAAGTCGGTCCAGGTGAGGCTGCGATCGATCAGATCGAACAGCTCGGCGACGGTCATCGAGCGTTCGCCAATTGCGGGCACCCCCAGATCGGCAGGCAATGCGAAGCCGGAGTAGCGGTCCCGCTCGCGGCGGCCCGCCCGCGGCGCATCGACCGTGACGACGAGCGCCTGGAACCCTGTCTCGACCGCCTCGTCGACGATCTCCCGCGTGACCGCCCGGTCACGGAACACGTAGACCTGCATCCAGCGGTTCCCAGCCATGACCTCGCTCGGCCGTGACGTGGCGATCGTCGAAAGCGTGAAGATCGAACCTGCCGCTTCGGCCGCGCGAGCCATCCCGGGTTCACCGTCTGGACTCACGAGGCGCTGAAAGGCGACCGGAGCGACGACGATCGGCATCGCCAATGACACGCCCAGCAAGCTCGTCGAAGTGTCAACCGTCGAGACGTCGACCAACACCCGCGGGAGCAATCGCAGTCGCGAGAAAGCGGCCACGTTGTCGTTGAGGGTCAGCTCGTCGCAGGCGCCACCAGCGAAATAACCGAACACGCCGGGGTCGAGGATCGCCTCCGCTTGGCGCTCCAGATCGCGGATATTGACAGCATCCACGTCGGCGAGGCTATCGGTTGAACGCGACCATCACACGCTGTTCGTTTCGAGCCAGGCCCAGGTGTCGTCGATGGGTGCATAACCGATCTGACGCTCGGCCTCTCCGAGCTCGGTGAAGCGGTAGCGGTTGGCCGAGATTCCGTTCACGACGATGAAGCCGTCGTGCTCGGACTCGACCGCCGCTTGGATAAGTCGCGTGCAATCGCCGTGACTCAGCCACGCTGCCAGGTTGCGGGGTGTGGCGTTGTCGCCCGCGGGTGGCTGCTCGGAGAAGTAGCCAATCCGCAGCGCCACGACTGACGTGGGAGAACTTGCCGCGACCCAGCCGCCCAGCGCTTCTGCCCAAGCCTTCGTCGCCCCGTACAGATTTGCCGCGTGGGGCGCATCCTCCACGCGTCTCTGCACGGTGTCTGGGTAGGCGGAGAGCGCTTGCACACTGGAGGCGAGCACAAGCCGCCGGACCCCACACTCGCGCGCGGCCGCGGCCACCGTGTACGCACCGTCCACATTCGGCCCTCTCAGCGCACTCCACTCAGCATGTGGGTTTGGATTGGCCGCGAGATGAACCACCGCATCCGCGCCCCGGAACATCGCTAAGCACTCCTCGACATCCGTCACATCGAGCGCTGCAATCCCATCTGCATGGTTCAGGTCGGTCGCGCGGATGTCCCAACGGGACGAGAGCCTGTCGAGAAGCACCGTTCCAATCCGCCCAGCAGCGCCGGTCACGACGACACGTCGATCAAGAGACTCAGACATGGCCACGTTTATACCGACGAGACCCGTCGACCCGTGGTGTGTTGCCGAACCAGTTCTGGATCGCTTAGGGTCGAGGCATGCCAAAGCACAACGTTTCGGTTCAGTTCGCCAAAGAAATCAGCGTGTCCAACACCGACGTGAACATCACGGTCAGGTCCGACGACAAGCTTCTCGGACGGGTGCAGATCAGCACTGGAAGCATCGACTGGTTCCCATCGCCCAACAAGAAACTCCGGTACCAGCTCTCCTGGGAGCGATTTGCCGACCTGATGCTTCAAGAAGGCATGGAGAAGAAGCGTTAGGAAAGAGCTGCCAGGAACCTCCCTCCTCATGACCGATACGGCGCTGACCGCGGTCGATCAGGATGCCATCGCCCGCGACGTGTCGCGGCTCGTACGCGTACGGTCGATCACGGGCGCCGAGCGCGGCGCGGCCGTCGAACTGGTCGCGATGGCGCACGAGCTCGGCCTTGACGCCGGCCTCGTCGAGCACGATTTGGACACCGTCCGGTCAGCCGTCGGCTATCCCGGCGAAGAGGCTCCCCGGGCGGAGCTCGTCGGGGCGCTGATCACGCTACGCGGTGCTGATGGGCCCAGGCTGTGCCTCAACGGTCATCTTGACGTGGTCGCGGAGGGCACCGAAGCGTGGGAGCACGATCCATGGTCCGGCGACATCGTCGGCGACGTGGTCCACGGACGCGGCTCAGTCGACATGAAGGGTGGGCTTGTGGCCGCCCTGCATGCGCTCGGCGCGCTGAAGCAGGCGGGGATCTCCCTTGCCGGAGACGTGGTGCTGCAGGCGGTTTCCTCAGAGGAGGACGGCGGCCTGGGTACGTTCGCCGCACTCGAGGCCGACGACGACTTCGCCGCGTGCCTGATTCCTGAGCCCACCGAGTTCGGCCTCGTCTGCGTACAAGCTGGTGCACTGACGTTCAGCGGCGTCGTGGCGGGAAAGACGGCGCACGCAGCGTTGCGGCTTGAGGGCATTTCTGCCATTGACCGGTACATACCGATCCATTTGGCGCTTCAGGCCTACGAGCGAGAAGTGAACGGCCGCCCTCGCCATCCCCTGCTGGCCGACCACCCATTGCCCTATCCGCTCCTGGTCGGGCAGTTGAGTGCGGGTCGCTGGTCGAGCCAGGTACCGGAGGAACTGCGGTTCGAGGGCCGGGTCGGCGTCCCGGTGGGTGCCAGCGTTCCGCAGGTGCGGGAGGAGTTCGAGAGTGTCGTTCACCGCATCGCGCCCGACGTCGAGATCACGTGGACCGGCGGCCAGTTCGGTTCGGGCGCGACGGCGACCGACGACCCGTGGGTTCACCTCGTGCGCGCAGCCGCGACCGAGGAGCTCAGGGCGCCACCTCCCCTGACCGCTGTGCCGTACGGAGCCGACATGCGCCTCTTCTGCGAGCGCGGCATCCCGTGTGTGATGTTCGGACCAACCGGGCTGAAGCTTGCGCACGCGGTCGATGAGCAGGTGCACGCGGACGAACTCGCAATCCTGAGCCGCACGATCGTGCGTGTCATCTGCGGCTGGAGCCCTGCACCGAGCTCCTGACCGCAACTGCTGCTCTGCTTGCGTTACCCGGCTGTTATCGGCGGCCTGTTAGAAGCAGTCGAGATGCCTGAGTGGCCCCGAGTTCGAACCACCCTGCCCGTGGCCTTCGCGATTGTCAGCTGCGTCGCGGGGCTGGCCGGTTGTGGATCCTCGGGTAAGCCGAGCGGTGGATCGCGGCCTGCGACCGCGTCGGGTGCGTTCAGGTATTCGGACTGCATGCGGGCGCATGGCGTACCGAATTTCCCCGATCCGACGTCCGGCGGCGCGGGAGTCCAGTTGTCGGGGAACACAGTCAATACGCAGTCACCCGCGTTCCGGACTGCCCAGAGCGTGTGTCAGAAGCTGATGCCTGGAGGAATCGCCGGTCCAGGCCGAGCAACGCATGTCAAACAGGGTGTAAAGCTCGCCGCGTGCATGCGCGCACACGGGCTGAAAAAGTTCCCCGACCCGACCGACGTGCCGCCGTCCACTCCCCCTGCCCCGGATATGACGATCCTCGGCGGGCCCGACGGCGTCTTCACGCTCGTCGGGTCGATCGTCCAAACGCCCGCGTTCAAGCACGCCGCGGCCGTCTGCGGCCTGCCGGGCTTCGGCCCCGGCTCCCACCACAGCTTCTCAATGCCGGTGGCGCCGGCCGCGGCGTAACGACACGCTGCCGAGCCACCGAGCCGGCTTCACCGTCACAGGATCGAAAGCAGGTTTGTTTTCGCTGCGGTGAACGCCGAGTGGTCGACTGCGATGATCTGGGCGGCTGTGACGCCGCCGTGCACGAACGCGTTCTTGATGCGAGCTTGCTCCCGTGCGGACTGCGCGCGGCTGAGGCGGAAGGCGAGATGTGCCCGCTTCAACGCACTCGCCACAGCCCGACCGGCGGAGGTCTCTGCCTGCTGTGAGCTGATGAGTCCGGTTTCGAGCGGGACGAGATGGTGGTCCTGAGCGTTCACGGCACCCTGGTTGCCGGCCAGCACCGCGGCGTGTTCACGGCTCACCGTCAGCTCGATTGCTGCCGCGTCGGCCTCGGCGTTAAGGGCCGCCGCATCGAGCGCGGCGAGCGCGGCGCGCAGCGAACTGCACAAGCGCGCTCCGCTTCGGCATGCGGGCAGCTTGGGCAGGCGAATAGCGCCCGGTCGGGCCAAGACGTTGATCGAGGACACTGGCGGGTCGCGGAAGGTCTTGTAGTCAACGATGCCACGCGCCACCGCCGGGCCGCAGAGTGGGTTGAGTGCCGCGGTGACGAGCCCCCCGGCCACCGCGAACGTGATCCCGGCACCGCCTCCGATCCCCGAGAGGACGACGCCTGTTCCAAAAAGCGTGGCCCCACCCGCGAAGGACACGCAGTAGACCTCCGATCGGTCGACCGTTCGGATCAGGTCGCCGCGGGCCAGGTGCTTGGCTTTCTTGAGCTGCGGCCCCGGCCCGGAGAGCGGGACCGTGGCATTTGGGGGGTTTCCGCTCGTGGTCGCCGGGCCCGACGAAGTCCACGTCAGATGATCAGTGGCAGTGTCATCGCTGGTCCCGCCGTTTGAGCCAGAGGTCTGAAAGGCGCAGTCGTCGGTCACGTTGTAGGGATTGCCCGCCGGCAGCGTGACGATGAGCCCGCCATTGTTCCCCCAGTGGCAACCTGCTCCCGCCCAGGAGGGATTTTGGCCGTTGGCGTTGGGGACGACATCCACGCCGTTGGCCGGATCGGAGATCCGCCCGCCTTTGCAGGGTCCCGTGCCCGCGAGGTCGACCTCGTTTGGTATTTCGGCGACGAAGTTGTTGTACTCCGGGCCCGCCCGCCGCGTTGGCGTCGTAGTTCCAACTGACCGACGGGCCGGCGTTCGGGTCGAGGCTGATCGTGCAGTCGCTCGGCTGGAAGCCGGGTTGACCGCTCGTCGTCTTGAACGTCCCGCTGACCGTCGGCGTCAGCGCCGTTCCGGTCATGTTGCCGTTGTTGACGATGTTCTGTGACCAGGTGATCGTGACGTCGGTCTTGACGTCGTCGCTGGGGTTGTTGGGGAAGGACACCGACGGGACCACATCTTGTTCGGTGAACGTTCCGCCCCACGTGCCGGTGCACGCATCGCACGCGCCAGTGAACGCCGGGGTGGCGCGAGCGCCCGCGGCACCGACCAACATGAAGGCAAGCCCGGCGACCAGCGCCACCGCCCAACTCCGCTTCGAAGTCGCTCCCACCTCAGCCTCCCCCCCAGCCTGACCGGCCCCGAGGTCAATTAGAACCAGAGCCGCGGTGCATGTCAAGTCTGAGGATGAGTGCGGCTGGCCGAGAGAGTCGCCGCCGGGCCCTCGTTAATCCCCTGATGGATAGAGCTCCGAAGCCGGTTGGGGGCTGAGGCCGAAGAAATCGATGATGCGCTGCGCCGATTGGGCTGGCGGACTTGTCGTCGTGTCGATCTCGAGGTCGGACGGTGGTTGCTCGGGAGCTGGTTGAAGGCGAAGGCGCCGGAACGTGTGAACGTCGGCGAGCTTGTGAAACTCGCTGCGACTCGGATTGGTGAGCCGGTGCTCCTGTTCCAGCTCGTCGACTGTGAGCTGCACGAAGCAGACGCGACCTCCCGCCTGCTCGACAGTGTCCAGCGCCCTGGCGGGGAAGCCGGCGGGAACGCTGTTCTCCGGTGCGAACGTGAACGTGATCGACCGCTGGGCCAGTGCCGCATCCCGAAACACACTCAGCCAGAACTCCTCCCGGAGACGCACGAACGGTTCCGACCCGAACGGGAATATCGGCAACAGCATGTCGACCACAAGATGGTTGTGGAACACGGGATAGCGCAGCAGCCGCTCCAGTGCGCGTGCTGTGGTCAGCTTCCCCGAAGCAGCACCACCATGAAGGAACACCAAATTCATCGCCACACCCTACGGCCAGCCACAGCCACCCTGCGCGTCAACGACGCTCACTTCGTCGATGGTTTGCATAGACCCCAACTATATCGAAAACGCATCGGACGCCGTGGTGTCGAGGCAACCACAGCTTGTCCCATCCGACGCCAGAAGCCAGCACCGCGTTGACGTCAGATTGTGAAGTTCACGACTTTGGAGTTGCCACTCTGGCAGTTGACCGTCTGCGGATTCCTGCCCATCTTCAGGTCGGTGCCGCAGATCCAGCCATGGCTGATCCACTTCGCACTGTGTCCCTGGTGGGCGGTGCCGTCGACCAGGATCTTCGATTTCCGGCAGTTCGGCGCACGTCACGCTGCCTGAGACCCACTTGCTGAACTGGCCCTTGGGCAGTAGACGGGACCTGCCGGGGATCCGTGGCTCAGGAGCTTGCCGGTGCAGATGTTCCACCCGGCGACGCTGGAGCGAACGTCTCGCCGTACTGGGGGAAGTACCAAGCTTCACGCCGGTAGGCCGGATGGCCGTCGCAGGTACCCAGGTCAAAGGCCACCACGGTCGCACCGACATAGCGGGTGCCGTCTGCGACAGCGAATCCAGGCCAGACGAACCCGGCGATGCCGTGCCCGACCGCCCGCCGGGCGCCCCAACTGCTCCAGTGGATCTTCGAGATGAAGCTCGTCGGGTCGCCGTTGAAGTTGATCGCTGACGGTCTGATGGCGCCGAAACCCGGCACCCCAGTTGGTGCTGGCCTGTTTCACACCGAGAGTCGGCGCGCTGCCGGCCAGCGCCCCGGACGCCGGGACGACAAGCGCAATCAGCGCAACGATCAGTGTCAAGCGCCCTCGAGGCATGCGCGGGATCCTAGACACATCCGGCACACGTCACGGACTTCTGACCCAGCGGCGCGGGCCAGTCACGTGGCCGGCACACTCCAGCCTGCCGATAGATTGGGCACATGCCGGTCCAACGGATGGACAACGTGGGCATTGTCGTCGACGACCTGCCTGCGACGATCGCGTTCTTTCTCGAGCTCGGCCTCGAGCTCGAAGGCCAAGCCACGGTCGAAGGAGACTGGGCAGAGCGTGTCACTGGACTGCCTGACATGCGCGCCGAGATCGCGATGATGCGCACGCCCGACGGCCAAAGCCGACTCGAACTGTCGCGCTTTCTCACACCCCGCGCGACCGCCGATCACCGGAACGCCCCAGTGAACGCCCTCGGCTACCTACGGGTTATGTTCGCCGTGGACGACATCGACGAGACGCTCGCCCGGCTCCGCGAGCACGGCGCGGAGCTCGTCAGCAGCGAAGTGGTTCGGTACGAAGACGTGTACCGACTCTGCTACATCCGCGGGCCTGAAGGACTTCTCATAGGGCTCGCCCAAGAACTCGGCTGACCACCGGCCGTCGGCCCGGTTCAGCCCCGCCGGGTAAGGTGACGATGCCGATGCCGCATCATGCGTGTACGGATTGGAATTGACCGTCGACGGTTGTGCAGCGAGACTCGATCCCGATGAGCCGCGTTTTTGTTACTGGGTCTGCCGACGGGCTGGGTTTGATGGCTGCCCGGTTGCTGATTCAGGATGGCCACGAGGTTGTCCTCCACGCTCGCAGCGAACAGCGCGGGGATGAGGCTTTAGCAAGCGCGCCCGGCGCGTCGACCGTTCTGGTCGGTGATCTGTCGAGCATCGATCAGACGCGCGGACTGGCGTCAAATGCGAATCTGTACGGACGCTTCGACGCGGTCATCCACAACGCGGGAGTTGGTACCGCGAGAGCCGTAGGGAAACGGTCGACGGTCTGGAGCACGTGTTCGCGATCAACGTGCTGGCGCCTTATCTGCTGACCGCGCTGATGGATCGTCCCGATCGGCTGGTCTATCTCAGTTCGGGTATGCACCAGGGCGGTGATCCGGACTTTGCCGATCTGCAATGGGAGCGGCGACGCTGGAACGGTGCGCAGGCCTACTCGGACTCCAAGCTGATGGACACGGCCCTTGCGTTCATCGTTGCTGCGCGCTGGCCTGGAGTGGCCGCGAACGCCGTCGAGCCTGGGTGGGTCGCGACGAAGATGGGCGGACCCGGCGCCCCCGACGACCTGGCCTTGGCGCCATTGACTCAGGTCTGGCTGGCCGCCGCGCCAGAGACGACTGATCTCACCGGCGGCTACTTCTACCATGAGCGGCCCCGTAACCCCGCGCCCCTCGCGCACGACGAAGAGTTGCACCAGCTATTGATTGAGAGCTGCGCATCCTTAACGGGCGTGTCGTTGAGCGAGTGAGACACTAGGTCGATGTCGGAGGGGCTTGACCTGACGAAGTTGCGAGCGTTCGTGACCGTCGCCGAGTGCTTGCATTTCGGGCGTGCAGCGGATGCGTTGCACCTCACGCAGCCCGGCCTCAGCCGGCAGATCCAGACGCTGGAGCGGCAGCTCGGAGCACGGCTCTTGGACCGCGACCAGCGGAACGTCGAGCTGACCGCCGCGGGACGGCAGCTGCTGGAGGACGCAGTGCCGCTGCTCACAGCTGTTCAGGCAACCCGCCAGCGCGTCGCGCGCGCGGCCCGCGGCCCGCGCCGACTCATTGTTGGGTTTCGCGCCGGCGTGATCCCGACGCCGGCGATCGCCGCCGTTCGCGAGTCGTATCCGGACCTCGTTGTGGATGTCAAGCGACTCGAATGGGACGATCAGGAGCACAACCTGCTCTCCGGAGCGGTCGACGTGGCCTACGTGCGTCAACCGATCGATGAGCGCGGACTGCGGCTGGTTCCGCTTTACCGAGAGCCACGGCTGGCCGCGTTGCCGAGCGATCATCCGCTCGCTGAAGCTGTCGAGTTGTTGGAACGGGATCTCAGCGGACTGCGCCATCTTCGATACCTCGAGCCGCCCGCGCCAGGTGGCACACCGATACGCAGCGTTGAGGAGAAGCTTGAGCACGTCGCTGCGGGCGACGGGATCATCGTGCTTCCACTCTCGGCGACCCAGCACTACACCCGACCCGATGTTGTCTATGTCCCGGTGTTGGATGCCGAGCCTGACCAGGTATCGCTCGCGGTCGTCGAGGGCCGAGACGCGTATCCGGTCAGCGACTTTGTTGCCGCTGCCACAGCTCTTGCTGCGCGCGGCGCGCACCTGGGCGCCGGCTCGATCGCCTGACGTCACAGCGCCACGAGCGACTGATCTTTGGTCGCCACGCGCCCGCCGGCAGAATCGTTCGCCCTGACCGTGATGCGGTTGTGTCATCACCGCCGCCCGGATCGCGATTGACGAAGGCCATGTCCTGGCTCAGGCTCCGTCTGGCGTTTGGGGCCGACCTCAGATCGGCGACACGACAAAGAGGGCCGAAACTATGTGTGCTGAATTGCTTCTCAAGGGCGGTTACGTCGTCTCGGTCGATGACTCGATCGGCGATCTGCCGGAGGGCGATGTCCTGATCCGAGACGACCTGATCGCCGCGGTTGGATCGGACCTGGCGCCGTCATCAGATGATGTCGAGATCCTCGACGCCACTGGGCGGCTCGTGATCCCCGGGCTTGTGGACACGCACAGACACGTCTGGCAAGGCGCGATCGCCGCATACACACCACAGATCACCGGGGCGGGCTACGAACCGATCGTGCTCGCCGGCATCTCCCCCGAATATTCGCCCGAAGACATCTATGCCGGCACACTCTGGGGCGCGCTGCAAGCGCTCGACGCCGGGATCACAACGATCGCCGACTGGGCACACAACCTCCAGTCGGCTGATCATGCCGACGCCGACCTGCGCGGCCTCCAGGAATCCGGCATCCGCGGCTACTTCCTGTACGGAGGCCCAGGACCGAAAACCGACGAACCGAACCCTCCCCACCCGCTCGACGCGCGCCGGATGAGAGACGAGCAGTTCCCCGACGGCATGAACGGTCGGCTACGCATGGGAATGGCGCTACGCGGGCCTGCGTTCACCTCCGAAGAGCGGAATACCCAGGACTTCAATTTCGCCCGCGAGCTCGGGCTGCCCATCTCAACACACGTGGGCATGGCCGGCACCGCAGGCGCGATCACGATGATCGACCGAAACGGCTTGCTCGGGCCCGACGTCAACTATGCACACGGAAACCTGCTCACCGACGACGAATTCGACCTCATCGCGACAAGCCACGGGACGCTCTCAATCACAGCGTCCACCGACATGCTCATGCAATTTGGGACATACCCCGCGACCGGCAGAGCACTGCAACGGCAGATCACCTGCGGATTCGGCGTCGACACCATCTGCAGCTGTGGGACCGACCTGTTCTCAGAGATGCGACTCGCCTTGGCAGCCGAGCGATCACGCGCCAACGCAGACGCGCTCGCAAACGGGCACCGGGTGCCGACCGTCGCGCTGCATCAACGCGACATGCTGCGACTCGCGACGATCGATGGCGCACGCGTCTGGAACCTCCAAGACGAGGTCGGCAGTCTCACCCCCGGCAAACAAGCCGACATCACGGTCATCGACATGCGCTCCCCACATCTCAACGGATTCGGGGATCAGGTGGCGATGATGGTCCTCGGCGCCGGGCCTGCCGACGTGGAAACCGTGATCGTCGGCGGCGACATCGTCAAACGCGGCGGCAAGCTCATCGGTAATCACATCCCGAGGGCCCGCGCCCTCATGGAGGAAAGCCGTGAACGCCTCCGACCGCGGGCACCGCACGTCGAAGCAACCCTCACGCTGGCCTGAGACACGACTGGCCAACAGCTGACGACCAACTCCTGACGGGGCCCGCGGTGCCGGAGCGACCAACTGGACGCGCCGCGAACGCGAATCACAGCTTCATCTCGAAGACCTGGCCGTTCCAACCACCGCGCACATCGACCGTGAATGTGTCGGAGCGGACGAACCCTTGTCGCTCATACCAAGCCACGAGGCCGGGCGCGTCGGCCCAACAATCGACCCGCAGCACCTCTGAGCCACTAGCGCGCGCATCGGTCACCGCACGCCGGACCAGCTCTCCGCCGATGCCACGGCCCGCCTCGTCACGGTCGCTGATGAGGAACAGCAGGTAGGTCTCCCGCAGGCGTGTCGGCGGGACATGCGTCGGCGCCACGCCGACAATGACGCTTGCGCCGACTGGCCGACCACCACGTTGCGCGATCCGGAGACCCGAATCATGGACCCAGTCGCGAACCATCTCACGACAACGCGGGCTCTGAGAGGCCGGCTCCTTACCCCACTGCTGAGCCTGCCCACGACTCACCATCCACGCTATGGCCTTGTCCCACATCGCGAGCAAGACCACATCATCAGTTGGGCGGCCATCACGGATCTGAGCGGCAGGCGACACCGCCGAAACCGTACGCAGCAAGACGGTCGGCCACCCCGGCGAGGGAGTCGAGGAGGAGCGCCGGCGTCGACGTTGCGGTCCACCTAAGCCGCGCAACTGAGTTCTGTCCATCGCCACGCGTTTCGCCAACGGGTGCCTATCGCCGATAATCACGTCCGAAACGCTTGGGAGGTTGAGGTTGTCGGTATCGAGAAGTGTTGCCGTCGCAGTGATAGCGATGTACCTGGTTGCTCGTCTCGTCGACGGATGCTGGCGCCAGTAGTCGTGGAACTCCGGCGATCGTGCAGAAGGTCATCGGAGCCACCGATGATCAGCGGATCTTCCTCACAAGGATGTCCAACGGTCAAGGAACCACCGACGTGACGATTCAGAACCGCACCAACTCCGCCTACAAGGTCTTCGATAGTGGGCAGCTGTTGAGCGAGGCGCTCCAGACCGGCACCATGTTCGGTAGATATGAGCGCACCGCCAAGGGCTGCATGCGACTGGTGCAGAAGCACAAGATTTCCCCCCTGGCGCCACAGAACGGCACACCCCTTCTGGCCCGAGATCTGGCCGGAGCTCCACACCTCCGGTACGTGTTGGCCGGGCACGAAGTCAAGTGGTCGGAAGCCCCTAACGGCGGTTATCAACAGTTCGGCTCGGCGATCTACAACAGCCGGCTCGAGATCGTTTCCGGAACGCTCCACGAGGCGCTCGGCGGGGACTATGTGTGGCACTACATCGCAGCAGTACCCGCGCGCCATCCGCAGCACGACTTCGCTGCGCCTGCAACGCCTGCCCGTCAAAGTCAATAGGGCACCCTCCGCCGGGCGGTGGGAGCCGCAGCCCGGAATAGCATCCTCCTGTGAGCAGGCACAGGTTGGTTCTGCGGGGCCTATCGGCGTCAGCTGTTGCGCTGGTCGTCGCGAGTTGTGGCGCGTCAGCTACCGATCGGAAGGAACCGCTGTCTGACACACGTCACGCGGCGGAGCAGGCGCTCAAGCTTTGGGGCAGGTTTGCGGCGACCGCCTCGCCGCGCCCGATCGTTCCGATCGAAGCGGTGCTTGACCCCAACATCGGTGCGTTGAGCAGATACGACCCGAAGACCCGCCGCGTGTCCGACCCGGAAGCTGCCCTCGCCTTCAAGGCATCGCGCTTCGCGTTACGGGTCGCGTTGCCGCGCACGCCAAGCCGGTTTCGCGGATGGCGGGTGATCAGCGCCAGGCGGGCATTCGGTTTGCTCTTGCAGTCCGGCGATCGCGGTCCGGACCAGCCCAAAATGCGCCTGGCGATCACCAGGGCACACCTTGCCTCAGGGTCGTTCACCACCGATCGCGGACTGCGCACCCTTCCCGTGTGGGCGTTCACGGTGCAGGGGGTACAGCAACCCGTCCGCGTGCTCGCTTTGCCAGGTTCGCGAGTGTTCATGCCACCGGTCAACTGGGACGGAGAAAACGCGACGGTCTCTGGCAACGGGCACGTAGTTCGAGTCGCGTTTGTCGGCGACGCAGCCGGCGACAAACCCTGTGATTCCTCCTACACCGTGGGCAACGTCTCCAACAGTCACGCTGTCGCGTTCTGGCTCATCGACCACCCGGTGAAGACAAGAGGAAGCGTTGTCTGTCTCACCATCGGATATCACCGGACGGTTGTCATCCACCTCAACAGGCCGCTTGCCGGCCGAGTGCTGGTCAACTCGTATGGGGCCCCGGTTCCTGTCTGCCGGGGTCAGCGACCCCCACCGGTTGGCGGCGTGATTGACACCTGTCGCACCGGCGCGAACTGAGCCGGCGGTTTAGCCGGGCTTCCGCAAGCCGCGCATGGCGCGGACGGCGCAACCGGATGCCGAGTGGGAGCTCGGCTAGTGGGCGTGCGCGTCGGCGGTGCTGTTCTCCCAGCTGTGACGCAGCAGCTCGAGTAGCTGCTCTGCTGGCTGGGCGCCCGACGCTCCGAACTTGCGGTCGACTACGAACATCGGTACTCCTGTGATCCCGAACTCGCGGGCGGTCTCCTCGTCGGCTCGAACATCGTTGGCGAAGCGATCCGATGCAAGTGTGGCGCGCACCTCACTCTCAGGAAGCCCGACCTCCACAGCAGCTGCGACCAGCGTCTCGGGGTCCGACATCAACTCACCGTCGACGAAGCGCCCACGGAACAGACGCTCCTTCATTGCATCCTGCAACTCGTGTTCCTTGGCGAGATGAACGAGGCGGTGGCCGTCGAACGTCGATCCCATGCGCGAGCGGTCCAGGTGGTAGTCCAGGCCGGCATTCGCCGCCGTCTGCGTGACGCGCGCTTCAGCTGCCTGAGCCTGCTCGAGGCTCAGGCCGTACTTTCTGGCGATGATCTCCACGCTCTGGCCCGGCACCTCAGCCGGAGCAGATGGATCGAGCTCATAGCTGCGCCATGTGACGTTCACCTCGCCGGCGTGCTCAAACCCGGCAAGCGCAGCCTCGAAGTGGCGCTTACCGATGTAGCACCACGGGCAAGCGATATCCGACCAAATCTCCACGTTCATAAAGTTGACCTCGCAATAAGTGTCCAGGACAAACTTATTGCATCGCGGCCAGAAGCGGGTCAGGCGGCGCTACGTTCCCTGCTGAATGGGCCAGCTCCACCAGTCGTCGGGTGTACCGCTGGCTAAGCGGGCCCTCAGGGCTATGCGCCGAGCTGAATGGTCTCGGTTGAACGTTTCGATGAGCTCGCGCAATTCTGGGGCCAGCTTGAATCGTTCGCGGGCGCCCTCAGCCAGTCGGTGTAGTTCTAGGTCGTAGTCTGGCGATCGTTCCCAGTACGCAGGGTCCACGCGAAGCACGCTCGCCAACAGGTCTGTGGGGTACTCGTCGTCTTCGACGAGCGAGTCCGATCGCAGCCGGTCGAGCGCGGGCCAGACGAGATGATTCAACGCGACTTGCTGCCCGATCATGACGCGTAGGTCCTCGGCCGTGAAGTCCCGTAGCGGCTTGGTCCGTAACTCGTGACACCGCGTGATCAGAGGTGTCGCGTCCGGCGGTGCAGGCCCCCACGCCGGAGGATCAACGGTGTCAAGGGTTATCTTGCTCTCATCAGCAGGTATCTGCTGCTCAGCGGCATGACGGCGAAGCTCGCGGTCTCCAGGGCGCGTCACTCGCGTCTGGCTCCTCTGACCATCCCTCGCGACCTCGCCGTCGGTGTGGTGACAGCGCAGGTCACGGCCGGTGTCCTCAAGCACATCGATCGTGGCCAGCGACAGTGCTCTGCGACCGCCCATACTGCCTCCAAGCGCCATCGCGTCCTCAGAGAAGGCGTAGTAGTCGGCGAGCGTCCCGATACGAGCCAACTCGTCATCAGAAACCGACAGCGCACGCTCTGCCAAATCATCCTCGCCGTGCGCGCGGAGCATTCCCGATAGCACCTCACGACTAACCCTCATGACTCACCCCGAACCTCGCCATTCGCCGACCTGCACTCAGAACTTCCAGAACGGCTTGGTCTCCACCTCCGGGTCTGGAGGATTTGCTTTCAGGTACCGCAGTCGCATCGTGACGAGTAACGGACCCAGGACCGCAACGACCACGACGGCACCGAACAAACCCAAGCTGGCGACGAGCACGATGATCACCACGACCGTCACAGGAACAAGCCACGGGAGCAGCCACCTCGGCATGCAGCCAATCGTACAGCGACCGACGACGGCTCAACTTTTCGCGTTCCGCTCGTGTGCCACCCGAGTGACCGCAGCATGGACCGCGGTGGCCGAGTGCATCGCGGTGAGGAACGCCTCTCGGTCGATGGACAGCAACGAGGTGTCTTCCGAAGCTGTGACGCTCGCGGTGCGTGGAGAGTCATTCAGGAGTGCGATCTCTCCGAAGCCCTGAGATTGAGTCTGGTGTCTGATCACCACACCGTTCTGTGACACGTCAACCGCGCCGTCAGCCACTACGTAGTACCGATCGCCGATGTCGCCTTGGCGAATGATCTCCCGCCCGCAAGGCGCGGCCTCGTACTCCGCCTGACTCGCGAGCAGTTCCAGCGAGGCCTGCGGCAGGCCGGCGAAGATGTCGACGTTTCGGAGCAGACCCGTCTCCACGATCCGGTTCGATGCGAGCCTGTCGGAGGCGAGCAGCCGCCTGGCGGTGACGAGAACCACAAAAGGAGCCGGCACTGCCAGGCCGATGAACGCGGCCTCGGGACCGCCGAGGCGCACAAGGATCGGGACGGCAAGCGCGCTGACGGCGAGGCCGCAATCTCGTAGCTCCTCGATCAGCGCGAAGACGCATGCGATCAGGTCCAGAGATGTCGACCGCTGCAGCAGAGTCTGCGCGCTCACGGCCTGGACCGTCCGCGACGCTCCGACGATGACCAGCAGCAGCACGGCGAGCCCAACAGTCGACACGAAGGCCAGCGCCGCGAGAGCAGCGCTGCCGAGCACGGCGGCCAACGCCAGTGGCAATGCGAGCTTCCGGCCGATCAGCAACAGAGCTGCTCCTGCTCCGGCGATTCCTCCGAGGCCGACCACTGCCGCGAAATAACCAGCCGAGCCCGCACCGGTCTTCAGCACACTGACAGCAAGAATGACGACCAACAGGTCCGCCGCACCTTCAATCACGGCCGCACCTGCGGGAAAGGCCATCAGTGCGCGCAGGGTCGGATTCGAGCCGACCGCCCGCGCCGCGGCTATCAGGTTCCCGATCCCTCCCGGTTCCGAGCTCTCGGTATCGACCTCGGTCTTGACGCCTCCGATCGCCGCCAGCGCTGCCATCGGCGCCGACACCCCGGCGAGGACCGCGCATGCGACGCCGGTCCCACCAATGCCGATAAAAACGCCGGCCAGTAGCGGGCCAGTGACGGCCCCCAACGCATCCGCCCAACTCGTCGCAGCGTTCGCGGCTGTCAACTCATCCGGACGCCTGACGACGAGCGGCATCAGAACGGTGTGCATCGAACGGCTGACACTCAGCGCCACGGACATGAGCGCAGCAGATGCGAACACCAGAACCGTCGGTGATCGGAGCAGGATCGTGACCGCCACGCAGGCGAGTGCGACCGTCTGCGTCATGTAGGCCACGACAAGCAGCCTGACGACACCGATCCGACCAGCGCCGTGTGCCGTTATCAACGGCGAGAGGACGATGGCCGGTACAAGTTGCGCAAGGGCGGCCGTACCCGCGAGCGTCGCCCCGCCACGCTCATAAGCAAAGACCAGGACAGCCATCCATTGGCCGTACTCAGTCAGAACGTTCAGCAGATAGGCAGCGAGCAGGCGCCCCAGTGGGCGGTTGCGCCCGATCCTCAGGACCACCTCCGAACGCCCGTGAATTCGCTGGCCCAAACAGATCCCTCGCCCTCGAAAGCGCCCCGCCTCCCCGGCCGGGCAGCGTCCCCGGCCGCAGAATCATCAACAACCCTAACCAATGGGTTGCGCGGGATGTTCAAAGCGAACCCGACTCGTGCGATCGTCAGAGAGCGGCCGAGACGCCTCGCCTGTTCAAGCGGGTGATAGCTTGGCTGCGGTGCCGCGTGCCAGACGTTTCCGGTCCAGAGCGCGATGGATCACGGTGGCGGTGCTTGCCGTCGTCGTGCTGCTCGTCGTGTTGCGCGGCTCATCCCCTCCGGCCGGTTACGACGTGTCCTATCCACAGTGCTCAGGCTCTTATCCGACGAACGTGCTGTTCGGGATCGTCGGTGTCAACGGCGGGCTGGCGCACAACGCGAACCCGTGCCTGAGCGGGGAGCTGCGCTGGGCGCATAGCGCGCCTGGGCAGAAACGGCCAAAGCAACCATCCCTGTCGCTGTACATCGACACCGGTAACCCGGGCCCTCACATCTCGGAGTGGCCCAAGGTCGGGCGTGCGCCGATCTACGGTGCGTGTAACGGCTTGCTGACCAACGCCTGCTCCTACATCTACGGCGTCCAGCGCGCTGCCTACTCCTACCGCCTGGTTGCCGCGCAGGACCCAGCCACGGCTGAGACCGCACCGTGGTGGCTGGATGTTGAGACGGCGTTGAGCTGGGCTTCGACCTATCAGCTCAACATCGCCGCGTTGCAGGGCTACGTCGCCGGCCTGCACGACGCAGGCGCGACCGGACCGGTTGGTGTCTACTCGACCGGCGCCCAGTGGAAGGACATCACCGGGCTGACCGCGCAGACGACACCCACGGCCTTCCGCCGTCGACTCCCCGATTGGATCGCCGGGACCCAGCCAGCACTCGCGGCGGCTCGGCAGAACTGCAGGACCGATGGCTTCACCGGCGCGACGCCGACGCTCGCGCAGTACCAGATCGGCGCATTCGACGCCGACCTTCGCTGCGCTCAGCCGCGCTGAACTCCATAGTGTGTACAGATGCGACGTTTCTTGATCGTGCTGGCTGGCGTCCTTGTCTTCACTGGGCTGGTGACTGTCGCAGTCGCTGAAACCTCGAACGGTCGGGCCTCATCGGTCACGCTGGCGGGCGCCGGCTTCTTTCAGAACTACCAGCTCAGTTCAGATGCTTCCGGCGCCGCGACCGTCGCTTGGAGCGCGCAGGAGATCGTGGACGGCATGGCAGGCACAGCTATTGGTGTACGCGAACAAGACGCTCAAGGGACGTGGACGGCGACCAGACAGTTGGGGCCGATCGCGCAGTACTCGGTGCCACAGCTAGCTGAGTCTCCCTCCGGGGCAGCGGTGATCGTGGTGACCTACGTGAAGTACAAGCTCCAAGCACCGCCGCACGGTGACAGCGTCGTTGAGGCCTTCACGCGCAGTTCGCCGACCTCGAGCTGGTCAGCGCCGATCACGGTCTCCTCGCGACCGAACGCCGAGACCGCGACGGCGACCGTTGGAATCGACTCGGCCGGCATCGCCACAGTCGTATGGGCCGACTACTCGTCCAATCCCTCGATCTGGACCGCCACCGTGGACGACTCGAACGGGACCGTAACCCGCGCGAGCCGGCTCGCGGCTCCCGGCCGAGGCGGCACCGATTTGCATCTAGACGTCAACCCCTCAGGGGCCGCGCTCCTGACTGGCGTTCCGAAACCCCCGCCTTGAGTGGCGAGGATCAATTGGTACACGCCACGGAAATGGCCGCGTACCGAACCTCTGCGGCGAAGTGGAGCTCGCCGCATCCCCTGGCCAGGTTCACCTTCGAGAACGCAATCGGGGGAGAGCTCTGGGCACCCGAATCACCATCTGTCGCGCTGACAAGGAACGGGAACGCCGCGGTCGCTTGGATCGCGGGATTTGGCAACACCGGCGCTCCGCTGCAGATCGCGACCTACAACGCGACGACCAGCAGCTGGACCGCGCCTCACCTGCTCTCCGCGCAGCCCAACGGATTCGGCATCGCCGCCACCGGCAATAGCTCGTTCCTCAGCGTCTGGTCCACCGGCCCTCGCGCGACACTGATGACCGCCACGAACTCCGACGCAGCCAGCTGGTCCGCTGGTGCACGCCTACGCCAATACCCACACCCGAGCGACCTCGAGGACTACCTCGCCAATGACCAGGCGGGTGACGTGACCCTGACGCTATCTGGGCCACGCTCACAGGTCTTCTACCTCACCCGCAAAACCGACGGCGACTGGACAGCCGCGAAACCGGCCGGGACCGGCGTCTTCCCGGAAGCCACTGTCAACGACCAGGGCGCAACCACGCTTCTGTGGAACAAGGTCCGCCCGACCGGTGCTCTGCTCGAAGCCCGAACGACTCGGTGATGGGCGCCGGACCGGAGGACGGCTCGGCCCGAGCAGTCCTCCGGCTCAGTACCGGTCGTGGTGGCGGAACCAGGCGCCGTCCTCGTTGCGTCCCAGCGGCGCGCGATCGAGCCACTGATACATGCCCCACAGCGAGTCGAGACCGCGCGCGTATGCCGAGTAGGTGTGATAGACGATGCCGTTCTCGCGTGCGAAGGCGCTCATGCCGGGCGCCTCGAGCAGGAAGGTGGCGTTGTCCGTGCCGGCCATCGCGGCATGCGGAAACGGTTCCGCACTGAGCGCGCCACGCATGTCCCTCGCGGCGTAGTTGTACTCAGTGTCGCCCGAGCGCTGCTGCGCTTCGGTGAACGACGTGTTGAAGTCGTAGTTGAAATCGCTGTCGTGCGAGGAGGCCCAGCGGAACGTCCACCCCATACGGCGCTTGTAGGCCTGGATCTGGTCGATGCTCGCGCGCGAGACCGCGATCAGACCGACGTCATGGTTCTCGAGGTGGACGGCGAATCCGTTGAAGCCGTCGGCGATCGCCGAACACGACGGGCAGCCCGATTCGTAGCCAGGTCCGAGCATGAAGTGGTAGACGAGCAGCTGGGAACGCCCCCCGAACAGATCGGCTAGCGACGCGTCGCCCTCATCGGTCTCGAAGCGGTACTCCTTCTCGATCGGCACCCAGGGCAGCTGCTGACGTTGGCGGGCTATCTCATCGCTGCGGCGGGTCAGCTCCTTCTCGGATTCGAGCAGGTCGATGCGGGCGGCGAGCCACTGCTCGCGCGTGCCGGTCGGGTGGGTGGCGGTGGTCATTGTGGGTCTCCTGTTGGGTTGTTCAGGCTGCGGCCGTGGCGATGCCAAGGGCGATGATCGCCAGCGCCAGGCACAGGTCGAGGTTGGGTCGTGGCGGAAACAGCTTCTGCGCAAGAACGACGGCCGCGATCGCGACCATGAGCGCGAGGCTCATCACGTTCACCGCGACGAGCACGAGCATCAGCCCGATGCTCGAGCCGAAGCAGAGGGCGCCGAACCGGGTGCCAGAGCGGACGCGCTCACGGCAACGGCGGCGGCACTCGCGCTTCAGCGGCGTGAGCTCGTAGAGGCCCGCGCAGATCAGCAGCACTCCCGACGCAGCGGCGCTTGGCGGCTGATAGAGCATCCACATCAGCAGGCCTGCGAGCGCCCAGATGCCGAGGTAGGAACCGGCGAACAGCGGCACAGCGAGCACACCGGCTCCGTCACTCGCCCGCCGCATGATCGCGGGAACCGCGCTCGGCACCATCATCGCGGCCATCATCACCACGAACAGCGGGAGCGTCATTGTCATGCCGGGCATCGCCGCGCCGTGCATCACCGGGGTCGGCATCCCGTTCACCGCGTCAGCCCGAGCCTGGACAGCGTGTTCAGCTGGACATCCGGAAGCGTCTCACCGGTCTCAAGCAGCGTCTTGAGGTTGGCCAGAACCCGTGGCCAGCCGTTGCTGACCATCGGGGCAGTCAGTCCGCCGGCCAGCAGATCGTCGTGGATCACGGTCAGCTTCACCTGATCGCCGAGCGGCTCAATCTCGAAAGTGACCTTGGACCGCGGCTCAGAGGCGAGCCGCGCACCGGCCTCCTCAGTGAGATTGAGCTGCGTGCGCCCACTCCGGCGAATGCGTCTGCCATGTGTAGGACAGGCGGCGGTAGGGCTCTGATTCGAGCACCACCTGCTCGGGGTCGGCGATCGCGAGGCTGCGCGTCTTCCACGTCATCGGTGAGCCCGGCTGCCAGTCGGTGTCAAACGTGATCGACCAGTAGCGTTCGGTGAACGCCGGGCTCGTCAGTGCCTGCCAGAGCTTTTCCGGCGTCGTCCGGATGTACGTGGCGTAGACGAATACAGGTTTCTCCGGCTCCATAGGGGTGTCCTCCAGTGCTCTTTTGAGGTCGGTGAGCGCGTTGACGCGGTCCTGCTCGTAGCGCGTGATCCAGCGCTCAGCGATTTCGTTGATGGGCGCCGCGTTGAGGAAATGGTGCTTCTCCCGGCCGCGGCGAACAGTGGTCACGAGGTTGGCCGCCTCGAGCACGGCGAGGTGCTTGCTCACCGACTGGCGAGCCATGTCGAGTCCGCGAGCACAGCTCCCGCAGCGTCTGACCGTTGCGCTCGTTGAGGCTGTCGAGCAGCAACCGCCGGCTCGGGTCGGCCAGCGCTTTGAAGACCTCATCGGTGTGCAAATAGGCAGCCATCTGGCTGCCCAATAATAGGCAGCTAAACGGCTGCATGTCAAGTCCGCGGCCACCGAGCCGACGCCAAGCGGGATTGGACCCCTGATCACGTGGGTATGCCCCGTCCCGGACAGCGGCGTGCAAAACGCGCTCATCCGCATCTAGCTGGCGCGCTCGGGAAACAACCCCGAGACGTGCCCAGAAACTTGGCGCATTGCGCCCCACAAGTGGCGCGGGCGCCGACGGGCTGTGGAGGTGGACCTATGTCGATGCGACTTTGGCGTCCAGGCGTACCGGGTGTGATCGCCGTGCTGGCGGTTGCGGCGGTGGCCGGATATGGAGCGAGCTCCAGCGGGACCACGAGGCGTCCTGCGGCTCGCACCGCGTCGGGCACGACGACCATCCAGTTCGCAGAGTCGGGCTTGGGTACCGAGGGTCAGCAGACCCAGGCCGCTATCAACGCGTTCGAAAAGGCGAATCCATCGATCAAGGTCAAGATCGATGTGCTGTCGCCGAACTCGACGACGTATCTACAGCAGCTCCAGCAGCGGTTCATCGCTGGATCCGGCACTCCTGACGTGCTCGAGTCCGACGTGACCTATCCGGCGAAGTTCGCGCAGGCAGGATGGATCAAGTCGCTGAAGTCGTTGCACCCCAACACGAAGCAGTTCTTCTCGACCGAGGTCGCCGCTGGTACCTACAACGGCGCCACCTACGCGATCCCGTGGTTCGATAACCCCGAGGGCCTCTTCTATCGCACCGACCTGATCAAGAAGCCGCCGACGTCACCGGCACAGATCGTCAGCGACGCGCAGGCCGCGATGAAGAAGGACAAGTCGCTCAAGGAGGGCTTGGCCTTCGAGGGCGAGAAGTATGAGGGAGCCATCACCGCGTTCATGACGGTCGACGGAGCGTTTGGTGGGCATTTGACGGCGAACAGCGTCGACACGTCCGCGAACGTGGCGGCATTGAAGTGGCTGCACGACGCGATCTACGTCAACAAGATCGCGCCCCAGGCCGTCACCGGCTGGCAGGAGGGCAACGTCCAGCAGGAGTTCACCGCGGGACATGCTGCGTTTGCGATCAACTATCCGTTCGTCGCCTCGGTCGATGCCTCGACCAAGAGCAGCCCGGCGTACAAGCACACCGGCTACATCCCGTTCCCGGCGGGCAAGGGCGGCCGGCCCGGCTCGGCACTGGGCGGCGAGATGCTCGCGATCAACGCGAAGTCCGCGAACGTCGCCGCCGACTGGAAGCTGATCCAGTATCTGACCAGCCCGTCGGTCGAGACCAAGCGCGCGATCGCGACCGGCGACCCGCCGTCGCTGCCGTCGGCGTACACGAGCTCGCTTTACGCGAAGGCACCGTACTTCAAGGAGGTCAAGGTGCTCAACGGTTACGCCCAGCCGCGACCCGTGAGCCCGAAGTATCTGCAGATCTCGGTTGACCTGCAGAACGCCTTCTCAGCGGTGTTCGCCAACACCAGCTCTCCCGCCTCGGCGATGAAGAGCGCGGCGTCGGCGATCCACTCGGCAAACGGCTAGCGCGCGGCGGGGACTGCTGCGATGGCGACTGAGGCGCCAGCGCTCCGAGCCGGCGGTCGTAGGCGGCCGCCGGCCTCGGGGAGGGTTAGGGCGGATCGCCGGCTCGGCTACCTCATGGTCGCGCCGGCGATCGTGCTCCTGCTCGCGGTCACCGCCTACCCGCTTGCGTACAACCTGTGGAACTCGTTCCATGCAGAGAACCTGAGCGAGATCACCGGGCAGGGCGGTTGGGTCGGGGTCGACAACTACACCCGCATGTTCCAGTCGTCCGAATTCCTGGACGCGCTGCTGCGCACGCTCGCGTTTGCAGGTATCTCGGTTGCGATCGAAACAGTGCTCGCGTTGGGTCTCGCACTGATGCTCAATCGCAAGTTCCGAGGGCGCGGGTTGTTGCGGGTCGCGGTGTTGATCCCGTGGGCCGTCCCGACCGTCGTCTCGGCGACGTTGTGGAAGACGATGTTCGACCAACGCTCAGGGTTCGTCGACTACATCTTCGGACTGCACACCACCTGGCTCGCTGGAATCTGGACGTCCTGGATCGCGATCTTCGTCGCTGACGCGTGGAAGAACATCCCGTTCATCGCGCTGATACTGCTGTCCGGACTGCAGGTGATTCCGACGGAGGTCTACGAGGCCGCCCGGATCGACGGCGCAACGTGGTGGCAGGCGTTCCGCCGCCTCACGCTGCCGCTGCTCAAACCCGCGCTCGCGGTGGCGGTGATCTTCCGCCTGCTGTCGGGCCTCCTGGTCTTCGACGTGATCTACATCATGACGGGCGGTGGCCCCGGTCTCAGCACCGAGACGCTGTCCTTTCTCAACTGGCAGACGTTCCTCGTCAACACCGACTTCGGCCTCGGCGGCGCGATCTCGGTGATGCTCGTCGTGCTCTGCCTGCTCGCGGCCGGGATCGTCGGCCTACTGATGCGGACGAGGAACACGACATGACCACCGAATCCGCCGCGACCGGCCCGCTGGCCGTGTCGCGGCCTCACCGACCCCGCTCCACGGGGACCGCAGGTACGGCGAATCGTGCGCGAGGTCTGCTTCTACATCGCGGTGGTGGTGGTGATCCTGATCGCGCTGTTTCCGTTCTACTGGATCCTGCGCACGTCGCTGCTCTCCGATCAAGCCGTCGGCCAGGGGGTCGGCGGGCCGAACGGCATCATCCCCGCGCACCTGAGTGGCGCCGCCTACCGCGAGGACTTCACCCAGCAGGGGTTCCTGAGGCCGCTCATCAACAGCGCGATCGTCGCCGGCCTGACCACGCTCATCACCCTGATCGTCGCGACGCTGGCGGGCTACTCGCTGGCGCGGATGCCGATCCGCGGTGCTGGCGCGATCCTCGTTTTCATCCTCGTGGCGGGCTTCTTCCCCGTGCTGGCGATGGTCGGCCCCTCTTCCTCGTACTGCGGAACCTCGGCCTCCTCGACAGCATCTGGCCGCTGATCATCGTCTACCTCGTCTACACGCTCCCGATCGCGACCTACCTGCTCCGCAACTTCTTCATGCAGATCCCGCTGGACCTGGAGGAGGCGGCGCTCGTCGACGGTGCAACTCGGCTCGTCGCGCTCCGGCGAGTGGTGATTCCGGTTGCGATCCCAGGCGTGTTCACGGCAGGAATCATCGCGTTCATCCTCGCCTGGAACGACTTTGCGTTCGCCGTCTCGTTCCTCGAGACTCCGAGCCACTTCACCGCGCCGCTCGCGATCGTGAACCTGGGGCAAAGCCAATTCCAGGTCTTCTACAACCGCATCGACGCGGCCGTCGTGATCATCACGATCCCCGTGGCGCTGCTCGTCCTCCTTGCCCAGCGCCGCATAGTCTCGGGCCTGACCGCAGGGTCCTTCCGCTGATGGCTCCGCTGCGATTCATCGACGTCTCAAAGGTCTACCCCAACGGCGTCGAGGCGGTGAGTCATCTGAGCCTCGACGTCGAGGACGGCGAGTTCGTCGTGCTCGTTGGCCCCTCGGGCTGTGGCAAGACGACCGCTCTGCGAATGGTCGCCGGGCTCGAGGACGTCACCGACGGCGAAATCGAAATCGGTGGCCGCGTCGTCAACGACCTGTCCCCCCGCGAACGCGACATCGCGATGGTCTTCCAGAACTATGCGCTGTACCCACACATGACGGTGGCCGAGAACATCGGCTTCTCGCTCGAGATGCAGAAGCTGCCAAAGGCCCAGGTGGGCCCGAAGGTCGAGGATGCCGCCCGCGTGCTCGGCCTCACCGACCAGTTGCGCCGTAAGCCTGCGCAACTCTCCGGTGGCCAGCGCCAGCGGGTCGCAATGGGGCGCGCAATCGTGCGCGAGCCCGCCGCTTTCCTGATGGACGAGCCGCTTTCCAACCTCGATGCCAAGCTCCGCGTGCACATGCGAGCCGAGGTTGCCCGCATCCAGCGACACCTCGGCGTTGCGACGCTGTATGTGACGCACGATCAGGTCGAGGCGATGACGATGGGGGATCGGGTGGCGGTCATGCGCTCAGGGAAGCTCCAGCAGTACGCGCCACCGAAGGAGCTCTATGACAGACCCACAAACCTGTTCGTGGCGTCGTTCATCGGCTCACCCGCGATGAACCTGTACCAGGCCACGGTCGACTCCGAGGGACGATCGATCTCGCTCGGCGATCAGCGGCTCTCGCTACCCAGCCGAGCTGACAGACGAGGCTGTGATCGGCGCGTACCGCGGGTCAGCGCGTGGTGGTCGGAATCCGGCCTGAGGACCTCGGCGACACGACGGCCGACGGTGATAGCGCTGCGAGCCAGCGACTTCACGGCACAGTCGATCTGGTCGAAGAACTGGGCGCCGAAAAGCTCGTTCACTTTCACATCGACGCCGAACGACTGAGCGCGAGCGACGAGCTGTTGGCCGGCGACGAAGAGGAGACTGAAGGCCTACTCGATTCGGGCGAGATCGGGACGGCGACCGCCAGCGCCGGAGTGGCGCGCATCGCATCCCGCGGTCAGATCACCGCCAATCAGCAGGTTGACTTCACGGTCGACATCACGCGCCTGCACCTGTTCGACCCCGACGAAGGCAACAGCTTGAGACCGGAGTGACCGCTGGCAAGCGGTCCCGCCCGGTTTGGGCGGGACCGCATGCTGCGTCAGAGGCGTCGCTCCCTGGCGGACGCGTCTGCTTCTAGGAGCTGAACGGCGGCTGCCCGTCGTTCAGGTAGCAATCAGCCCCCTGGCTGTTGCACCACATCGTGCTCGAGTCGAACTTCCCGAGCCACGGTGTCGGTTGCTGCACGGCCTGACTGATTTCGCCGTGGTAGCTGGATGCGACGTTGGGATCGCCGCTTCCGTTGTATGCCGGGAGTTCCGGATACGGGTAGATGGGCAGCGTCCGTGCCACCGGGTTGGTGTTCGGGGTGCCGAGCGCCGGGATGGCGTCGGTCAGATCAGACGCCGGCGGAGGCCCACCGCCGGGACCGCCACCGCTCGTCGCCGGGTTGTTGTACTTGGTGGACACCAGTGCGTTCGGTGCCTCATGCAGCTCGGTCCACTGGACCACGGCACCGAGACCGTTGTAGGTGTCGGCACCGGCGTCGGCCGCGGTATCACCGCAGTGACCAACGCTGGGCAGGAGGTAGTAACGAGCGAACCGCTTGGTCGCGTGTACACCACCGTTCGCCTTCACAACTGCCTGGTAGTAGGACAGCGAGCTGACCGTCGGGATCGAGTAGTCAGCCTCACCCGCCCAGAGGATCAACTTGCCCCCGTGACGCTCGAATGCACCGATGTTCGGGTTGGTCGCATCCCAGAGCGGCGCCAGCTTTTCGACCTGATTGAACGTGTCACGGTTGAACACCTCATCCGCAACCGCGTTGTTACCGAGGTTGAGGCCCACTGCGGGAGTTCCCTCAGCGAAGTACTGATACCACTCGGTGATGAACCCAGCGTTGCCGGGGGTCGCCGGCAGGCTGTTTGGCAGCAGCACGCTCGTGCCGTTGTTCATGTCAGGCTCGCTGCCCAACGGGTAGCCGCCTGGGAACAGGTGGTCACCCTGGGGATCAACAGGCCCGTTGTAGACCTTTTGGAACGCTTCGATCTCCGTTTGTGTCAAGCAGGTCGGGCGCGTTCGGGTCAGGCGTCACGCCCGCCGGGCACAGCGAGCGACTCGAGCTTGAACTTCTGCTCACAGGCCCGGTAGTCGAGCATCAGGCCATTTGTGTCGGCGTCGCATGCCTTCAGCGCCGCCGCATGGATCAGCTGCGCCATGGGCATGTCGATGATCGCACTGGTCCGAGTGGGATCCAACGCAACGTCGTTCTCATACTCGTGGAAGATCGAGTTGAGCTCGGTCATGATGTTGGCCGGGGAACCGGCGAGCACACCGTTGAAGTCCTTCGGGTACCGCTGGACCTCGGTCAGTGCCTGATGCCCACCCTGCGAGCAACCGTCGAAGTACGAGAACTTCGGCTGGAGCCCGTAGAACTCACTTGCCAGCCCCTTCGAAACGAGTGACAGCAGGTGATCGGAGCTGTAGGCGAAATCGATCCGCTGGGCACCGTTCGTGGACCATGCGGTGCTCTGCCCGCTGTGGCCCTCGTCCTGCGAGGCGACCACAAAGTCACCCTGCTCCAGAGGCGCGTAGCCCGTCGTCTGTGGCGCGTTCAAGCCGATGTTGCCGCACAAACCGCCACAGCCGACCTGCAGGTAACGCTGTCGCCAGGTGCTCACCGGCAGCAGGATCTCGAAACCGATGTTGGTGTCGATCGTTCCCGTGAGCGCGCAGTACACCACGCCGCTGTTGGGATCCGTCCCCTGTTGATATTTGGCGATGCTCACCGCCTGTCCGTCAGCCAGTGTGGTGGTGGCCAACTGGCTGCACGACTCCTTGGCGGGAATCACCTTCAGGTTGGCCATCTGGGTTCCGTCATTGACGCTGGCGCTGTGGGCGCTTCGAGCAGACCTCGGCGTGGCAGCGCCTGCCTGCGCCGGCACTGCGACAGCAATGCTCAGAAGCATCACCGCCGCGACGACTGCCTGCCGTGGGCGCGCACACAATCGTGACCGCAAAAGCGGCCTTCGCGAGTCCTTCACGTGGCTCTCCTTGTTAGCTTGATCCGCACATCCGTAGCGGCGGATCCCTCTCCAACGGAGGGTTAACTACGCCTCGGCGAGCACGGTGTCAACCGCCATATGGCACGGCATGTGCCGCATCGTGGAACGCCTCCGAATGAGAGCGGGCTGGTCTCGCATCGAGAGAAAAGGTGGCAGTCCTGCGCCATATGCAAACGATGGATGCAAGTTCTGGTCAGTTGCCCTTTACGATCCGCTCAAATTCGGGGCGAGCGCCGAGCAGGGTCTTTCGGATTCTGGGCTCCTTGTCACCGAAGCGAATCGCGGGAACCGGCACCCCCATCGCGAACGCGTTCCCATGGTCATCGACCGCAAACGTCGCCATCGCCGCGACCCCGGGAAGCCTTCCGAGGTCAACAGCGATCTTGTCCCTGCGAACACGGGCAAGCATTGCGTCCACCGACTCTCCCGCTTCGACGGCTCGCGCCTCGAGCTCGGCGGCAGTCAGTCCCGACTCGGCGTAGTTCGGCGAACAGGCGAGCAGCGCCATGCCAGACGCCGTCTTGGCCGCCGGCAGCATCGATCCGGACCCGTGCGCCTGCTGCGAGCTGACGCATCCAAAATGCCTGCTCCACGATCATGATCTGATCGCCCACCAGCACGGACACATCGACGGTCTCGTGTAACTCGGTGGCGAGCCGCTCCAGGAGCGGCCGCGCGCGCGCACGAACCTTCTCGATCTCAGGCGTGGTCTGGCGCCCCAGCACGTGTCCAAGCCGATAGCGATTGTCGAAACTCTCGACGAGCTGCTCGTGCTCCAGCGTCGACAGGATCCGATATGCGGTGCTCTTCGCCAACCCGCTGCGCGCCACCACTTCACCAAGCGTCAGACCGGCTGGCGCGGCAGCGAGCATGTGCAGGATCGTCGCCGCTCGCGATATCACCTGCACGCCCGAACGGCGCGCCTCCGAGCTTTCGACCCGATCGTCATGGCCGCCCATTCCGGCAATGTACCTGGCCATCACGCGACGAGCCGAACGTGCCACTTGCTATTGACAAGCGTACTTGTTTTTTGCAAGCATCGCTTGAGTCAGCGAATCAACCCAAGGGAGCAGCCGCATGCCGACGAACATCTTCGTGAGTTACCCGACGGACGACCTCGAGCGCAGCACGGCCTTTTACACGGCGCTCGGCGCAACGATCAATCCGTTGTTCACCGACGACAACGCGGCCTGCCTGGTATGGGACGAAAACATCTTCACGATGGTGCTGAAGCGGGAGTTCTTCGCCACGTTCACGGACAAGCAGGTGGGTGACGCGGCGACCACTGCGCAGTTCCAGATCGCGTTCTCCCGCGACTCCAGGGAGGACGTCGATGCGGTGATCGAGGCAGGACTGGCAGCCGGTGGTTCGGAGCACGGGCAGGTCCAGGACTACGGCTTCATGTACGCCCGCGATCTGGAGGACCCGGACGGCAACGTCGTGTCGTTCAACTACATGGTGCCGGAGGCGGTAGAACTCGGCCCGCAGGCGTACATGGCCGCCCAGCAGAGTCAGGTCTGAGTGGCAGCCCGCAGCTACGGGCAGTACTGCGGGGTCACCACCGCCGTCGAGCTTGTCACGGAGCGGTGGGCACTGCTCATAGTCCGTGACCTGCTCGTCGGCCCGCGTCGCTACACCGACCTGAAGCAGGGCCTGCCCAAGATTCCGACGAACATCCTGTCCGCGCGCCTGAAGGAGTTACAGGAGGGCGGTGTCATCCGCCGAGTTGCGCTTGCGCGCTGCGGACTCGTCTATGAGCTCACCGAGTACGGACGAGAGCTCGAGCCGATCGTGCTCGCGCTCGGCCGATGGGGATTCAGGTCGATGGGCGAACCCAAGGATGACGACATCATCACCGCCGACTCGCTGACGATGGCTTTACGAACCGCATTCAGACCAGAGTCCGCTTCAGCGTCACTGGATTTCCAAATGGGTGTCGGTGCGGTCGAGCTGCGCGCCCAAGTCAGCGACGGCGAGCTGAAGGTGGTCCAGATCGCCCCGCCGGCACCGCCGGTCGGAGGCTCGTTGCCCGCCGGCGAACCTGAGCTGCGGTTCGCCACCGGCCCCGACATTCGCCACCTGATCGCGGGCACACTCACGCCCGCCCAGGCCGTCGAGCAGGACGTCGTCATCATCCTGAAGGGCAACCTCAAACTGCTCGAGCGATTCACGAAGCTCTTCCGCATCGACGACTGAAGACGCTGCGTCCGTGCGACGGCTCGTCAATAGAGGACCACGGTGACCATCGCAAGCTGTGGCGAGCTCGCGTATCTCGCGCCGGAGTAGGCAGCTGTTTGGACCTCAAAGCCTGGAAATTGTTTGCTGGGGCTCACTGACCGCGCCAGAGTGCCTATTGCGTTGCTCGAGACCATCGCGACATTGCCGGGGTTGCCGGGAAAGCGGATGTCGAAGCCATAGGCGTCGCTGTTGGGACCGGGCATCAGGGCTTTGACCTGGATCGCTTGACCGCTACAGCTCCACGCATAGTCGAAGTACCTCCTGGAACTGGTCCAGCTGTTTGGAAGCGCGAACAACCCGCCTTGTGGGTCGAGGTTCGCGAGTCCCACCACTGTCGCGATCGCACGCGGGGCACCGGCTGGACAGCGAACCGTCCTTACCCTGCCGGTGCTCGCGCCGAGTGCCAATGCCGAGCCACCGAGCGCAAGGAACAAGGCGATGCACGACAGGACCAGTGACGGCGAAACACGAACTTTGTGTAGCGACACACCCAGCCTCCTTCTCCACGAGAGCAACATTGATTCCGGCGATCGAGCCGATGATGCCCGGCGGAGAGGCGGTAGCATGCGCTCGCCACACTGGAAAGGGGTTGCTTGCGTAGCACGGTGCCGGTGCCAGGGGGGTCGGAGGTGCGGGCGTCTGACGCCGTCGCTCGTTTTGGGCGGCGGGTCCGAGGTTCGCTCGTCGCGCTCGTACTGGCCGCATCAGCTTCGGCTCTGCTCACGGGGTGCGGTACATCGAGCTCGGGGCAGACTGCCAGCAGCCGAGCGGCGCTGCTGACCACCCTCGAGAACTGGTCGGCGCTACAGACGCCAGTCGATCAGGCGCTTGGAATCCTGACGCAGGAGTGCATGGCACAGCACGGATACCGCTACTACCCGTTCCCCCAGACCGGTCAGCCCGGTGGGTCACCGTTCTTTGCCACGCCGCTGTTCGGTTCGTCTCTGTGGCTTGGTCCGCAGTCGCTGGCTTGGCGGCTGGTCAACGGATGGGGCCTTTACGAGGAGACCATGCAGCAGCTCGGCCAGCCCGGGGGTTTCAGCGGCGAGCAGCCACAGGAGAACCAGGTGCTGCGAACCCTGAAAGGGCAGACCTTTGCGACCTACATGAAGATGCTCTACGGCGGCGGCAAGACGATGAAGATCCGGATTCCCGGGATGCCGCATTTCACGATCCGGATCGGCGGTTGCAACACCACAGCCGGCACGAAACTGTTCGGCAGCGTCGCCGCGTCAGTCGCAGTTCCACAATACGGGCAGTCGATCCTCATCGGCAGCGTCCAGTCGAGGGCGGCCCGCTCATCGGCTGTACACGCGAGTCAAGCCGCTTGGGCAGCGTGTGTTCACGCTCGCACCAAGCTCGCGGCCAGGTCGCCGTCGCAACTATTCCTCCATTTCTACTCGCTCTATCAGTCGAAGGGGCCCACCCCCGCGGTACATCGCCAGGAGCTCGCGGCGGCCGTTGCCGACTTGGAGTGCCAGCGCCGGTCGGGGCTGCCGCAGGCCGTCAGAAAGGCCGCGCTCTCAGCGATCGGGCACCTGCCCGTGTCGGTGGTGGGCGAGCTCGGGACGCTGCTCTCGACACTTCAGCAGGCGCGGTCCCGTGCCCAGGCAATGTTCGCGCACCCATCCACGACCCCTGTGGTCCCGACGACCGCGTCAGGGGCGACCGGATCGAGCGCGGCAGCCACCCGGCCGCAGCGGGTGGTAGGCCAGGGCTCGGTCAGCCGTTCGGTGGTGGTATACGGTGGCTGAGGCAGCGGCTGTTGCGCCCGCGCTTGAAGCGATCGCGGTCTCCAAGAGATATCCGGGCTCGCCTCCCGTGCAAGCGCTTCACGAGGTGACACTGAGCGCACGGGCTGGCCAACACGTCGCGCTCGTGGGCCGCTCGGGCTCTGGCAAGTCAACGCTGCTGAATCTGCTCGGACTGCTCGATCGGCCAAGCTCGGGCGAGATCCGCCTTGCGGGTACCGACACCGGGTCCCTCGGGGACCGAGAGCGGACCGCCGTCCGCGCCGGTAGGGTCGGCTTCGTGTTTCAGGCTTTCCACCTGCTCGACTACCGCACCGCAACGGAGAACGTGGAGATCGGGCTATTACATGCGGGCGTTCCGCGGCGTGATCGCCGCTCCAGGGCACTCGAGGCGCTCGACGCGGTGGGGCTCAGCAATCGCGCGAACGCCGCCCCGGCCACCCTGTCCGGTGGCGAAAAGCAGCGGGTCGCGATCGCGCGCGCGATCGCCACACGCCCGACACTCTTACTGTCCGACGAGCCGACCGGCAACCTCGACTCGGCCTCAGCAGAGAGCGTCTTGGCGATCCTCGATTCGCTGAAGCCGAGCGGGGTGGCGCTCATCACCGTGACGCACGATGTGCAGGTGGCGGCAGCCGCCGACCTCACCGTCGCGCTCGCCGACGGCCGCGTCGTCGAGGACCCAGGAGCAGGAGCGGGATGATCGCCGTGCGCCATCGCCGTAGTCGCCCGAGGGTTCGCTCCCCGCGTAGCGTTGGCCGCCGTCGCGCTGCCGCCGCTCGCGATGTCGTCGCCGAGGCGACGCTGTCGCTCCTGGGCCGTTCGGGCCGTGCTGCGGCCACCGCTCTATCGGTCGTGATCGGCGTGGCCGCGTTCGTGACCGCGAGTGGACTCACCGCGACCGCGGGCGCGTCAGTGAACGCGCGCTTCGAGCGCTTCGCGGCAGCCGAGGTCACGCTCGCCGACTCGACCCCGAACGCGTCGACCCCAGCATTTGGGCGCGGCGCCCTGGCGGCGGTCGGAGGCTGCCCGGTGTTCGCGGGGCCGGCTACCTGTGGTCGGTTCCGGTGCGCGCCACTTCGGGGGCCACGCTGTTCAGCGGTTCCGATACGCCGTACGTGTACGTACCGAGCGCCAGTGTCGTGGCAGCCTCGCCTGGCCTACTGTCGGCGGACCACGCCTCCTACAAATTCGGCAGGGGACTGACGACAGTCGACTCGCGCGTGCACGGCGATGTCGTCGTACTCGGTGCGACGGCCGCCTCGGAGCTCGGCCTGCGCTCGCCAGACGGGCAGGAGGCGGTCATGTTGGACGGTGTGCCCTTCGTCGTCGTCGGCGTGTTCAAAGGCGTGCAATCGGACCCAACGCTGCTGACCGACGCGATCGTCCCAGACACAACCGCGCGCCGCCTCTGGGGTGCGCCACAGTCGGGCTCCCAACTCGACATCGCCGTCGATCCTCCCGCGGCCACGCAGGTCGAGCACGAGGTGCCGCTGCTGCTGCATCCGGAGGACCCGACACGCCTGCAGGGGATCACGCTCGCGGAGCCTCCGATCGCCCAGCCTGCGGTCACCAGCGATCTCACGAGCCTGCTGACCGTGGTCACGCTTGCGATGCTCGCGATCAGCGTCGCCGGGATCGCGGTGACGATGTACTCGTCGATCAGCGAGCGTGCCTTCGAGGTCGGACTGCGCCGCGCGCTCGGCGCGACCCGCCCGCACGTTGCTGCCCAGTTCATCGTCGAGAGCCTGCTGGTTGGAGCCGGCGGCGCCGTCGTGGGCATCGCGTTAGGCGTGTGCGCGGTCGTGGTGATCGCCAAGACTCACGCCTGGTTGCCAGTGCTCGACGCGCGCGCTATCGCGTTGGCGCCAGCGATCGGCGCCGGCGTCGGCGCTCTGGCGGGCCTGCTGCCGGCGTTCCGCGCCAGCCGTCTGGATCCAGTGGAGGCGCTGCGACGATGAGCACCAATCCGCTAGCGAGCGCGCGTCGTCGCACCGTGATCATCTCCGCGCTCGTGCTCATTGCGGTGGCCGGGCTGAGCTGGTGGGCCGGGCGCGCGACGACAACGACGTCCGCGCTCGCTCGCGGCCAGAAGGCACCGACCCCACCCGTGTTAACAGCCCCTGTCGTGCTGAAACGACTCGGCACGACGCTCCAGGCAAGCGGAAAGCTGGTGGCAGCCGGCAACGAGACGATCACCGTCGGCTCGATCAGCGTCCCGGGCGCCCAATCGATCGTGACCGCCAATGTCGTCCACGTCGGCAGACGGATCGTCAACGGCAGCGTCGTCGCTCAGGTCGCCGGACGGCCGGTGTTCGCGTTCGCCGGTAAGACCCCTATGTACCGAAGCCTTGCCTCTGGCGACACCGGTCCCGACGTCGCCCAACTCCAGCACGACCTGGAGAGCCTGGGCTACACCATCGACGATACGGCCGGCACGTACGGGCCCTCAACGAGCGCCGCACTCGCGCTGCTCTACCACAACAGCAGCTACGCCCCGCCGCCGTCGATTCCGACCGGTGCCGGCCGCAAGGCGCCGCGCCTGATAGTCGAGCCGCAGTCAGAGATTGTGTTCCTGCCGAAACTGCCAGCGACTGTCTCGTCAACCAAGGAGGTTCTGGGCAAGGCGATCGGCAGCCCGGCCGTGACGCTGACCTATGGGTCGGTGGTCGTCGACGCCACACTGTCGCCCGCACAGGGGTACCTGATCGAGCCCGGCGACCATGCCACCGTCAGGCTCGGCTCGCACCTGCTGGTCGGCGCCGTCCATAGCATCAAGCGCTCGGTGCGGGCGCGCGAAGCGTCCGCCGAGATCGCCCTCCGGGGAGTCGCCGCGCACGCTCACATCGGATCCCAGGTGCCGGTGACAATCGCCGCCGATTCCTCGGCGGCGCGGACTCTCGCGGTGCCGATTGGTGCCCTGTACGCAGGCGGAAACGGCAGCGCCTACGTGATCGTTGCCGGTCGCGGACACCGCCACCTTCCTGTCAACCTAGGTCAGGCGGTTGGAGGCTACGTCCCGATCGTCAACCCGCCGACCGGGCTGCTGCCAGGCACGAGCCTCGTGCTCGACTCCAACCAGGGCAACTACTCGGGCTTTGGAGGACCCTGACCGCAGCTCGCACAAGATGTGGTTGGGGCTCTCGCCGGGGGCATCGGCGAGGCCCCAACGTTTCGCGACCTCAGACGATGAGATCAAATCGTGAGATTCTCGGCAGCCACTCGTGGCTGAGAATTAACTGAGGAGGGCTGAGCAAGCGCTCCGAAGAATGAACGGTCACTGCCAAGCTTTGCTTCCACGTTCACACGCTCGTGAGGCCGGGCCCACAAACCGGAGGTCGCTGGAATGCACGCTATCGGAGGGCAGCCGCCGCTACCGGAATGCGCTCGGAGTCGGTCACGGTCCGCGCTACCCGAGCCGGATTGCCGATGACGACCGTGTGGGCCGGCACGTTCCTGGTGACGACAGCGCCAGCTCCGACCATCGCCCCCTCGCCAACTGACACGCCCGGAAGCAGGACCGCGCCGGCGCCAATGCTGGCGCCGGCGCCGATCACGATGGGCTCGAGGTTATAGGGCTGGCGGCTGCGCGGGAACCGATCGTTCGTGAAGGTCACCTGCGGGCCGATGAAGACGTCATCTTCGATCCTCATGCCGTCGACCAGATAGACGAACGACTTGACAGTCACCCGATCGCCGATCACCACGTCCGGGTCGATGAACGTGTGATCGCAGATGTTGCACCCGCTTCCGATCACCGCTCCGGACATGACATGCGCAAACGCCCAGATGCGAGTACCCGCCCCTATACGATCGGTCTCGACCAGCGCGTGACCGTGAATGAAAGGTGAATCGGGCATCCTCACCGCTGCAGCGCGCAGGTCAGACGAGCGCCAACTCGCGAGCAGGCAGCGTTTGGGCCATACCCGCGTAGTCGAGGTCGACCGATCGGCCTCCGAGCTTCACCGAGTCTTCGGCGGCCTCGACCATGCGTACGACGCTGCGAGCCAGCGCCGTATGGAAGTCGAGACGACCCCCGGTGCGGATTGCCTGGATGAAGTCGCTGATCTCGCGCCCCAGCGGCTCGTATGACTCGACCTTCGGCGAGAGGATGTCCCCCGTCCGGTATGACAGGTGGTACTCGCCGAATGTCTCAGGATCGCGGTAGACGACCCCGCGATCGAAAACACGGACCGGCTCGCTCGTGCCGTCGTCGTAGATGACCATCTTCTCGCTGCCGACGATCACGGTGCGCCGTAGCTTGCTCGGCGCCAGCCAGCTCCAGTTCGCAGTTGACGATGATGCCAGAGGCAAAGTTCATCGTCACGAACGCGACATCGGCGACCCCCTTGACGATTGAGTCACGCCCGATCGCACGGATGGAGACGGGCAGCTCGTTGAGCCAGTAGATCAGGATCGAGAAGTCGTGCGGCGCGAGGTCCCAGATGACGCTCACATCGCGCTGGTGCAGTCCCAGGTTGACGCGGCTGGACGAGATGAAGTAAACGTCGCCGAGCGTTCCCTCGCTGAGCAGCCGCTTGACTGCCCTCACCGGGGGGCTGTAGATGAACGTGTGTCCGCACATCAGGGCCCGGTCGTTCTCCTCGGCCGTCTGTACAAGGTGATCGGCAAGGTCGCTGGAATCCGCCAGCGGTTTCTCGACAAACACGTGCTTGCCCGCTTGAAGCGCCTCCGACGCCAGTTCGTAGTGGGTGTGCACGGGCGTGGCGATCACGACTGCGTCCACATCTGGAGCCGACACCACGCGAGAGAAGTGCGTGGTCGTGCGGGCGCCCCGATACCGGCGGCGGAACTGCTGCAGGCGCTCGTGGTCGCGATCGCACAGCCAAGCGATCTCAACGCTCTCCTGCTCGGCGAGGACACGCAGCAGGTTCGGTCCCCAATATCCCAACCCGACCACGGCAACCCTGGTCGGGCCGTCAAGCGTCCCGAAATCCGTCACTGACTTCGATCGAATTGAGCATCACTTCCCCTGATAAAAAGGCCCCGGTTCACGCGGCCGCTCGCACGGCGTGCACCACGCGCTCGATTTCGCTGTCAGAAAGGTCGGGGTGAATCGGTAGCGACACCTGCTCCGCCGCCCAGGCTTCGGCGCGCTCCACATCACCGGTGCGGAGGTCATGGCCGGTCCAGGCCATGTGTGCATGGACCGCCGGGTGGTAATGGATACCGGTCTCGATTCCGAGCTCGCCCAATGCGCGGATGAACCGATCCCGATCGGGCACCCGAACCGGGAAGAGGTGATACATGCATGGGCTCTCCGGTCGTTCCTCCAGCAGCCGCACGGATCCGTCGATGCCCGCGCGCAACTGCCTGGCAGCTGCACGACGGCGCATATTCCAGTCGTCTAGGTGCGGAAGCTTGACCCGCAGGAAGGCTGCCTGGAGGCCATCGAGTCGCTCATTGGCGCCGAGGGCGACATGCTCGCCCTTGCGTCGCTGGCCGACGTGACGCAGCTGGCGGATCCGCTCCGCGAGCGCTTCGTCATTCGTGCACACGGCACCACCATCGCCGAGCGCCCCCAGGTTCTTGCTGGGGTAGAACGAAAATCCCGCAGCCGAGGCAAGTGACCCGACCCGCCGCCCCCGCAGGCTGGCGCCATGGGCCTGAGCGGCGTCCTCGAGCACGAACAGCCCGGCAGGATCGGCAAAGGCGCGAATCGCATCGATGTCGCAGGCCTGACCGTAGAGGTGCACTGCCACGATCGCCGCGGTCCGCGGTCCGACCAGCGAGCGTGCCGCCTCCGGGTCGATCAGCCCAGTCCCCTCGTCGACGTCACAGAGGACCGGGGTCGCTCCGGCATGGGCCACGGCCAGTGCTGAGGCGATGAAGGTGTGGGCTGGAACGATGACCTCATCCCCGGGTCCGATGCCAGCCGCCTGCAGTGTCAGCGCCAGCGCCGACGTACCTGATGCCACACCCACACAGTGTGAAGAACATGTGTAGGTCCCGAACTCCTCCTCGAAGCGCACCACCTCATCTCCGAGGATGAAGCCGCCCGTTCCCAAGACCCGCAAAAAGGCTTCGGTCAGCTGCTCACGGAGCGGCTCGTGCAGCCGGTCCATCGTCATGAACCTGACCTTCGAGTCAGGCTGCTGAGCAACCGCGCTCACGCTGTCTTCTCCACGAGATACTCCGTTCGAGTGGTTCCTTCAGGATCGCCCAACAGGTCCGACGCAGCAAGAACAGGACAGCTTGACCATGCCTGCTTTCAGCGAAAGAACGGCCGGACAGTGGCGCTACTTCCAGGGTCAGTCACTTTCAGCCAACTCCCTACCGAAGCGCTCGGCCGATTCCCTGACTCGCATCTCACACCTTGTCGGCACCCCCGCGCGTATGACACTGTTCCCGGGCGATGATCGCGGGGGCGGAAATCAAGGGAGGGCCGCCGATCGGCGTCCTGATAGTCGACGATCATGACCTGTTCCGCGCGGGCTTGGTTGCGATGCTCAAGCAGGAACCGGGGATCGAGGTGCTCGCCCAGGCGTCGCGGGGACGGCTCGGCGTCCAACTCGCCCGCGAGCTACATCCGCGGGTCGCATTCGATGGACCTCCGGATGCCCGACCTGGACGGAGTCGGGGCCACGCGTGAGATCCTCGCCGAAGACGCGCAGGCGCGTGTGATCGCGCTAACGGTGTCCGGAGAGGAGCAGGATGTGGCGGCCGCGGTCCTCGCCGGCGCCTGCGGATATATGCTCAAGGACAATTCGCTCCAGGACGTGGGCGCGGCAATACGCGCGGCTTCCGCCGGTGAATCGTGGCTCTCGCCGCGGGCGGCTGCAACCGTGCTCGAGCGCATCCGCCGTGACTATGTCGATTCCTCAGCCCGCGACCAACCGACCGACCTGCTGTCTGACCGGGAGATCGACATCCTGCGGCTCGTCGCGCAGGGATGGAGAACGCCCAGATCGCAGCGGAGCTGAACATCAGTCCCCGCACGGTCAAGAACCACATCTCGAGCGTGCTCGCCAAGCTCGGCATGAACAATCGGGTGCAGGCGGCGATCTACGCCGTACGTCGCGGGCTTGCCTGAGCACGAGCCAAGGAGTGGCACGAGCCGAGAGCGAGCTAAGTGAGCCCGGGCGGGATGGGGCGGTGCCGATCGACAAACCCCGGCGGCACGCCGCGGGGTTCGACGGGCGCCATCTGCAGCTGATCCACGGCGGCGCGGACGAGCTCGATCGCCACCGAGAGTTCCTGTTCAATCTCCTCATGCTCCCCCGGAACGGCCGCGAGACTGCGGACGCTGGCGTGCAGCGCGAGCAGCGCCCCACAACAGTTTTGGATGGACTCCTCTAGCGCCTGACGGCCGTCGCTGGGTTGCTGGGCCGTCGTCAAACTGTCAAGCCTGTCCGCTGGGCCTGGGAACGTCGAACCATAGGGTCGTGACCTCACTTGCTCGGCATCGTGATTGCTCAGACGACAAGAAGCAATGAGCCTAATGGCCGCTGTCAACCCCAAGTCCGCAATTTCGACGTTTCTCCGACCCCAGCACCAGAACCCGGTGTTTCAGCCTGGTGGCGGGCGCTCGCAGGCGTCAGCCAAGAGAGCAATCGAGCAGCTCGGAGCGCTCGCTGGCGCCCGCCTTGCGAAGCAGCTTGGAAATATGACGACGCACGGTGATCGGCGAGATACGCAGCAGGTTGGCGATCTCGGCGGTCGTTTGACCATCCCGCAACATCGACAGGATCTCACTCTCGCGTGCCGTCAGTACGTCATCCGACATCCGCTCGCGCGCTCGCAGCGCATCGATCAGGCCGATCACCATCGAACGTGGAACGGCCGCCTCACGCGCCAGCACCGCACTGACCACGCGCTGCAACTTCGGACCATCGAAGCCGACTGACACATACCCGACCGCGCCGGCACGCAGCGCCGCAAGCAGATCGGCCGGGTCATCGGCATCGGCTATGAAAATGATCGGCGTCCCCGGAATCGCCGCCGCGATCTCACGGACGGTCTCGACGCCGCCGCCGGGCAGCGAACGACCAGCGAGCACGATGTCCGGTCGCAGGTCGCTCGCGGCTCGCACGGCGGCCTGGTGGTTGGCCGCCTCCCCACACACGACCGCAAACCCGTCCAACGCGATCCTCACGCCCAGGCGAGTGACCGCGTTGTCGGCTACCAGCACGCGCGCGGGACCCTTCATCCGAGCAGCACCCGGACCTCGGTCCCACCGCCGTCGCGAGCCTGCGCCGTTATAACCCCGCCGAGGCATGCGGCGCGCTGACGCATGCTGTCCATGCCGAATCCCTCCTGCCGCAATCCGAGCGGCGCTATCCCGCGTCCGTCGTCTCGCACGGTCATCATGAGTCGCCCGGAGTTGTCGTCGAGCGCCACATCGACCCGGTGCGCCCCGTGCTTTGCGGCGTTGACGATCGCCTCACGGGCGATCTGAAGGAGGTCCTCGCGGTCGGCCGGGGTTGGCTCTGCCTTGGCGCTGGCCTCAACGGTGGCCGAGATCGCGAACCGCATCGACAGCTCGGCGGCAAGGACGCGCAGTGCGTCCCCCACGGAGTCGGCAGGCGGAGCCAGCTCAGCCAGCGCGCCGCGTGAGACGTTGAGAGCGCGCCCCGCAGCGATGGCGACGGGATGGTTCGCGCCGAGCTCATCTGCGATGCCTGCCGCATGGGCTGCGATGACTGCGAGGTCCTGGCAGAGGCCGTCATGCAGGCTGCGAGCCAGTCGCTGGCGCTCCAGCTGCGCGATCGTAGTCGCAGCCTGTCGCTGATGCAGCACCAGCTCGCGTACGAGCCCGACGAGTATCGCTGTGTAAGCGACGAGCTTCAGCACGAGGGTGCCCGTGAACTCTCCGGAGTCCACGGCGCCAACGATGGTCCGCGAAAACAGCAACATCGCTAGCAGCAGCAGCCCTGCCCCGAACCACGCCCGCATCCCCGATAGATCACCGGGTCGGCGCAGAAGGAGGTCGCAGCCCACGTAGGCCATCACCAGCGAACCGCACGCGATCACCGCAACAATCGCGGAGGGATCAGCCCTCACTACGAGCCCGTGGCTCGCCGTCCTTGGAGCCTCCAGCAGCCAACCAAGCAGTTCAGTCAGCAGCGCGGCGGCCGTCGCAGCTGCCATCGTCAACCGCCCCCACGGGCGCCAGTCCAGAACCTGCCCGCTTCGGGGATGGGCTGCAATGCCGAAGCAGATCCCGGCGAACAGAGCGGCCACCGGTCCGCCGCCGGTGAGCAAGTAACCCGGCCGCAGATCGAAATCAGCAGGTATCACGTTGGATACGACCTCGACCAGCCCCACGATCACCAGCCCTGCAAATAGCATGAGCAGGCGCAGAGAGCGCGTCTCGCGGAAAAGCCCCGCTAGGAGCACGACGCCCGCAGCGATCAGGGCGCCGATGATCGTCTGGATCATCGCGACCATATCTGGGGCGTGGACACGCAACTGCCCCGCGCAAATGCACGCCGCGGCCAGGAAGGCAACACCAAGGCCCAAGGCGAGTCCCCCGACCCCCTGTACACGAGCCCCTGTTTCATCTCGATTGCGGTGCGTGCGAACAGCGGCCACGAAGGAGCCGCCGGAACCTCCACTACCCATGTGCACTGCATCCCCCCTGACGGGTTCAGTCAACACAGGCGTGCTCGTCCGTAAGCACAGACAGCATAACTGCAGATTGCCGGAGTAGGCAACTCCTGACCAATGAGAAGCCTTTAACTCATCTAACCAATCCTGAGAAGGTAACTCCTCACCAATCCGCAGTGGGTAACTCCTGACCATGGGGCGCGGCGCTCGATCCGCTGGCAGTCGGGCGCAATCGTGCGTTCAACGTGTTGAACGCAAAATGGTCCTGACGGTCATTGAAAGCCTCGAGCGGCCTCCCAATACTCGAACACGCAAGGGAAATCCAACGCCGGGGGGCGGTTGGGGCACATGGGGAATGCAGATGAGATGCGGCGAGGATTGCCGCTCAAAAGCGATGACCTGCTGACGGGTTTCCGCTGCCGTACGACGGTGGACGGCTCGCCTGAGGCGCTGCGTCAGACAAGTCTCGCCGTGGCACGCGCCAAAGAGGGCGACACAGAGGCCGTCCGGGTTCCTGTACCTGAGGTACCAGGCACAACATCTACGGCTACGTGCGCAGCATCGTCCGCGATGAATCTACGAGGCCGAGGATGTGACTCAGCACGTCTTCGCGAAGCTCATGAGCTCGCTGAACAAGTACGACGAGCGCGGCGTGCCGTTTTTTGCCTGGCTCTTGCGCCTGGCGCGCAACGTCGCGATCGATCACCTGCGTGCGAACCGGTTCACGGTCGCCGTCGACCGGCTGCCCGAGGGGACCGACGATGGCTGAGGTCAACTGGACCAGACACTTGCCGTGCGCGAGGCGCTCCAGACTCTCCCGGAGGATCAGCGCGAGGTCGTCGTCCTGCGCCACATCGTGGGCCTGTCGCCTGGAGAGATTGCCGACAGGTTGGGCCGAACCGAGGGGTCGATCCACGGCCTCCATCATCGTGGTCGGCGAGCGCTGCAGCAGGAGCTTTCGCGGCTGCCACGGGGCCGCAACGCGGTCAGCAGCGTAACGTTCGCACAGCCGATTTCTTCCGTCGAGCGCGAAGAGCGGGCTATTCGATAGCCCGCTCTTTGCATGTTATTTGGTGACGTTAGGCTCACGCCCGTGCCGAAGACGCCGAGCCCGCTGCTATACAAGCCCCGGTGCGGAACCCTTCGCGAGAACTGAGCGGCAGCAGCTGCCACGCCCTCCGTTGGTTCTGTGATGGCCAGACGGGATGTCTCGGTCATTCGTCCAGGGCGTGCTTCGCGCGCTCTAGACATTTGTTTGGTGGAGTCGCGTCACCAGTCAAGCCCTCTTGGTTGACGCGCGATGTGGGTTGGGACCCCTGCCAATCGACTGGGAACCCACATGCTCCGACTCAAATTGGTGGCTACGACCGTAGTCACCCTTCTGCTGGGGCGCGGGGACCGCCTTCGCGGTCTCCGGCACTGGGACGGCCCTCGCCGTCTCAAACACGCCAGCCTCTAGCCCCGACACAATCTTTGGCAACGCGACTCCCTCCGTAGCCGCGTGGAATGACTCGAACAGCGTCGAGGTCGGCGTCAAGTTCACTTCCTCCGTCGCCGGTGAGGCGACCGGTATCCGCTTCTACAAGGGCAGCGGCAATACCGGCACTCACATCGGCAGCCTCTACACGGACAGCGGGAAGCTGCTCGCCAGCGCGACCTTCACCGGCGAGACCGAGGCGGGATGGCAGAGCGTCAGCTTTGCAAGCCCCGTCGCGATCAGCGCGAACACCACCTACGTGGCCGCCTACTTCGATCCCAAGGGCCATTACGCCGTGACGATCCACGGGCTCAAGTCCTCGATCAGCAACGGCCCGCTGACCGCGATCGGCAACAGCACCAGCGCCGACGGCGTCTACAAGTACACGAGCTCGGCCACCTTTCCGAGCAACAACTACGAGGCCGACAACTGGTACGTCGACGTGAAGTTCGTGCCGTCACCGGCCGGCGCGGCGATCACAACCTCCCCGACCGTCACCAAGACCACTCCGGCGACGACCAGCACCACCCCCAGCACCACAACGACCACTCCGGCGACGACCAGCACCACCCCCAACAACCACACCACGACGACCACGACGACCACGACGCCATCCGGCGACTGCTTCGCCAGCCCCGGTAGCTGCGGCTATCCGGATCCGTCGTACGCGTGGAACTCGGCAGCGCGTGGCAGCGCGGAGGCGGCGGAGTCGGCCCACCAACGGGACGACGGCGACGGCGTGCTCGTCGCTCACCTCCTCCGGGCAGCATCACGACGAGCAGCAACGGACAGGTCATCCAGAACCTGAACGTCAGCGGCACGATCACGTGAACAACAGCAACGTCACGATCAAGAATGTGTGCGTCACCACAACGGCGGCGGGCAGCTCGGACTGACGCCGTCAAGGTGCTCGCCGGTGGTACGACGATCGACGACTCGACGCTGGCCGGACTGAACGCGTCGACTCAGTCCGTTGAGATGGGCGTGACGAATTTCGGTGGCGGCACCGTAACAATCTCGCACGACTACATCTACAACTGCGGTGAGTGCCTGAACACGGGCAGCTGGGACGTGAGCGACTCGTACATCGCCGACAACGGCATGTACAACACCGCGGATCACCTCGAGACGGTCTATGTCGACGGCAGCGGCTCCAGCCAGGTCGCCATCGACCACTCGACATTGCTGTCGCCTCCCGGCTGGGACGGTTCCGGCTCGCCCAACGGCGGCCAGGCCGGGCTGTTGTTCGGCGACACCAACGGCGGTAACGGCGGCGCCTGCTCAACGCAGTGGGACGTCACCAACAACCTGATGGCCGGCGACGGCGTCCTGATCTACGAGTGCGGCAACGCCTCGTCGGTGGGCAACGCGTCGCTGACCTTCACCGGCAACCGGATCGCCAGCTGCAAGGGCTCGACGGCCAAGGACTCCCAGGGCTACACGGAGTGCACGGACATCACCCCGCAGAACGGCAACGGCGCCAACCGCAACGGTGACGGTTACGGCTACTACCCGGACGGTGCCCTCAAGCAGACCGATATGGCCACCTACTGCTCGGCGTCCTCGACCAACTGGTCGAACAACACGTTCGAGAACACCGGGGCCAACGATCCCTGCTAGTCAGATGGCCGGTGCACCCGCGCCGACCATCTGAAGACACAGCGCCGCAGACCCAGCGATTTTGAAGCAGGGTCTGCGGCGCTGATTTTTAGCGGCGCCGCCGGCCGCCCAACCGGCGACGCCGTGCTTCCTCCCCTCCGGCGACGATCACACGGGCACGCGACCGAGCACGTGGGCGTAGGCCTGGAGCAACACAGCCTCCGAGTGGCGCCAGGCCAGGCCGCTCGGTGTCGACACGCTCGCTGCCGAGTCTTCCCATCGCCTCCGCGCGCCGCCATCGTCCAGCAGCTGCGCCACGACGCGACCCAGGTCATCAGGATCTCCGGGTGTCGCGTAGAGCGCGCCGTCCGCCGCAGAGACCCGCGACTCCGGAAGGTCATACGACGCGACCGCGCGACCCATCGCCATGTACTCGGGGATCTTGATCATCGTCGAGGCGTTGTTCAGCGGGCTGGGCGGATCGGGTGCCAGGCACACATCCGAGTCGACAGGATCCGGCAGATGTCGCCGTCGCCGCACCAACCCGCGAACTCGACCTGCTCGGCGATACCGAGTGTGTCGGCGAGTCGTCGCAGTTCGGGGATCGATCGCCGTCGCCGATGAAGATCGAGTGCCAGTCACGGCGGCGCTCGCCCAGCCAGGCGAGCGCCCGGATGGCGTGGTCCACGCCATCCTGCGGCCCCATGATCCCGAGATAAGAGATCAGATGGGCTTTGCCGCGCCGCAGCACCGGATCGGCGGCTACCGGCTTGAAGCGCGCCAAGTCGGGACCATTGCGCACGACGAATACGTCCTCAGCCGCCATCCGCCCACGCTCATCGCAATTCGCGCGTAGGAGCCGTTCGTAGCAAGCGAAACGTCCGCCAGCCGGTAGGCGAGCCGCTCCGCTGCCAGCATCGCGCGATGGCCGGCGTCGCTGCGGCCCCCGAACCGTGACAGGTAGAGCTCCGGCACCAGGTCGTGGTGGTCGAAGACGAATCTCGTCCCCTGCCGGCGCAACGAGCGCACGGCGAGCAGCAGCGTGTCGGGTGGATTGCAGGCATGGACCACGTCGAAGCGCCGCTCGCTTCGCAAGTCGGCGAGCGAGCGAGCGGATCCGCACATCGCCTGCAGGTACTCGCGGCCGTAGTCGAGCGCACTCGCCGCCGCGCGCAGGGGAAGCGGTGTATCTCGATTCCCTCGCGGATCCTCGTATGGCGCCTGGTCACGGTGCGCCGGCTGCGCATACGATCACGACCT